>NZ_AP042475.1:0-1517127 GCF_055389385.1 Caldococcus noboribetus | reverse complement strand
CGCCCTCAAGCCCTGAGAGCGGACGACTCCCGGGGCCGCATGTAGCCAATACTTATATTTCTGTACTAAATAATAGGTATACCGGCCTGTCAGGGGTCAACGTTTTGAGCGACCTCAACAGCACGCGGAGTCAAGGCTATGGCAGGTGCCCCAGGTGCGGCCTGCCAATAGACAACATAATCATAGTTAAGAGGGGGAAGCGAAAGTACATAGTGGCGTACCACTCCTCCAGCACCACCGGCGGGAGGCCCAGGTACTGCTACCTGGGGCCGGCGGACCACTACGTCTACGTGGCGGGCATGTACGGGCTCAACCTCATGTCGCCCTTCTTCCAGGACTACTACTCCCTGGCCCTGTGGGCCCTCAGCATGCTTGACGAAAGCCAGAGGGAGGAGATCCTGAGGGAGCTGGGCAAGGGGGACGACAGGGCCAGGCGGGGCTGAGAGCAAACCCGAGGCTGCGGCGTTCATAGCTGGCCGCGAGGCCGCCACTGTTAGCCCTGCGCCAAATCACGATAAGATGATTAGGGCGAAGGCGCAGGGACAAAAGGCGCCCGATGAAGGGCAACCTAAAGCCTGAGGGGCGCAGGTTAATTTGACCCCGCCCGCCGACCTGTAGGATACGCATGGCCAGGCTGGCCCATAGCCAGGGAGCTGACGTCGTGCAGCGTGAGGTGGCCTCTCAGGGAGGTGAGCCTAGGGCCAGCTGAGGCTTAGCCTCGTGCCGGAGCGGGGGAGCGGCCTCGAGGAGCTCATGGAGAACGCCAGGAGGTCGGGCAGGCCGCTTTCAGTAGCCGAATGAAGGCGCAGGAGGGAGACCCCGTGCTGGAGGCGGAGCTGAGGCAGAAGGCCTGCGATTACCTCAGGAGGAGGGGCGCCGGCGTTGACGACCCTATAATAGTGGTCGAGGAGGGGAACGGCTACAGGGTCCTGGACGGCAACGGGAGGGCCCTCGCGATGCCCTTCCTGCAGCAGGGAACCTCATGGAAGCAGCTTAAGGTGAGGGCCTACGCGGGCCAGGGTCCAGTGCCCCGCAAGGACATGGTAGTCCCATGGGGCATAGCGCACCTCCTGGACGAGTACGCAAGCGCTCCTGACGCCTAAGGCCGGCCACAGCTAGGGGACAGGCCGAGCCGAGAGGTTGTGGCGCTCCCCTTGCCTTAACTCTAATAATGCCAGTATCACGGCATCGAAAATTGCCCGAGGGCCAGAGACCCTTTGGATCGCGGGGGTACGCACCCGAGGCCACGCTATTGAATGGCGCAGGCAAGTTGTCAAGGCGTTGCGCCTTTGACACTTTTAATTCCAAGCCACCTAGGGGGCTGAGAGGCTTGGCGGTGAGTTCTCAGTGAGGGTGCTCTTCGTTGCCCCTCATCCCGACGACGAGTGCGAGGCCGGAGGGCTGCTCTTAAGGCTTTTGGCCGAGGGGCACGAGGTTCACATAGTTTACATGACGGACGGCAGGCTTGGGTCCCCAAGGCCAGAGGAGAGGGGGGACGCCCTGGCGGCGAGGAGGAGGCAGGAGGCCCTCAGGGCCCTGGGCGTCTTGGGCATACCGCAGCCTAACGCGGCCTTCCTCAACTTCAGGGACGGCGAGCTGATAGGCCACGTTCATGAGGCGGCGGCCGCCCTAGCAGGCATTTTGACCTCCCTGAGGCCTGACCTGGTGGTCTCGCCTCACAGCTACGAGCTTCACCCTGACCACAGGGCCTCTGGGCTGGCCGTTGACGAGGCCATGAGGGCCTCTGGCGTAAGGGCAGAGGTCGCCTATTACATACTTTACAGGCCTCCTCCCCATGGGTTGAGGTCCCTCGTTTGTCGTCGCTTCCCCTCCCTCTGTAACCGCCTTCACCAATATCTCCAATACCTCCCCCGGCGCAGGCGACTTTCCCCTGGCTGGAGGCCCCCTGACCTAACCATCTTCTACGTTGACGTGAGCGACTTCAAGGCCAGGAAGATGGAGTGCATGAGGGCTCACGAGTCCCAGCTGAGGTACATGACGAAAAGTTACATAAAAGAGCACTTTGAGGTCGACTGTGAGGCCTACTACAGCAGGGGAGGGCCGCCGCAGCCCCTGCTCAGGCTTCAGGGAAAGTGCCCGGGGCCGACTAGGCCATCAGCCTCCTCCTAATTTAATGCCTCGCCACACAGAAGGACCAAAGCTGGCTACAACGCGGGCTTCACGTATGCTGCTATCTCATCCAAGTCTATGCTCTCCACGCCCTCAAGCCAGTTAGGCGTTGGGAGCCTCTCGAAGGCCTCAAGCGCCCTAAGCCTCAGCAGCCTCATCCACTCTGGCTCCCCCTTTACCTTCGAGACCTCCTCTACTAGGTCCCTTGAGACCTTCCCCCTCAGCTCCACCTCCTTAGGGTAAGGAACAGTCCTCGCCGCAGCGCCCTTGCCGGACAGCTCAAGGACGTCCTTGAGCTTGTCAGTCCTTTCAGGCCTTACGCCATCCCTCAAGGTATATCACCTACCGGGCGGGCTGACGTAAGGGTCAGGGATCACCTGAGGGCTTTACCTTACGCGCCTCAACCGGCTGTCGAGGCGCGTTTAAGGCCGCCTCCGCAGCTAGGCCACAGAGGGCCAGGCTCCCAGCTGTTAACATGACGTTCGCCGGTCTCTTTAACGCAGTTAAAGTTAATAAGTGGTGTATATGCTGATACCATACCTCCTTCACGTCCTGGGAAGGGGAGGCCTCCAGCCCAGCTCGCCTTTCCGCGCCTTAACGACCTCACTCACCTTACGTTCAGTCGTGGCAGGCGCAATTGAACGGCCCTCTGCCGGCGTTCTCCACAGGGTTTCACGCGTGGGTCATGGGTACCCTTTGAGGTAGACGGCGCTGGGGCCCGCGCTCCTCCTATCGCTCCCGCCGCCTTAGGCGCTGCCAGCGTAAGCGCAGGGGATCACCGCTTATTAAGAAGGGGGCAAGCCTAAAATGACATGAAGGGCCTCTATTAACGTAAAAGCTGTTCAGCCCAGGCTGCTATGGCCAAACTACACATCAAGCAGGAGGCATGCCGACACGTTCTATTCATTAAAAAAGCTAATAATAAGTTCTGAGACATATATTATTAGAAAAGGGGCTAAAATGAGCCTGCCCATGCTTCCTCTGGCAGTTGGCTTTTTCGGCCTAGGGACAGGGTACTACGTCTACGGCGGGTGGGAGGTAAGCGGCTACCCAGGGCCTAGCGAGTCATTAAATAAATCGATGGGGCAGTGGGGCATTTGGATGCCTGGCTTTATGCAGTTTTTCACTTCCGTAATACTGTGGACATACATAGCTATGTACCACGTGACCCCGCCTAACGCGCTGTACATGGCAGCGGTCGCCTTCACTGCTTATGGGGTGCACTGGTTCGCTTTAGGCCTGAGCAGGTATAATGGAGGGGACGCCAGGGTAGATGGCTACATGGCGGTCGCCTTCCTATGGATATCGATAATAGGCGCGCTGGTGTTCTTTGAGGCAAAGGACATACCTGTAGGCATACTGTTCACACTGCTGTCGTTGGTCTACATCTCAGACATACCGGCGAGCCTACTAGCGTCCAAGCAGTGGACTAGGATCAAGGGGTACTTCCACCTGATAACTGGGACGTGGCTGATGTACCTCACGCTTGCTGCTGTAGCTGACTTCGCCCTGGGCTGGAGCCTACCTTTATGACTCCGTGGAGCTGAAGAAGTATCCTTACCTTTTCTATCTAACTTTACTATTTACTATTAAGTTTTTGCGCGGCCCATGCGTGGCTGAGGCAAGAGGCCTCCTAGCATGGGCGCTACGCCCCCTTTCCAAGCAGCCTCCTTAAGTAGGCTAGCCTAGGGCCCTGTTTTGCCCCGAGGGACTGGGCGTCCAGAAGGGCGTGAAGCTCAAGCAGCCTGACCCTAAGCCTCCTGTAGGCCTTGGCCTCGCCGCGTAGCTCTGCTATCGCTATGCCCCTTGAGCCGACCCCAAGCAGCTCGATGAACCTGCGGTACCGCTCCCCCGTGCCCTCCAGCCTTAGCGACCTCAAGGGCCCGCGGGGAGGCCTTAGCTTAAGGTCGTCGGGCGAGTCCACGTCGACGAACTGCCTCCCCCCGCCCAGCTGGCCCGAGCCCAACAGGAGGGCGCCTTCAGCGCCCCTTATGAAGTCGGTCATCCTCACCCTGAGCCCGGCTGAGGCCTTAAGGCAGGCCAGCCTCGCCGCCTCCCTAAGGGCGTCAGCCCTCACGGAGAGCAGGTTGGCCGCGACGCGCGGGCCCCGCCGACCTGGCCCTAGGTGTCCACGACCTGCGCGACTAAGGTCGGCGCGGCCGAGGGCTAAGCCCCTGCACTTAATAATGGCTGGCGGAGTGAGCTAAATGAGGCGCAGGGACGGACGGTCGTCACCTTCCCGCGCCTGCACCTTACCTGGTCAGGCACGGCCGCCTTCCAGGCCATCGCCAGGCTGACGGTTTACTCTGACGACATTAAAGGTCACAGCCGCCTAAGTTAACAGTCCTCCTGAACTTGAAGGGCGACGCGTAAGGTAATGAAGGCGCCAACGCCTGCCAGCAGGGCGGCTTCGTGACGACCCTTCCCAGCGCGCCCCGCTGCAGGCTGCCTTAAGTGCCCGTCAGCCCGCCGCCCCCGGCGGCCGCCGGCCCGTTGACCTCATCGCGGAGGGAGAACGGGGCCTAAGCCTGCGACCTAAAGGACCTCCTGGCGGAACAGTTATTAAAGTATAGCTCCACGCCTAATTGGAGCGCCGTTGACGCAGCCCAACATAGTAATAGTGCTCTGCGACACGCTGAGGAGGGACGTGCTGGACCTCTACGGCGTCCCCATGTACTTCGGCCCCCATCCCTCGTCACTGCCCTGGCACTCTCCCGAAGTGTGAGACTTAACAAGACAAAGGCCCGGTCACTATAGGCCGCACTGTAAACCCTTAGGACCTCCCTAAGCCTCTGGAGGTCTGTAAATTCAGCCACGCCTTAAGGGGCGCGGGTCTCGAGCGAGGGGGGCCATTTTTAAGACCCTTATGCGAATGCATCGGGTAGAGCCTTGATTTCTTAGCACCGTCACGCTTGAGCGTTTTCATGGAACTTAACGTAGTATTAAGTTTTACAAAGCATTCCACGACTTAGCTCTCGTAAAAGTGCTCCCCAGTTCTTTAGACGGGATGTTAACTTTTCCCTGAAACTGCTGTAGTAATAGTATTTTGATATTACGCTGCTTTTTGAAGTACAAATCAAGAAACCCCTTGCCGTCGATATAATTGTGCATATAAAACCTCTTCGTTCTATAATATTTTTTGCTTTGAGAACGCTATCGAATCTATCGTAGTCACCAGTGACCATTATGATACCCCTTCCCGACAGTAATTTAGGCAGGAACTTAGCAAACATTACTTTATCGTTACCAAAAGAGTCTATCACTATGCAATCTACTTTACCAGCTAACAAACGTGCGTCCTCCAAGGTAGGCACTAACCTCACGTTATTGTAATTTCCGATGACATTAAGTAAATCCTGCTTGTTGTATTCGGATATTAAATATAGTGAACCCAGCTTATTGGCCGCGATGGCTTCCAAAACGGCCTTCGTGACAACGCCTCTAAATGGATTCGTTTCGATGCATACTGACGGTTTGGTAGCCCTAATCAAGCTATATATGAGGTTCACGGTCTCGAGCTCTGGAGTTACGGCGTCTGTACAACTCCAGGCCTGAGCATCAAGTATTTTGTCATCTACAGCTTGAGGTTTGAAGAGCATAGAAATTTCTGGCTGAACCAATATATTAGTGTCAAGCTTGTAACCGAATTCAGTTTTCCTTTCTGGCTTTACTTTCTTTTCCCAATATTCTAACCTTTTTTTCAATCCGTGAACTCTCAGCCATTCCTTGGATTCATAGTTTTTAATATAGTAATCGATCCTTCTTATCATCTCTTGATATGAATGGCCCAGGTTTCTTACTAAATAGTAGGGCGACCATGCAACGATATACCCTAGCTTTTTAATATCTTGCGAGAGCCTCTCGTCGTCAGGGAACAGGAAGTTTTTCGTAACTATTGTATGGATTCTTACCCCTTTGTCCCATACCTCTCTTCTTATAACGCTCGATGTCCCCACATTACCAGCTGCTTCATAAATTATCTCCCCTTCTTTATATAAAACCTCTTTGATGGGATGAACTTCCCAAACCTCTTCATCGCTAGGAACGGGGGAGAATAAAGAAAGCTGGCCGAGTCTATCAAAGACTTTAAAGAGCTTTAGCACTTTACTTGACCAGTGTGGCAGGTATTCTAGGTCGTTTTCGCTTATATGAAGAAGATAACCTCTAGCTCTAGACAGCCCTATGTTTATGGCTTCACCACCTATGTTCTTTTCTAATAATATTACTCTGCTAATTTCGTCTTTATATTTATTTACTAGCTCGTTAATTACATGTACAGAATCGTCCGTAGATCCGTTGTCGACAATTATCAACTCGTAGGGGATTTCGACGGTCTTAATGTAACTTTCGATAGTGATCCTTAATAGATCCGATCTGTTCCAGTTGAGTACAACAGTAGTTAGCAATGGAATCGTGCCGCTTTGGTTATTAATGACGAACTCCCTCACGACATCCCGCCCCATATATAATGTAGGGTTCCCCTTATCAGATTTATGCTAAGGTTTAGTGTCATGACGAGTGTGAGTTCCCGCCTGCGCGGCGATAGGATAGCAAAGCAGTAGTATAAGGCCGAACAGCTGTGAATGACCTTGACCCTAAAGCGATATCTTCAATTATTAACTTCATAATACACTTTATTTACAACCTTTTCACGATACATCATTATCAAGGATTATATAGTTTCATAATCAAGAAATAAAAATGCCTATGCCAATAGAGGCTTATAAAGAACACCTCTTTTAATTCTGATATTAATTTTAATATATCATGACGGCGATCTCTCCTTCCAAAAAAGGCCAACATTGAAGCATAAATCGAATCTAAGATGTTTGGCTCCATAATATAGCATATAACTTTTTTATTAGTACAAATTACGTGAGAAACTACATTAAATGGCAAATTTACTTTGTCTTCCAGCAAGACCGCTACTCCATTCTCACTAAGATGATTTGGTAGCTCTTCTATAAATCTTTGATGAATAGAATAGTTGGGATCGACTGCCTTTAATCTTCTCGAAGGTTCTACTCCTTTGTAGTCCGGTATTCTTGGAGGGTTCCCAATTATTAGATCGTACCTCTTCTTTTCAAGATTATTGAAAAGGTCTGAAACTACTGCTATAGCTTTGGTTTGGAGCGCATTATGCTCTATATTTAATTTTGCGAATGCTATAGCTTGAGGATTTATATCGACCAGTTCCACAGAATTACATAAATTCATCGACAAAAGCGTTAGGCCTGTAATACCGACACCTGAAAACATTTCTAAACAAGTATTAAATTTTTTATTAAATTTTTTATAATAGGAATAAATAAATTGGCATGAGCTGAACCTCCGCCATCTAATTCATCTGTATAAATTAAGTTAAGCCTTCGTAAAGTAAAATACTTTATTTGATTACGCACTACGACTCACCTTAGTATGTAAGTTAATAAGGGCTTAAAATGAGACAGTATTCTAATAGCGGATCCTTTATAATGATAGTAAGGGATAGGTACGCTCCGCCCAAAAGTTTTTTTAAAATTCAAATATTCCTATGTGCTTCTTATCTGAGTCTGACGTACTTTTGCCATTATAGCTCAAAGGCCATACCCCTTTCCTTAAGTATATCTATAGCGGTCGAGACTAGTAAGTACCCAGCACCAGATTTACGCCCTTCCTCACATACTGCTGCTGGATTGAAAAAGGCTACGTCACTAAAGTCGTCTAACAATATTGATAGTAAACCGTGAATTTTGCCATCTTTCTCCGCGATGATTAGTAGCGATAACCTTTTTTTGAGTAGATAATCAAAATAATTGTATAATTGGTGGTAACTATAAGGGGGTCTATTGTCGTGTACATAGGTGTAACAGCTATAGTACCATTCTTTTATCAATTCTGAATCATCGATTTGATTTAGGATCCTAACCTTAACTCCATTATTTCTGGCCCGTTTAAGCCACGTATGAATCCTATGCCTAGAATTCTTGCTGAGTTTTACTTTCTCATCTACTACAAGATCGATGAATTCCTCTTTGTCGAAGCTGTTACTATCATAGTTCTTTTCATATATATTTAGCGCTTCCTTGTTATTTACATAAAAATGTACAGTATTAGAATTCATTAAGCTGCCTTTGATTCTTGATGTTATCAAATAAAATTTATTGGCGTCATCTAAGCTGTGAGTTATCGCTGGGAAGAAAAAGGTAATATGTGTAACAAGTTTATGGTACGTATTCTTGGTTATCATCGAATATCCTATATCATCTATTTTCAGGATTTTACTCCACTCCATAAGAGGCTTCTCGCCAAAATGTGAAAGGGATTTAAATACGGATGTTTAACGAAAGCGTTTTTATAAACATCTAATAGTTCCTCTGCTATTTCTTCATTTACTGAAGTCTCAGTAAACTTATAGACCCCCAAGTTGCTTGCCAGCCCCAAAGTGATTATCTATAGCTATGTTTTTAAAGCTTGTGAAGCGCTCTGCGATTCGAGCTAACAAGACCCATAGATGCGGGGTGACTAAATGGCTACTGTCGTTGTTGCACCTCATCCTGACGACGAAACTATTTGCTGTGGCGGCCTAATAGCTAAAAAAAGGTCTGAAAACGAAGAGGTCTACGTAGTTTTCATGACCGATGGAAGGTATGGCCGCCCCCGCAATTACGCTTCTGGAACTTCTGTCGTAGATCTCATTAAAAAAAGAAAGGAAGAAGCGATAGAGGCCCTCAGTACTCTTGGGGTACCTCAAGAAAATGCGATATTTCTGGGGTTTGAGGACACTAGGCTCATCTTTTACGTAGACTATGCCGCTAAAGTCTTAAGAGACCTATTATATAGGCTTAACCCGAAAGAGATTTATTTCCCTTCATCCGTTGATATTCACAAAGATCATGAAGCTGCTAGTAAAGCCGTTATGAAGGCGATGAAAGGTTTTGGTAATAATATTAAAAGATACCAATATGTAGTTCATGAACCATGCTTTCGCATTGCGTTAACCAAACACCTAAGCGAACATTACTATAACTTAAACGTCCTTATCAAGTACCTAAAGTCAAAGTCGCTTGAGCGATACAAGGTGATCTTAGACATCAGGGCATTCAAGGAACAGAAGGTGCTTGCATTTCTAAAGTACGAAAGCCAGCTAAACGCCTATTTATTAGATAAGGTGTTAAATAGAAACGAGGAAATATTTTATTTAGCTAAATAATCAACTCGCCAATTATACTGTTCTCATAAAACAATTTTATGTAAATAAGCCTAACCAACCCTGAATGGAACATTGAAGGTCTCACCATAACATTACTTTTTTTAAGTTTGTGGCCAGCTTGGTTTAATGGTGTAGTGCCGTTGACGCAATCCAACATAGTAATAGTGCTCTGCGACACGCTGAGGAGGGACGTGCTGGACCTCTACGGGGGCCCGGTCTCGACGAGGCCCCTCCTTGAGGCCCTCGGCGGAAGCGCGGTGGCCTACGTGGGCTACTCGAACTCCTTCTGGACTTTACCGTCGCACTTCAGCCTCTTCACCGGCATGCCTGTTAGCAGGCACGGTGTTCACGAGTCGCCGGGCAGGAACTCAGTACTTGACATAATGGCGCTGGGCAGGGAGTACTCGGGTACCACGCTGGCCTGGGAGCTGAGGAAGAGGGGGTACGAGACTATAGGGATATCAAATAACGTACCGATGGTTTCTCATTTTAGTGGCCTAGATAGAGGTTTTAGGGTGTTCCTTCCTTACGACTTTGAATATCAATTAATGCCTGGTCTTAATCTAGGCGAGAGAGAAGTCTTTGCTGAGTTAAGCGAAAAGTACTCAGGCAATCTGTTTAAGGCTTTCCTAGGGGAGGTTTGGAATAAAGGAATTAAGTGGGCGTTAAGCTTAACTCAAAGCTACCTCAGGGAGCGTATGGTAGAGCTCCTTCTCTCGGGCTACATAAATGATAAGGGGGCAATAAATACAATATCATCGATTAATTTCCTGATCAAGACAGAGCCATCCTTCTTGTTCATCAACCTTATGGAGGCCCATGAGCCATACTATTTCAACGATCCTAACCCTATTTTATTACTAGTTAAAGGCCACCCAAAGATTAGTTGGAGCGTACGCAGGAAAATTAACAAGCTGTTAATGGGATATCACATGGCAGCCAGGATATGCGTTGAGGCCGCAGCCGAGATAGCTAGAGTTATTCATAAGAAGGGCCTACTATCTAGAACGCTCTTTATCTTCACCTCTGACCACGGCCAGGAGTTCATCGAGCACGGCGCCCTCGGCCACGACAGCGGCCACCTCTACGAGGAGAACGTGGGGATACCAATGATAGTCAAGCCGCCCGAGGGCCTCAAGTTGTCCCCAAGCGGCTGCTACGTCGGCCTCCACGAGCTTTACGGCCTTGCCCTGGCGGCTGCGTCGGGTGACAGGGAGTGGGCGCCCTCGTGCGGCCCAGGCCTCGCGGAGTCCTACGACGGGGTCATGCCCGACCCGGGCGCGGGCAAGGGGGTCAGGAGGGTCGCCGTGTTCGAGGGCGACAGGAAGGCGGTGCTCAGGCTGAACGACAGAGAAGTCGAGGAGGTCATAGTCGGCGGCAGGAGGCTCGACCCGAGGTCTGAGGGGGCGAGGAGGATCGCCGAGGCCCTAGCCGTCCCCGGCTGAGGAGTCCTTGGCGCAGTGGTACATGTCAACCTGGCCCAGGGCCCTGTGAAGCTTGCACCTGAAGCCCGCCGACCTGAGGAGCCCCAGGAGCTCCTCGTTGGGGACCTTGGTTATGTACGGGTGGAACTCGACTATGACGTGCTCGAACTCGGCCACGGAGTCGAGCTCGCCCTTAATAAGCCTGGCCTCGCAGCCCTCGCAGTCCACCTTGAGCAGGTAGGGGTCGCCGACCTCCTTCACGAGCTCAGCGAGCCTCACCGACGGCACCTCGCACTCGCCCTGGGCAGAGAGCGTCGAGAACCCCCCGCTGTCGTGAACTGGGAATCCGCAGGGAACCCTCACTGCCCCGTCTGACCCTACCGCCGCGTTGACCACCTTGACCCTGTCCTCCAGCTTGTTGAGGGCCACGTTCTCCTGGGCGCACCTGGCCACGTTGGGGAGGGGCTCCACGGCGACAACCTTGCTTGCTCCTCTGAGCGCGAAGTATATGGCCGAGTCCCCCACGTTAGCGCCTATGTCGACCACGCCCCTGCCCCTGATGTTGCTAATAACGTCCGCCACGTCGTACTGGAAGTCGCCAAAGACTTCATATATAGAGTAGGACGCACACGAGGCCTTGAACGTGGCGGAGACGCCGTGGCCCCTCAAAACTAGCGCCCCCTTCTCGCTTACCCCAACTTCATAGCCCCTGGACGCAAACGACGCAAACAAGCCCGCATAGTAGTTAAGTAACCCGAGTAACTTGAGTAACGATACTGCCCCTAGAGGGCTCTGGGCCTCCGAGGCCGCCGACTCAAGCGCGGCGTCAGCAACCCCCGGGCCAAAGGCCCTCCTGAGTTCCAGGTAGCCCCCTATGAGTGTCCTAAGCCCTTCTCTGTCCAGCTCCAGGGCTGTGCCGCCCGGCGTCACTACCCTGAACCCCCTGCTCCCCAGCGCGTAGTGCAGGAGCGTCAGCGCCCACCCCCTGTCCACCTCCCTTAAGTACATGACGGCCTCGGCGTACCTCCCGACCTTACCTAGGCGCTGAAGGGCCAACAACATCACTCAGCCCTAGACCTACTCTATGCATTTAAAAAGGCAGCGCGCTTATGAAGTCTGCTGCTGACAGCGGAACCTTAAATGACGTTATCGTTGCTGTATACGTAGACGTGAGTTCTTTGCTGTAAGGGGGCTTTTGTAGTCTCAAGGCGGTCTAAGGGCCTTATGATCCGGAGGCCCTCAAGGCGTTAATTGGCCGCCCTGACCTGAGAGCCCATCAGCGCTGGACTTAAGATGGGCTATCGGCAAACTGCCAGATGAGCGTTACCAAAGTTCGAGGGCCGCGATCTACTCGTTCAATGTAGGCGCAGGCTACCCGTTATATGCTAGTGTGCGCACAAGGCTCCGCCAGTCCCCCTAAGGCAGGGCAGCCTGGTAGGCCTCTGCGACATCCACGTTGATGACATACTTAGCATAGACACACAATCAAATAGCTCAGGCCCTTTTAACTGCGTAAAGGCTCCCTGAGCTCCCCTTCTTACTTCTGCCGAGTTCGGTGACTGTTACGGAGAACCCCAATGTCTCAAGCTTATGCTTTAGAGCCTCGTACCCATAGTGGTATTCTAAAAAGATCTGCTCAAACTGCTGGAGCTGGCCGCTGCACAGCAGGGCCTCGTACTCGCAGCCCTCGCAGTCCATCTCCAGCACCTGGAAGGGGCCATACTTTTCTATAAGGGAGTCGAGGGTGCAGAGGGGCACCTGCCTTGCTGATGCCGCACCGCTAGCCTCGCCCCTCCACGGGGCTATGGAGTCAGCACTATCGAACGTCTTATAGGTGTGGCTAAGCACCTGGAGGAAGCAACCTTTGGCGGAGACATAAGGCAATGATATGCTCCCGGGCCTTCCGCTCACCCCGCAGTTGAGCAGGAGCACCCTGTCAGCCAGGTCATTGGCCTCTATGTTGCGTTAGCCACCTCGAACGCCCAAGGCGACGGCTCTACTGCGACGACTCTCCTTGCGCCCCTGGCTACAAACGCCAGCGGCGAGTCACCCACGTAAGCGCCCACGACAAGCACGTCCTTGTTTGACACGTCTAGCCGCTCATATGTCTTGATGCTGTCATAGAAGGTCTGGATGTCGTGTGTCTTCAGGGAGTAGCTCCTACCCTGATATGAGAACCTCAGCGTGGCGTCAGCAAACTCGTCGTAGTCGTCCAGCAGCGTTATATAGCCTTGCCTTAGCAGCTCACCAAGGAGTGCGAGCTCGTTCCACTGCCCCGCTGAGAGGACGACCTTCCTCCCACCAAAGCTGGCTACAACGCGGTCCTCATCAAGTTGCACGTACTCGAAGCCTTGGAACAACAAACGCGCCACAGCCCCTATCTTGGTTCTATCCCCACAAATCCTTGCTCCTGCCCGCTCCGTGGCGCAGCCCCTTCTTAATGAGAACCCCGAGGATGACGAGCGGCCAGTCCCTGTAGGCCCTCCTGTAGACCTTTATAGCACTGATAGCTTCTGTCGCCCTCACTAATTGTGCCCTAATCATGCAGTCCCTCCGCTGGACTATTAGCCTTTTGCGATGCCTGCAACTTTGAGGATGAAACCTTCAGCCTGTAGGCCTCCTCGACCACCCTCCCCAGCCTCTCCCTGAACCTCTCGTACGAGAACTCGCCCGCCACCTCAACTGACCTCCTCGACAGCCTGAGCCAGAGCCCACCGTCCCCTAGCAGCCTCCTGACTATTGAGGCGGCCTCGTCCCTCGACTTCGGGCACGTACTAGCGCTGCCAGGGAGGCTGACGCTCTACAGGATCCACGCCGAGAACACGTCAGCGGTAGGCAGGCTCAGCGCAGAGCCTGCCTTTGCGAAGAGCTGCAACGTACTGTCGTGGTGGGCTCCTTCAAAAAGATCCTATCGTCCTTCGATGCCGTTTACTAGGACAAAGTAATAAGATTTATAAATGTCGAAGGTCTTGTACTCGTCATATATGAGATCATATATGAGATCGACCACCTTGAGAGCCCAGGACTTACAGGCCGATAGCATTTCGAAAATCTAGCACGTTCCTGCTGCAGAGCACGTCATTAGGTAACCGGTCATCCGTATGGTCTATCATACACGACTAATCAAACTCGTCTACAATCAAAAAAATAGTAAGTTAAGTTATATAAGAACTTTATATAATATGAGGTCTCGTCAGCAATATTTTAACTAAACTATCGTCAACACGATAAGGTTAACATTGAGGACAGCCGTCCATGTATACTTAAAACCCCAAGCGTTATGAGCTTGAAGGCACTTATTAAAGCTTATTT
The DNA here is from genome assembly GCF_055389385.1 of Caldococcus noboribetus. NCBI lineage: Archaea > Thermoproteati > Thermoproteota > Thermoprotei > Desulfurococcales > Caldococcus > Caldococcus noboribetus. The sequence goes on along the minus strand of NZ_AP042475.1, from coordinate 1,503,069 downwards.
TATAGCGAGCACGCCATCTGTAGGCTTTAGGCTCTCCACTTAGTAATTTTGAAAGTCTATATATTTCACCCTGCCTAACCTCTTGAGGTAGGGTAATGAGCGATTGAAGATCGCTATATTTCATGGAAACTTCCTTATAGGCGCTGGAGGCGCAGAAGTTGCGGCGCTTAGAATGGCCAAGGCGCTAATAGAGTTAGGCCACGAAGTCGATCTGTATACGATTTTCTTTGACAAATCGGTATTTCAAAGGGCTTGCGAGAACGCAGGAGTTTGCCTGACGCCAAAGGTCCTTAGTATATCTAATTACGGTAGCTCGTTATTTAAGGTGCTTGCAGAAAAGCATCTGCTTAGCAGTATCTGGGAAATAGAAGAACATAACAGCTTTTTTAATGAATTAGCTCATAAAATAGCGGATTTATCCACAAAATATGATATAGTTATAAGCAAACAAAGTCCTTTTCCTATGATCATTCCTGCTGACATTATGTACTTTCACTATCCATCAACATTAGTGGGAATGCCTCTTCCTGATTTATACATACCGGACTCCGCGTTTCCATTTGTAAAGCTATACAAAAAGCTCATTAAAAGTATGGAGGTCAAGGCGTTTTACAAAGAACTAGCTGTTACCTCTTCTAGAAAAACATATAAAGTTGCTTGCAATTCTTCATGGACCAAAAAGGGCCTAATTGAGCTGAATTTACGGTTGCTAGGGCCCCTCTCAGATAGCCTGAGAGCTTATGTGATGGGCCTGCTGAGCAACGCGAGCGTGATCTACCCACCCATAGAATATGAGACCTACGCATCTATATACGATCCTAATGTTAAGAATGACTTGGTACTTACTGTTTCTAGGTATACGCCAAATAAAAATTTATGGTCAATAATATATGTGGCCTCTAGAGTGCCGAACGCTAATTTTGTAATAGCTGGCACTACGAGGACTGTAGGCTCTGATAAAGTCGTAGCCCGGCTAGAGTCGCTTATAGATGAGCTCAAAGTGAAGAACGTGACCTTGGAGAAGGACGTGCCTAGGAGGAGGCTAATCGAGCTCTACTCGGAGGCCAGCGTGTACCTGCACCCAATGCACCCCGAGCACTTCGGCATAGCTATTGCAGAGGGCGCGGCGGCGGGCGCCGTGCCGGTAGTCTACAGGGACGGGGGAGGGTGGACCGACATAGCGTCAAGGGTTGACCCGATGCTGGGCTACACCACAGTTGAGGAGGCCGCCTCAATACTCAGGAGGCTCTTGGGTGACCGCGACCTCTGGCTCAGGCTGTCGAGGAGGTCAGTTGAGGTGGCGAGCGAGTTCTCATGGAGCAGCTACAAGAAGAGGGTGAGTTCTCTCGTGAAGGAGGTTTACGAGCTCAAGTACGGCAGGAAACCCAGTTAGTTTCAATAAAGCCCTTTCGCTAAGTTATTAATCAGATAAATGCTATAATGACAATTTAGAATGATCAGGACAGTCTTTCAAAGTCAAATTAAGAGGGCTGCAGAGCCATGCGTAGTTTAGTTGCAAGGTATACTAACGGCACTTGCAGGACAAGCTGCCTTACTAGATGAGCGTCACTGAAGGCTTTTCTGGGGCCGAATAATAGGCGAGCCGCTGAAGCCTAGCAGTGTCTTTAAGCCCTCTATGGGCTTGTCCTATGCCAGTTTATTATCTTAAGGGGGCTGGTACTTGACTTCTCTTAGCCCTATACGCCTTCTCGCCCAGCTGGTGTATTGCAGTCCTGACTAGTGAGGCCACAAGAGTAACGTAGTCACCCCTTAAGAAGAGGGGGCTAGCCTAAGTGCTGCCCTGGCAGCGCTGCCGGTCCAGGAGATGTTTACCCCCATCCTTTTCAGCAAAACAAGGTCTTCCCTAAAGAAATACAATCTATCTTGGCGAGGGAAGAGGTGAGGATCCCAATTGACGGCATAGGCGTCAACATCCTTGGGCTTAATGCCCTCACTCATGAGATAGCGATATGCTGCCTTCAGGGCGTTTAAGGGCGGCTCCTCTATAGAGTGCTTATGTCTAGTGAACCTCTCCTCCTCAGCGGCGAAAACTAGCCTGCCATCCTGTATGACGGCAACTGTATGATCGTGCTCTACAGGCCAGTTGAAGCCTATAACTATCAAGGCCATCGCCTGTTATGTTTAGCTGTATCTTCATTTTAAACCTTTTGCTTTACATCATTCATCGAACCTTGGTATTGTGCCTGATTCTCGGGAAACTCAGGATCCATTATGGTATTCTGCAGCCAAATACTCTCAAGTCTGGAGGTATGCCTCACCGTTATCTGGCACGAACCTTCAGGAGCTGTGTCGTGAGGGTAACCGTATTTTCTAGGATCTAGTAGCAACGTGTATAGCTACTAAATATAATCACATTCTTCACATCATTAACGACTAGCCTAACGGTCTCTCACATGCTCTAGAAGTCAGTTAACATCACAATGCTAGAGTCATGATCTTTATAGCGCGCTGGACTTACAAAGAGCCTATGGAGGTATTAGTGACCTATGATGAGGGCTCAAGCGACGATGCTCAAGTGTGATCTTTAAGCTGAGAGCAAGTTTCATGAAAACTCAGGAGAGACCTACCATAAGGCTTAGGGTCGTAAGCCATGCATGCCACGCTGTCTAAGGCTGCCCCTAAGGACCCCACGTTGTTGTGTTCCTTCATTATAGTTCTAGCTAAGATAGCCTTATGTCTGTTATTGTGTTGCACCCGGAGTCATTATAGTTTTTTAACTTATAAATATAACATGTTACGTTTAACCAATTGTTGCGAAGGATTATCTTTGCTCACTGACAAAGTAAATATAGCTCTACTATAACTAAGGATTGGCTTCCGCGGCTATCTGACATACTAGCCATCTGTAAAGCTAATCGCCTATAGTAGTCTCATTTATAAGCTCCCTATGTTCCGTGCTCGCATTCTGCTGATCTATGGTATCTATGTTAAGTTAAAGGCCAAGAACTATTTTAGCCTTGTTGACGATTGTCCTTGAGATATGGCTCAACCTGGATCTAAGGATATGCCTAATAATTAGGGTGTAAATGTGCACGTCCCCGTGGTCTCTTCTATTGGCCACTATTTGAAGGTGTAACTTTGAGAAGTAGATCAGCCTTGCCGCAAGCTGCTCCAGCAGGAGCCTCTTAAGGTTCTCATTAAGCGATCCCTTTTCAATTAAATAGAAGGTCGTTAAAGTCCGTAACTCTAGCTCCAGATTGTAAAGAAGCTTTAGCTTCGTCTGGTCCATGAAAGCTCCGTAGGTCATGTTGTCAGGATGAACCCTATACAGCACATAGGCGCGTTGAATGTGCCTTGCGCGCAGCGCCTTAATGCCAGAAGGGCCAGGAGCCAGTTAGGGTGGGCATCTTCTAAGTACCTTGATGTTAGGGATGAGACCAACGAGTAGAGCGTCTTGGCGCAGACGGCGCTGAATACCATCGTATTAGCATCTATATAGTTCCCCTTGATGAGCTCCCTAATGTCATAGGGGTTCTCAGGCATTTGAACTAGCCCCCTGCCGAGCGACCTGCCCTCGGCGTCTATCAGAAGGGCCTTAGTGAAAGCGAAGCCGACGGATGGGTCACTGGAAAGCTCCTCAGCAACTGTCTCCAGGTAGTTCTCTGGCATGACATTATCATAATCTAAGAAGATGACGTAGTCAGTTGTAGAGAGCTTAAGACCTAGCAGAGTAGCCCTTAATAATGTCATGTGCGTGTGCCTCTCTAACCTAAACTTAATGTTGGGACGAACATGGCTGTTCTTGAACTCGTCGCTTAGCCTGTAGAGAACGCTCAGCGTGTCGTCGCTGGATCCCTCGTCATATAGCACGAGGAGCTCTACAGGGCCCTGGTAGGTCTGCCTGTACACGGAATGCACTGCCTGTTCGATGTACCTAGAGGCGTTGTAGGCCCTTACTACTATTGTGAACGACGGAAATTGAGATCTCACGGCCTAGCCCCTATCTGCAATTAAGATTAAGAGGATGTTAAAATATGATGCGAGGGAGTTATAGGCTTAGCACCAGGTTACTTGTGTTGTTGTAGTGATCTACATGCGTGTCCAGAACGCTAACAATACAACATCACGCGAGTCCAAGAACTTCTATCCTGAGCCATCTTTGACGTCAACCACCCTGTCCCACGCGAACCTCCTTGCGGTCTCCAGGCTGCCCTGAATCAGCCTGTCCCTCAGCCCCTGGTCTGTGAGGACCCTGTAGGCCGCGTCAGCCAGGCCCTTTACGTCCCCTGGGGGCACAACGATGGCGTTATGCCCGTCTACAGCGTAGTCCCTGGTTCCCTTGGCGTCGGTCATGACTACCGGCGCGCCGCACGCCATGGCCTCAAGGGGAGGGAGGCCGAAGCTCTCGGCGTAGGAGGTGTAGATGAACAGGTCCGCGCTGGAGTAGAGCCTGGCCAGCTCCTCGTCGCTTACGCCGCTGAACACCCTGTAGGGGAACCTCGGCGGGACCGCCCTGAGCAGGTCCGAGATGTAATTCTTATCTCCTACCAGGATGGCAGTTATTGGCAGCCTCGAGGCCAGCTCGTTAATTGCCCTGACGGCGACCTCAGCCCCCTTGAGCCTTAGAGGCCTTAGGATTGCCATAACCTTCGGCCCCCGGCCCTCGTCATAGGCACCCTTAGTTGGGTGAAACACGGAAAGGTCGACACCAACGTAGGAGACGTAAACCCTCGCTGAGGTGTTCCGCTGGGCCACCAGTTCCCTCGTGTAGCCCGAGTTCGCAATGAAAGTGAGTGGGAGCCTGAGGGTGGCGTCAAAGGCCCTTAGGCCGTACTCCCCGTCACCCTCGGCCACGAGCTCTGGGAAGTCCTGGAGGAAGTAAAGCTTCCTGGACCCCTCGCGGCCGCCGAAGTAGACGGAGAACGCCGTGGGGTACCAGGTCGCCACGTAGGCGTCGGAGTCTGGAAGGGCCTCGGCGAGGTGCCTCACCAAGTCTATGCGCAGGCCCCTCCTCTCTAACCACGCGCCCAGGTCTAACAGGCCGTAAGGGCTCATCCTGCCGTGCCTGAGCAGCCTGTAGAGCCTCGACAGCGAGCTCAGGCCCCTTAGGGCCCCCCTCACGGCTGACCCAACGCTCACGTAGGTGACAGGCGCCCTGACGTTAAACCACTCATGGGAGCCCCTAGGGCCACTACGCTTACCTCGTGGCCCCTTCCGGCGAGCCTGTTGGCGACCTCAAATATGGCTCTGGTGCCCCCTGCCAGCCCAGTGTGCCACATGGCGAAGACGACCTTCACGGCTCGCACCGCTGATAAGTAGATGGCTTACCTCTGTATATTATTCTTGATTTGACTACTGATTCAGGATTAGTCCGACGTTAGTGCGACAGCGCCGTAGCAAACGTGCCCCGCTGCGGCGTCTCTATCACGAGCTTAATGTCAAGCCTCTCCACGGCAGCGCCCAAGACGTTCTTCTGCAATATATTTAATAAGCCCTGCCGCGACTAGCGCTCACCATCGCTTCCTGAGTCGTGTTAAGAGCTCAAGACGAGCGTACTGACAACCAGGGGAGACGAAGGGCTCTCCTTAGGGCGGCATGGGGACAGCCATGCAGATAAATTTTAATTTGAAGAGTTCATGAAAAAGGCTTAAGAGAGTTGTGGGCCTATGATGCCATTCTTCATGGAACCTTCGGCAAATGCGCCTTAAGGGTTTTATGTCGCGAGCCCCCCAGCTGCGACGGACGTGAGCACGTTGAGGGTAATGGTGCTGGGCGGCGCCGGGTTCATAGGCTCGGCCTTCGTCAGGGAGCTTAACAGGAGGGGCTTCAGGCCCCTCGTCTTTGACCTCCTCACATACGCTGGCAGGCCCGAGAACCTCCAGGGGACAGAGCACGACTTCATTAGAGGCGACGTCAGGGGACCTGAACTTCATGAGGCCATTAAGTCCTACAGGCCCGACGTCGTAGTTAACTTCGCCGCAGAGACGCACGTGGACCGCTCTATCTACTCGCCGCAGGACTTCGTCACAACTAACGTGCTTGGCGTCGTAAACGCGCTGGAGGCCGCGAGGCGCCACGGCTTCAGGTACGTCCACATCTCAACTGATGAGGTCTACGGTGAGGAGTGCTCAGACGAGGGCTCCCCCCTCAACCCGTCGTCGCCGTACAGCGCGGCCAAGGCATCTGCGGACCACTTCGTCAAGGCCTACGTCAGGACCTACGGCGTTAAGGCCATAATAGTCAGGCCTTCAAACAACTACGGGCCCAGGCAGCACCCCGAGAAGCTGATACCCAAGGCCATAATAAGGACCCTGCTTGGCCTCCACGTGCCTGTCTACGGGGACGGCTCACAGGAGAGGGACTGGATCTACGTTGAGGACACCGCCAGGGTCATAGCTGACCTTCTTGACAGTGCCGAGTGGAGGGGTGAGGCCTACAACGTGCCCGGCAACCAGAGGGTGAAGAACATTGAGCTCCTCAGGCTCCTCGGCAAGGTAATGGGCAGGGAGGTTAAGGTCAGGTTCGTCTCTGACAGGCCAGGGCACGACAGGAGGTACTGCATGAGGAACACGAGGCTGAGCTACTCTGTGACCCCGCTCGAGGAGGGCCTTAGAAAGACCTACGAGTGGTACCTTAACAACAGGTGGTGGTGGGAGCCGCTCATAAAGGACAGGTTCTTCGCTGAGGACGAGCCGTGGAAGGCTATGGGCCAGTAGGCTCATTCAACCTCAACGGCGGAGTAGTCGCCAACCGAGAGCTTTACCCTGACAGTGTTAGAGTTCTGGCGCCCCCTCACCCTGGTGTACCTCCCCACGAGGCTGTCCTCAAGCTCCACGTCTGAGACCTCAGCGCCCTCAAGGAGCACGCTGTTCTGAACCCTTGACCTCCTCACAGCGGAGGCCCTGCCAACGCTCGTGTAGGGGCCCACGAAGGAGGACTCTATGATAGCTCCCTCAGCAATTGAGGCTGGCCCCCTCACGACGCTGTCCCTTATTACGGCGCCCCTTCCAACTTCCACCCTGCCCTCAACCCTTGAGTTTATCACCTGGGCCCCTGGGTCTATGGACCTCCTGGCCCTCTCGTCAAGCATCAGCTGGTTCGCCAGTATTATGTCGTCCTTCTTGCCCGTGTCAAGCCACCAGCCCTCATGGATTGCGTAGCCCACCTTGTACCCCCTCTGAATCATGAGCTGGAGTGCGTCGGTTATCTCAAGCTCGCCCCTGGCGCTCGGCTTAAGGGCCCTGATAACGTCGAAGACCTTGGGTGTCAGCAGGTAAACCCCTATCAGGGCCAGGTTGCTGGGCGGCTCCCTGGGCTTCTCGACTAGCCTGACGAGCTTCCCATCCTTTATCTCCGCGACCCCGAAGGCCCTGGGGTCCTCGACCTCCTTCAGGATGACCATGGCGTCGTAGTCCCCCTCCTCAAACATCTTAACATACCTTGATATGCCCCCCTGAAGCAGGTTGTCGCCAAGGTACACCACGAAGGGCTCGTTGCCCACGAACTCCTCAGCCAGGAGCACCGCGTGGGCTATTCCAAGGGCCCTGCCCTGGTATATGTAGGTTAGGTTGACGCCTAGCCATGAGCCGTCGCGGTAGTATGAGACCACAAGGTCAGGGAACGTCTCGCCGAGTATCAGGGCTATGTCCTTAACGCCGGCCGCGGCTAGGTCCTCGATGACGTACTGGCTCACGGGCTTGTTGGCCACTGGTATCAGCTGCTTGGGCCCACTGAAGGTGAGGGGCCTGAGCCTGGTCCCCTGGCCGCCGTGGAGGACGACACCCTTCACCTCTGGGCCCCCTCCGCAGCCATAGGGTAGAGGAGTCCCTGACTCAGGGCCTCCTTCAGCGTTGGCCACGATGCGTCCTTCTTAGACAGGACCGCGTCGTCCCTTATGGGCCACCTTATGCCGAGGTCCGGGTCGTCCCACCTTATGCCTGCCTCCGCCTGCGGGGCATAGACGTTGTCAACCGCGTAGAGCACCAGCGTGTCGTCCTCAAGTGACTGGAAGCCGTGGGCGAAGCCCCTCGGTACGTACAGGGCTTTCCCGTTCTCTGCTGAGAGCTCCACCATGGCCCACCTGCCGAAGGTCCTGGAGCCAGGCCTTATGTCAACGACCACGTCAACGACTCTTCCCCTGAGGACGGCCACGTACTTGGCCTGGGCATAGGGGTCCCTCTGGAAGTGGAGGCCTCTTACTACTCCCCTCCTGGAGAGCGACAGGTTGAGCTGAACCACGTTAAAGGCCACGCCCAGCTGAAGCAGCTCGGAGGGCCTGAAGAGCTCCGTGAAGTAGCCCCTCTCATCGGGGAAAGTAGCCCTCTCGACCACGACAACGTCGGGCAGCTCCGGCAGCCTGTAGGCCCTGAACGGCAAGGTAGTTTACCTAGTTGTCCACAGCCTTAGGGTTAAATAAATTTGATAAGGCCGAGCGACCTTGCCTCGTCAACCAGCAGGCTAATGCCGTGTTCAATACTGCTGAAGTTGGCGCTCACATAGGAGCTGGCCCTCCCAGAGTCAAGGCTTGAGTCTACAGGCCTCCTGGCCTTCCACGTGAACTCTGAAGACCTGGCAGGCCTCACGAGGTCCTTAGGGAGGCCGGCGGCCTCAGCTATCTTTAGCGCAAGCTCGTACCTGGAGGTCCTCTCGCCCGCCACGTGCAGCACCCCGGTCCTCCTCTGCTCTATCAGCTCAGCTATTGCAAGGGCCAGCTGCCTTGCATGTATAGGCGAGTACCAGGAGTCCTCTATGGCGTTGACCTGCTGGCCGGAGGCCAGCCTCTCTATCACGAACCTAGGGAAGTTTGACTTGTAGCCGCTGTAGACGCCTGACGTCCTGACCACGAGCGAGTAGTCGTAGGAGAGGGCGTGGGCCTCGCCGAGTAGCTTTGTTAGCCCGTAGTAGTTTACCGGATTGGGCAGGTCTTCCTCCCTGTACATGCCCTTCTCGCCGTCGAAGACATAGTCCGTTGAGACGTGAACTAGGTACGCCTTGACTACCGAGGAGGCCCTGGCGATGTGTCTAACAGCCTCAGCGTTCACTGCATAGCACCGGGCCCTGTCCACCTCGCAGCCGTCCACGTCGGTCATAGCCGCGCAGTTGACCACGACGTCTGGCCTGAGCTTTATTATCAGGTCCTCGAGCCTCAGGTAGTCCGTCACGTCCAGCTTCGCGTCGGAGAGGGCCCTGGAGTTGTACGTGCCAACCACCTCAAAGCCCCTCTGCCTCAGGACAGTGTACAGCGCCTGGCCTAGCTGGCCTGAGGCGCCTAAGATGATCGCCCTCATTAGAGGCCTCGCCTCAACGACAGGTGCGCTAAGGGAAAATAAGTGCTCTGGCTTCGGCGCGGTGCAGCTCTCGCTGAAGGGGTGGCAACTTTCCTGAACGCTTTTAAGCCTAACCCCGACCAAGCTGTTGCATTGATGAGCTTCCGAGGCGAGGTTATTGACCCACCCCTACATCTCCGTCATAGTAACGGCCTACAACAGGAGAAGGTACCTGCCAGAAGCGCTGGGCTCCGTCAAGGCACAGAACATAGATGAGAGTGAGTACGAGGTGATAGTGGTTTCCAACTTCGAGGGCAGCTACGAGGGCATTAGCAACCTAAGGTGGATAACAACTGATGAGGAGGGGCTGGGCGCTAAGTTAGTTATAGGCTTTGAGGAGGCTAGGGGTGAGCTCGTCTCGATCCTAGAAGACGACGACCGGTGGCTGCCGGACAAGCTCAGGTACGTGAGGGACTTCATGAAGACCACCAGCGTGGACTACCTTCATAACAATATGATATACGTGAGAGACCAGGAGGTTTTACCGTCTAGCAGGCAAGACTTTTTGAGAAACTGCAGCTTCTCCATGATAGTAGGGCCGAGGTTTAAAGGCCTAGACCTTAGGAAGTTTAAGAGGTTATGGCTATGCGCATGGAACAATAGCTCCATCACCCTGCGCCGCGACTTCGTGCTGCAGGATGAGGGGCTGGTAAAGTTCCTCAAGGGTCTAGGCAATGCGCATGGCGTAGACTGGTTGTTGACACTTTACTCTATAGAGAACGGCCGAGCTGCCCACGTTCCTCGTGCGCTCACGCTGTATAATACACACAACTGGTACGAATTCGCCAAGCTCTCCGCCGAAGAGAGTTGTAAGCTCGCGCTCTTAAATACCATAAAGATTTCCCTGAACCATATAAGAATCCTGGATTTCCTGTCAGGTACATGTAAGGACGAGCTTTGCAAAAGGATAATCGACATGCTCAAGGTTATTTATGTCCCTCCGTATGTTTCACTGACTAACAATGATAGCCGCTTATCGTTAAGAATCCCCAGGCAGCGTCTGATGGCATTGATAGCAGGCGACATGGTCAGCTACTTCAGGCTTGCCTTATACTTTCCTAAAAGCTTCCTAGAGAAGATTTCGTATTTTGTGCTGCCAGACACTATGATTATGGCGAAAGAGTGCTCGTCAGGGAATACTTAAACCTTCCACAGGTGAAGTCTTATGGATCCTTACATCTCTGTCATAGTGACTGCTCACGACAGGAGGAAGTACCTGCCTGACGCACTGAGAAGCCTCGAGGCCCAGACGCTGGGCAGGGACAGGTTCGAGGTCATCGTGGTCAAGAACTTCGAGGACCCGGCCTCGGACAAGATAATAAGGAGGAACGGCTGGAAGGACATAGTCACCGACGTGGTTCCCCTGGGAGGCAAGGTAGCCATAGGCCTCGAGGAGGCCAAGGGGGACATCATAACCTTCCTCGAGGACGACGACATGTACTTGCCTGACAGGCTGCAGGTCGTGGAGGAGGCCTTCAGGGGCCACAGGGACGTCGTCTACTTCCACAACAGGCAGCTGGCTATAGACGAGAGCGGACGGCCTCTAAGGTCTGCGGGCGACCTTGGGTTACAAGGTTTACCAAGCGGAATAGAGGTTCTGATAGGTAGCGGCATCAAGAGCTTGCCGTGCGCTATTGACATTATATCCGAGATGTTAGGGGCGAACTTCAATAATTCGTCAATAGCTATCAGGCGTGACCTTATCGACCAGGCAACCTTTAAGGACCTCATGCAGATGTTCACCGGAGTAGATAATTACCTCTATGTCAAGGCTTTTGTAGGAGATAAGTTGCTGTATGTGACGGGACGGACCCTAACACTATATAGGGTTCATCCGCATAGGCTCTCTGCAGCTAACGGTTTGAGCGAGCCCCAGAGGCTCCTTGCACTGTTAAGGAGGCTCTGGGAACACAGAGCGTACTCCATAATTTCTCGTGTTGCCGACGTCAACTGTCAGCTAAACTCGTATAGGGCCGCGCTGAACTTCTCGCGACTTAGCGCTTCTCTTTACGCGAAGAGGCCCTTGGAGTTAGGGCACGTCCATCTCGACGAGGCCCTGGCCGCCGCGACGTTCCAGATTTCATATAACCTGAAGGTGGTGAGGGTCGCCGGTAAGGCGGCTGGCACGCTAGGACTCCACAATTACGGCAAGATTAAGGTTAGGGCGCTTGAGCTAGTGGTAAGGCCCTTGGTCTCTGCGCTCGGGGATTACCTGCTTCAATTCCTGCCGTGGGAAATCAAGAGACAGCTGGTAATGGGGCTTACAATTAAGATGCAGGGCTAATCAATATTTGACGGCGCGGTCAGCAGCCTGTGGTATCTACTGGCTGACACCCTTATGTCGTAGAGCTTCGAGGCCCTCTGCCTAGCCGCGCGAGACAGCTCCTCTCTCGTAGCATCGTCTTTAATTAGCGAGCATATGGCCTCGACGAAAAACGCTGGTTCGGGGCGCGGCACGTTGACTAGGGCGCCTTCGGCCTCCTCTATATGTATATATGACACCACCGGCATGGCAAGCGCCATGTACAGAAGCGACTTGAGCACGTCAACTGGATATATGGTGTTCTCGTGAACCAGCGAGAGGCCTATCCAGCAGTCGCCGCAGACACCGGAGAGCTTTCCGAACTCCACGTCACCAATAAACGTGAAGGCCTTGCTTAGGCCGAGGTCGGCCACCTTACGCTCAAGCCACCCCCTGAGAGGGCCCGTTCCCACCACTACGAACTCCGCGCCACCACACCGCCTGAGCGTCTCGCGAGCAATGTACGGGAGCATCTCGACCCCCCTGCCAACCAGAGAGCCTATGTAGGCTATCCTGGGCCTGTCAGACTTCCTGGTCGGCCTTATGATGTCGGTGTCTATGGATGACGCTATGTGCACTACCCTGCCCCTTAGCCTCTCTGGCAATAGCATCCTCGCTAGCTCTGTCATAGACCTCGTAGGCATCACGACATAGTCGACGAAGCCCTTAATCATTGCAATCAAGTACAACGTAGACAGCCTCTTGTAGAGCCGCGGGTCACGCCGGGAGTACCACACATCGCCGAAGTCAAGTATTACAGTTGATCTCATTAGCTTCTTGGCGGCTGAAACGTTGGCCCTAAATACTGGCGAGGGTAGCACCACTATCGCCGGCGCGCCGGTTAGGGCCCTCAGCGGTAACGCAAGGCCGTTGGCCAAGTAGGCCTTGAGCTTCTTAACAGGAGCGTCGGCAAAGACCTCGCGCTCAAGGAGACGATGAGGCTGCGCGATCAAGTCCTCGTAGCGGATCCTATACCACGGCGTCACAAGATAAACCTCGTAGTTGTAGTACCTGGAGAGACCGCGCGCTATCATGAGCGACCTGTGCTGGCCGCCTGGCCCTATGACATTGAACTGGTTGCTGTATATCTCCACTAACTTCAAGATCACCCTCCACCGCTATATTACTCAGCGCTGTGGCACAACTCATTTCAATTAAAAACCCTTAAATAAGACTCTTCCAACCGCCAAGTTACTCGCTCAAAGGATATGCCTTAATAAAGGATTACATAGCCTACAGTACCATGACAGGTCTAGCAGGATGAGAGGAGCTAAGTTGTCCCTACTGCTCGTTGATGACACCGACTTGTCTAAGCCTGGGAGTGGTCAGCAGACAAGGACTATTGAGCTATACTCGAGGGTAGCTAAATATGCTAATGTAAAACTGGTTCTCCAAGAGGTAAGACATCCTGAGAGATTGACGTGGGCCAGTGAACTCATGATTGCTGAGGCGTTCAGGTGGAGACCATCATGGGGAGGGGATCTCAAAGCATTAAAGGAGCTAATCGTCGCCGCTAGGGACTCTGATATAATTATAGCTGAGCACGTGTATGGTATCAACAGGCTAGCGCCGCTGGCTGCAAAGACGACCGGCATTCCATTCGTCTACGACAGCCATGGAAATGAGGTGGAGCTCTGCAGAAGCTCTAGGTGCTTCATTTCAGTGTACCCTTTCGAGAGGTACATGTATAGGTTCGCCAATGCGGTAGTTGCAATAAGTGAGGAGGTGCTTAATAGTGCCGTGAGGCTTTATGGGATCGCTGGCAAGAAGTCCCTCGTGCTTACGCCAGGGCTGAGGGAGGTAAGGTGCAATGACAGGAACATGCGTCAGAAGCTAGAGCAAATGGGGGTCAGAGAAGGTGAGGTTATAGTTATCACTCACGGATCCCTTGACTACGGACCTAACTCCGAGGCCCTTCAACTGCTGGTCAGTACGAGCGTGAGAGCCAGAGAGAGGTACGGCATAGTTTTCGTAGTTGCAGGGGCTTCCAAGCGCCTAAGACCAGGGTGGCTGTCCGACAGCGTACTCTACATAGGTTTTGTGGACGATCTTGATAACCTACTGTGCTCAGCTGACGCGGCCGTCTCGCTCAACGTGTCAGGGACAGGCGTGCACATGAAGGTCCTCGACTACCTTTCTGCTGGTCTGCCCCTCATAGTCACGCCAAAATCTCTAGAGGGCCTCCCTTTAAGGGCTCTTGAGGGCTACCCTGTGGCTATTGTGAGGCCCGGCAAGAGCGACCTAGGCAGGGTCGTCGCCAACCTCATCGAGAGGCGTCGGGGACCATTCTCAGGAAGAGCTAGCCTGCCCACGTGGGACGAACAGGCTGAGAAGCTCCTCTCATTTCTCTCTAGTGTTCTACAACAGGTCTAAAGCTTGGAAGGACCAAGCCTCTCAAGCACTCCCCCAGGTAGAGCCTAATCAGGTAGTTCTCATAGGGATCTGGAGGGCTACGGGAGAGGCTCCCATGGACTAAATGGAGGACCGGGTTATCTGGCACGTAGACATAAAGGAAGCCCTTAACGGCAAGGTAGACCCCGAGCAGCTGCTCGTTGCCCCTGGCAGCCCCTAGCCTTGGGTGCTCCGGCAGCCTCACATCCTCTATGGCTTCCCTCCTGAAGGCCATGTTGGCCCCCCTGAAGGGCAGGGAGACGCATGCCTCATCAGGTATGCAGGGGCCGTGGGCCACCCTCAGGTCGCGGGTTACGAAGACGCCCTGCCTAAATTGCTCTAGGCCAGCGTGAGGCCTCTCGAAGAACCTGACGTAGGTTTGCCTGTAGATCTTAACTAGCGGCTCGTCGTCGGGGGCCCTGAGCGGCCTCTGAGCTGATAGGTCATACGGTACGTCCCTGCTGCAGGCCCCAGCCACCTTCTGGGGCAGAGCCTCAAGAAGCTTAACATAGTTCTCTACGAGACTGCGGTTGGGAATAACGTCATCGTCAAGGAAGATTATTATGTCGCCAGTCGAGGACTCAATGCCTTGGTTTAGGGCGCCCGTGAAACCTAGTCGCCTCTGAGGCTCTGCTTCAACGCTTAGGCCCTTTACACTGCTGGTGAGCAGCTTCACGAGCTTCTCATCGCATTTATATATCAATACTACCTCGTCCGGCTTCCTCCTCTGTCGCTCCAAGGCCTTAATAAGGTAGCTTATGTATCCATCCCTGCAGAGCGTGGGCACCACAACGCTTACTTTCAAGTAGGTCCCGGTAGTACATTTACTCTTGTAGCGCAATTAAGATTTTAAGATTAACTGCCTCGATGAACGCGAATGTGTAGTCTATGATCTGAACTACCTGACTTTGTTCATAACCCTGCGCCCTGAAGTGATGAAAGACGTTGGGTATGTCAATCTATTAAACCGTTAAGTCCTATGCTTGTTTTACATCAAGATCTCTAGGAGGCCGTACAACGTATCTAAGGAGGCACTTATTTAGGGCCTCTCTGATGAGCTTCTAGGGCCACCAGAGCATCCACCCGTGATAGTAAGTAGCTAGCTACGGTGACAGCGCATGCCATACCATGATAAAGTGCTGGTGCTTATATTCGCTCATAAGCGCGACATGGCCTAAAATGAGTAAGAGATCGATGCGACTGCACTTTCAACCTTAACTAGAGGGTTGAAAGCCCCGTGAATTCTTCCAAAAGCTATTTCTATTAGCAACGCGCTAAATGCAGGGTGCTCGCCCTGAGGAGGCTAGCCCTATACTACGTCATGGCTGGGATCAACGCCGCGCTCGCCGCCTACCTTGCGGCGCTCTACTACCCGTTGACAGGCACCATATACTCTTACACTCAAATTTACGGCCCCCTCTCGCTGTCGCCCCTCATAGGTCCCCTGACGGCCTTCGTCTCAACGGCCTCCACCGCGGCAGTAGTGCTGGCCTCCAGGGACAGGCAGGTGTCTGGCAGGAGCTTCGCTGCCCTGTTTGCCATCTTCACGTCGTTCATAGTGATAGTCCAGATACTCATGCCTGACGAGGCCTCCAGGTACTACCTATCCAACTGGGTGAGCGACTCCTACGCCCACCTCTGGGGCGAGGGCATGTACCTCGCTATGTACGGCCGCCTCACGCCTTACCCTACCTTCATGTGGTTCAACAGGGCCTTCTGGTTCACCTTCGCTGAGTCCGTGCTAGATCTGTGGGGCCACCCAGGCTACTACATGGCCTCCCCGGCTACCTTCACGCCGAAGTGGTTCCCAGCGATAATGAGCGTGGCCGTCGCGCCCCCTGTATACCTGCTGGCCAGGGCGCTGGGCCTGGGAAGGAGGGCCTCAGCTGCCGCTGTCACCCTTACCGAGGCGCTGTGGCCGATACTTCCCTACGCGGCGTCCGAGTCCTGGGCCACCGTTACGTTTACCGCAGCGCTGGCCCTGTTCATTGCGGCGTCGCTTGAGGGCGACAGGAGGCACCTGGTCCTGCTGTTTATAGCTTCCCTGGCCCTCGTCTACACCCACGAGTACCCAGCGGCCATAGGCACTGTGGGCCTAACAGGGGCCGGGCTCCTGCTCGCTACTAGGGGCAGGGCAAGCAGGTACCCGCCGCTCGCGTCCCTTGCAGTTGTAGCGGCCTCGTGGCTCGTCATGGGGGTCTACGACTCCCACGGCTTCGTGCAGCAGGGCATACGCTACTACTGGGACGTCGTGACAGACACACTGCACGACCTACTCGTAAAGGCTCCCCAGGTGATCGCCCAGTCAACGGCTAAGGCCTACGTGCCGTATGAGAGGGCTGTGAGGGTAGAGGCGTACACGTTCATGTTGGACCTCCTGGTCCCCTTCCTGACGTCAATAGCTATTGTAAGGAGCCCTAGGGGCAGGGCGCTCTTCGGCGCAATGGGGGCGCGGGGCTCGTAGGGGCAGGCCTCTCAATACCTTCAACCTTCGGCCTCGGGTGGTCCTACAGGGTCCCGCTGCTCCTGGTCGGCCTCCTGTCAGCGGCCCTAGCCTCGCTGAGCGAGGCCAGGAGGCACCGCAGGGCGGCGCTTGCAGCAGTGGTCCTGGCTGTATCGCTGCTAGTGCCCCTGTCGGTCTACACGGAGTACACTGGTTACTCGCAGCTTGCGGTGCCAGACACGGGCGGGGGTCTGACACTCCTGGGCGCTGTGACGGAGAGCGGCGGCTACCAGCCTGGCATCGCTGGCGAGCTGGCCCCTGGGACGGCGGTCCAGGGCTATATACCGTGGTACGGCAGCTGGTGCTCAAACGCGACGCCCAGCTTCCCCAGCGGGGTCTACCTGGAGTACTACTACAGGGAGTTTGTATACTACCTCTACGTGGTCTGTCCTAATTATGCGCTGCTGTCAAGCCGCATAAGCAGCTTCGCGCAAAACAACAGTATTGTAGTGGACACTAACATAGGGTTCTTCTCGCTGACGAGGTAAGCACTAAAGCAGCTTCACGCGACCTCCGATGCGCCCAGGGCAGCCCTAGGCCCGCGATCTCCTGCTGAGGGCCTTGCCGTAGGCCTCCACGGCCATCTCGTAGACCTGGGGCCAGCTGTAGACCTCAGGCCTCCCGGCTGCGCCCATCCTATCATCTGGCGAGGCCGCGAGCCTGGCCATTGCCTTGGCCAGCGCCTTTGGGTCCCTCGGGGGCACGAGGGGCCGTTTACCTCGTCCCTGACCCTGTGCCTTAGGGCCCTTTGATTTATTTGTTATGAGAGCCTCTGAGAACTTCATTATATAGCTTTACGTACTCATAGGCTATGACGCTCCAGTCAAACCTCTTTGAGAACTCTATTCCACGTAGAGAATACAAACCCTGGTTTTCCATAACTTCTTTTATGGCCGCCATCAGCTGGCCTGCGTCCTTAAAAAGGAAGCCTGCCCCTGACGTCTCTATGAGCTCTCGCCTGGCGTCGTCCCTGTAGAGTGCTACCACGGGCATCCCAGTCGCAAATGCCTCAAGAATTGGCATCCCGAAGCTCTCCCATCTCGACGTTAGCAGGTAAATGTTGGCCTTACAGTAAAGGCTGGGTAGCTCCTCCTGGGGCACTAGGTCGAAGTCTATTATGTCGCTGCCCTTCAGCCCTACGCCGTGCGCTATGAGCCTTGCGCTGGGGTACCTCTCCTTTACGACCTTATAGTACCTTATGAGCAGGTCCCTGCCCTTCAGGTTATTGTAAGCTGTCACGTTGAGCAGAACCGGCGCACCAAGAGGCCTCTCCTTGCAGGGCCTGAAGAGCTCCAGGTCAACGCCATTGTATATGACTCGGGCCTTCACCCCATACATCCTCTCGAGCTGCGTCGCAGCATAGTTAGACACAGCTGTCACGTACCTGACCTTCCTCAGCAGCGGCCCGTATAGGTGCCTCAGCAGGTAGTTCACCACCTTATTCTTTAAGCCAGGGACGTAGATGGAGGGCGCGTAGCCGTGCCATGTAAAGACCACGTTGTCCAAGCCGCCTGAGATAGCGGCCTTCAAATAGGGGTAGGAAGTGTGTATGTGAACTACGTCATATTTCTTGGCCTCGTGTATAAAAGCATCACTATCTAAGGGCATTAAATTTACGTATTGAGGCGGCTTTAGCTTGACGACCCTTGCTGCAACTACAGCTTCGACTCAATACTTTGGAAGATATTAGCTAACGCGTTTACTACTGATGTGAATCCGCCGCCCTCATAGTACCCAAGCCCGATAAGTACTCTCAAGGCTGTTCGCCTAAGGGGCCTTTTGCCTTCCTATAAATCTGCAGGATAACGTCTACTATATAATCCCATGTGACCACATGCTCCCTGCCACGCTCTCCAAGCCTCCTCGCGAGGGCTTCATCGCTACGCAACTTCATCATTGAGTCAGCAAGCGTCTGAGGATCCCCTGGCCTTACCAGGATACCGTTGTACCCATCCTTGACTCTATACTGTATCTCCCCAACGGACGACGCGATCACGGCCTTCCCTCTGGCCCAGGCCTCAGTAACTGCCAGGGAGAACGCCTCAACGTAGTCGCTCACGCTAGGAATGATAAGGCCTACGGAGGCGTCTATGGCACCCACCTTCATCTCGTCGTCTATGAAGCCTGTGAAGAGCACCCTATCCTTGACCCCAAGCCTCTCTGCAAGCCTAACATAGGGCCTCTGGTCTCCAGGGCCTACTAATACGAGCCTGAGCTCCTTGTCCTCCTTAGCGACAACAGAGAAGGCCCTGATCAGCACGTCTATCCCTTTCAGCCTGTGCAGCCTTCCCACGTAAACAAAGAAGGGATCCCAAATGTTAAACCTCGTCCTAAAGGCGCCTGACATATCTGGCAGCACTAGCAGCTTCCTGTCGACGCCATCTGGCACATAAATTGCCTCAACCCCGTACCTCTCCTTCAGGACCTTCGCGTCCCTCAGACTCTTGACCATCTTAAGCTTGGCTGCCTCAATTGCTCTCCTCACCTGCACGCCCGCGTAGTAGGGCCCCACCAGTCTCACCAGCGGGTTTGGGTGATCCCTCAGCGAGTCGACAGCCATGAAGTGAATTGCCGTGGTGGCGCCGAGACCCTTTGCCTCCTCCAAGGCTTTCACAGTGAAGGCGCTGTTCTGGCTGTGCCCATGAACTACGTCCGCGCTCCTTAAGATCCCGCGGGGAAGCCCAAGTGGGTAGGTTAGGTCGGGGAAGCCGAGCCTCATTGACCTAACCCTGTGAACGTGGACCCCGTTTATGACCTCCTCCCTCGGTTTGCCCTCAGCTCCGTAGGCGCTAGTAATCACGTGAACCTCATGACCTAGGGCAGCCATGAGCTCAGATACGGACTTGACGACGCTCTCCATCCCACCGACCACGGGCCAGTAGTGGTGGTGCACATGCACTATTATCAACTCGTAAGCCCCCTCCTGGCCTGCCCCTCCGCGAGCCTGAAGATGGCAATCTCCATGCCTTCCCTGACTGGGAGGTAGCTGTGATGTACATGAACTATAACGGCTTTAGCTATGGGCTTCAACTTCTCATGCGCCCACCTGAAGTTCGCTGATGAAATCTTTTAAAAGGTGATGCTGCTCTCTATCAGCGGCGTGATGAAGTATTGAATATAAATATAGATAACGATCCTTATATTCTCCGTCATAGTGACTGCTCACGACAGGAGGAGGTACCTGCCTGACGCACTGAGAAGCCTCGAGGCCCAGACGCTGGACAAGGACAGGTTTGAGGTCATAGTTGTCAAGAACTTCGAGGACCCGGCCTCTGATGAAATTATAAGGAGGAACGGCTGGAAGGACGTAGTCACCGACGTGGTCCCGGTCGGAGGCAAGATAGCTGTAGGCCTCGAGGAGGCCAAGGGGGATGTCATAACCTTCCTCGAGGACGACGACATGTACAGGCCGGAGAGGCTCGAGAGGGTCTACGAGGCATTTTCGAAAGTGCCAGCTCTCGTATATTTCCATAACAATCAGCTGTTGGTTAATCATGAAGGGAAGCCGCTTTATAGACTACCTAAAAGCTCGCAACTCGACACAATTATATTGCCCAGCAGGATGCTGTCAAAGGTAGGTTCTGAAACTGGTCTTTGTTACTTTCAGTTTCTTCCAATGGTACCAAGCATTAAGTCCTTCCACGACTTTAACCTTAGCTCGATGGCCGTTAGGAGGAGCCTTTTAAATAGTCGCATAGATTTGATTGAGCACACAGGCTTAGCCATAGATGTGGCTATATACGTTGCTGCCATAACGAGTGAGGGATTTGCCATGTTCACTAATGAGCCGCTCACATACTACAGGGTTCATACAGAAAGCACAACCAACATAAGCAGCACTTCCCCTGATAAGCTCAACAGAAGGATGCACTATACAAAGAAGCCTTATATCAGCTTCGCTTGGCCTTGTCCAGGGATAAGATAGCTGCGACGCTCCCCAAGGATTGCAGGTGCAACAGGTATCGCAGCACGATAGTGAAGCTTCACCTTTATACAATACCGCTGCCAGGGCTCAAGTACATCTACGCTCAGCTTCCCTTAAGCCTAAATGAGCTGAAGAACTATGTAACCTGTCAAACTAGGCTTTTTAAGATCTCGGAGGGAGCACGCGCCATATTCAAGGATCTTGTACTAATGCCAGGCTCTCTGCTTTTGTTTTTTGCGGGCTATTCCAGGTCCCCCTCGGTAAAGGCGGCGATCTACGGACTTACAGCCAAGTTGACCAAAAGGCTTAACGCAGACTTCTCTTAGCGTCAATCACTATAATAGTGATTTCCATAAAGCTGCCAAGCGTGGGCATCAACAGCGGCGTATGCCGCCCTTAACTTAGAAGCTTCCTGTAAAGCTCCTCATACTTAGGAAGTATTCTGTCCCACTTATGCGCTTCCGCGACCCTCCTGGCGCCATTTGCCAGCTGCCGTCTCAGACTATCATCAGTAAGCAGCTTGACTATGGCCTCTGAGTAGGCCTCAGGCCTCGGCCTAGCCCATAGGCCGGCCCTGCCTGGAGGCGACGCCTCGAGCTGGCCCCCGTACCCCGTTATCACGGAGGGCGTAAGGTGGTAGCCCGCCTCGAGCAGCGTTATGCCGAAGGGCTCGTAGAGGGACGGGAGGGCGTAGGCCTCGCTCTCCGAGTAGAGCCTGTGCTTCTCGGCCTCGCTGACCTGGCCCAGGTAAGTTACGCTGGCGCCGTGCCTCCTAGAGTAGTCGACGAGCGTTGCGGCCAGGCCCTCGTCGGGGCCTGCCAGGATCAGCCTGGCGCGCCGAACCTCCTTAGCCACATACACGAACGCCTTCGCCAGGAGGGCCAGGTTCTTGGCGATGCTCACCCTGCCCAGGTAGAGGACCTGGCCGTCTACCTTGGAGTCCAGGCTCACTGCGCAGCTGTCCTCCTCGACGCCGTTGGGTATCACCCATGTCCTGTTGTCAGCAACGCCTAGCCCCTTGACCCTCTCAGCCTCAAGTCTAGTAAGGGCCACATATGCGTCATACCGCTTCATGTAGCCCTTGCCAAAGGCGTCTGCCACCCTGTAATAGAGCCACGTGATGAGCCCAAGCTGGCTCAGCCTGTGGAACGGCGCGTGGCCGTGTAGCACCGCACTGAACCCGAGCTCCTCCCTGAGCCTCGCGACCTGGAAGACGTGTGGGTGCCTCCAGACGTGCACGTGCACGACGTCAGGCCTAAGGCCCCTAATGAGCTCGGGCAGCTCTGGGCTGTAGGACCCGTGGCTCCACGTCAGCGACGGCCTCAGCCTGTGGACGTGGACCCCGTTTATGACCTCCTCCCTAGGCAGCAAGCCCCTGCCGCCGGACCTGAGCCTGTTGTACGTTATCACGTGAACCTCGTGGCCCCTTGAGGCCAGGTACTCTGAGACCCTCCTCACGACCTCCTCAACTCCCCCTACTACAGGCTGGTAGAAGGGGGCCACCTGGATTACCCTCAGCGTCGACGTCAAGCGGCCGCCTCGCCCCTTCAGGCCTAGCCTTTGTCTCAGTTAGCCTTCTGCATGAATTCCTTTTTAACTTAAAGGGCTCCCACAGACCGTGCGACGGCATAATGTCGCTGAGGGCCAGGGTGTTCAGGGGCGCCGCGAAGCTGCTGTCGGCCAGCACGTTTGTCACGCTGCTCCAGTTCGCCTTCTACCTCACCATAGTCAGGGTCCTGGGCCTGAGGGGCCTCGGGGCCTACTTCGACACAACTATAATATGGGGCTTCGTGGGCTTCGCCCTCACCTGGCCCGCAGGCGGCTTTGGGAGGTTCGTGACTGGCGAGTACCAGGCCGGGAGGGTTGAGAGGGCCAGGCACCTCTACAGGCTCGGGGTCCTGATAGGGCTTACGAGCGGGCTCTCAGCGTCCATTGCCTTCATACTTCTTGCCCCCCAGGTGGCGGCCTTCGCCTTCAGGAGCCCTTCGTACGCCAACGTAGTCAGGGCGCTAGGCGTTGACACGGCCCTCGGGGTCTACAACGCGTACGCGGGGGTTGGCCTTGGGGCTACCATGAGGTTCGGGAGGGCGTCGGCCCTGCAGATCCTGTGGGCTGTAGCAAGGTACCTCACGGGCTTAGGCCTCCTGCTGGCCGGCTACGGGCCTGTAGGCCTCATAGTTGGCTGGGTGGCTGGCGACCTGGTCAACGCGGCCTTCTACACGTACTGGACCAGGGACCTCCTCGTGGGCCCAAGGCTTGCGACTAGCCTGAGGCCGGTGCTCGAGTACGCGGCCCCGCTCGCCCTGGGAGGCGCGGTTGTTACAGTGCTCCAGAGCCTCGACAGGGTCTTCGTGCTTGCAAGGCTAGGGCTGCCTGAGCTGGGCTCCTATTCAACTATAATGCTTGCCTCCACTATACCGCAGATGCTGCCACGCGCCATAGCTGGGGCCCTGCTGCCTGCCATGGTTGGCCTCGAGGAGAGAGGCCAGCTGACGCCCGAGGCCGTCGAGGGGGCCGTGAGGTACGTCACCACGCTCTCAATACCTCCCCTCCTCCTCGTGGCGGCCCTCGGGAGGCCCCTTGTGCTCCTCTTCCTGGGCCCCAGCTTCGTGCACGACTGGGAGGCCTTCGTAATACTCACCGTTGGCCACAGCCTCATGTCATATGACATACCGATAACCATGGTGCTCACAGCTAAGAGGGACTCAAGGGCCCTGGCCCTCCAGTCCATCGCCTCGGCCGCGGTGATAGCTGCCCTTGCGCCCCCGCTGATAAGCCTGTGGTTCGCTGCAGGGGCAGCGATAGCGTACGTCCTGGCCAGGCTCACGGGCTTCCTGGCCGTAGCGATGCCAAGGGTCAGGAGGTACGGCCTGCTAAGGGTTAACGTGGGGGAGTACGCAAGGCTCGCCGTCGCCTCGCTGGCAGTGTTCTCAAGCACGCTGGGCCTGGTGCTCCTCACCGGCTCCTCGCTGGCCCTGCTGCCTGCCTACGCGGCGTTCGGCCTCGCCGTAACGTGGGCCAGCGTAAAGGGCCTTGGGGTGCTGAGGCCAGAGGACTACGACGCGCTGGTTGAGGCCCTGCCGCCCGAGCTCAGGGGCGTGACATCAAGGCTGTGGGTCAGGCTGGGCCTGCCGCGCCCAGTTAAGGGCGACGGCCCCGCTGACAGCTAGCCGAGGGACCACCTGAGGCGCCACCAGGCCTCCCGTACGGGGTTTGGCATGTGCGATACAAGGGAGTCCATCGCAAGGGTTAACATGAGCTTAGCGCTCCCCTCCATCCTGCCAGTCGCCCTTAGGTAAAGCGCCCTTGCGAAGTCGAGGGGCGACGACCTCGGCCTCTCGCCTAAGGCCCAGTCGGGGGCCGCCGAGGCCTCAAGCCTTCTAACGAGCTCCAGGTGCTCCGCGTAAGGCATGCAGGGGTGCCCCCTGAGCATCTTAACCATAAGCCCAGCCTCCCTGGCCCACCTTAGGTATGCCTTTGCAAGGCCTGAGATCGCCCCCCTCCAGTCGCCTTCCCTTAAGCCGTAGGCGTGGGGCGTCTGGGAGGCCGTGTGAACCCTCCAGAGGGTCAACCTAGAGCCGCTCAGAAGCATTGGCTTGCCTGCAAGCACGGCCCTGACCATTATTGCAAGGTCTGGGGAGGCCTGGACGCCCCTGAGGCTCCTCCTGAGGTCCTCCGAGAGCCAGGAGGCCACGGCTATTGAGCTCATGTTGTGAAATCCCCCGGGGCTGACGAAGAGCTCCCTGCAGGCCCTCTCCGGGCTCCTCACAATGATGTCCTGCATCTCGTCGCTGTCAAACGCCAGCGGCCTGCCCTCGGGGCCCACGGGCTCCTGCGAGTTGTGAAAGTACGCAAGCCCTTCATGCCTGGAGAAGTAGTCTAGAATCCTCTTGAGCCTCTCCGGCCTGTACATGTCGTCGTCCTCGAGGAAGGTTATGACATCCCCCTTGGCCTCCTCGAGGCCTACAGCTATCTTGCCTCCGACCGGGACCACGTCGGTGACTACGTCCTTCCAGCCGTTCCTCCTTATAATTTCATCAGAGGCCGGGTCCTCGAAGTTCTTGACAACTATGACCTCGAACTTGTCCCTCGGGAGGGCCTGGGCCTCGAGGCTTCTCAGTGCATCAGGCAGGTAGACTCTCCTGTCGTGGGCAGTTACAATAACCGAGATGTAGGGCTCCATGCTCTCAGGTGGCTTTCCTCTGCCAGCTTATTAAAATCGCTTGCCTCAGGCCCAGTACTGGGCCAGCTCGCCTGAAGTTATCACTGGGAACAGTTTCCTCATGTTAGCCAGCGACCTCTCGTGCGCCTCCCTGTCATAAGAGGACACGGCGTCAGACACGACTACAGGTATGAAGCCGAGGGCGTAGGCGTGCCTTGCTGTTGTCTCAACTCCTATCTCGGTTGCTATGCCAGTGAGGACCACGGCGTACCTCCCCGAGTTCCTGAGCAGCAGCTCAACGTTTGTCCCAACGAAGAGCGACGTCGTGTTCTTGTTGACAACTATGTCGTTGGCCTGGGGCTGGACGACGAGGTCCATCTCCTCGGGCCTCAGCGGGCTCCTCCACTGGGCCACCTTCAGGCTTATCGGCTCGAAGCCCGGCGGGTACGGGGTTATCCTTGTAAATATTATTGGCACCCCGGCCCTCCTCGCGGCCTCTATGGAGGCGAGCAGGGCCCTCATGAACTCGTCCTTGTTGAATATGTTGTTGTAGAGCGCCCTGTGAACGTCCCAGACCACCAGCACTGAGGAGCTGGGCTTCAGGAGGTCCCTCAGGGACGCCTGGGCCGACACGCCCAACACCACAGATATATCGAAAACTAACATTTAATAGGGTTTGCCTAAGGGCTTTTAGCCGAAAGGCCCATAGGTCAGCTGAGAGCATGGAGCCCTACATATCTGTCATAGTAACGGCCTACGACTGCGAACATCGCGATGATTGAGCCGAGGAAGAGGGTCAACCTCTCGTCGTGATCTACAGCCTCGGACACCCAGGCCCCCGAGCCTCTGGAACAGGACGGGAATTAAAGGGGCCTGCACCTCACGTTGGCCAGGGCGAAGGACTCCATGAGGCTCTCAAGGGCCGAGCGGCTGGCCGCCAGGATCACCCTGCCGTTCGTGCACTCGTAGGCCTTCAGCGGCGCCCCCACCCTCCCTGAGGCCCTCCTCGCGAGGGAGCCGAGGTCCACCTTGATGGCCAGGGTCCAGGCCAGGGGTATTGACGCCATGCTTCTCGGCGCCCCCACAGCCTCAGGGCTGACGGCCCTCAGCGCGCTGAGCAGGCCAGCGAGCTCCAAGTTCGTGAGCGCCCTCACCGTCCTGTACTTGCCCCTCGCGCTGGCGGCCAGGTACTCGGCCACCACGAGGGGGGCCGTGAGGGCCGCCCTTTGGCCCGCCCTCCTCAGCTCCTGCCCCAGCCTCTCGGGCAGCGTGTTCCCGTTGCCCCTGTAGTCGTCTATGCCGGCCCTGAGGGCCCTGGCCAGGTACCGCAGCAGACCCCCCACGTACCTCCTCTCCCTCGCGACCCTCGTCCTCTTCATGGGCCTCCTTATCGGCAGGGGGATGAAGTGGGAGAAGCCGACCCTGGCGAAGAACTCGACATCCTCTGCGTAGTTTAGGTCCCTCCAGCCTCCCCTGGCGATCGCGTATTCCCTCAGCGTGAGCCACGGCAGCGGGTCCGGGACCCCGAGCGACGCCCCCCACTCCACGCTCCTGTGGAAGTACACGTTGTACTCGTCGTCAAGGTCGAAGTAGGCCGCGTAGCTCCCCTCTGGGCACCTGTACAGCGCGTACTGCCTCCCGAGGCCCCTGCTGGAGCCCGGCAGCCTGTGGACCCTCAGGTTGTAGTCCTTGGACATCTCGAGAAGCCTCTCGTAGGTGCCGTCGGTCGAGCCGCCGTCAACGACCACTATCTCCGCGTCTGGCCTGTAGACGCTGCGTACTGACCTCTCAACCGTGTCGACAGAGTTAAGCACCGTGCCGTAGAGGCAGAGGCGGGGCAAGTTCCTCACTCCCTCAGCCCCTTGAGCTTCGCCACCTCCTCGACGACCTTCCCCAATCTCTCCCTGAACCTCTCGTACGAGAACTCGCCCGCCACCTCAACCGACCTCCTCGACAGCCTGAGCCAGAGCTGTTTGTCCATCAGCAGCCCCCTGACTATCGAGGCCGCCTCCTCAACGCTCGTGTAGCCCAGCATCGGGTCAACCCTTGACGCTATGTCGGTCCAGCCTCCGCCGTCCCTGTAGACTACGGGCACGGCCCCAGCGGCCGCGCCCTCTGCAATAGCTATCCCGAAGTGCTCGGCAAAGGGAGGGTGCAGGTACACCTTGGCGGCGGAGTACAGCTCGTCGAGCCTGCGCCTGGGCACGTCGGTCTCTATGGTCACGTTCTTCACTTTGAGCTCGTCGGCCAGCGACCTCAGCCTCTCTAGCACCGGCCCCGAGTAGGGGCTCGTGCTGCCCACGATGTAGAACTGGGCGCTGGGGACCATGCTGGCGACCCTCACTATGGCCTCGAGGTTCTTCCCGGGCGCGAACCTCGACACCGTGAGCACCACGTCCTCCTTCCTGGCGGGGTCCACGCCCTCGAACCTCTCGACGCTGACCGGGGGGTGCAGCACCCTCGCCTCCAGCCCGTAGGCCTGCCTTACCTTCCCCGCCGTCCAGGAGCTGTTGGTGAGCGTCATCAGGGGCCTGCCGGCCAGCCTCCTGGCCTCCCTGACCACGAGCCAGTCGTATAGCCTCCTCGCGGCGCCCGGCCTCCTCCCCATCTCGGCCAGGTAGTCCAGGACGGCCGGGTAGTGTATGTAGGAGGCGTCGAGGGGGACAGGGACGTTCGCCTGGGTCTCGACGTAGACGTCGTGGTCTCCCTCTTCCAGGAGCAGCCTCCAGGCCACCTTGGCGGCCTTCAGCCTCCTCAGCCTCGTGAGCCTGTCGCCTGCCAGCCTCCTCAGGAGGTCGGCGCGCCACGCCCTCAGGACCCTCGGCCTAGGGTCCTCGGGGCCCGCCAGGAGCGACCAGGCCCTCTCGTCGAGGTAGGTCGTGTAGAGGTCCACCTCGTGCCCCAGCTCCCTAAGGGCCCTGGCCATCTGCAGTGCAAGCCTCTCGCCGCCGCCCGCCTCCTCGAAGACCGTGTGGAGCAGCGCTACCCTCAAGGCGCCCACCCCCACCGGGGGCTCAGGGTTTTATCTGGCGAACCCCAGGGGCCTGCACCTCACGTCCGCCCTGGCCGCCGACGCCTCGTAGGCCTCCCTGCCCGCCTCGGACCTCGCGAGGAGGTAGTGGCCGTTGCTGCAGAGGTAAAGCTCTGGCAGGGGTCCTAGGGCCGACTCGGCCAACGCCCTTAGGTCGCCCAGCCTCACCTTCCCCGCCAGGGACCTGTGGAAGGCGACGTACGCCGCCTCTTGGGGGAGGCCTACAGCCTTGGCTGGGTCCTCGAGGGACTTGAGGCACGCTAGGTCGAAGAGCTCCCTGTTCGTCAGTGGCCCGCAGGCCCTGAACCTGGTCGGCGACATGAGCGACTCGATAACCAGGAGCGGCGCCGTTACCATAAGGCGGGCGGAGAGACCGACCCTCTCGACCTCAGCCCTCAGCCTCTCGGAGAGCCTGTAGCCGTTGCCCCTGAAGTCGTCTATCCCGACCCTCACGAGCCTTTTGAGGTAACGGAGCCCCCTGGCGTACCTGGCCTCCCTGCCGGCGGGCGCCCTGAATATTGTCCTCCTGAAGGGGACCTGGACGCACCTGCTGAAGCCCACCCTGACCGCGAAGTCAACCTCCTCGGCGTAGTTGAGGTCCCTCCAGCCTCCCCTTGCGAGGGCGTGCTCCCTCATGGCCACGAACGGCGCCGGGGCTGGGCCGCCCACTACCTCGACGGCCCAGTCCACGTAGCGGCGGAAGTACTCGTTATACTTGTCGTCCAGGTCTAGGACTGCGACCGTATATGATCCCTCTGGGCACCTGTACAGCGCGTAGTCCCTGCCCAGCCCTCTGCTGGAGCCCGGCAGCCTGTGGACCCTCAGGTTGTAGTCCTTGGACATCTCGAGAAGCCTCTCGTAGGTGCCGTCGGTCGAGCCGCCGTCAACGACGACTATCTCCGCGTCTGGCCTGTAGACGCTGCGTACTGACCTCTCGACCGTGTCGACAGAGTTAAGCACCGTGCCGTAGAGGCAGAGCCTAGCCAAGCGTCCTACCGACCTTTAAAGGCCGCGCTCTAGTACTTTAATGCACCGCAGAGGCGCTGCCTTGAACCCCTACGTCTCAGTTATAGTCACTGCCTACAATAGGAGGAGGTACCTGCCTGACGCGCTGAGAAGCCTCGAGGCCCAGACCCTCCCGAGGGACAAGTTCGAGGTCATAGTCGTCAAGAACTTCGAGGACCCGGCCTCAGATGAAATTATAAGGAGGAACGGCTGGAGGTGGGTCTACAGCGACGAGAGGAGGCAGGGCCCGTTCCTTCTCACAGGCATAGAGGAGGCCAGGGGCGAGGTAATAACCTTCCTGGAGGACGACGACATGTACGCCCCGGAGAGGCTGCAGGCCGTTTGCACCGCCTTTTCGTCTGACCCAGGCAAGGGCACCTCTATGGTGTACAACGCGCAGCAGGCGGTCGACGACAGCGGGACCCCCCTAAGCTTCAGGCTCAGGCCGGCCGAGCTCAGAGAGGAGCTGAGGGTCAGCGGCTCCTCGGATGGGAAGCCCGTCGCCCTCTACAACCTTGACTTCAACGCAAGCTCAATGGCGATTAGGAGGGAGGCGCTCGAGGCCGGGGGCCTCAGAGCCCTGAGGGCCGTCAGGAGGTCCGTTGACACCGCCCTGGCGGCCTCCGCCCTTGACTCTGGCCTCCTGCTTGCCATGCCAGGCAGGCTTACCCTCTACAGGGTCCACGCGGGCAACACCTCCGCAGTGGGCAGGCTGAGCGCCGAGGAGGCCATAGCGAGGTACAGGGAGTACTACGAGGACTACGTCAGCCTCCTTGACCTGGCGAGGTCAGGGCCTCCAGGGGCCTCCTCTCGTATAGGGCCGCTGTCACGGGTAGCATACTGTGCCTGGCCAAGGGCTCGCGGGCCTTCAGGGGGGTCAGGGCCAGGCCCCTTGAGGCCATATCGCTGAGGCTCAGGGGCTGGCCGGTGCCCAGGAGGGCGATGCTCGGCTCAGCCGCGTGCCTAATGCCAGGCAGGCTCGTGAAGTTCCTCGGCCTTGAGAGGCCCGCGCCGCCAAGGCAGGCCTAGCGGGCCGACGCCCTTCTCTAATAATGAAAATATAGCCTTTGGCCGCCTTGGCCACGCGGTGAGGAAAGCGTCGGAGGACGAGGAGGCTGAGGAGGAGCCTAACTACTCAACTGAGGGCCCCGGGGACGACGCGTACTACGACTATGACAACGAGGAGTGGGTGTCCGAGGAGGACGATCAGGGCTCGGCTTAGGCTCTTTCCCCTTTCGCCTCGTTAACTCCCCGGTTGACGGCCTCAGCTCGCCCTCTCGACCCTGACGGCGGTGACCTTGTACTCAGGTATGTGGGAGAGCCTGTCAACGTGCGGGCCCACCACCAGGTTTATCGAAGCCTCAGGGTAGTGCACGGTGGCGAACAGCGTGCCCCTGGGAACCCTGTCGGTCAGCCTTGCCCTGAGCACGGCGCTGCCGTACCTGCTTGTCACCCTGACCAGGTCGCCGTCCCTGACCCCGAGGGAAGCCGCGTCGTCAGGGTTCACCTCTATTATGTCCTCAGGGGCTATGACGGAGTTCAGCGTCCTCCTGGTCATTGAGCCCATGTTGAAGTGGTAGAGGACCCTGCCCGTTATGAGCACGAAGGGGTACTCGTCAGTGGGCTGCTCGGGGGAAGGTATGTACATGACGGGCCTCAGCCTGGCCCTCTCGCCGACGCCAAACCTGTCAGTGTAGAGGACCCTTGCGGGCGGCGCGTCGAGCCTTGGGGTCGGGTACTGAAGCCCTCCCTCCCTGTCAAGCCTCTCGTACGTTATCCCGTAGACGGCCGGCCACACGGACCTTATCTCGTTCCACACGTCCTCAGGCGAGGAGTAGTTGAAGGCGTCCCCGTAGCCCATGGCCCTGGCAAGCTCCACTACTATCTGCCAGTCGGGCTTTGACTCGCCGAGGGGCTCTATGACCTTCCTGACCCTCTGGACCCTCCTGTCGGCGTTTATGAAAGTGCCGTCCTTTTCGAAGGAGCTCGCGGCAGGGAGGAACACGTGGGCGTACCTGGAGGTCTCGTTGTGGAACAGGTCTACGAGGACCAGCAGCTCCAGCTTCGACAGGGCCCTCTCGGTCATCTCCCTGTAGGGGTGCGACATGACGACGTCCTCCCCGAAGACTATGAGGGCCCTTAGCTTGCCCTGGTCGGCGGCCTCTACCATCTCTATGCCGTCCATGCCCGGCTCCGAGGGGACCGGGTGGCCCCACGCCTTCTCAAACCTGGCCCTCTGGGCTGGGTCTGAGACTGGGACGGCCCCTGGCAGCTTCCTCGGGTGGGCCCCCATTATCGCGGTGCCCTGGACGTTGTTCTTGCCCCTCAGCGGCATGAGGCCTGAGCCGGGCCTGCCCACGTTGCCCGTAAGCAGCGCCAGGTCTATGAGCTGGTATATTATCTCAGTGCCCTGGACGTGCTCCGTGGCCCCCAGGCCCCACATGATCATTGAGGGCCTGTTGGTGGCGTAGAGCCTGGCGGCCTCCCTTATTGCCTTGGCAGGCACGCCTGTCACCCTCTCCGCGAACTCAGGCGTGTAGTTCTTGACTACCTCGGAGAACTCCTCGAGCCCCTCGACCCTCCTGGAAACGAAGTCAGAGTCGTAGAGGCCCTCGCCCAGTATCACGTTTGCCATGGCGTTGAATAGCACCACGTCCGTCCCAGGCCTCAGCTGGAGGTGGTAGTCCGCGTACTGGGCTATCTCGGTCCTCCTCGGGTCAACCACTATAAGCTTCACCCTGCCCTCCGAGGCAAGGCGCTTCAGCCTGACCCCTATGACCGGGTGGTTCTCAGTTATGTTTGAGCCCACGAGCATCACCGTCCTCGCCAGGTCGAGGTCGTCGAAGGAGTTGGTGGCCCCTCCCGTGCCCAGCACCTCCTCGAGGGCCGCCGCCGAGGGCTCGTGGCACACCCTGGCACAGCTGTCAACGTTGTTAGTACCAAGCACGACCCTTGCGAACTTCGCCTGGAGGTACTCCTCCTCGCTCGTGACCCTCGCGCTCACCAGGACGCCCACGGAGCTCGGCCCATACTTCGATACTATCTCCCTGAGCCTTGAGGCCACGTATGATATGGCCTCCTGCCAGCTCACCTGCCTCCACTGGCCGTCCACCTTTATGAGCGGGTGGAGCACCCTGTCCTGGGCGTAGACGAAGTCCCAGGCGTACCTGCCCTTGACGCAGAGGTTGCCCCTGTTAACAGCGCCTGGCCTCCTGGAGGGCCTCACGTCAACTATCCTGCAGTCCCTGACTCCAACAAGCATCTGGCAGCCCACGCCGCAGTAGGGGCACGTGGTCTCAACCCACCTCTCGGGCCAGCCGTACTGAAGCACGCTCCTGTCCTCGAGGGCCCCAGTTGGGCAGACGTCGACGCAGAGGCCGCAGCTGACGCAGCTGCTGTGCCCGAAGTCAGGGCCGTCGGGCCTTATCATTACCCTGCCTCCCCTGTACCAGGCCCTCCAGACGTGGTAGCCCTGGACCTCGTCGCACGCCCTGACGCACCTGAAGCACTTGATGCACCTGTTCATGTCTACGAAGATGTAGGGGTGGGACCTGTCCACCAGGTCCTCCCTCTCCTCGGCCCCCTGGGCCTCGATGCCGTACTTCGAGAGAAGCTCGTGGAACTCCTTCTCAGGGCGCTCCTTGACCGCCGCCGCGGGGTAGCTCATGGCCAGGAGCCTGAGCACCTCCCTCCTGACCTGCTTTACCTGGTCCGTGTCGGTGAGCACCTCCATGCCGTCCTGTACCTGCGTGGTGCAGCTGGTGACGAGCCTGCCGTTGACCTCAACGACGCAGAGCCTGCAGGCCCCGTAGGGCTCAAGCCTGTCGTCGTAGCAGAGGCCTGGCACGTAGTAGCCTAGAGACCTTAGGGCCTTTAGGAGGCTCTGGCCAGCCTCGACCTCGTGTTCGTTCCCGTTAACCCTTATCTTGACCGTGGTCAACCCCCTCACCCCTCGCCCACCATCTCGTCCCACGCCTTGTTGAGGAAGGAGATTATGGCGTCGCCGGTGGCCTGCCCGTGGCCGCAGAGGCTGGCAGACCTCATAACTGACGCTATGGACCTCAGCTCCTCCGCCTCGGCCCTCGTGAGCCTCCCCCTCCTGATCGCCGCAGAGAGGAGCTGGGCGGCCCTTGAGCTCCCCAGCCTGCACGGGAAGCACTTGCCGCAGGACTCGTAGGCTGAGAAGTCAACTATCTCGTACAGTGCCTCGAGGAACGTCGTGTCGTCGCTGAAGGCTATCACGTTGCCGTGCCCCAGGCTGGCGCCTATGGCCCTGAGCTCCTCAACTCCCAGGGGCGTGTCCAGCTCGCCTGGCAGCACTGGGCCTGCCAGGGGGCCGCCCACTATGAGGAACTTGAGCCTCCTGCCGCCCCTCAGGCCCCCTCCCATGTCATAGACCACGTCCCTGAGCTTGACGCCGAACTCGACCTCGTAGAGGCCCGGCCTGTTGAAGAGGCTGTTGAGGCTCAGCACCTTTGTGCCCCTGCTCCTGTTGAACCCAAGGGAGGCGTACTCCTCGCCCCCGTTCTCAACTATCCAGGGGACGCTTGCAAGGGTCTCGACGTTGTTAACCACCGTGGGCCTGCCGAAGAGGCCCCTCTCTGTTGGGTAAGGGGGCCTCGGCGTGGGCTCGGGCCTCCTGCCCATTATCGCGTTTATCATGGCAGTCTCCTCGCCGACAACGTATGAGCCCTTGCCCACCTCGACGATGACATCAAGGCCCCTCCCCTTGAGCGCGCTGGGGCCTATGTGCCCTGCGCCCTCAGCTCCTCCACGGCCCTCCTCACTGACCTGACGGCCCCGGGGTACTCCCTCCTTATGTAGAAGTATATCGTCCTGGCCCCTATCGCGTACGCGGCTATCATTGCCCCCTCGAGCACTAGGTATGGGTCCCACTCCATGAGGAACCTGTCCACGTACGCCCCCGCGTCCCCCTCGTCGCCGTTAACTATGACGTACTTCTCGTCCGAGGGCTGGGAGGCGGCGGACTCCCACTTCAGGCCTGTGGGGAAGTACGCCCCTCCCCTGCCCCTCAGCTGGGAGGCCTTGACCTCATCTATGACCTTCCTGGGGCCAAGCTCGAGGGCCCTCCTGAGGCCCTCCATGCCTCCCATGGCAACGTAGTCGTCAAGGCTGTTCACGGGCCCCCTGACTATGTGCCTGAGGACGACGCTGACCCTCGACCTGACCTCGACTACGGGCTTGCCAGTCATGTCAGCGTTTGAGGGCCCCTCGTAGCAGTGCCCAAGGCAGTACACCCTGGGCTCCTGCCTTAACGCGGCGTTCCAGGCGGCCGGGTTAAGGGACCTGGCGGCGAAGCACGCGAGGCCCCTGCACGCGGCGTGGGGCACGTCAAGGGTGGCCATGGTGTAGAAGGAGTCGACCTCGGGCCTCTTTAAAAGGACGCCTGGCACCCTGCAGCCTCCTCTTTTACCTCTGTTAGACCACCTATATTAGCCCTTGCCACGGCCGCGCCCTATTAGCCCTTAAGGCTTGCAGCCCCCAGGGCCCCTGGGACCCAGCAGGGTCACAGCAGTAGTGCTCGCGGGCGGCGCCTCGAGCAGGTTCGGCTCGGACAAGGCCCTCTTCCAGGTCGAGGGCAAGCCCATGATCATCAGGGCCGTTGAGCTAGCCTCCAGCGTCGCGGACAGAGTGCTAGTAGTGGGCAGGGAGCCCCCCGCGGCCCTGCCCCCCGGCGTCAGGCACCTGAGGGACGACCAGTCGCTGCCGTGCGGGGGGCCCGTCAGGGGCCTTGTGACCGCGAGCGGGGAGATCGAGGACGAGGAGGTCATAGTGGTCCCTGTCGACATGCCGTTCCTGAGGCCCGCCGCCGTCCACGCGCTTCTTGAGGCCCTTGGCTCCTCCGGGCTGGCCTCTGTCCTGCTGAGCAGGGGGTCCGTTGCCGCTAACTTGCTCTCAGCAAGGGCCGACGCCCTTAGGCGGTCCGTAGAGCTGACCTGCCTTAAGGCCTCCCTCGGACTTAAGGTTAGGATGACTGACATCATAAGGGGCAGCGAGGGGGCCCTGCTGCTGGGCTCGGGCCTGCTGGGAGGTGGGAGGCAGTTCGTCGACGTCGACTTCCCCA
Source organism: Caldococcus noboribetus (assembly GCF_055389385.1). Lineage (NCBI taxonomy): Archaea > Thermoproteati > Thermoproteota > Thermoprotei > Desulfurococcales > Caldococcus > Caldococcus noboribetus. Next base: position 1,468,378 of record NZ_AP042475.1, on the reverse strand, counting down.
GCGACCTCAGTTTAAGGCCCCCTCGCGGGCCCAGGAGGGCGCTTAGGCTTGAGGGCACAGGGGAGCGGTACCGCAGGTTCATAGAGCTGCTCAGGGAGGGCTTGAAGGGCAAGGCAGTCAGGGAGCTCATGGACGAGGCCAGGGCCTACAGGGCGCTCAGGGTCAGGCTGCTTGAGCTCCACGCCCTCCTCGACGCCCAGTCCCTGGGGGCAGCGCAGGGCCCCAGGGCGAGTCGCCTGAGGGAGCTGCTTGGAAAGTAGGGGCGCGTGAAACAGACTTAAGCCATGACAGCTCATCATGTCAGCCTGAGGCGCCTTTTCATAAGCTTATGGCCTCCGTTTGCCGCGGGCCCCTGTTAAGGCGGCTAATCACAGGGCCGCAGTGGAAGGGGGATCTAACTTACCATAGGACCCCTTAAGCTGCCATGGGGGCGCTGGCCCTCACCGAGGGCGAAGCCTGTTCAGGGCCCTGAGCCACCTTACAAGCGCCCTGTAGAGGAGGAGCACCGCCGTGAGCGCAAAGAACAGGTGCCCAAGGTACACGTTTATGAAGTAAGCTATGAGGCTCATGAGGAAGAGTAAGCCCACCCTCATCCTCACACTCGCCTCCCTCCTCAGGTCTGATGAGGCCTGAGGGCGAAGGCCCTCCCTCTTAGCCAGGTCGTTAATCATGTACGCCCACGCGAAGGCCATGGAGACCATGAGCCCGCTTAGGTAATCTATGTCCCTTGACCTCAGCGCGGCGGGAAGCATGGACATCAGTATGAGCATCATGACGTCAATAAGCGGGAACCTGCTCTGAGAACCCTCGCCCTTTAGGGCGGGGAGGAGGTCAGAAAGGTGGTAATACTGATAGCCCTCCGGCCGCCTTGCAAAACGGCCTGGCGCGCCTCGGGCGGTGCCAAAAGTTACTCTCGGCCTTAGTCCTTTAAAAGCCTTAGTCAGCTTAACCCTTTAACTAACTACTTAATACTTCTGGGCCTCACAGGCTGTAACAAACAAAGAGTAGGTGCTAATCTTGACCGTGGTTAAGGACCCGCGCCCCTCGCCCCAGGAGCTGGTCCAGGCCTCAAGGGCAGCGCTGGGCCTTGAGCCCCTGGACCTGGTGATAGCCGGCGGCTACGTAGTCAACGTCTGGACTAAGTCAGTATCGAGGGCCGACGTGGGAATTAAGGGTCGCATAGTGGCCTGCGTCGGTGACTGCAGGGCGAGGGCGAGGAGGGTAGTCCCTGCAGAGGGCAAGTACGTGCTGCCTGGCTTCATAGACGCCCACATGCACCTCGAGAGCACCCTCCTCAGCCCGCCCGAGTTCTCAAAGGAGCTCCTGAGGCACGGCACCACCGCCGCCTTCGTTGACGTCCACGAGGTCGGTAATGTACTTGGCCTCAGCGGCGTCAGGGCGGTGGCAGAGATGTTCAAGGGCGTCAAGCTTAAGGTGTTTTTACTTGAGCCTGCCAACGTGCCCCCGTCCAGGGTCGTTGACGACGTCGGGGGAGCCGCGATAGGCTACGAGGACTCCCTCAGGGAAGCCAGGGAGCTCTCAGGCATGGGGGAGGTCATGGACCTCCACTCCCTGCTTGAGGCTGACGAGGAGTTCATGGAGTATGCTGCCTCCGCCTCGACCTCGGTCTTCACCCAGGGCCACATGGCCGGGCTCAGGGGCAGCGGGCTTGACGCCTACGTTAGCCTGGGCATAAGGAACGACCACGAGGTTGTAAGCGAGGAGGAGCTCATGGACAGGCTCTCGAGGGGCGTCTACCCCTACGTGAGGTATGGCTCCAGCTGGAGGGACCTGGACAGGCTCTACAGGCTCGTGCAGGCCTACTCGCCCCTCGTGCCCATAGTAGCGGATGACATACACGCCCTGCACCTGGTCAGGGAGGGCCACCTGGACAGGGCCCTCAGGAGGGCCGTGGAGCTCGGCCTTGACCCTGTGGACGCTGTGAGGGCAGTAACCCTGTCGCCTGCCATAGCCAGCGGCATAGAGGCCTGGTACGGTTCCGTGGCTCCCGGCAGGTTCGCAGACATAAACGTGGTCAAGGACCTCAGGGAGTTCAGGGTGGAGCAGACCTTCCTGGACGGCAGGGAGGCCTCGTGCTCCCCGACATTCGAGGCGCCTGACTTCATGAGGAACACCGTCAGGGTCTCCTTCAGGCCCTCACTTGAGCTCAGGGCCCCCGTGGAGACAGGGCAGGTGGTTGCAAGGGTCATAGAGGTCCCCTGGGGCTCCACGCTCACGGCAGAGTCCAGGGAGTTGCTGAGCGTCTCGGACTGGAGGCCCAGGGTAAAGGGCGACCTGACTGAGGTGCATGTGATAAACAGGTATGGCAGGGCCCTGGAGGGCAGCGGCATCCTGGGTCTCAGGGTTGAGGGTGCCGTGGCCTCATCAGTGGCCCATGACACGCACAACATAGTCGTGGTGGGCTCCGACAGGGCCTCCATGGAGAGGGCCCTTGACTACGTCGTCTCCCACGGGGGCGGCATAGCAGTGGCCAGGGGAGGCGACGTGGAGGCTGGCCTTCCCCTGCCCTTAGCTGGACTCATGTCAGACATGAGCTCCGAGCAGGTGGCCTCGTCACTTGAGAAGGTCACTTCGAGGCTCAGCTCCATCTGCAGCTGCGACGGCGAGGTGCTGCTTAACCAGGTGCAGCTGCTTACGCTCACAGTTATACCTGAGCTCAGGGTCACCGACAGGGGGCTTTACAGCGTGAGCAGGAGGTCTCACGTGCCGCTCTTCGAGGTGTCCTGAGTTGTCGTGGAGCCCCAGCGAGGAGCACGACACTGTACTAATTATTAGCTTTGGGGGCCAGTACGCCCACATGATATCAAGGAGGGTCAGGGATCTCGGCGTCTACAGCGAGGTCGTGCCCTATAACTCAGTAAGCCAGGACGCTGTTAAGGGCCTGAGGCCCAAGGCGATAATACTCTCAGGGGGCCCGAGCAGCGTCTACGAGCCCGGAGCCCCAACAATAGGAGACTGGGTCCTGAGGCTCGGCCTGCCGGTGCTTGGCATATGCTACGGCCACCAGCTGCTGGCCAAGATGACTGGGGGAAGGGTTGAGAGGGGCCAGGGGGAGTACGGGAGGACCAGGGTCACGGTGAGCGGCCCCGACCCACTCCTAGACGGCTGGGGGCCAGAGGAGGACGTCTGGATGAGCCACTCTGACTACGTGGCCTCGGTGGGCCCAGGCGTCAGGGTCCTGGCGACCTCAAAGGACACCGGCTACATAGCTGCCATGAAGGTCAATGAAAGGGTCTACGGCGTCCAGTTCCACCCCGAGGTGAGGCACACCGAGAAGGGGGCTAAGCTGATAGCTAACTTCCTCTTCAAGGTGGCCGGCGTCAGGCCAACCTGGAGGGTCGAGGACCTGGCGGGGAGGCTCGTTGAGCAGGTCAGGTCACAGGTGCCCCCTGGGGACAAGGCCATAGTTGCTGTCAGCGGAGGCGTCGACTCAACCACCGCGGCTGTCATAGCTAAGAGGGCCCTGGGCGACAGGGCGGTGGTATTATTCATAAACCATGGCCTTCTGAGGGAGGGCGAGGCCGATGAGGTGCTGAGGGCCCTCAGGTCGCTGGGCCTGAACCCAATATACGTTGACGCCTCCTCCAGGTTCCTGCAGGCCCTGAGAGGCGTGACGGACCCGGAGCAGAAGAGGCTAACAGTGGGGAGGGTGTTCGCCGAGGTCTTCAGGGAGGTGGCGGCCTCGGACCCCTCGATAAGGTGGCTCGTCCAGGGGACCACGTACCCTGACGTGGTTGAGAGCGGCGCGGAGGCAGGAGCTGACAGGATCAAGAGCCACCACAACGTCGGGGGCCTCCCGAGGGACATGGGCCTCAGGGTGATAGAGCCCCTGAGGTACCTCTACAAGGACGAGGTCAGGAGGCTCGCCCTCTCGCTCGGCGTCCCGGAGAGCATAGCCATGAGGCACCCGTTCCCGGGGCCAGGCCTTGCGGTCAGGATAATAGGAGAGGTCACTGAGGAGAAGCTGAGGATAGCCAGGAAGGCCTCCATGATAGTTGAGGAGGAGCTGAGGAGGGCTGGACTTTATAACTCAGTGTGGCAGGCCTTCGCCGTGGTCGGAGACGACAAGTGGGTCGGGGTCAAGGGAGATAGGAGGGCTTATGGCTACATAGTTACCATTAGGGTGGTGGAGAGCGAGGACGGCATGACCGCCGACTGGGCTAGGCTCCCCTATGACCTGCTGCAGCGCATGGCCTCCAGGATAACCTCTGAGGTGCCCGAGGTGGTCATGGTCACCTACGCCGTTACCACGAAGCCCCCGTCAACCATAGAGCCCGTTTAAAGTTAAAAGCGGCCAGCCCAAGGTCCCACGCGGTGGAGTGCATGGGGTTCCTCGAGAAGCTGGGCAGCGCAGAGAAGCTGTACACCTTTGACGACGTCTACATAGTGCCCGGCAGGGCGCCTACTGACCCCAGCAGGGTAGACATAAGCACTAGGTTCAGCAGGCACGTGAGGCTCCTCATACCCATATCATCGTCCCCCATGGACACCGTCACGGAGTACGATATGGCAGTGGCCATGTCACTCATGGGGGGCATAGGGGTTATCCACAGGAACATGCCGAGGGAGCAGCAGGCTGAGATAGCCAGCAGAGTCAAGAGCGCTCCCCCTGTTCCAACCTCCAGGATATACGTGACGCCTGACGAGGACTGCAGCAGGGTCTACGACGACCTCAGGTCCCTGGGCCTCAGGGACGCGCCGCTGGTCTCGGCTGACGGCAGGGTGATAGGCCACGTCAGGGCCAGCTCGCTCAGGGGCTGCAGTGGCAGGCCGGTGGCTGAGCTCGCGGAGCCCCCTAAGGCCTTTGACGTCAGACACGCGGAGGACGCGCTGAACTTCCTTGAGTCTGGCGGCTCCGACACGGTGGCCATCGTGGCCCCCGGGAACGCCTACGTCGGCACTGTGACCTTCGACTCCTCGCTCAACAGGGTCAGGCCGTCGCTTGACCCTGAGGGAAGGCTGCTCGTGGCTGCTGCCGTCTCGCCCTTTGACCTGGACAGGGCGAGGCTGCTCGACAGGTACGCGGACGCCCTGGTCACTGACGTGGCCCACTTCCACAACTCCGAGGCCATGGCTGCAGCCAAGGTCATGGCGAAGGAGGTCTCAGCGGACTTTGTCGTAGGCAACATAGGCACCTACGAGGCGGCGGTGGACGCCCTCACTGTGGTCGAGAGGGTCGACGGCTTCAGGGTCGGCATAGCAGGGGGCTCGATATGCACTACCTCCAGCGTGGGCGGTGCGTATGCGCCTGCCCTCTGGGCAGTGGCTGCGGTGAGGGACGCAGTTGACCAGCACGGGGCGGGCGACGTGCCCATAATAGCAGATGGGGGCATAAGGTCCTCGGGCGACGCCGTCAAGGCCCTGGCCGCGGGGGCCTCGAGCGTGATGCTGGGCTACCTGCTGGCTGGCACTGACGAGGCCTCAGCGCCCCTGATAAGGATAGGGGACTCGGCCTACAAGCCGTACAGGGGCATGGCGAGCAGGGGCGCCATGGAGAGAAGGTTTGCAGTTGACAGGTACACCAGGGCCTCCAAGAGGGTTGCCGAGGGCGTCGAGGGAGTCGTGCCCTACAGGGGCTCAGTGATGTCTGTGCTGGCTGACCTGGCTGAGGGCATAAGGGCTGGGCTCGGCTACGCTGGGGCCTCAAACATAAGGGAGCTGTGGGAGAGGGCTAAGTTTGGGGTGGCCGTGCCAAAGCAGGTGCCGGGCGAGCTCTTTAAGACGGGTCAGTGAACGTCCGCCTTAAGTAGCCTCCCATCCTTGTAGACGTTGTACCTAGTTACCTCAAACTTAACGCTGTCGCCTATGTTATAGGGATCATGGCTCAGGAGCGTGATGGAGTACTGCCCGTGGCTGCAGAAGAGGTACCTGAGCTCCCCAACTACCTCCAGCGAGTCCACGCGGCACTCTAAGCTTCCTCTGCCGACCTCCACCCACTCGGGCCTGAAGCCCACTTCTACGTCACTGCTCTCGCCCACTGTGCTCCCTGGCAGGAAGTTCATGGGGTAGTCCCCTATGAATTGGGCTACCCACTTCGTCAGGGGCCTCTCATAGAGCTCCTGGGGGGACCCCACCTGCTCGAAGACGCCGTTGTGAAGCACTGCGATCCTGGTGGCCATGCTCATTGCCTCCTTCTGATCATGCGTCACGTAGATGAACGTCTTCCTGAGCTCCATGTGAATCCTCTTCAGCTCGCCCCGAGCTATGGCCCTCATCCTGGCGTCCAGGTTGCTCAGGGGCTCGTCGAGGAGGAAGAACGAGGGGTCCCTCACTATGGCCCTGGCCAGGGCGACCCTCTGCTGCTGCCCTCCGCTTATCTGGGTCACCTTCTTGTACAATATGTCGCTTATGTTGAGCAGCTTGGCCACCTCTTGCACCTTCTTCTCTATCTCTTCCTTGGGGTAGTGCCTCATCTTCAGAGGAAATGCTATGTTATCGTGTACGTTCATGTTGGGGTACAGGGCATAGCTCTGGAAGACCATGGCTATGTTCCTCTTCTCCGTGGGGGTATCAGTGATGTCTTTTCCGTCCACTATTATCCTGCCGCTGTCCGGCCTCTCAATACCAGCTATCACCTTTAGGAGCGTAGACTTGCCAGCTCCGCTCGGGCCTAATATAACGAAGAACTCGCCGTCCTCTATCTTCTCAGAGATGCCGTTAAGGACCACAGTGTTGCCGTACCTCTTAGTTATCTTGACGAGCTCTATAGTCATCAGGCTGTCGCCCCCTTGAGCCCTCCTGCTATGTACTCCCCCTTAAGGTACTTCTGAAGTCCATAGGTTAATATTATTACTGGAATCGTGAACACTACGGAGAAGGCAGCTCCAGCAAGGAGGTTTCCTCTGGTCACGTCAATGTATATGGTCACTGGCAGCGTCGAGTGATACGGCATTAACAGTATTGCGTAGGTGAACTCGTCCCATGAGAACATCCAGGATATCAGGTAAGCTGCCGCTATGCCGGGGGCCGAGTTGGGCAGGAGCACATAACGAAGCCTGTCAATCAGGCCAGCGCCGTCAATCATGGCCTGGTACTCCAGGTCCCTGGGTATTGACGAGAAAGTGCCCTGAAGTATAAGCGTCGCCAGGGGCAGGGTAACGAGGGTCTGGGCCAGGGCAAGCCCCACTACAGTCTCATAAAGGCCTATCCTTATGAACTGAACAGCTATAGGTATCCCTATCACGACCCCAGGCATTATGTTCGTGAGCAGTATGAGCACCAGCACCGGGTACGAGATCTTAGGGGGCAGCCTGCTGAGGCCGTACCCTGCAGGTATGGCTAAAGCCAGGGTTATGATGCCCACCAGCGTGGCCGTTTCAACGCTCTTCAGGAAGGGGTCTATGAAGGCGGTGCCGCTCAGGGCCGCCATCAGGTTGGCCAGGGTCAGCTTCCTGGGCACAAGGGATGGGTAGAGGGCTGTTATTGTGTACTTAGGCGGCTGGAAGGCTATGAGGATTAAGATGTAGAGCGGGAAGAGGAAGAGCACTGATAGAATCCCAGCCGCTATATAAATGAGGGCTCTGCTAACCCTCACCTTCCCCTCACCCTAAGTATGATAACCAGGAATGCCAGTATGAACAGGAGGAGCACGGTGGCCGCTGCCAGCGATGGTCCCACTGCTGGGAAGCTGGTAGTATAAAGCTCATACACTAGCGTCGTCAGCAGCGGCGGGTGATAGCCTATCAATATAAGGGGCAAGGCGAATATGTTGAACTCCTGAACGCCCCTAATTATAAGCGCGATGGCTATGAACTCCCTGAGGTTAGGAAGGGTTATGTAGAAGAACCTCCTCAGGGGACCGGCGCCGTCCACAGAGGCAGCGTAGTAGAGGTCCTGCGGTATTGAGCTCATGCCGGCCGTGAGTATAAGAGCGACTATTGGCGTGTTCTTCCAGGCATCAGAAAGTATGACGACAAGCAGCGACATGGCGTCGTTGGCGTACCAGTCTATGCCCCTGAGGCCGAACAGGTGTAGCAGGGAGTTGGCGTAGCCTCCGCTCACCTCAAATATGAAGCTAAAGGTTACGGCAGCTACCACGGTTGCTATGCCCATGGGCGTTATCATGATGGTCGAGAAGGCCCCCTTACCCCTGAACTCCCTGGTGAGTAGGCTAGCTATTGCCAGGGCTAGGGCTAGCTGAACAGCCAGGGCGCCCACAGTAACTATGACTGTGTCTATTATGGCCCTCCCAAGCCCCACGGACTCCAGGAACCTGTAGTAGTATGTGGAGAACTTCCCGTCGGGCAGCACGAAGCTGAAGTAAACAGCCCTGGCTGCCGGGTAAACTACGAACAGGGCTATATAGAGGACCGCGGGGACCACGAGAAGAAAAGGCTTAACGTAGTCCTTTCTCATACAAACCCCCAACGCTTATGGGACGTAGAGCGGGGCGAACTTGCCCTCCTCGTACTCCTGCGCCACTGTGGCATTGTAGGTGCTCTTGAGGTACTCGTACATCTGCTGGTTGTAGTAGCTCAGTATGCTGGGTATCTGGCTGTAGGGGGCGTGGTCAACTATTATTTTGACGAACGCCTCGTCAGCTAAGGTGTTCCACTCGCTCTGCCACGGCACGGGCAGCCTGAAGAAAGGCTTACTAAGCGCCTGCTCCAGGGCCTGGTAGATGCCGCTTATGTTGGACGGCAGGTTCTGGTAGGCCAGCTGGTTCACGGCTGGCCAGCTGAGCAGCTCTATGAACTGCCTCTGGACCTGGGGTGACAGGAGGAACTCAGCGAACTCCAGGAGGGTGTGTATGTGCGTCGCAGTCTTAGGTATTGCAAGCACGTCGCCGCCAACAAGGTGATCCCCGTTGGCCGGTCCCACAGGGCCTGGGTAGAAGCTTATGTTGTCCTGGGCGCCTGCGGGCACTATGTAGGTTGACCAGATGTAAGGCCACTGGTAGTCAAGTATGAAGTAAGTTCCGTCGAGAAGGCCCTTGTAGCTCCCCCAGTAGCCGTGAACGTAGTTAGGCGCAAAGTACTGGGAGAGGTTGTAGAGGAACTCAAAGGCGTAGACGTCGCCGCTGTCGTTAAAGAGCAGCGGGTTGCCGCCGGCCTGAACCATCCACTGGTAGAGCTCCGTGGCCGTGCTGGCGCCACCGTGCCCCTGGAACATGACCGGCTTTACGCCGGTCTTGTTGTAGATGATCTGGGCATCATAGAGGAGCTCACTCCAGTTGGCAGGAGGAGTTATGCCTAGCCTCTTGAAGAGGGAGGCGTTGTAGAACACGAGAGGCACGTTGGCCCTGAGGGGCACGAAGTAAATGGCATGGAAGACGCTGTTCTCATAGTCAACTATGGCCTTCATAGAGGGTATGAGGCTGACGTTGGCGAGCAGCTGGTTTATGTAGGGCGTGAGGTTCATGAGGTCCCCTCCGTAGATCAGCTCGCCTATGACCATGTTGTCCTCCCCTATTATCACCGGCTCCTTTTTGTCAGCCTGGACTAATGCTTCTATGTCACTAGCTATGTCGTTCGCGGGCGCATCTATGTAATCTATGCGAATGTTAGGGTGAGTCTTCTCGAACTCGGGCAGTATGTCGTGCTGGAACACGCTGGCCTCCGTTGGCGCCAGGTCATCATAGTACGTGATAGTTATAACCTTGCTTGGGTGGTACGTCGCTAAAAAGACGCCTGCCACTACTGCTACTATTACAACTATTATTATGATTGCCATGACTGCAGTTGAGAGAGACCTCCGCCTACTTCCCCTGCTTTTGTGCAAGAAAGGCGCACCTCCCTGAGTACATGTTTTAAGGGGTCACTGCTTAAATTCGCATGTGTCCCACTACTTTTAAAGAAACTAAACTATTACAGAACTCATTTTATTGACTTACGCCCTTACTAGGCCCAGCCGCGTCAGAGTAGTAAGCTGAACGGCTGAAAGGTGTCAGCGGTGCCCTGGCAACTCGACGTCATAGCTGGCCTCGCCCTGACCCTGGCCTCCTCGGTGGCGTTTGGGGGCTCCATGGAGTTCCTGGGCTCCAGGCTCGGCCTCAGGTCAGGTCTGCTGGGATCTGTCGTGACCCCTCTCCTGACGTCAGTCCCAGAGCTTGTCGTGTTCCTTTACGCCCTGCTCGCCTACCGCGGGGGCATCGGGGTGGCTGAGGGCACTGTTATTGGGGAACCCTTTCTCGTGTCAACACTGATGTTGCCTCTTCTGGTGGCCCTCTCACTTGTAAGGGGCCGCGGGGGGCTGAGGGCCGGGAAAGAGCTCCTGGCCCCCATGGCGGTCTTCGCCGTATTCTTCCCCTCGGTGGTGACTCCTGAGCTGCTGGCCGACAGCAGGGCCAAATACCTGGCTGCGGCCATGCTGCTGGCCGCGTACCTGGCCTTCACGGCAAGGCAGGGTAGGGCAGGCGAACCGTTGGCGGAGCCAGTTAAGCCGCTGCTCCTGGGCAAGTCCAGGCTTACAGGGGGCGCCCTGCAACTCTTGCTCTCGCTGGCGGGCCTCTACGTCGGGGCAGAGGTCCTGGTTAGGGGGGTGGTAGCCGCGTCACGTAGCTTAGGCCTCTCGCCCTTCGAGGTCTCCGTGCTCCTGGTGCCGCTGGCCACCGCCGTCCCTGAGTCAAGCGTCGCCTTCCTCTGGGAGCTTAGAGGCCACGACAGCCTCGCGATAGGCGCCCTCATAGGGGAGACGGTGCTTTACGCCACTGTCTACCCCGCTCTGGGGCTGCTGATAACCCCCTGGCGGCTGGGACTCCATGGGATGGCTGCCGTGGCCGTCGTAGAGGTCGTGTGCGCGGCAGCCACGTATGAAGTGTGGAAAGGAAGGGTATCTAAGATCACTATGTTGCTGGGGCTAGGAGGGCTGGCAGCTTACCTGGCTATGCTGTGGGCCTGAGCCCGTTTGACCTTACGAAGTCGCAGGAGGCGAGGTCGGAGGCCTTAAAGTAAACCGCGCTGCCCGGCACCACCTCGCCCCACGTCTTGATGGGCCTAACCTCCAGCTGCTCCCCGACGGGCCTTACGGTAATTACGAAGTCGTAGAACTTGGCCAGCGGTATCTCAAACACCCTCTCAAGCGGCCACAGGTATATGTGGAATGTAACAATGTTGTTTGTAGCTAGGTAGGGCAGGCAGCTGTAGATGAGGTTAGCGTAGTCCTCCCTGTCCAGCAGCTCTAGGAGTACGTTATTACCTTCATCTATGACGACGTCTGGCTTAAATTCCTCGACAAGTCTGAAGAGGTTGGCCAGCAGCTCGCCGACGCTTATGGACGACGGCTCATAGGCCGGCACCATCAGCTTTCCCTGAAGGCCCTCCCCGATGCACTCGCTAACCTGATCCCTTATGGTAGAGGGCCCATGTATGAACGACTTGACAACAACCTTGAGCCCGGCCGAGATAGCAGATGAGGCCAGAAGCAGTGAAGTTATCTTAAGCGGATCCACCGAGGGGTCAACGGCAATTAACACGTTGGCACCCTCTGGTATCCTTAGCCCTAGAAGCGAGAAGCTCCTGCGGGGCTTCACGCCGCTAGGCATGGATGATATGTCAGGCGGCACAACTACTTCGACCCCTCTGGAGGTTATCGCTATGGGGAACTCGCTCCTCTTTATGTTGGTCCCCCTCATCTTCCTTATCTCGGCGTACCTCTCCAGCTTCCCCTTGACGACCCTGTACCTCAGGACTATTATGCCGTCAACTATGAACTCCTCCGGCCCCAGGCCCGAGGACTCCTGGCCGACCGGGAGCTCAGCTATGAGCAGGGCCGTGGCCCCCCTCCTCTTGAGCCCAAGGTATAGGGCTGAGTGCATTATCTCCCTGGCCCTCGGGGGGTCCCTGGCCAGCTGCTCAACCGCCGTCACGCTGTCAACCACCACGCGCCTGGCCCCCATGCTGTCGGCCTGCGAGAGCACGTCCTCGACGACGTCACCGAGGGCGTCGGGGTCGCTGACGCTGAGGGCCTCGTAGTACCTGAAGAGGCCCCTGGACTCCAGGGGCCTGAAGTCCATGCCGAACTGGGAGGCGTTCGCCATGAAGTCCTCCCTGGGCTCCACGAAGCTGACGTAGAGCGAGGGCTCCCCGGCCGCCGCCCCGGCGTAGGCGAACTGGCTGGCCAGCGTGGTCTTCCCGGCGCCGGGGTAGCCCGCAACGAGTATTATGGAGCCCCTCCTTATGCTGCCTGCAACCCTGTACCATGCGTTTAGAGGCATAACTATATTATTGTCGCTAGAAGTTAGCTCGGCCAAGTGAAACACCTCAAAGGTAGCGCCTCCCTTATATCCTTGAGCATCTCTCCGTAGCGGAGAGTTTTAAAATAATTTTTATTAATGCTGGCGGCGAACTGCTTATATACAGTCAGCAGGAGTCATTATATTGTGATGATGCAGTTTTACATCATGGGCACGGCTCAGGTACTACTGGAGTACTATTTGCAAACTCAGGCGGGTAAACTATGTTAACAGTTGTCGTCCCGTTGGGCCACACGAAGACCTGCCCTATGGGCGGCGCCTCGCCCACCTGCATCCCGTTTGAGGTCACGTTGAATACTCCTGCCAGAGTCATCACCTTGCCGCTTATGTCGTTAAGCACCGCCTGCTTGAGCGCCGCCTGGCTAAGGGTCCCAGCGTCCTGTATGGCCAGCTGGATTATGAGGCCTGCGTTGAAGCCGGCTATATTATTATAGTTGACACTGCTCGTGTGGAACTCCTGCTCAAACATCTGCTCGAACTGCGGCAGCGTGGGCCCAAACCACTGGAGGCCCAGCTTCGACGCCATCTGCGGCGTGTAGCTAATTATTGGCGGGAAGACAGCAGTGAAGGTACCATTCATGTCGCTCCCTATGTCGCTGAGCAGCGTTGGAAGCATTATGCCTGGGTAGTTAGTGAAGACTAGCGGGAAGCACGCCTTAGAGGCCACGAGCTGGGGCAGGAAGGCCTCATCGTTAGTTGGGTAGCCAAGCTCAACAACAGCGAACGGGTGCTCAGACTCCATAGCGCTTATCAGCGAGAGGTACTGGGTGGTGTCGGTGGCCACGCTGGTGTTGTAGACAACAGGTATGCCGTACTGCTTAAGGAAATAGCCAAGGTAGTAGGACTGGAACGCGTTAAAGTCGTTGTCGTCCCAGATCACTGAGACGTTGTGGACGTCCTCGTACTTTAGGAAGTCGGCCACGCTCTTCATCCAGACCTCTGAGACGGGTATTGAGGTGTCTATTATGTAGTTGTTATTTGTGAAGAGCCCAACAGCGCTGGCAGTAACGTCCCAGAGAAGCACGTGGCTGGCGTTTGTGAAGCTCACGGCTGGGGCCGTCATCACTGAGCCGAAGTCTGCCACGAGTATGTCAACGTGGTAGGTGTTGACCAGGGTCTCGTAGTCGCTCTCAGCCGTCGAGGGGTTGCTGGCGGCGTTGAGGGCGATTACCTTGACCGTGAGGTTCCTGCCGTACTGCTTAACGTATATGCCCCCGTGGCTGTTGACCCAGTCCGCCCAGAGCTCAAGGCCCTCGTACTGCGCCAGGGAGTCCACTGCCTGGCTTCCGCTGTTATCATAGACTGTGCCAACTAGTATGTACTTAGGGGCGGCCGAGACCCTATGAGAGTAGGCGCTATACGCCATGTAGCCTCCCACTGCGGCCACTACTATGATCACTACTATTACAGCAAGCGCAACGGAGGAGAGACTAGCCCTCATTACATTCCCACCAGCTGGCAGTATTAAAAGAAGGAGGTTTTATACAAATTTGTACGTACTTGTCAGTAAGGGCGTCGCTAATACTTTATGACTTATCTGCGCCTGCGATCTCAGGGCTAAGCCTTGACCTGAGCTCACTTATAATTTTAGATGCGCGCTCCCGGTCTTGCTCCTCCTGCAGGAGGTCCGGCAGCGAGTCCATTATGACGTCCTCTGGGGAGCGGCCCCTCAGCTTGAGCTGAGACCTCCTTATTGTAGCCGGCGTCGGCAGGAGCACCGCGCCTCCCTTCACTAACAGCCCGCCCTCAAGGGGGGTCACTATGATGGCCCCCGCGTCCTCGCCGTTTAAGCTAAGCGAGTAAAGTACGTCACCATCTATTGTTGAGCCAAGCTTGACGAGCGAGTACCTTGGTATGGCCGCCAGCTGCTCGGCGGCGGAAATGGTTTCGCGCAGCGCCGCCGTCAGGTCCTCCTGGCTAACCCTCCTGAAGGCCTCAACCGTTAAGGTGTCCCACTTCCACTTAACCTCCTTGGAGCTCTCGTCAACGTCGAAGTCTATCCTGACCCTGACGACGTCACCCTTGTCAAGTTTAAGCCTCCTCACCAGGAGCTCGAAGAGCACCCTGTTGAGCTGAGCCGACGAGTAGGCTATCCTCCTGGACCACTCCCTGTCACCCTTAGCCTTGTCGCTGAGAAGCGCGAAGAGGGCCCTTCGAACCTTTGTGGCGTAAGCGCCCACTATTATAAGGCCTGTGCTTAGTCGGGGCAAGGCTGACGCCCACTAGTATAGCTAATAGTGGCTAACTATATATAAATGATCTGAAAGGACTAGATATATACCTGAAAAAGGACAGCTCTATGGGTATCTTAAGACAATGCAGCTCACAAAAGGAGTTTAGCGGAGTAACCCCGTATATAAAGTTACTTACTTAATTTACTTAATATTAATTTTTATAAATAGTCTCATCAGGACAGGAGCTGGAGCACCAGATCCTTGTCAGCCAGCACGCTGGCGAGGTCAGCCAGGAAGGATCCCGTGACATCTGGCCCCACAACCCTTGGGTCCACGGTGAGCGTTACCCATGCTATGTTTGCGGTTACCGTCCTGTCCTTTGCCTCGTCGTATATGGGCCCCTTCCTGATTCTGCCTACCGCTACTGACGAGGCTATGCCCGGCAGGCTGACGCCCGTTATGGCATCTATGCCCATCACGCCCAGGTTCACGAGGAGGAACGTGGCCTTTGAGTAGTCCGTGCCCTCCTTTGCCGACTTGATCTCCGAGGACAGCTCCTCGAGCGACTTCCTGCCTACGTCCTCGATAACTATGACCGTGGTCCTCCCCTTCTCCTTGTATATTGGAAGAGCGACGTTGATGTACTCGTAAGTTATAACAGTGTCCTGGTCCACCCTGGAGTTAAGCTCGATGTACTGGGGCCTCGAGAGTAAGGCGCCCAGGACCTTAAGCAGGATTACTGTGGGCGTCAGCCTCTGGAGGGGGGCCTTCCTGCCGAGCTCCTCCCTCGCCTTAATCATGCCGTCGAACGGCACAAGCCTCATGAGGCTGAGCCTGGGGCCTGCCTCATGCAGAGTCATGGACGCGGCGAAGAACTCCTCAGCGCCCACTAGCCGCCTCTGGGTAGGCATCCCGCTCTCCACTATCACTAGGGCCCTCAGGTAAATATTTGTTCAAAGGGCACCGCAGGGTCATAAGACCAGTTCTGAAGGGCAAGGGCATCAGCAACCCTTTTTAAAGCTCCCTCGCTGAAAAGGCTCGGTGCCCATGTTTGCAGCAGACAAAGCCTGACGTTAAGTTCTTTACGATAGGGCTCGTCCTGGCTGTCGTGGCAAGCCTCATAGGCTTCATAATGTCCTACGTCTTGATATTCTACATAAAGTCCCCCGCAGTAATGAGTTACCTCAAGAGCGTCCTAGTGGAGAGGGTGCCAAACGTGAGCCAGTCCCAGCTAAACGAGACCTTGACAGAGGTAGTCCAGATAGCGAGGGGCCTCGGCTACTACCTCCTAGGTCTAAGCATCCTGGGGCTGGTCCTGGGCCTCGCGCTGCTGGCTCCGAGGAGCATGGCCCTTAACATGAACTTCGGCGGCGCCTCCTCGGCGTCGTTAGCTATAGGGGTTGTGCTGATAATACTTGGAGTCTTATCCATAGTAGACATCTTTCAGTTGGCACTCTACGTGGCCGCGGGCGCCATGGTTTTGCATGAGCGCACCCTCATAAAGAGAGCCGAGGCCCTGGCGGCGGCCCAGCCGGCAGGCGGCGTAAACATGACAGCCTAAATTAACGTCAGGCTTAAGGCCATACCTGCGAGCGCGAGGGCGCCAAGTATGTAGGAGTAGACAGCAGTGTCAAAGTCCAGCTTCTCCAGCCTTCCCCCCTAGGGCCTCCCTGAGCAGCTTTGCAGCGTAGGCCGCTGAAGCCAAGGAGATAAGCGAAAGGGGAGGGTACAGCCCTGTGAATATCAGGGCCGCCACTACAGCCAGGGAGGCTAGGAGCACGGCCGTGTAATAGGCAGCTGAAAGCCTGGGACCCAGTATCTGTGCCAGGGTTCTTGCGCCGAGCGAGCGATCCTTGCCCATGTCCCTCTAGTAGTTCGCGAAGAGGACGCCCTCAGTCGCGATGACAACTGGCAGCCCTGCCAGCAGGCCCTCTGGCAGTAGCCTCCCGCTCGCCAGGTAAAAGCCTGCCTCCGAAAGGATGATCATTGAGAGCGGGTAGGCAAGGTCGCCGAGGGCCCTGTACTTAAAGCCTATGCGGGGGTCACTGTAGCCGTAGCCAAAGAATATGCCTATAAGGCCAAACACTATGGCCAGAGGCCTGCCCAGCAGCGTCACGGCAACCCCAAGCGAGAGCCCTGCCAGACCAACAGCTACTGCGTCCCTCCTCAGGTTACATGACTTGACTATGCCGTTGAGTATTGGGTGAACCCTGACAGGGCTGGGAGCTGAGTCAAAGCCGAGCTTAAAGTCAAAGTAGTCATTAAACATGTTAACCATAGTGTGCACGAGGGCCTCCCCTGCAAGGCCCAGGCCCACCAGGAGGTAGCTGACTCCTAGGCCCATCCTGGCCGCGGCCATAACGCCCAGCATGTAGATTATCGCTGAGAAGACCACAGTCCAGGGCCTAGTGGACTTTATGTACTCTACTATGTTTGACACGCCCAGCCCTAGCGCTGAGCAGAGGCGGAGTCTCTAAAAGACGGGGTATAGATGTGGGCTGCCTGCAGAACTTTTAACATGGTGAAAGCCAAAGAGTCAAGGAGGTTACTTTGAAGTACAAGGGCTTAGCTACAGCAATTTCGTGGGTCTTTCATCCGACCGTTATGACTGCCGCCCTCTTCCTAGCGGCCAGCTCGACGCTTAAGTACGGGCCGCCGGGGGCCGCCATAGCAGTGTTAACTTACTCAGCGCTCCCCATGGCCTTACTGGCGGCCCTGAGGGCACTCGGGCTCGTGAGCTCCTTCGACGTAGTTAAGGCGTCGCAGAGGCTTATGCCGCTCGCCCTGGCGGAGGCCTCCTACGTGACAGGTGTAATAATAACTGCCCTGGCGGGCCACAGCCGCGGCCTACTGCTGCTTGAGTTGCTTTACCTTGTCAACTCAGCTATAATAGTGGCAGTGACGCTCCTGCTGAAGTTTAAGATAAGCATACATGTATCAACGGCGTCCGCCATAGTCACGGCAATTGTTTACCTTGATGGTCTTCCAGCGCTCCCCCTCATTGTTATACCTCTCGCCCTAACTTGGGCCAGGGTCAGGCTGGGGGTTCACACCCCGAGGCAGGTGGCAGCTGGATGGGCTTTCGTGCCGTTAACTCTCGCGCAGCTGCTCCTCTACCTGGGCCCAGCGTTTAAGCGATAGGCCGGCGCTTCAGCTGGGGGCAGCTGCAGCTCAGGTGGTCAGCCTTGGCGAGGCCAATCTATGGCAACGGCTTCTTTCATGTGACCCCCGGAACCATATTTTACACTATAGTTTTCGAGTACTCAGACGAGGACGAGGAATATTACAAGCTTATCAGTAGGGGCGAGGAGGGAGAGGAGGAGAGGAGGCTTAAGGCTGAGATGCAGAGGATACTTGACGATGAGAAGATAATAATAAACGGCTCCTACTCGAGAGCCTTTGTGATCTCAGCTAAGGCCGAGGTGAGGGGACTGAGGAAGCTCTCGTCAGCTACGTTCTTAATAGAGATACCCTATAGGCCCGTGAGCGGCACTAACACCTATGAGAACGTGTACGAGGAGGCGGTCGCTGAGTACGACTACACGGTCTACTGGGTAATGCCGAGAGGAGGCAGGGTGAAGAGCTTTGACATAAGCGGCGAGGCCAAGCTCTCTGAGGATGGCAGGGTGCTCTCGGTGAGGGTCAGGAGTGGCACCAAGGTCAAGGGCTACGAGAGCATAGCCTTTGAACTGCCGCAGCCTGTAAGTGCTAACCGATAAATACCTGGAGAACGGCTGTTCTCCAGGTGAGTTGCTTGAGGCCTGCCCTGGTAGTTGTTGACATGCTTAATGACTTCATTGATGGGGCGCTTGCCACCCCTGAGGCCAAGGCCACCGTGGCCCCGGCCAGGAGGGTTCTTGACGCCTTCAGGCGCAACGGCTGGCCCGTAATATATGTCAACGACGCCCACTACCCAACGGACATAGAGATGCCCCTCTGGGGCCCTCACGCCATGAAGGGCACTAAGGGGGCCGAGGTCTACAGCGAGCTGTCGCCCAGGGAGGGCGAGTACGTCCTCGAGAAGCACGCCTACAGTGGCTTCTTCGGCACTGCCCTGGACCACATACTCAGGTCCCTCGGCGTTGACACAGTGGTCCTTGTTGGGCTTGACGCTGACATATGCGTCAGGCACACGGCGGCTGACGCGTTCTTCAGGGGCTACAAGGTGGTCGTTGTCAGGGACGCGGTGGCCGCCAGGATCGACAAGAACTGGGAGACATACTACAGGAAGGTGTATGGCGCTACCGTGCTTAACAGTGATGAAGTCGAGGGCTACCTAAAGTCAGCTCAGTCAACCACGGCTAGGTAGCCCACCGACGACGCAAGGGCTACTGAGGCCATGAGGGCCCACCCATAGGAGACCCCCAGGGAGTAGGCGGCTGCAGCGAAGATTGCTGAGGACAGGTTCCTTCCAATAGTGTTGACTATACCATAAAGGCTCATGTGGGACCCCCTGGACCTGGGGGAGCTGAGCTCGGCTGCCACCGCCGATGAGACGGGCATCACTATCATTTCTCCCAGGGTAATTACCATTATGTCAGCTGCCGCCGCCGGGACGCTGTTGACCATAGGCATGAGGCCGTAGCCCAGGCCGTAGATTGCCATGCCTGTGGCCAGTGATTTGGAGGGGCTGTGCGCGCTGACTCTTTTAGCTATCGCATCCTGTAGCAGGACAACCATGAGGCCGTTTATCGCCATGAGCACACGGAGTAGCTGGTGCTTATCCTCAGGAACCCAGAGAAGTACTGCACAAGCGGGTAGCCCATGAGCCCTGCTATTATGAACGTCATGAAGGTGGGGGCCAGGAACTTAACCATGGCTGGAGTCGGCCTCTCGAAGGCAACTGCGGGCTCGGCCCTTGGTGGCTCCCCAAGGTTCCAGAGGGCTGCCAGGGAAGCGGCCAGGACGGCTGAGGTTACCACTAAGAGTGACCTAAAGCCTATGGAGGCATAGAGCTCCCCGCCCACGGCTATTCCCAGGGCCCAGCCCAGGTTGGAGCCTACCCTGAGCCTACCGTATGCCTTCACTAGGCTGGAGTGCTCGCTGAAGTAGTCGCCTACTATAGCCATGGTGGCTACGGAGTAAGCGTTGGAGAAGAACGACTGAAGGGCCAGCATTGACTCCACTGCAGCAGCCCTCCACAGGAGGGCCGCCACCGCCAGGCTGAGGGACGCCGCCAGCCCAGTGACGAGCATGGTCTTCACCCTCCCCGCCCTGTCGCTCACGTAGCCGCCCGCCACCTGGCCCATGGCGCTGGCTACTGCAAGAATTGCGTAGAACTCCGAGACCACGGCAAGGGGCTCCCTGAAGTCAAGGTTAAGTGCCAGCCCTGCGAAGGGCAGAGTTATCGAGAAGCCCAGCACCCTCAGGGCGCCTATTATGGCAAGCCTGTCCTCAGGCCTCAACTCCAGCGCTTGACCCCCTCAGCCTTGCCTCGTCAGCCCCGAAGAACCTCCTATAAAGGTATATGTTGGCCCCCATGGCCACGGCGTAGGCCATGAATGGCACCGCGTAAAGCGGCATGAGGCCGAGCAGCGAGGCATCCTGGAAGTAGAAGAACGGGGAGCCCATGAAGGTGCCAGCTGACGAGAGGAGGAGCCTTGAGCCCTGGTTGTAGCCCGAGACCCTCCCCCTCTCCTCAGGTGGGGTGAGCTCAAGCAGGAACGACTGCTGCACAGGTATTGCTATGACCCTCAGCATGGGGTACGCCAGGTAAAGGCCCGCGGCAGCCCAGAAGTTGCCTACCAGGGGAAAGGCGAGCATTATGGGTATCGTGAGCCCCCTGGTTATGTATATGCTCCTCAGGAAGCCCAGGGAGTCCTCGAGCTTCGGCGCCAACAGCATGGAGAACGTTGCTATCAGAGACGCCGCGGCTGTTATCTCGCCTGTAAGGTACCTCGGGGCGCCGTAGACGTAGATGAATATGGGCACTATGAACGGCACTGTGAGGCCGTTGGTGAGGCCATTGAGCATCCCTGTCACTGAGAACTTGAAGGCGTTGACCTTTGACCTCATGCTCAGGCTCCTAGCCCTCACGTCAGGGAGCCTGAGAGGCGGTATGAGAAGCATGGAGGCGGCGCTTATCGCCGTGGCCAGTAGCAGCTCCTCCTTGTAGCTGAACACGCCGCCTATTAGTGTTCCCACAGCTGCCGTAACGCTGCCCACGAAGAACATCAGCGATATAAGCCTTGTCCTGTTGCCCCTGTGAGTCAGGTCAGCTATTATGGCGTTCTGCACCGGCCCCACGACCCCTCCTACGCCCCCAGCTCCCATGGCCCCGGTAGCTGATATGCCTCCCAGTATTGCTGCCGCGAACGCTGTGGACAAGTTGAACTTGACGAGCATAACTATGGGGGTCAGCACCAGGAGGGCTGACGATATGTAGAGCGACGCCTTCCTCCCAATGAGGTCAGCCATGTAGCCTACTATTATAGAGAGCGCTGCCGTGGCAAGCCCCGCCACGGCGTACATTATGCTGAGCTCAAAGAGGCTGGCGTGGAGCAGCTCGCGCACCATGTAGGGGAACACTATGAAGAGTATCCCGGCTGCGAGGCTCCTAACGAACCTTAGCGCGCTCAGGTAGGCCAGCGACCTGGTAGGCTCCTTCATTTATTAGCTCCCCTAAGAGTAAATTTCCCATATATCTCTGTTAGAAATATCTAGGCTTTAAATTTGCTCCCTGGAGGCGCCATTGGTGAAGTGAATGGAGAGCAGCGTCAGGAGGCTTGAGGACATAGACATCTCAAAGTACAATGTTAGGCAGGAGCAGTACGCGGTCATATTCCCCATAACTGTCATGCCCAGGGAGTCCATCTACAGCGTCTACCTGGAGGCCCAGAAGAGGGCCATGCAGGCAGGCATAGCGTTCCTGAGCGGCAGCACGAGCAAAAGGCTTGTCGTGAGGCAGCTGAGGCCCCAGGACCTGGGACTCCCAGGCCCTGAGTGGAGGTTCCAGGTGAGGAGCGGCAGGAACGTCCTGCTGAGGTACAGGGTCAGGGACGACCAGGCTATAGTTGTTTTTGGGTTCTATAACCAGTCGCTCTCGCCCAAGGTTGTCCAGCTGGAGCTCATGCGAGGAGATGTCAGAAGACTCATAATAGTTATGCAGGAGCTCTACACGAGGGGCTACGACCCCATGGGCGTGCTCGCCGACTTCGAGGTCTTCAGGCCAGGCGACGAGGTGGAACTCATAGGCCACGCCATAGGCGACGGTGAAGAGATACTGGGAATAATGGGCTACGTAGCGGAGCCGGAGGGGAGGCTTAACAGGGCAGGACTCTAGCCCGTGGCCACTTAAATAGAGCCTTGAGCCCCAGACCAACGGGGTCCGGCTTGGACCTGGAGTGCCCCGGCTTTATCAAGAGCCCTGAGACGTGGACCACTGAGGACACCAGGGCCTACGAGACAAACACTGTGTGGCTCGGCCTCCCTCTGCTGCTCCTCATGGAGAACGCTGGAAGGGCCGTGGCGGACGCGGTGGAGTGCATCCTAGGTGACGTGAGGAACAAGAAGGTCATAGTTTACGCGGGCAAGGGAGGCAACGGAGGGGACGCCATAGTTGCAGCGAGGCACTTGGCCCTGAGAGGAGCTGACGTAACCGTCTACCTCCTGTACGACCCAAAGCTGGTGGAGCACAGGGACGCCGCGCTGAACCTGCAGCACCTCCAGAGGCTTAAGACGGTAAAGGTCATACATCTTGACGATCCCAGGGCCTACGCCCCTCAGGACGCCGACGTGCTCATAGATGGCATACTTGGCATAGGCGTCAGGGGTAAGCTGAGGGAGCCGGTGGCCAGCGCCCTGGCCGCGTTCAACGCCTCCAGGGGGCTCAGGGTTGCGGTAGATATACCGACCGGCCTTGACCCTGACACGGGTAAGGCCGTTGAGGGGACTGCTAGGGTTGACGTAACTGTTACCATGGGCACCCTCAAGCCAGGGCTTCTGGCTGGCGAGGCCAGGCCTTACGTGGGCCAGGTGCTTGTGGCTGACATAGGCATGCCCAGGGACGCCTACATCTACGCCGGCCCCGGCGACGTGGCCGCCAGGATACCCAGGAGGCCCAGGGACGCCTACAAGGGGGGCAACGGCAAGGTGTTAAGCGTAGGCGGCTCCTACCACTACTTTGGGGCGCCGTTCTACATGGCTTCGGCGGCGCTCTACGCCGGGGCTGACCTCTCGTTCCTGGCAGCGCCCGAGGAGGTGGCCAGGTCAGCAGCCACCGCCGACCCAGGCATAATACCGGTGCCTCTCAAGGGCGACATCATTACCAGGGAGCACGTTAAGGACCTGGTCGAAGAGGCTAGGCACGTGAACGCAGTCGCCATAGGCCCGGGACTCGGCACCGCTGAGGAGACCAAGGAGGCCGTGGTAGAGTTCCTGGAGGCCATAAGGGGCAAGCCAACAGTCATAGACGCTGACGCGCTCAAGGCAGTTGCAGAGCGCAAGCCTAAGCTGTGGCCGGAGGCCGTGCTGACGCCCCACAGGGGCGAGGCCAAGATGCTCGCGGGCCACGACGGGGAGCCACAGGAGCTCGCTGCCGAGATAGCCAAAGCGTACGGCGCCACGGTGATAGTTAAGGCGCCCAAGCCCCCGGGCGACGTCATATGCAGTCCCGACGGAAAGTGCAGGTTCAACCTGACAGGTCACCCATCCATGGCAGTTGGGGGCACGGGCGACGTGCTAACCGGGATAACCGCTGGCTTCCTGGCCAGGAGGTCGGCCCTCTCAAAGGACCTGGAGCCCCTCAACGTGGCCGCCGCGGCCGCCTGGACCTCGGGAAGGGCGGGCGAGCTGGCGGTCGAGGAGAAGGGGGACAACATAACAGCTATCGACGTGCTTAACAAGGTTCAGGCCGCCATAAAGGAGGCATACTCGCTCCTCTCGGGCGGCGGCTAAACAATCGCGAAACGTTATTAAATGCTCATATGTCCAGGGGCCTTGGTGGCTAACACGCTTATAGAGTGCAGGGACGGCACCTACGTCAGCTTCGGCACGTGCGAGGGAGTCAAGGGCTACAAGGGCATAACCCACTGCGTCGTTTACATAAGGAAGGCAGAGGGAGGCGTCAGGCCGCTGGCGTCCGTTGGTCAAGTTGCCTCATATGAGCGGAACTCAGCGAGGAGGTGGCTCTACGCTGCCATTGGCGTTATACTTGACGTTCTGCTTACCATAGTCCTCTCCCAGGCTAAGGCAGTGACGCCCCAGGAGCTTTACCTTGCTGCCGCAATACTTGCAGCAGTCATAATAGCGGCAGTGGCCCTGAGGGCCAGGTCCTCGCCCGCGCCGCGGATATCAACAGTTTCGCTCATAACAAGCAGGGACGAGCTGTGCATGGCCGGCGGCACGGAGTTCGCTACCATAACGTCAGCCGAGGAGCTGGAGGGCGCCGGGGACGCGAGGCAGGTTAGGGTTACGCTGTCCAACGGCGTCAGGGTCGCTCTTTACTTGAGCGCCAGGGAGCTTGAGCAGCTCAGGAGCCGGGGCGTCCTGAACCCGACGCCAACCTATTAGTTTCCCGCGCAAGCCTTATTTAGCACGGGCATGCCCTTAGGCCCTGAAATGAACAGGGACGGCGCCTGGCTATCGTATGTTCATAGGTGCAGGACCGGCGCATGGGTAGTCACCGGCATGTGCTCTGGGCCCGACAACACTGAGTACCCCTGCGCTGTCACTATATTGTCAGGGACTGCGGTGGAGAGGCCCGTGAGCGAGGATCTACTAATGGGCGCCGCGCGGGACAAGCGAAGGAGCGCCTTCGGCCTGGCCGAGGCCGTGGCGGCCGCCTTAACGGGCCTGAGCCTGGCTCTCCCATGGATTAACGCCAAGGGCCCCCTTGGCCCAGTCCTTGGCTTGACCGCCAGCGCCCTGACAGTGCTCGCCTCTGTGACGCTAGCGCGGGGCTCGCGGGAGCTTGCCAGAACGTTGAGGGAGTCATGCAGCGTGAGCGGGCTGCAGCAACACTATATAGAGTCCGTCCAGGTGGTTAAGGGCGGGCTCATAAGCGAGGTCCTCATAAAGTTCGGCAGAGGGCGCAAGGTCACAGTAAGGGTCAGCAGTAGGGCCCTAAGGAGGCTGGGCCTAGGCGCGTACCTAGAGCCTCCCTAAAAGACCCCGTGCAGCAGCCCGCCGTCAACGGGTATGGCGGCGCCGCTCACGTAGCTCGCCCTGTCGCTGAGCAGGAACTCCACAACCTCCCCAACCTCCTCCGGCTTGCCAATCCTGCCGAGCGGCACGTCTGCCATCTCCAGCCTTAGCTCCTCCTCGTAGCTTATGCCCTTAGCCTTGGCCCTGCTCTCTATCACCTGCCTCGACCTGTCCGTCTCTATGTTGCCAGGCAGCACCATGTTGACCCTGATGCCGTACTTGCCCAGCTCCCTGGCCAGGGTCCTCGTCAGGCCGGCCAGGGATATCCTTATCACGTTACTCAGGGCGAGGACCTCGACGGGCTCCCTTATGGCAAAGCTTGACAGTATAACTATGCTTCCCCTGCTGGCCTTGAGGTAGGGCAAGGCTTCCTGTACGAGCCACACGGCGCTGAGAAGGAGCTGCCTGGTGCCGAGCTCCCAGTCGGCTGGGCTGAGCTCTTCGAACCTCCCCGGCTTCGGGGGCGGCGCTATGAAGACGAGGCCCTCGAGGCCCCCCATGGCTTTAACTGCCTCGGAGACCAGCCTGACCACGCCCTCGCGCGTCGTTATGTCCGCCACGACCCCGTGCACTTTGCCCAGGGGCGACAGCTGCCTCAGCGCGATGTTCACGTGCTCCTCTGAGCTGCCATTTATTGTGACCTCGTGCCCCCTTGAGAGCATTACCTTGGCCACTCCGAAGCCTATGCCCCTGCTAGAGGCCGTTATTAAGGCCCTCAGCCTTAGCCACCGCTGGTGGGGCTGGGGCTACAAGTTAAAATGCGTAGGCCCGGTGATGTAATGTAATCGCCGATTGATGAGGACCCACTGCAGCACTGAGGGCCTTCACGTGACGCCAGCGGCCTGCTGGGGTCTCGCGACCACGCTGTTCACGACCTCTATGTTATGATAGCTGGCAAATCCTAGGAGCTGGTCAAGGTCCTCGACGAGCTGCCTCTTGTAGGCGCTCATAACTATGAACTCTATCCTTGACTCGTCGTCGCTCTTCCCCCTGAGCTCCTCAAGCCTTGCGTCAACATTGCCTATCTCCTCGAGAACCTCGGCCACCTCCTCCTTAAGAAGCCTCTCCACGTGAACGTCCAGGCACTCCAACAGGGACACCGAGAGGTAGTAGTCATGGAGGCCATTAACGCCAACAGGGGAAATAATACCTAAAGCAAAAAGCTAATGTTATAGCTTTAGCTTACTTGAGCTTACTTGCCCTGCTCCTCAGGGTAGTAACTTATGAGCTCGACCCTAGTGCCGTCAGGCTTGTAAACGTATATCTTGCCTGGCTCCTCGTTAAGGGTCAGCTTATGGTGGCCATCACAGTAAGGCTTATTCTGTGAGAGGCCGCAGGCACATATGTGGAGCTCCTTTCCGTTGTCGAGCTTTATAATGTAGGGGTGGTTCCTCTCGTGAAGTACTATCCTTGCCATTTCTGCTCACGGCTCACAAAAGGGCTTATTAGTTAAAAAGACTTCTTAATATAGGACTCACCTGGGCCTCTTTATCAACTCCCTATCCATCTGAAGCCGTAGGCCTCGTAGGCTGCCTTCAGCTCATCCCTTGAGCTCACTATGACCCTGTAGGCCCTCCTGGCCTCCTCGCTGGCGCCTCTGAGCAGCGCAAAGGCGAGCCTCCCCTTGAGCTCAGGCTGTGGCACCACGTAGTTGAAGCCCCAGTACTTGGCCTCCGAGATCCACATCACTCCTGCGTCCACCACGTTGCCATAGAGGAGCGGCGGTATCTCCCTGTGGTGAACCCTTGTTATGAACGACCGCGAGGCCAGGGACTCATACCCGCCGCAGGACCTCTCTATGGCGTCCCTGACCTGGGCCCCTATGCCCTCGGTTATGGGGTTCGGGATTGCAAGCCGTGGGAGCTCCCTGACGTCGCACCACGAGCTCACATTGGGCCTTGAACCCCTGTAGGCCAGCACTATGGTATCTTCGACATACTCGTACTTCTCCTCCACATCTAAGCCCTCGAGGAGGGCAGGGGGCAGGGACACCACCTGGGGCCTGGCCGAGAATGTAAGGGTGCCTACCTTCAGCGGAGCTCCAAGGGCTCTCTGCCTCACTATCCCGGGCGGTATCGTCTCCACGTAGGCCCTTATGCCGTTCCTCGCCAGGATGTCTATAATCCTGTCGACTAGGAACCACTGGTTGCCGGCGAACGACATAGGGACGCCATCAGTGTAACCATGTATATCAGAGAGCGAGTCGTAAGGGGGGAGCGTAAGCTCCACGGACTCCATGCCTGGTCACATTCGCTCAGTGACGCCTTTCACAAAAGGGCTTTCGCTTATACTCCGCTACACAATCTCAACCGCCAGCTCCTCGGGCAGGCTGCCAGCCAGGACCCATGCCCTGAGGCTGCCCCTCGAGGCTATTATCCAAGGAAGCGGCCAGAACCTCATGCCCTCTAAGTCCTTATTGCTCGGCACTGGGAGGCCCCCAGGGTGCGTGTGGTAAAGGGCCACCACATCAACCCTGAGGTTCTCGGCGACGGAGTAGCCGGCAACTATGTCAAGGGGGTTGGCCAGGAACTCGGTCGGCGACCTCAGCAGGTTCTCCGCGGGCTCCAGGGCTAGCACCCTGTTGCCTATCCCAAGGCATATGCCCGTCTCCTCAATCTTCCCCATGGATAGCCTCATGAGGTGCTCCGCGAGGCCCCTACCTATAATTAAGCCCTTCATCACCCTCAGCTCAGCCTCACCAGCCTGGCAGCCATGGAGTTGGTATCGAGCAGGGCCATGGATGGTCCTCCGAGGAATGAGGCCAGCGGGCCAGGGTTCAGTATCAGCACGCCCCTCTCGTAGGTGAGCTCCTGCTGGTGGGTGTGTCCATAGAGGACGCCGTCATACCTGCCGGACTCAGCAAGTGCATGGGCAAGCTCAACTGTACTGTCCGCGGGCCCCTGGCCGTGCATTATGAGGATCCTCCTCCCATCTATGTCAAGAACCCTCGGCCACCTCCCTATTCTGCCTCCCAGTGACCTTGCGACGTCGCTTAGCATCTCAAACTCGCCGTCGTTGTTTCCAAACACCGCCTCCACCTTAGCCCCAGACTGGCTGAGCTCCCTGAGCGTGAAGGGCGATATTATGTCGCCCAGGTGTATGATAAGCTTCGCCCCGAGGGACTTTACCTTAGCCGCCGCCAGCCTCATGGAGGCCACATCGTCATGCGAGTCGCTTATTACAGCCACTAACAAGGCGTGACCCCCTCTGACGTTGGCGGGGGACCTATTTTTCCTTAGCCCTCACGGGAGCCTGACGGGCGCGAGGGTCAGGAGGCTTATTATCAGTAACAGCGTTGCTACCTCGACACCAGCCGATATAGCGTAGCCCAGCCTGCCCGCGGCCCTTGACAGCACCTCCCTGAGCATCTGGCCCCCATCGCTCTCAACGCCGAAGCCTGGGAGCGGGAAGGCAAAGGGGGCGGCGTTTATGAGCGCCAGGCCCATGTTAACCACGTATAATGACGTGAGGAGCTCCATGAGCCAGTTGAGTCTGAAGCTCTGGACTACCTCTATGCCTATGTGATTCACCCCCGCGGGCTTGGCCACAGTTATGGCCTTCTCAAGCCCGTTGTATATCACCGTCAGGGTAACGTTTGCCGGCACCGCGCTCTCGGCACCAGCCTTTATTAGCTCCTGAAGGCCCTGAGTCACCGTCCTCACGGGCACTCCGTCTATGGCCACTATTTTCATGCCGGGCAGGAGGCCAGCCACGTAGGCTGGGCTGTTGGCCTCCACGGATACTATTGTTATGCCAGAGGCCAGCGACGGCGCGAGCATTGAAACCATGTAGGCGAAGAGGAAGCCCAGGGCCACGTTGGAGGCCACGCCGGCCGCGTATATCATTACCTTGGACCTCAGCGGGGCAGCCCTAAGTGACTCCTCATCAGGTTCCACGAAGGCGGCGGGTACGAAGGCCATCAGGAGCAGGCCCGCCCCCTTCACAGGCACCCCGGTGGCCCTTGAGACTATGGCATGGGAGAACTCGTGAATTAGAACGGCCACTCCGACGGCTATCAGTATGAATATGAACTCGTAGAGGCCAACCGTGACCCCAGGTATGAGGGGCACGAAGCCCTCCGCGCTAGCCTGCGGGGCCCTGACAAGGTACCTCTCAAGGAACAGGGAGCCACTTACTAGGTAGAAGTAGCCCATCGCAAAGGCAGTGGCAGCCAGGCCCGCAATGCCGTAGGCCCTCACAAGCCTTGACTTAAGGCCCGGCCTCAGGGGGCTCCTGGAGTAGCTCAGCCTGTAAATCAGGAAGAAGGGGTAAACCGTGAGGCCCTCCACCTTTCGGTTTCTCAGGCCCATGTAGATTAGGAGCCACGCAGCTACGAACAGGGCCACCGCCAGGGCCGCAGTGACTACGCTCATTTCCAGCTCCTCAGGTACTCCTGCTGCTCCGGCGTGAGTTCATCTATGTTTATGCCCATAGTTCTTAACTTTAGCCTCGCCACCTCCTGGTCCTGCTCCACGGGCACGTCGTAAACCTTTGGCTGCAGCTTTCCCCTGTTGTTTATGTGATACAGCACTGAGAGCGCCTGGTTGGCGAAGCTCATGTCCATGACCTCGCTCGGGTGGCCCTCAGCAGCTACCAGGTTGACGAGCCTTCCCTCGGCCAGGAGGTAGAGCCTCCTGCCGTCAGGCAGCGTGTACTCAACCGTGTTAGGCCTTATCTCCCTCTTGGACTTAGCTATAGACTCCAGGTCGGTCACGCTAACCTCAACGTTGAAGTGGCCTGCGTTAGCAAGTATTGCCCCGTCCTTCATCTTCAGCATGTGCTCCTTCCTTATCACGTCCCTGTCTCCCGTGGCCGTTATGAATATGTCCCCCAGGGGCGCGGCCTCGTCCATGCTCATAACGTCAAAGCCGTCCATGACAGCCTCAAGGGCCCTTATTGGGTCAACCTCGGTGACTATGACCCTAGCGCCCATGCCCCTGGCCCTCATTGCTATGCCCCTCCCGACCCAGCCGTAGCCGGCCACGACGACCCTCTTGCCTGCGAGGAGCACGTTAGTGGCCCTGAGCACGCCGTCCAGGGCGCTCTGGCCGGTGCCGTACCTGTTGTCGAAGAGGTACTTGGTCAGCGCGTTGTTAACTGCTATAACGGGGTACATGAGCCTCCCGCTAGCCTCCAGGGCCTTGAGCCTTATGACGCCCGTGGTCGTCTCCTCGTTGCCCCCAATGACGTTCCTCGCCACGCTGGGCATCTCCTCGTGAATGGTAACATGAAGGTCAGCGCCGTCATCTATTACTATGTCGGGGGAGGACCTGGCGGCCTCCCTTATGGCGTCAAAGTACTCCTGCTCGCTCATGCCCCTCCAGGCCCTCACTGCTATGCCCTCCTCGGCCAGGGCCGCAGCTACGTCGTCCTGCGTTGAGAGGGGGTTGCTGGGCACCAGGGATATCTCAGCCCCCCAGGACTTCAAGGTCCTTATGAGCACCGCCGTCTCCTTGGTCACGTGGAGGGCCGCCGAGATCCTGTAGCCCTTCAGGGGCCTCTTGTCCTGGTACCTGCGCCTGAGCTCCATGAGGACGGGCATGTGGGCCTCGGCCCACTCTATCTTAAGCCTGCCCTCGCCGGCGAGCGAGGGGTCCTTGACTCTGACCTCCACTTGGCTTCCCCAGCCCAGGGAGAGGGGGCTTGAAAATAAGCTTAGATGTGGGCCGCCCCCTCAGGCCCTGGTGATGAAGGGCTCCTTGCCAGCGTACGTGGCAGTTGGGCCCAGGGAGTCCTCTATCTCGAGGAGCCTGTTGTACTTGGCCAGCCTCTCGCTCCTGGCCGGGGCGCCCGTCTTTATTACGCCCGCGCCGATGGCGACTGCAAGGTCCGCTATGAACGGGTCCTCCGTGTCCCCGCTCCTGTGGCTTATCACAGGCCTTATGCCGGCGTTCCTGGCGACCCTTATATAGTCCAGGGTCTCCGTGAGCGTACCCACCTGGTTCACCTTGACCAGGGCCCCGTTGGTTGCCCTGGCCTTGATGCCCTCCTGCAGGTACTTGACGTTCGTGGCGTAGAGGTCGTCACCAACTATGAGGACCCTGGAGCCCAGCTTCGCTGTTATCTCTGAGAAGTGCTGCAGGTCCTCCTCGTGGAAGGGGTCCTCAAGATAGGCTATGCTGAACTCGTCTACAAGCTGCGTGTAGAGGTCTAAGAGCGAGCCTGGGTCGTAAAGCTTCCCGTCAACCCTGTAGGCCTTCTTCTCGGGGTCGTAGAACTCGGAGGAGGCGGCGTCTATGCCTAGGAAGAAGTCGGAGCCTAGCTCATAGCCTGCGGCCTTTATGGCAGCCCTCAGCGCCTCCAGGGGCTCCCTGACCTCATTCATGGGCGGGGCGTAGCCCCCCTCGTCGCCCACGTTGGTTGACGTCTTGCCGTACTTGTCGCCCAGGTAGCTCTTGAGCGACTTGTAGACTTCGACGGCCATCCTCATGGCCTCAGTGAAGGTGGGGGCCCCCGCGGGTATTATTATGAACTCCTGGAAGGCGAGGTTGTTGCCGGCGTGCACCCCACCGTTTATGACATTCATTAGGGGGGTCGGCAGCACCTTGGCCCCTGGCCCTCCCAGGTACTCGTAGAGCTCAACCCCTGAGGAGGCCGCGGCGGCCTTAGCTACAGCTATGCTAGTAGCTGTAGTGACGTTGCCCCCAAGCCTTGACTTGTTGGGCGTGCCGTCTATCTCTATCAGGACGCCGTCTATGAGTGACTGCTTCCTGGAGTCAAGCCCTATGAGCCTGGGGGCCACTATGGTGTTGACGTTTGACAGCGCCTGGTTAACCCCCATGCCGCCCCAGCTCCTGCCGCCGTCCCTCTTCTCTATGGCCTCCTTGCTGCTCTTGCTCGCCCCGCTGGGGGCTATGCCGACGCCCACACCGGCCTTAGTCTTGACGATTACCTTTACGGTCGGGTTCCCCCTCGAGTCAAGCGCCAGGACGCCGTGAACCGAGGATATAATGAAGTCCTCGTCGCCTGCCACTCAGATCACCTCGTTGTCAGTGAGGGCCCTAGGTAAAAAGCGATGGGTTTCGCTGCGGGCCTTGGCCTGGCACTTATTAAGCTACGAGCGCGGACGGCCCTGCTAGGTATTTTAACGCTAAGGGCCAAAGGGCCAGTGGGCGGAAGCTTGCCAAGGAAATCCAAGGGCAAGTCAGGGGACCCGTTCACGTGCCCCGTGTGCGGTGTGAGGGTAACGGACCCTGAGAGGACCTGGACGCTGGTGTCGCCGATACCTGACAAGGAGGGGAGAGTGACGATAACAGTTATGGGGGCCTTCAGGTGCCCCAACGGCCACACGTGGAAGGCGGTGATAAAGAAGTTCAAGAGCGGTGAGGAGGAGGGCAGCGAGGCCCCGCAGGCCGCTGAAAGGGAGGAGGGAGAGACCATAACTCTTGACCTCAGCGACATACAGAACTTTAACGATGAGCCGCCCGAGGAAGAGGGCTAAGCCTTGGCGGCCCTCGTGGTGCTGGTGACGGCGCCCAAGGGGGACGGCGCGAGGATAGCCAAAGAGCTGCTCGACAACAAGGCAGCAGCCTGCGTTAACGTGGTGTCCGGCGTTCACAGCTCCTACTGGTGGGAGGGCAAGGTGGAAGAGGCTGAGGAGGACCTGCTTATAATAAAGACTACCGAGGACGCCTACGGCAAGCTCGAGGAGCTCATAAGGAGAGTTCACCCATACAAGGTGCCCGAGGTGCTTGCGCTCAGGGTTGAGAGGGGGCTCCCTGAGTACCTATCCTGGCTTGAAGGCTCAGTTTCGCCCAGGGGTCAGCAGGGCTAAGGCTTAACCCAAGGCTCCCCTTCGCTTTTAACTGCCTAAGTCGCGATATTACCTTAGGGGCAAGTTGTCCAGGAGAAGCTCGGAGCTGCTGGAGTATGTCATTGTTGAGAACGTGGCCAAAATAGCCAGCGGCCTGGAGAGCCCCGAGAGCGCCGAGCTTGGAATGCTCTCAGGCCACTACGCTGAAGCGGTAAAGCTCGTGGGCATGAGGCTGAGGAGCCTCAAGGATGGGGTGCTCACATGCGCCCTCTGCAAGGAGAGGAGGGGGACATTCACTCCTCGGGGCTACTACCTTCACCTCCTCCGCTCTCATCGCCCTGAGATTCTTGATCTTGTGAGACAGGAGGCCTCAAGGATAGCAGGAGCCTCGCGAGCCTCTGGGCCCTTACAACCCTGACGCCGTCCTCAAGCTGAAATACGACGTACTCAACGTCGTCCTCCGCCTTGAGTGGCCCGTCAAATATGTATGTGTCAGGCGGGGCGTCGTACCACTCAAGCGAGCTCAGGGAGAACTTGGCCATGCCCTCGGTTTGAACTGATGAGAGGGACCCTAGCCTTATCACCGCGAGCTTCAGGAGCCTCTTGGGCAGGAAGCTGAGCTGCCTGGTCCCCACCCTGTCCCTGACGCCCTCACCAATGACGTACCTGGTCTCGGGCGAGTCAGCCGTGATTATGGCAAAGTCCCCCTTCCTATCCCTCATCAGCTTATCTGCCTCGCTCAGCATCGCATCTAAAACGTTGCCGCTGACCTCCACCGTATCATCAGCTACTGGGTTCATTACCTCGAGCTCCACAGGGCCTATTGTCAGCATTCTCCTTTTGAACCACTTGATCTGCAGCTTTGCCAATAGGCTCCCCCTCTAGTTGTCCTCTCCAAAGCGTATTTAATACGTAGTAGCGAGCTCTCTTATAGATTAAATACTTCAGATGTCCCTATCTGTATCTCAAACCCTTATAATTTCTGACAGTACAAGTTAACTTTGGTGCCTGAGAATTGTCGAATGAGCCTCCGACGCTGGGGCTCAAGCAGGAGATGTTTCTAATACAGGGAGAGAGTGCTTTCAGCTACCTCCCAATTATAAGGGAGCTCGAGTCCAAGGGAATTAAGGTTATCAGCTTTGGCATAGGGCAGCCCGACTTCCCAACGCCTAAGCACATAAGGGAGGCTGCCAAGGACGCGCTTGACCAGGGCTTCACTGGTTACACGGAGACCGCCGGCATACCGGAGCTGAGGGAGGCGATAGCTGACTACCTCAACAGCAGGTACAAGTCAGACGTCAAGCCAGATGAGATAATAGTAACCACCGGCACTAAGACAGCCCTCTTCATGGCAGGGGCAGCCTACCTAAGGCCTGGGGACGAGGCCTTAATAATAGAGCCCAGCTACTATGCCTACGCCCAGGTCACTAAGTTCTTCGGCGCCAAGCCGAAGTTCGTGAGCATGGACTTTGAGCCAGGCAAGGGGTTCAGCCTCGACATAGGCAAGGTTGAGGACGCCATAACTGACAGGACCAGGATACTCTTCCTCAATAACCCCAACAACCCGACGGGCCTAGTAATAGGCCCCAAGCAGATAGAGGAGCTAATGGACGTGGCGGCAAGGAGGAACGTTATAGTGGTCGCTGATGAGATCTATGACAACTTTATATATGAGGGGGAGTTCAGCAGCACCATAAGCTACCCAGGCTGGAGGGACAACCTGCTCTACATAAACGGCTTCTCCAAGACCTTCTCGATGACTGGCTGGAGGCTGGGCTACCTAGTGGCAAGGCGCGAGGTAATAAATAGGATGCTTGACCTCGCAGTGTCGATATACAGCTGTGCCACCAGCATAGCTCAGAAGGCCGGGGTGGCAGCGCTCAGAGGCGACTGGACTCCCGTGAGGAACATGATAGACGAGTTCAGGAGGAGGAGGGACACCCTCTACAACCTGCTTAAGGATGTGCCAGGCTTTGAGTCGTACAAACCCCAAGGCACCTTCTACATGTTCCCGAGGGTCTCGCAGCTCATGAAGGCCCTGGGGCTTGACAGTGTGGACAAGCTGGTCAACAAGCTCCTCTACGAGAAGGGAGTCCTAGTGCTGCCCGGCACCACGTTCCCTGACAGGCTCGGCAGGGACTTCGTGAGGTTCAGCTTCGCCACGTCAATGGATAACATAGTAGAGGGCGTCAGGAGGATAGCTGAGTTCGCCGCGGAGGCCATGAAGAGGTAGCCGCGGTCCCCTGCGTAACTTCTAAGTCAATCCCTTCTTTTGGACACGGCAACTACTTGTTAATGTTAATAACCCTCCGGGGCTACCGTCAACGTACAGGTGCGATGTTGCATAGACGAGGGAAGGCCGCAGTAGTAGGCGGCGGCCTCTCGGGCCTCTGGATATCATATGAACTTGCTCGAAGAGGTTATGACGTGACCCTCTACGAGGCTAACGCTGTCGGCTATGGGGCCTCGTCAAGGGCTGCGGGCATAATATCGCTGCAGCTCCCCAAGTCATTACTTAAGTATGCCATAGAGGGCCTGAAGGCCTACGCTGAGCTGGGCATAGAGAAGATGACAAGGACCCTGTGGATACCAAGGCCTGAGGAGCTCCACTGCATCAAGGACATAATCTCCACCCTGAGGCTCGAGGGCATAGACGCCGACGTGCTAAAGCTAGAGGAGCTGAGGGAGCTGGGCCTGAGGGTCACGGGCGACGGCGACCTGCCAGTTTCAACTATGGTGCAGGGCGTGGTAAGCCCAGGCGACGCCCTGGGCCACCTGACCAAGGCCCTAGCTGGCATGAGCTTCACCTTGAAGGAGGGCCCTGTGGTCCGAAAGGGTGGCAGGCTCCTCTACGATGGCCTTGAGATTGACGCTGACCTGAAGTTCATAGCGGCAGGGCCCTGGACGCCAGAGCTCCTAGGCTTAAAGGATAACTTCACTGTGTACAGGTGCTCCGCCCATAGTGTGCGGGGCCAGACGCCCGATGTGATAGTCGAGGACGATATAAATGGCTTCTACATAGTGCCTGAGACTGAGGGTCAGGCGATAGTTGGGGGCGGCGACTCCCAGCTTGTGAGGCCCGAGGACGGCTTCAGGCTATCCCAGGGCGAGGCCTATGAGGTGCTGGAGCTCGTGGCGTCCAGGCTTCCTGACGCCGAGAACTTCTACCCAGTCTCGTCGTGGGCAGCGCCGTGCATCTCGGCCTCCGACGGCATGCCTGTGGTGGGCGAACTCAACAACTACTATGTACTCACGGGCCTCAACGGGGCAGGGCTAACGCTTTCGCCAGGCCTGGCAAGGCTAGTGGTGGACATAGCTGAAGGCGTTAGTAAGGAGGACAGCAAGCTGTCGCCCAGGAGGCTCTTAGGGGGAAAGCTCAAGGGCCCCAGGGAGCCCTTCGACAGGCTCTGTGAGTGTTAAGGTGTCAAGAGCACCTCGTCGCCTACGTTTACGTTAAGCTTTGAGGCAGCGCTTCCCTGGTTTATGGCAAGCTCCACGAACCCGAAGCTGTTTATGTAAGCCACCGCGTCCCCAGGCTTGACGTCAGCGAATGTCCTGCCAGTGGTGAACACGTGCTGGGAGCCCTTGACGTTCACTATGAGCCTGCCGCGCGGCAGCCTGTACTCCCTCGTGGTGAGCCCTAGGGCCACGTTGCCGAACTTATCTATGTAGACTACCCTGGTGCGCGTGGAGCCCCTCAGGTGAACGCTGTACCTGAGGCGGAGGGACACGAGAGAGCTCACCGGTA
Source organism: Caldococcus noboribetus (assembly GCF_055389385.1). Taxonomy (NCBI): domain Archaea; kingdom Thermoproteati; phylum Thermoproteota; class Thermoprotei; order Desulfurococcales; genus Caldococcus; species Caldococcus noboribetus. Next base: position 1,432,346 of record NZ_AP042475.1, on the reverse strand, counting down.
TAGGTGTTGCAAACTGAGACGGCGGAACTCCCTTGGCTATGAGGGCCGCCGCCGGGGCGAACACGTCCCTCCCGTGGAACGTGTAGGAGAGGGGCCAGGCGCTGAAGGCCTTAACGCCTGCCAGCGAGCGAACCCTGGAGTAGTTTATAGCGTAGGCCTCCCTTATGCCGTCCTCTGTGGCCGCCTCGTACACTACTCCGTTGTCAGGCGCCACGAAGTAGTAGTTGTTGGTCCTTACAACTACCGCTCTCCTGCTGGTTCCGACCCCGGGGTCAACTACCACCATTATTACAGAGCCCGGCGGCAGCCACCTGTAAGATGAGTACGTTATGTAGCTTCCGGCGAGCACGGAGAAGTGTGGGACCTCATTATCAATCCTTATCACGTTTATGGAGGGGTCCACGTACCTTATAACGGACTCCACAATACCGTCATAGACTGAGTCCCCGAAGTCAGTTATTAGCCCCACGAACCCGGGCAAGGTCCTCGCCCAGGAATGCTTCACAGTCTAAGTCGCAATAAACGCGTTCGCGCCTTGGAAGGTCCCCAAGGATTTATTATAAAAGAAATAAGGAAGGAAAAGGCCTTAAAGGGAAAGCCTTGTGCTCAGAGCCTAAGGTACCCTGCTAGGACCGCTATTATAACTGCAACAACTACTAGTGCAACTATTACCCAGACGCCGTAGTTGCCGGTGGGCTGCGCGACCTGCTGCGCTGCTCCAGGCGTTGTAGTGTTCATGTTAGCTATGTGCACCGCGTTAACATTGAAGGTGACGTTGCCGAGCCCGAAGGTGCCGCTGGATATCAGCAGCCCGTACTTGCTGAAGGGCACCACGTAGGAGCCCAGCTGCGAGGCGTTCAGTGGAGCGTAAATGTAGACTGAGACCGGCGACGATGGCTTGAAGTAAACACCTCTCACTATTGCTATGTCAACGCCAGGGTACAGGGTGACCTCAGCACTCGCGTTGGCTGTGCCGTTGCTCACCACAACTATTACGTGGGATGCTATGGGCAGCGGCGCGCCGAGGCTGTCATTTATGAATACTGTCACGCCCTTGAGCCCAGGCAGCGGTATGGCACCGCTTGGCGTTATCTCCGAGAGCTGGGACTTGACGTAGTTAACCATTGCGCTGTCATATATTATGGGCTGCACTGAGAACCACTCCGGCCCATAGTTGGGCGGCCCGGCCTGCCAGGTCCAGTCGCTGCCCTCGCTCACGTAGAGGTAGTTCCACAGGGTGTAGTACATGTAAAGCGGGTTGACCTCGACGTAGCCTGAAGAGTTTATGTAGGCGGGCATGTGGGTCATGGCCTCAAAGGCCGTTATGCTGGCGTTAGGCGCATGGGTGAAGGAGAGTGGCACCAGCGGCGACAGCGGCATGCCCAGAACGTTTGAGAACGCCACCAGGTACTCCCTGGCCTCGCTCACGTTCCTCCAGATGAGGACCTTGCCTATGTAGCCGTTGTTCCAGTTGTTGAGGCTCAGGGCCCAGCTCTCCTCGGGCAGGTTGGTGAGCACGGCTGAAACACTGTGGGCCGCTATGGCCTGATCAACGGTCTGCGTCACAAGCCATCCCTGGTCCTCGGCGTTCGATAGTGCCTGGTATATGGCGTAGAGGTCCTCGCCCGACAGGGGCATTGGGTTGAATATTATTGGGTTCTCGCCGTCTAGGGCCACCACCACGACCCCTCCTGGGTGCTCCATGTAGACCTTTGCCAGGTACTGGAGAAGCTCCTGCTCGGTCAGCTGCGGCGACTGGTGGAAGAAGAGGAACGCGAACTCGTTAGAGAGGTTGGTGTCCCTGAACAGCACGTAGATCCTCTGGCCCAGGGAGTTCTGAACCACGTAGACGCCATAGGGGCCGTTGTTAAGGCTTCCTGACACTACGGTCAGGTCAGGTGCCATCTGCACAAAGGCCTGGTAGTCCAGCACGGTGACGTTAATGCCCGTCTCGTTGTAGAGCCAGACTAGGCCCATGTTGAACGCCATCTCAGGGGTCCAGGCGCCGTTGGGCGTCACGCCGAAGACGTACTCAGTCATGTTTTTACCCATCAGTATCTGCGCCAGCAGGTCAGAGGACCAGCCGTTGTCGTACTCTATCGCCATGAGCGGGTGGTAGAAGGGCACCGTCAGCACCTGAAGCCTGCCCTCCTTGGCTAGCTTCCTGTAGAGGCTCAGGGTGTACTCTGTGGCGTTAAGGTCATGGGTTACGTTGACGCCTGGCGTCGTGAAGGTCGGGCTAGGCTGGTGCAAGAAAGCCTCCCACTGGTAGAGGAGCACTGGCGTGAAGTCTATGGTGACGTTTATGTTGGGGAACTCGTTGAGCAGCATGGCCTGCAGCTCATAGGCGCCTACGAGTTGCCCATCCCACTCCATGTCCTGGCCCGTGTGTATCTGCACCCACGGCTGGCCCCAGGTGCCGTTGGGCTCTATGTAGAGCGGCTGGTGCATGTTCCACACTATCACGACGCTTATGGGCTTCTTGCCAGTTGTGTTGAGCACGTAAAGCTGTGGCAGCGAGGTGTTCTGCCACAGACCTGAGGTGCCGACCAGGAAGTAAACGTTATAGATGCCCTGCGGGTAGTTAACGGGGAAGCTGAACGTTAGGTTAGTTGTCCCCGACGGTATGGTTACCGTTGAGTTGAAGACGGCGGTAGTGCCCACCACCAGGGCCACGTCGTAGCTTGCTGTCGGGCCCTCGTTCTGCACGGTGACGTTGATCTTAGCTTGCTCCCCGACGAGGTAGACATACTCGTTATAGTAAGCTGCCACCACGTGCACAGGTGTGTAGACGTCCTGTATGGCAAAGTTCGCGCTAGAGCTCACGTTGGCGTTGTGTATCCAGGCCCCGGTGGTGTTGTCGTGGTATACCCACTGGACCCACTGGCCAGGCTCAAAGGGGCCTATCATCACTGTGTAGTTGCCCCAGAGCGGGTTGTAGTGCATGACGCTCACGTTGTTCCCTGGCTTCCCAACAGTGTTGTACCATGGCAGGCCAGTCTGGGGGCCAGTAGTGAGGCCCCACCAGAGCAGCAGGGTGTCCGGCGGCCTCCCTATGGTGGTTATCATTATGGACCCGTTCGGCAGCACCCAGGCCCTGGTGAAGCCTATTATCTTGGCGGGCGGGTTAATTATGACGTTCCAGTTCCAGAACGGGTGGTTGTCGTAGTTAAGCCATGTGCTCCCGTTAACGTTGAAGACGTAGCCTATCCACGTGCCATTCTTGAACGGCCCTATGGTGGCCTGGAAGGCGCCTATGGAGCTGTTATACGTCATGGGAGTCTCCATGTTACCTGGGGTGCCGTTGACAGTGCTCCACGGCCCCTGAGGGTATGGCTCTATGCCCCACCAGAGCAGCACCTTGGACGACGGCGGCACTCCATAGAGGTAAACAGTCAGGTAGCCCGTTGGCGTCACTGTGAAGTTCGAGTAGACCTCGCCACTCTGGGCCAGGGATACGCTTAGCCTAAGCGGCGCGAAGGGCACCACTAGGGCTGCCACCACTAGGGCCAGCAGAAAAGCTGCCAGGGCCCTTCTAGGGGCTTTCATGGCATTCACCGCCGTAGCTTTATACTTCTTTACTTTTAACCTTTATGCTAACATGTATACAAGTAAATACAGAGCTATACCGTTATGTGCAGGAGCTGTACATCCTATTTATTAAAGAAGCAGCGACTTTACGATAGCCTAAAGCGCAGGTTACCTAGAGGAGGCCCAGGCCCTTCACCGTAACCGTGAAGGGAGCCTCAGGCCTCCCCTCGAGTGACATCGAGGCCTGTGGAGCCATTATTTTAACTAGGTCTATTACTGTGCTCGCGTGCGAGGTCAGTGATGCACCTCCAAGCCTGCTCACCCCGCCGGCCAACAGTGCATATATTATAAGCATGTCAGATGAGTGCCTGTCCAATGCCATGCCAGTGGAGAGGTCCTGCATCAGTGAGGCCGCGGCCTCCCTGCCGACCTGCTCCGCGGGCTTACCTCTCTCCCCAAGGGAGTCACCGCCCAGGACCGAGTTCTCTGTCAGGGCCCAAACCACGATACCGCTTCCTGGGCCCAGGTGGGGGTCCGGCCTGCCCTCGTAGTGTTCCACGCTAATGTTCACTGGCACCCCGAGACCGCTGAGGGCCTCGCTGGCGGCCCTGGCCTGCCTTATGGCCACGTGCGCCGGGAGCCTAACGCAGTGGCTGAGGCCCTCAATCCTTATGAGCTTCCCCGCGCACACCAGGTCAACGGGCCTGAGGGCCCCGGTCCTCCTAACCTTCACTAGGACCTCGCCCCCACCCCTGGGGTAGTGCCCCCTCCTGATGAGCTCCACGTTGAGCTCTATGCCAAACTTAGAGAGGAGGGGCCTCAGGACAAAGCGGTAATAATCTATTGGGGGTGACTTGGGCACGTCAGTGCCGCCCTTGACACGAACGCTGACCTCACCCTCGGCAGCAACCATGAGCGGCATTATGGCCTGGAGCAGAAGCGTCACGCTGCCGGCCGTGCCTATGTCAAAACTGTACTCGCCTCCTGATATCTTGCCGGGGTAGAAGGTCACCTCCGTGGAGCCGATCCTCGCGCCCTCAACTCTGCCGTGCGACATCTTCGCTATGGCGTTGACAGACTCCAGGTGTTGGTGCTGCAGCCCAGGCCTTGACCTCTTAACCCTTATGTTGTAGACCCTCACTGACACCCCAAGGACGGCCGCCAATGCCAACGCTGTCCTCAGCACCTGCCCCCCTCCTTCCCCCATGCTGCCGTCTATCTGGAGCACCTTCACCTGCCTCCCCAGCCACGACAGGGGCTAAGCCGTATATGAGGTGAAGGCCTACCTATCCACGAGCTGGGGACAGGGGTTGAAGGTACTGGTTGCCGGCCTAGTGCCAAGGAACTCAGGCAAGACTACGCTGGCGGCTAGCCTGACAGCGCAGCTTATAAGGGAGGGCTTCACGGCAGCCCCCTCAAAGCCCGTGGGCGCCACGGACCTGTGGGGCTCCCCGGAGGCGGTTGCGTACACTCGCAGCCTTCGCGTTCTGACCACAGAGGACGGGTACCTGCTTTACAAGGCATCAGGGGAGAGGCTACCAGTAGAGGTGGTGAACCCCGTTGGGGCTTTGCTCGTCCCCACGCCAAGGTCAAAGTACCCCAGCAGGACGGCATATGAGGCCTCGCTCTCGCAGCCCTACTCCAGGGCCGCACTGCTTAGGGTGACAAGCTGCGTCGGCGGCAGCTCCAGCGTCCACCTCGTAAGCTCCGCCGTGCTCTCAAGGGTGACCCGCCCCGTTGAGCAGGAGATCCAGGACATTGTTTCGTACCTTACTCCCCCGCCGGTCCAGGTAAATGAGCAGGTGGTGGAGGGGGTATTCATGGGCTCGGCCAGCGAGGCCGCCGACAGCTGCATATCGCTTGAGGAGAGGTCAAGCGACGTGGTTGTCATAGAGTCTAACAGTGACGTTGCAGCCCCCACGCCCGCCTCGGCGGCCCCAGACCTAGTGGTCCTGGTGTCGCCGGGGGAGGCCTACATAGTTGACGGGAGGAGGTACAGGAGCGCCATGGAGATACTCGTGATGAACGGTAAGCCGTGGGTCTCTAAGGCCTCGGAGCTCTTCGAGCTCACAGGCTACTCGGGCAGGGTTGAGCTGCCCCTGCTGGAGGACCCCCGCGAGGGCTACGGGCCTGAGGTGACGGAGCCCATAGTTGAGGCTGTGAAAAGCGTGGCTACATCAGGAAGTAAAGCCTAAGGCTTGCCCTCGTGAGCTCCACCACCTGTTAGAGGGGGCATACGCGTGCTCTTATTAGAGAAAAGCTTAAATATTATTATCTCTAACTAGAGAAAGGGAGACAGAGTTGTCGGATCCCCTCTTTGTGGACACCCTTGATATTTGGCTCGCTGTGCTGGCCTGGGGGCTCCTCACGGCAGCTGCCTGGGTCGCCTACAGGTTTGTCATGGGGAAGGGACAGCAGGCGGACAGGGGCTTCGGGTACGCCTTCTTAGCGATAGGCATCTACGCCCTGGTGATGGGCCTCTGGGGCTCCATGACGTGGCCTCTGCCCAGCTCCTACAATATAGTGCTCATGGACCCGTACGCCCTCTACGGGGTCGTGCTCCTGAATGCTGGGACTCTCACTGGTGGCTGGCGTGGACCTCAAGGGGCCCACGATTGCCATAGCTTTCCTCTCGGTCTCAGTGCTGATATACGCCGCTGACATAGCTAAGTATCATCTGACCAACTCCCCTGCGGCGGCAGCGGCCCTGTTCACATTGACAGGGCTCTCCGGGATACTCGGCCCATTCCTTAACCTGGGCAAGCCGTCAAAGTACTTTGCATACATTGAGTTGATACTGCTCGTCCTGGCGGCCCTGCTCTCGGCGTACATAGGAGGGGCTGCAACGTTTGAGCACACGGCTGACTGGATGAAGTGGGTGCCCTTCTACGGGTAAGTGATAAGCCTAACCTTTTCTTTTTGAACTTGCTCTAATAAGGGCGTGGTCGAGGGCGGGTCCGTGGAGCTTCAGATACCTAAGGCCGAGGGAGTTTACGTTTACAGCGGGGACAGGGGCTGGTCAAGGGCCAGCTGTCTAAGCGCGTCCTCCCTCAGCGATGGCCTGAACCTGATATACTTCAGGAATAACTGGTGCGCCTCCTGCGCCATCCTAGACCTTAAGATGCCCGACATAGTTGAAATGTACTCCTGCAGGGCTACGATTTATGTAGTCTCGTGTACCTGGTTCACTACAATGTGCCTGGACACCATGGCTAGGAGAACCTTCCAAGAGTTCAAAGTTAAGGACTCCCCGACGCTCTATTGGGCCTTGGTGTCCCAGGGGAGGCTGCTCAAGGAGCTGCGTATCATAGGGGTTCCTTCATTGTCTGAGCTGAAGAGGTACGTGGCCTCTAACTTAGGCATTAAGCCATGCGCCCAAGGGTTGGTTAAGAGAAGAGGTCAGAATAGCGGCTGACAGGCTCCCGTCTTACGTGACTCTTGGCTGGTCCTGTGACATAAGTATAATACCTTCACCTATGTGCATAGACCCAAGGCGGCGGGTGAAGTGAGTTGTGCCCGGAGGGAGCCCTGAGGGGCAGTGACGCTCTCCGGGGTATCAGACGCCGCCCTGAGGGCGTCGTTGACGCGCTGCCCTCGTGTAAGGGCGTCTACGCCATCTGCTTCAGGCTAGACCGCCCGGTCAGCGTTGTAGGCAGGAGAGGCAAGGTTTTGGGCTCTGTTGGGCCAGGACTCGTGCTATACGTGGGCAGCGCCGGGGGTCCGGGAGGGCTCAGGTCAAGGATCTCGAGGCACTTCCTGGGGGCTGACCGATGCTGGTGGCACGTTGACTGCATATCAATGGCAGCAGCCTTAGTGGAGTTCATATTCTACAGGGTTGGGGGCTCAGGCGTTAAGGCTGAGGACGAGCTCGCCGGGAGGCTTATGGAACTTGACGCCCTGAGGCCCATGGGAATGCTCGGGGCCACGGACTCCGAGAGGCCCCACATGTTCATGTGCAGTGACAAGGGGGCAGTTCTGTCACTCCTCAGGTCGTTGGGGACGCTTATTGACCTAGGCAGCGACCATAGTCAGTAGGCGGCCACGCTAATGGGTTGCTGTCATTGGTTCCAGAGGTGAAAAACATAAGGTCCCAGGCCCTCTGGGACTCGGGGACCCGTGGGACATTGAAGGTTAAGGCAGTGATATTTGACGTTGACGGGGTGCTCACCGAAGTTAAAAGCAGCTGGGGCTTCGTCCACGAGACGCTCGGGGTCGCTGACAGGGCCAGGCAGTACGCTGAGATGTTTGAGAGGGGTGAGATAACCTACCAGGACTGGCTGAGGCTGGACACAGGCCTCTGGGTTGAGGCGACGCATGGTCAAATAACTAGGTGGGACCTGGAGAGGATACTCTCAAGGATACCCCTGAGGCCGTGCATAAGGGACGTCTCTATATGCATCCACAGGATGGGCAAGAGGATAGCCCTGTTGAGCGGGGGCATAGACCTCCTGGTGGCAAGGGTGGCCGACGTAGTTGGCGCTGACCTTTGGATGGCAAACCAGCTGAGCTTTGACTCCAGGTGGAGGCTGGTCCCCGGAGGCATAGCTGCAGTTGGGGTCAACAAGGCCAGGGCCCTAAAGCTCCTGGTTGGCGAACTTGGGGTCAGCCTCGGGGAGGTCATGTACGTCGGTGACTCAAAGTGGGACGCAGAGGCCATGAAGCTTGTCGGCTACCCTGTTGCCATCGGTGATGACGGGTCCCTTGAGGGCGTGGCAAAGTACAGAGTCAACAGGCTCTCAGAGGTGTGCGATATCCTAAAGAAAATAGAGGGTGAGGGCTAAGGCAGGCCTTCACTGGCCCTTGAGGGCCTTGAGGTCCGCGTGCCTTATGTAGTCAACTAGGACATCGGTGTACTCCGTGGTCGATATTGGCGTTACCCCTCCCATCTCCCTGGCCAGGTCATAGGTCACCTGCTTGTGGGCTATCGCCTGCTTGACTGCGTACTCAACCAGCAGCTTGACCTCTGGCCATCCCACGAAGTCGCTGAGCAGGTACATGCCGCTCAGTATCTCGGCGGTCGGGTTTATGACGTTCTTACCAGCGTACTTGGGGGCGCTGCCGTGGACTGGCTCCGCAACCGCTATGCCATCGCCCATGTCAAGTCCCGCAGCCATTCCAATGCCGCCCACCAGGGCGTTGGCCTCGTCGCTTATGTAGTCACCGTTCAGGTTGGGGGTTACTATAACGTTGTACTCGCCGGGCCTGGTTATTATCTGCTGCAACATGTTGTCAGCAATCCTGTCATTAACTATTATCTTGCCCTCCGGCGCCTTGCCGCCGTACTTGGTGTTAACCTCCTCCTCGGTGACCACGTAGTCCCTGAACTCTGAGAGTATGAGGTCGTAGGCCCACTGCCTGAAGGCGCCCTCCGTGTACTTCATTATGTTGCCCTTGTGCATTATAGTCACGTGCTTATAGCCGTTCCTTATGGCCCACTCCATGGCCCTCCTGACGTGCCTCTGCGTCCTCCACTTGGATATGGGCTTAATGCCTATGCCTGTGTCTGGCGTCAGCTCTATACCGAACTCCTTCTTGAGGAAGTCCCTTATCTTCTGGGCCTCGGGGCTGTCGAAGGGCCACTCGATGCCAGCGTAGACGTCCTCCGTGTTCTCCCTAAATATCACCCAGTCTATATTCTCTGGGTGGCAGTGCGGAGTCGGCTGGCCGTACCACTTGACTGGCCTGACGTTTGAGTACAGGTCAAGCACCATCCTGAGGGTCACGTTGAGGCTCCTGAAGCCGCCTCCAACGGGCGTGGTCAGGGGCCCCTTAAGGTTGACGCGAGCCAGCTTGAAGGCCTGAAGCGTGCCGTCGGGCAGGAGGGAGCCGCACTCCTTCTGGGCCTCCTCGCCAGCTGTCACCTCCCACCAGACTATCCTCCTGGTGCCCCCGTAGGCCTTGTCAACTGCTGCGTCAAGCACCTTCTTAGCGCTTTCAACTATCTCAGGCCCTATGCCGTCGCCCTTGAAGTAAGCAACTATTAGGTTGTCAGGCACTATGAGCTTGCCGTTCTCAAACCTTGCCAGCTGGCCCTCTGAAGGAGGCTTAGCCTCATCTGCAGTGCATGGGTGAGAGACCATGAAAGGTCCCAGGTAGAGGGTACATACGAGGCTTTAAAAAGGTTAAATGTAGTCTTATTACGTTAGGCCTAAGATTTCCTTTAAGGTCTTCTCATAGGGCTTCCTTGCAACGCCCTTCTCAGTTATTATGCCGGACACGAGCTCGGGGGGCGTTATATCAAAGGCCGGGTTCCAGGCCTCCACGTCCTCAACGGTTATGGTCAGGCGGCCAAGCACAGTCTTCACCTCGTCGGGCGACCTCTCCTCAATTACAATTGAGTCCTCGCCCATCACGGGCTGTATGGTGCTTGTAGGAGCTGCCACGTAGAACTCCTTGCCGTTGGCGTTGGCAGCAAGAGCCAGGTTGTAGGTGCCTATCTTGTTTGCCACGTGGCCGGTGAGCGTTATCCTGTCAGCGCCGACTATTGCAAGGTCAGCCATGCCCCTCCTGAAGAGCAGGCCCGAGGCGCCGTCAACTATCAGGGTTACCGGTATGCCTTCCTTCTTGAGCTCCCACACCGTCAGCCTGGCTCCCTGGAGCAGGGGCCTGGTCTCGTCAGCGTAGACCTTAATGCTCTTTCCCTCGTGCCACGCGTACCTTATGACTCCCAGGGCGGTTCCAAAGCCCGCGGTCGCCAGGGAACCCGTGTTGCAGTGCGTCACTATCCTATCTCCGTTGTCTATAAGCTTGGCCCCGTTCCTGCCCATGTTAACGTTGTTCTCAACGTCCTCAACATATATGGTAAAGGCCTCCCTCAGCACGGCCTCCCTTATGGCGTCGACGTCGTTCTCCGCTTCGAAGGCCCTCTGGGCGGACCTCCACACCCTGTCGAGGGCCCAGAAAAGGTTGTAGGCCGTGGGCCTGGTGGCTGCAAGGACGCCGTAGGCCTCCTTTATTTCATTCATCAGCTCCTCGGCCTTCTTAGCCTTTGAGTGCACCGCAGCCAGCGTGAGGCCGAAGGCCGCCGTGACCCCTATGGCCGGCGCGCCCCTTATCTCCATGTCCTTTATAGCCTTGGCGACCCTGTTGTAGTCCTTGGTCCTTATGTAGACCTCGTTCCAGGGCAGCTGCCTCGTGTCTATCCAGACAAACTCGTTAGTGTTAAGGTCGTAGTAGAGGGGCTTTATGGTGAGGAACTCCCTGAGCTTGTCAAGCCTGGACAGCAGGTCCTCCAGCAAGGCTCTCGCCTAAGGTTAACGGCATTGAGAAGGTTAATAACTGTGTGTAGTTAGAAGCTATCAGGCGTCCAGCTTGGGACTTAAGGACGACGTGACCAGGTGGCTCAAGGACGAGGAGATAGATGTTGAGGAGGTTCCTGTGCCTGCCGGGGCGCCTGTTGAGTGGGCCCTCAACGCCACGGTCAAGGCCCCGCTCAGGGTCCTGTTGGGGGTTCAGAAGCCCAAGACTAGGGCCGACAGGCTAGTGATAAGCATGGTCGTCAAGGTGGCCGACCAACATAAGGCGGCGCTGTCATCCATGGCGCCGAAAGACAGGGCAAAGCTCATGAGCCAGCTCCTGGTGAACGTCACGTCCCTGTGCCCGTCCTGCATAATAGTCTTCCAGCCACAGCTTGACCTGCCGGACACCATAGTTGTCAGCAAGGTGATATATGACGAGGACATAGGACCCTCGGCCATAGGCGAGAGCGTGAGGGTGCTCGTTAACGAGTATGCGCTGATAGTGAGCTTCTTCAACGCCGAGGTAGCCCACGTGGACCAGGGCTCCGGTTTCAGCACGGTTATCCACATGTGAGGTGCCCTGCTCTTGGTCACGGTGAGGCCCGCGGCCATCCTGGCGTCCTCCAGGTGCCTTAAGGTGGCTGCCCCCCTTGAGGGCGCGCCATTTGCCGCAGAGCCTGACGTGGAGAAAGCCATAAATGACGTCTATCTCTCGTTCTCGCAGTGGAGCCCTCCCGCCGGGTGGGATTCAGTTAAGCTCTCACTGTGGTACGCCACTGTCTATGGAGGGCTCGTGCTTATGTACACGTGCGGTCCCGTGACGCCCATATCCAGGGTCACTACGTCGGTCGGAATAGACGTGACGGTCTCCGGTGACGCCACCCATAGGGCCCTTGACGACTCCAAGATTCTGGCCGCCTGGGCCAAGCTGTGGGCCGGGAATGAGGAGGAGGGCATAAGGGAGCTTGAGGGCGCCATGGAGTTCCCTCAAGGCTACTCGTGGAGGGCTGGGGGCACAGTCAGGATAGCCACGAGGGGGATCATGTATTGAGCGCCTTTCCCTCGTCGCCTGAGGCCGTCACTGGGGCGCTGAGGTCGCTCATAACCTTCACGTAGGCGGTTCCCCTGTGGCCCCTTATCCAGTCAAGCGACTTTGTTGCCAGCTCGGCCGCTCTCCTGGGCTTCACCGAGACCCCCACCCCGACCTTGACTCTATCAGTCTCGGAGAGCCTCTTGGCTAGGGCCTCATAGCTGTCGACTGGCATTACTACAAGTATGTTGTCGCCCCCAAGGTATTGGGCCACGCCGCCGTACAGCCTGGCCTCCCTTGAGACGTAGTGGAGCAGCTCCTGAACCCTGTGGAAGGCCTCAAGGGGGTCGGTCCTCTCCGTTAACCCCGTGACATCGTCAAGGTCCACGTGGCCCAGCACAGAGACCTCCTGACTGCAGTCCTCCTGGTGATTCTCAGGGTTACCTCTGAGCAGCGCGAAGGCCCTTGAAACTGCCGCGGCGGGGCTTCGCGAGGCCGCGGTGGAATACCTGACCTCAACGGGCGACTCCTCCTTTATTGAGTCAACTATGGCCCTCACGTCATCATCAGAGAGCCCGCTGGTGAGGAGCAAGAGGTAGTCGTACCTAAGGGGTATCGCAAGGCCCCCCCTTGAGGAGGCCGCCTCCTGCGCCCTGCTGTAGATCCTGGACTGCTCCTCCTGTATCCTCCACTCCCTGTCGCTTCCCAGCAGCTCAGTCCACTCCCTGTATCTCGCGAGCTCCACGAGCGTTACCTTAACGCACTCGCCCAAGGTCACTCCACCACTAGCGTCTGGCCTGGGGTGTACCTGAGGGCGGACATTTCTCTCTGCCTCCTTACCAGCTTCACGGCGGCCTCTATGGCTCTCCTCGAGTACTCCTCTATCCTCTCAAGGGCCTGGGCCCTGGAAGCCCCTGGACCTATGACCCCGAGGGTCACAGGCTTGTTATACTGGAGAGACAGGTCCACGAGGGCCCTCGTAGCCTGGTTAGCTATCAGCTCGTCGTGCTTAGTCTGTCCCTGAATCACAGCGCCTATTACTGCAACAGCGTCAACGTAGTCAAGCTTTATCACTTGGGCTACGCCGAACGGGGAGTCGTAGAAGCCAGGCACGTGAAACACCACAGGCACCTCAGCCCCAAGGAACTTGGCGTGGCTAAGCGCCTTCTCCTCCATCATCTTAGTTATGTCATAGTTGAACTCCGAGACCACGAGGGCAATCCTCACGGGCTGCGCCGACATGTCAGGCTCCCACCTGCCTGGCTCCCTTTAAAATAAAAGCCTAGAGGTCCACGGCCCTCCTGAAGAACTCGTTCCTCCACGCGATCCTCCTCACGGCGTCCTCTATTGGCTCGTCCGGGGGGACCTCGACCTTAAGGAAGGTGCCAGTCCTCCCTATCTCCCTCCTCCTGCTGAGTACCCTGAGCCTCTCCTCGACGGTGTCCAGGCTTATCCCCAGCAGCCTCGCCACCTCCGCTTCGTGGCCCGCGACGGGATACTCTATGTGCCCGTCCTCCGTGGGCACTATCAGGTTCAGCTCCTTGTTAACTCCTGGCACCCTCAGTCCCTTCCTGAGGCCCTCCAGGTCAAGCTTCCCTCCCCAGGAGTAGAACTCCGCCTCCCTCCTCTTCATCCTGCCCAGGGGGAAGCTGACTGTGACCTTGAGGTCAGGGTCGAGGTATATGTAGGCCTTTGGGACATAGTTAGGGGTCGCCTGGACTATCTCCTTAGCGTACGGCCTCAGGCCGGCGGCCTCAAGCTTCACCTCAACCATGAAGGGCGACACGTTATCAAGGACAACTACGTCAACGTCACTTGACGGCCTCACGTCCCCCCTGGCCACGCTGCCATAGACGAAGGCGTTGAGCCCGCTCAGGGCCCTGAGCAGCGCCTCGGCCTGGGCCCTCTTCAGCCTTAGCGTCTCCCACCGACTAGCGTCGTACTTTACCCTTAGCCCCTGTATCAAGCCTCCTCTGGCCTACGGTGTCAGGCCAAGGCTTATAATTAGTTGAAACTAGTCACGAGTAAACGATCCAGTACTCCTGGTCAGTGCACGCATAAAGGTAAAGCCCTGGCTGCAGCTGGGGCAGCGACTGCCCAACCCTCAGGGGGGCTCCAAGGGAGACCCGCAGCCCCTCTACCTGGGCGGGGAACAGCAGCCCAGGGCACGGTAGGGTCACGTTAGCGCCTGGTATCACTGCCACCACAGGCCCCGGCTCCGCGACGCCGTTGACAATTATGGGCCTGCTGCGGTAGGTGGAGGGCGACAGGAACACACTGTACGAGGAGTCGTTAACCTCAAGCAGGTACGCGAGCGGCTCCACGTAGAACGCTTCATCAGCCCAGGCGACGCCGGTCACGTAGCTGCCGTAGTTGGTGTAGCTAAATGTCAAGTTAGATGTTATCGGCATCATGAACGACTCGGGCGACTCCACGTATATGGAGCTGCTCGGTATAAGGAACGTGCCGTTGCCGAAGTACTCTGAGGCCTCCCCCAGCTTGGTCTGGAAGGATACCCTGAACGGCCTGTATATCGACATGAGTTCCTCTGCCAAGTAGGCCCTCTCGCTGGTATTAGTGTAAACTGGCACTGAGTAGAACGAGATTGGCGACGGAAGGCTTATGTTCGCGTGGGAGCTCCCCGCGACGCTGAAGATCTTCAGGCTCAGGGAGGCGCTAAGATTTATTGTTGTGGGCCAGAGCATCAGAGGGTCATGATAGAACATCACGTAGTAGGCGAGGTTTATGGGCCCAAGCGTTGAGCCTTGGCCGGAGGCTGTGGAGTTGTAGCGGTAGTAGTATGTGGTGTTAATTATAGGGTTGCCTATGAACCACTTCGAGGTGAAGTTGCCCGAGTAGCCCACCAGCGACGCTAGGACCGTAGAGAGTATAGTGGTGTAGGGGTTGGAGATGAACCCCCTGACGCTGACCTGCCCAGTGTAGTTAACTAAGTCGCCTGGGCCCCCCACCGCTATGCCAACTACGCCCCTGCTCGGTATATCATAGGCTGCTACCGCCACGTTCCGTCCAGAGACGCTGATGTAGCCCAGCAACGTCATATAGTTACCAGTTGAGGGGCTAACTGTCCCGCTGAAGCTCCTGCCCCCTGAGGTGACGACAACATTGATGTAACTGAACAGCTTGCCCTTCATGCGAACAGTTAGGTTGGCCTCCCCCAGGTACTCAAGCGTTGAGTTCTCCCCGTCGAGCCCTGAGATGTAGACCATGTCAAGGGCCGCAGGGTAGGAGTCCGGCCCAAGGTATGCCTGTGAGGGCCCCGCCGTCTGGTAGGCTCCTCCGGCAGAGGAGACGTTCCACCCGCACTCCTCAGCTATGAGCGGGTCTGAGGACGTGGAGTAAGCAAACATGGCCCCACTTGAGGTCACCAGGTACACGCTCACGTTCTGGCAGGCGGAGTAGTTGCCGGGCAGTGGTATGGCCGCCGATGAGCTGACTAGCTTGTTGACCCTCTCTATAAAAACGTTGCCGCTGGCCTCCACTATGGCGTAGGATATGTTTAGCGGGGAGTTAGGGGACACCATCAGGTAAAGCCTTGAACCGTTCACCATGAGCTCGAGCCTGGGAGGCGCCGCCTCCTCCGCGGCCCTCTGGAAGAGCTGTGACGACACCTTCTCCGAGTAGCCCACTATTTCAGAGCCCATCCTGATGAGCGATATGGCGGCGAGGAGCACCACGCCAAGTACTATGAAGGCGCCTATTACCTCGCTCAGGGACCTCCTAACCATTAACTTCACCAGAGGTGAGGCAGGTTAAAGAACATCCCCCACCCCTCGCTGAAAGTGAAGTAAGATGAAGGGCAGGGTCGGGCTTATAGTTAACCCGATAGCGGGCATGGGGGGCAGGGTGGGCCTGAAGGGGACTGACGGGGACGCCTACCTGAGGGCCCTAAGTCTTGGCTCAAAGCCCGTGGCCCCCTCGCGTGCTAGGGAGTTCCTGAGGTACCTACATCGCGACGTGGAGCTAGTGACGCCCAACGGCATTATGGGCGAGGAGGAGGCCAAGGAGGAGGGCCTCAGGCCCACCGTAATTAGATGCGCGAGCGAGGACAGGCTGACGAGCGCAGAGGACACCAGGAGGTGCGCCTCCACGATGATCAACCAGATCGACATACTAGTCTTCGTTGGAGGGGATGGCACCGCCAGGGACGTGATTAGCGCGGTTGACTGCAAGGTGCCAGTGCTTGGCGTGCCCTCCGGAGTTAAGATGTACAGCGGCGTCTTTGCCGAGACGCCGGCCGCGGCTGCCGAAGCCCTGAGGAAGTTCCTTAGCGGGGAGGCCAAGCCCGTTAGGGCTGAGGTGCTTGACATAGATGAGGAGGCCTTCAGGAGGGGCGAGCTTGTGGTAAAGCTCTACGGCTACGCTGTGGTTCCAGGGTCGCCGGAGGTCGTCACTGAGGGCAAGGACTCCTCAAGACATGACGCGGAGGAGCTCAAATCCATAGCAAAGTACGTGATTGAGAACATGGAGCCTGACACGCTCTACCTCCTGGGCCCTGGGACCTCTGTGGCTGCCATAGCTGAGGAGCTGGGAGTTCCTAAGACCCTCCTTGGCGTGGACGCCGTCTACAACGGTAAGGCTATTGGCCTGGACCTTAACGAGTCTCAGATACTTGACCTGCTGAGGACGTACCGTAAAGTTAAGGTGGTGCTGTCCCCGCTCGGAGGCCAGGGCTTCCTGCTGGGAAGGGGGAATCAGCAGCTGAGCCCCCAGATATTAAGGGCTGTTGGAGTGGACAACATAATAATAGTTTCAACCAAGGACAAGCTCTCAAAGCTTAGGGTGCTCCGCGTCGACACCGGTGATGAGGAGCTCAACAGGCAGCTCAGGGGCTACAGGAGGGTTATAGTTGGGTACGGCGAGGAGGCAGTCATAAAGGTTGTTTAAAGGTAAGGAGGTGACAGGGGGAGAACCATCGGAAGCCCTCACAGCCAGAGGCCGTGAGGGTTCCAGTGGGCCGTGGCGCCTTGGCCTAAGGGCTTGGGGCCCTTGGGCCGTGGCGTGCGGCCCTTTAGTGGTTCTCCCCCTGCCACCGCTGTTCCTACTACTGGCCCAGCATATATAAGGGGTCAGCCTGAGAAAGGGGTTTAACTCAAGGCTTCAGGCCTGAGGCCTTGGGCTAACTAGGTGGCATGCAGCGTAGTGGCCCCCTGAGACGGCTCTCATTGAGGGCTCAGCGTATCTAGTTAACCTTACGATCACCCTGCCGCCCTCCTCCTTGACCGACTCTATAGACTTAAGGGCCCTGACCTCCTCTGACTCGTTGTCTATTATGGACTTCAGCTCACCCGAGGATATGCCGCTGACTGCCAGGGTGAGCTCATCTATTACCTTTATTGAAAGCCTGCCGCTTAGCTCTGAGTACCTGGCCTCGGAGAGCCTTATGAGGGCCTCAGCCACCTCGTCAGAGGTCCACCCGCAGGTGGCAATCGCTACTGGGCACCTCTCGTGGAACCTGCACCCCTTGGGAGGGCTGACAAGGCTGGGCACGTCACCTTTAAGCACAACCCTCTGCATCAGCTTGCCCACCTGGGGCACCGAGGAGATCAGAGCCTGCGTGTACGGGTGGGCGGGGCTCTTTATCACCGCTGACTTGGGGCCCTTCTCCATTAGCTTGCCAGCGTACATGACGTATATCCTGTCTGCCATGTATGAGACCACGGAGATGTTGTGAGTTATGAGGAGCATGGCCATGTTGTACTTCTCTCTGAGGTCCTTCAGCAGCTCAAGTATCTCCGCTTGGACCGAGACGTCCAGGGCGCTCGTGGGCTCGTCAAGCACGACGAACTTGGGGTTAGTCGCTATGCCCCTGGCTATGGCCACCCTCTGCCTCTGGCCCCCGCTGAGCTCGTGCGGGTACCTGTCAGCGAACTCCCTGGGAAGCTGTACCTCCTCTAGGAGGTCGTAGACCCTTGACATTGCCTTGTCCCTGCTGGCGAAGCCCGTCTCTATCATGGGTTCGGCTATGATATCTGCTATCCTTAGCCTTGGGTCAAGCGACGAGTAGGGGTCCTGGAACACTATGCCGACTTCCCTGCGGAACTGCTTGAGGGCGGAGCCCCTTAGCCTAAGGATAGAGTACTTAGACGCTATCTTCTTCGCCGACTCAAGGTCATTCCTTTCGAGGGCGGCGTCGTAGTTTTCAAGCTCATTGTCAGGCACCTTGAACAGGACGTCACCCGCCGTGGGCTCAAGGAGCCTTATCAACAGCCTCCCCAGGGTGCTCTTGCCGCTGCCGCTCTCGCCCACAAGGCCTACTATCTCTCCCTCCTTGACTTCAATGCTGACGTCGTCAACGGCCCTTACGTAGGCCCCTCTGACGCCCTTAACAGGGAAGTACATCTTAAGGTTCCTTCCAGCTATTATCACTGCTTCTCACCTCCAGCGTAGAGCCAGCAGGCGACTCTATGCCCGTTGCCAAGGTCAACCGTCGGGGGCTCCCTGGACTTGCACACGGGCATGGCAAAGGGGCACCTCGGGTGGAACATGCACCCGCTCGGCGGGTTCCTGAGGTCGGGCACCTCGCCCTTTATGCCCTTGAGCTCGTGCGGCTCTATCGTGGGCACGGCCTCGAGGAGCATCTGCGTGTAGGGGTGCTTAGGTTCCTTGAACACTGCCTCCTTGGGGCCCACCTCGACCACTTTCCCCGCATACATTATGGCAATCCTGTCCGAGACCTGGTACAGCACGCTCAGGTCGTGCGATATGAACATGAACGCTGAGCCTATGTCTTCCTTCAGCTCCCTGAGGAGCTCCAGTATCTGGGCCTGTATGGTTACGTCCAGGGCGCTCGTGGGCTCGTCAAGTATCACCAGCTCAGGGCTATTAATCATGGCAGTCGCTATGACCACTCTCTGTCTCATGCCTCCGCTGAGCTCGTGCGGGTACATCTTGACTACCTTCTCGGGCTCAGGCATGCCAAGCAGGCCCAGGAACTCGGCCGCCTTGATGTAGCCTTCCTTGACGAGCTCCCTCCTTACCATTGAAGAAATTATCGGCGTCTTAGGTATCCTATTTGTTCTGGCCACGTCCTCCAGGGGCTTCGCCAGCAGCGGGCTGATCTTCTGGCAACAGAGGTTAAGGATCCTGAGCTCCTTGACTATGTCGTGCAGGTCCTTCCTCCTCCAGATGGCTATTGCCTGGTCATCGAGGCCCTCAAGGCCCTTTGCCTTGACGAACTCCCTCAGGTTGTCGTAGTCGTTAGATTTAAGGTAGCCCAGTATAGTCTTGACGTCGTCCTTCGTAGCCCTAGCCCTCGCAAGCCTCCTCTTGGCCAGGAGTGCAGGGTTGTGCTGAAGCACGACCTCAGCTATCTGGTAGCCCACCGGCAGCACGGGGTTAAGTGTCGTCATGGGCTCCTGAAACACCATTGATATTTTGGTGCCCCTTATGCTCATCATATTCTTGTGAAGCTTCTTGAGCACGTCCTCATTTTTGTCAGCCCTGAACTTCTTCGCCCTCTTGAAGTACTCCCTGAGAGGCGCGACTACGTCAAAGCCGTCCACAAGGACCTGGCCCTCGGTCACTGCGGCGTTCCTTGGTATAAGGCCCATTATTGTGAGGCCAAGGGTGCTCTTGCCGCAGCCGCTCTCGCCCGCCACTCCAAGCACCTCGCCCCTGTAGATCTCTAGGTCAACTCCGTTCAGCGCCTTGTAGATGCCTCTCCTCGTGTAGTACGCCAGCCTGAGGTTTCTGACAATAACTATTGGGGTCCTGTCCCTCTCGCTCATAGTGAGCTCCTCCTCCTTGGGTTAATCACATCCATGAGGCCCATTCCCATCAAATAAACTGCAACGGCAAATATTACAATGAAGGAGCCGGGCACTATGACAGTCCAGGGGGCCGTGGTGAGGTACTGTATGCCAAGCGTGGTGAGGTAGCCCAGCTCTGGGAAGTTGGAGACGGGCAGGAACCCTATGAAGGCCAGCGTCGATATGGTAAGCATTATAGTTCCAAGGTCCATTGACATCTGCACCAGAACCGGGGGCAGGGCGTTGGGGAGTATGTGCCTAAACATTATCTTCACGTTGCTGGCCCCAGCAGCCCTGGCGGCCTCTATGAACGTCATCTCCTTCACCTGGAGCGTGACGCTCCTCGTGTACCTAGCGTAGAGCGGCCACCACACGACTATGAGAGCTATTAGGAGGCTCTTCAGGTCCCTGCCGAGCACGTAGCCCACGGCAACTGCCAGGACCAGGTAGGGGATGCTGAAGAATATGTCTGTGAGCCTCATGAGCACATCGTCAACTATGCCGCCCAGGTAAGTGGCCAGTATGCCAATAACTATACCAATGGAGGCCCCTGGGAGCACGACGGCCACGGAGAGCGCCAGGTCAACTCTTATTGACTTTATAACGGCCCTGAGCAGGTCGACGCCTGGGTAGGTTGTACCTAGGGGGTGCCTCCACGAGGGGGGCTGCGGTATCGGGTTAGCATAGTTAGGCACCAGCGCGTAGGGGTGCCTGAGGCCAAGCATCCACGGCGCGAACTGCACTAGTAGGGCGTCAACCACGTAGGCCAGTACTATTATAAGGCCGGCGACGGCGGGCTTGTTTGAGAAGAACACCTGAAGCGAGAGCTTTCTCTCTGGCGTCAGGATTGAGATGGACCTCCGCCCTCTGGCAAGTGCAACGAGAGACGCTAAGAGGGCAACGGCTGCGACAGCCGCCACCGCTGTGGGCGCGTTCATCCTAGCCTCACCCTCGGGTCCTTGAGCGCAAACACTATGTCAAGCACGAGGCTGACGGTTATGAATATCAGGCCGAAGAGCAGGGTTCCAGCCATTATCCCCCCCATGTCGTTCTCCTCCATGGCCAGGGTGAGCCAGTAGCCTATGCCAGGGTAATTAAAGACATCCTCAACAACAACTACGCCGCTTAACATGCCAGCCACTGTGTAGGCGAAGTTAGTGTATACTGGGAACATGGCAGTTGGCCTGGCGTGCTTGTTTATAACCACCTTCTCTGGCAGCCCCTTGGATCTGGCAAACTTAACGTAGTCCTGGTCAAGCACCTCCAGCATTGAGGCCCTAAGTATGTTTATGACGCCGGCCATGACGGCTAGCGCCAGAGTGAAGGCTGGCAGCAGCAGGTGCTCAAACGCGCTTAGTGCAACAGGCCAGTCCTTGTGTATTATCGCGTCTATCAGTATTATGTGGGTAGGATAGGAGGTGCCGTCGCGGTACCAGCTGACTCCAGCTAGGAGGGCAGTGTTGACAGTGCCTGAAATGGGTAGCACCTTGAGGTAAACCCCGAATATGATTATCAGGGCGAAGGCTATCAGGTAGATAGGCATGCCGTAAAGCCCGTAGGAGAGAACCCTTATAGCTATGTCATCTGGCTTGTCCCTCCTGACTGCAGACCAGGTGCCCAGGGGTATCCCCATCAGCCACGTAAGTATGCCCGCAACTATTGCCAGCATCGCAGTGTTAGGGAAGAATATCTCTATGGCCTGGGTCACGGGGCCGCTGAAGAAGCTCGTGGTCGTGTAGCCAAGGTTGCCGTGGAGCACCGCGTCAAGCCAGTAGAAGTACTGGACATAGAGGGGCTGGTTGAGGTGGAACTTCTCTATTAGCATCTGTATCTGCTGCTGCCTGGCGGGCCCCGTGAGCCTCGGATTTATGTACATGGCTAGGAGCTTCGTGACTCCGCCGACGTGTATTAAAGCGAAGACTAATACTGTGAGCCCTATTAGCGTGGGTATATAGTAGAGAATTCTCTTAATTATGTACTGCCAGAGCTTTATTTTAAACCACCCTCCACGGCATACGGAGAACAAAAGTGGAACCTAAAAAGCGTTAGGGCGTGAAAAATCAATAAAATATTAAGGTTATTATTTGAAAATCTGCCGGCTAACCTTTAACCCACCAGAAGTACCAGCTGTCGCCGGAGCCTCCAACCATTGGGTTCTCTTCCCATGATATCATGCCCATATAGCCGTGCATGTAAGGCTTGATGACCCAGTACTCGTTGGGCTGTATGGTGTATACGTACATGTAGAGCTCTATGGCCAGGTCCTCGGCCTGCTTGTAGTAGGTGGAGGCCGCAGTCACGTTGTTGGCAAGCTCAGCGGCGTCGGCCTTGGTGATTATATTGTTAAGCTCCTGGTACTCCATGGCCTCCTGCCAGAGCCACTTGCCTATCTCGGGCTCGACGCTCGGGCTCAGGCCTGGGTAGCTAATCTTTGACTGGTTGAAGTAGGCGCTGAGGTTCTCAAAGTACTGCACCGTCCACCCGTCAGGGCTTGGGTAGGTTCCTCCCTGCTCGTACATGGCATTTATGAAGTCTGAGGCCAGCGGGTAGTCAGCTATCCAGCCCAGGTAGTATATTGGCATTGGGTTCTGGCCAGGTATCTCGTCGCTTATTATAGTTGAGAATGGCAGGTATATGGGCACGGCGTTTATGTTCGGGTCTATGTTGTGGAGGGCCGCGGCCCACATCTGGGCCGCCGTGTAGTCCGTCGTGTCGCCGCTTGATATTACTATCGGGAAGTAGACGCTTATGTTATAGAACCCGCTCTCCTCGAGCAGCTCCTTGGCGTACGTCAGGTTGAACGTGGGGCAGCCGGTGAGCTGGGACGGTGGGAAGTAATAGTTCAGCCCAGGTATGAGCACGCCGCAGTAGGGGCTGCCGAAGTTGAAGTGGTACTTCACGTTCCCAACTATGTCGTTTATGTACTCAGTGTAGTTGAAGGCGTAGGCGAAGGCCTCCCTGACCAGGGGGTTGGCGAAGTACCAGCTGGGTATGTGGTACGCGGGGTTGAGCTGGTGAAGCGCTGACTGGCTCACATTATTGACGAACACAAAGAAGAACTCGCTAAGAGTTGGGAACTCGTAGAGCTCAGCCTGGCCCTTGGACTCAAGGGACTCGAGGCTCGGTATGAAGCTGCTGGGCAGTCCTGTCACTATGTCCGCCTGGCCGGAGGCGAAGAGCTCATAGGCGGTCGTCGGGTCCTTGACCCACTCTATAACCACGGTATCGTTTGGCCTGGGGAAGTAGGTTATGTTGTCAGGCCAGTAGGGGTTAGGCTTGAGCACCACGCTCTGGCCCGGCGTGTAGACAGCTATGTAGTAGGGCCCCGTGAAGCCGGCGGACCGCCCTGAGGGCCACTGCACCGCCGTGTTGTAGCTGCCCTCGCTGCAAGTCTGCTCGTAGCTGTAGAAGGCCTCCGCCAGCTGGGTCATGTTGTGGTCGTAGAGGCCTGTGAAGTTTATGCCGTCCCCCACCTCCTCGAGCCACTTCGCGTCAAGGACTCCTCCTCCAAGCGGGTCTGCTATTGCTGTGAAGAATGCCTCAGGCGATGTTGGCTGTGCCAGGTGGAACGTGACAGTGTCGGTCTCGTTGTTGTAGCTGACAGCGTTTATGATCTCCTCGGCCCCCTGGGTGTCGTTGGGCGACGTGACGACGAAGGTGAAGGGCGTGTAGTTCGGTATGAGGTACTGGGTGAGTATCCAGCCCGGCGTGCCGGGCGTTCCGCCGGCGCAGAGCATGTCCCTTATCACGCTGTACCAGACGTCGTACGCTGTTATCGGGTCGCCGTTGGCGGCCCTAAGGCCAGGCCTGAGCTGGAAGGTGTACTCTGTGTAGTTAGAGTTAATGCCGTGACCAACAGTGGGCACATACTCGGCGAGCATTGGTATGAACTTCGTAGTGTTGGCGCCGAAGTACTGTATGAGCGTTCCATAGACGTTAGCTATAACTTCAAAGCCGACGCTCTCATAGTCTATGTCTGGGTCGAAGCTGAAGGGACCTCCTGGCACGTTCTCTGCAACCACGATGGTGCCTGGGTTGGGCACGCTTACAAGCGGGCTGAAGATCGAGAACGGCGCGCTGGTGGAGCTGACAGCTATAGTGTAGTATGCGGTGTACTTATACGTGGCCTTGGTGGTTATGTTCTCAGTTACTATCGTAAGCGACACGGCGTAAAGACCTGGAGAGCTGTAGCTCACACTTATGTACTTCTCCTTTGGCTCCAGGTAGGTCGTGTTACCTGAGCCGGTCAGCCACACCTGCTCCGCGTAGCCCGTGCCGTTAACTGAAGGTATGGTTATTGTGGTCCCGTTGCCCAGGTTCCAGACGTACTCCTCTATGGTCATGTTTGTCCCGGACGGCGGCTGCAGGAAGCCCGCTGAGAGGTTGACCGGCTGACCAACGCTGACGACTGGGGTGGTTGGGCTAACGAGGGTTATGACCGGCACCGTTATGAGCTGGGCATAGCTCTCGTTGAACTGAGGCGGCGTGACGAGGACCTCGAGCAGGTTGCCCTGGGAGCTCCCCACAAGCTGGCCGTTCCTGTAGATGGCGTAGTACACCAGGTAGTGGCCTGGGTAAGCATAGTAGAGTGATGCATAAGAGTTGGTGGTGTTAATCACTGATCCGTTGCCCGTGTATATGAGCACGTAGCTGCCAGCCGACGGTGTAAACGTTGATATAGTTATCGATATGGGGGAGCCAGCGGTGGTTGAGTAGGAGCTGAGGGCTGCTGGTGACATGCTGTAGGAAGGTGATATGGAGGTTGTCGTAGTTGTAGTAGTGCTTGTAGTGCTCGTGGTGATTGTAGTAATCGGCGTAGTAGGGGAGGTTGTCGTTACATGGTGCCTTGTAGATACGTAGGCATAGTACCCGCCTATGGCTACTATCACTACTATTACAATAATTATCGCCGCAAGGGCTGCTGTCGACAGGGACCTTCTGCCTTTTGAACCTATGCTATGCCTACCTTTCATAAAATCACCACTTTCTGGCACTGGGAGATTCCTCTCAATGGGAATATTTAAGGTTTATCCTATCAGAAAGGGACCCACTAATATGTGTACGTTTCAAAAACATGCTTTACTTTTTATAATATTGTTTTTGTTTAGTTGTACTTGGCTTCGCAGGCTTGCATCTTTCTAACAATTTCAAAACATGCTAGCGGTGGCTCTCGGGCAGGCCAAGTACTAGGAGCCTTTTACCGTCAGCCACTCCCCACGGCATGGCGTTGGTGTTTGCACTTCCCCACGCATTGCCCATAAAGTCTATTCCTATGAGGCCCGCCGTGCCAGGGCCGAAGGTTTCTGTTATGAGCTTTATCTGGGTCTCCACCGCCTGCGTGACGTCCCTGCTCTGGGCGTAGGCCAGCGAGGCCCTGATGCTGAGGCCCAGAGACATGATGTACTCACCTATGCCAGTTGCGGCAAAAGCTGAGAGCCTGTCGGCGTAAAGACCAGCGCCAACTATGGGGGAGTCCCCGACCCTGCCAGGGAACTTCATTATTACGCCCCCGGTGCTCACAGCCGCCGCCAGCGTTCCGTCAGAGTCGACGGCGACGGCCCCCACAGTGTCAAGGCCCACGGCCCTGGCCATCTCAAGCCACCTCCTTACAAGCTCGTCATCGCCTCCGCCGCTCTCCCTGAGCTGCCTCCACCTCTCCAGCGACCTCCTGCTAGGCCCTGGGAAGGGCTCAAGGCCCAGCCTCTTAGCAAGCTCGTCAGCCCAGCTGCCCACTATCATTACGTGGGGCGTCCTCTCCATGACTGCCTTTGCCAGCCTTATTGGGTTCTTCGGATATGTTACGGCTGCCACAGCGCCAGCCCTCAGGTCATAGCCTCTCATCACAGCGGCGTCCATGGTTACGTGGCCCCTTAGGTCAAGCACAGAGCCCACCCCAGCGTCAAAGACGCCAGAGTCCTCCATGGAGGCCACGGCCTCGACTACCATCTCAACACTGCTCCCGCTCCTTGAGGCCTCAAGGCCCCTCTCCAGGGACTCCCTTACTGCTCTGCTAACCGCCTCTACGTCGGCGTTTTTCCACGCGCCAGCGCCGCCGTGAACAACCAGGGCGGGCCTTGAGAGCCTGATGGGCCTCTCAGCGATGCTCATGGCTTGCCTCCTTGTAGGCCTGTGCCCTCTAGGACTTTAAGTTTAGAGCTTTGGACGTAACTGTGGGCTTCTCGTAAAGGCCCTTAAGGGCAAAACAATCAGTACCTGGGTCGAGGTTACGTATATTTCTTTCCTACCAGAAACCCTACATAAGGCGCGGGGAAGGGAAGTTGTTAGAGGCGGAGTCGCTGGTGAAAAGCTTTGGCAAGCTAGTCGCAGTTGACCACTTCAGCCTGAGCATAGAGAGGGGCGAGGTGAAGGCCCTCATAGGCCCCAACGGCGCAGGCAAGACCACCTTCGTTAACCTGGTGACTGGGGCCCTGGCCCCAGACGAGGGGAGGATAAGGCTTGACGGCAGGTGTATAGTTAAGTTGCCCTCATATAGAAGGGCCAGGCTGGGCATTGCCAGGACCTACCAGATACCTAAGCCATACCCAAACCTCACGGTGCTGGAGAATGCCCTAGTGTCGTCAATCTACGCTGCAGGCCTTGAGGGAGAGGAGGCGATGAGCGCTGCCGTAGAGGCGCTTAAGTACGTAGGCATCTATAACATGGCCGAGAGGCTGGCCTCGGAGCTCAACGCCGAGCAGCAGAAGCTCCTAGACTTCGCTAGGGCCCTGGCGGCCAGGCCCAGATACCTGCTCATTGACGAGATAGGGGCCGGCCTGAGCGTTGACGAGCTTGAGGGCCTGGCCTCAAAGATAAGGGCCGTGGCCAAGCAGGGGGTTGGAGTTCTCTACATAGGTCACATAATGAAGATGGTCAAATCTGTAGCAGACTGGGTTGTAGTGATGAACGAGGGCAAGAAGGTCGCCGAGGGGACCTACGACGACATAGCTAACAACGAGGAGGTCATAAAGATCTACCTGGGTGAGAAGGGTGCAGTCGAGTAAACCTATACTTGAGGTCAAGGGCCTCTGGGCGGGCTATGGAAAGCTAGTGGTCGTCAGGGACCTCAGCATCTCACTTGAGAGTGGAACTACCACTCTAATACTTGGACTTAACGGGGCCGGGAAGACCACGACGCTCAAGACTATAGCGGGCATACTGCCGGCCATAAAGGGTAACATAATCTTTGAAGGAAAGGACATCACCCGTACGCCGTCCTTCCAGAGGGCCAGGATGGGGCTAATCATGATAACCGATAACCCTATTTTCCCCGACATGACAGTCTCAGACAACATAAAGCTGGCCGCAAGGACCAGCGACAGCAGGGTCATTCAAGAGGCTGTTAAGTACTTCCCTGAGCTGTCAAAGTTTCTC
This sequence comes from Caldococcus noboribetus, assembly GCF_055389385.1. Classification (NCBI taxonomy): domain Archaea; kingdom Thermoproteati; phylum Thermoproteota; class Thermoprotei; order Desulfurococcales; genus Caldococcus; species Caldococcus noboribetus. The sequence goes on along the minus strand of NZ_AP042475.1, from coordinate 1,405,407 downwards.
TCCTTCAGGGCCGCCTCGCTCTCAGGGGGTCAGAGGAAGATGCTCGCCATGGCCATGGCTATGGTATCCAAGCCAAAGGTTCTGCTCCTTGACGAACCGTCAACGGGCCTCTCCCCCTTGATGGTGTCCAAGGTGGTGGGCTACGTGAAGCTGCTTAAGTCGCTGGGGATAACTATACTTCTTGCGGAGCAGAACCCCTCATTTATATCAGTGGCCGACTATGTAATGGTTATGGAAATGGGCAGGGTCAAGCTGTTCGGGAAGGCCGAGGAAATAGGAAAGCTGGAGGACGTCAGAAGGACCTTCTTCCAGGTGACCTAAGGCTAGGGCAGCCTCAGGTGCGCCTTTCTGTTAAGCAAATCCACTAGGCCTCTCGGCATGAAGAGTATCAGCAGCACCAGCAGAATGCCGAACACTATGTTAAGGTATTCCGTGTAGTAGATGCCTATGAACTGGTAGACGCTGCTCAGTATTATGGAGCCCAGTATGGGCCCCGTGAGGCTCCCCGCGCCGCCGAATATAGCGTAGGTTATCACGTAGACGTCGGTGGCGACGCTGAATATATCAGGGTAGAAGAACGAGACGTACCAGCCGTACATGGCTCCAGCGACAGCAGCCATGAGAGCGCTTATCATCCACGCCAGGCCCCTTATGAGGGGCACGTTAATGCCGTCCATTGATGCTGTGAGCACGCTGCCCCTTATGGCCCTGAGGGCTAGCCCATAGCGGCTGTACTTGACCAGAGAAGTCACGGCCAGGAATATCAGGAGGAACGCAAAGGTCACGTAGTACGTCAGGTTAGGGTCATAGATGGTCACCAGCGACGCGCCCTTGCCGCCTCCCGTCCACCTTGCCAGCTCCGAGGAGGCCACGAGGTAGTTGACTGCCAGCAGGGCTGCCAGGGTGGCTATGGCAAAGTAGTGGGACCTGAGCCTGAACAGGGGCAGAAGAACTGCGGCGACGGCCATTGAGATGGCTATGCTGAAAAGGAAGGCCAGGGCGGGGTGAAGGCCGAGGACCAGGCCTATGTAGACGCCGTAGGCTCCAAGGCCGTAGAACACCGTGTAGCCGAAGGGGAGGTAGCCCGTGAACCCGTATATCATGTTTATTCCGAAGGCCAATATCATGTATATCATCATGCTGAGGAAGAAGAACTGGTTCCTGTAGGCCAGCGGGCCAGCCAGGAATATGACTGCCAAGACTGCTGCAAGTATGGCCAGCTCCCTTGCCTCCCTCTTGCCGAAGCCCACGGGGTTCCTTAGCTCAGACCTCACGCTGCTCACCTCCCAGCAGGCCTCCCGGCTTCGCCACGATTATTGCAAGCAGCGCTATGAACACTACTGCATAAGCGAGCGACGGCACGAAGACCTCAAGCACTTGATAGAAGACGCCGAATATGAGCCCCCCTATGACGGTGCTGAGGGGGTTCCCCAGGGCCCCTATGATGACTATCGTGAAGGCTATAGCTGTTATCTGAGTCCCTGCGGCAGCGTAGATGTTGCCAAACACGTACGGGGTGAAGGCTCCGGCCGCGCCAGCCAGGGCTATGCCATAGGCAAAGGCGAAGAGCGCCACAAGCTTCGAGTTCACGCCTAGGGCGGCCGACTGCTCGGGGTTCTGCATCATAGCCCTGGTGGCCCTGCCAAGGCCTGTCGTCTCAAGGTAGTAGTAGGTGAGTGCGAGCACCGCCGCTGAGATGCCTGCCATCACTATAAAGGCCTTGGGTATGCCGTGGCCCATGAACTCAACGGATCCCCCTAACAGTGCTGAGAAGGGTAGGCTGAGCGGGTACTCACCAAATATCAGGGTCGCTATGGCCTCTATGAACATGGAGATGCCGAAGAAGGCTATGAACGAGAACATCTCAGGATCCGAGCTGCCCTGGAGCTTTGGCACAAGAACGTAGTAGAGGGCTATGCCTACAACAAAGAACAGCAGGAACGCCATCACCATGGAGCCGAGGCTGTTAAGCCTGAACGCAGAGAAGAGCACGAAGGCCAGGTAGCCGCCCATAACTATCAGATCCCCGTGAGCTATGTTGACCATCCTAACTACGCCGAAGACTAGGTTCAGGCCCAGTGCCATAAACGCGAAGTAGAGGCCCTCTAGAAGGCCGACCACTAGAGCGTACCCTATAAGTGGGCCAACGTTCAACCTGCTACAGCCTCTGATCAACGTGGTATACACGCCTGGACTTAAAAGTTAACTTCAAGGCCAGCAATGCGAAACCCACTCGGGAGCCCGGTCAATGAGCTCGCGCAGCTGTTTGAACGCCTTGCAGTCGCTTTACCGAGAGATAATCCCTGGAAAACTTTTAGGAATAATGATCAGCAATCATAATAATAAATTAATACTCTGATAACTCAACTGTAGTCACACGACATAATAGGTAATCTAGGAGCGAGGTGGTAGGGGTTTTGAGTATGGCCCGTAAGAGCATATCGACCACGATTCTGGCGGTCATTATTGTAGTGGTGGTCATAATAGTTGCCGTGGGGGGATACTACGCGTACGTGGCAACTAGGAAGCCGTCAGTTAAGTACATAACTATTGGAGTGGTTTACGACTCCAGCGGCGAGTTCGCGTCATCATCAATGCCTGAGTACGAGGGCCTTGAGCTCTGGGCGGACTGGGTCAACAGCCACGGGGGCATATACGTTAAGCAGTACGGCAGGAACCTCACGGTCAAGGTAATCGCCCTCAACGCCGCCAGCAACCCCTCGACGGCTGAGAGCGACTACGAGACCCTGGTCAACACCTACCACGTTGACATACTCGTGGCAGACTTCGGCTCAGTGATGACGGCCCCAGCCGTGAGCTTCACAAACGCCAGCCACGTGCTTCTCTGGGACGTGACCGGCAGCTCGTTCAAGTTCTTCACTAACAACAATTACATAATACTGACAAGCCTGCCAGTCTCGCCGTACTTCGTGCTCTACGTCCCAGGGTTCCTGCACATGCTAGGCATCCATAACGTTGCAGTAATATATGACGATAACGACTTCAACGCCTACCAGTCCTACTTCCTGGCCCCTGGCCTAAGCAACTATGGCATCAAGGTCGTCTATAACACGAGCGTGGCCACATCAACGTCACAGTACACTAGCCTGATAGCAGCTGTTGAGAGCCTACACCCGCAGGCCGTGCTTGAGCTTGGCTACCCGACCAACGATGAGGCCTTCCTCTCGCAGGTGGAGGCCTCGCACGCCTGCTTCCCGCTCGTGTTGACCAACTTCCCAGGACAGCTGCTCCCAATATTTGTCAGCAGTGAGCCAACTGCTGTTAACGGCACCTTCACCCTCGCCTACCCGCCCATAGTGGAGTACACGCCGCAGATGGCGTCGAAGCTGGGCCTCCAGTGGTTTGGGCCCACGCTGCCGCAGTTCGAGAGCATGTGGGTGAACTTCACCCACACGCCGCCCAACTTCCTGGCAATAGCCGGCTTCAACGCAGGCCTCATAATCCAGCTGGCCATACAGGACGCTGGGACCCTTAGCCAGGCGGCGCTCAAGCAGGCGGTGCTTAACGACATAAGCGGCAAGGTGATGACAATAGATGGCATATTCAACGTGACCTCAAACGGGATGCAGGTAGGTGAGAACCCAATACCTGCCCAGGTCTTCGTGTGGCCCAACGGGACGACCACTGTTAACCTGCTCTACCCGTCCGAGTACGCCAATGCCACAGCCGTCTACCCGGAGCCCTGTCCATGAAATTATAGATGATAAGCCCCCTGCTAAGGTTCCTGAGCCTTTTATTATTTCCTTTTTTATTTATTTTATTTTTAGAGACTCAACAGGCGTTCGGCCAGCCCTATGAGCTCCAGGTCCTCTCCAGGCTTCCCTATAAGCTGAAGTCCCACGGGCAGCCCCCCAACCTTAAACATAGGCACTGAGATCGCTGGCGCACCAACAAAGGGGGCGAGCCACGAGTCGCCAGTCAGCAGGTCCCTGATAGGTCCGTCCTCATTGCCTATAACCTCGTCTATCCGCGGCGCCGGTACAGCAGTTGATGGCAATATCATTGCATCAAAGTTCCTCATGACTGACATGAACTCATCCTTGACTCTCCTCATGACCTCCAGCGCGGTGGCGTAGTCAGTGGCTTTGAACTCCAGCCCCTTCTCGAGGAGTCTTCTGACGTCCGGGAAGTACTCCTGCCACCTGTCCCTGAAGGGCAGGTGAACGCTGGAGGCCTCGGAAAGCCTTATCACAGTAAACGACTCCCTGCCCCTGGCCCTTGCTATAGGGAGGTCAACCTCGACGGCGTTCAGCCTCGTGGCCAGGTCCCAGAAGGCCCTGGCGACCTCCCTGTCAGCCACGATAAGCCCCCTTGGCACGGCAAGCCTGGGCCGCCCCTGGAGAGGCCTGACCTTCCTCCTCCCCCTGATCATTATTGCCTGAAGGGCCCTCCGGAGCAGCTCAAGGTTTGACGCTATGACACCAACCTCGTCAAAGGTGGGCGAGAGCGGGAAGACCCCAGCCTTAGGCGTTGAGCCCGAGGTGGGCCTGAAGCCGAAGACCCCGCAAAGGGAGGCCGGGATCCTCACGGAGCCGGCAGTATCAGTGCCTATGGCGACCTCGACTATGCCGGCGGCCACCGCGGCGGCGCTGCCTCCGCTGCTCCCGCCAGCTATCCTGTCCCTGTCAAGGGGGTTCCTGGTGGGCCCAAAGACGGACGACGTCGTGGTTGCCCCTGAGGCGAACTCATGCGTGTTGCCTTTGCCTATAACTACAAAGCCCGCCCTGCGCAGTCTCTCGACCACCGCCGCGTCCTCCTTGGGCACGTAGTCCTTAAACACCCTTGAGCCCATGGTTGTCCTAAGGCCCTTGGTGTAAACTATGTCCTTTATTACTATTGGGACTGGGGTTAGGCCCCTTCTGACCACCGCTTTTGCCTCGACCTCTGCCTTATCGTTTATCGTGACCACGGCATTTATGTCGGCAAGCCTGGCGGCCTTCTCGAGGGACTCGCTGACCTCCAAGCCTTGCACCTGTATACCTAGAGCTCACTTGAAAAATATATGCCTCTTAGCCTCCTTGAGAGCTAAGGAGGGTTCATAGTGTCAAGCAACATATCTTACCTGCTGGGCACGTCAAGGCTGCTGCTGGTGTCCAACAGGCTTCCGTTCACGGTTAAGGTAGACCAGAAGGGCCAGGTAAGCCTAGCGCCCAGCACAGGAGGCCTCGCCACCGGCATGAGGCCGCTCCTGGAGAGCGGCATAGCCACGTGGGTCGGCTGGCCAGGGATCAGCGAGGAGGCCGCGGGAGACCTCAGGGACTCGATAGGCAAGGCCCTCAGGCTCAGGGGCGTGGTCCCGGTCTGGCTTAGCTCTAAGGAGATAGAGGGGTACTATGAGGGGTTCTGCAACAGCACCATATGGCCCCTCTTCCACTACTTCGTTGAGAGGGCAGTCTACAATGAGGACTACTGGAGGTGGTATGTGGAGGTCAACAGGAAGTTCGCTGACGTCGTGCTTCAGGTCTACAGGAGGGGCGACGTAATATGGGTTCATGACTACCACCTGATGTTATTGCCCTCACTGCTGAGGGAGAAACTAGGGGATGACGTTCCCATAGGGTTCTTCCTCCACATCCCGTTCCCCTCATTTGAGGTCTTCAGGCAGCTGCCATGGAGGGAGGACCTAATAAGGGGGCTCCTCGGGGCTGACCTCATAGGCTTCCACACCTATGACTACATGAACTACTTCCTTGAGAGCGTCAGGAGGCTCCTCGGCATAGAGCACTACCTTGGAGAGCTGAAGTACGGCGAGAGGAGCGTTAAGGTAGACGTCTTCCCGATGGGAATAGACTTTGGGGGCATCAGGTCTGCTGCCATGGGGGAGGCCGTAACAGCTAAGTACAACGAGCTGAGGAAGAAGCTGGGCAACGTCAAGGTAGTATTCTCAATAGACAGGCTCGACTACACTAAGGGCCTGCCCGAGAGGCTCAGGGCCTTCAAGAGGTTCCTCGAGAAGTACCCCGAGTACCGCGGCAAGGTATCCTATGTATTTGTTGTATCCCCCTCGCGGGAGAGGGTTGAGGAGTACGCCAGGCTTAAGAGGGAGATAAACGAGCTTGTGAGCGAGATAAACGGCCAGTTCTCAACGCTGGAGTGGACCCCAGTCATTTACATAAGGAGGTTCATACCCGAGGACGAGCTGTTTGCCTTGTACAGGCTTGCTGATGTGGCCCTCATAACTCCCCTCAGGGATGGCATGAATTTAGTGGCGAAGGAGTACATAGCTGCCAACGTTGGTCACAACGGCGTCCTTATAATCAGCGAGGGAGCGGGCGCGTCGAGCGACCTGGTGGAGGCCATAGTGGTAAACCCCAATGACTACGACGGCGTTGCCGACGCGCTGAAGAGAGCCCTTGACATGAGTGACTATGAACGCGAGAACAGGATGGCCTCCCTAGAGAGCAGGGTCTCTAGCTATGATGTCAACGCCTGGTCATATGACTTTATCTCGACGCTCCTGTCATTCAAGAAGACCCAGGTGACAGAGATAGAGGAGGCCAGGACCAGGAGGCTCTCAGGCATGCAGCTAACTATGGTCGTGAGCTCCTTCATAGCTTCAAGGAACAGGATACTCTTCCTCGACTATGACGGGACGCTTGTGCCCCTCACGCAGTTCTCGTGGATGGCCAGGCCTGACGATGAGCTCAAGGGGCTGCTGTCCAGGATGGCGTCAAAGCCTAACACTAAGGTAGTTATAGTGACCACCAGGTCAAGGACCTCGATAGAGTCCATGCTGGGGGACGTCAAGGGCATTGACATAGCTGCGGAGAACGGCGGCTGGCTGTACGTCGATGGGAAGTGGTCCCAGGGGGTGGCGGCGAGCGACCTAAGCTGGAAGCAGGAAGTGATGAAGATACTTACGTCGTTCACCAAGAGGACCCCTGGCTCCTACGTCGAGGAGAAGGACTTCTCGATAGTTTGGCACTACCGCAACGTGCCCAGCGAGCTCGGCGAGGCCAGGTCAAACGAGCTGATGGACCTGCTCTCAAGGTTCATAGCGGTTCACCCTAACCTGGCGGTGGTCAGGGGACCCATGAGCGTAGAGGTTAGGCTGGCCGAGCTCACCAAGGCGAGGGCTGCCCTGAACTGGCTCTCCAGGGGAAGTTACGACTTCATATTTGCGGCCGGGGACTCCGGTGATGATGAGGACCTATTTGCGTCACTTCCGCAGGGAGCCGTAACGGTTAAGGTAGGCTACGGCCCCAGCAAGGCTAAGTATTACGTGGCGAGCCCGCAGGAGCTGAGGGAAGTGCTCCTAAGGCTGGCTGAGTCATGATGACCCTGCTGAGGTACCTCCTCTACTTGCTGGTCTGGCTCCTATCAGCTGCAGCAACGGGGATCTACGCTTATGGCATCATCAGGTTCCGGAGGAGCGTCTCCCTCCTAAGGAAGCTCGAGGATGGCGAAGTTAAGAGGCCAGTGGAGGTAGTTGTAGCAGCCAGGAACGAGGAGCGCAGGATAGGGGAGCTCATGAGGTCCCTCTCGTGGCAGCCCCTCAGGGACGTGATCCTAGTTGACGATAACAGCTCCGACGGCACCGTCAGAAAGGCGAAGGAGGAGCTCAAGGGGGTGGAGCTTAAGGTTATCAGTGCAGAGGACCCCCCGCCAGGCTGGCTCCCTAAGCCCCACGCGCTTGAGCTAGGCGCCAGCAAGGTCAACGTAGGTTCCTCAATTCTGTTCCTTGACGCTGACGTCAGGGGAAGCCTCGGCGCAGTTATAGCGACGGCGTCCACTACGAGGCCCGGGGAACTGATAGCCTTTGAGCCTAGGTTCGTCTGTAGGACGTCACTGTGCAGGTTCACCCAGCCGCTGCTCACGTCAATAGTCCACGGTTTCTTTGGGTTTGACAGGGCGCTCAGCCCAGGAGACAGGCACTCGATGATGTTTGGCTGCTGCTGGTCAATAGACCCGTACTCATTCTGGGAGTCAGGAGGCATGGCCCAGGTCAGGGACAGCGTAGTTGAGGACAGGACCCTGGCAGTGAAGCTCAAGGAGAGGGGCTTCAGGCTGAGGCCCTACGACGCCAGGGGGAACCTAATGGTCGAGTCCTGGGGCACGGCGAGGGACTTCGTGAACCTAATAAGGAGGGTCTCCTACGCGGTGGCCAACACGATGAGCCTGCAGTCTTACCTGGCCTTCTCGGCGGGCGTCACGACCTTAATGGTTTGGCCCCTTGCGGCGATCCCGCTGGCAGCTCTAGGCTATACGCTGCTCGCCCTTGGGCCGGCCGTAAGTTATGTGGCGCAGGCGGCGTTCACTGCCATGGGCCAGGAACTGGAAGGCATAAGGGGGCCCTGGTTCCTCATGTCGCCGCTAGCCGGGGCCCTAGTCGCCTATGGGTTTATCACGGCGAGGTTTAAGCCCATCTCGTGGAGGGGCAGGACGCTCAGGCCGAGCATTACAGACACTTAAGTACAAGGCCGTCATTATCAAGTATCAGGGCCCCGGCCCTGCCTCCGTGGTACCTGCTTGAGAACACGGTTATCACCCCGCCGCTGACCTCACGCCTAGCGCGCCACTCGTTGCACTTAAGCGACCCCATGGGCCTGCCGTCGTGCCTTATCACGAAGGCGCCATCAACAACCTCGTGACCCCTAATTATTAGGTCCAGGCCGTTCTTCCTAAGGAACGAGGACCACGCCAGCCTCCCATAGTAGTAGATTCCAGGCCCCCTCGGGTTGGGCTCAAAGTACTCCACGTCTCCGTTTGGGTCGTTCCAGAGCATCTGAAAGAGCACGTCATCGGCCAGCTCCAGGTACCGCCTGGTGCCCTTGACGCCCGAGTAGTGTAGCTCAACGTCACTGAGCGACGTCGGCACGTCAGGCCTGGCGCAGTCAGAGCATGGTATGCCTCCGTGGACCAGGAAGGCCCCGAGGCCCACGGCCGCGGCGGGCAGGTCCTGGTATGCCCTTACCACGTGTGAGAAGAGCTCCGTGGCCTGCATGTATAGAACCTCCTCGTAGAACCCGTAGCCCTCGTTCATCCTGGGGTCCTCGTGGTCGCCCCTCAGGGGTATGAACCTGTTGGGCTCAGAGCTGGCGAGGCTGAGGACCTTAACTATGGTCTGGGAGCTGTTCGGCCCCCTGTCGACGTAGTCCCCTAACATTATAGCTTTGTCTACCGAGAACTCATCCACCAGCTGCTCGAACCTGTCGACAACCTCATCGTATCCATGGACGTCGCCGAGCACTGCCAAGCTCTTAGCCCCATCGAGGTGGACTATAAGGGGCAGCTTCCTTAGGGTTTCAACAGCATCATCAACTACCTTAATGGCCTCCTCCCACAACCTCCCCGCTCCCTAGCCTTGAGAGGTAGCGGTCCAAGTACTTAATGCCATGATCGGGGATCACTACTATGTAGTCTCCCTCCTCTAGCTTGCCTTTCTTACGCAGCGCTGCCACGGCCGCGCCTCCGCTCATCCCAAAGAGGAGGCCGTTGGTCCTGGCAACCGCTATTGCTGAGTCTATGGCCTCCGAGTCGGTGACGTCAATAACCTCGTCGGGCCTCTCGGCCATGGGCCACCACTTCGAGGGATCCTGCCTCCTGATGCCGGGTATAACGCTTCCCTCGGCGGGCTGCACGCCGAAGATCTTGACGTCGGGCCTCCTGTTCTTGAAGTAAAACGCTATACCAGCTGAGTGGCCGCGGGTGCCGAGGGTCACAAATATGCCCTTGAGCTTGAGGCCCAGGAAGTTGGCCTGGAGCTCTATCTCCTTGGCAGTGGTCCCTACGTGCGTTAACGGGTTGGCTATATTTTCAAACTGGTTAGGCATTATAGCGCCCTCGGCCCTGGCCTCAGCGATGGCAGAGGGGAGGGCCTCAACAGTAGACGAGCCCCTCACCACGACCTCGGCCCCTAGGACCCTCAGCATTGAGGGGCCGAAATCTTCAGCGGTGATCGGCACGTAGATCCTTGCCCTCAGGCCCAGGGCGGCTGAAAGCGCCGCGAGGGCTATGCCCGTGTTAGAGGAGGACACCTCAAAAATTTTACTGGCGCCAGGGTTCCTCGTGAGGGCGTCCATCAGTATCCCGAGGGCCGTCCTGTCCTTTATGCTGAGGCTGAGCGGGTTGTACCACTCAAGCTTGGCCCACACCCTCACTCCCTGGCCCCAGTCACCCCTCAGCATAACCATGGGCGTCGGCCTGTCGCTGTTAAGGAGCTCCATGACGTCCCTGTAGGCCCTGTACTCGTTAGACAAGGCGTTGTCGTAGAAACCCAGGGCCTCAAGTGGTATGGGCCCACCCTCCCTCAGGCCATCGCTGACGGGGGCCAGCCTGCACCTGAGCCACCTCAGGGCCCAGTAGTCGGCCGCGCCGTCGACTACCGCGTTTCCTTTCACGGCGAGCGAGGAGGCCACGGAGTTGGACCTCAGCATGGACCTCATGGAGTTCAGCAGCTCCTCAAGGCTTACATCCTTGGCAGTCAGCTCCTCGAGGGGCCTAAGCCTCAAGCCTGCACCAGCCCAGCTCTGCTACAGTTTAAGGACTTTTAACGGGCCATGCAATTCTCTTTATAAAAAAGGCTTAAATTCTCTATTAGAGAATATTATCGCGAGCAGCCATGGTAAGTGAGGAGGTCAAGGAGAGGCTTCGCAATGTGAGGTTGATGGCGGCCCACTACAGGTCCCTGGGGGCGGACCCCATGTCTTTGGCCGCGGGCTGCTCTGTCAAGGTGGACCTGCTCAGGGTTGTGTACCCCGCCATGAAGTCCCTGAGGCCCAAGCTTGGAGAGTCTATAGAGATTGCCGAGAGGGAGGACGCGGACGTCTTTGTAGGAAACCACAATGACATAGAGGTAGCCAGGTTCGTGGCGCCCCTGGGGACCGAGTTCGAGCCAAGCAGGAGGCTCTCAAGGCAGGCCAGGGCCGCGGTACTGATACAGGCTTACCAGCTTAACGCAGAGTCCCCGGAGAAGTTCGCAGCCAGCGTGGAGCCAGCCTACAGGTCTCTCGCCAAGTGCGCGCCCCGCATAAGGATAGGCAAGGGCCACTCAATAGTGACCCCATTCAGGGAGGACGAGTTCATACTTGCTGACCTCGTCTCGTCGGGGGAGGGCGACGAGTTCATAGCTATAAACAACGACACCATGCACATAATAGACCCAACCCAAGACCCGCTTGACATAAGGCAGGTCTCAGGGGCAATATCGAACGCCCTCAACGACCTGTTCGTCATAGGGGTTCACAGGGGCCTCATGATAGCGCCCGTGATAAATGCCCCCACTCAGGACCTCAGGGAGAAGCTCGTTGAGAACGCCCGCGAGTTCTCTAAGACCGTAGGGGCAGAGGTGCTCGACGTCCCAGGCCCTGGCAGGGGAAGGCTACTCATGGGCGCCACGGTAATAGGCTACAGCGGCAGGCAGCCGCCACAGTTCTACGACAGGGTTAGGCCAGGCATGAAGGTCATAGCCACAAGGCCCTTGGGGGAGCTGGCGCCGATAACTACGTACCTCACAGCAGCGATAGATGAGAGCGTCGTTGACGAGCTTGAGGCCGAGGGGATGAGCTTTGACGAGCTGGAGAGGCTTAAGGAACAGGCCGTCAACATAATATCGTCACCTAACGTGGCTGCGGCTGAGGTCATCGAGAAATACCTGCCCGCCTTTGGTGAGGAGTACAGCCCGGACGAGCACATAGCAGCAACTACTGACGTGACGGGGCCAGGGATTTATGTTATCAAGGAGCTGGCCGAGCTCTCAAGGACAACTATAAGGATAGACCAGTTCCCCCTGCTGTTCCCAGAGATAGCCAGGTTCGCCACGGAGCACTTCATTATGCCCAACGCCACCGCCGGGACCAACGGGGGCTTCATAATAATAGCCCCCGAGCAGGTGGCCGACGACATAGTGAGGGACCTGAGGTCTAGGGGCTACTTGCCGTCAATAATAGGTGAAGTCATTGCCAAGGGCGCGCCGAAGGTGATACCGCCTAAGGACATTTCACATTATATATACGATGAGGCCGTACTTTCTGAGCTGGGTGCGGGAGGTGCCTGAGGCCTGCAAGAGGATCAGGGTGACCGGCGTGGTCCAGGGCGTCGGCTTCAGGGCCTACGTGAGGAGGCACGCCACAATGCTGGGCCTCACGGGCTACGCTAAGAACATGCCGGACGGCAGCGTTGAGATAGTGGCCCAGGGCCAGGAGAGGTCCATAGAGGAACTGCTCCAACAGCTGAGGGAGAGCCACTTTGACATAGACAACATAGAGGTAGAGGACCTGACGGGCTGCAACTACGCCCACTTCACCACCATGTGAGGTGACCCGCCATAACCGATAGGGCGTCAAAGGTCCTTGACCTCAGGGGCCTCGACTGCCCAGAGCCTGCCGTACTGCTTTACCGTGAGTTTGGGAAGCTCAGCGTGGGCGAGTGGGTCGAGGCCGAAGTTGACATAAAGGAGTGCGCCTTTATCGCTGCAGAGCTCATAAATAGGAGCGGCTTTGGGGTGGCCACCGTAGAGGAGCTAGGAACTAGACGGTATAAGGTGAGGGCACTCAGGACGAGGTAAGGCAAGTCCGCCTTTATTTCTAGGGAGGCCCGCTGCACCCGGCGGGCAACTTGAGGGAGCTCAGGTACAACCCGCTCACCGGCCAGTGGATAATGGTGTCAAGCGAGAGGGCCCACAGGAGGTGGAGGCCCCAGGGGTATTGCCCGTTCTGCCCGGGGGCTGAGGAGACTGGCTACGGCTGGGATGCACTAGTACTTCCCAACAGGTTCGCCGTGCTCTCAAAGGACGCGGAGCCCGTGATGGGCGGTGACGTCCTCAGGAGGGCCCAGGCCTACGGCGACTGCGGCGTGATAGTTGAGACCCCAGAGCACAACGTTAAGGACCTGGACGAGCTCAGCCTTGACCACGTGGTCAAGGTCCTGAAGCTGTGGCAGGAGGTAACGGCCAAGGAAATGTCCGACAGGAGGATAATCTACCTGGCAATATTCAGGAACAAGGGCGAGGAGGTTGGGGTGTCTCTCACACACCCCCACGGGCAGTACTACGCCATGCCGTTCTTCCCGCTCAGGCCAAGGCTAATAGCTGATAACGCAAGGAAGTACTACAGGAGGTTCGGCAGGTGCGCCTTCTGTGACATAGTGAGGAAGGAGCTTGAGGACAAGGAGAGAGTAGTCTACTCCAACGGCCGCTTCGTTGCTTTCCTGCCCTACTACGCCTCGTGGCCCTTTGAGCTGCACGTCTACCCCCTCAGGCACGTCCAGTACATAACGGAGCTCAGCGACGAGGAGCTGAAGTATATGGCTGACGCCCTGAGGGCCTCGCTGGGAACTCTCAACGCCCTGTTCTCAAGGCAGATGCCTTACACCTTCAACCTTTTCCAGGCGCCGCTTAAGGGAAGGTGGCCCTTCCTTCACATGCACCTGGAGATATACCCGCTGCTCAGGGACAGGGACAAGCTGAAGTACGCGGCCGGCATAGAGATGTCCACCTGGGACTTCACCTATGACAGCGTGCCAGAGGAGAACGCCGAGCTACTGAGGAGGGCCTGCGAGTCAGTGAAGTCCAAGCTGGGCCTCATGGGAGTGTGCGGCGCGGGGCCAGGCATTATTTAGGTGGGGCGCCCACAGGGGTACCAGGAGGCTCAACATGATAACCGTCAGGTCGCCCGGCAGGGTTAACATAATTGGAGAGCACACAGACTACGCCCTAGGCTACGTTATGCCCATGGCCATCCAGCTGGGCACCACCTTCACCGCCGAGCCCTCCCTGGACGAGAGGACGTGCATATACTCTGAGGCCATGAAGGAGGAGCTTTGCTTCGGCGACGAGCTGGTCAGGGAGGGCAAGTGGATAGACTACGTCAAGGGGGTCTACTACGCAATAAGGAGCAGGGGGCTCAGGTACATGCATGTCAGCGGCAGGCTGAGCGGCGACCTGCCCATGAGCTCCGGCCTCAGCTCCTCTGCAAGCCTAGAGATGGCCATAGCTGTAGCCCAGAATGAGCTGGCAAGGCTGGGCCTCTCGAAGCTTGAGCTTGCTAAGTTAGGGGTCACCGCAGAGAATGAGTTCCTCGGGATACCAAGCGGCATCCTGGACCAGTTCGCTGCCGTGATGGGTAAGGAGGGCAGGGCCGTGTTTACCGACACGGAGACGCTCAGCTATGAGTACGTCCCGATACCTGACGATGTCGAGTTCCTGGTCTTCCACACGGGCATAAGGAGGGCTGTCGCAGGCACGGAGTACTCCGAGAGGGTCAAGGTCGTTAAGTCTGCCCTCAGGGCCCTTGGGGTCAACTCATCAAAGTACGTGAGGGAGGAGCAGCTCTCGAGGCTTGATGAGCTGCAGAGGAAGAGGCTTGGGTACGTCATAAGGGAGAACGCCAGGGTCCTGGCCGTGAGGGACGCCCTGAGGAACGGCGACGTGGTAACCGCCGGCAGGCTGCTGACGGAGGCGCACTGGGACATTGCTAAGAACTATGAGGTTAGCGTTCCAGAACTTGACTTCTTCGTGGAGTTCGCGACCTCCCACGGAGCCTACGGGGCTAGGCTGACAGGAGCAGGCTTTGGAGGCGCAGCCATAGCACTGGTCGACAGGGGCAAGGGGGAGCAGCTTGGCAGGGAGGCCGAGGAGGAGTACGTCAAGAGGTTCCCGCACAGGCCGCAGCACTGGGTCGTTACCCCGGCCGAGGGGGCAAGGGTGATCGAGGTCAGGCCTTGAATCAGCTTTATACCTTGCAATGCCGGACATAGAGGGGGTGGCGATTGGACAGGCAGGCAATTATTGAGGGCGTGGCCCTCATAGTAATAGGGGTCATCGCGCTGGGCCTCTACCTGGGCCTAGCTATGAGCCAGCTCACAATATATTACCCGCTGAGGGGCTCGTCACTGGCAGAGAACCCCACCTACGAGGCCCTCTTCTATAACGTGACTGCAAGGCTTTACCAGGAGAACAGCACCGGGTGGGCCCTAATAATGGTTAGGTTCAACCAGACGCAGCCTCCATTCATAGTTATGGGCGTCTATGTCATCCGTACAGGCGGGTCGCCTGTAATAACGGCGTCGCTGCAGAGCCTGGCCCTTCAGCCCACGGAGGTCCTTGAGTCAGCACAGCCCTTTGTGCTGAACGAGACCGAGCTCGAGCACCTGCCTCACCTTGTCTACTACCTTAACGGCGTTCCCTACGCCGCGGCCCAGCTGAACGTGACCAATATAAGTAATGGCAAGCTGAGGGGGTCCATAACGTCCTACTATGACCTGAGCACCGGGAACCTGCTCTTCGCCAACTTAACCTACACTTATGTCAACGGCACCCCGTACTCGACAGCCATCTACAGGCTCTATAACGTGACTGTGCTGTTCTATCACAACGGAGTCCTCAGGGTCCAGAACGTGCCCCTGGTTTACTTCGCCTATGGGGTCCTCGCAATGGTGGCCGGCGTCGGCATGGTGCTAGGGGCTATCAGGATAATCGGCTCAGCCTAGCTCTTTCTTGGCCTCCTCAACTATTTTCATAGCATCCCTCATCTCGTCGTCGCTGAGCGGCCTGAGCGGCTCCCTGACGAACCTCTTCACTGGGGTCCCCATGGCCTCCAGCGCGCCCTTTATCACTGCAGGCGACTCGGCCCCCTGTCCGCCCATCCAGTACAGCCTGCTCAGGCTAAGTATCGAGGCGTTGAACTTCTCCGTGAGCCCCCAGTCCTTTGACTCGAAGGCCCTTATGAGGCCCACGTAGGGCTCAGGCATAATGTTGCCGAGCCCTGGAACCACCCCGTCGCCCCCAGCGAAGAGCGTAGGGAGCAGCATGTAGTCAAGGCCTGTCAGCACGCTGAAGTCCTTCCTAACGGC
The DNA here is from genome assembly GCF_055389385.1 of Caldococcus noboribetus. NCBI lineage: Archaea > Thermoproteati > Thermoproteota > Thermoprotei > Desulfurococcales > Caldococcus > Caldococcus noboribetus. The sequence continues at coordinate 1,389,597 of NZ_AP042475.1, read as the reverse complement.
CTTGACTTCCCTTATGAGCTCCACCAGGTATGAGAAGTCTGCAAACGTGACCTTAGCCGCCGACACGTTGCTGAACTCCTTAGCTAGCCTCACGTAGATGCTGATGGGCACGACAACCCCCGTGTTCAGCGGGTTATTGTATATTATCACAGGGACGTCAACACTCTTGGCCACTGCTGAGAAGTGCCTGTACATGATCTCATCAGAGGACCTGTAGAAGAACGGGGGCAGGACGACAACTCCGTCGGCGCCTACGTTAACGAACTCCTTTGCCATTTTGACTGAGTCCTCGGTCCTCAGGGAGCTGACGCCTGGGAGCACCATTACCCCTGACGGGGCTACGTTGACAGCTGTCTTCACGAGCCTAAGGGCCTCGTCAAAGGTTACGTGGACGAACTCGCCAGTGGTGGAGTTGGGGAAGAGGCCGTTGACTCCGCTCTCCACGAGCCTCTTAACGTGCCACTCGAAGGCGTCGTAGTCGACCTTAAGGTCAGCCGTGAAGGGCGTTATGAGGGGTATGACCACCCCTTCAACCCTGGGCAACCTTCCACCCGGCTCCCCCTTCAGCGTGGGGCATTAATAGGGCCATAGGAGCACTGAGCGCTTGTCGTTATTTATTTGCCACAGCCAAGAGAGGTCCCCAGCGGCCGGTGCCGACAGTGAGTGGACAGCCGGACGATCAAGTAAGGTCACGAGGAGTGAGGAGGATATCGCTTTACAACCTGGTAAACGGCATGACTAGCAGCGCCTACTCCCCTTACCTTTCATTCATAGGGGCCTCCCTGGGGCTCTCGGGGTACACCCTTGGCATAGTCTCAACTGCGGGCACGTTCTTCACTAACATGGCGCAGTACTTCTCGTCAGTCACGAGTAGCAGGGCAAGGCTCCTGGTGCTTGAGGGAAACGTGGTGAGGAGCCTTGGCCTCTTCCTCATGCTGTTCTTCCTGAACAACCACGTCATATACACCCTGCTCGTGGCCGTGATCATGGCGGGCTCGGGCGTAAGCTCACTGGGGCTCTCCCTCCTGAGCGAGTACTACAGCAGGGGCAGCAGGAGCATACTTCTGTCAAGGATGGCCTTCTACTCGGCCCTGGGCTCACTTCCAGTCATAGTGGCAGGAGGCCTTTATATGGCCACTAACGTGGAGCTAGCCAAGTACATCTTTGTAGCGTCTGCAGTCGTGACCGCCCTCTCCACGTTCATAGTGTTCAACCTGCCCTACGACGAGCCTCAGAGGCGAAGGTCCCTAAGGCTCTCAGCCAAGGGCCTTGAGAAGTTCCTGACGTTTAACTTCATCTACATGATAGTGTGGTCCTTTGCCTGGCCTCTCTTCCCCCTCTCACAGATATACATCTTCAGGATGACTACTGAGCAGGTGGCCATAATAAACGTCATAGCCACCTCCTCAACAGTCGTCGTCCAGAGGTTCATAGGGGGGTTCATAGCCAGGAGGATGAAGCTCTCCATGTTCCTGGGCAGGCTCACCAACACGTTCTTCGCGCTGGCCTACGCGGTGTCGCCCAACATCTACGGCATATACCTATCCCAGCTCCTCGCGGGCCTGGCCAACTCCATAAACAACGTGGCCTACTTCTCATACCTAGTCGATAAAGCAGAGGACAAGAGGGCCGCCATAGGCACCTATAGCGTCGTCATGGGCGTGGGGGCCCTGATAGGGGGCGAGCTGGGCGGCTGGGCGTTCGAGTATCTTAAGGCGATAGAGGGCTACGAGTGCCTCAGGCAACTGATGCTATACACTGCTATAGCCAGGGCCTCGGCAGCCTCCCTCTTCCTGTTGCTCTAAAGCGCTGCCCTGGCCTCCCTGAGGGCGTTGACCTGGGAGTCGAGGTCCCTGGGGGAGGAAACTATGACCCCGTCCACCACCCCCCTGAGCCTCTCAACGGCCTCCCTGACCTCGTCCATAGTTACTAGCTCCTCCCTGGGTATAGACCTTAGAACGTCGGCGTTGGCGCTAGTGAGGAGCACCAGGTACACGTAGACCTTAGAGCCCTTGAGGTGGGCCTCCCTTGCGACCTCGCTCACAAGGCCCGAGCGCCAGGGCCTCGTTATCACGTAGAAGTCGGCGCCTGAGGACACCCTCCTGAGCACCTGGTCCATTGGCTTTGCGAGGCTCAGCAGGTGACCGACCTTCACCCTTATCCCGAGGGACCTTATCACAGCGGCCATGGCCTCGGGGTCAGTGTTGCAGGGGTCCCCGAGGGTGGGCCTGTCCCCTCTGAGCAGGAGGAGCCTCGAGATGCCGGCAGCCTCCATTGACATAGCAATGTTGACAACCCCAAGCGGACTGACGTCAAGGAGTCTTAGGTGAGCAATTATTTCAGCCCTACCGCCCAGGGCCGACCTAATGACTGCAGCCATGACCGGGGATGAAGGGGCCGTGCGCCGAGCGGGGCATCAGGCAAGTCAAGGGAGTCCGCCAGCTCCAGGAGCCTTGACGCAGCCCTTGTCATCTTCTCCAGGGACCTCTTGGGTGGCAGCTCGGCGATAAGCTCAAGGTCTCCCAAGGCTCTCGCCTTTCAGCTCTGCTTCGGGGGCTGCTATTATAAACTACAAGGCTGCTTAACTGCTCATAGGGTCTCAAATTATTTTGACTAGCTCACTTATAGTGGTCAGCACAAACACGCTTCCAAGGAACTTGTATATTGTTGACGACCTCATCCTGTTGGCCAGCCTGGCGAAGTATATGCCTGACAGCATGGCTACAACGCCTATTACTATCGACGCCATGACGTCAGACATCCCATCAGCTATGTAGGCCTCCGCCCCTGAGGCCGCGGACATGAACATAGCTAGGGTTGCGGTTCCTATCATTCTCTTGACCTCCATAGAGAAGAGCAGCATCATTATCGCTATGAACATTATTCCTCCGCTGGCCCCAAGGGTGCCGGTGACCAGGCCGACCACGAAGCTCAGGGCGGGCGCCAGGGCGTAGGAGGCCCTGCCAAGGCCCAGGTTCCTTACGCCCAGCGAGGGGTTCTTGGACCTCCTAAATGAGACGTAGGCCATGTATGCTGTGAAGGCCGAGAACGCTACCTCAAGGGCCCTGACGGGGGCCCTGAAGGCTATAGCTGAGCCCACCTGAGCTCCAAGGACCGCCCCAAGGCCTATGATCAGGGCCTTCTTAACGTCGACGTTCCTATGAGTGAAGTAAACATATATCACCGAGGTCGTAGTTATGACGTCAACCAGGAGGCTCGACCCTATGGAGTCCTTGAAGCTGAGGCCCAGGTAGGAGAGGGCTGGAACCACTATAAGGACGCCGCTTGATCCAGTTATCCCCGTGAGGGCTCCAACGGCGACCCCTATGAGCACGAGCGCGTACAGTGGTATTATGTGTGCCATTGCTCGGTCCAGGAAGGCTATAATATGTAAACCAACTCTTTAAAGTTTTTGTAAGTAATTAAACAGGTAACGTCAGCCTATTGCGCCAAGCGCAAAACCTAGCAGGGCCAGGGGGACTACGTAGAGCTCCATGTCCTTCACCCTTGTGGCGACATCCTTAGTGGGCGACCTGACGAGCCTCAGGGACTCATAGATGAACACCGCATCCACCACAGCTACTGGCACGCCGTAGTAGAGCGGGTTTGCTATTCCAAGAAGGGGAGGCAGCGGGCTGAGTGCCACCGCGGCCAGGTAAAAGGCCAGGGAGGCCGCGGAGGCCCTTTCAGGGCCGTGCACAACAGCTAGGGTCTTAACTCCGTGAATCCTGTCACCCTCAACGTCAGCTACCCCCTTCGCTATCTCCCTCCCGACCATGGAGAGGAATATCATGATGGTCTCAAGCACTATAGCCGTGTTGACCCCGCCCCCCATAAAGGCGCCGTAGAGCAGGGGCGATACCCCAGTGAAGGCGACCATGAAGTTGCCTGGGAGGCCCGTCCTCTTAGTTACAGCGTCGTAAAGCACTGCGTCAACGTAGGACACGGCGGCTATGATCAGCTCTGGGAGGCCCATAGCTGCTGAAATTGCCAGGCCTGTAACCGACGTCAGCGCAAAGAGGGCTTTGGCCTCAGCTACGCTCACCCTGCCTGAAGGTATGGGCCTCTCGGGCGAGTTTACCATGTCGATCCTAACGTCAACTATGTCGTTAAGTATCATGGCCGACGAGGTCAAAGTGTATGCCACCAGGAAGCCCATGGCAAGCGTGGCCGCGGGCGGAAGCCTGCCGTGACCAGCAACGAAGGCCCCAACTATCACTATGATTCCCATCATGACGCCATTTAGTGGCCTCATCAGCTCTGCGTAGGCTGCAGCCTTCGACAAGCAGGGCCCCAAGAACGCTGGGACTGTCCGCTTATAAGCTGTAATAGCTATCTACAACAGGGGACAGGGCTTGAGCGAGCTTGAGTCGCAGTTAGGCAACGCGGTGGCCAGGCTAAGGTACCCTGACGCCAAGACGTTCAAGTCAATAATAGACTCCCTCTCAGACATAATTGAGGAGGCATCGTTCACCATCACTAAGGATGGAGTTAAGGTCTCTGGGCTGGACCCAGCTAAGGTTGCCTACATAGAGGTGACCATACCTTACTCGAGCTTCCTTGAGTATGAGTTGTCTCAGGACTCCGTCACCATGGGGGCCAACCTGGCCTCCCTCTCTAAAGCTTTAGTGGACACCAAGAAGGGCAACAGCGTTGAGTTCAGGATCTCCCAGTCCCAGGTGCTTATAAAGGTCGAGGGCCAGGCCAGGAGGGTCTACCTGCTCCCAAACATAGAGGTGAGCAGCGAGATACCCGAGATGAAGCTTGAACATGACGCCGACGTCAAGATAATGGCTGACCCCTTCAGGAGGGCCGTTGAGGACGCCGGGGAGTTCGGAAACGCCGTAGAGTTTGAGGCCACGGACACGTACTTTGCGGTAAGGGCCAGCGGGGGCAGGCAGGCAGAGGCTAAGTTCCTCAGCGGCTCCGGCTCCCTGATATCGCTTGAGGTCAAGGAGAACGCCAAGGCTACCTATGATTACAGCTACCTCGACAAGGTCCTGTCGTTAGCTAAGGTCGCCGAGCAGGTGGAAGTGATGTTTAAGACCGACAACCCGCTCGAGCTCAGGCTTGACTCGCCCAGCTTCTCGGTCAGGTACGTGCTAGCGCCATACACTGGCGAGGCCGCAGGAGGGGAGGAGACGGGCAAGAGGTCAAGGAAGAGGAAGGAGAAGGCCGAGGAGGAGGCTGAGGAATCCGAAGAGGAGTCTGAGGGGGGCGAGGAGGAAGAGGGCGAGGGCTCCTCAGAGGAGGAGCAGTGAAGTCCTTGTCGTTGGAACCTCCGGCTCTCCGCCAAAGTATTTAACTGGGTCCCCAACGACGTGACATAAGGCCTTTAGGGCCTCAAATGAGTCGTCCCTTCCCCTTATTATCACCCCCTGCCTTGACTTGGAGAGCTGCAGCGCCGTGCTCACGCTGCCGTAAACTAGCACCGCTGTAGCGCCCTCAATCATGGCGGCCACCTGCAGGGCCTCTGAGCAGTCGTCGTAAAGGGACACGGACACTATAGGTGCCTGGACGTCAGTCCACAGGAGCTCCGCGCCCTTGGGCACGTCACTTATAACTAGCGGCGAGACGTAGTTGCCATTAACGTTGACTTCATTGGAGAGCTCCGCGCCCTTGGAGGCGGCGTCGTTTATGAGCTTCACGGCCCTGTCCACCAGGCCCCTGGTCCTAAGCGGCCCCACGTCCTTGCCCTCCAGCGGGCTCCCGACGCTGAGCTGTGACATGTAGTCCTCCATTGAGTCTAGGAGCTCCCTGCCAAGGCGCCTTGACGCCAGCACCCACCTCACGGAGCCGCAGGCCTGCCCAGCGTTGGAGACTGCGGAGTCCACTACCTGCCTTGCCAGGGACTCTATGTCGTTGGGCTCGCCGCACAGGAGAAGTGCGGCCCTCCCTGAGCAGTTGGCCACCACGTTGCTAAATATCCTGCTGACCGAGAGCCTGGTGAACTCCCTGCCGAAGAGCACTGTTGTCGCGGCGTCCTGCTCCGCCAGCCTGCCGTAGCCGTTCATGTTGATAAGGGACACGAAATCCCCTAGGTCGGTGTTCCTAAGTATTGCTATGGCGGCAGCCGTCGAGGCGGAGGCCCCCCAGGGGGACTTAACTACCGCAGGCATGCCGTTTGCAAGGAGCGAGGCGGCGCCAGCCATGGCGCCGAAGAAGGGCGACGTGAAGGGGGGCAGAACCAGTCCAACGCCCTCCCTAGAGTGAACGGTGGTCGAGGTCCACTCGCCGCTCATGTCAAAGTGAAGCCTGCCCGTGAGCGAGCCGCCCCTGGCGCTGGCCAGCTCCTGGGCCTGGGACAGTATTGCCTGCGAGGCCTCGACCTCCTCCCTGGCCTCGGAGAGCTTCTTGCCCGTCTCCATGGAGATGATTTTTGTAATCACGTCCTTATAATCATCTATGGAGTCGGAGACCTCAAGGAGCGACTCAACCCTGTCAGAGGGCGACATGAGCGAAAGCGAGTCATACCTGAGTCTAAAGGCTGGTGATGGGTCAGGTGGGACTGCGACGTAATATTTGAGCCCCAGTGGGGTCTCAACCCAGACCCTCCTTCCCTGCTCGCTCGCCTGCCCTCCAACGACGTACCTAACCCCGAGCCCGTCGCCCGTGACGAGGGCCTCGTCTATTGACTTTAGAAGTCCTGGGACCTCACTCAAAAGTAACACCTCTCACACGGGCTCCTCGGGGTAGCCCATGCTTGTGGCTACGTAGACTGCCAGGGCGAACAGGGCGCTGCTCAGCCTGTTAACTATCTTCAGGGCGAGAGGGTCTATCTTGTACTCCCTCGAGGCCCTTACCATGGCCCTCTCGGCCCTCCTGACCACCGCCCTGGCCACGTGAAGCGCCGCCGCAGGGCTTGGGCCCGCTGGCAGCACAAAGTTCTTGAGCGGGTGCCTGCCGTAGTAGTTATCTGCCATGTCCTCAAGCCTCCTCAGGTCGTCCTCTGTTACAGAGGCCTTCCCGGACACGGTGTAGCCTACCCTGAAGATTAGCCTCTGCAGGTACTCCAGGTCAGCCAGCACGTCAGTCATGTAGCTGGGGACCAGCGACCTGGCGAGCCCGACGAAGCTGTTGGCCTCGTCCAGGGAGCCCATGAGCTCCACGAGGACGTGATCCTTCGGGACCCTCTCGTTGAGGAGGCTGCAGTAAGTCGTGCCCTCGTCGCCCGTCCTGGTGAACACGTGGGACAAGCGCTTCCACCGCCTGGCTAAGGCCTGCCAGGGTAATAAAGGCTGGCCCACGGCCGCTAGGCAGAGATATCGTAGTGCATGGTCAGCGGCGTGGTCGTCTGGGCGAAGACGTAGCCCTCCCTGAAGGCGTAGCTTATGACGGCCATGTACCTGTCCTGAAGCCTCGGGAGGTACTGCTTCACCTCCTGCGGGAGCGACAGCGACTCAACCTGGGACTCCTCGCTCCTGAGCAATATCTTAGTGTTGGTGAGCTGTATGACTATGCTGTTGAGGTCCTTTGGGCTGTGGGTGCTGAAGACGAGCCCTATGCCCCTTGACCTTCCAAGCCTGGCTATCCTCGATATCATAGCTGAGACCTCGCTCACCTCCTCCGCCTCCTCCTTGGACCTCCCCTCGCTTGGGAAGAACTGGTGGGCCTCATCTATGAAGATAACTACCTCGGGCGAGTCCCTCTCCCTCCTCCTCCAGGCCTCGTGCTTCCACGCTATGATCCTCTCCAGCATCCTGTACGTGAGCACCCTGAGGGACTCGGGACCTCCCTGGGAGCTCTCGAGCCCCCTCCTGAGGTCAAGGACCACGGGCACCTGCAGCAGGTTGGCCTCCCTTACTATGCTCTCCCAGCTGGGCTCCCTCAGGACCTCGAGGCCCTTCTCCGAGACTATCATAACGTCCACGAACCCCGTGTCCAGCAGGGCCGAGACCCTCCTGAACAGGGCCTCAACGGTGCTCCTGTGCGGCATGAGCGACAGTATTGCCTCGGCGGTGAAGTTTACTGCCTCGTCTATCTTGACAGCGTTGGCCCTCCCCCTCTCGTCGTAGCCCACAAGCCTCAGGAGCGGTATGTCCTCAGGGCTCGCGGCCTCCTCAGGCTCTCCCCTGTTGGCCACGTAGTTGCTCATGAGCTCCCAGGCCATCCTCATGGCCTCATCCTCGCTTGGCATGCTCTTCCTGAGCTTCATCAGGGTGATCAGCAGCGCCGCCTGCAGGATCTCCATGGGCGGGTTAAACTTGAACTTGGCATTGAACTTCCTCCTTATTGAAGTCAGCATGCTCCTTGCCAGCTCACTTAGGCCTGGCATGAGGCTGACGAGCGAGTCGGTGGTGCTCTTGCTGGTGTCAATGAAGTATGGCACCAGGGCCAGCTTAAACGGGAGCCCCTGCGCCTCAAGGTATGTCAGGCCGGTGGAGTCGGAGACCTTGTACTTCAGGTTGGCCTCGGACTCACTCTCAAGGAGGGGAGCTATGACGTCCCTTATGTACTCTTTTCCGAGCTCCCTGAGGACGTCGACGTACTTGCTTCCCTCCCTTGAAGTCCAGAGCCCGCTGAGGACCTGGGCCGTTATCGGTAGGACCACCATCACTCCGGGGGGCGGCGACACCTTTGAGTAAACGTTCTCGTAGACTTCCCGGGGCTCCGGGGGCCTCTGGGGCTTCATGGGCAGCTGCACGAAGTCGTCGTTGAGGTCGACTATTATTGCAGTGAACCCCCTCCTTGGGTCGCTGTAGGCAGCAGCTATCATGTTCTTCAACAGTGTGGTCTTCCCGGCCCCGGTAGTGCCTATGATCAGTATGTGGTGCAGGAACGTCTGAACTGGAAGTTTAACTGGTATCCTGCCGCCCTCTATGAGGCCTCCTGGGGTAGCGAGGCTGCCGAGGACCACACCCTCCGAGGGCAGGTCCAACAGCTCCCTGAGTGTCTGGGGCGACGGAACAACCACGGGGGCCTGAGGCTCTATGCTCTTGACCGCAGGCCTTGGCGACGGGTCCCCGTCGCCCTTCTCCAGAACAAGCTCCCCCTCTATTATGGCGTCAGTTATGAGCCCCCTGGGCTCAACGCTGTTAACTATCGGGCTCACCGGGGGCTGAAGGCCCATCATGGCGAGCTCGTCCCTCCTGTTTATTGCTGTAACCCTCACAAGGACGAGCCTCAGGTCCTTGGGGTCTACTATGACCAGGTAGTCGCCAACCCTCTGGAAGGGCGCCTCCCTCTCCCTGTAGTACGTGGAGGGGTCTATGACAAACTCTATCCTTGAGCCCTCGCCTACCTTAACCTCGTTGAACCTGGAGACCCTGCCCACCAGCCTGCCAACGCTGTTGGCCTTTTCGTAGGCGGCTCTCAGCATCTGGTCTAGCTTGTCTACCTCGCTCTCGACCGCCTTGAGCCTGTCCAGCTGCAGCCCCCCGCTGTCAGGCAATTACTCCTCACCCTCCTGGGCCAGCCCCCTCAGCTCAACCTCGCTCTCGTAGCCCAGCCTGCCGCCCAGCCCCACGACCTCCTTGGCCAACAGGGCTCTTAAGGAGGAAGTCAGGGCCTTGGCCCTCCTGTCGCTCATGGAGACGCTCACTGGCTCAAGGCTCTCCCTGGCCAGGGAATCGCCAAGGAACGCCTGAAGCGGGTCCACGTTAAACTCCTCGAGCATGTTGAGCGTCTCCTCGGTGTACTCCAGTCTAAAGACCTTGGACCTCACGCCGAGCTTCTGCCAGGCGCTGGGCATCATAATTACGTACTCCACTATCTTCTCTATGCCGTCGCCGCCCTTAACTATTATCTTTGGGGTAACATATACCCTGCCAGGTACCTCGTCCACGCAGCCCAGCGACGCCAGCCTCTGTAATATCATAGAGTCGGTCTCTCCTGAAGCGGGGACGCCGCAGCTCTCAAGGAGCCTTGAGTAGGTGGGCGAGGAGGATAGTATGGAGCTCCTCTCAACCCTCTTGACAACCCCTATCACGGGGACGCCGGCTGACTCAAGCTGTTTGACGGCCTCGTACCTTTGAACCATGAGGTTACCGACCCCCTTGCCCTGGCTTATGAATATGGGCCCGTCAAGCATGACCACGGGCCTCCTGCCGGCCTCGGCGAACGTTCTGGCTATCTGCTCGACTGGGACCTCCATGGCCCACTTCTCGAGCGAGAGCCTGGCGTAGTCCGCAAGCTTTGATATAAATGACTGGGAGAGGTCTGAGGGGCTTGCAAGGACTGAGGCCACCCCCTCTTGCTCAGGCAGCTCAACGGCCCCGTGTGGCACGACATATATAAAGGGCGGGGGCGAGGCACCGCAGCTCATGGGCCCGCCGTAGAGCGAGGGATAGTCGCACAGCTCCACGGGCCCAGGCCCTGACACTGAAAGGGCCGAGAGCACTATGTCGGCGTAGGGCGTGGCCAGGAGCCTCGTGCTCGTGTCGACGCCTATGTGAACTATGTCCTTTGAGTAGCCTGGCACCCTCCTGGGCAGGAGAGGCCTTGAGGCCCTCTCGAACATGTCAACTGGCCCCCTGTCCTCATCGCTTGACGCCTCAAGTATCTCAGAGAGGCTAAGTGATGACCTGCCACTACTCCTGGAGCTGCTGCCTGGGTTCAACAGGTTCCTTGCAAGCTCGCCCAGTATCTCTGAAACAGACGGCGTGCTGCTCACCAGCTATGCTCGTGGTAATAACGTTACAGTAATACCTAATAAAGAGACTCCCCTCCGGGTACGGCTATTATTCCCTGAAACTGGAGGAAAGTAATACGGAAGAACCTTGATCTCCGTGGTCACAGCCGCCTACAACGAGGCTGAGAACGTCCCAAAGCTCGCTGAGAGGCTCAGAGGCTCGCTGAGAGGCTATGACCATGAGATCATATTGGTTGACGACAGCTCCCCTGACGGCACCGCGGCGGTGGCAGCAAAGTACTTTGACAGGGTCATAGTTATGGGTAACGTGGGCCAGACGGCGAGCCTCCTGGAGGGCATCAAGGAGGCCCTGGGGGACGTGGTGGTTACCATAGACGCGGACCTAGAGAACCCGCCTGAGCTCATACCGGGCCTTATCAAGGCCGCGGAGCGCATGGGGTGTGACGTGCTAGTAGCCTCAAGGACGTGGCTCCCAAGGCCCGCTGAGGTGATGGCCTCAGCCACCCTTGGAAGGCTCCTGGGAGTCAGGGACCTCTTCTCAAACTTCAGGGTCTTCAGGAGGTCCCTCCTGGCGGACTATAACATTAAGCTTGGGGAGACCTTTGGGTGCGAGCTGCTGGCGGCCTCAAGGCTCAGGGGGGCTAAGGTCTGCGAGGTGCTTTACAGGCCGCCCCCGAGGAGGCGGAGCCCCAGGATTGGGGGAACCGTTAAGGCCAACGTCAGGGCGACGCTCGCCTGGCTCAAGTGCATGTACTTTTACCTCGGCCTCTCCGCGGCGAAGGCCCTAGGCCTAAACGCGGTATAAGTGGTGTTACATTAGAGCTCTTCTTCTGTGGGATAGATGCTCTTGTTAAGAAAGCATTTCATAAACCAGTGTAGCCAATGCAGTAATGTTTAAAAGACTACTTAGTGGGACCCACGCTGGTGTTTTAGTGCATGAGCAGTGAGGAGAGGGTTCAGAGGGCGGAGAGAACAGACAGACAGCTCAGGAGGTCCCTGTCGTTCATAGACATAACTGCGCTGGTCTTCGGCGCCCTGGTGGGAAGCGGGTGGCTCTTCGCCTCCTACTACACCGCAATGGCTGTAGGCCCCGCGGCCTTCATTTCATGGATCGTGGCCGGAGTCCTCATGCTCTTCGTTGCCCTGGCCTTTGCTGAGCTCTCAGCTGCTATACCTAAGTCGGGCTCTATAGTGAGGTACCCTCAGTACACTCACGGCAGCTTCGCGTCCTTCGTGCTCTCATGGTCATACCTCGTGGCATCACTTAGCGTCGCCCCGGCCGAGGCCATAGCCGTGGTGACTTACCTAGCCATCTTCTTCCCGTGGCTTTACACCACCAAGACCACGCCCCTGGGGAGCGTCACGGTGCTCACGGCCCCTGGCGTTGCCATAGCCTTTGCGCTGCTGACCGCGTTCTTCCTGATAAACTACTACGGAGTTAACATCATGGGCTCAACTAACACATTCCTGACGTACATAAAGTTCGTGGTGCCCGTGATCACTGTGCTGCTCCTCCTTGGCCTTGCGCTGCACCCGAGGAACTTCAGCACACCGTCATTTGTGCCCTACGGCACGGCCCCGATCATAATGTCTATATCGACTACTGGCATAGTGTTCTCATACCTTGGGTTCAGGCAGGGCCTTGACTTTGCCGGAGAGGCCAGGAACCCGCAGAGGGACGTGCCGCTCGGAACCATACTGGGCTTCGTGATGGGCATAATAGTCTACGTGCTCCTCCAGGTCTCGTTCACGGGCTCAATACCGTGGTCAGCGCTCCACTTAAGTCCCGGCAACTGGACGGGCCTCTCCGCCACGCCAATCTCGGCGGCCCCATTCTTTGAGGTCGCGAGGCTCTCAAGCTCCTCAGCCCTGAAGTGGTGGAGCTGGGGAATCATGTTAGGCGCCATAGTGGCACCCATAGGGACGGGCCTGATATACATAGGCACGGTGTCAAGGGTTCTCTACGGCATGTCAACTAACGGCAGCGTGCCGGAGACCTTCATGAAGCTCAACAAGCACAGGGTGCCGTGGATAGGGCTGCTCATATCATGGCTTATAGGAGCCCTCTACCTTCTGCCGTTCCCCTCGTGGGCCTACATAGCCAGCCTGACCGTGTTTGCCACGGTGTTCACCTACACCATAGGCGGGGCGGCGGTACCCGCGCTCAGGAAGCACGCGCCTGAGATAAGGAGGCCGTTCAAGCTCTGGGCCCCAACAGTCATGGGAGGCATAGCGTTCATAGCTGCCTACATGATAGTCTACTGGGCAGGCTTCAGCACCATGTGGATAGCCGTCCCGCTTGTGCTGGCGGGCCTGCCCATCTTCTACATTTACGTGGCGCCGCGCTGGTATAAGGTTAGCAGGTCGCTGGGAGCTGCCCTTGGCGTGATCTACTGGGCCGTGCTGGCGGCCACCACGTACTTCCTTATTTACAAGGGCATAGTGCTGCCCTGGGCCTCGATAGGCTATGGGCCGCTGCCGCTTAAGCCCATATACCAGCTGGACTTCTGGGCCTTCGTGCTAATTAACCTGGTCACCGCGGTTGGCTTCACGTTAGTGATATACTACAAGGGCAACGATGAGCTGAGGCACGAGATAAACTCGGGCTGGTGGGTCATAGCTGCCCTCTTCGTAGGCCTCGTGCTAGTCTTCTACGGCACCCTGGGACCCTTTGGGTCCAACGCGCCCATAGGCTATCCCCTTGACGACATTAGCACCGCCGTGGTGGCGGCCATACTTTACGTGTTTGCGTTGTTCAGTGCGCGTAGGACCAAGGACCTCGAGGCCCTGATACAGGCCCTCAAGGGCCCCTGACCTCGTCTGATTGACGTAGGTCCTTTTATTTGCATTCAAATAGCTGTTTTGTCCAGGGACCCTAATTGCCCACGTTTAGGTTTGATGAAAGCAAGTTCAGGGCGATAAGCTTCCTCCCGTCCTCCAACAGGGCCTTTGTGGACGGCTGCATAGCGAGCGACTCTGGCAGGATATGCATTTCGCAGGTCAGCGAGAGAACCATAAGGATAGCCGAGCCTGATGCCAAGGACTTCAGGGCCCAGCAGGCGGGGTCTCCTGAGCTAACCGTTGGGGAGTACAGGCTGCAGCTCCTACCCCACATAAAGGTGACCCGCGGTGGCGTGACCGTATTTGAGGAGTGGGAGCCAGATGACAAGCTTGTGCGCGGCGCCAACAGGACGTGGGTCGATCCGCTCTTCGCCGACGTGAGGCCCACCGAGAGCTGGCTCAGCTACCGCACCATAGTCACAGGCAAGGTCACGTGCTCCGACGGCAGGGTGTGCAGCTCCTTTGCCGTCTCCCTCAAGCCCGGCGAGCCCCTCTACGGCCTCGGGGAGCACTTCGGGCACATAAATAAGAGGGGAGGCGAGTTCATAACGTGGGCCGCTGACGCGCCCTCCACGCCAAATTACGCGACTTACGTGCCGGTGCCCTTCATATGGTCGCCCAGGGGCTGGGGACTCCTGGTAAACACTTACTCCCCGGTTTACTTCGACCTCGGCAAGAGCTCATATGATAGGCTCCTGATCATAGTCAGGGGGCCCCTGGACCTCTACCTCTTCCTCGGAAGCCCCAGGGAGATACTTGCAGAGCTATACAAACTGACGGGGGTGCCCAAGGCGCCGCCGCCCAAGTGGAGCTATGGCTTCTGGCAGAGCAAGTGCGCCTACTACAGCCAGGACGAGGTCCTGAGCGTTGCCAGGGAGCTGAGGAGCAGGGGCTACCCAGCTGACGTAATTCACATAGACCCCCCGTGGGAGGGCAACTGGAAGAAGTACAGGTGCGACACGATAGACCTTGAGTGGGACACCTCTGCCTTCCCCGACCCCAAGGGCCTCGTGGAGGAGCTGCACAGGATGGGCTTCAGGCTGTCGCTCTGGATGAACCCCTACATAGAGCCTGGAACCAGGCTGTGGGCAAGGCTTGAGAAGTACATGGTCAAGTCCAAGCTGGGAGGCCTTGCAACCCCAGCGGCTGACTGCCAGAGGAGGGAGGGGGCGGGCATAGTTGACCTCACGGACCCTGAGGGCTTCAGGGCGTTCAAGGAGGCCCTCAAGGACCTGGTGCTCCCCTACGCGGACGTGATAAAGGCAGACTACGGCGAGGCCGTGCCTGAGGAGGCGGACTTCAGGAACGGCATGAGCGGCGAGGAGGCCCACAACTACTACCCGCTCCTCTACATGAAGGCCGTCTACGAGGCTACCGTGGAGGCCAAGGGCTACGGCATAGTGTGGGGCAGGTCGGGCAGCACCGGGGTCTGGGCCTACCCCCTGAACTGGGGCGGCGACGTGCCCTCGAGCTGGGAGGGGCTCAGGCAGGCCATAAGGGGGCTGCTCTCGTACCACGCCAGCGGCGCCTTCTTCGGCTCCTTTGACGTGGGGGGCTTCATAGGGAGGCCGAGCGACGAGCTGTACCTAAGGTTCCTCCAGGCCGGCGTCACTGTCAGCCACGTGAGGGCCCACGGCGTGACTGACAGGGAGCCATGGAAGTACTCGCCCAAGGAGACCCTAGCCGCCCTTAAGCTGCGCTACAGGCTGCTGCCCTACCTCTACTCAGAGTCGTGGAGGTCCATAGAGGAGAGGGTGCCTCTGGTGAGGCCCCTGCCGCTTGAGCACCCAGATGACCCCAACACCTATGACATAGATGACGAGTTCTACCTCGGCTCAGCCCTGCTTGTGGCCCCGATAGTTGAGGAGGGCCAGACCAGCAGGAGGGTCTACCTGCCCGAGGGCAAGTGGATAGACTACTTCACGGGCAAGGAGTACGAGGGCGGCAGGTGGGTCACGATATCCTACGACTCCCTCGACAGGTTCCCGCTGCTGGTCAGGGAGGGCTCAGTGATACCGCTGCTCGGCGCAGAGGTTGACCACGTGCCTGACGGCCACTTCAGCCCAGTGGAGTTCCACGCGTTCAAGGTCACGGAGGCTGAGTATCCCTACTACGATGACGGGCTCAGGGCAACCGTCAGGTGCAGGGGAGGCACCTGCTCGGCTGATGGGATGCCGGCCGACGTCAGGTACGCGTTTGTCTACCACAGCTGAAGCGTTTAATCCTGCTGGGCACTCAGGTCAGGGCGACGTGCATGGTAAAGATATTTGTAATATGCACGGCTGGAAGGGATGACATAAACAGGGTTAACATGGCCATAAACTTCGCCCTCGGCGCCAGGAAGAACGCCGGCGCCGAGGTGTCGTTCATGTTCCTCGGCAGGGGCGTCGAGTACCTGATGAAGAACGCCGCCAACGCCGACGAGGTAAGGAAGCAGGTGGAGCAGATGAAGCAGGCGGGCATAGACGTCTCCTACTGCAGCGTCTCTGCCAAGGGGCTGGGGCTGACGCCCGACATGCTGATAGAGGGCGTCGAGCCTGTTATGGGCGGCGTGCACACGGCTAAGAAGATACAGGAAGGTTATGAGGTCGTCTCCTTCTGAGCCGCCACCTCTCCGCTTCTTTTAGGCCTCAGCCCTTAGGTATCCTAGGTGCAGGCCTTGGCTCTCCCAGGCCACGTGGCCAGGTCTTACGTCAGGGACTCCAAGGATGAGCAGGTCCAGCCGGCGGGCGTTGACATAAGGCTAGGGGAGGTTATGGAGTTCCTCAACGAGGGGGAGCTGAGGGCAGGCTCCAAGAGGCTCCCCGACGTCAGGCCCGTGAGGCCCGTGGAAGGCCTTTACAGGCTCCAGCCCGGCGCGTATAAGATAAGGTTCCTTGACGTCGTCACAGTTCCCCCAGACGCCGTCGGCATCTGCTACCCCAGGAGCACCCTGCTGAGGATGGGGGTCACAATATCGTGCGCCGTGTGGGACCCCGGCTACACGGGCAGGGGAGAGGCGCTCATGATAGTGGCTAACCCACACGGCGCTGTGATAGAGCAGGGTGCCAGGGTGGCCCAGATGGTGTTTGTCAGGCTTGAGTCAAGGCCCTTGTCGCTCTACAGCGGCTCGTACCAGGGCGAGAACCTATAGCCTGACCACTGCAGGTATTATAATAGGAATTAGCAGCGTAAGCACCACGCCCTGGACCAGGCCCTCTAGGCCCGCCTCGGGCCCAGCGTACCTGGTTATGACGCCCAGGGTCGTGTCCATCGAGGTCTGCGCCCCCCATGACCACGGAGCCCTCCCCTATGAGCCTGTCAATCGCGGGGAACAGGGCAAGCGTCAGGTCCTCCCTGAGCTGGTTCGCCACAAAGCCCACGACGCCCATTGATGGGCTGAAGAGTGACAGAAAAGGCCCTGTAAAGGAGTACCAGCCCGAGCCGAGGGCTGCTGCAACGGTGAGCCTAAGCGGAAGGCCCAGGAGTCTACCAATTGCCAGCCCCGCAACCACGTCGCCCGCTATGGCGGCAGCTGTGAAGAGGAGGCCAACCGAGAGTATCCTCCTGCCGGCCCTGGCGAGCCTCCTCCACGAGAGGCCCACGTAGGCCCCGGCGATCGCAACAACTATATACAGGAACAGGTAGGCGTAGGGGAGCACCTCGTCAGGCCTTGGCCTTATCAGGGCCCCTAAAGCTATGCCAAGTACAAATGCCGATGCGGTCCTAACCGCTGCCCTTAGCTCTTCCCTCAAGCCTCCTCAGCCCCCACTCAGCCATGTAGGCCCCCAGCAGGCCTGGAATGACCGCTATTAGCAGGGAGGCGATCGTTATGCTTATCGCGCTCCTACCTATGGAGAGCACCTCGGAGCCAACTATAAGGCCCATTGAGAAAACCAGGGCCAATATGAACACCGTCGAAGTCGTGTCAAGGGCCTTCAGGTGGTTCACGCCTTTGACCTCCAGCGAGAGGCCGACAATGAAGCCTATAATCAAAGAGAGGTAGAGGATTTCCTCCAGGTACTCCACAGCAACCCCTAGGGAGGGGCCGAGGAGCTAGGATTAAAAGGATGTGCGTCAGGCGTAGCCTAGCCTCCTGTAGAGCTGGGTCGCCTCGTTCAGGTGCTTCTTGCCTATCCTCATGTGCTCCCCCATCTCAACAAGTATGTCCATTCCAGCTATGAGGCTTTCAAGCGTTGCGTGTGACGTGTATATCCTCCTTATCTCGTCCTCGCCGGCCTTGTATATTAACATGGCTGGGGGCTTCGAGGCGTCATATACCGCGAGCTCTGCGGGTCTGTTGGGCTCTATGAGCGTCTCCTCAAGCCCCGCCAGCTTCCTGAGGGACTGGCTCATGGAGAGCACGTCCCCCAGACTCTCAAGTCCATAGCCTCCCCTGCCGCTCAGCACCAGGTGCTCCCTGTCGCCGTCCTCCACCTGGCCCCCTGGGCACTCCTTGTCGCCTATAGTAACTAGCCCCCTCAGTATGGGCTGTATGGAGAAGGCCTCGGTGCACGAAGGCCTGGCGACCCCGTAGAAGCCGCCTATCCTGCGCCAGATCAAGGGCAAGGGAACTTGAGAGGCTCTCTACCAGGGCGGTTGTCACCCCCATCATGTGGAGCTCGTAGACCCCCGGCAGGGACGCCGTGAAGAGCTCCTCCTCGTTGAGCCTCCTGTAGAACTCTATCCTCTCCGTCAGCGAGGGCCTCGCGTACCTCATTGGGTAGGCGGCTACGTCGGCCACAGCGGTGAGCCCAGGGACCACGACCCTGCCCTCACCGCCTATCACCAGGGTGGCGTCCTGTATGTCATCAGGGGCCGGCTGGGGCCCCACGTCCTTTATTATACCGTCCTCTATGTAGACGTAAGAGTCCCTTATGAGCTCCTTGCCCGTGTAGACGGCCGCCGCATTAATCAGCACTGTGAGGGTCATCTTTCATCCAAGCTCTCTTGGTTTTCGGTGGGTAATTACGCGTGTCGGCCCGTCCTTCTATTGAGGAAGTCCTCAGCTACGTGAGAGGTTAAAATCGCTGGACTTTATGCTTACAACAGTGGACTAAGGGGCCAGATGGGTTGAGCGGCGAGCCGATGACATACGTGGCAGACGTGGACTCCATAGTCGACGGTAGCCTCAGGAAGCTCATGGAGTCAGGCAAGGTAACGGGCAGGGTAGTCATACCGAAGGGCGCAGTCGACTACTTCTACTCAGAGGCCAAGGCGGGCAGGAGCGTGGGCTTCACGGGCCTCCAGGAGCTTGAGAGGCTGACCAAGGAGGCCCTCAAGGACGTAACCATAGAGGTCTCAGCCGAGATAGAGGGCGATAACTACGAGAGGCTCAAGCTGTCCGTGAGGGACTACGCGCTGAGGCGCGGGGCCGTCCTTGTGACCAGTGACCCCATACAGGCCCAGGCGGCCCAGTTCACGGGCGTCAAGGTGCTGTACACGGGCATGCCCAGGGAGGGAAAGCTCAGGATAGAGGAGTACTTCAACGAGAAGACCATGAGCGTCCACCTCAAGGAGGGGGCGGCCCCGCTGGCCAAGGTAGGGAGGCCCGGGAGCTGGCTCTTCGTGAAGCTCTCGGATAAGCCTCTCGAGAGGTCAGAGCTTGAGGAGATGGCCAGGGAGATAATTGAGAGGGCGCTGACCACAAGCGATGGCTTCGTTGAGATAGACAGGAGCGGCTCCACCATAGTTCAGCTGGGCGACTACAGGGTAGTCATAACTAGGCCCCCGCTGAGCGACGGGTGGGAGATAACGGCCGTGAGGCCAATAGCTAAGCTCAAGCTTGAGGACTATAACCTCCCGGAGAAGCTCATGGACAGGCTGCTCTCAAGGGCCGAGGGCATACTCATAGCGGGGTCGCCAGGCGCCGGCAAGACTACGTTTGCCCAGGCCCTGGCCGAGTTCTACGCCAGCAGGGGCAAGGTTGTTAAGACCATAGAGTCCCCGAGGGACATGAGGCTCCCGCCGTCAATAACCCAGTACTCAAAGAACTATGCTGACATGACGGAGCTCCACGATATACTGTTGCTCTCGAGGCCTGACTACACCGTGTTTGACGAGATGAGGGACGATGAAGACTTCAAACTATACGTGGACCTAAGGCTGGCAGGCATAGGGATGATAGGCGTAGTCCACGCCACGACGCCCATAGACGCCGTTCAGAGGCTTGCCACCAGGGTGGAGCTCGGCATGATACCCAGCATCGTCGACACTGTAATATTCATAGACAGCGGCCAGGTCAGCAAAGTATACGAGCTCGGCATAACTGTCAAGCTGCCGACGGGCCTCAAGGAGGAGGAGCTTGCCAGGCCAGTGGTGGAGGTCAGGGACTTCCTGACGGGTGAGCTTGAGTACGAGATGTACACCTTCGGCGAGCAGGTGATGGTCATACCTGTGGGCCAGAGGAGGTCATCGCTCAGCATAGAGGACAAGGTCTCAAAGATAGTTCCAGGTGCTGAGGCAGAGGTCAGGGACGGGGCCCTGATAGTTAAGCTCCCCAGGAGGGCCAACCTGAGCTCAAGGAAGGTCAGGAGCCTCAAGAAGCTCGCCAAGGAGGAGAACCTGGACCTGAGGTTCGTGCCGCGCGAGGACTGAGCCTGTCAGGCCGTTTACTAACGCTCAAAAACTCGCTAGGCCAGGCCCTAGCTGGGAGCTTTATGGCCTCAGCTGGCGTTGCGGAGATCCTCTCAAGGTTCTCGAGGGAGGCCCTGGTAAAGGGGATAGGGCAGGAGGGAGTCAAGAGGCTGAGGGAGTCAAGGGTTGCAATAATAGGCTGTGGGGCCCTCGGCTCCACGGAGGCGGAGCTTCTGGCAAGGTCAGGGGTAGGGTTCCTGAGGGTGGTGGACAGGGACGTAGTTGACTACACAAACCTCCACAGGACCCACATGGTAGGCGAGGCCGAAGCTGAGCAGGGGGTCCCCAAGGCAATAGCATGCAGGGACGGCGTGGCGAGGATAGACAGGTCCGTGAGGGTTGAGGCCTTCATAGACGACGTGGACTCGGACAACATAGAGGACATAGTTAAGGACGTTGACATAGTGCTTGACGGCACTGACAACATGGACACCAGGTTTGTTATAAATGAGGCGACAGTCAAGTACAACAAGCCCTGGGTCTACGCAGGCGTGAACTCCTGGTATGGCACGGTGATGTTTATAGAGCCCGGCAAGGGGCCCTGCCTCAGGTGCCTCATACCTGAGGGCCATGAGGGACAGCAGGCCTCATGCGATGTCATACCTGCCATAGGCACCGTGACAACGATAGTCGGCGCTATGGCAGCTAACATTGCTATAAGGTACCTGGCCGGCGACAGGCCTGAGCCCGGCGTCCTGTACTCCATAGACGCCAGGGAAAACACCATAGAGAAGGTTAAAGTTGAGAGGAACCCCTCGTGCCCCGTCTGCGTTAAGAGGGAGTTCAAGCTCCTCTCGAGGCCCCCAAGGGTTGGGGTTATCAGCAAGGTCTGCGGCAGCGAGGCCTTCAAGCTCAGGCTCCCGGCTGACGCGCCTGAGCCCCAGGACCTGGCGTCCAGGCTCTCAAACAGGTTCAGCTGGGTGATCTCGAGGCCCAACTACGTCAAGGTAGTCACCAAGGAGGGCGTCAGCGTCACGGTGCTGGGCAGGAGGGTAGTTGTTATAGAGGGCGCCATGAACGAGAGTGACGCAAGGAAGGCCTACGACGAGGTGGCGGAGGCCGCGGGGCTTCCCACATACTGAGGCCTGAGCCTTGACCTGGAGGCTCGTGTGCCCCAGGTGCGGCTTCAGGGGCGAGGAGGGTAGGTACTACCACAGGTGCCCAAGGTGCGGCTCGCCGCTCGAGTTCGAGGGGGAGAAGCCGAGGTATGGGAGGCTCCTCGGCGAGGGGTCGACCCCCCTCGTCTACAGGGAGACCCCCCTTGGCCCTATAGGCTTCAAGCTTGAGTACGTCAACCCTACCGGGAGCTTCAAGGACAGGGGGGCCTCCTACTCGCTTCAGCTGGCCAGGGACCTGGGCTACAGGTGCGTCGTGGAGGACTCGAGCGGCAACGCCGGCATCTCCACGGCAGCCTACGCCTCATTCCTTGGGCTCGAGGCCATAGTTGCGGTGCCGAGGACTGCGGCCCCCTCCAAGAAGTCCATAATATCGTCGCTGGGGGCGAGGGTTGTCGAGCTTGACAGCAGGGAGGACGCAGCGAGGTACGCTGAGGCCATGGCAGGTAAGTGCTTTTATGTTGCTCACTCGACCAGCGCCGCCTTCCTCGAGGGAATGACGTCCGCGGGCAGGGAAATGCCGGAGGGCTCCGCCGTGGTAGTGCCCTCGGCCAGCTTCTCACTTTTCCTTGGCATCTGGAGGGGCTCCGGAGGTAAGGTTAAGTTGTACGCCGTGCAGGGCGTGCAGAGCGCCACCCTCAGGGGGCTTGTGGAGCCCCTGGCTGTGGGCTCGGGCAGCACCTCTTCATTAGCTGACGGTTTAGTGCTCCCCTCGGCCCCCAGGGCCCAGGAGGCCGCTGATGTCATAAGGAGGAGCGGGGGAGGGCTGGTGCTGGTATCTGACAGGGAAATAGCAGAGGCCACCCGTGACCTCTGGTCCATGGGGCTCATGGCCGAGCCCACCTCAGCGTCAGCCTACGCCGCGCTGAAGCTGTTAAGGGAGGCAGGCGTTGACGTGAGCGGCTTCATAGCCGTGCTCACGGGCAGCGGGCTGAAGTTCTACGACCTGGTGTCTAGGCTCCGCACCTTGACTTGAGATCCTCGACGCACGACCTGACGCACTCGGCGAAGTCCTCCCCTCCCAGGCTTGTCGCCGCGCACCTCTCCCTGCAGACCTCAACCACGTGGCCCCTGATGAAGGAATCGCACTCGTCGGAGCCCATAGTAGGTCGTGTTACTAGCTCCGGAGACGTTTATTAATTTTTGTATACAGTATTACTATGGTATTTTCAGGTAAATATTAGGAGAAACCTTTTTTAGGCTTTTAGAGTTCTATTAAATATTTGGAGAAAAGGTGAGAAAAATGGAGAGGGGGTATAGGCAGGTAAACAGGCAGAACCAGAGGCTTGAGGCCGTGGCTGACCTGTACATTGCCATCTACAGGGTGAGGTCCGGTTGATAAATAGCCCCTGCAGCCGCCACTGAGCAAAAACTGCTTTCTTCCTTTTATTTCAGCTTAGTCGACTAGCTTACCAAGCTTCTGGAGCTGCTCCTCGACGTCCTTCATGCCAAGCCTCTCAAGCGTTGACCTCCTTATGTAGCCGGTCCTCCTGTCCCACCCAAAGGCGTCGTAGGCCTCGTCAACAAGCCCATCTGGGTTCTCAACCTTAAGTCCCTTGGCGGGCCCGGTTAGTATAGGCGTTATCATCCTCTTGGGCAGCCTGTCTTGCTCCCTGGTGAACCCCTCCCTCAGGTTAAAGGCCCTCTTGAGGTTCCACGTCCTCTCGCCTGCCAACAGGACGTCCTGAGGCGTAGTCTCTATGCCCGTGAGCGCTGTGTATATCCTGGCTATCCTTCTTGGGCTCATGACCCCGCTCTCGGGCCCGGCCGAGTAGAATATGCAGAGGCCGACGTTGTTGAACGCCTCCCCATAGCTTGCGAGCACCCTGTAGGCTACCCCCTTCCCAACGCCAGTCTCAGCAAGCCTGTCCGGCAGGGGCCACGGGAGGCCGAAGTCCTTGAGGCCGGCGTCAACCTGCATCATGTCGTATGAGGGATATATTGGGTGCACGTGGCAGGCCCCCCTTGGGCTTATAGCGTACTGTATTGCCAGCAGCTTGGACTCGACCCTTGGGTCGTGGGCGGGGAACTCGAGGCCTTTGACGTGGTTCACCAGCTCCTCGGCCCCCCTGCCTATTGCCTTAGCTGCCCTGTAGCTTCCCTCGGCCAGTAAGTTCCCAAAGCCCTTCCTGTAGGCTATCATCTCAACAAGCTTTACGTGGGTCTCAGGGTCGTTCCACCTGAGCTCTAGGCCTCCGGTGTCCTGCTTCGTTATTATCCCCTTCTGGTAGGCCTCTATGGCCCAGGCTATGGTGTGCCCTGTCGATATGGTGTCGAGGCCGTAGTTGTTGGCTAGGTAGTTCACCCTTATTATGGCCTCCATGTTATCTATCATGTTCATGGGACCGTTCATGTCGGTGGTCTCATACTCGGGGCCCTCGTTGGGCGGGGTGGCAAAGGGGCCGTATGCGACGTAGCTGTACCTGCTGCACCCTATTGCGCAGGCGTGGCAGGCCCTCCTCTTTATCATGTAGTTCCTCTCGAGGGTCTCGTGAGAAACCTTGTCGGCCGCCTCAAAGTACCCTGTCTCAAAGTTAGCCGTGGGGAGCCCTCCCATTGCGTTGGTTCCCAGGAGCCCCCCTATTGTGCCGTGCTGTCCCATGAACCTCTGGCCTGGGTCAGCCTTTATGCCCCCCTGGGCCTCCAGCACGGCAGCCATGAAGCCCTCGGGGTCGTAGACATCTATCCCCTCGCCGCCGGCTGCCACTATGGCCTTGAGGTTCTTTGAGCCCATGACGGCCCCTCCGCCGGTCCTGCCGGCGGCCCTGTCGTAGTCGTTTATTATAGCAGCGAACCTGACCAGGTTCTCGCCGGCTGGCCCTATGGCTGCCACGGAGGCGTCGTGAACTCCTGTGTCGTCCCTGAGAGCGTCGGTGACCTCATGTACTGTCATGCCCCAGTACTTCTTTGCGCTCCTTATCTCGGCCCTGCCCGACTCAAGGTATAGGTAGACGGGCTCGGGGGCCCTGCCCCTTATAACTATGAGGTCAAAGCCGCTGTACTTCATCCATGAGCCAAACTTGCCCCCTGACCTTGTCTCCCCCCAGCCGCCCGTCATGGGGGCCTTGAAGGCCCAGTATATGTTGCCGCTGCCTGGGGCCAGGGTTCCCGTGA
Organism: Caldococcus noboribetus; assembly: GCF_055389385.1. Lineage (NCBI taxonomy): Archaea > Thermoproteati > Thermoproteota > Thermoprotei > Desulfurococcales > Caldococcus > Caldococcus noboribetus. Next base: position 1,365,321 of record NZ_AP042475.1, on the reverse strand, counting down.
AGGGGCCGGCTGTGGCTATGAGTATATTGTCGGGCGACAGCGGGTCCACGCCGGGCTGAAGCTCGTCCCAGAGCACCTTGGCCGCGTAGCCGAGGCCTCCCATGTACATCTTGACGTAGTCGAGCCTGAGCTCCTCCACGCTTGTCTTGCCCGCTGACAGGTCGACCCGGAGAACGCGGCCCTTGTAGCCGTACCACTTCACAGCAAGTCCCAGCCCGCTGAGAAAAGTCCAAACCGTATAAAGTGAAGCTCAGGCCAGTAAGGTCCATCTATGACTATAGGGAGGCTTAGTATTAAGACACAGATTACAGCCGGAGGAAGAATTAGCCTAAAACAGGGTGGTGTTAGGGAGGGTTAAAACCTGCGACCCCTCCCAAAGCTGCGCCTCCTGGGTGGGGCGTCCTCAACTACCTTGTCGGAGAGGTTGTTTGACGTGTTCACGTTCTCTATCTGGGCATCTGACTCGCTCAGCGTGCCGCCGCGGCCCAGGTTCAGCCTCATGTGGCCCTTGAACGTGCCCACGAAGCCGTTCCTGACGGTTATCACGGCGCCAGGCCTAACAGCGTCTATGTTCCTGTCCCACAAAGTCATCAGTATGCTTCCGCTCTCGTCCCCAACCAGGGCGTCAGCAACCCTATGGGTTGACCCATCCCTTCCGCTCACGCTCCTGGGCTCCTCAACCTTGACAACCTTCACTGTGAGGCTGTCAACGTTGACGCCAGGAGCCAGGTCCTTTACCTGCACTCCTATTTACCCAGTTGCTGTTGGGCGGGGCCCTTATAAGCTAAGATGAAGTACTTGGGAGGCGATGTAGCCGAGCTGGTTAATATCAATATTATTTTTATTTTTAAGTCCCACCAGAAGAGAGGGAAGCGCGTGGGAGCATGAAGCTGCTCTTCGTCGTGATGGACGACCCCTCGGGCCTCGAGGGATCCATAAGGGCGGCCCACGCCTTTCATTATGCCGTGAACCTGGCGAAGGCAGGCCACGAGGTAAAAGTATACCTAGACGGCCCGGGCGTTAAGATCCCAGTGTCGGAGTCCCCCTACAGGGGGCTCAGACAGGCTTTTGAGGAGGTGCTTAGGGGCAACCTCCTCCTGGGAGCCTGCGGCTACTGCGCCTCCCCTCCTCACCTGAACCTGAGGGAGAGGCTCAGGGGGCTCAGGCTCATAGGCGACGAGGAGCACCACTACGCCTTTGAGGACCTGGTGGCGCAGGGCTACCAGATAATCATAGCTTAGCACTTAAGGCCTGGCACAAAGCTTTAATTGGTTCCCCTTGGAGCTCTAGTGCTGGTGGGCCCGTCGTCTAGACTGGTTAGGACGCCGCCCTCACACGGCGGAGGTCGCCGGTTCAAGTCCGGCCGGGCCCACCACTGCAGGCATTCATGATAGGACTATGGGCCTTCCATGTCCAGGGTAAATGACCTTAGGCCTAAGGCTGAGCAGCCTCCTAAGGCTTTCCCTAGCCGTGGCGTAGTCCGCGTTGAGAACTCTGGAGGGCAGTGAGGGCCTCCCGCCGCGGCTCACTATGGCGTCGCCGCTGAACATAACATTATCCTTAACGTACGCAGTGCTGCCCGGGGTGTGCCCTGGGGCTGACACAGCCACGTAGCCCTCGACAACGTCTCCGTCATTAACTCTTATGTCAACGTGGACAGGCCTGACCCTTAAAAGGGCGTGAATGAGCGATGTGACGGCGCTGCCCGAGGGCCTGGCCCTCCCCTCGATCACTTCTGCCTCCAGCGATGGGGCGACCACCCTGCAGCTGAAGGCGCTGGCTATTTCAGCTGCGTGCATTACGTGGTCCGCGTGCTGGTGCGTTATGAGGAGGTACCTTACCTTCACGCCGTGCTCCTTAGCGACCCTGGCCACATCGCTGGCGCTGGCACCCGCGTCTATGAGGATCCCGTCGCTGGTGAGGTACGAGTTTGACATGCCCCTTATGTGAAAGACCTCCACTGGCGACGCCCTGGAAAGGGCGCAGGGAGGAGGTAAAAACGTAGGCCAACCTGGTCAAGAAAAAGAGGCTTGTCAATAAAGGCTAAAGGCTGCCTCAGCCTGAAGGCCCGGACCTTATGTAGAGGGGGGCCAGCGCGTTGAGAAGTAGGTCAAGCCCTGAGACGACAAGGGCCACCTCAAGCAGGGTAGGTATCAGGGTCATTGTGTAGAACTGGACCCCGAGGTAGCGGAGGAGGGAGGCGAAGGTGAGGTAGGCCAGGTACCTCTTGGCTCGGCCCCCTCCCTTAACTATGTAGTCTACTGCTAGCATGGTAGCGGCCAGCAGGGGTATTATCATGAAGGCTGTGACCAGGTGCCCCTTCATGAAGGTATCGTCGAACATGTAGCCGGGCCCCCCGCTGGGCGGCTGGCCAGGGCTCCCAAAGCCGAAGAAGGCCTCGTTGAACTCTATGAAATAGCCTATGCCCACGAGTATGGCCATGGCGGCAACCCACGTGGCCAGGGCTGCGAGCCTGTAGAGCCTCTCGTCGTTCTGCCCAGACCTGGCCAGGTATGCGAGAGGCCCAACGTAGAGGGCCGCTAGCACCAGCATAGCCCCCAGCCTGAGAGCCCCGTGGTGAAGTCATCGAGTGCCAGCCCGTTAACTCCCTGGGGCCCGAAGGGGGCTATCGTTGGTATAGAGTATGTGCCGACGCCTGAGATCCAGTACAGGTAGGTGAAGCCAATGACGCTGGCGACGCCTATCATAAGGCCTACCGTTGCGGCGGCCCTGGCCTTTCCCCTGAGCTCGGAGTACCCGAACCAGATGGCCGCGAGCCCAACTATGACGTCGCCTACGGCGGGGAGCATCTGGTGGGAGTGCGAGGTCACCAGGTCTGATACAAAGGTCTGGTTACCTACTGCGCTAACAGTGGAGGCCAGGAAGCTCAGTCGCCAGGTCTGCGGCATAAGTGATATAATTCCATAGACGGGGGCGAGAATTATGGAAACTCCGGCGACCAGTACCAAAGTGAAGGGAGCCCAGTAGGCCCTGAGCGAGGCCCTCTCGCGGGCCGCCTTTAGTATTGCTGCAACCAGGACTGCCAGGGCGACCAGGTAGAGCAGCACGTCCCTGACGCCCTGGACGGCGTAGTTAGCCAGGGAGGAGGGGTAGTAGTTTTGAAGTATAGCGTTACCCACGAACGTGAGAAGGAGCGTTGGGTAGGTCGCGTAGTTTGCCAACAGCCTAGCCCAGCGGGGCAGGCCGAGCAGCTCGCACGCGAGTATTGCCAGCAGCAGGGTCAGGGGTATCATGAGGGCGTGGTAGACCGCCTGGGTTGAAGAGTTGAAGTCGCCTGGCGACGCCCAGTTGGCGCCGAGCAGCGGCGATATGGCGAACACCACGGCAGCGTAGATCGCTATCGCGGTCAGGTTCTTCCTGGGGTCTGAGAGGAAGGATCCTCCAGCGGACACCTTCCCACCAATTCTATTATAAGAGAAAGGGCCATATATAAAGTTACTTATTTAGTAAAAATAAATATATACAAGAAAATACTGGCCTGCCATCGCGTTACGATGGCTGCGATAAACGGCTTATCTTAAATTATGTTATATATAGAAATGCTTAATAATGGTCGCGGCACTTGCGGCTGAGGTGACATACGTTGGCCGTTAAGGTGCTTGCTGCCCCAGGGCCTGTCTCATACCCGCTCGTGGCGGCCGAGGACAGGGCGAATATATCGCTGGAGTTCAGCAAGGAGGGCTCCGCGGACACCGTAGTTGACTCCATAGTATCCCTTATCAAGAGGGGGCTGAGGGTGGACTACATAACTGTAAAGGAGCTAATGACCGTCTACCCTGAGCTGAGGGGCCCAAGGATAGGCGTCTGGAGGAGGGGCTCAGCAGCCGACGTCCTGGTCAGGGCGGCCGCGGACATGTATGGGGTCAGGGCCACCTTAATCTACGCGGACGAGTGGCAGCAGCTCTACAGGATGGTCTCCTCGGGCGACGTGGACAGCGCTGTCTTAAGCATAGCAATGGTCAACAGGAGGCCAACCCTTGAGGCCATGGTTGGGGCCCCTGGGGCCTGCGGCGTGAGCCTCCTTAACCCTGAATCGCTGGGCAGCATCAGGGAGGCTTACGAGCTCGGCGTTGAACTCATGAGGAGGGACCCTGAGGGCTCAGCTGACATAATAGCCTCAAGGCTTCCTATAAAGGTTCCCAGGGACTTCGTGCTGGGCATAATAAGGAACGCCGAGTACTTCTTCAGGCCCGCGGAGGACATGGAAAGCTTCACGAGGCTCGTGATGAAGTACCTGGGCAACGCTTAACTTCCGCGGGGCCAACAGAGGCCTAGGGATGACGAGAGGTCTCATTGGGCTAAACGGTGGCCGAAGCGCTCTTCGCTGACCCTTAGGCCATGTTCCTGATCTCGTTGAATATGTAAGCGGAGCCTCCAAGCATGGCGCCAGCAATTACATAAGTATACCCAAAGCCCACTGAGTTGGCCAGGAAGCCCGATGCCAGGGACCCGGCGAAGTAGGCAGAGCCCGTGAGCGTGCTGTAGAGCCCAAGCCCCCTGCCCTCCCTGTTGCCCTTCAGCACCTCAAAGACCATTACGTTGGATGCCGTGAAGAACGTGGCGAAGGCTATACCTGCCGCCAGGGGGTAGAGAGTGAGCCCCGTGCCAAGCAGGTAAACAGGGGTTCCCCCTGCGGCCGTGGCGATGCCGATACCTATGTAGGAGGCCCCCCTGGCTAGGAGGGCCCTGAAGGAGGCTTGGGCGTTGCCCTTTGAGGCGGCTATTATCCTAGGTGCTAGCTGGAACCCAGCGACCTGCGCTGCCATGCCGGCCGATATTACCAGGAAGACCTCTGACCTGGAGAGGCCGAGGGCCTTAAGGCCGTAGGGGTAAAGAGTGTTGAATATGCCCGACGAGACGTAGAATACGGTTATCGCTATGAAAAGCATGGGCACGTAGGCAGCGGGACTCCTGCCCAGCTTTATAAGCCTCAGGGGCTTGAACGTGCTCTTTGATGGAAGCCTCAGGAAGAACGTGGGCACCAGCCTTATCCTGAGCAGGAAGCCCTCAATTATGTGAAGCAGGGACTCCCTCTCAAACGAGACTGGTGACCTGGGCACTGTGAGGGAGGCCCACACCACCGAGGCCGCGGTGATCGCCGTCATTACCTCAACTATGGTCCTGGTCGGCATGAGGCCCGACGCCACGGCCGCGGTCACGTCCCCTGACAGGTAGCCCACGGAGGAGAGCATGTTGTACCTTGAGTAGGCCGAGCTCCACCTGGACTTCTCTATGGTATCCATTACTAGGACGCTAACTGCCATGCCAACTGCTGAGGAGAAGAGGGACGCGGCTGCATAGTATGTCGCCACCTCCGCCAGGGAGCTCGAGAAGGCCAGGGCGAGGAGTGAGAGCAGGGTGCCAACAAGGCCCGCGGTCAGGACATCCTTCCTGTCGTACCTGTCCAGGGTGAACCCCCATATTATGGAGGCAACTATGGATGCTGCGGTGCCCGCTGACATGGCGTAGCTTACGCCTACAGCCCCTCCCCTGAGCTCGTAGACCTCCAGCGTCACCAGAGTGGAGAGTGGCCCCATGGCGAGGTTAAACGGCATCAGCGATATCATCCAATCCCTGCGGTTCAAGCTCTTCCCTTGAAAGCGTAAAGAGCGTCCTCTTTAAAGCCGAGGAGCCCCCAGGCCTGGGGGTATTCAAGTGGGCCGCGTGCTTGACGAGCTCAGGGAGTACGTGGCTGACCTTACCAGGCAGGTGGAGTCGGCCCTTCAGGGCCTCAGCCCAAGTCTTGAGGCTCTCAGGAGGTTTGCTGTGAATGAGATGTACATAGCGCCTTATGACTACAGGGCGCTCTCCCTCTTCGTCCCCAAGGCTAGAGCCGACGACGAGGTGGACTTCATAATGGGCCTCCTCGAGGGAGGCCCCAGATGGATAAGGAACATAAGGTCTCTCGCGGAGGAGCTGGGGGTTTCCTACAGCCCCGACCAGGTGAGCCCCGACGCTGTGGCCTACTCCCACTTCATGACGTGGCTTGGAGTAAACGGCACCATGGGGGACCTGGCGGTGCTGGTCGGGGTTAACTTCAGGTCCTTCTGCGTCAACACTAACATCCTGGCCGAGTGGGCTGAGTCCCTCGGCATAAGGTCGGCTGGCTTCCTCAGGTGCAGGGGGATTGACGAGGCCAGGGAGTCTCTAGCGGAAGCTATAGCCGAAAGGTACCTTGACATAGGCATGTACAGGCACGTGGCCTTGTCAGCCCAGACCTACGAGCTTAACTTCTGGAGGCGCGTAGGGGGTCGGTAACACCGAGGGGCACCTTTCAAAAAGCTGTACCTCAAGTTGGCTCAGGTAACGCAATTAGGTTCCCTTAGATTGAATTACGGTATTGGGGCGCGCCTTTGCCAAAGTTATGGGCAGTAATACTGTTGACGGCGATTGTAGCTACAAGCCTCGGGCCTTACGCCGCCAGTACCTTTGCCGAGGCCCCTGCTACCCTGCCGGTACTCCTTAACGAGAGCTCCGTAAGCCTGTGCTACCCCTACCTCATAGCTCAGGGCGGAGTGATGAACTTGGCAACTGGCTACTTCGCGGACCCCTGGCCCGGCGACGTAGCCCTTGGGGCCTCCTGCGGCGACGGCTTCATAGCAGTCCTGGGGCTCTACGGAACTTACTTCCTGTACTCCTCCAACGGCTCCCTGGCCTGGGTCGTCAGGGAACCGTACTCAAGCGTGATAGGAGCGTACCGCGGGCTTGTCGTCTATAACTTGAGCAACGAGGCCTACGTTGAGGGCCCAAGGGGCACAGTTGCGACAATTCCGCTGCCCCAGGGCTCTCGAGTCATATCGTTCAGCTACGCCGGCGACCCCCTGCTGCTGGAGGACGTCAACGGGACCCTGGTACTTCAGTCGCCTCAGGGCGAGCTACCTCTTAACGTGAGCGGCTTTGGCCTGTCGCAGCCTACGGGGATCCTGAACGGGACCAGGGTGTACGCCTTCGGCTACGTCAATGGGCAGGGCCCCATGCTCCTGACATTCAACGTGAGCGCAAGCCCCCTGAGGGCCACCCCTGTGGGGGAGTTTGCCATCAGCTTTGTGCCGCTTGCAGTCTACAGGGCTCAGGGCAACGAGCTCCTAGTAGAAGGACCCCTGGGACTGGAGCTGGTCACAGTCTGCTGCGGCAGGGCCAAGGTGCAGGTCATAGGTGACGCCCTGCCAGCGCCTGACGGATACTACGTTCCGTCCTCGGGCTACAGCTACGTCATGAGTGGGGGCTCCTGGTACCCCGTGCCAGGGCTTGAGGTGGCCTCGCTGGGAGGAGAGGCGTTCATAACTGACTACAACGGCGATACCCTGCTAGCGCCGGCAGTGTCTACAACTTTAGTCGCAAAGGTCCCGCTTCGCGGCATACTTAACGTAAGCGGCCTGCTGGTTCAGCTGAACCTCACCCCTGGAACCTATGAGCTACCGACGCCCTCACTGCTGGCCGTTGGAAGTAAGCTCATTGAACTGCTAGGGGGCACCATAGTTTACCCTGCCAAGGCCGCTGAGCCCGTGAGCACGGTTTACATTGTGAGGCCTCCGACCATGTCACCAGTGGAGGTCTTCCACGGAGTCACCTACATGGCCTCAGGGAATGGGGCGCTCCTGTTGGTGGTGCCGTCAAAGGCAATAGTGCTCTCCCCAGGCCTTAACGTCGCGCTGCCGCTGAGGCCCCTCGTAATCCCTGGCGAGTGGCTCTACGGGGGCCTTGGGCCGGGCGGCATAGCCCTGTACTCTACCAATGGCACAATTTACGTGTTCAGCTACAGCGGGGACCTCTTAACGACCTACAGGGCCAACATAACCTTCGTGCCCGTCTACATGGGGGTCTACAGGGCCTACGGCGGCTACTACATCGTGGTTGAGTCCTCAGGCCCCCTCGGCACCTACATGTACGTCTACGGCCCCGGCTGGACAGGAGAGTACCGGCTGCCGGCGCCGCTTGTTGAGGACCCCTCATCGGGGGTCTCTGTTACGCCTACCGGCGTCCAGGCACCTGGGCTTAACGTCAGCATTCCGGCGGTCGTGAGCACGGCGTCTGTAAACGGTTACTCAGCGGCCTTCCAGGGACCTGACGGCGACCTGTACATAGTGAACCTGAGCTCCATGACTGAGTACGTGGTGGTACCTGCCTGGGCCGGGTACCTAAGGTATGCCCCGGTGCCTGGGGGGCTCCTGGCAATCTACAATGAGAGCAGCTTCACCGTTGAGGTAATCAGCCTTGAGGGCCTGACCCAAGGCGCCTGGCAGGTTAACATATCAGTGACGCCTCCGTCAGCCACCATATATGTAAACGGCACCAGGGTCGGCGTGGGCTCCGCCACTCTCTATGACTTGGACGTACCCATTAACATAACCGCGTCGGCCGCGGGCTACGCAGTCTACTCGTCCACAGTGCTGCCCTTATCGCCTGAGGACATAAGGGTTAGTCTAAGGCCACTCGCGGTGTACGCGACGCTCTCAATAGAGTCCCCCATACCTGTGAGCTACGTTGGCGGCTACATAAACGGGTCAGCCTTCAGGCTGCCCGTTAACTCAAGCCTCCAGCTGCTCTCAGGGGTTCCCTACGAGGTCAAGCTGAACTACTTCTACCCACTCAACGTCTGCGCCCCGGTAAGCGAGCTGGTGACCCTGAGGTCCAACGGCACCCTTGAGCTCAGGTGCAGCCTCACGACGCCCGTCCTGGAGCTCGTGAGCTCTACCCCAGCCTTGGTTACAGTGAGCAAGGCCGGAATTACCGTGTTCTCGGGCCAGCTGGAGCCTGGGGCGCCTCTCTACCTGCCGGTGGCGCCTGGAGACTACAGCGTCTACTCAACAGCCAAAGGCCTCTCGTTCAAGGTAACAGCTAACATCACCTCACCCCAGCTCTACTTCTATAACGTGACCCCGGTGGCCCCTCCGCCGCCCCCAAGGGGCACCATAGAGGCCGTAAGCAACGTCAGCAGCGCCTCCGTCTACGTCAAGTTCCCCAACGGCACCATAGTGGCAGTTGGCGTTGGCCGCGTTGAGGTCTCCGTGGCCCCAGGCCAATACATAGTATCAGCGGAGGGCAGCGGCTACGTGAGCGTTAACAGAACGGTTACGGTCTCCCCTGGCTCAACCATAAACGTTACCTTGGGCCTTGTCCCGCTCAGGCACAGGGCCTTCACGATAAGTAACGTGAAGGACTACATCATAGCCGGGGCCCTGGCGGCCACTGCCATAGCCGCCTACATGGGCTACTCCTACTACAGGTCCAGAACCCCCTACCGGGAGCAGCAGGAGATCTGATGAGGCGGGGCCACGGGCCGTGGGGAGGGCCCTCACTGGGCCGCCCTGCTAAGGAGGGCGAGGAACTTGGATGGTATTCCTGTACTGAGCATCTGTAAGGCTAACTCGATGTCAGCTGAGGAGGCCCCCAGGCCAAGCCTCAGGGCAGCTCTGAGGGCAGCCTTGACCAGGCTATCCGGGTACCTCCTCGTGGCAAGCGTGTAGGCCTTGACAGGGTCCTCCATGAGGTACTGGACAAACCCCTTGCCGACGGTCTCCCTAAAGTAGACGTCTAAGTCTGCCAGGAGGCCCAGGGCGGCCCTCCTCAGGCCGTACTCCAGCATAACCGCCTTAGGGCCCTGCCTACTCGAAATGGACTCCACCAAGCTTCATTTTAGGCACTCATTGGTTAAAAACGAAGGCATACAGTTCAGCGGACTACGTCCAATGGGGCTTTAGACGCGGATAATACTGAAGCCGCTGGCCTTCCTGGCCCTGTTCATGACGGCGAGGCCCAGGCCCCTCTCCTCGAAGCCCTCCATGAAGGCCTCGTCAACGTCAAGCATCTCATCAATGTTCCTGAATGTCTTGAACAGGTTCCTGGCCACTATAAATATGTTACTCCTCGGGCCTAGGACTATGTACCTCAGGCCCTGCTGCTCGTAGTACTGGGCCGTCTCGGCTGAGCAGAGTATTATTGGCCTCATCCCTTTGGCCACCTCCTGCTTGACTATCTCGGCCACCTTGGCTGCATACGCCTTTAGGTCACTGTAGTCGCCCTCAACTATGGTCAGCCTCTTGAAGGGGGCGTAGTGCCTGTACTTCATGCCAGGCGCCAGGGCCACGTCGGCCTGCCCCAGGCCCCTCGCGAATGGCGGTATCACAATCTCCTTGCCCAGCTCCTTCTCTATCTCCTCCACAGGCAGCCCCCCAGGCCTAAGGAGCACAGGCGGGTCCCTGGTCATGTCTACTATGGTGGACTCAACCCCATACACGGTGTCGCCAGAGTCTATTATGACATCAGCTCTGCCGTAGAGGTCCCTTACTACGTGCTCGCCTGTCGTGGGCGAGGGCCTGCCAGCTAGGTTAGCGCTGGGGGCCGCTATCGGGACCCCGCTCTCCCTTATGAAGGCCAGGGCCACCGGGTGGGCGGGCATCCTCACTGCCACCGTGGGCCTCCCAGCGGTAACCTCGGGGGGCACCTTGTCGGACTTCCACAGAAGCAACGTCATGGGGCCTGGCCAGAACCTCCTGGCCAGCCTCTCGGCCTCAGGGGGTATCCTAACTGCCACCTCGTAGAGCTGGTCGAGCGAGTGTATGTGGACTATGAGGGGGTTGTCCATGGGCCTCCTCTTGGCTATGAATATCTTCTTAACAGCCTCAGGGTTGTAGGTGTCAGCGCCCAGGCCGTAGACGGTCTCCGTGGGGAAGGCCACTATGCCGCCCGCCCTTATGGCGGCCGCCGCCTCCCTGACCAGGTCCATGTCTATGTTCTCCGGGTCTATCCTCAGTATCTTGGTGTTCACTCTGAGGTCGTCCAAGGTAGCTCACTAGAGGTTAAGTTGGGTCTCTGAGGTTTAAACACCCTTTCTAAATTAATAAGTATAAAAATACATAAAGAGTCAATGAGGCCTACAGCCCCCTGCGGACCTTATTGCCCTGTAAGGGCCCCTGAACCTGGCGTAGAGGCTGACGTCATACGCTATCTTAATCACCCCCGCCAGGAGCACCGGCAGCTCAACGGCCCCAACGCTCACCAGGGCGCCAACCACTGCGCCACCAGGCAGGGAGGCGAGCAGCCTGGCTGTGTTAGTTAGCGAGTTGGCGGGCGCCAGGTCCTCCCTTGGAAACACCTCAGACATGAATGCCTGCCTCGTCGGCACGTCCATCTGGGAGAGCGACTGCCTCGCCAGCAACATGGCCGCTGCCAGGACGAAGCCGGGCGATAGCGCCACGTCTATGAGGAAGACGTTGGACAGCAGGTGGCTGAACACCATGACGTTAAGGTTGCCATACCGCCTTGCCAGGGGGTACGTGGCCAGTATGGATGCCCCGGTTAGGGCCAAGGCGGCTGAGAAGAGCGGCCCAAGCTGGGCCAGGCCGACGCCGTAGCGGTAGTGGAACCAGAACGAGAGCAGGGACAGCGACACAAGCCCTCCTCCAAAGGCGTCAGCCGCAAACATGGCCGCCAGCAGGGCGGCCGTTGACCTTGACCTGTCGTCAGAGAAGTACCTCCTCCTTTCAGGCCTCCTGGCCGGCATTGTAAGCCTGGAGTAGAGGGCCAGCATCATAAGGCCTGAGGCCACGAGGCCCAGGTATGCTTCCCTGAGGTCCCTGAGGGGCGTCACGGCCAGGCTGCCCAGCGAAGAGGCGGCGTAGCCAAGGAAGTTGTAGATGGTGTAGGCCATCTGGGGGTCCCCGGAGACCAGCGGCATTACGGATGCCTCGACGGACTGGTAGGGCCCTGCCTCGGTGCCCGTGGAGCTTATGTTGCCAACCGCCAGGAACACCATTATGACCGCTATGTCCCTGGAGACGTAAAGTGCAGCGCCGCTGGCGGCGGTCATCGCGAACATAACCATTAGCGCTAGCCTGAGGCTCCCTCCGCGGAGCCTGGCCACCACTAGGTTTGACGCCACGTTGCCTAAAACCATGAGCACAATAGCGGCGCCCACGTAGAGCGGCCCAAGTCCAAGGGACTCCAGGTACAGGGGCGTCACGACGCTGACGGCGGCCGAGCTCAACACCCTGATGAACTTCACCAGGTAGAGCGGCAGCTCCTGCGAAGTCAAGGTCCGCCCTAGGGGCCTCAGGAGGTTTGACGGAAAATAAAGGAAAAGGGTAAGATAGCCCTGTTTGCTAGCAGGGCTTTACTTCCTGAAGCCCCACTTGTTTATCTTCAGGCCGAGCACGCCGTAGAGGGTTATCCAGGCGCCTATCATCACGAATATCATGAAGACGAAGCTCGATATGGCCATCTGGGTGTTGCCGCTCAGTATGTGGCCGCTGGCGCAGCCGTTAGCCATCCTGGCGCCGAAGAGCACCAGGTAGGCTCCAAAGAAGCTGCCGAGGGCCCTCTTGGCCTCGCTGTTCCCGAACCTCCTGGCCCATATGGTTGGCACCTGCCCCTTGTAGCCCATGAACCTCCTGGTGACGAAGAGCGAGCTTATCAGCGCCCCCAGGAAGGTGCCGAGGTCGCTGAACGGCTCCCAGCCTATCTCGCTGAAGGGCTTGTCATAGGGCACTCCGTTCTTGAAGCCGAGGCCTCCGAAGAGCTGCCAGTACGGGTTGGCGGCGGCCCACCTCGGGTTGATGGCGTAGGCTATCTGGGCGCCTATCCATGAGTACGTCGTTGACTCGCCGAATATCTGCCTGAGGTAGATAACGGCCACGGCGGTTATCGTAAAGGCTATGCCCAGCAGTATAATTGACCTGGAGTTCCTTATGCTGCTCTCGTTGGTGAGCCTGGCTATGAACTTGTTGGCCCTGGGGTACTTCCTCATCTCCTCGGCCACTACCTCCTCCCAGACCACGGACTCCTTGCTGGCGCCCGAGAGGTGGTAGCCGCACGACTGCCTCACTGGCTGCCCAGGGTACCTGGGCAGGAACAGGAACAGGCTGAACATTATGATGAAGAACACCACTGCAACGGCGAAGTATCCGAGCCTGTCAGACATGCTGAAGCCAGCTAGGGTGGCCCAGGTTATTGGGCCGAAGTTGAGGGTGTTCCAGAAGAAGCCCCTCGCGGCGCCGAATATCAGCGACCAGGTGAGGGCGCCGAGCAGGCCGCCTATAACAGCGTATATGGCGTCCCTCCTCCCCTGGCCCAGGCTGATCCATATGAGCCCTGGGAAGTAGCCAGAGAGGCCTACGCCTATGCCGAAGAGTAGGCCTCCAACAACGATGCCAGGCACGAAGAAGTCCTTGATGCCGAAGTGGGGGGCTGTGCCAGGTATCAGGTAGAGGCCGTAGAGCAGCAGGGCGCCGAGCCCAATGGCGAAGCCGAAGCACACTATTAGGAACCTGTCCTGGAATGCCATGACCCTCCAAACTATGTCAGGGTCGCCCCAGTTCCAGATCTCCAATGGGGTGGCAAGCACGAAGCCCGCAAGTATGCCGAGGAGCAGCGGGGCAGGCTGGTGGTGCAGGTCAAGCTGGAAGTAGAGGCCAAGCCCAAGGAGTATTATGGCGAGCGCCAGCAGGACGCCGCTTATGGCCCAGTAGGCCTCCCTGTCTCTCTTCTCCTCAGCCTCCTGCGGTACAGTTGGATTCGCCATTGTATTCACCTCACAAAAGAAAGCAATTTTCATAAAACACTTTTAAAGTTTTATTATTTAATTAAAAGCATTTTTCAAAGATGTATTTTTAGTCTATATAATTAAGTTATTAAAATGTTTTTTAAAATATTTGATCAGCTTAATATCTTTATACCTAAAGCTTCTTCAGGGCTCCAGCTGTAAGCTTTTTAATGCTTCCCTTGAAGTATTGTTAATGGCCCTGTGGGCCGGTAGCTCAGCTGGAAGAGCGCTCGGTTGGCATCCGAGAGGTCCCGGGTTCAAGTCCCGGCCGGTCCACCAGGGCCTCCTAACCATACACAGGACAACTAGGGCTGGGCATTATTGTCAACTAAGGGCCAGGAGCCCTTTGACGTCGCACAAGGGTTCCCCCTGAGGTGCAGGCCTTCAAGGCTGGAACATCCACGAAGCCTTCGCGTCAAGTTAGGCCGCCTGCCTGTGGCCACGTTTTGCCCAGCAGCCTATGTCTGGGCCAGCTGCAGGGGCCCCTTCAGTCTGACGCCCCTGTGTTACCGCGGCCCACCCCCGCTCACCGGCAGCCTGCAAGGCTTCCTCTGGAGCCGGTGTTTCCCTTGGACGAGCTCGACAACATATTTGAGGCCGCCACGAAGAGCAGGATATTCAAGGACAGGGAGGTCCTGCTCCCTGACTACGTGCCCCTTGAGCTGCCCCACAGGGAGGCTGAGATAAAGAGGCTGGCCGAGGTCGTGGCGCCAGCGCTGAGGGGGGAGAGGCCCAGCAACGCGTTCATCTACGGCCTCACGGGAACCGGGAAGACCGCGGTCACCAAGTACGTGCTGAGGAGGCTTGAGGAGCTGGCTAAGACGAAGGGCTCCAGAGTATCATGGATATACGTTAACGTGAGGCAGAGGGAGACCCCGTACAAGGTCCTAGCAGACATGGGGGAGCAGCTGGGCCTCAGGGTGCCCTTCACGGGGCTCTCCATAGGGGAGCTTTTCGCAAGGATTGTCAAGAGGCTCTCAAAGCTGGAGGGGGTCTACATAGTTGTGCTTGACGAGATAGACTTCCTAGTCAGGAAGGGGGACGACGTGCTCTACGACCTCACGAGGATAAACGAGCACCTACCGAGGGCCAGGGTCTCCCTGATAGGCATAACTAACAGCGTGAAGCTCGTGGACTCCCTGGACCCCAGGGTCAAGAGCAGCCTGGGCGAGGAGCAGCTGGTCTTCTCGCCGTATAACGCGGAGCAGCTGAAGGACATACTTTCCAGGAGGGCCTCCATGGCCTTTAACGAGGGCGTGCTGGAGGAGGGCGTCATACCCCTTGTGGCGGCCCTGGCCGCCAGGGAGCACGGCGACGCCAGGAGGGCCCTGGACATGCTCAGGGTTGCGGGCGAGATAGCAGAGAGGGAGGGGGCCGAGAGGGTTAGCGAGAACCACGTCTACAGGGCCAGACAGGAGATAGAGAGGGACAAGGCAAGCGACGTCATAAGGACCCTTCCCCTGCACAGCAAGCTCATACTGGCCGCTATACTCAAGGCCTCCGTTGCGTCGCCGGAGGGCAGGGCCACCACTGGGGAGATATATGATACCTACAGGCAGCTGGTCTCGTCCCTTGGGCTTGAGGAGGTTACGCTGAGGAGGGTCAGCGGCGTCCTTGGGGAGCTTGACATGCTTGGCATAATAAGCAGCAGGGTGATAAGCAGGGGCAGGTACGGCAAGACCAGGGTCGTCGAGCTGGCGGTTAGCCCGGACACGGTAATAAGCTCGCTCTCCGAGGACCCAACAGTGGGCTCAATAGTTCAGTCAATGTCTATTAAGGGGCTCACTGGGAGGGGAGGGAGGGCCACTTCATGAGCTTCCTCACGTCCTCGGGCACCTTGTCCAGGTGGGACGTGAGCCAGGCCACGTCATCCTTGACCTTCCTGAACTTGTCGTCAAGCATCCTTGGTATGCCGTCAATTATGGGGTACCACCTGCCGCAGCTCCTACAGACCAGCACGCCCTCTATCACGTCCTTGTTAACGCACTGGGCGCAGGTCTCCAGGGGCACCTGCGAGGCTGGCCTCCTGAGCAGGTAGCACGTCTCCCTGCACCTGACCTTAGCTGGGTCCACGTTAGCCTTGCTCTCGTCCACCCTGAACTCGACAAGGGCAAGGTCAGGGCTCTTGCAGACCGGGCACGCCAGGAGCTCGAAGAAGTAGTACCTCACTTCCCTGCTCCCCCGCACCTCGACCTGTACAGGTCCTCGACCTGCTTGACCAGCGCCTCGGCCCTCTCCCTGGTCCTGGCCTCCACTGATATCCTCATTATGGGCTCGGTGCCGCTGGGCCTGACCAGGACCCAGAAGTCGTCGCCTATCACCTTGACTCCATCTATGGTTATCTGCCTGTAGCCCGAGAAGGCCTCCTTGACGGCCTCGACGCCGCAGAGGGCCTGCTCCCTGGTGGCCTCAACCTTTGTCTTTATGGCGTAGTACTGGGGCAGGGAGTCGTAGAGCTCCCCGAGGCTCCTGCCCTCCAGGGCCAGCATGTAGAGCGCCAGGGCCGTGGTCATGCCCCCGTCCCTGACGGTGTGATGAGGCACGTGCATGTAGCCGCCGTTGTCCTCGAAGCCGCTTATGGCGCCTCCCTCACTTAATATGGTCCTCGCTATGGTGACGCTGCCAACGGGCGTCCACCTAACCTCGACGCCCACAGGCTTCAGGTACTCCTCAACCAGCTGGCTGCTGGAGACCGCCGTGTACGTCCTCGTAGGGAGGCCCTTCCATCTGCCGCTCTCGACCACGAAGCGGGTCAGCAGGGCCCCCGCCCTGTCCCCCCATATTAGCCTCCCCCTCTCGTCTATCAGTATAGCCCTGTCAGCGTCGCCATCGTGGGCAACACCCATGTTGACGCCCGCCTCCCTCACGAACCTGAGCGTCAGGGCCAGGTTCTCCTCGTTGGGCTCAGGGTTCCTCCCCGGGAAGCCGGGGTCAAGGTTGCAGTTCACCGTTATGGCCCTGACCCCCAGCTCCCTAAGTATGAGCGGCGTCGTGACCGCCCCAACGCTGTTGGCGCAGTCGACTAGCACGGTGAAGTTCCTCTTGGCTATCAGGTCCTTGTCGACCTGGGACACCACAGCCTTGACGTAAGTGTCTATGACTACCTGGCTCACGTCGGTGACGTCGTAGACCATGGACCTCCAGGGCAGGTTGGCCTCGTGGCCCTTGAAGTAGTACTCCTCTATTATGGGCTCCCTCTCGTGGGGTATCTCAACCCCGTCGCGCTCGATGACCTTTATCCCGTTGTACTCCCTCGGGTTGTGGCTGGCCGTTATCATGACGCCCCCGTCAAAGCCCAGCGCCTTGACGCCGTACTGCATGGTCGGGGTGGGCACCATGCCGGCGTAATACACCTTCACCCCCTCAGCCATGAGTCCCGCGGCAACCGCCCTGGCCAGGGCGTCCCCGGCCGCCCTCGCGTCCCTGGCCAGCAGCACCCTGGAGCCGGGGCCGAAGTAGGCGCCTATGGCATGCCCCATCCTCAGGGCGAAGGTAGGAGTCATGAGGTCGCCCACGATCCCCCTGATGCCGTCAGTGCCGAACAGCTTAGCCAAAGGCTTCTCCCACTGCTGTGAAGTTAGGCAGGCTATTAACCCTTCAGCCAGCGGCGGCCTCCCCTTAACCACAGAGGGCGCCTCGCAAAACCACTTATAGGTGGTGAAATCCTCTGAGAGGTGGTGAAACGTTGAGGGACCTAGGGCTGAAGCTTAAGGGGTTCCTCATGCTCAGCAGGCTGCCGTTCCTGACGCCTGGGCTCTCACCGTTCCTCGCAGGCCTCCTGCTTGGATGGGAGCAGGAGGGCCTCAGGCTTTACGGCCTTGAGGCCGTGGGGCTTGCAGGAATAACCTTGATAATGCTCGCGACCTACTACTCAAACGAGTACTTTGACTATGAGGGGGACGTCATAAACGTCAACTTTAACAGGTTCAGCGGCGGCAGCAGGGCGCTCTCAGGAGGGCTGCTGTCAAGGAGGGTTGGGCTGATATCGCTTTACGGCGACTTGGCTGCCTTTGCGGCCCTCACAGCAGTTTACTTAGCCATGTACTTTGCGCAGAGGCCGCTGCTCATCATAATGGCGTTTATAGGAGTCATAGCAGGGGTCTTCTACTCGGCCCCTCCACTCAGGTGGGCCTACCGTGGCCTTGGTGAGCTGTTGATAGGTTTCTCATATGGCTGGCTCGCCACCGTCAGCGCCTACTATATAGTCACAGGCAGGATAACCCTTGACGCTACCCTCATCTCGCTGCCAGCAGCCTTTACGGTGTTCGCAGTCATAATAATAAACGAGGTGCCTGACTACGTAGCTGACCTCAGGGTAAACAAGAGGAACCTGGTGGTAAGGCTGAGCCCCGCAAGGGCCAGGTACCTCTACGTCATTGCAATGTCTTTAGCCGTAATATCTGCCGGTGTGGCCTCCCTCGAACTCTCTGGCGTAGGGGCTGCTGTCGCTTCCGCGGCAGCAATGGCAGCTATCGTAGCCTACCCAACGGCCAAGGTGCTTGAGGGCGGCGTGCTGAGCGACACCAAGGGGGCGCTGGAAAGGATTTGCGCTATGACTGTCCTAATTAACGCCCTTGCCCCCTACCTCGTGCTAGCGCCTGCCCTACTGCTAAGGTGAGCCCCTTGGCCAAGGTAGTGAGGCCCTACTTCATGCCTCCAACCCTGCTGCTGAGGCAACTTGGGGCCCTGACCGTCATTCATAGGTCCACGGGCTGGAGGATAAGCGGCAGGTGGGTCAAAGACCTGGACAGGCTGCTGAGGATTGCCGCCGGCGCCAAGGCCTTCAGCTGCTTCGGCTTCTCGCCTCACCCAGTGTATGAGGTTACATCGCTCTGCAACCTCAGGTGCCTCCACTGCCATGCAAGGGGAGGGGCCAAGTACCCAGGGGAGCTTGACACCGAGGGGGCCCTGCAGGTTATTAACAACCTGACATCAGTTAAGGACTTCAGAACGCTTGTCTTCACTGGCGGGGAGCCCCTGGTCAGAAAGGACATATTCCTGCTCACGCAGCACGCCAGCGACCTCGGCTTCAACGTGGTCTACGCGACCAACGGGGTCCTGATAACGGATGAGGTCGCCAGGAGGATGGAACAGTCAGGCGTCATAGGCGCCGCCATAAGCCTTGATAGCCTCAGCCCAGGCAGGCACGACTGGTTCAGAGGGGTGCCAGGCGCTTGGAGGGCCGCCATAAGTGGCATGGAGAACGTGCTTAGGCACAACATGTACCTGCAGGTGAACATAACAGTATCAAAGTTAAACATAGACGAGTTTGACAGGATAGTGGAGTTTGTCGACAGGATGGGCGCTCACGTCATACTACTTTACACGTTCGTGGCGGTAGGCAGGGGCGGCGAGAACAGGGGGCTCGCGCTCACGCCAGAGGAGGCCGTATACGTCGTCAGGAGGGCCGCGGAGCTCCAGGGCACTTCCAACCTAGTGATAGCCCCCATAGGGGTGCCGTGGTACTACGCCTACCTCGTCTCCAAGTCAGGCCTGCCTCTTAACGTCGCCAGGTACTTTGTATATGGATGCGCCGCCGGCAGGGGGATATTCTACATAAAGCCTGACGGCGAGGTGTGGCCGTGCCCGTTCTTGCCGATATCGGCCGGCAACGTGGCCAGGGATCCTGCCTCAAAGATATGGAACGGTCCTTTGTTCAGGTCCCTAAGGTTAAGGGACTCCCTGCAGGGAGCCTGCGGGAGCTGCAGGTTCAAGGATGTGTGCGGGGGCTGCAGGGCCAGGGCCTACATAAGGCACGGCAGCCCCTACGCCGAGGACCCCCTCTGCCCGCTGTCCAACGGAGCTAATGACCTGACAGAGGCCATCTATGCTGCTAAGCCGACTCCCTGCGGGGCCCCCATATTCATAGGGTAGGCGACGCTGCAGGTGCCGCGCTGGGCTGGCCCGCCTTGAGCTCCATTAGCCGCCTCTCAACCTCGCCCAGGCCAACGTAGCAGAGTATGAGACCTATGAAGCTAGTTATTAGCAGGGGTATGGCGGCCAGGATGCCTCCCGCCTCCAGTATGCCGCTGTTGTAGGATGAGCCGACCTCGAAGAAGCCAATGCCTATGAATATGTACCCCGCCACGATTACCACCAGGCCGGCCATTATAAGCAGGAGGCCCACCACGGGGCTCAGCAGGGCCCCAACTATGACTATCAGTATCCCAACCAGGACCACGAGGACCCCCACGGACCCCGTGAGGCCTCCCCTGCCGGCGGCGCTCAGTAGGCCAAAGCCCTCCCTGAGGTCAACAAAGGCGAGGACTATCAGGAGCAGCGATATGACGCCTATTATCACGGCAGCCACGAGGGCCCCCAGGGCCGCCCCGCTGTAGCCCGCGTACCTGAAGTGCGCCATGCCGGGCTCGACCACGATTTGATTGTACGTGAAGAAGCTCAGGCCCACTACGGCTGGCAGGATCATTAACAGCAGTGGCACTATTATCATGTAAAGCACTCCCGACCTCAGCTTCCTTATGCCATCAAGCTCCTGCGACATCTGCTCCACCGCGGGCGCGCGGACCCCCGCCGCGTTCCCAGAGCCAGGTCAGGCTTTAACCCCGCGGCTCCTTGCGCCCAGTCACCACGAACGTCAACGGCCGGGCTAGGTTGCTCCCTTCCGGGCCTGGCCAGGTTAGCCCGGCTGAGGCCGTCAACGCCCGTCCTCCGGCGGGCGCTCGGCCACCGTTGACCCCGTGGGCTGGACGCTCACCGTTACCGCGGGAGCCTTGGCCTGGCCCCGCGGCCCGCGGCGGAGTTACTGGCCCCCGCGTGGCGCCCTCGGGCTATGGGAGGGAGGCGGCCCCTCCGGCCCTTCCCGCGCGCCAAAAGTAAAGCCTTAGGGAAAGTTAAAAGCTACCCTCGGCTTGCCACTACAAGCCTTTTACGTAAGCCCTGAGGTCCACAGCCCTTAGCCTTGATCTTAATACTGTATTAATATACATCTAAGGTTCTTGATCCGTATGTATATATTTTCAAGGTTATCCAGCTTATTGTCCCCTTGGCTTACCTGGCCCCTCGGCGAGCCTCCATGCCATTCGTGAATGAGAACACGTACAACAGGTACGTGGCCGAGGGCAGGGAGGAGGAATTCCACAGGCTCTACGAGAGCGCCCTTGAGAAGGTGAAGGAGGAGCTGGGCAGGGAGTACCCAATTCTAAATAGGCAGGGAGGAGGTCAAGGCTGAGAAGAAGATGGTCGAGAGGTCCCCCATAGACATGTCTATAGTGGTGGGAATTTTCCAGTCAGGGAGCGTTGACGACGTTTCCCGCGCTGTTGACGTTGCCAAGGCGGCGTTCAAGGAGTGGTCCTCGGTGGACTGGAGGGACAGGGTCGAGCTGTCACTCAAGGCGGCGGAGGAGATCAGAAGGCAGAAGTTTGAGCTGGCCGCGCTGCTGACCTATGAGAACGGCAAGAACAGGTTTGAGAGCGTCGCAGAGATAGACGAGACCATAGATTACTTCACGTACTACGCGCACATACTTGAGGAGAACAGGGGCTTCGTAAAGGAGATGGAGAGCCGCATATACAAGAATGAGCACGCCTACTCCGTGATGAGGCCCTACGGCGCGTGGCTAATAATGGCCCCGTTCAACTTCCCGGCGTCGATCACCACTACCATGACCCTCGGGGCCGTGATCACGGGCAACACTGCCGTGGTGAAGCCGTCGCCCCACACGCCGCTGCTGCCCTACAGGATAGTTGAAGCCATGAGGAGGGCCGGCTTCCCGCCGGAGGTAGTCAACTACATAACGGTTGAGAACGAGGTAATAGCTAAGTACCTCGAGACTGACAACAAGCTTGACGGCCTCGCCTTCACGGGCTCCAAGGAGGTTGGCCAGAGGCTGCTGAAGCAGTTCATAAACATAAGGCCGAGGCCCGCGGTGCTTGAGCTTGGGGGCAAGAACGCCACCATAGTGACCGCCAAGGCCGACCTTAACAAGGCTGTGGAGGGCGTCTTCAGAGGGGCCTTCGGCTTCGGGGCACAGAAGTGCTCGGCCACGGCCAGGGTCTTTGTTGAGGCCCCGGTTTACGACAAGTTCGTCGAGATGCTCGTCGACAGGGTTAAGAAGGCCGTCATAGGGGACCCGAGGAAGAGGGAGACATTCCTTGGGCCCATAATAAACAGGGCAGCTGTCGAGAAGTACAGGAGGTTCATAGAGCAGGTCAAGAGGGAGGGCGGAAGGATACTTGTTGGCGGCCGCGTAATTGATGATGAGAGGAGCTACCTGGTCGAGCCCACGGTGGTGGTGGACCTGCCGTACACAAGCGACCTCTGGAAGGTAGAGCTCTTCGTACCGATACTCCTAGTGATGAAGGTGAACGGCCTCGAGGAGGCGGTAAGGTATGCTAACGACGTGGACTACGGCCTGACCGCTGGGATATTCTCTGAGGACCCGAAGGAGATCCAGTACTTCTTCAACAACATAGAGGCCGGGGTCACCTACGCTAACAGGACCGTGGGCTCCACGACAGGAGCGATGCCAGGCGTGCAGCCCTTCGGCGGGTGGAAGGGCTCAGGCTGGACCGGCAGGAACGCGGGAGGGCCCTACTACCTGCTCTCATTCATGAGGGAGCAGGCCAGGACCTGGTACGACTGAGGCCTATAGCTTAAGCCACACGAAATGCCTTTGAGGTTAAACATTTTTTCATTGTCCTTGCACTAGGCGGTACAAAAGCCCGCGGTCTCAAGGTCGGGGCTCTTCTATCCTCTCAGTGTTTAAGGTACTTAGATGAAAGGTAGTCCAGGAGCCTCTGGGCGTTGTACTCCTCTCCGAGCTGCCTCCTCAGGAGCTCCTTCGGGGCGTAGGTAGCGCCGTACTTGTGCACCAGGTCCCTCAGGAATGACTTTATTGTGTCGAAGTCGCCCTTGGCAACGTAGTCATATATGTCGCCGACGCGTGAGTTGAAGGCAAAGTACATCATGGAGGCCACTATGTTGCCGAGCGTGTAGGTCGGGAAGTAGCCTATAGTTCCGTGGGCCCAGTGCACGTCCTGGAGTATTCCCTCGGCGTCGTTCTTAGGCCTCACGCCTATCAGCTTCTCGCTCTCGTCGTTCCACATCTCCGGCAGCTCGTCCACCTTCACCTCGCCGTTTATCATAAGCTGCTCCAGCTCGAACCTCAGGAGTATGTGCAGGTTATATGTAACCTCGTCGGCCTCAGTCCTTATCAGGCTCGGCCTTACCGTGGCGAAGTACCTGTAAAGGTCGTCCTCGCTTATGCCCCTGGTCAGCCCTAGCTCCTGGTCGAGCACTGGCTTTACGAGGGATGCGAAGGCCCTGCTCCTGCCCACCACGTTCTCCCAGAACCTGCTCTGGCCCTCGTGCACCCCAAGGCTCACGCCGCCACCTATGGGGGTCATGGCTAGCTCTGGATCCACCTGGAGCTCGTAGGTTGCGTGGCCGAACTCATGGACTACGCTGAAGAGGCTCCTCTTGAAGTCGAAGCCCTCGTACCTCGTGGTTATCCTGACGTCGTTGACGCCCATGTTTGTGGTGAACGGGTGGGGGCTGACATCAAGCCTCGTCCTGTCCTGAGGGAACTTCAGGAGCTCTAGGACCCTCTGGTTGACCCTCCTCATGGCGCTCTCGTCATACTTGGCCTCCTCCAGGGGGCTCGGCACGGTGTAGTAGCCGTCGCTTATCACCTTGTTAAGCAGCGACCTGAGGCCCGGTCCAAGGACGTCAAAGACGGCCTTGACGTCCCTGGTCCTCAGGCCCTCCTCGTAGAGGTCTAGCAGGGCGTCATAGGGCACCTCGTCGTAGCCCAGCTTCTCCGCCATCTGCTTGTTCAGGTCTATGAGCTTCTGGAGGTACGGCTTAAAGGCGCTGAAGTCTGACCTCTTCTTGGCCTCGCTCCAGGCCACGAAGGCCTCCGAGGAGGTCTTGGCCATCTCGTAGGTCAGGCTCGGGGGCACCCTCTTGGCTATCCTCAGCTCCCTGTCGACTACCCTCACCACCCCCCTCTCGTAGTCGTTAAGGTTCTCCTGAGCCTTAGCCCTCTCTACAAGGGAGACGAACTGGTCGCTCAGGAGCAGCTCCTGGTAGAGGGCCCTCAGCTCAGCCGTGGCAACGGCCCTCTCCTCGACGCCCTTAGGCGGCATGTATGTCTCCTCGTCCCACCCCATCAGGGCCATGGCGTGATTGAGGGCCCAGAGCCTCCTATACTTCTCAATAAGTTCCTTTATCACAGGATTCTCAAACTTGGGCAAGGCGGACCCCAGCTCTGGGGGCGGTGTGGGATATAAAGGGTTGACACTTTCACCTGCCAGGCTCCAGCCTCTCCTCCTCTACTATGTTCACAGTTACCCCGGCGCTCCTGTAGGCCTCGGGCCTCGAGCGCCTCAGCCACGCCGTGTAGCCTACGGAGAACGCCAGTAGCGCGATGCCAACTGCCGCCGCCTGCGTCACCGGGAACTGGGGCGGCCATATGGACTCTACGAGCACGAAGGCGAATATGACCGTGGCCACGGCCGGCAGGAAGTAGTGGAGAACTGGGTGCACAACCTTGTTTACCCCAAAGTGCCTCTCTCTGAGCCTCCTGAACATAACCATGACTGCGGTGTTGTTTATGAAGTGCGCAGTTATGAAGCCCACGAGCGCTATTGTAGTAAGGAAGTCGAAGGTGTTGCCCAGCGCGGTCACGACCTTCTGTGACGTGGCGGGCAGCAAGAGCATGGCAAGTGGACTGACGCCGCTGTAGTAGCTGACTATGAAGGCGGAGGCCACCGCCGCCACGCTTGACGTTATCCCCACGAAGAGCAGCGACTTGCTTGGAGTCACCCACCTGGGGTGCACGTAGGAGAAGAACCTGGGAAGTATGCCATCCCTGCCCATGGCGAAGTAGACCCTGCCAGCGTTTGACTGCATGGCGACGCTGTCGGAGAACGCTGAGTTGAACGCGAAGAGGGCGAGCATGAGGCCGCCCGCCACGCCAAGGTATTCTGTGTAAACTATTATGCCCGGTATGGCGCTGCCCGCAAACGACACCAGCCTGTTGGTCCCCCAGCCCACGGTGAGCCCATAGGCCACCTCGGTCAGCACGACGCCAACTATGAGGACCCCGAGCACCAGGGCCTTAGTTATGTCCCTGCTCCTCTTGACCTCCTCGCCCAGCGGGGCTGAGCCGCCGTACCCTATGAAGCTGGTGAGCCCAAATATCATGCCCAGCCCCAGGGCCGCCATGGGCCCCCCCGTAGGCCTTCCAGTAGGGCCCATAGACGGCCTGCCAGGAGAAGGGGTCGAAGACCCTTCCAAGTGTTGTCAGGGGCCCTGATTATTATTATAAGGGAGCTCACCGCCAGGAAGCTGACCTCTGCGAGGGCGGCGTACCTCAGGAACTTCATCTGGGGCCTTATGCCCACCGCCGCGAGGGCTATGGGGACCATAATGAAGATCACTATGAACGGCAGCCACGTCCACCCTGGAAGGTTCATGCCCCAGAAGTAGTGCACGACTCCTGGCAGAACAACGCCGGCCACGTAAACTGGTATGGCGGCTGTGCTCGCTATCTGGTAGACCGGGTACATGAGGCCAGTTATTATGGCTGGGAAGGGGCCGAAGGCCGTCGCCACGTAGCCGTAGTAGCCGCCGGCGCTGGCGTGCCTTTTCGAGAGGTGGTAGAGGGTGTTGACCTCTATCAACATGGTCAGCGTCGCTAAGAGGAAGGCCAGGGGCGTTAGGACGAACGCGAACGCGGCGGCGGCCGTTATGAACGCCACCGTGTCGCAGGCAGGAGCCATGGCTGCTATCTCCTGGGCCACGGCCTCAAGGGTTCCCACCACGCCCCTCTTAAGCCTTGGAACTGCCCTGATCGCGCGCTTCCTCTCTGCCTGCGCTACGCTCAAGTTGCCCACTGAACCTCACGGTCAGAATTTGTGCATAAAAACCTTTGTACTTTCAAATCTGTGTGCACAAGGAGTATACTGGCTAAAGCCCTTATCCCTTGGCTACCACTGGCGGCGGGGCCTGGAATTGAAGGTTAACGTTATGTACGGCGGCGAGCTTGCCTCCATGGCCGGGGTCAGCAAGGAGACCGTGGAGCTCCAGGAGGGCTCCACGCTGTCCGACCTGCTGACCTACATAGAGAAGGCCCACGGCAGGAGGCTCCTCGAGGCCCTGGGCGACAGGCTGCTCGTCCTGGTCAACGGCAGGTCCGTCAAACTCTCGGAGGCGGACAACCTGAGGCTCTCGGAGGGCGACTTCGTCTCGCTCCTGCCCCCTGTCCTCGGCGGCCTGCGTGGGCGTACAGTTTAGCCGCGTTTATTTTTCAGGAACTTTATATTTAACTATATGAAAGCTAAGCTTTTATAAGAAGCTTTATACAGCGCAGCACAGGAAGTGGGATAAGTTGGCAAGGACAGGGCTGGTCCTATGGTTCGAGGAGGCTGACTGGAAGGACAAGAAGCTCCTGGGAGGCAAGGGCGCCTCGCTGGCCCAGATGACCCAGATAGGCCTCCCAGTGCCCCCAGGCTTCATAATAACCACCGAGGCCTGCCGCAAGTTCTACTCCTCTAAGAAGGCCGAGATGGACGAGCTTGAGAGGCAGCTCAGGGGCAACCCGCCGCCCGCGGTGAGGGACGAGATAATAAAGAAGATATGGGCCCTGATAGACCAGTGTGACCTGCCCGCGGGCCTAATGGACGACGTCAGGGAGCACATGCAGGAGCTGGAGAGGAGGACGGGCAAGAAGTTCGGCGCGGCCGAGGGCATACCGCTCCTGGTCTCCGTGAGGTCAGGGGCGGCGCTCTCAATGCCCGGCATGATGGACACCGTGCTTAACCTAGGACTTAACGACAACAGCGTCCAGGCCCTTGCCAAGGCTACTAACAACGAGTGGTTCGCCTACGACGCATACAGGAGGTTCATCCAGATGTTCGCCAGGATAGTGCTGGCGCTCGACGAGAAGCCGTTCAATGATGCGTTTGACAGGAAGAGCGAGCAGTTCGCCAGGGAGGCGGAGACCACTTACAAGGACGAGCTTGACGCCATAAGGAAGATTTACCCGGAGTACACGCCAAGGCTTGACGCCCAGCCGCCTAGGGACATAGCGCCAAGGCTGTGGGCGCGCTCGCTGGAGCTCATAAAGGAGCTGGTGAACGAGTACAAGGACCTCGTAAGGAAGATGTGGGGCGAGTTCCCGCAGGACCCGTACGTGCAGCTGGAGCTGGCCATAAGGGCCGTGTTCAGGTCATGGATGAACCCGAGGGCCATATTCTACAGGATAGCCAACAACATAACCCCTGACATGGCCGACTGCACCGCAGTGAACGTGGTCACGATGGTGTTCGGCAACATGGGCTGGGACTCAGGCACCGGCGTCTACTTCACCAGGGACCAGTCCACCGGCGAGAACAGGCCGTACGGCGAGTTCCTGCCCAACGCCCAGGGCGAGGACGTGGTAGCAGGCATAAGGACCCCGCTGGGCCTTGACGAGCTCAAGAAGAGGATGCCTGACGTCTATAACCAGCTAATAGAGGCCGGCAAGAAGCTCGAGCAGGTGAACAAGGACGTCATGGACATAGAGTTCACCGTCGAGAGGGGCAAGCTGTACTTCCTGCAGAACAGGCCCGCTAAGATGACCCCGCTGGCCAGGGTCAGGACGGCAGTTGAGATGGTGAAGGAGGGCCTGCTGACCAAGGAGGAGGCGCTGCTCAAGGTTGACCCAGAGCAGGTGAGGAGGCTGCTCTACCCAACCATAGACCCCAAGGTCAAGGCCACGCCGATAGCCAAGGGCCTGCCCGCCTCGCCTGGGGCAGCCAGCGGGCAGGTGGTCTTTAGCCCTGACGACGCCGTCGAGTGGGCCAAGCAGGGCAAGAAGGTCATACTGGTCAGGGTTGAGACCAAGCCAGATGACGTCCACGGCTTCTACGCGGCCCAGGGAGTGCTGACCTCCAGGGGAGGCATGACGTCGCACGCGGCCATAGTGGCCAGGGCCATAGGCAAGCCGGCCGTCGTGGGGGCTGAGGCCATAAAGATAGACTACGAGTCCAAGACGTTCACGGTGAACGGGATTACAGTGAAGGAGGGCGACTGGATAACCATAGACGGCAACAGCGGCTCGGTCTACCTCGGCGAGCTGCCGACGGTGACTCCTGAGCTCGGAGGGTGGCTTGACGAGCTGCTGAAGTGGGCTGACGAGGAGAGGAAGCTGGGCGTCAGGGCCAACGCCGACGTGCCCGAGGACGCCATGATGGCCAAGAAGTTCGGCGCCGAGGGGATAGGGCTGCTTAGGATAGAGAGGATGTTCAGGAAGCCGGAGAGGCTTGAGGCCCTGAGGAGAGTCATACTGGCCGCTGACGACAAGGAGAGGGAGGTTCACATGAAGGAGCTCGCGGATATGATAAAGCCTGACTTCAAGGAGATGCTGGACATAATGGACGGCAAGCCTGTAGTAATAAGGCTCATAGACCCGCCGCTCCACGAGTTCCTGCCCTCAGGCGAGGAGCTGCTAACTCAGATCTATGACCTCAGGGAGCAGAGGGAGAAGGCCCAGGCCTCCGGCGACGCTGCGAAGGTGAAGGAGCTTGACCAGAAGATAGCTGAGCTCCAGGACCTCTACAACAGGGTCAAGGCGCTGCAGGAGGCCAACCCAATGATGGGACACAGGGGAGTCAGGGTAGGCGTCACCTACCCAGTCATCTACTACTACCTGACCAGGGCGATGGCTGAGGCGGCGGCGGAGCTCATAAAGGAGGGCAAGCACCCCGTGCTTGAGATAATGGTGCCGCAGGTCTCAGACGTGAACGAGATAAGGTACGTCAAGAACAACGCCATACTGCCAGCTCTTAATGATGTTGAGAAGGAGTACGGCGTCAAGCTCAACGTGAAGATAGGCACCATGATAGAGACCGTCAGGGCTGCCCTGACGGCCAGCGAGATAGCCAAGGAGGTGGACTTCTTCAGCTTCGGAACCAACGACCTGACCCAGGCAACCTTCAGCTTCAGCAGGGACGACGTTGAGAACAAGTTCATGAACCAGTACCTGGAGAAGGGCATACTGGCCAACGACCCCTTCGACACCGTTGACGTCGCCGGCGTGGGGAGGCTGGTGCAGATAGCCACTAAGGAGGGCAAGGAGGCCAACCCCAAGCTTGAGGTTGGCGTCTGCGGCGAGCACGGCGGCGACCCGGCGTCAATCAACTTCTTCCACGGCGCTGGCGTTGACTACGTGAGCGCCTCGCCGTTCAGGGTGCCCGTGGCCAGGCTGGCCGCGGCCCAGGCGGCGATAAAGGAGAAGCTTGGCATCAAGGGAGCCATAGGCGAGTGAAGGGCTTCCGCTTTTTTGTAATTTATCGCTAAAGTCACTTTTGGCTGACGGTCATTTTCTGCACCCCAGTTGAGGTGGACCCCTGCAGGCACCTTACAGTGAGCACCTTTTTAATAGTAGTCACTTTTCAAGTCTAGTGAGGCGCTTAGCTTGCTAGAGCTGAGGGACGTGACCAAGTACTATGGAAAGCTGAAGGCCCTTGATGGCGTGTCCTTCAGGGTTAACAACGGCGAGATAGTCGGCTTCGTGGGGGTCAACGGGGCCGGCAAGACCACCACAATTAAGATTTCGGCCGGCGTCCTCAGGCCCACGTCTGGTCTAGTGCTCGTGGACGGCATAGACATGTTCAAGGACAAGGTCAAGGCCTCCATGAGGGTTGGGTGGGTGCCTGAGCTGCCGGCCTTTGAGGAGGAGTTCAGGGCCAAGGACTACCTGGTCTACCTTGCCGGGTACTATGGGATAACCGGCAGGCAGGCCGATGAGCTGGCTGAGAGGCTGCTCTCAGAGGTCGGCCTCAAGGGGGCCGAGCACAGGAGGCTTAGGGAGTACTCCCAGGGAATGAAGAAGAGGTTTGCCCTGACGGCCTCCATGATATCAGACCCCACTAACTACCTGTTCGACGAGGTGCTGAACGGGCTGGACCCCCAGGGCATAGCGTTCTTCAGGCAGTTTGCGGTTGAGGCCAGGAAGGGAGGGAAGGCCGTGCTCTTCTCGTCGCACATACTCAGCGAGGTTCAGAACGTGGCTGGCAAGGTGGTCTTCATACACAGGGGCAGGATAATAGCCGTGAAGGGGATGGAAGAGGTGTTGGCTGAGGCCAGCTCCGGGGTCAAGGTAACAGTTGAGAATCCCGATGAGAAGCTGCCCGACGTCCTGTCGAGGCTTGGCAGGGTAGTTAAGCTGGGTCCCAGCTCCTTTGAGGTTGTCGGCGCCCTGCCACAGGACGTCAACGCTGAACTCGTTAGGTCGGGCTACAGGGTCAGGGAGCTGACGCAGGTAGGAGGCCTTGAGGACTACTTCTTCAGGCTGATAGGAGGCGAGGGGCAGTGAGGGGCACCTTCATCTATGACGTGAGGAGGTCAACGCTAAACAGGATGCTCATAATTCTCCTGGTGGGCCTGATAGCCGCGGGCGTGGGCCTGGGCTACGCCTTCAGCAGGCTGGTCGCGGCCCAGAGCGGCGTAACCGAGTACCACTTTGTCGTGGCCTCGCCAGTGTCGAGCTCCCCGGGCGGTGAGCTCGGCCTCCTGCTCTCAAACTCAGGCCCGCTCGGAGGGGTCACGGTTTACTACGGGGCCATCAACGTTACCACCGGGCGGGCGCTCGCCGTAGTGGCCAGGACCAACTCCTCGGGCTACCTGAGGCTAGCGCCTGGCGTGAGGGTCACTTACATGTACGCCCTGATAGACGGCTCCAACAGGAGCGTTGACATAACGCCCGTCGCTGTCACTAACTTTAATCTGGCGTCCAGGCAGGCCACGCTTGTATTCGCGGTCCCCAACACGTCATACCCTAGCATGTACAGCCTCTACGTAGCCCAGCAGGCCAGGTTCAACAGCAACTTCAGCTGGACCTACGTGGGAGCCTTTGGGCCAGGCGTGCACCAGGTCAGGGTAAGGCTTGACATTAATAAGCCGATCCTGAGGGTGGGCCTCTCTGCCTCGAACAGCACCGGCGAGCTGCTGGTCTCCGCAGCGATCAACGTGCCACAGCTTATGGTGAGCAGCCTAAGGTCGCAGGCGCTGAGCGAGGCCCTGGACGTCTTCGCTGAGTTCTTCCCGCTCGCAGGGCTGTTCCTAGTTAACGACCTGTTCGCCAGGCACAGGTCCACCGGGGCAATAGAGTTCATACTAGCGAGGCCGCTGACCAAGCTTCAGCTGATAACGTCAAGGTACACGGGCGGGCTGGTGGCGCTCGTTCTCTCGTCCCTTGTGACGGCCCTTGCTGTGACGGCCAGCGCCTCGGCGTTCTATGGGCTGCAGTTCAGGGCCGCCGTGGCCCTGGTGGCCTTTGCGTCCCTGCTCACTGACCTTGCTGGCTTCTACTCACTGCTGTACCTAGTGGCGGTGCTCACCAGGAGGTCGTTCCTGGTTATAGCAATTGTCCTGTACCTGCTGCTCTACCTCTTTAACGTGGGCGAGGTGCTGTCGTTCATACTGAACTCCAGCTGGCCCCTGTACCTGACTCCTCTGAGCTCGGCGAGCTCAATACTTGCGAACTACCTGAGAACCTCCATCTTCAGCGTCAGCTACCTCTACGCTGCTGTCTCTTCAGCTGCGTGGGCAGTGGTGCCGGCGGCCCTGGCCTTTATGATTTACAATAGGGAGGCCGAGGCCTGACCGCTTTTACGGCTTTCCCATGGCTGAGGCTTTACATTAAATGGCCGTTGGCCGCTGACCTTCACCCGCCTCCGGAGAAAGAAACCCTTTAGCCACGGCATGGAGGTTCGGGCGCCTAACGAGGCTTAAGCAGACCTTATGATGGCTTCCGGCACGGCTCGCCCAGCAGCTAAATAAAAGGAAGGGCAGGGTCGCAGTGAGGAGGGTCTGGGCGTCAAGGAGTCATGGTCGCTCAACGCCTTCCCTCCTACATCATTGGCTGCTTCGTTTTTATAACATGCTTCTCTCCTGGCCGAGGCGGGAGGCAGGTTGAGAGCCCTTGCTGTGGCCGCCGCCCTTCTGCTGGTGGCAGCAATAGCCGTGGCCCCAGCCATGGCGGAGTGCGGGCCTGCAATAGCAGATGGCGAGGCCGCCTTCGCCTACGCTGAGAGGGCGTACCATAACTACCTCTTCGTCAACATGAGCTATGTCAACGAGCTCAACGAGCTCATGGTTAACGCATCATATGCAAATAGCGCTGTGTGCAGCTCGCTGGCTTCAACCGCTAAGGCCCTTGAGTCTCAGGGACCCCTTATCCTTGCAAGGGCCAGGGCGAGCTTCTGGAGGCTTATGGGCTCCGTCATAGCATCTGTCGTAGCCCTATTGCTCGGCGCCTTTGCCTCAGTAAGGTACGGCAGGAGGCTGACGTGGAGGCTCTGGATGTACGCGCACAGGAACTACAAGGTAATCCTGAGGGAGGGGCCGAGGAGGGAGGCTAGGCCGAGCAAGGCCGGCCCCGAGAGGTTCCCGCTCTACGTGGCTGGGCTTTTCATAGTGCTCGCTATAGGCCTCTCGGGCGTCACGCTGGCCCAGCTCTACTGGAGGCCTGGCCCCTTCAGCGTCATAGCCCTCCTCAACAGCCAGCTGGAGATAGGTGACTACCCCCAGGTGCTCCTGCCTAATACTAGCACCACGCTCTACGTGTTAATAAAGAACGAGATGAACGACGTCATGCTCTACCAGGTCAGGGTCGGGGTCCTGAACTCCTCGCTGCCCCCGGAGCCCTCCTCCTTAAACGAGTCCATAAACAGCTACGACATCTATATTGTTATACCGTCAGGCCACAACGCGACGGCGCCAGTGGTGCTGAGGGCCCCCGCGAGGCCAGGGCAGTACAAGCTGCTGCTACTGCTCTACTATTACAATGTGAGCTCCAGGAGCTTCTACTACTCTGGCCTGTTCAACCAGCTCTACTTCAACGTGAGCGGCTAGCGCGGCTCATCAGGAGGAGCACGACGGCCACTATAAGAATCCCCAGCGCCGCGGCCACGGCAAGGTTCCTGTAGCCCTCCAGGGACCTGACCCTTCCCTCATGGATTTGGGCTACCTGGGCCTGCTGTATCGAGGCTATGTAGGGCCTTGAGGATGGCAGAGATATGGAGCGCTGCAGGGTCCAACCAGCTATCCTTGCTATCTGGTACTGACCGCCCACGGAGCCTATGGTTGAGTAGCTAGAGGTGTAGTTAGAGCCCGGCCCAAGTATCAGCTTGCCCACGCTCGAGTACCTGAGGTAGAGCCTGCTGTCTATCAGCACAACCTCGTTGGCGCTGACGTAGCTCATAGTGACCACGCTGTCATATATTATGAGCTCCCCCTCCACGTCGTCGAACTCAAGGCCAAGGCTGCTGTTGCGTATGGAGTTAACGCCCTCAAAGTAGCTCCAGCTCACGTTGCCCCTGTAGCCCTCTATGGTGACGTTGTTAAACATGGCGCCCGTGGTCTCAAAGGGGAAGGTTAGGGCCTCGTTGGCGTAGTACGCCACCCTGCCCTCTATGACTGAGGCCTGTGAGTAGGTCAGCACGTTGCCAAAGGGGCTGACCCCAGTGACTATTATGTACCACTCCTCGCCCTTGCCCACCTCGAAGGGGCTCACGTTGCCTATGGAGCTCGGCCCTGGAAGGTACGCCTGGCCCACCCAGAGGCCGAGGGTCGAGTTGTAGTAAAGGGGCACCTCCACCTGCCTGCTCGCGTTCTCATAGAGCTGCGCGAGGCTGGCCGGGACTATGGTGGCGGAGAACAGGCCGTACCTGACGGGGGTCCCGTTCTGGTACGTGATCCTGGCCTCTATGGATACCCTCCCGCCCCCCTCAACTATGGGCGGGAGCACTGCTACCTGGGCGCTCAGGGGCTGCCCCACGTAGATCATGTCGACGCCGTAGCCCTTGACCAGGCCGCCCAGCGTGGTGGAGTTGTATGAGGCGTTGAGCAGCACCCAGTAGTAGCCTGGCTGGGCCTGCCTGGGCACCTGGAGGAAGCCGTAGTAGAGGCCCGAGTCCGTCAGGGGCACCTGGGAGGAGGCCTCCTCGCCGCCCCCAGGGCCCACAATGCTTACCGTGACGTTGGAGCCGTAGAGTATGGCGTCGAAGAGGTCAAGCCCCGTCTGAGAGGACACAAGGGCCGCGGTCTCTATTGGAGGTACGGGAATCCCTTCAACCATTATATAGCCTCCCTCAGGCACGGCGCCAGGCATTGAGAGCACCTGGGGGAGCAGGATGAAGAGCTGCATGAGGTCGCCCATGTATATGGGCGTCATGCCGTAGGCCTGACCGGATAACTTGACTATGTAGTAGCCCGGCGGGGCCGTGAAGTTTATGCTCGAGGTCCCCAGCGTTATGGGCTGCGAGTAGACCTCCGTGTAGGTGTTGTTGAGTGGGTTATACCTGAGGATCTCAACCTTCATACTGACGTTTCCAGGGGCCCCCGTGGGCGACGTGGCGAAGGCCGCCAGCGGCACGCCCAGGTACGGCATGTACGGGTACATGGGTGTCGGGAGCGACATGGCCCCGAAGTAGCCCACGAAGTCCTCAACTGCGCATGAGGCCTGGGAGCCGTTGTAGCTGCCGCTGACCTCTATTAAGGCAGGGCCTGAGGAGTTAAGGGGCACGTGGAGGGACGCCTCCCAGAGCCCTGTGGTGGAGTTAAAGTGCATGGGCTCCTCGGCCACGGTCCCGCTCATGAGCTCCAGGCCTGCCACGAAGGAGCCGTTGACAACCTTGGAGCCCCTGTAAGTTATCTTAGCGCTCACGTTGATAGTAGAGCCAGGCTCTATGAACTGGGACGCGTTGCTCGGGATCACCTTTATGGAGAGGCCCTGTCCGTGGAGCCCTGAGAGGTAGAGGGCCAGGTTGCCCGCGTTGATCGCCCCGAGCCCTGTGACTAAGTTGTAGCCGTTGGACGCGACCCAGGGTATGTTATAGCCAAACGTCACCGGTATGAACGCGTTCCTGGTCGACTGGTTTAAGTAAAGGCTGTAGAGCGTGGGAGCTATGAGGCCCAGCCTGTGGCCCACGTAGCCCTCAACCAGGGCCAGGAGGCCCGCAACCAGCTGGACGGCCTCGCTCGTGCCGCCGGCCAGGACGGTCTCGTTGTCCTCAGTAACCATTAGGGCTCCCGGGAAAATGTTAGCGTTGGCAGAGACGTCAGGGACAGCCCTCCCGTGTGGGAACCCCTGAGGGGGGCTCGGGGCCACGCCCTGCTGCCACCAGGGCATGGGCTCATATGCGCTGTAACCTCCCGTGGAGCCTCCCACGTTCTGCATGTACGGCACGAAGCCGGCCGAGGACCAGGCCGTCTGGACGCTTGAGTTTCCGCTAATGTAGGTCGTCGTGCCCCCAACGGAGAGCACCCAGGGCGACGAGGCTGGGTAGTTCACGTCCCCAACTGGCCCAGCGCTGTACCCCATGCCGCCGCCGTCGCCGCTCGCCGCGAGGAAGGTTATTCCCTCCGCAGCCCCAAGCGCGTAGTAGACGTCGCTAAGGTAAATATTGTAGTAGTAGAAGCTGAAGCCATAGTATGAGAACACCGACTCAGGTATGCCGAAGCTCTGGCTCACTATGGATACGTTGTCGTGCTGGTCTATGTAGGCTATTATGGTAGACAGGGGGAGGGCTCCCCCGGCCACGTACAGGTATATGTGGGCCCTCGGGGCCACCGAGTGCACAGCCTCAACGTCAAGGTCTATCTCCACGTCCCAGCCGGTGAGCACGCCCAGGTTGGGGTTGTACGGCCCTATGGGGACCACGGTTATGTTGGCGGGCGGGAGGCCCAAGAGGGAGTCGTAATAAGCTATGTCCTGGAGCAGCGTCGGGTCACCGTAGAAGTCTACTATTCCAACGTTGACTCCCTGGCCCTCATCGCCAAGCGAGTAGAGGTATGTGGCGTTGTAGGCCTCGGCAAGCGAGGTCATGGGGTACACCTCCTCAGGGTATGAGACGTTGACGTCGTAGAGGGACCTGAGCCTAATCAAGTTCTGAGCAGTTACCAGGAACTTGGGGGTGCCCAGCACTATTCCTGTAATATTAGATATGTAAGGGAGGGGCCATGGAAGCCCGCCCCTGTATCCGGTCACCGCGTAGTAGCTTGAGGTGCCGTTGCTGAAGAGCCCCAGGGAGACGCCGAGGGCCCCCTCGACCAGCGACGCGGGGCCGCTGAAGACGACCATTGAGCCCGCCACCGCAATGACCCTGAGGCCCCTCGACCTCAGGTAGCCTACGGCCCGCTCCACCTGGGCCTCAGGCACGAACATGGACTCAGCCTGGGACGGTGTCAGGAACCTGCGGTAGAGCGGCGAGCCTGGGTCGCCCACCGCCTGGGCGTAGTAGAATATCAGGGGCACGTCCCTGAGAGGCACGTAGAGGACACCTACAACATTAACATTTCCTGGAAGGGGGCCTACATACTTGAAGCCCCTCAGTCCTCCTATCATGTAGTTAAGCAGGCCGTTAGGGCTGGCGGGCTCGCCCACTGCCTTGACGTAGCTAACTGGCAGAATGGTGGCCGCGGCTAGGAGCGCTAGGAGGACTAATGATATTACCTTAACGCTCAGAGCCAGTCGCCCAGGGGGCTCTGCCGGCCGGTGGGCTTAAGCTTAAGCTGTTATTTTCAAGTGGGCCTCAGGAGCAGGGCCGCCAGCGACTCCGCCTTAGGTATGGTCATGCCCCTGGCCAGCAGCATCAGCACTACCGATATCACTATGAGCACCACCGCCAGGATCATAGCTATTATCGCCATCTTCCACGAGGTGCCAAACACTATGGGTATGGGGCCTATCATAACCACGCCGCCGGCCTGCACCTGACCCTTGGCCTGGGAGGACTGCCTGTAGGCCTCGTAGATGCCTGCCGCCATTATTATGAACATGCCCACAAGTATTATTAGGAAGCCTATGAGGAACCAGGCCGCGGCGTTCATATAATCACCACTTTACCTCTCCGCCCGGGCCTTAAAGGCCTTGCCTCTCCTGTCGAAGTAGCTAAAGAAGGCGTAGTATAGCACCGGGTCGAGCAGTGATATCCCAGCGGCCGCCGAAAACACGACGACAAAAGCGCCAACCTGGAATAACACAGAGCCAACGGCAGCTGCCGCGCCGTATGGAAGCCTCCTGAAAACGCCAGTTATGCTGAGCCCCCTTGACCTCTCCGAGGGGTCGTAGAGCTCCATGCTCACGTTCTGCCTTATCGGCAGGGCGGCCTGGTAGAGCCCAGTCCTCAGGGCATATATGGCCCCTGCCAGGGCGAGGGGCCTTGAGAGGGGTATTGCGGCCAACAGCGCCGAGCCAAGCCCCCTGAGTATCAGTATCGACCTCACGGGCCCCATAGCCTTCTCGGCCAGAGGCGCGATGAGGGCGCCCACCGCGGCGGCCGCGTAAGAAGCGTCGTATATCAATGACACCTGGAAGTCGTTAGCTCCCAGCTCCTTGAAGTAGACGGGGAGCAGCGACATGACCATTCCAAGGCCAAGGCTGCCGAAGAGGCCGGCGAGCGAGACCTTGCCTATGTTCCTGGCCGACCTCCTGGGGACGGCGCTGGAGGGCCTCTGCGACCTGTCCGGCTCCTCCGAGACAAGCAGCACTAGGGCGGCCGTGCTCACGGTTATCAGCAGCGCTATCATGAAGAGCTCAAGGTAGTAGGCCTGCGAGAGTCTCATGACGGTCCCTGAGAAGGCCGAGCCTGCCAGGGCTGAGACTATGGCTGCCATCATTAAGTATGAGTAGATCCTCGTCCTGGCCTCCTGGCTCACCCTGCTGGCCACCATGGCCGTCTGGAGGGGCGCCACTGGGCCGCCGCCCGAGCCCCCGCCCATGGGGCTCATGGTGAGCCCAAAGGCAGCCGAGGCCATGAGCACCGCGTGGTTCTTGGTTAAGAGCACCGCCGCGTAGGTGCCCGCGGGCAGCAGGGACATTATGGCCAGGGCCTTCCTCCTGCTGTAGAGATCGCCGAGCCACCCGCTCACGAGGGTCAGGACAGCGCTGCTTATGGTAGCTATGAGTGTGTAGAGGCCTATCATCTCATAGGAGAAGCCCACGTGTTTAAGGTAGAGCGGAAGCAGGAAGGCTACGTAGCCGAAGCTGAAGCTCCTGAGGGTCCTCACGGCGCCAAGTATGTATATGTCCCTGGACACGCGATCCAAGGCGTCTCATGGAAACCGTGAGCCATGAGGGTAAATAACTTATATCGCTCAAAACCTTATCACGGCCACGCCCCTGGGCGG
This sequence comes from Caldococcus noboribetus, assembly GCF_055389385.1. Taxonomy (NCBI): domain Archaea; kingdom Thermoproteati; phylum Thermoproteota; class Thermoprotei; order Desulfurococcales; genus Caldococcus; species Caldococcus noboribetus. Next base: position 1,327,621 of record NZ_AP042475.1, on the reverse strand, counting down.
CATCACCGCCCTCCCCTCCTTCACCTGCGAGTTGCCTGCCACCAGGTCGCCCTTAACCGGCAGCGAGGCGGTCAGCTCGCCAGGCCAGTGGCTTATCATGAAGGCGAGCCCCCTGCTGCCGTCGCTCAGCACCTGGACCTCAACCCTCGGGTCGTCGCTGGCGGCAAGCTCAACCCCGGCCTGGACCGCGAGGGCCCTGTACAGGGCCGCGTAGGGCGACCAGTCGTCCACATAATACAGGTCGGCAAGCACCGCCTCAAGCGGGAGCAGCGAGAGGACCACCCTTCCGGCCCCCCTCCTTGCCATGAACGCCACGGGCCTGTCGTTGGCGGTAGCTATGACCTCAGCGTCGACAGGCCTGACGTCATACGTCAGCAGGGGCTGCTGAAGGGCCACTGGGACCTCATGCCCTGCCCTGAGGTCGCCAAGGTCGACCTCCAGCCTCAGCCTGACCGCGCCCTCCAGCCTCACCCCTGGGGAGCCCGCCCTCAGCGACGGCTCCACGCCGAAGAGCTCGCCCCAGAGGTGCGTGGCGGACTCATGCATGAACGCCGCCTGCCCGAGGCCCCTGAGAAGGGACGCGTAGACCAGCCTCCCGCCCTCGGCCAGCCTGAGCAGCCTCCTCCAGGTTACCGTGAGCCCGCCTATGGTAGAGGGGAAAACCACGAGCTTCCTAGGGTCGTCCTCCTTAAGCTCGGGCTCGTACCTTATGGAGGCCTGGGCCCCAGCCATGGTCAGCAGCTGGTGAGCCACTAGCGTCGGCCTGGCCGCCTGGAGCAGGCCCCCAAGCCACCTCCTGTAGTCGGCGAACTGGTACTCGCCGAACACGTAGAAGGGCGCCACCACCAAGGCCTTGGAGGTCCTCCTGAGGCCCTCGAGCCCGAGGCCCTCAAGGGCCTCAAGCTCCCTGGAGAACCTCCTGAAGCTCTCAGCTGATGGCTTAGGCCTTCCGTCCCTGTCAAATAGGCCGAAGCCAAGCTCGAGGGGCCTCCAGAGGTAGGGCATGTCGGCCTCGTCTGGGAAGTCGGAGAAGCACCACACGAAGGCGCCAGAGGCCCTGTGGGCTAGGGCCGAGTAAAGCACCTCGTATATGAAGGCGGCCCTGTCCGCCTCAGAGTACTGGAGGCTGCTGAAGCCGAACTCCTCAAGTATGACCGGGCTCTGGCCGTCGTCGGAGAACAGCTCAAGCATGCCCGAGTATAGGTAGCCGTGCCTGACGGGGTCGCCGTCGTAGAGGTACAGGTGAGGTCCCACGTAGTCCGTCACCCCCCTGACCAAGTGGGGGGTCTGGCCGTAGCTGTCAGGCACGTCGCCCGAGCTGAAGACGTGGTTGCCGTCGGCTGAGCTTATGGCCTGCCTCACGGCCCTGAGCAGGGTCAGCTCCTCCTCAGGCCTCGAGGCCCGCCTCACAAGGCTCATCTCGTTGCTCAGTATCCAGCCTCCAAGCCCCCCGCTGTCCCTGACCTTCTCTGCCACCTGCCTGGCGAACGCCGCGGCGCCCTCCACGGCCCTGGGCGAGTATATGTCGTTGTCGGGGGCCCACGGTATCCCCCAGTTCCTGCCGCTCATGTGGCCAACCATCAGGGTCACGAAGCCTGCGATGTTGTTGTCGCCGAGCCTGTCAAGGAGCCACCTGAGCCTCTCAAGCTGTTGACCGTTGACGTCGCCGCTGGAGCTCACGAAGTCCTGGTCGAGGAGGAACAGCCTCACAGCCCTGACCCCTATGGACTTCATGGAGTTTATGTCATCTAGCACTGCGGCCTCGTCCCAGTCCCTCCACATCCTTATGTTGGTCTTCCTCGGCCAGTAGTTGACCCCGAGCAGGAACCTGAAGGAGCCGTCAGTAACGACTAGGCCGCCCCTGACCTCGGTCCTCAAGCTAACCTACCGTGAGCGCAGTGATTGACAGATTATTTATAAGGATTATAATCATGGAAGCCTTAACGCATGGCCTTAGTTACAGTCGCAACGTCTAGCCGCAGGCCGTGGGCAGGGAGGCCAGCAGTTCAGGATCCATGAGCTCTCCGCGATCCTGGTCGGCGCACCCTCGCCCATCGCTCCTTGGTGCGACACTTATTGCATTAGGTGAACGCGCTGACCGTTGAGGTGGAATGCCTTCAGGCCTTTCGCCGTGCGCCGTTTCAGCGGCCCGAGGCGCTTCTCGGGGTTGCCTGGCTTCAAATACTGGCCTGCCCCGAAGGGTAGGAATGTTTGTACTCCTTCCTGTCAATGCCCAGCTCGTCCACCAGGGCCTCAAGCTCCCTGGTGAAGCCGCTGAGCTGTAGCACCGGCACCACGGCGACCCCGTTGACTACCTTAGGGAGGTCCTCCCTGAGCACCACCAGGGCCGGCAGCAGCCTCCTCGGGGCGCTTGGAAGGCCCAGGCGCTCCCAGAGGGCTATGAGCCTCCTGACCCTCTCAACGTGCCTTGAGGCGGCCTCGGCTATCCTTGAGGGCGAGCTTGACCTGTAGGACCACCTCTTGCAGTCCACCACGACGCCGCTGTCGCCGCCGAGGCCAAGCACGTCGACCTCGAGGCCGCCCCTGCCCGGGACCCTCAGGTTCCTCCATACCCTGAGGCCGGCCTCGCTGAGGGCCTCCGCCACAAGCCCCTCAAAGTCCCTCCAGCTGAGGAGCCTAGACACGGCCTCAGGGTCAGCGCCAAGCCTCACTGCCGCGGCGGCCAGGAGCGCCCTGTTGAGGGGGCAGATGGAGTCGCCGTCAACGCTCAGGCCGCCGAGCTCCTCCAAGCGGCTAAGGTATCCCTGGACGACGTCGCCGCCGAGCCCCGTCCTTGAAACTACCTCGCCCAGCGGCACGCAGCCGGCGGAGCTCAGCAGCGCTAAGGCGATGTCCGTGGCAGGCCCCAGCAACTCAGGCAATCCTAGCGCTGCTCAGAGGCCCGCCCTTATAGCCGCAGCCCTTATGTGGGACACCTTAATGTAGAAGAGCTTCATGAGGAGGCTAACCGTGTAGAGCCCCCTGCTGGTTGGCATAATGCTTCTCCCCGCGTCCCTGACAAGCCCGAGCAGCTCCATTAAGAGCAGCTCCTTAGGCATTGCCCTGTAGACGCTCCTCCCGAACCTCCTCCTGAAGCCCTCCTTGTCGAGCCTGAGGCCGTAGAGGCCGTAAAGCGCGTAAAGCCTTTCCTCCTCTTCCCTGCTGAGCCTCCTGACAAGGCTGACTGCCGGCCTTCCCTTGACCACGAGGCGCTCGTACCTGGATATGTTGAAGGTGTTGGCGCTGAAGAGCCCCTCAAGGTGGCTCATGGCCCCCGCCCCAGCCCCAACGAAGAGGTCTGAGTCAACTATGTACTCGTCCTTGAGGCCGCTGGGTGACTTGGAGAAACACCAGGCCGTAATCTGGGTCAGGCCCAGCCTCCTGGCCTCGCTGACCGCTGACCTGTAGAGGGTCCTCTCCTTCTCCTCGCCGCACGGGCATACGGTTGCCCGCCCCCTTATTGACGGCATGAGGGGGTAGAGGGTCAGCTGGTTGGCCCTGCTGTCATAGAAGGCCTCGAGCTCCTCCCTGAGCTCCCTCTCCCCCTGCCCTGGGTAGTTGAAGAGTATGTCTACGTTGACGGTCCTCACCCTGGAGCAGGCCTCCACGGCTGAAGTTATGGCGTCACAGCTTATCCTCGGCCTTCCAAGCCTGGCAAGCCTGTCAGGGAAGAAGGACTGGACCCCCAGCGAGATCCTGGTAACCCCGGCGGACGTCAGCATGGAGACCTTATCGTCGTCAATGTCGTAGGGTGATCCCTCGACTGACGCCTCCACAGACCCCTGGTAGGACCTTATAACGTCAAGGAGCTCGCAGACCCCCTCAGCTAGCACGGTGGGGGTGCCCCCTCCTACGTAGACCTCGGGGAAGCGAACTCCTTCCCAGCGGCTCATGAGGCCCTCAACCTCGGCCATCAATGACTTGACGTAGGTCCTGGCCTCGGCCTCCCTGTAGGGGACGCTGAAGAACACGCAGAAGGGGCACATGAAGGGGCAGAAGGGCATGTGCACGTAGAGGGGCAGGGGGCCGTCGGGCTCCGGCAGCTCAAGGCCGTCCACGGGCTCAACGTTAAAATTAAAGCTATTCATCATCTTTTTTATAAAACCTTCAAACGTAAGCTACTCCCTGTATAAATTAGTCGTACGAGAGATAAAAGCTTTTCCTAAGAAGAGAAAGGAATCACCGATGAGGCCGCTTAAGGCTCTGAGGAAGCTCAGCATACCTTCCATGAATGTTACGGGCCCCGCTACAGCCTTAGTTAGCTGCTGTTAGTACGCACCATATAAAACATGACCCTCAGCGTGACGTACTCAAGCCCGGAGGCACTCCGGCGTCAGGCTAGAGAAAGTAGACGGCCGTTTAGGGCCATATGCGGCGAGGGCTGTGGGCAACCTCCTCGGAGGAAGAGGTGGAGTAAGGCCTCACCCTTCTATGGTGGCTATTCCAACAGTAGTGGTTATGAAACTTCCAATTAGGCCGCCCAGAGGGCCCTTCGCTCGCAGGCGACACCAAAGAGAAAACTCGCTGATACGGTGCTAAGCGTAACGCCTTGGCACGCTCAATGCCGGGACAGCTGGGCTCATGGCAGGACATCGCCTACTAGCTTGGCCAGGGCCTCGGGGCCCAGCGCCCTCAGGCTGGCCCTTATCACTGCCCTCAGCGCCTCAGCCGGCTGCCTCATGGAGAAGTCCCTTAGGCCCCCCTCGTACCACTCGTAGCTTATGCCCCTCACGACGACAACAGGTATTGACTCGCTCGTTTGCCTCGCCAGCAGGGCGGCGGAGGCGCAGACCTCGTTAGCTATATGGTCAACGCCGCCATACTTGGGCACGCCGTTCCTGTCAGGCTTGCCGAAGCCCCTGTCAACCGGCCTTATGCCGTAGGATCCTATGGCCCTGTCAGTTGAGGCGCCCGCGACGCTAACCTCAGTGTCGCAGAGGACAACAGCAACCCTGACGCCGCACCTGGACGCTATGTTATTGGAGAGCTCCCTGGCCTCGGCGTCCGGGTCCGGGGGCGGCACAGCGTAGAGGCCCCCTGGGACGTTTGAGGCGTCAATGCCCGCGTCAGTCCATATCATGCCTGAGCGCCTAACTATGAATAGGTAGGGGAACCTCTCAAGGGCCCTCCTGGCGGCGTCCATATCGTATGCCACGTCCTCGAGCCTCAGCACGCCGGAGTCGTAGAGCTCCTTGACAGGTATGACGCCCAGGACCTCGTCGCTCTGGCTGAGCACGAGCTCAACCCACCTGGGGTCCATGCCGAGGGCTGACGCTATCCTTGATGCCTTCTCGCTCGGCCTCACCGAGCTCAGGTCGAGGAGGTAGCCCTTGGCCTTCGAGACCACCTTGCTGGCTATCGCGACCACGTCATGGTCCTGGAGCCTGGCGGAGGAGCATATGAGCGAGGCCAGGTCGTCACCCCTCTTAACCTCAGGAAGTTCAACCCCTATGAGCGACGCCTCCCTCAAGAGGAGTCCCGAGCTACTGTTCGCCAGGGGTTAATTATGCCCGTCGAGTTTTACCTGGCTGAGGCCCCTCGCTGCCGCAGGCCTAAAAGTAATCCTTAACGCCTCAGGCGCCTAGCCTTGAGGCCTGCGCGTTAAGCCGTTATGTAGCTGCAGAAGTGTAAAGTCCTCATCGCTGAAATTCATAACAGTTTGATGGCTCTGCGCTCGGACACTTAAGGCCCTTTGGCGCAGGGATTCAAACGCGGCCAGGGCATTCATGCCCTGAGGAGCATCGCAAGGCCTAACGCCACGAGCCCTGCGGCGCCGGCGTAGTCAAGCCATGGTGAGGTTATTATGGAGTAGCCGACGCTATAGCCCAGCCACGCCAGGAGCGAGTTCCAGGCCACAGAGCCCGCAAGCGTGTATGCCAGGAACCTCGCGGCGGCCATCCTGAAGAGCCCCGGAGGGGCGGATATGTAGGTCCTGACGGCAGGCAGCATCCTTCCTATGAGCACAGCCAGGCCTCCCCTGCTGGCGAAGAACTCCTCGGCCCTCCTCAGCTCCTCCCTGCTTACGCCTAGCGCTGAGGAGTACCTGTAAAGGAGCTCCCTCCCGCCCTCCCTCGCAGCATAGTAGAGCGCCGCCGAACCCAACAGGTTGCCGGCCGTCGACGCCAGGACAACACTGATGAGCCCCTGGATGGACCTGAAGTGGAGTGACGCCAGAGGAACTACAACCTCGCTGGGCACAGGCACGGCGGCGCTCTCAAGGGCCATGAGGCCAGCGATGCCAGCGTAGCCAAGCCTGCCTATGGCGAGCTCCGTCAGCCCCGCCAGGTACGATAACACCGCCGAGTCTGGCCTCAAAGCCTTGAACGCTGCCAGGCCGACGCCCACAGCGATCACTGCCGCTGCAAGCCAACGAACGGCATTCAACTGTCCTCCCACCGACAGCGGCTTTGCAGACATTTTAATATAGACTTGCCATGCGGCGCTCCTAATAAGGCCTAAATGTGTGTATACATGTTAAGCTCTTTAACTTCCAACTCTATGGTTCAGAGGTGTGAATAAAATGGGCTCGAGGTCCTTAAGCACGGCAGCTGTAGCGGCCATAGTAGTAGTTATTGTTATTATCGCCGCTGTCGGCGGCTACCTGGCTTACGTGTCGACGAGGCATCACGTGACAACAACCACTATAACGAGCCCCACGGTGACCACGCCCATTACAACATCAACTACGACCACCTCTGTTACAACGATAACCTTCTACACGTGGTGGGCCACTGAGGGCAAGATAGCGCTGGACCACGTCATTAACGCCTTTGAGGAAGCTTACCCGCAGTACGTGATAAGTCCCGAGGTCATACCCGGCGCGGGCGGCACGAACGCCAAGTTTGTGGTGCTTGGCATGATGGCGGCCGGCAAGCCGCCCGCCGCCTTCCAGGCCGACACCGGCCCCCTGATAGCCTCCTACGTGCTCGCGGCGCCCGAGGGGGCCAAGAGCTTCGTGAACTTCACCCCAATTATGATGAGCATGAAGGGCCTCTGGGACAACATAGTACCTGCCGTTATCGAGGCCAGCGCCTACAACGGAACCATGCCCTCAGCCCCCATAGACCTTGAGAGGGGCGCGCTGCTATTCATCAACATAAAGCTCCTCAGGGAGTACAACCTGCCGCTGCCGACTAACCTGAGCACGCTGATCTACGACACTGTGCAGCTTGCAAATCACGGCGTCTACCCGTGGATGGTGCCTGGCGCCGACGGAGGCTGGGACCAGCTTGAGCTGTGGAACAACATATACCTGTCCCTGCTGGTCCAGAACTTCGGGCCAGTCGGAGGGACCAGGGTATACCTGGAGACCATGTACGGCGTGGTTAACCTCGACAACTCCACCATACAGGACATAATAAACGAGACTGACGACCTCTTCCTTAACTTCACCTCGTACGACTACCCAGGCTGGCAGGACCTCACCTGGACCCAGGGCCTCAGCGACCTGATAGAGGGCAAGGTCGCGTTCCAGGCCAACGGCAACTGGGTGCCGCCCTACGCCTACGACTACGACAACACAACCATATACCCTGCCACCGAGCCCTACATAAGCTGGCCCAACGTTACGGTTGTGGCTGAGCCGTTCCCAGGCACCCAGGAGGTCTACGCGATAGCCATAGGCTCAATAGGGGTGCCTGCTGGGTTCCCGACGACGCAGGAGGGCGTGACCTTCGCTAAGTTCTTCATGTCATATCAGGGGCAGGTCACGTGGGGCACCTGGAAGGCAGTGCCCATGTACAAGAACGCCACTTCGCCAAAGTGGTGGTCCTTCGCGCCCTCTAGGTACGTTGACTGGGAGCAGGCCATATCGACGCCTCCCGACCAGTTCGTGTGGTGGATGCCCGACGGGGGAACCTTCGCTGACGTCTTTGGCACGTGGATATCGCAGCTCCTGGCCCTCCAGGAGGTGGGGAAGCCCTACATACCTGTCTACAACAGCCAGTTCGCCTCAATGATGCACGAGGAGTGCAGCGAGTGGTACTCAGCAGCCAAGGCGGGCCTCGGCTACCTGGGCCTCTCGGGCAAGCCATTTGACGGCTACTACCCGCCCTGGGTCATCGCGTCCACGAACTCCGTAAACATGAGCTACGTCTGCCCGACCTATTCCCTCCCATGAGGAGCCTAAGTCTTAGGCCTTTCTTTAGCTCCTTCTTTTTATTTTTATTTATTTTCTTTATTTTGCCCTCTCCCAGGGCTCCACGGGGCCCTCGACAACGTAAAACAGCGGGTGCGGCCTCACGTCCCTCACGTTCACCAGCTCCCTGTACCTCCCCGGGTCCCTGACGAGCAGCTTCCTGAGGAGGTGGCTGAACTCATAGGTCAGCTGCCCGCTCGTGACCGGGAGCCTTTCCACGGAGGTGCTATACTTGACTACCCTGCTTAAGTCGAAGCGGTAGCCCCTCCTGGCGCCCTCAAGGTACACATAGTAAAGGTAGCTGCCTATGTAGAGCACCGGGTCGCTGGTCGCCCTAAACCTTACCAGCTGCGGGTGGTTAACGTAACCCCTGGTTAGTCCCATCAGCACCCTCTGTGCTAGGAGGCCCTCCCTCCAGAGGGCTGTAAGGCCCTTTGAGTCAAGGTAAGAGGGGTCTATCGACCAGAGCCTCAAGGTCCCCAGCGGAGGGTGAGGGGGACAGCTAAAAGGCCTCAGGCCCGTAGCCCCAGGAGAGCTGGGAGCCTTGGAGGTAGAGGAGAAGCAGAGGCTCAGGCAGAGGATATGGGACCTCATGGAGAGGACAAACGTGGCCTCGTTTCCAAGGCCCGTCCACGGCAGGATACCGAACTTCGTGGGCTCCAGGAGGGCCGCTGAGAACCTAGCATCAACTGAGGAGTTCAGGAGGGCCAGGGTGATCAAGGTCAACCCGGACTCGCCCCAGAGGCCCGTCAGGGAGCTGGCCCTGAGGGCGGGGAAGCTGGTGCTGGTGCCGACGCCCAGGCTGAGAGGCCAGTTCTACCTCCTCGACCCCTCCAGGGTTGACCCTGGCTACGCGTCCTCAATAAGCGGCTTCACCAGGATAGGCGAGAGGGTGGGCGTCGAGTCGGCGCCTAACATAGATCTTATTGTGGTCGGCTCCGTCGCCGTCGCGCCTAACGGCTTCAGGGTGGGGAAGGGCGAGGGGTACAGCGAGCTCGAGTACGCCATGCTGAGGGAGATGGGGAAGGTGAGCGACTTCACGCCCATAGCGACCACTGTGCACGACGTCCAGGTGGTCAGCGAGGTCCCCCACATGCCCTACGACGTGCCAGTTGACATAATCGCCACGCCTACCAGGGTCATAAGGGTATCCCCGAGGCAGCCCAGGCCGCCCGGGCTGCTCATGGAGTACCTAAGCGATAAAAAGGTGCTGGAGACCCCTTACCTTAAGGCCTACCTCCAGAGGACAGGCAGGTGGCCGAGGAGGTAGCAGTTGGTCGGTGACAGGGAGCTGGCCGCCAGGTATGACTACGGCGCGGAGGCCTACGAGGAGCTCTATGGAGACGAGCAGCTTGAGAAGTACGAGGTTGGCCTCAGGCTCCTGCCTCCCAGGGGCAGGGTCATAGACGTGGGCTGCGGCACCGGGCTCCTGCTGGAGTACATGGCGTCCGCTGGCCTGCTGGACAACGTTAATGAGTTCGTGTGCCTTGACGTCAGCCGCTCCATGATCCTGGCCGCGGTAAGGAGGATGTCAGCCCTCTGCCCTGGCAGGTGTGCGGCCCTCATAGCCAACGCTGAGGCTCTGCCCTTCAGGGACCTGCAGTTCGACGTCGCCTACTCCTTCTCCGTGGTTAACCTCCTGGAGCGACCGGCCACGGCTATGGCAGAGATAGCCAGGGTCTCAAGGCACTCGCTCGTGACCCTGGTGCCGAGGGTGAGCGACTTCAGGCCGGGGGAGGGCTGGAGGCGCGTGGGCCCAGCAGGGAAGGACGAGGCCTACATGAGGCCCTAGGCGCCTATGACGGGCAAAGCCACCTCCCTGCCGCTGTTCATGTAGGCATAGGCGACAGCAGTTATGGCCAGGTTTATGAGCACTATAAGCAGGCTCACTATCTCCGTTGTCATGTCAAGGTTTGACTGGACCAGCAGCCAGGCCATCACCACATTGAATATGACGCTGACGGCTAACATTGACCTCCTGTAGCCTGCCATGGTTAGGCCTAGCGAGCCCCCCATGCCTATGAGTATGAATATCAAGGCCCCAAAGAAAGTGTAAAAGTCGTGCCTGAGGGCGGGCCCTCCCACGGCCAGGGCCACCACAAGGAAGACTATAGCTACTATCAGGTCCACCAGCAGGGCCCCAACCATGAGGTAGGTTGAGTACTTCAAGCCGCACCCCGCGTAGGCTTTGGCCTAGAGGCATTTATGCATTTAAGTTACGGGCCTTGCCAAAGCTAAGCGTCAGTACCTCACCTTATATTCCGTTCCATAAAAAGGATTGCGGGTGGCCTTAATGTCCCAGGAGCAGAAGGCCAAGAGGAGGGGCGGCTGCGGCCAGTGAGGATAGCCGCAGGGTCAACGTAGTTACCTTTTTACCTAGGTTGAGTTTCTAAAGCTTAAGAGCCCGGCCTTATACGTCATTCCCGGTTGCCCTTATGAGGCTTGCGGCCGCCGCCTTGGCAGTACTGCTGCTGGCCCTGCTTCCAGCGGCCAGGGCTCAGGCCGTCTGCTACTCGTCGCGCGCCTCTATAGACGTGGCAGGCGACCTGAGCCTCTGGGCGGCCTACAACGTCACTAAGGCCCCAGCGCTCATAGTGCTCCCGGCCGCCCTCCCCGTGGCATACCAAGCTGTAGAGAACGGCACGACGCCCCTGCCCATAAGCTACAATGGGTCTGACCTGGAGGTGGCGGTTGACGAGCCCGGCGTCGTTAACGTGAGCTACCTGACGCTCCAGGCGACCTCTAAGAGCGGCGACCTCTGGCAGGCGCAGCTTTACATGCCGTGCGAGGGCTGGCTCGTCATGCCTCCTGGCTCCGCCCCGGTCCAGGTGAGCCCGCTCCCCATACAGGTGAGCTACATTGACAGCTCCCCGGAGCTCCTGCTGCCCGAGGGCCAGGTCTCCGTGAGCTACATGCTATCACCGGCAACGACAACGGCGACTCCGACGCTAACCACGTCCACGAGCCCGCCGGCCACCACGACCCCCAGGCACGTGACGAGCTCGGAGGCGTACCTGATAGCGGCAATGGTTGTTGCTATAGTTGTGATCGCCCTCCTCCTGGGCTTTAGGGTTGGCAAGAGGCTTAGGAGGGCTGAGGCGGCCGGGCCTGAGAACGCGCTCGACGACAGGGACAGGGCCATACTCGACGCCCTGGCCAGGAGGGGAGGGGAGGCGACGGCGTCGGACCTGATGAAGGACACGGGCATACCCAAGACGCCCATGTACAGGAGGCTCTCCAAGCTCGAGGGCATGGGCTACATAGACGAGTACATGAAGGGAGGGGTGAAGGTCTACAGGTGCAAGAGGCCCGGCTGCAGGTGAGCCGCTAAAAGAGCCGTTTAGCGTAAGAGCCCCGCAGCCTTGCCATCCCCGGGAGCCCTATGTGCAGGATGGTGGGAGCTGTATCGTCCTCCCCCGGCGAGGTCAGGCTGCTGGCCTCCTGCCTAGCCAGGGCGGCCCAGAGGGACGTGCTGAGGTATGACGAGGTTCACGGTGACGGGTGGGGCATGGCCGTCTACTCGCGTGATGGGCTGTTGGTCAGGAGGAGCGCAAGGCCAATATTTGAGGACCTCAAGGACCCCGGATCCCTTCAGCTGCCCTCAGGGGAGCAGGTGGTCGTGCTGCACGCCAGGGCCGCCTCGGACAGGTCAAAGGTTGGCATAGCCTACTCACACCCCTATGAGGCGCTAAGCGTGGACGGCGAGAGGCTCTACCTGCTGGCCCACAACGGCTCCGTCGACAGGGAGGGGGTTGGAGGGGCCCTAGGCCTCGGCGGGCTCTCCAGCAATTACGTCGACAGCGAGCTGGCCCTCATGCTGATAGCCAGGGAGGGGCTCAGCGAGGGGACCCTTGAGCTCTTAAGGAGGTACACGGAGACGGCCCTGGACCTCCTAATAGTGGAGGTTGAGAGGCGCTCAGGCACTGCAAGGCTCTACGCCTACAGCTACTGGAGGAACCCTGAGGACGGTGAGTACTACGAGCTCAGGGCGGTCAGCACGGGCTCCACCACGGCCGTCATGTCCTCAACTGTAGCTAAGTACTGCGAGGAGCTCGGGCTGAAGCACAGCGGCCTCAGCCCCGGCGAGCTGGTCAAGGTGGGCGAGCTCTCAGTCAACAGCTCAGGCGACCTTGTGAGCTTTAGCCGCTGGCGGGGGTAACTTCTTGAGCCTCCCTGGCGACGCCGCGGCCCTGGCAACGGCAGTAATATGGGCCTACGCCAGCCTTGCCTACAAGCCGTTCATAGTCAGGCTCGGCGCCCTCAGGACCAACGTGATGAGGATGCTCTACGCCTCACTGGCCACACTCCCCTTCGCCGTGGCCCTAATGACCTTTAAGGAGGGGGAGGCCTTTGCCGTCCTGAGCGGCGTCCTCTCGCTCAGCGTTGGGGACACCCTGTACCTGGCCTCAATAGGCTCGGCTGGCCTCTCAGTGGCGGCCCCGCTGTCATACACCTACGTCATATTGGCTGAGATGATGTCAGTCCCTGTCCTGGGCGAGAGGCTGACCCCCGGCCTGGCAGCCGCGGGGGCTCTCATAGTTGCCGGCGTCACGCTTATCAGCGCCGGCCCGGGCGGCAGGGCCTCGCCGAGGGGGGTCGCGATGGCCCTGGGGGCCTCGGCGGCCTGGGCCCTGGGACAGGTCATGATAGGCCTCGCCGACGCGGGAGGGGTGCCGCCGGTGGTCATAGCTTTCCTGAGGGTGGCGGCCTCGGGAGGCCTGCTGGCCCTGGGGCTTAAGCTGGCTGCCTACGCCAGGGGTAATGACTCTGGCCTGCTCATTGCCCTGAGGAAGACCGTGCGGTCCTCCCTCCCGCTGGTGGCTGCCCTGGACCTCGGCCTCGGCGTCACGCTGTTCGCGTTCTCAGTCAGCGCCTCGGGCTTCGACCAGGCAGTCGTGCTCGTCAGCTCGCTTCCGCTCTTCGCCCAGCTCATGGCGTGGCTCTCTGGGGCTGAGAGGCCCAGGCCGACCGAGGTAGCGGGGGCCGCGGCCGTGGTCGCAGCTGTGGCGGTCGCCTTCATGGCCTAGCTCAGGGCCCTGGGGTTCTTCCCAGCTTTCCAAGGGCCCTCCTGCGCCCTCTAACGCGCCATCGCTGCGGGCCAGCTAGCGCTGTTAGCCCTTAAGTTGGAACGCGGGCCCGGCGTCGGATGGCTTCAGCCATCCAAGGCGCGGGGCAGTTAACGTCTAAAAGCAGGCCGGGTACTCGCTGGGCGGCAGCCGTCATGAGGCCCCAGCTGACCTCGGTGGGAAGCTACAACGTAGATTATTACATAGTCGTTGACAGGCTGCCCGTGCCGGGGGAGACCATCAGGGCAAAGGAGTTCTACCTGGGCCACGGCGGCAAGGGCTCGAACCAGGCGGTCTCGGCAGCCAGGCTCGGCGCCTCCGCAAGGCTCATAGCGGCCGTCGGGAACGACGAGGAGGGCAGGAAGGCCCTGGAGTTCCTCTCGTCCGAGGGAGTTGACACCTCGGGGGTCTCAGTGAAGCCCTCCAGGACAGGCAGGGCTTACATACTGGTGAGCAGGGGCCAGAACATGATAGTTGTGGACCCGGGCGCAAACTCCATGCTCAGCGAGGAGGACGTGCTCAGGTCGCTGCCAAGGGGAGGGGCGCTGACGGCGTCCCTTGAGGTGCCCCTGAGCGCTGTCAGGGCTGCCCTGGAGTCCTTCAGTGGCGTCAAGGTTTTCAACCCGGCCCCTGCGGCTCCTGAGGCGAGGGAGCTGGCGAGGCTGGCAGACGTAATAACGCCTAACGAGGTCGAGGCGCTTCAGCTCACCGGGGCCTCAACGCCCGCCGAGGCCGCCGAGAGGCTCCTTGAGCTCGCCCCAGCGGTGATTATAACCCTGGGCGAGAGGGGGGCCATGGTGGCCGAGAGGGGCAGGGACAAGGCCATCATAGAGGCCCCCAAGGTTGACGCAGTTGACCCCACCGGGGCAGGGGACGCCTTCAACGCAGCCCTGGCGTACTCGCTCGCCTGCGGCCTTGACCTTGTGGGGGCGGCGTCGGTGGCCGTTAGGGCGGCGTCATACAAGGTGACCAGGAAGGGGGCCCTGGGCCTCAGGGCCTCGGAGCTCCTCAGCCTTGGCCTTGAATTGCCCTGCAGCAGATAATAGGCTTGCCCTTACACCAGGAGGGGGGAGATGGCTTGAAGCTGCTGCTCTTGATAGCCCTCGTCGTGGCCGCGGGAGGGCTTGGCGTGGCCGCGCACGCGGCCGTGGGGCACGGCCTGCTCCTGGTTCACCTGCTTAGGGTCATCCACGTCCTTCACGTTGCACGCAGGGCTGCCCCCTCAGGGCCCGTCGTCTCCAGCGGCCCCTCTAACCTGTTAATCTCAAGGACTTTGACTGGCATAGCTGTGCCTCCCTAGAGCAGGTTGACCAGGTCCCCGTACCTCTTCAGGACGTCCTCGCCCTCCGAGAGCTTAAGCCACGAGAGCCAGGTCACGGCCACTGGGCTGACGCCGTACTTCCTGAGGGACTCAAGGAGCCTCACGAACTCCGCGTCGTCCTGAGGCACTGTGACCCCAGCCCTCTCGCCCACGGCCTGGACATACTTCTTGACTATCCTGTCTGGCATGGCCGTGTCAACGCCTCCCATCATCCTGAGGTACTGATAAGTTATGAGCCCCACCCCCCTGACCGAGCCGACCGGGTCGGACCTCCAGCCCTCAAGCCTTGACTGGGCCGCCCATGACCTTAGCCTTGACCTGTCATCGTCCCCGAATCGCAGCAGCGACGAGGCGACACCCTTGGCGACGGACCACGACCTCCTGTTCCTCCAGTACCTGAGCAGGAGGCCCTCGTCAGCTGAGGCCAGGTCCTCCAGCCTCCTCACCACGCCCGAGTCCACCAGCTCCTCCTTGAACCTGAGCACCCTCGGCACCACAGCTGTGAAGTAGCTGAGCCCGGCCGAGGTGAAGGAGGCGTCGACTACCATGAGGACCACGCTGCCTCCCCACCTCATGGAGTTGAGGCACCTCTGAGCGAACTCCTCAGCCGAGGGCTCGGACTCCAGCTCCCTGGCAAGCTCCCTGGCAAGCCTTGAGGGGGCCTCCAAGGCGTTCCCCTCAGCCCCTCCGCGGCCTCAGACTTAAGGCAGGCCTCCCCATCTATAGAGGAACACTATAACCGCGTAGAAGTACGTGACCCCTGGCCCCTGCCACGAGTACGGCACTGATACGAAGAACGCCACGGGCACGTAGTAGGGCTCAGGGCTCGGCGCGCTAACCGGGGCGGGTGCTATGCTGCCCGTGGGCCCCACGTAGGCCACCGCGGCCGGGGTGAACGAGGAGGCGCTCCTGAGCCACGAGGCCCCCTGGCCAAGGACCCCATACCTGCCCAGCTGGGAGAGGCCGTACATCATGAGGTCGTATATGGTGGTGTTGAGCACGTTGCTCACGTTCCTGGCGGGGCCGCCTGTGAGGCCGGGGAACTGGAGCACCTCAACGTTGTACTGGTAGCTGGCCGAGGAGTAGCTGGTGAACAGCGCTTGGCCCGAGTAGGGGTTGACCCTGCCGGCTATCCTGAGCATCTGATAAGACTTGGCCATGTCGCCCAGGCCGTAGGTCACAGCGTAGACTCCTGGTCCCACGCTGATTATGTTTGGGAACGGCATTATGGTCACGGAGCCGGTGGAGTTGTCATATATTCCAAGGAAGACGTCGTAAACCATAACGTACGTCTCGTTCGCGGGGAGCCTCAGCATCCTCAGGTAGGCCCCGGACTGCCCAACGGTGGCCGTGAGGGCGTCTGCAACCAGCTCTATCTGGGTGCCATTTATGGTTGAGCCATCTACCACGGACGTCCTGTTGGCCAGGACGCCTATCCAGTAGCCGTAGTCCCACCAGGCCACTATCACCGAGCCGGGAGGCGTGTTGTCCCTGACGTAGCTGAGGGCGAGGGGCCAGGCGTTGTTAACTGGGACTATCACCTTCCCATCAGGGGACCTCAGGGCCCCAAGCCAGCCGGTCTCTATTGACGGCGCCTCAAGCTGAAGCGTGTTGTAGTCGGACACCGCATAGTAGGCCATGGACGCCAGGACTATGGCTGTCAGCAGAGCCGCTCCTATCGCTGCGCCTCTACTGGTCGTCGCCTGCTGGGGCCTGCGGCGCCTCGCAGCGCTATGGACTGGCCTGAGCGACCCTAACAGGGCTATTGAGGTGCCCCCTGCAATCACTGCATAGAGCGCAGCTGACGGCAGGTAGTAGGCCTGGTTGACGGAGGCGTAGGTGAATATAGCCATGAGCTCCAGCGACGTCACAGCAATGACGTCGATGGGGGAGGGCTCCAGCCTTCCAGTTGCCCTGCCGGCGAGCACGGCAACCATGCCTATCAGCGACAGGACGAAGAACGGCGCATATGACGATATCACCTGCTGCGGCGGGACCCCCATGTACTCCTGCACCGTCAGGGGCACCACCGCCCCAGGCGGCGGAGCTACGCCGAGGCCCATGAGGACCCTGGAGGGGAGGCTAACCATACCCGAGGCCACGGCTACCACTGCGAGGCCAGCCAACACTGTGAGGGCCCACGCGTGCACCCTGAGCCTGCTGAGACCCCTGAACCTGGTGAGCATGAGGAGCTCTATGGCGTAGGTTATCAGCGAGGCCTCAGCGACCAGCCCCACCCCCCTGGTGAAGACGTGGGGGCTCACGGCCGGCGAGGTCAGGGCGACGGCAACAAAGGCCGCCCACGAGGCCAGCAGCCTCCAGAGCCCCGTCAGGGAAGGCTTGTATAGGAAGGGCTCGGTGAGGGCCAACAGAGCCACGAGGAGGGCCATGTACTGGTAGCCTCCCCAGAGCCACGCTATGAGGCCCCCTGAGGCCCCCGCGGCTATGGCCATTGTAGCTGCCGCGGCGGCCCTGGAGGCCCTGTAAGACCTGGCGATGAAGTAGAGGGGGTAGGGGAGCAGGGCTATGCCGTCAAAGACCTTGGCTGGGTCAGTTGCAAAGCCGTGGTCCAGCACCGTTATTGGCAGGAAGGCGAAGCCCGCCGCGGCCGCGAGGGCAGCCATGGAGCTGCCCCTGACCTCCTTAACTGCCATGTAAACGCCTACCACGCCAAGCACTGCAAAAGCCACGGGGGACAGCGAGAGGGTGACCTCGACGCTGGCGCCCGTGAGCCTTGAGGCCAGGGCTGAGAGCCACGGGAGCCCAAGGTACTCGCTGTTCAGGAAGTCCCTTCCCCAAGGGTACCACCAGAAGCTTGAGGCGCAAGGCCAGCGAGGCCGCCGAGGCCGTGTGAGTAGAAGTAGTTGGCAAGCCAGAGGTACTCGTAGGGGTCTACCTCGCTCAGCGTTGGCCCGTACCTGAGGTACGGCACGAGCCTCAGGGCCGCCGTGAGGGCCGCCACTAGGGCCAGCAGGGCGTACTCTATAGCCCCCTTGAGGGCGTTCCTCAGCCTTATCAAGCCTCTTCACGAAAATGGCGAGGACTAACATAAAAATACTTTGTAAATAATTACAAATAAAATCAGCCCGTAATTACAGCTATGGCCTGGGGTGACTTGACCCTAACGGCCAGGGTCTCCCAGAGCGCGAACCTGTGGGAGCTCCCGCTGGGGCCAAGGTAGTCAAGCCTCAGGTCTGAGCCGACGACCACGTCAGCGACGTCAGGGTAGGGCGGCACCAGGATTGCCACACCGTCGCCCACGCCAGCGGAGACCACGACCTTGTCGACCAGCCTCGAGGCCCTGCTGAGCTCGTCAACCCCCGCTGGGTCAACCACCGAGGCCAGCCTGGCCCTGGTCGAGGGGGAGATTAGCAGCAGGTACGAGGGGTACCTGACCTTCAGGTCCTCCAGGGCCTTGGCCAGGAGGGACGTGAAGGAGCCTGGGGACGACCAGCCGCCGGCCTCCCTGACTGAGGCCGCGGAGGCCAGCGAGTTGGCTATAAGCGAGTCCTCCTCAAGCCCAAGGAGCGACGCCGCCCTGGCTGCTGATGCCGGCCTGAGAGGGGCGGAGAGCCTGCGAGAGTAGTCTATCAGGTCCTGCTCCACCTCAAAGTAGGTTATCAGCCTCGAGAGCTGCACCGGCTGCGAGGACGCCTTAATCACGTCCCCCTCAGTTATGGCTTCCGACGGGGCCACGAGGGAGCCGTCGCCTAGCACAGTGACCGGCAGGGATGACCTCAAAGCCCTGGCCCTGCCAAGGGCCTCTTTTATGGTAGACCTGAGGGAATCTGCCTCGTCGCCGCTCAGCGGCCCAAGGGGCTGCGGGTCGCCTTCCTGGCCCTTGCCCTTGCCGCCGCTGACAAGGGACGCCACCTCCTTGGACCCCGCCTCAAACTCCTTGACCTGCTCAGGGTCAAGCCTTTTGAGGAGCTCAAGGAACTCGCCGAAGTGGGTCT
Source organism: Caldococcus noboribetus (assembly GCF_055389385.1). Lineage (NCBI taxonomy): Archaea > Thermoproteati > Thermoproteota > Thermoprotei > Desulfurococcales > Caldococcus > Caldococcus noboribetus. The sequence goes on along the minus strand of NZ_AP042475.1, from coordinate 1,309,141 downwards.
TCTCCTCGCCGGCCACGTCCAGAAGCACCTTCCTGACGGACTCGTCGCTCACGGCGTCCGCAAGCTGCTGGTAGAGGTTTATGGCGTCAAGCTCAGCTATTATGGCAAGCCTCACGGCCTGGGCAACTCCAGAGCCCTCAACCTTCTGCGAGGGCTCCGTCGGGTTCCTTGAGAGCAAGCTTTGCACCGCGCTTTTATGGAGATGTAGGTTAATATTGATATACTGTCGTGGAAGTCGCGAGGCCAGGACTTGAGCCGCAGCCCCGGGGTGACGCGTTGCATGACCGCGCTGTCTCCGGCTGGCAGCACAGCTTAGCGCGTCCTGTGAGGGGCCGACCCTGAAGACTCCCCTTTACTTGAAGAAAGCCACCGCGGCCCCTATGAGGAACCCCACGAAAATTATAACTGACGTGAACAGGGGCTCTATGACGCTCAGGAACGGCGCGAGCGACTTAAGGCCCTCGGCCAGCTGCGTCGTGTTGCCCGAGACGACGCCCGCCGCCAGGGACTTGAAGTTCAGCGCGCTAATCCTCCAGACGCTGAGGAGGTCGCCCACTATTAGTATAAGGAAGAACGCTATGATGTACTTAAGGCCCTTGAACAGCACGTACCCAGCGCCGAAGCCCAGGAGGAACTCTATTATGGTGATAGCTATGCCTGTAGGCGACGAGAGGTCGACCCCTAGCGCCTGAAATATGTTCACTATTATATCACCGCCTCGGGAGGAAAGCCTTTGGCAAAGGTTATAAGTTTTGATCACCTTCACGCCTCGCAGGCGGGGCCCTCCTGGGCCCAGCCAACGGCCGAGGAAAGCCTAACCGTGAGGTCAACGGCCTGCCCCACCAGCTCCCTCCCAACCCCTGGGACGCCAGTGCCGACTATCAGCGCCCTCCTAGTGGACTCCCTCACTGAGGTGAGCGAGGAGTCCCTGTGGGCGTAGAGGTGCACGACGACGCCCCTAGAGTCAACCATTATCGGGTACCCCTCGGGCAGCTCCTGCTCCCTGCCGCCTATGGGGTAGAACTTGACCCTCTGCCTTGACAGAGTTATGGTAAGCGGAGGGGAGGCCAGGTCAAGGTCGTAGATGCCTATGGGCACCAGGGTCCTCAGCGACGCCAGGTTGCCCGCGTCCACGAGGGGGCTTACCCTTGGGAACTCGCCCCTCAGGGCCCTCCTGGCCAGGGCCTCGGAGCTGGGCCTGACCTTAGTTGGGTCTATGCCAAGCCTCCAGAAGAAGTCCCTGTAGGCCCTGACCACGGGGTGGTCCTTGAGCCCCTCAAGGGTCAGGGAGGACCTAACGTAGGCCACGTAGTCTGAGACGACGCCTCCCAGGGGGTCCCCGTCTACCCTTCCCCTGAGCTCAACGGTAGTGTAGACCACGAAGATGCCCCTCTCCCTGGCCTCCTCAGAGACCTTGACCAGGTCGCAGCTCAAGCCTGCCCCCGCGGGTCCCAGGCCGGGCGGGCTTTTGGGCTTAGCCCACGGTCTCCCTGAGGAGCTTGAGGCTCCTGCCGTCCAGCTGGTCTGGGTAAATCTCGTATATCACCCCGCTCCTGCTGTCGATGACCGCTATCCTGTTGTTCAGCATTATCACGTCGCCCCTGCTCTGGGAGAGCACGGAGGCCTCAAAGCTCCTGGAGCCGTCAACAGCTATCACCCTCCACGACAGCCCGTCGCCCGTGGCAACTATGTCCCTGATCCTTGAGACCCTGTACTTCACAAGGCCCCTCCTTATGGCGTCTGCCAGGGCCCTCCTCGATGCCTCGTCAAGCCTGTTCATGTCAAGTATTATGGCCACCTCGTTGCCCTCGCCGTCGTAGAGGCCAACAACCTCGGGGTGGGTTATTGGGAAGAGCAGCTTGGGCCTGAGCCCCCTGTACGTGATACCGCCTAGGGTTACGTCAACGAGGCTCCCCCTGTCCGACGGCATAACCTTGACCGTGGATGGGTCCTCTATTATGGGGGCCTCCCTCACCTGCCTGGGAGGCGGGGGCGGGACGTACTCGGCGTAGCCATACGATGACATGAGGTCGTAGAGCTTGCCGTGGGACTCCATGAGCTCCCTTGGCGTGCCCACCTCCACCACCCTGCCGTTCTCCATGACCACCACCTGCTCGGCCCCCATGATCTCGACCGGGTTGTGGGTTATCATTATGGTCGTCCTCCCCCTGGTCAGGTTCGTTATGGCCTGGTACACCAGGGTCTCGCTCTCGACGTCAAGGTTTGACGTGGCCTCATCAAGTATAACCAGGTCAGGGTCCTTTATGAGCGCCCTTGCTATCCCAACCCTCTGCCTCTGCCCGCCCGAGAGGTAGGTGCCCCTCTCGCCCGCTATGGTGTCGTAGGCCAGCGGGAACTGGACTATCTCGCCGTGTATCATAGCGGCCCTGGCGGCCTCTATTATCTCCCTTGGCCCCACGGGCTTCTCCGCGCCGAAGGCTATGTTGTTCCCAATGGTGTCGTAGAACAGTGTGACGTCCTGGGGCACGTAGGCGACCCTTGACATGAAGTGCCTCCTGTCAACCCTGCTCACGTCGACGCCGTCCACAGTTATCGAGCCCTCCTGCGGCCTGTAGAGGCCGAGCAGGAGCTTGACGAGGGTGCTTTTGCCCGAGCCTGAGCGGCCCACTATGGCGACCCTGGAGCCTCCCCTGACCCTTATGTTCACCCCCTTCACCACGGGGACCAGAGGGTCATAGCCGAAGGTGACGTCCCTGAACTCCACGTCACCCCTCATGTTTGGCCTCTCAGACCCGCCTGGGCTTGAGGCGGGGGCCTCAAGCAGCTCCCTGAGCCTGTCGGCCGAGGTCAGCGACTGCTGCACGAAGGGGAGCACGTTGCCCAGGTTGTTTATGGGGGCGTAGAACTGGCTGGCGTAGGCAACGAAAGCCACAAGCACGCCGAGCTTGACCGTCCCGTTTATTACCTCCGTGCCGCCGACCCACCATATCACCACTGTGGCCAGCGAGAGCAGGAAGCCCAGGAGGGGCCAGTAGGTCTGGTTCATCAAAGTTATGTCGATGCTTGACCTCAGGAGCCTCCTGAGGCCCGACTCAAGCCTTGAGCTCACCGCCTCCTCCTTGCCGAAGGACCTTATTACTACGTAGTTCGGCACCGTGTCGTTTATCAGCGACGTGACGTCGGCGCTGTTCCTCCAGTTCCTGTGGTAGAGCCTGTGCGACTTCCTCCTGTAGCTGTATATCATGTAGGCCACCAGGGGCACGGGGATAACCAAGTAGGCCGCCAGCCTGGCGTCCATAGTGAAGAGTATGACCCCTATGCCTATCACCGTGAGCACGTTAGTTAGCACAGTAGGCAGCCCCCAGACCATCAGCCAGTTGGTGTTGCCGGCGTCTGTTGTGAGCCTGGAGAGTATCCTTGACGGCGTCACCCTGTCTATGAACGAGGCCTCCACGTTGTTTACTACGTGCCTGTAGAGCTCGTGCCTTATGTGGTTTATTATCATGGAGCCCGTGGAGTTCAGCACGTAGTTTTGGACAGCAGAAACTATGGTAAGGGCCACGTAGGAGCCCAGGAGGGTCGCTATGAGCTCCACGAAGAGGCCCCGCGGGTGCGACGGGCTCTCCAGGACGCTGTCTATGAGCACCTTCAGGAGGTACGGGGGCACCAGGTTGAGGGCAGTGGCCACGAGCGCCAGGGAGGTGCCTATTATGAGCCTCCTCCTGTAGGGCCTTGCAAACGTGTAGAGCCACCTTATAGTGCTCGCCCTCCTCTCCCTCCTGCCGCCGCCCTCGCTCGACGGCTCGCCCTGGACCCTTAGCCTCCTGTTTATGGCCTCGGCCAGCCTCCTGAAGTCGTCCTCCCTGGGCCTGGTGAAGTAGAGGGCCTCAACCTGCCTCCCGTCGTTCAGCTCAAGGACCAGCCTGCTGACGTTAACCCCTGGCTCCACGAAGGCCCTCCTGACGTCGCTTAGCCTAGCTATTACCCTGCCGTCGGCCAGCAGGGCCTCATCGCCTAGCTCAACGTTTATGCACGCTGGCGTCATGTCAGGGCCCAGGTCAGCGCAGGCTCTCAACCCTCAGTTCCCTTTACCCACTAAAGGGTGGAAGGGGCCCATTTACGTGTTGAGGTTACTTTTAACAGGAGAAAGGTCAGGCCTTAGAGGTCAGGTCCTTTATTATGTCCCCTCCCCTGACCACCAGCTTTATCCTCGACCTGTCCGTGAGAACTCTGACGTTCTCAAGTGGGTTGCCGTCGACAAGTATGAGGTCAGCCAGGGCCCCCTTGGCTATTACGCCCGCCCTGCCCTCGAGGCCTGCGGCGTAGGCCGCGTTCCTGGTGGCAGCTATGAGCGCCTCCTGCGGGGTCATGCCTACCTTCTCGACGAATATGGCGACCTCTTCGGCGTTCTCCCCGTGCCTGCCCACGCCGCCCGAGAAGTCTGTGCCAGTGGCCAGCCTCACGCCCATCCTGTAGGCCCTCTTTATGTTCTCGAGGTGGACGTCTGCCAGCTCAGCTATCTTCTTCATGCCCCACTCGGGCACCCCTAGCTTCTGGCCCTCCTCGAGGAGCCTGTAGTCTATGGCGAACGTGGGCACGCAGGTGGCCCCTGCCTTGAGGACCTCCTCCGCGGCCTCCTCGTCCATCATGTCGCAGTGGGCCACTATCTTAACCCCTGCCCTGGCGGCGTTCACTATGCCCGCCTTGCCCTCCGCGTGGGCGTGAACCCACCTGTTGGCGGCCCTGGCCTCGTCAACTATTGCCCTGAGCTCCTCGAGCGTGAACTGCCTGTACTCGGGCCTGTCCCTCTGGCTCAGCACACCTCCGGAGGCCATGACCTTTATGAAGTCTGCCCCCTCCCTCATTGCGTACCTGGCGGCCTTCCTGCACTCAGCCTCACCGTCGCATATGAGCGCGGCGAAGGGCGTGAGCTTCCTGGTGGTCCTGTAGTCGACCCACTCCACGGGCAGGTAGTGGGTGTCGGCGTGGCCGAAGGTCTGGGACAGCACGGGGCCGGCGGCCACCACCCTGGGGCCCCTCACCGTGCCCTCGGCCACGGCGTCCCTCAGATGAAGCCCAACTATGCTCCCCGCGTCCACCACGGTGGTGAAGCCGGCGTCAGCCAAAGCCTCCAGGTCCCTCACGGCCCTGGCGAAGAAGACCCCTATGGGTGTCAGCAGGTCCTCCTCTATCTTTCCGCTCCTTGAGCCCGTGAGGTGCATGTGGGCGTCTATGAGCCCCGGCATGAGGAACATGCCCCTGGCGTCTATAACCCTGGCCCCCTCCGGCGGCGAGACCTCGCCCCTGGTGCCGACGTCCTCTATTACGTTGTCCTTAACTACAACCGTGCCCCTGAAGGGCTGCCCTCCGGATGAGTCGAAGATCAGCGCGTCCTCTATAACAAGCGTGCCCACTATCAGGCACCTGGCCCAGGCGGGCCAGGCCAAAATATAAGCCTAAGGCCTGCCCCTCCTGATAGACCTGAAGTAGGAGCCCCCCGCCAGGGCGAAGGCCCCCGGCACCAGAGGCGAGGCGAAGGGGCCCAGGGAGTTAACCAGGGCGAGCACCAGGAGGCTCGCGGCGACCCTGCCAGTGTTGAGCATTAGGTGCCTGTTCGTCATGTACTCGGCGAACCTCTCGTGCCTCATGGAGTTCCACGTGTCCACGTCCACGAAGGTCACCATCTGCCCCATGAAGGAGGAGGCGACCAGGTAGGCCGGGGCGGCCCTCCAGGTGACCGCGGTGGCCGCAGCAGATGCCATAAGTGCTACGGAGGAGTACATCACCAGGTTGCCGGCGCCGAGCCTGCTTGCCATCCACCTCCTGGCCCTCACCACCGCGACCCCCAGCGCGTTGAGGGCGTAGTTGAACTCTGCGAACCTGGCGTAGCTGTCGCCAAAGTAAACGTACGTCAGTATTGGGTTAACGTAGGAGGTGGCGTAGCCGTAGCCGAAGAGCATGGAGAGCGCTGTCACCAGGCCCCCGTACCTCCTGTCCCTGGCCGGGAGCGAGGCCATGTGAAGGACTGAGAAGCTGCCGAGGCTGGGCCTGAGGCTTGGCATGAGGGCGCTGGCAACGGCTAGCCCAACGGCTGACGAGGCGAAGAGCACGTAGTAGCCTGACGACCTGAGGGCGGCCAGGACGCCGCCGTATATAGCTGGCAGCGCCAGGGAGGAGGCGAACCCAAGGTATGAGAGCCTGTTGAAGAACGTCAGCCTGTCGCTTATGAACTCGTAGTAAGCTATGTCCCAGCCGCTCCAGTAGAGCCCGGAGGCCACTCCGTAGAGGGCCGCCAGAGGGGGCACGTAGCTGTGGGCCCTGGGGCCGAGGGCCAGGAGGGTGAAGTAGAAGGCCGCCAGCAGGGCGAGGCCCGGCCTGTAGAGGGAAGCCGTTGACCTGAGCCTCCCGCTTGACATTCCCACTGCTATGTATGTCGCCAGTATGAACGCTGCGCTCACTATGTAGAACTCTATGGAGGTCTCCATGGAGCCCCCAGTAAAGAGGTACAGGCCCAGCACTGGCGACGAGAGGCCGTTGGCGACGCTGAAGGTCCAGCTGGCCCACAGCAGCCTTGAGCCTTTGTCCAAGGGCCCGCCCCAAGGTCCTGGCCAGGGCTAGGCTTTAATCCTACAAGAACTTGTCAAGCTCCCTGTAGAGCTCCTCCCACTCCTCGCCCTGCCCAACTATCCTGCCTCTGACGAGGGCCTGGTAGAGGTCATGGAGGACCACGTGGTGGAACTTCTCGTCCCTCAGCAGGAGCTTGAGGATGAAGGTGAGCTGCAAATTGGAGGCCACAGAGGGGTTCCTCAGCTGGGACTCGAAGAACTTGACAGCGTCCTCCTCGGTCACTATGTGCTCCCTTATGTCGTTGAGGGTGTCCTCAAACTCCTCAAGGCTGAGCTCGCTGTTAGTAAGTAGCTCCTCCGCTATCTTAAGCAGCTGGTAGTGCTTTTCAGAGTCAACAGCCACTGCGGTGAGCACCGCCCTCACCAGTGGGCTCCTTACCTTCCTGGCGGTGGCGGAGAGCCTGGCAGCGTGGGCCGTCTCCACGTTGGCCCACTCCTCAAGCTGAGCCCTGATGTCGACCAAAGGCACTGGCACCGCGTAACTGGCAGGGGCCCTTAATTATTAAGTTTTTTTAAAGCCTGCTGACAACGTAAGCCCCTAAGGCTTTCACTGGGGCCCCGCCCTAGGAGAGCCTCAGGACAGCGAGGAGGATAGCCTCACCCTGTCAGGAACTTCGGGTGGCTTTATAGCGAAGGGCGGGAGACGTTCTTTAGCTCCTCTAGACCAACAAGCTAAGAACCGCGACATTTAATGAAGCGGCATGACTGCCCAACGGATTTCCACAGCGCGCTGATTCTCCTTAAAATTAATTATTGTGCATAAGTTAAGTCAAGTTAACTGCCTCAGCCCTGGCGTACGTTTGTGCCGCTCATGCTGCTCAGCTCCCTGTAAGCCTTTATCATGCTCCCTATTCCTATGCCTCCCACCACTGTAAGTACAAGAACTAGCCCTACGTCTACAGCGTCTAGGTTAGGTATTGGCACCCCAGTGCTCAGGGCCATGTAGTCTATGGCTGGGAACAGCACTATGAGAAGACCTATTGCCATGAAGGCTATACCTCCATAGTATAAGGTCCTCCCGGCAGTGGCCGCGCCAAGCCTCTTTACGCCCTCCTCGCCCAGGCCCTTAAGTCTTGCCAGGTTGGCGAACAAGGCCCCAAATATTATCTGCATGGTCATAGTTCCAAGGCCGAACATCACGCCTGGGAGGGGGGCGTAGAGCAGGGAGCCGACCCTAGGCGCAAGTATGAAAGTTATCACGCTGGCGTAAGCGCCGAACCCGAAGCCAGCTATGAGACCGTGCACAATGGTCATCTTAAGCGGCACGTCCCTCAGCTGCTCATATATATTCCTCCTCTCTGCCCTGCTGCCGTGGGTCCTGCTGCCCAGCAGCCTGTCAAACTCAAGGTGCAGGTACCTGCCCTTCAGTATGTAGGACCCAGCTATGGCCATGACTATGCCCACCACAAAGTACACAGGGCCGTCAAGGTTATACCTCTGGTAGAAGTACGCCAGCCCCAGGAAGCCGAGGGTCGTGAGGAGAGCCCTCTGCAGCGTGAACCCGAGCGAGAAGAGGAGGCCTGCCTTCATGCCCCCCCTCGTGCTGTACTTGCCCACGGCGTAGCTGAAGGTTATTGGCCATGTGTGCTCGTCGGGCGTCGCACCGTGCAGAAGGCCAAGCACGTAAGACACCAGCAGTATCATGCCCAGCGACAGGTTCTGCGGCGGGTTCAGCAGCCACTCCACCCAGCCCCAGGCGCTCATTGTGCACACTCACCAAAGGGATTAATGCTTGTTGTGCACATATAAACCTTTCTTTAGATCTGCCAGCGAGGCCGCGCTTAAGGCTGTTACATGGTTTTGTCCTGCCTACGCATAGGGGCTCAAAACGTGGGAATTCATCGCAATATAGGCGATACAAAGGCCACGAAAGTTATAAAAAGTTATAACTAGCTAGGGTAGGGAGGAGTTGGGGGTCAAAGGGGCCCCCAGCGCCGCCGTAGCTCAGCTGGTAGAGCGCTGCCCTGGTAAGGCAGAGGTCCCGGGTTCAAGTCCCGGCGGCGGCTCTGCCATGCTTTAACTTATGGACTCCAGAGCCTTACCAAAGTCCTCCACAAGGTCACTCTCATCCTCCAGGCCCACGGAGACCCTTATCAAGGACTCCTCTATTCCTAGCGCTCTCCTCTCCTCAGGGTTTATGTGGCTCGACGCAGTAAACGCCGGCAAGGTCACTAAGGTCTCCGTGCCTCCGAGGCTTGGAGCTCTCCTGGCCACCCTGAGGGCCTTCACAAGCCTGAGGGAGGCCTCTGGACCTCCCTTGGGAATGAAGGAGAGGACGCCGCCGTATAGGGGCCTCTCGAAGAGCCTTGAGGCCACACCATGATATGGGCTATCGGGAAGGCCTGGATAGTAGACACTGGCCACCTTGCTGCAGTCATGAAGGAACTCGGCCAGCGCCATAGCTGTCCTGCTCTGCCTCTCAAACCTCAGGGACAGCGTCTTCAGGCCCCTGTAGGTAAGGTAGGCCTCGAACGGCGGCTGCACCGTTCCGAGCTTCCTCCTCCACTCATAGAGGCCCTCCGCCTCTTGCGCCTGCGGCCGCCACCCCGCCCACCACGTCATTGTGGCCAGCTAAGTACTTAGTGCTGCTGTGCACCACTATCGAAGCTCCCATCTTGAGGGGCCTAACCAGCAGGGGGGTTGTGAACGTGCTGTCAACTATAAGTTTGGTGCCGACCTCGTTGGCGGCTTTACCTATCTCCCTTAGGTCCACTACCTTGAGCGTTGGATTTGTCATCGTCTCGAGCACAGCCACATCATACTTTCCTCTCACGAGCTCATTAATTACCTCCTCCGTTGAGGGGTAGACTTTAACCAGGGAGCCTCCAACTAGGTTCACTAAGTCCTGAAGCAGCTGGATTGTAACGCCGTACATCTCCATCAAGGCTAGGATTCTCACGCCCCTTCTCAGCAGGGCCAGGAGGGACGCGGCCATGGCGCCCATGCCTGAACTGAAGGCCAGAGCGTCATCAGCGCCCTCCAGCGCGGCTACGGCCTTTTCGAGGGGCCTTAGGCTTGGATTTGTCTCCCTTGAATACCTGACTACCCTGCCCCTGTCATCCCTGACTGCGTTGTCGTCAGTTATGTAATCATAAGCAACGCTGAGGTAGATGGGAGGTACAACAGGTCCGTAAGGATCATTGCCGTACTGAGACCCTAAGATCCTCGTGTCCTCGCGCAAGTTAAGCACCAGGACTTAGATATGGCTATAGCTTATATACGCTGCTAAGTAAGGCCATTACAAGAATTAATATGACCTAAGGGACCTTCGATCAAAACTATGAAGGGCGGTAAAACTTTAATGCTTAGAGGTGCGAAGGCTTGAGTGCCTAGCTGTTATCAGTAGGTACCTTAGGTACTCATAGGCGTCCTTGGCGTTGGGGGACGCGTAAACTACTAGGTCCTCAATGCTTCTGCTCTCCACTATCTCATATGCCTTCTCGACGTCACCTTTGGCCAGGTACATAGTAACCTCCTTAGCGCTCTCCTCGAGCGACTTAAGGGCTTCAGCCACGTCCCTGAGGCCCTCCCGGTAGGCTAGGTTGGCCTCCCTTCTGGCTTGCCTCGCCAGCTCCATGGAGGCCCTCATCGCCTCGTCTGGGAGAGCGCTGATCACAGCTCTCACTACACTTGTAGTGGCTGCCGAAATTAAAAAGATTTATTGAAAAGTTTATGATCGATACATTATATTTAAGCAGCCATCATCCGCCCTTTCCCTTGGGGACTGTATATGGTCTGCCTCCCTGGGCAAGCGGGTAGAAGTACCTGAACTTAAGGCCGCACCTGGGGCACTGAAGGCTTCTGCCCACGTACTTGCCAAAGTACCACGGGGGACGAAGGAGCTTGAAGTCCCTGACCCTGCCTTTAAAGCCGCAGCCTGGACACGTGAGCTCCGAGTCCCAGCCTATCATAGCGTCACTCAGCAGCTTTATTGCGTCTGCGAGCGACCTAACGTCGCTGAGAAGGCTCGCCAGGTCACCCCTGCCTATGTAGTCAAGCCATGCCCTTATGTGGCCCTGAGCCAGGTGGTACTCCACAGCCTTGGAGTCAACCTGGGAGAGCCTCTTCATCTCGGCCAGTAGCTCCTCCTCATCTTTGGCGACGCCTATCACCCTGTCGAAGCTCTTGAAGTAAAACGGCTCCTTAGACGTGGCGGTCCCCAGTTATTTAGTGCAGCAGCTTCTACTTATCCTTACCTGCGACTAGCTTCTTCCCTCGCCCAGCAGCGCTCCTGAGAAGCCCGCGGCCCAGAGCAGGTTAGGGTAAACTATGAGCCTCTCCATCCCGCCCCACCCAAGGCCTAGGTATATCCCGCCCACGTAAAGCGCCAAGGCGATAAGGCCTACAGTGCCTAGGATTCCCCACAGGGGATTCTTAAGTCCTCTGTAGAATGACGCCGGGTACGAGGCCAGCGAGGAGGCCAGGAAAGTCACGAGTGAGAAGACTAGGTGAAGCCCATGCGGAGACCCCTCTGGGAAGAGGCCAACGCCCGCAGCTCCGATGCCTGAGGCAGCCACCAGGGCTCCGAGCGCCCTAGCGGTCAAGTCCCTTCCAGAGCGGTATAGCAGTGCGCCGCCTGCTATTAGCAGAAGGCCCAGCAGCACTATTGAGGTGTTGAAAATAACCGCGTGGGGCGTGGAGGGCTCTAGCCTTGGATTGCCCAGGTCGCTTATGTAGTTCCTCGAAACGCTATACCCTGGGTATATGGCCTCGGCTATTAGCATAAAGAGAACGAACTGCGAGATTCCAACAAATATAACGTATCCAGCCAAGCGATTCCCACTCAAGCGGGACCCCGGACAGCTCGCCGGCGGAAGACAATAAGCGTGGTTATCGCTCCCGTAACTTTCCACGTAAAGGCCCTAAGCTTATAAACCCATCAAGGTTGGCGTTAGCCTAAAGGGCGCAAAAGGCACGAGCAGGCTGAGGCAAGAAGTGATCCTCCTGCTGACAAGGCTTGTTTACTCGATGCAGTGGTACGTCCTAGCGCCAGCTATGCTCCAGATGCTCTCAGAGTACGGCGCCCCCAGCTGGCTCTCAGGCGTATTGCCGCTGGTCTTCATAGCGGGGGCCGCGTCAACGCAGCTGGTCAGCGTGGCCCTCTCCGCCAGGATAGGGGCAAGGAACACTTTTGTCATCGGCCTTGCTATACTCTCGCTCTCGGACATCATGATATACTTTGCTGACAGCACCTGGGAGGCGGTGGCGCTCAGGCTAATAGCTGGTCTCGGCACTGGCCTCTTCTTCGCCCCAGCGGGCTTCGTGCTCGTGAACATAAGTGACTCGTCGTCAGCAAGCCTCATGGGACTTTACAACGCCACGTTTAACTTAGGGGGCCTTGTGGCCCTGGCCTGGGGGGTTGTGGACGGCCTCCTGGGATGGAGGCTCGGAACCCTCACAGCGGGGCTCCTGGGCATTGTTATGGACGTCGCCAGCGCCGTGACGATAAAGTTCAACGGAAGGCCCGCCAACGCAAGCCCAAGCGCTAAGAGCTCGTGGACTGACCTCCTGATAGTGGGCGCGGCTGGGGCCGGCGCCTTCGGAACCTCTTACGCCTTTGGCTTCCTCCTGCCATCCATGGCTCAGCTCTCGTTCGGCGCATCCCCCTTCGGCTCTGGGTCCCTGACGCTGCTCATGTTCGCTGGTGCCGCCCTCGGGGGCTTCCTTGCGGTATGGGTGCCCATCAGCTGGGCCAGGAGCAGGCTGCTAGTCTCCATCCTCTTAGCAGTGTCCTCCATAAGTTACCTTTTAATTTACAGCAGATCGTTCACGTTTTTCCTGGTAGCCTCCTTTATTAACGGCTTCCTGGTTGACCTAGCCTTCAGCGTCTACTACGCGTACATTGTAGAGAGGTACGGCAGGGACCAGAGCGCCCTCTCACTTGCGTTCATTAACATGGCTAACATGGCCTTCAGCCTCTGGATATTCCCCCTAGCTGGGTATGCGCTTTCCAATGGCCTCCTGGCTGAGGCCCTGATCCTGGGCGCCGCCAACGTGGCGACCGTGCCCCTGCTTTACGTTACCAGGAGATGACAGGCGGCTAGTGCACAGAGGGTTAGGAAGAGAATGTTATGATTCACAAATATAGAATAAAGATATATAAAGCTCTTAGATAATCAAAGGCCTAGGTGGCCCATACGTCAGACGTGAGCATACAGGCCATAAACCTCACCAAAAGGTATGGCAGCCTCTTGGCGGTTGACCACATAAACTTTAAGGTTATGAGGGGCGAAATTTACTCTTTGCTGGGACCTAATGGAGCTGGTAAGACCACTACCATATCCATGTTAGCGACTCTCAGAATGCCCTCAGAGGGCGATGCCCTTATTGAAGGCTACAGCATAGTGAGGGACAAGGTCAAGGTCAGGAAAGTCATAGGCATTGTGCCCCAGGACCTCACGGCTGATGATGAACTTACAGGCTTCGATAACGTGCTGCTTATGGCTAAACTTCACGGCTTCAGAGGTAAGGAGGCCGAGGAGAGGTCCTGGGAGGCCATCAAGTTCATGGAGCTTGAGGACGCGGCCAAGAGGAGGGTAATGTACTACAGCGGCGGCATGAGGAGGCGGCTCGAGATAGCTATGAGCATAGTCCATAACCCTAAGGTGGTGTTCCTTGACGAGCCCACTGTTGGGCTTGACGTTCAGAGCAGGAGGCATATATGGGACCTCGTAAGGGCCCTGAAGAAGGAGGACGTCACTATAATACTGACAACCCACTACATGGAGGAGGCCGAGGAGCTTTCCGACAGGGTGGCCATTATAGACCATGGCCGCATAGTGGCCGAGGGCACGCCTGAGGAGCTGAAGGCCAAGGTAAAGGGCGACAGGATCTACATAAAGTTCTCAAGCGACGCTGAGACGGAGAAGGCCATGAAGGAGCTCTCCCGCAGCTTTAGTGACGTAAAGCTGCTAGACAACTACGTCGTAATAAAGGTAGAGTCCTCCGCAGAGGCAATGCCGCAGCTCATAAAGGAGCTCTCCCAGTTCAACGTGCTTGAGCTCAGGGTCGTGAGGCCTAACCTAGAGGAGGTCTTCCTGGAGCTAACGGGCCACGGGCTAAGGGATGAGGAGTCATTTGACGCGTTTAAGTTCAGGAGGCTCATGAGGGCGGTGAGATCATGATGAGGGAGACCTACGTGCTAGTTGAGAGGGAGCTCAAGAAGTGGGTCGGAAGGAGGGGCACCTTCTTCATATCGTTAATAACCCCCGTCGCGTGGCTGGCCCTCTTCGGAAAGAGCCTCAACTTCGTCAACATGTTCTCATCCGCGGGTCTACAGGGGGCCAACCCTGTCATCATTAAGCAGTACGTTGACCAGACGCTACTCAGGCTCTTCGGAACTACCAACTACTTTGCCTACCTGGCCACCGGCATGTTCGTGGTCTTTGCCTTCTTCCAAAGCGTCTTTGGCGGCGTTAATATAGTGTTTGAAAAGAGGCTAGGGAGCATGAACAGGCTAAGAATGACGCCGGCTCCCAGGTCCAGCATATTCCTGGCCAAGATGATAGCCACACTCATAAGAACGTTCTTCTATGAGACGGTGCTCCTAGTAATAGCAGTGGCGCTGGGCTTTAGCGTTGACTGGAACGCCATTAACTTCGTTGAGGCGGGCGCGGCGATAGCCCTCTTGGCGGCGGGCTTCATAAGCATATTTGAGGCCATAGGCTTCACCGTTGACAACCAGGAGATAATGTTCTCCATAGTCAACCTCATAAACCTGCCACTCATGTTCGCGTCGCCGGCCCTCTTCCCCCTCCAGCAGATGCCGTGGTGGCTCAGGGACATTGCAAGGTTTAACCCGCTCACGTATGCTGTTGACATAGTTAGATATAACCTGCTTGGAGTTCACAGCTTCAATATACTTGAGGACTGGATGATACTTATAGCAATAACTGCCATTTTCATAATTGCTGGACTTCTGGCAAGCCTAAGGGTGCTTGAGAATTACTAATCGGAATATAATATAAAATAAACATTTTAAAAGTTAAAAAGTGAGTAATAAAGTTACTTCCTCTCACTCATGGGGACGTACTTGAGGCCTGTGGGGCCTACGTACTTCTCATCGGGCCTTATTAACCTGTTGTTGAGGAACTGCTCTATATAGTGAGCAGTCCAGCCTACTATCCTGCCCATGGCAAATATTGGCGTGTACATCGGTATCGGGATGCCGAGCTGGTAGTAGAGCACCCCAGTGTAGAGGTCTATGTTGGCCGGCAGGTTCTTCTCCCTCTTCATGACCTCCTCTGCCTTGGCGAGAACCTTAACCCACATGTCACCGTTAGGCAGCTGGGCCACGAACTTCCTGGCTACATCGGTCCTTGGGTCGTGCACCTTGTAGACCCTGTGGCCGAAGCCCATTATGAGCTCCTTCCTGGCTAGCCTGTCCTTTATGTACTGCTCTATGTAGTCCTCGAGCGGTATTCCCTTCGCCTGGGCCTGCGCCTGGGCCTCAAGCAGCATCTTCATAGCCTGCTCGTTGGCCCCTCCGTGCAGCGGTCCCTTGAGCGAGGCTACGCCGGCGGCCACGGCGCTGTAGATGTCCGTTAGCGTGCTGGCGGCTACCCTCACAGTGAAGGTGCTGGCGTTGAAGCCGTGATCCATGTAGAGGACCAGTGTGGCCTCAAAGGCCCTTGCCTCGATGTCGCTCGGCATCCTCCCCAGGATCATCCTCAGGGCGTCCTTGGCGTGAGGCAGGCTTGGGTCAGGCCTGTAGAGGACGCCGTCCCTCGGCAGGTGCCACGCGGCGGCGAAGATGAACGGGGTCAGCGCTATGAGCCTCATGGCGTGCTCCTCTAGGAACTCGAATGAGGCCTTCTGGGGCCACTCAGGCGCGTAGAACTGACCCAGCAGGTTGTAGGCATACTGAGCGTAGTACATCGGGTGAGTTGCAGGGACCAGCTTCAGCGCGTCTATTAGCTTCTCAGGTATCTCGGCCCTGTAGCTGTCAAGCTTCTTCCTGAACTCGTCATACTCCTTCTGGTTTGGCAGGTGCCCGTAGTGTATGAGGTAAGCGGCCTCGTAGAAGTCTGCGTTTGCGCCTATGTCATCTATGGTGTAGCCGCGGTATATAGTGGCCTTGCCCGTAGGGTCGACGCCGCTTATGTTAGTAGTGTCAACTATTACATTGTCAAGGCCCTTTGGAACCACGATCCTTCTGCCAAGCGGGCCCTCTTCGTACTGGCACTCCACCTGCTTGGACAAACTGAACCTACCTCCGTCCGCGCTAAACTGTACGTGAGGCTCAATAAGAGAGTTAGAGGTCAGTCGTATCTAACTTGCCAAGACTTGGAGAGTTAGAGTCCAGCCTAAGGTATGTTGAGAGGTCCTTATGCTTCCTTTCTAGCAGCTCCTCGACGTCCCTGAGCCTCATGCCGCTCGCTGGGTCGTCCACAGCAAAGCTGGAGCCCGTGGGCCTTAGGGACTCAACCGTGTGGAACCTCCACTCGCCTCCCCTGGCTCTGAACGCTATCAGGGCCAGCCCTCCCGCCCTTCTTGCGAACTCCGCCAGGCCTACAACCTGCTCCGCCTCTATGTAAAGAGGGCCTGAGCCCGACCTGGACTTAACTTCGATGACTAAAACCTTACCGTCCTTGACGGCCACCAGGTCAGGCTGAAATCTCCTCTTAGTCCCTCCCCCGCTGGCAGGCCCCCTGACCACAGCGAACCCTCTTTCCCAGAGCATGTCGGCAAGCTCGTTCTCAGCCCTCGTACCCTTTGCCTTAGGGTTCCTAATCATCTGCGCTTCAATGTCTATATAGTCCTACACGATTATTAATTCTTATGTCCTGGACCTCCAGGCGCGGGGAAAGGACTTTGCGGCATAGACTTATGACTACAACGTCTGTGTCGCTCTCGTTCCTGTGGGCTGCGGTATCAGTCCTGTCGCTGGGCTATGATATAAAGGGCGTGGCGCTGTCCCTGAGGGCCAGCATAAGCGAGGTCTCAGTGGCCATACTGCTCTCGTGGGAGGTCGGTGCGATAGCTTCCGTGCTCCTCGGCAGGCTTGCAGACCTACTGGGTGACAGGCCAGTGATGGTTATGTCATCATCCCTCCTTGCCCTTGGCCTCCTGCTTGCCTCAACCTCAAGGTGCCTCTGGCGCCTGTACGTAGCGTGGTCCCTGGTCGGCGTGGGCGCCAACTCAAACAACGGAATAGCCTACTACGTGGCTGCAGGCCTTCATCCATCTAAGTCTGGAACTATAATCGGCGTGCTCGAGAGCCTGTACTTCATAGGAGCCATGGTAATGTCTGGCATCTACGCATCGCTTGGAGCCTCCGGCTGGAGATTAACATTCCTGCTCCTCTCCATGGTTAACGCGCTCTCTGCCGCGCTTCTGGCGGCATCGGAGTTCCCTCAAAGGGAGCGAAGGGCCTCCTTCAGGATTTCAAGAGTCCCCGCAGGCCCCCTTCTCTTCTCATCTATCGTAATGGCGTCGTACTTTGTGCTAACAGTTCCACTACTCACATACCCAACATATACGCTTTCACTAGCTAACATAGGCGAACCCCTAGCGTCAGTAATTATAAGCGCTGCCAGCGTAGTCGGCATAATATCATATGTAGGAATGGGCGTCATTTCAGATAGGGTTGGGAGGAGGCTTCCGCTGGCGCTCGCGGGCATCATAGGCGTGGCCGCGGGCGCCCTTATGATAGCCCTGACCAGTGACAGGGCGGTGTTTGCAATAGCTTACATAGCTGCGGTGGCCGCCGGCGGCTTCTTCTCGGCAGCAGGCGCGTGGATAACTGAGATATTCCCAGAAAGCAGCGAGGGCATAGCCGTTAACCTGTCACTTCTGCTTGGAAGGATAATAGGGGGGCTGGCCCCATTCCTTGTGACTCTTCCTAGCTCCGGCAGGGGGCTTATCATGGCAGTGCTAGCGGCCTCGGTCACTCTTATTGTAAGCTCAGCCCTCGTCCCTGGCGTACATGAGGGGAAGTAAGGAAAAGAAGGGGGAACTTAAACCTAAAGCTCAAGTAGGCACGAGCCTGTCCTTAAACGCGTCAAACGGGTTCGTCAAGGCTCTTCCGTTAACGTCGATCACTCTCCTTGCTGGCGGATTCTGCAGGTAGCCAGGCATTATCTTCTCTATCCTCACGTCGAAAGGCTCCACCATGGTGTTCCTGTAGAATATGCCCAGCGGTATCCTGGTGTCCCACTCCAGCATCTTCTCAACTATCTTCGGTATCTTCTTTATGTCCTCAGGCTTCTCTATGTTGGGGTCCCAGCTCGGGTCCTCCTTGTCCAGGTAGTATATCCTCTTCTCGTACCACTCCTTTGTCATCACGTCGTTGTACGTTGGGCACGGCTGGAGTATGTCAATGAGCGAGGTCCCCTTGTGCTTTATGGCAGCCTTTATCATCTCCTTCAGCTGGTCTATGTGGTAAGCGTAGGCCCTCGCTATGAACGTGTAGCCGCTGGCAAACGCAAGCATGAGCGGGTTAACAGCGCTCTGTATGTTGGGCTGTCCTAGAGCCTTGGTCTTAACGTAAAGCGGCAGCGTCGGCGCCGCCTGGCCCTTAGTGAGCCCGTAGACAGCGTTATCATGAAGCAGCACCTTTATGTCTATGTTCCTCCTGCCGACCGCGACAAAGTGGCCAGCTCCTATTCCCAGGAGGTCGCCGTCTCCTGAGGCCACTATAACCACCTGGTCTGGGTTGGCGAGCTTTATGCCCTGGGCCACAGGTATGGGCCTGCCGTGAAGGGTGTGCACGTTTGACGTCTTAACGTAATATGGCATCCTGCTGGAGCACCCTATGCCTGAGACTATGGTGACCTTCTCGTTCGGCAGGTCAAGCTCCGCTAGCGCCCTCTGCAGGGCGGTCAGTATGCCGAAGTTGCCGCAGGCAGGGCACCACTGGACCCACGCGTCCGTCTTATAGTCCATCCAGCTACGAGCCATCGCTCACCACCACCAGGCCCTCCTTCATTCCGAGCGCCTTCTTAATTCCATTATAAACCTCCTGCTCCATGAGGCTCCTGCTGTTGAGCTTTGCGACCCTCTTCTTTATGTCAAGCCCTGTGAACATCCTTATAGCCATGACCATCTGGCCAAAGGCGTTGTTCTCGACAGCTATGACATCGTCTGAAGAGCCTATGATGCCCTTCACGACCTCCGTTGGGAACGGTAGGAACGTCTTTATCTGGAGGAACCTGACCCTGAGGCCATCAGCCTTGAGCCTCTCCATGGCGTCCAGTATCGGCCCCTTGGTGGACCCCCAGGACACTATAGTTATCTTGGCGTCTGGGTCGCCGTAAAGTACCGCCTTCTCTGAGTCGGGTATGCCCTTCTCTATAGTCTCCATCTTCTTTATCCTCTTCAGCATCATCTTCTCCCTAGTCACTGGGTCCTCGGTCACGATGCCGTACTCGTTGTGCTCCAGGCTCGAGACAAGGAACCTCACGGTGCCGAGCGGGGCCCTTGGGCTTATGCCATCCTCAGTTATCTCATACCTCTTGTAGTCAGGACCAGGGTTCACCACGTAGTTGCCCCTAGTGAGGGGCACCTTGTATGGATCTACGTCCTCCCTATCAAAGCTCATCATGCTTGCCGCCATGTACTTGTCTAGCAGGTGAATTACTGGGACCTGGAACTGCTCAGCCCAGTTGAGGGCCTTTATTGTGTCGTAGTAGGCCTCCAGGTGGTCGCCGCTGGCGATCACTATCTTAGGCCACGCCTCGCCGTGGCCAGCAAATATGGCATGCAGGAGATCCTGCTGGCCCTGCCTGGTAGCTATCCCAGTTGAAGGCCCAGTCCTCATCCAGTCACTTATGACAACTGGCGCCTCGGCCATCACCGCAAAGCTTATGGCTTCATTCATAAGCGAGAGGCCGGGGCCGCTCGTGGTGGTGGCTACCCTGGCGCCTGCTATGGCTCCGCCTATGGCCATGTTGAGCGCTGCGAGCTCATCCTCAGCCTGAAGGGTCAGCGAGTTCATCTTGCTGGTCCCAAGGGCCTTGCTTGCCTCCTCGTCAAGGTCGAACACCCTGTGGGACTCCATGTAGAACGCCTCGTCCTGGCTTGGCGTTATTGGGTAGTAAGTCTCAAGTCCAACGCCGCCCACTATTTTGGCCATGGCAACTATGTCGTTGCCCGTGGCTATCATTCTTACCTTGCCCTTATGGGGCCCATCTGGAAGCTCCTTGGAGATGCCGAAGTTATTCTTGACGTAATCATAAGTCACCCTGGCCGCCTCCACGTTAGAGTCGATGATGCTCTTTCTTCCTGAGAAGTAGAGGTTTATGGACTTCTCGACAGCAGTAAGGTCTATGCCCAGCACCGTGGCCAGGGCGGTTATCGTCATTGTGTTAACTGTCTTCGAGACGCTTACCACGGTCGTCTTAAGCCTGTCCGCGGTCTGCTTCAGCAGGTCCTTTAACGGAAGCCCTATAGTCTTTATGCCGTTCTTGGAGAGGTACTTAACCAGCTCAGATGCTATTGGCTCTACTCCCTTAGACTTGAGGTCGGCTATGACCCTCTCCTTGACCTCA
This sequence comes from Caldococcus noboribetus, assembly GCF_055389385.1. Lineage (NCBI taxonomy): Archaea > Thermoproteati > Thermoproteota > Thermoprotei > Desulfurococcales > Caldococcus > Caldococcus noboribetus. Next base: position 1,289,064 of record NZ_AP042475.1, on the reverse strand, counting down.
GGCTCCATTGGAGCTATCTTCTCTATCCTGGTCTGCAGGGAGTCGAGGTCATATATTAGGTAGCTGCCCTCCTTCAGCTCATTATAGTGCGTAAATATAGCCTCGGCATCGAGAGCCAACAGCGCGTCGGCAGGAAGCCTGACGCTCCTAGGCCTTGATGCCTTCACCCTTACATTATAATAACTGTGGGCCCCAATTATGTCGCTGTGGTACTCCCTTATACCGAAGACGTCATATCCCTTAAGCATGAAGACCCTGAGCATCATCTGCCCTGAGGACTCTATGCCGCCTCCCTGGGGCCCCCCTATCATGACGTCAATGTCTACTGCTTCGCTCAATCTCAGCAGCACCCCCACACCGCGCTCTGTTGCCCTAGCAGGACTTATTAAGCGAGATCAAATTACCTATAAGTTTGACCTTAAAGCTTACGTTGGGGCCTTTAAAAGGCCCCGTAGATCTCCTCCCTGACGTCAGGGTCAACATATGCAGCAACGTAAACCTTTACGCCCTCCTTGACCAGCAGCATCGCTTCCTCCCCGCTAACCCTTGTCCTGAGCTCTGGCACCCAGTAGAACGAGCTAGGGTCTATCTTAAGCTCGGCGTGCCTTTCACAGCCATCATCGTCCATGGTAAGCTTGCCCCAGGCAGTACAAAGGCCCACGAAGGGGTAAACTACGTGCGGCCTCCAGTAGGCGCACGTGGAGCAGCTTTCGGTCTCGTTCAAGTCCTCTCCCAAGCGCTACATAGTGACAGTTAACACTTAAAAGAAGTAAGATATTTGCCGTCAACAGCTGACAGGTACCATTGTGGGAGCCTTAGAGCAAAGGATCCAGGGGCGGCTAAGCCAAAATGTGAGGAGGCCCAGCTCCTGCCGCCTGCTTAAATTTTCGGCAGAGCCCCGCCACTGGGACCAACGGTGAGCGCTGAGTACAAGGCAATTATACATGTTGACGAGGACTCACGTGAGAAGTTAATGGCCGCGCTGAGGAACGCCTATAACCTACTTGACAGTGTCGGCGAGAAGAACGCCGAGGTTGCATTTGTATTCAACGTCAGAGGGCCCTTGACATTACTTAAGGGATCCCTAGACGACTACACCAGGGAGCAGATAAACGAGCTGCTCAGCATGGGCGTAAAGTTCTTTGTGTGCTCAATATCGCTTCGGTCGCTTGGGGTTAAGAAGGAGGACCTCGTTGACGGCGTTGAGGTCGTGGACTCGGGCGTCAAGAGGATAGTTGAGCTTGAGAAGGAGGGCTACGCCTATATAAAGCCCTAAGGGCCGTCCCGCTGAGGCCTGCGGCGGCTGCCACGCATATAGTGGGCATAACCCCGACCAGGGCTGTCACAAGGCCCTGGGAAATTACCTCATAGTAGAGCCCTGCAATCATTAGCGCTGCTCCCCCTACAGCCAGCGGCAGCCCTCTCACTGCGCTGTTTAGGTACTTGCGCGAGAACGCCGCGTAAAGCAGTGATATTACTGAATGTGACGCGAACAGCGCCGTTAGCGAAATTATCACTGAGTAGAAGTAGACGTTCAGGGTTCCTACCGCCATTCCAACAAGGTTGACCCCTACAACCACGGCCAACACTAGCAGCGCTGACCTGTCCACCCTAACGCCGGTTAATGCATAGGTCAGCCTCTGCACTGCCATGAAGGCGGCCACCAACGTACCAAAGAGGCTGCTCAAGGTGAGCGCCGCGTAGATATAGGGGAACCAGCCCCCGACGAACCTCTCAGCAACCCAGAGGCCCGGGTACTGGGTCTCCGCCAGCATCGAGGAGACCCCGCTGTTCGTGAAGCCTGCAGCGGCGACTTCATAGTATGCCGCAAATGATATGGCAGCCGCGCCTACCATGAAAGCAGCAAGAAACGAGAGGCTCACGTCCCTCGACCCTCTCCTAGCCTCATACCCCATGAAGAACGAGGCTCCGCCTCCTGCTACAGTGAAGGCCGCAGCCATGGAGCCCGCGAAGAGCTCCTGGGGAGTGACCGTGAGGCTGAGGGGCCTCAGCCCAGTGTGCATTAGCACTAACACGCCAAGGGACGCTATCACCGCTATCTCAGCCGTTGAAGTGAAGAGCGTGACGCTCAAAGGAGCTGTCGTGCCAGCTATTGCGAGCCCTGCCACGACCAGGGGCACCAGCACCGCAGCAAGCTCTACGAGAGTCCTTGACGCAGGAATCAACATGGGGAGCACCGCGCCGGCAAAGTACGACGAAATTGCGGAGATGTAGATAGTATAGCTGAGCCAGTAAGTCCAGCCGACTGCCCTGGCTATGCTTTCCCCTGCGGACCTTCTGGCGAACTCGTAGGTGCCGCCGTAGGACGCTATAGCCTTAGAGTAGCTGTAACCTATGGCCACCCAGATCCCATACATGGCCACGCCGAGCAGGGCGGCCAATGGGGCTGACGCGAGCGACTGAGCCATGACTATTGTCAACAGGGCGGCCGTCGAGCTGAGAGGGGCTATTGAGCTTAGCGACTGGGCAAATATCATGTAACCGGGAACAGACGACTTCCTTAATTCCTTCACTGGATACCCTATCCAGCTATTTAGGGGAGCTAATAAAAGTGCTTCTACTTTGGCCTATAGGCGTTCCTAGCTATTGCCTGCGGCGGCGTTATTGCCGTGGCAGCGGCGCCGTAAAGAACTTCGTCATCTCCAAAGGTGCACCTCTCTATTCTAGGCACCCCGAAGACGCCCACGTACTCTTTCATGAATTCCATAAGCTCACCCTTTATTAGATCCTCGTTGTATAGATATATACTGCCCCCTATGAATATGACCTCAGGGTCGTAAGCCGCCACTATGTTCATCATGCCTGCTGCGTGAACCCTGTTTATGAAGCTCACAGCGTATCGCGCAAACTCGTCACCCTGCCTAGCCATGGAGTAAAGGGCCTCTGGGCTGAGCTCACCCTTAGAGGCAAGCTCAAATGCCTTAGTGCGGGGGCCTGACCACCTTGAAGTCAAGTACTGGGCAGTCCTAGGTATGTTCCTCCCCCCAACGTAGGCCTCCCAGTGGCCATTGCCACCGCAGCCGCACCTGAGCTCGGACTCGAAGTTAACCACGCTGTGCCCTAGCTCGTGCGCGTTGCCCCTTCTTCCAACTATAAGGTTGCCGTCCACTACAGCGCCCACCCCTAGCCCAGTGCTCATGGTAACGTAAGCTAGGTCGTCAAGCTCCTTGCCAGCCCCGAGGACCTTCTCCGCCCAGGCCCCCGCCAGGGCGTCGTTGGTTAGGTAAACGGGCCTCTGAAACTCCTTGCCAAGCGAGTCCCTTATGTTAACGTTACCATAGCCTAGGTTGGGCGCCCAAAGGAGGGTCCCCTCCCTTAGGTTAAGGGGCCCTATGGAGGCCACGCCTATAGCCTCAAAGTCGGAGCCCCCGCTCACTTCACCTATCAATGATATTATTGTCTTAACTAGGTCGCTGCCGCTGGTCTTGGGCGTCTGAGTCTTTCTTACCGTAACAGGCCTATCACCATCAAACAGGGCAACGCGCAGGTTAGTGGCGCCTATGTCAACGGCTATTACCTTCCTCATAGACTTCCCCCGGCCCACAAAAGCGTAGCTCCCGATATATTTTTAAATGCAGTCAAATGGCTCCAGTGGGGATAGCTGTGCCCAAAGTGGTCACTAAATTAGTCTCCTGGGACGAGGTCGTTGAGTGGAGCCTTGGGCTTGCCAGGAAGATCGAGGAGTCCAACTGGATTCCTGACATGGTGGTGGCGGTTGCAAGAGGCGGGTACGTGCCCGCCAGACTCCTGTGCGACTATCTAGGCATAAGCGACCTTATGAGCCTACAGAGCCAGCACTGGACCGAGGCGGCCAGGGCCTCACAGAAGGCCATCATAAGGAACCCCTACTCAGTTGAGGCCAAGGGCCTGAAGATCCTGGTAGTTGATGATATAGTTGACACCGGTGAAACTCTTGCCCTGGCAAGGGACTTCATAGCGAACGAGTGGAAGCCTGAGGAAGTGAGGACTGCGGCCCTGCAGTGGATAAGCCCCGTGGCCAAGTTCAAACCTGACTACTACTACCTTGAAGTTAAGGACTGGGCCTGGTTCCAGTACCCGTGGACCCGCCTTGAGGACCTGACGCAGTTCATAGAGAGGATCTTCAGGGAGGACGAGAGGGCTAAGAAGGGCCTGAGCGAGGATCAGCTTAAGTCACTCTTCGTTGAGTGGTATGGCGTTAAACCTGAGGACTTCGGCAGCTACTGGAGGCTGGCAATAGACAGGCTGACCTCCAAGAGGGTTCTAGAGGTCAAGGACGGAGTCTTCGTGCTGTCCAAGCTAAAGACGTAGCTCAGAAGACCTGCTTTACCTTAACTACGGCTGTGCTCCTGTCAGGGGTCCAGGACAGCTCTACCAGCAGGCTCCCAGGCCCCGTTATTCCCCTGTTCTCGAGCTCCTTCTCAGTGGCCTCAAGCCCCTGCTCCTCGCTGTCTGCGGGTCCTACCACTATGGGCACCGTAGCCCAGAGCAGCGAGAGCTGTCTGGCAAGCTGCGCAGTGGGCACGCCCACGTATATTGAGGTGCCTGGCCTGAACGCTGATATCAGCCTGGCCACGTCAAAGTCGTGAGCGTAGACGACCACCGAGGCCCCAACGTTCTGCGCCATCTCAACCACCCCTCTTGATATCCTGCTCTCAAGGCTTGATGTCAGCTGGTCGACGCGCCTAGGCCTCACGTTCTTGTTTGCCTCCTCTATTACCCTGCTCAGCCATGAGACGACCTCGGCAGGGTACTTACCTATGGAGGTCTCTGAGGTAACCAGGAAGCCGTCAACCCCCTCCTCAATGCCTGCATAGACGTCTGAGATCTCGCCCCTAGTCGGCAGGGGCCTCTCTATCATGCTCATGAATATCTCCGTGGCCAGTATAACTGGCTTCAGCTTCCTCCTGGCGGCCTCTATTATTCTCCTCTGAATCACCGGTATGTCCTCTAGCGGGAAGTGCATGCCCAGGTCCCCCCTAGCCACAACTATGCCGTCCACCACGTCAAGTATGGAATCTATGTTGTTGACCCCGCTCGGAGTCTCTATCTTTGCCAACAGCTTCACGTCCTTGGCCCCAGCGTCGCTAAGGGCCTTCCTTATGATCTCCACGTGCCTCGCGCTCCTGACGAAGCTGGCCATTACATAATCAAAGTCGTTGGCCGCTATGAACTTCATGTTCTGCAGGTCCTTCTCGGTAACTGGGGGCAGGTCATATTCCTTGCCGGCCAGCACGACCCCCTTCCTTGGCTCCAGCCTCTGGCCACTTATCACCCTGAGCGTGGCTGAGTCCCTCTCAACGTCCTCCACCGAGAGCACGACCTTGCCATCATCCACAAGCACTCTGTCGCCCCTCTCAAGGGACGCAAAGAAGGCCCTGTTGTCAACTGGCACGCCGTCACCTTGGGTGTCCTTATACTTGAACCTGACCTGTTGCCCTGGAGCTATGTCCATTCCCTGAAACTCGCCAAGCCTGACCCTCGGGCCCTCAAGGTCTGCGACCTTGGCCACGTAAACGCCAAGCTCCTGGGAGGCCTTGTCTATGAGCTCAAGGAACGTTGCCCACTGCTTCTCATCGCCGTGGCTCATGTTTATCCTGAAGCCATCAGCTCCCGCTGACATCATCCTCCTGACTATGGCGTAGTCCAGCGTAGAGGGGCCCATGGTAACCATTATCTTGGCTAGCCTCTTCACGTGCAGCACCCACTAGCCCTGGCCTGCTAGGGAATATTAGCTCAAGCAGTCATTTAGCGCTAAATTATGCCGTGCTCACGAAGTCTTCTAAGTATCACTTGCCTTTCGTCGAACTCGCCTGCAAGCTCCTCAACCCTACCCCTGTCTACCCTTAGCCTGCCTCCCTTCACTAGGCTTCCTATTTCCTTCAGGGCGTCCTCGTCCTGCTCCCTTCCCGCCCTGGCCTTAAGCACCAGGTAGTGCTCCACACCTATGGACTTAACCTTGATGCCCTCCACCTCAACTCTCCTCGCGCTTGATATGAAGTCCTCTGGCACGTAGAAGTCATAAAGGTTGTCGTAGAACTCCACTGGTACCTCCTCACCCTCCACGAGCATGGTTATTCTCGGGGTGCCAAGCCACGTCTGTCCGTAATCCCATGAGTTGGCCTCGGCCATAGCGCGGTATGCGTCCTCATTATCTATTACGTTGGGGGACTCCGCGAAGAGGTCTATGTCATCACCTAAGTCGCTGGCACCCACCGCTATGGCTATGACGCTGCCCCCTATCAGCGTGAACTTAACGTTATTCGACGTGAGCATCCTTATCGCCTGGGCGAAGGCCTTCCTGCTGACCATCTTGCCCTACCTCACGTCATACTTCCTTGGAGGCCTTAAAGTAACTTAATGAACTTCATCACAGTCAACTTAGCTTCGCCAACTCAAGCAGTGCTAGTGGAAGCGATAAAAGGGCCTCGTGACAAGTTAGTGCGTGAGCCGGGGTGGCCGAGCGGTCCAAGGCGACGGGCTCGAGACCCGTTACCCGCAAGGGTGCGTGGGTTCAAATCCCACCCCCGGCGTCATGAGGGCCCTCGGGGCCTGAGTCCTAAAGCTTAAATGTATGGGGAGAATACACCCACCATGGGGCCGTAGTCCAGCTTGGTAAGATGCGAGGCTTGGGCCCTCGTGATCCCGGGTTCAAATCCCGGCGGCCCCACCACCTCCTCCTTACAGCCATGAAAGATTGGCCGCCAAGGGCCCTTCATAAGGGATCGCCGCAACTTCGGTTTTATTAAACTATAAAATAGTTATAAAGTAATTTATATGAACTTAATTGATATATTTAATTACTTGTTAAAAACGTTTAAACATCGCTGCCTATCTTGAAAGTTTTGTGAGATATATGAGCAGAAGTGTTGAGACCACACAAATGTACCTTCCTATACTTCGCGTGACCCTCGGCTTCATGTTCTTCTCAGCCTTCGTAAGGAGAACCATAAACGTCCCGGACAAGCTGAACCCACATTCCTCGGCCTACGTTGGAGGCAAGCTGATAACCTTCCTGCCCCACGCATGGGCGCCCATAAGGGGGACCCTTGAGTACGTGCTCCTACACCCAGCCCTCCTCTACGAGTTCCTGATCTTCTTTACGGCTATGGAGGCCCTCTTCGGCCTCCTGATGATGCTTGGCCTGCTCACCAGGCTCTCTGGCCTCGTGCTCGCCTTGCTCTCGTGGGGCATAGGGCTGGGGGCAGGCTGGCTAGGGCCCACATGCGTTGACGAGTGGCAGATAGCAGTAGTTGAGGGCGCCGCGGCCTTCATGTTCATCTTCACCGGAAGCAGGTGGCTCTCGCTGGACCAGCTGCTCTCAAGCAGGTTCCCGCAGGGCCTGAAGATAGGGAAGGTGTACATACCCCTGTGGTGAGGGGTGAGCCTCATGAGCTTCTCGCCTAAGGTCATGGAAGCCATAGCAGTGGTAGCATTCATATTCGTTACTGGAGTCACCCTAGCTATGTACCAGATAAACTTTGGAGGCCTGAGCCACTTAGTAAACTACTCCAAGACCCCAGCCTATGAGCTCTATGGGACCAGACTTTATGAGAATGGCACCCTATTCCTCCAGATAGCCAGGGTGGCGGGGCCTGACACCTACGGCGGCTTCATATCGCTTGTGCAGGTGCTCTACCCTAACGGCACGGTGCTGTACCAGTGGAATGAGAGCCAGCTGGCTCACATACCCTCAAGCGACATAACTAATAGGTATGACCTACCGGGCCACCTAACGCACTCCACAGGCTTTGCCCTTGAAGTTCCCCTAGGGCAGAATTCAACGGTTATTCTTCAGATGCCCATGCACGTGAGCCCTGGTAACTACATAGTTAGAGTTTATGACGTTGATGGACAGGACTCGGCCTACGGTATAACGTTCCAGGTCGAGGTAACGGTAAGCTGAGAGCTCTAGCTTGGGGTACGATATCCTCCACTTCTTTCTCTTTCTTTTCTTATCCTTAAGTTCTTTCCACTTCATGCGCTAAGGCTTAAACCTATTATAATCATAATTGCATAAGCCTGGCCGCTGGGCCTTGTTGGAATTGCTGCGCCAGAGAGCCATATCTCTCAGATCAGCATAAAAACGCCGCGTGCAAGGTAACTTGTGACGTGATGGACTTGAACTTGAAGGTGGCTGTGGCCGTCGCAGTAATAGCAGTTGCTGTCATTGGTAGCCTCTACTACTTCATTGTTGTAAGACGACCAGCAGTGCAGCAGTCAGGCAGCATCAGCCTAGGGCAACTGGTTGCAGCTAGGCCTGGAGCCGTCAACTCGAGTGAGCTCTCCTCGCTCCTGGGAGGCAATTGGACGATGTTAAGCAACACCTCCTTTGCAGCCGTTGTGAACCTGAAGAAGGGCCAGCTGGATGTTGCATACCTCAACGGCACCAGCAGGGTCCTAAACCTAAGCAATGGACTTGAACTTATAGGCCCAACAGGCCAGGCCAACGGCGGCTACCCCCTCTGGGTCACGGGGTACTTCTACTATTACAAGGTATCGCCCAACGTGACCTACCAACTTGGAATAGAGGTTTTCAGGGCGACCAACTCCACTCAGATAAACTGGACCATGAGTGCCGTCGAGGATCACTTTAACATCGCGCCCCAAGCCACTGACGGCATAACCTACGTTGTAGTTCAGCCCTACACGCCGATATATAACATAACCTTCGTATATGCATCATATAGGTCATCTTACCTCATTATAGTGATTAGTCTCTCAAACGCCAGCAAGGAGCAGCTAGTGCAGGTCACCGCCGCGGCAGCCAAGACTATTGGATAAGGCTGCCGCAGCGCTGGCTTTAGCCTCTACAAGAAATTATTTGTTTAAACTGGGGTGCCTCCCAGTGAGCCTTGAAGACAAGAAGGCTCACTACGACGACATTGCAGAAAGGGTGAGGGGCTGCAAGGCATGCCCACTTCACAGGCTGAGAACTAACGCGGTTCCTGGGGAGGGGAACCTCAACGCAAAAATCATGCTAGTTGGCGAGGCCCCGGGGAAAAACGAGGATGAGCAGGGAAGGCCATTTGTAGGCGCCGCTGGGCAGCTCCTTAACTCGCTGCTCGAGCAGGCGGGCCTGGGGAGGCAGGATGTCTACATAACTAATGTCGTAAAGTGTCGCCCACCCAACAACAGGACTCCAACGGAGGACGAGGTAGCGGCATGCATAGGGTTCCTAAGGGAGGAGATATCACTGGTCAGGCCAAAGGTTATAGTGGCCCTTGGCAACACTGCTGGTTCCGCAATAATGTCCCTCGCAGGAAAGCGCTGGAGGGGAGTCACAGCCGAGAGGGGAAGGAAAGTAAGGACGTCCATAGAGGGCGTTGAGCTGGTTGTCATTCCAACTTATCACCCTGCGGCAGCCCTCTATAAGCCGGACCTAAAGGGTTACCTGGCTGAGGACATCAGGAAGGCCGCTGAGGAGGCTACAGAACCTAAGGGCAGCAGGAGAACCCTGCTTGACTTCATGGACGGCTGAGACCCCTTATATAGTTCTTGTATGACCTCAGCGAGACAGCTGCCACCGCCATGGCGCCCACTGCCATGGCGGCCAGGACAAGGGCTAACGTCACGCCTAGGCTAGGACCCGACTGCTGTACGCTCACTGCCTGAGGCCCGCCGCTGCTGTAACCTATAGCACCTATATACCACACAAGCTCGTCGACCACAGCGCTTTCCATTATATAGATAGCGTCCTGCGGATCTGAGGGCATCAATGTGACGGCGTAATTCATGTATGAGGCGTCAAGTGAGCTGCTGAGCCCCCTCATGGACAGCACTGAGCCTAACAGCGAGTACTCCATCTCAAGCTCCTTCGCGTACGCATTAATAACTGCTGGGTTCGAGAAGCTCTGCGTCTCTATGAATATGACGTTAAGGGCGTTAGTGAGGGCGTCCTCATAGACTCCTATGGCAGCCAGGTAGTAGCCCTGCGAGAGCATGTGGTCCCCTTCGCTGACGAGGAAGTTTAGGTCATTCTCCATGGACTGCAGCACCTGGGCGTCTGCTAAGTCCCCCACGCTCTCAAACTCCTGTACGTAGTAGCTTATCAAGGAGTCGGCATACTTTATTGCCGTGTCCGTGAAGGCTCCCACAGAGCCTGCTGTCGAGGCCACGAACTGAGGAGACACCAGGGGTCCCGTGTCCCTGGTCGCGTTCGCAGCTAGCAGCCAACCTATGGCGCTCTGTATCCTTGCCTTAGCTACCCCAAGGTAGTAGGCCGGCAGGTAGGCTGTGCTGACGTTTACCTCCTGGGATATGCTTGAGGCGTAGCTCGCATAATATATGGAGTCTGCTAGCCTTGCAAAGGCTGTCGCCGCGAGCTCGTCATATGCAAGCCCATTGGAGCTGTTAGTATAAGCTACCGCCTGAGCTATTAGGCTCTCGGCGTCAGAGGTTATGGCGCTCGACTGCGAGGAGAAGAACTGTGAAAGCCCCTCCCCTGACTGGTAGGCCCTGTAGGCCCAAACCGTGTAGTTAGCTGCCAGGGCGTTAATGTAAGCCGTGAACGCGTAGCTGGCAGCCGCGTACGGGAGCGTCTTGAGGAACTTCTCGGCTAGACCTATGTCCTGCTCACTGCCATTTATGTAACTTTCCACTTCACCCTGAATGGGCTGCGGCTCGTCAAACAGGTTCACGCTATGTAGGAGCGAGCTAGTCTCGTTAATGAAGCCCGTGGCTACGTTCTCCATCACCGAGTTAAACATGGGCAGGGGCTCCACACTTAGCGTTACATTGAACCTATAAGAATGAAGCACCTTAACTAGGGCCTCTACTATGCCGGCCACTGGCACCTGCTCCGTGTCGTTGCATGACGTTATGCCTGTCTCAAGGTTCCCCACCGGGTATACTATTCCAAGGTTATGGCTGCTCGCGGCCTCGCACTTGTAGGGAAGACCTCCTATGGGGCCCGAGAGCCCTGACGGTGACACCGCGCCAGTTATAGCGAACCTGTGAAGGTACGTGTCGTTGAGGCCCGTAGCTAGGGTGTAAACCGCAAGCATCACTCCAAAGCTGCCGCTAGGCCCCGATATCTGGCCGCTTACATTTATGTGGACGTTAAGGTTATAGTACCTCCAGTTAAGGCCAGCATAAGTCATGGCCACCATGAATGCAGTCTCCATGCTGTACAGCGTTGACGGCTGTGCGGGTCCAGTGTTGTCACTTACGGTGACCTGACCGCTACCCGGGTAGGAGAGCGTTATTGTGGTGTTCGTCACCACCCCGCTGGTGCCCTCCACTGCCGGCAATAATATCCAGGTGCTCCTGCTCCACGAGATCTGCTGGGCCCTCGCTGTTGAGGATGACGCGGCGGCTAGCAGTGCTATTATCAACAATGATGCTAGCAGGATAGCTAAGCCTTTGGGCATGCTACCCCCCGCGAGTGAGCCTCCTGTAAAGATTTATATGTTCTGATTATGTCAACGCAAAGGCCCATGGAGTTAACCATTGAGCATCACTTTTTAAGGGCCTGGAAGCCCTAGACAGGTGAGCCTGTTAGGTGAGAGGTTATGGGAGGTAGAAAGCAGCCAAGGCTTAAGGAGGCCTCCATTGACGAGAAGGCAGGGTCCGCCAAGGAGCTCAGGATAACGCCTACCCAGGTGGTCACCAAGGACAAGGTGCTCCAGAACCCTAAGCTCATGTCACTGGTGTACCTCGTCAGCAGGCTGGGCCCCATACATGAGAGGACCCTTCACATGGTAGTCAACGAGGTCCAGCAGAAGGGCTTTGACCTGGGCTACCAGTTCTTCAAGGTGGGCCAGGACCCCTATAGCCCTGCGTTAAAGAATGACATTGTAGCGCTGCTGTACGTTGGCCTACTTGAGGCGGAGCCCAGGTATAAGAAGCTCGTCGTGAGCTCCTCAGGCAAGGAGGCCTTAGAAAAGGTTGGCACCCCCAAGGGGCTGCAGGACATAGTGGAGAGCTCCATACAGGAGCTCAAGGCCAAGAGCTCTATGATGGACGCCAGGATAGATGTGGAGATACGCAGGGGCGTCGGGGCCCCCAGCCGCCGCTCCTACAGGCCTCCCATGGGTCTCTGAGGCTTTATTGCGGCCTACGCTCAGCCCTCGAGCCCTACATTGATGATCCAGTTTAGGTGAAGTCTAGGTGGCCTAGGCATTTATAAGGCGTAAGGCCCACGGGCGGTTTCTAACACCCCAATTAGCTTAATGGCCTAGCAAGCCACGGTGCTGCTATTGCCCAGTTATGTGCACCTGCTAGGGAAAGAGACCAGAAGGAAGATCATAGAGCTCATGGCCTCAGGAAGGGGGGTGAGGCAGCTGGCCGAGGAGCTGGGCGTGACGCCGGCGGCCATAAGCAAGTACCTTAAGGGCGAGACGCACCCGTCAGATAAGGTACTTGAAAGGGCCATAGAGTCCGCGAGCCCTGAGGAGGCCCTGGAGATCTCAAGGATGGTGGCTGCCGAGCTCCTTGATGGAATAGATGACTACGTTAACTGGTCCCTGGAGAAGGGGGTCATAGACCCTAGGCTCTCGGTTAAGCTTTCAGAGATAGCCGCTAAGGTAGGCCTGGCCTCCCTCTCCTCAAGGAGGTTCTCGGAGCAGGTTGACGAGAAGGTTAATCCTTAGGCATCTGGTACCTGGACCTCAGGCCCAGCATCATAAAAGACTCGGCCGCCTCCACCAGCCACCCAGCTATTATAAAGAGGAGCCTCTCCACCGCCACCTCCTCGGGCTCCCCCAGGGCCCTCGAGGCGACCCCTGGGTCAACCCTGCCCTGAAACCTCGTCATTATTGCGTCCACTAGCTCAAGCAGGGTCATTGAGGGTGACGACTTGACCAGACCCTCGACAAACTTAAAGTCGTCCTCGCTTAGCATGGACTTCTCTACCAGGTCCTCCCTGCCCTCCGCCCTGGCCCTCTCCCAGTATAGGAACAGCGGCGTATAGTCGCTGACTATCTTGCCTGTAGCAAAGGGTGGCGCCCTGCTCAACTTTGCTCACTTTCCAGGGGTAGTATTACAAGGGCAGGGCCGTTAAGCTTGCCTGGCTCAACTTCTAATGGCCTGCTTAACTTAACGACGTCGCCGCGCCAGAGCGAGAGCATCACATCCAGTGGGTCAAGGGGCACGTTGGATCCAGCGACCCAGTAGTGCATGGGCAGTATTAGCCTTGCGCCAAGCCGTGCAGCCCACTCAAGGGCCTCAGACTGCTTTACTGTGGTAACATTGCCTGCTGGCACCATAATAATGTCGACCTTGCCCACGGACCTAACTATTTCATCGGTGGGGCCCACGCCCACGTCACCCATGTGCATTATTCTTAGCCCCTCTGCGCCAATGACGTAGGCCACGGTCCAGCCGTACTTAGATCCGCCCTCGGCGTCGTGAGGCAGCCTGAAGCCGATCACCGAGAACGGCCCCATAGTGAATGACCCCTCCCTTGAGAAGGCCACACCCTTAGTACTGGGCCCCCTGGCCGTCTCTACAGAATTATGATCATAGTGGTCGTGCGTCACAAGGACATAGTCTGCGTTGGGTTCGCATCTAGGCAGTCCCAGGCTGTCGCCATCATGGGGGTCTATGGCGAGCTTCACGCCGTTGCTCTTTATAACAAAGTACGACTGCCCGCACCAGCTGATCCTCAACTCCCTCACTCAGGGCCCCTGGGGAGGCAAGGCCTATTATTGTTAGGCCTCTTGTTTCAAAATTTTTATATTTCTGGTTCTGAAAGATGCCTGGTGCTGCTCTTGCTTCACGTGAGGTTCAGGGGAATTATAGTAGGCACCATGGACGACGTCAACTTCTGGGGGAAGAAGGTTCTGGCAAGGGTCGACATAAACAGCCCCATGAAGGACGGCAAGCTCCTCGACAGGAGCAGGATAGAGGCCCACGCAAAGACCATAAGGGAGCTCCACGAGTCCGGGGCAAAGGTAGTAGTCATGGCTCACCAGGGCAGGCCTGGAGGCGACGACTTTGATCACCTTGAACAGCACGCCAGGGCGCTCGAGCCCCTGGTGGGCACCTCGGTGAAGTTCGTGAAGGACGTCGTGGGGCCTGAGGCCATCAGGATGATAGACTCCCTCGAGCCCGGCGAAGTCCTGGTCCTTGACAACGTCAGGCTCCTCGCGGAGGAGAACCTGCAGGCCGAGCCCGAGAGGCTGGTGAAGACAATCCTGGTCAGGGAGCTAGCCCCCCACTTTGATGTATACGTTGGCGACGCCTTCGCTGCGGCCCACAGGAGCCAGCCCAGCATAGCTGGCTTCCCGTACGTTCTTCCCTCTGTGGCGGGCCGAGTCATGGAGTCGGAGCTCAGGGGGCTCTCTAAGGTGCTTGACGTGGGCTCAAGGTCATTCTTCGTGGGGGGCTCCAAGGTTGACGACGTAGTTAAAGTCATGCCAAACCTGATTAGTAAGGGAACAGTTATGACCGGGGGCCTCGTGGCCCTGGCGTTCGCTAAGGCCTACGGCCAGTACCTGGGGCCGGCGGAGGACATAGTTAAGTCGCTTGGGGTTGAAGTTATCGAGGGGGCCAGGAGGGTCCTTGAAAGGGGGAAGGTTATGGTTCCCGTTGACTATGTCGTTGAAAGGCCTGACGGTGAGGTTGAGGTCCAGGAGGCTGGGCAGGAGCTGAGTGGGGTGCCCAAGGACATAGGTCCCATGACTGTGGCCGCCTACAGGGACGTCATAGACGCCTCAGACGCGGTGATTTTTAAGGGCACTGCGGGTGTTGTTGAGGATCCAAGGTTCAGGAGGGGCACCGTAGCCCTCCTTGAGGCTGCGCTGAAGTCAGGGGCCTTCGTGCTCGTCGGCGGAGGTCACATCAACGCAGCCCTCTCCTGGGTCGAGGAGGACCTGAGGAAGTCGGTGGGCTACACAAGCACCGCCGGGGGTGCAATGCTTTACCTTGCCGCTGGGCTTAGGATGCCCGGCGTTGAGGCCCTCGCCTACTCCTACTCAAAGTTCATAGCCAGGGGAGGGTGGCCTTGAGGGGCAAGGTGGCCGTTGGGGTAAACGGGTACGGGACCATAGGCAGGAGGGTCGCATGGGCGGTAGGCCTTCAGCCCGACATGGAGCTCGTGGGCGTGGTGAAGACTAAGCCGGACTACGCGGCCCTCCAGGCCATGAGCGCGGGGATCCCTGTTTACGTGCCTGGGGAGGCCGAGGCCGAGAGGTTTAGGAGGGCGGGGCTCGAGGTCAAAGGGACCTTAAGGGACCTGCTGAGGGAGGTCGACGTTATAGTTGACGCCACCCCGGACGGCGTTGGCGCCACATATGCCAAGCTCTACAGGGAGGCCGGCGTCAAGGCGGTTTTCCAGGGAGGCGAGGAGGCCTCGGTGGCCCAGGTGTCATTCAGCGCGCTGTGCAACTATGACGAGGCCGTAGGGAAGGACAGCGCCAGGGTAGTCTCATGCAACACCACGGGGCTCCTGAGGTCCATATGCGCCGTGAACTCTGCCATAGGCGTCAGGTCGGTCAACGCCTTCCTGGTAAGGAGGGCGGCCGACATGCACGAGGTCAAGAGGGGCCCCATAAACTCCATAGTGCTCAGCCCGCCCAAGGTTCCCAGCCACCACGCAGGCGACGCAAGAACCGTGCTCCCCTGGCTCGACATAACTACTGCCGCCGTGGTGGTGCCGACAACCCTCATGCACGTCCACTACGTTACCATGAAGCTGAGGAGAGAGGCCTCAAGGGAGGAAGTACTTGAGGCCCTGAGGTCGTCACCGAGGGTACTTGTGGTCAGCGCGTCAAGGTCAGGGGTGGAGGGCACCTCCCAGATCATTGACGCCGCCAGGCATGTAAGGCCAAGGGGGGACGTGCCTGAGCTAGTGGTGTTTGAAGAAAGTATAACAGTTAAGGGCGAGGAGGTCTCCCTCATACAGGCAGTACACCAGGAGTCCATAGTGGTGCCGGAGAACGTGGACGCCATAAGGGCCCTCACGGACCTTAGTGACGGCGCAAGCTCGATTAAGTTAACTAATAGTGCGCTAAGCCTTGGGAAGCTGCCAGGGCTCTCTTTTTGAATTAGCCGGTAATACCTTTCGCACGTTGCCAAGCGTGTTTTTAAAGAAGGAAAGAGAAAAACATATTTAGGGCACACTTTTAATAAATATCATAGGCGCCAGGCATGGCTAGGAGCAGGAGGTCTATTTCAGATATAGTAGCAGTAGTCATGCTAATAATAATAGCGATAGCCGCAGCAGTCCTCATATATGCTTGGCTCAGCGGCCTTATAGGCGGCGTTCACGGCGGTAATGCGGGCTTATACACAAAGGTGGAGATAGTGGGTGGAAACATCTCTGGCCCTACCAGCGGTACTTATAAAGTATATGCAACTGTTGATAATTTAGGCGAAACCACGGCTACCATCAACTATATGGCAGTTGAGTTCGCAGCTAACTCCTCCGTCATATGTAGCACCTCCTCGCCGCTGCCTAGCAGCTCGACAACCATACAAGTAGACAAAAGCGCTACCCTCTACTTTACATGTAGTTCATTAAGTATAACGCCAGCGGCTGGCACGGAAGTGGAGATCGTAGTATCGACTACTGATGGCATTACTGCAACATATTCAACTACATGGCCATGAGGCTACAGTCGCTAACTTGACACGAAGTCTTAAACTCTTATTCTCGATCCAATTCACCTTTTTGCCCCACATTACCCCTTTAAGCCCTCATAGGCTAGCAGGGATACGGCCGCGCTCAAGATGTCAAGAAGAGAGCCCAGGTTCCAGCCGCGGGACCTCCACGCTAGGTTCAGCGAGGCGCCTGCCAATGAGGCCTCGGCTGCCGCTATAAGCGACGCCCTGATGCCCTTGGACCTGGCCAGCAGGGAGTCATGTACTGTCGACGCTAGGTATAAGTAGGCCCACACCACCGCACTCTCAAGACCCTCCTTGGCCTTCTCCCTTATAATTTCAGCCACCGCCTGCGTCAGCCTGTAGCCGTTAACGACCTCCTGAGAAGTTACATCATCGACCATGCCTAAAACAACTCCAAGGCCTACCTTGGGCTCGCCCTCACTGACGTCAGGAAGCGGCCCCCAGTACCTGCCCAGGTGCGACGGCGCAAGGAGCCTCAGGAGCCTGTAGTAGGCGGCCGAGGCCCTTGGCGTTGACCTCCTTACTAGCTCGCTGGCCCTCCTGCAGAGCTCCTTAACGTCAGGCCTGCCCAGCGATGCAGAGGCCAAGGGCACTATCATGAGAGCCTGGCCCAGGCCCACATTTGACCTTAGCCCCACCTCCTTAATGGCCCTCAGGTACTCCTCAAGGCCTGCAGCAACAGGGTCCTCATTTCCCTCCGCTGCTGCCATACAGGCAGCAAAGGATCCCCTCTCCACTGCCTCATGGTTGAGCGTGAAGTCAAATACGTCCTTGTCCTCCTGGCCCTCCACCCTGGTCACGGCGCCGGGCTTTGGGTGCGCCAGGGGCTCTAGGATGGCGCCAAGGGAGAGCCTTGAGGCGTTAGCCATGCACTCATACGCCTGAGAGGACGTCGCCAAGCCCCATCCCCTGGGACAGCTCCCTTATGGTTCCCCAGGGCCCCAGCCTCCTCTTCATAACCTCAAGTAAGTCAAGGAACATCAGCTGTTCCTCCGACTCAGGCCCACAGCCCCTAGCGCCCTCAAAGACGCTGACCGCTTCATCAGGGCTCATGCCGCGAAAGAGGACCAGGTAGCCTGAGACCACGGTGCCCGTCCTACCGCAGCCGGCGTAGCAGTGAACGTAGACCCTCCTGCCCTGGTCAAGGTGCCTCGCTATTGCACTTATTGCGGAGGCCGTGTTGCTTATGGGCTCCACCTCCATGTCCCTTATGGGGTAGACCTCCCTTGAGGCACTGTGGCGCTCGCCGGACATGAGGGCTCAAGGGTTATGATCACGTCTACCTTTATGTCGTATTCATCAAGGTCTATGCAGCCTGGCCCCGCGTAGAGGTTAGGCATTACCTCCGCTGGGCCTCTCACACTTATCACCTATACCGGCCAGCTGCTTGGCCCTCTCAAAGATGTTCCTGAGGTCCTCTATGCTGAGCGCCCCCGTGTTCACGTTCCTCGGGCTTGGGTGGTAGCTGGCTATGAGCCACCTGCCGTCCGGCAGCCTGTACTCGGCCCCGTGCCTGAACTCCAGCCTAACGTTAAAGGCCTTACAGAGCTGGTCAAATGCAAGCCTTCCCAGGGCCACGAAGACCCTGGCGTTGGGCAGGAGGCTAAGCTCCTCCTTAAGGTATGGAAAACAGTTGTCGACCTCCTCCCTCAGCGGCCTGTTGTCAGGCGGGGCACAGTGGAGAGACGCAGTTATATAAACGTGGTACACCTGAAGTCCGTCATCCCTGCTGACGCTCGTCGGCTTATTGGCTAGGCAGGCCTCGTAAAGCGCCCTGAAGAAATTGTTCCCTGACTGGTCGCCCGTGAACATCCTGCCAGTCCTGTTGCCACCATGAGGCGCAGGGGCCATGCCGACGACCACTATGGGGGCCAGGGGGTCTCCAAGGCTTGGAACTGGCCTTGACCAGTAAGTCTGACCCCTGAACCTCCTGGGCGGGTTGAGCCCCACCTCCACGTCAAACTTCCTGAGCCTTGGGCATTTGTTACAGCTCAGTATGGTGTCCTGAAGCTCCCTCAGCTTCCTCAACCTCTCCTGGAGCTCCTGCAAGTCGCTCCCTCTTGCCTGCATTCGCCACAGCAATAGTCAGTGCTAACTTAAATGATTGCTCTCCCTAGGAAAGTCGCTTTCTTGTTGAAATAGTATATACCCAGCTATACCTGGGCAGGGAGGGCACTTCTCTTTATAGAGATAAGTATAAGCACATGGCTCCCTAGGGGAGACGTAGGTGGGAATACGAGGTTCCTAGTAGCCTTCCTCATAGCTGCCCTCCTCATAGCCCTGCTGCCCTCCGTGGCCATGGCCCAGTACGGCTACGGGACCTCGGAGGTAGTAGTTAACAACAACAATGTTACCCTTTACCCAGGAGGCTCTACGACGATATCGTTTACAGTTAAGCTCGTGAGCGGCAACACGTGGGGGACTAACGTCAAGATAGTAACATCGTCAAGCTATATCAGCGCCACCGCGTCACCCTCGTCAGGCGACCCAACGTTCTCAGGCAAGCTGACAATAAGCGTCGCCGCCAACGCAGCCCCTGGAGTCTACGAGATAAATATTAGCGCCACGGGCGATGACCCCTCAAGCTCGTCAACAACCATCTACGTGTACGTTAAGTCCAATACTTCAACTACGATGACATCCACGACTACGACAACGACATCCACGCCAAGTAGTGTTGCGACGACGACCATGGTGACCACAACGAAGACAGTAACTACCACAAGCACATACACCGCTACTGCGCCCTCCCCCTCTTCAAGCTCAAGCCTTGCACCGCTCGGCGCGTTCGTGGTTGTAGTAATACTTTCGCTGGCCGCGGTCCTCGGCCTAGGGCTCCTCGGGCCGCGCAAGTCGGCGCCGGCACTGTCGTTGCTGTCGCTCGTCCCAGAGGGCTACCTGCTGGCCTTTGACCCTGCCCTTAAGGCCACGGCCCCCCTTCACTATTACCTGTTAGCAGCCTACACTGCCTTCAGCGTGATAGTGGGCGTGGCGCTCCTCTTGAGGCCCATGAGGGCAGCTTATGTGCTTGCTGCTGTAATTACGGGGCTTATGACGCTCGCGATGATACTTGACGCTGCCCTGGGGCTCCCGCTCAGCGCAGTGTACTCCCCAGGCTCCATGGCTGGCATAGACTACCTGTTCGGCATGGGCATAACGCCGTTCTCGTCCCTTGGAGTGACGCTCTCGTTCACCTCGCTCATGCTCTTATCCGCAGGAACCTCAGGGGCCTCGATAAGGGCTCTAAGGGCTGGCCTTAAGCTGAGCAGGTAACCCCTTTTCTTAATTCTTAATAAACTTCTTTGCCTGCCAGCATTTCCAGCTGGGAAGCTAAGTGGAAAGGGGTAGCGGCCTGCTGCTGCACATAACGTCCCTCCCAGGCCCTCCTTTAGTGGGCGACCTTGGCCCCTCAGCCCACAGCTTCCTTGAACTGCTCAGGGAGGCTGGACAGAGGTACTGGCAGGTGTTGCCCTTAAGCCCCACCGCTCCGGAGCACGACAACTCGCCCTACAGCGGCCTCTCAGCGTTCGCCGGGAACCCCATAATGGTGAGCCCCCAGCTGCTGACAGACGAGGGGCTCCTCACCGCTGAGGAGCTGGCGTCCCTCCCGCGGGGCGAGCCTAACAGCGTGGACTACAGGCTTGCCTATGAGCACAGGATGAGGCTCCTAAGGCTGGCCTTCTCAAGGTTTAAGCCGAGCGGCGACTACGACAGGTTCGTTGACAGGAACTCCTGGTGGCTTGAGGACTACGCGCTTTACGTCGCGCTCAGGGAGCACTTTAACGGCTCTGACTGGTCCTCGTGGCCTGAGAGCCTTAGGCGCAGGGAGGTGGGCGAGCTCAAGGCCTGGCGCGAGAAGCTGAAGGACAGGGTAGAGCTCGAGTACTTCATACAGTACAAGTTCTTCTCCCAGTGGTCCTCGCTCAGGGCGCACGCCAGGAGGCTCGGCATAAGGATAATAGGCGACATACCAATTTACGTGAGCTATGACAGCGCTGACGTTTGGTCAAACCCCGGCATATTTAAGTTGGGCCGCGACCTCAGGCCCACCTACGTCTCTGGGGTGCCGCCTGACTACTTCAGCAAGACCGGGCAGCTGTGGAACACGCCAGTCTATGACTGGGAGTCGCTCAGGAGGGAGAGGTACTCCTGGTGGATAAGGAGGTTCGCCCACGCCGCGGAGCTCTTTGATGCCGTCAGGCTTGACCACTTCAGGGGCTTCGCCGCCTACTGGGAGGTTCCGGCGGGCGAGAGGACTGCAGTTAACGGCAGGTGGGTCAGGGGCCCTGGGGAGGACCTTTTCAGGCAGGTTATGAGGGAGGTGCCGAGGCTTCAGCTCATAGCTGAGGACCTGGGGTTCATAACGCCTGACGTGGTGCAGCTCAGGGACAGGCTCGGACTCCCTGGCCTCAAGGTGTTGCAGTTCGCCTGGGACGGCAACCCGAACAACCCCTATAAGCCGCACAACTACGGCAGGAACTTCGTCGTTTACACGGGAACCCACGACAACAACACAATAGTCGGCTGGTTCTTCCGCGAGGCCTCCCCCAGGGCGAGGCGTGAGGCCATGAATTACATGGGGCTCAGGGATACCAGGGAAGTAAACTGGGCCTTCATAAGGCTTGCCATGATGAGCGTGGCTGACGTGTCGATATTCCCTGTGCAGGACGTGCTTGGCCTTGGCCCCGAGGCCAGGATGAACACCCCAGGCACGATGGGAGGCAACTGGAGGTGGAGGCTGGCGTCTTTCGATGGGCTCAGGAAGGTTGCAAGGAGGCTCAGGGACATGACTAGGGCCTACGGACGTTAGCTTACTCTATATAGAGAAAGTTATAATAGCTCCCAAGGTCTTTCTAAAGAGCGGCGAGAGCCTTGGGCGAGGGTAAGAGGAAACTAGGTATAGTGTTCGCCTCAGGCGCCTCCAACAGGATATGCTGCCTAATAATATATGGGGCTACGGCCCTTGCAATGGGCTACGACGTCAGGGTGCACCTGGTTAACGAGGGTTTAGTGGCATTTAAGAAGGACGTCCTGCCCAAGCTGAGCACTGACGACATAGATTTAACCACGTTCCCTCAGTACTTCAGGCCCTACGTTGAGACTTACCTGAGGAACCTCAAGGAGTCCGTCAGCTCCGGCAAGGTCAAGGACTGGTACTCGTGGATAAAGGAGCTCAAGGACCTCTACAGGGACTCGTTCAAGATATATGCCTGCCCTCTGGCAGCCCAGTTCTACAACATTAAGAAGGAGGACCTGGCAGACGTAGTTGATGATATAAAGGGCGCCGAGGCGTTCCTTGACGAGGTTTACGGAGGCCCCATACTTTACATAGGTTAAGCTAACGCTTCCTTTTATTTGGTTTGGCGTTTCAGGTAAGCGCCTCAGACCGGTACCCTTTTTTGGCCTCGCACGAGAGCTTTCAATCACCACATCAGCCGGTTCGCTACCGCTCATCGGCCACCTGACCCATTGGACTAGGACGTTAATTAGCTGAGCCCCTGGAAGCCCTTGAAGGTACCCTGGCCTCCAGGAACATCAGCTTAAGGGCGCTCATGTAGGGCTCCGGCACCCCGAGGGCCTCAAGGTCCCTGACAACAAGGCTGGTATCATACTTAACTCTCTTTAGCTCCACTTTTCCTTTCTCCACATCAATCACTGCGTAGGCCGCCCTTGGGTCCCCGTCCCTTGGCTGGCCCACGCTGCCTGGGTTCACGAGGAGGCTGCCCCCAACCCTTCTCACAAACTGGTAATGCGTGTGTCCAACCAGGTACAGGGAATAGCCAGGTTCGTAGTTAGCTGAGTGCGAGAGCCTTAGGCTCCTCACGAGCATTCTTTTCACTGTGTCATCGTCAAGCCATGGATATATGTAGCCGTAAAGGGGGCTTGAGGGGGAGCCGTGGACGGCCAGCGACCTACCCATGGGGCCCATGTCGAGCTCCAGTCGTTCATGCCATGAACTGACGAACGCTAAATCGCTACCAGAAACTAGCTTTTTCGTGTAGTTCTCCCTGAAGAAGACGCTCACCCAGTGAGTCTCCTCGCCGCACATGCAGTCAACGCCGTGGACCAGGGCGTTATCATGGTTTCCCATGACAGCCCTTGCGCCCACAGACCTTAGAGTATCTATTACCTCGCTCGGCCTTGGGCCGTAGTCCACTGCGTCCCCAAGAAATAGCACCTGATCGTAGCTCTCGGAGTTAATGACAGCCCGTAAAGCGTACGAGTTTCCATGCGCATCACTTAATACTAGCAGCTTCACTGTGGCCCCTCAGCCAAAAGGTCTTGCGTCGTTTAAAGTATTTAGTGAGGACCCCCTCTGTTTCATAATATCCGCTATTTACATGGCCTAACCGAGCAGGTGGTGGGCCCGGCCGGACTTGAACCGGCGACCTCCGCCGTGTCAGGGCGGCGTCCTAACCAATCTAGACTACGGGCCCACCAGAACTCTCGGCTTTCGGTCTAGTTTTTAAGCTCTGTGCAACCACAAAAGCCTATAGTAAGGTATAAGATATTTCGGTTAGCTTAATGCTCAGGGCGGCCAGCTTGGAGTACAAGTGGAAGGCGCTGTCAGTCACGAGCGTCGGCTCACTGATGTCGGCCATAGATAGCACTGTCGTGCTCCTGGCCCTAGTCCCCATAGCTGAGGACCTTCACGCCGACTATGTTACCATAGTCTGGATAGTCGTGGCCTACCTGCTCGCTAACACCTCCCTTGTACTCACGTTCGGCAGGGTTGGCGATACCTACGGGAGGAAGAAGATCTACAACGCTGGCTTCGCAGTGTTTACCATAGGTTCCCTGCTCTCGGCTCTGTCGCAGAGCGGCCTTGAGCTGGTCATGTTCAGGGCCCTGCAGGGCATAGGCTCAGCCATGATGCTCTCTAACTCGCTTGCAATAATTTCCGAGGCATTCCCAGTCAACGAGAGAGGCAGGGCCCTCGGCATAAACTCCATAGTGTGGTCCTCGGGCACAGTGCTCGGCATAATTCTAGGAGGGCTAATAATAACATATACTACATGGAGGTGGATATTCCTAATCAACGTCCCCATAGGAATCTTCGGGACCGTCTGGGCCTACGTGACCCTCAGGGAGACCAGGTTCAGGAGAGCCGGTGAAAGCTTCGACGTACCCGCCGCCGTCCTGTTCACAATGGGCATACTCGCGCTTCAGCTTGGTTTCACGTTCGGCCTTCTGAGAGGGTGGACTGACATGTACACGCTGCTGTCGTTTGCAGCGGCGCCCCCGCTGCTCGCGGTGTTCACATTCTGGGAGCTGTATAAGGTTAGGGACCCCATAATAGACCTCAGGATGTTCAAGTACAACAGGATGTT
Source organism: Caldococcus noboribetus (assembly GCF_055389385.1). Taxonomy (NCBI): domain Archaea; kingdom Thermoproteati; phylum Thermoproteota; class Thermoprotei; order Desulfurococcales; genus Caldococcus; species Caldococcus noboribetus. The sequence continues at coordinate 1,265,164 of NZ_AP042475.1, read as the reverse complement.
CACTGCATCTATATTTACGGCTACCGTGCAGAGCCTGGCCATGTTTGCCGTCAACTTCCTCCTCCTGTTCTACCTAGAGGGCATATTCGGCCTGCCGGTGCTGACTGCCTCCTACCTGATAATACCCATGGCAGCCGTCAACATGATAGCCGGTCCCATAGGGGGCAGGCTGACAGACAAGTATGGCCCAAGACCGATAGCCACGGCGGGCCTCATTATACAGGGGGTTGCGCTGCTCCTGCTGGCCATGATGAGCGTGGGCACCCCGCTCTGGTGGGTTGCCATGGTGGAGGGCATCTATGGCCTTGGAGGCGGCCTCTTCTGGCCCTCAAACACGACCGCCGTAATATCGTCAGCTCCCAGGGAGAGGTACGGCGTTGCCTCTGGAACCCTGACCACATTTAGGAACACAGGCATGATACTAAGCTTCGCTGTCTCCTTGACGTCGGTGGCGGCTGCCCTGCCCGCGTACTATGTATACCAACTCTTCGTTGGCACGCTGAGCGGCCACCTTCCTCCATCGTTGATGATAAGCTACCTCAACGCGCAGGCCTTCGCCTACCACGTATCCCTTGGACTTCTAGTTGTGGCAACCGTGCTCTCAGCCCTCAGGCCCTCTGGCGCCCTGGCCAAGCACATGAAGGTAAGGGAGGGAACTGCTCCCCCCATAGTTAGGGCAAACGATGATAAGGGCAGGAGCTAACTGTTTAAATTTTGACCGCCTAGCTAGCCCAGGTGAAGAGGTAGTGCAGGAAGTAAGGAAGCCTGCCCACGCCGGCAGCTTTTACCCGGCCGACAGAAATGACCTCATAAAGTCGATAGAGTCGAGCTTCCTTCACAGGCTTGGGCCTGGAAAGCTCCCCCAGGTGTCGCCCTCAAGAAACAGAACAAGCGTTGGCTACCTGGTTCCCCACGCCGGGTACATGTACAGCGGCCCCGTGGCAGCGCACAGCTACTATAACATGGCCCAGGAGGGAGCACCTAAGGTAGTTGTGGTGGCAGGCCCTAACCATACGGGCCTTGGCGAGGCCGCCTCGCTCTGGCAGGGGGATGCGTGGGAGACCCCCCTTGGAACTGTTGAGATAGACAAGGAGGTCGAAAAGCTAATAATAACAAATACTAAGTACTTCACCTTTGATAATGAGGCGCACCTCTACGAGCACTCCGTTGAGGTTCAGATACCGTTTCTTCAATACATCTTTGACTCCAACTTTAAGCTAGTCCCCATAGTGATAAAGCTTCAGAACCCTGAGGTGTCCAAGGACCTCGCCGACGCCTTAGTTAAGATAATGAATGAGAACGGAGTTGACCTTCTCTTCGTGGCCAGCAGTGACATGAATCACTACGAGCCCCATGACGTGACCCTCTCAAAGGACAACGAGGCCCTGAGGTACGTGGAGTCCCTGGATCCTGAGGGGCTTTTCAGGGTACTTGAGGCTGAGGATATAACTATGTGCGGCCCTGGCCCGGCGATGACCCTACTTTACATGGGTAGAAGCCTGGGCGCCACGAGGGCAGTCATATTGAAGCACGCCACTTCCGGCGACGTTACTGGAGAGAGGGACTGGGTAGTTGGTTACGCCTCGGCAGTTGTGCCTCTTCCTGGCAAGTGAAGCCGTTCACGGTGGCCTCCTTGAAGGTGTCGCTAAGGCTGCCTCTCATAGTAATGGGCATTCCAATAGAGGAGGTCGAAAACCCTTACCTTGTGGTGCCGGGTGAGCAGGTAAAGTTTGAACTTAAGTATCAGGAGAACTGCGAGAGGGCGGACCTCAGCGTCGAGGGACTGCCTCAGGAGGTTGTCGGAAAGGCGAGGGAGTTCTGGGCAAAGCTGATGAGTGGCCTTAACATGAACGACTGCTCCTACGTTAGGTCTGAGGGCCTGCCCCAGAGGTGGCCCATTGCGAGCGCTTATGCGGCGCTGACCACAGCGCTGCTTTATCTCACTGCCAGGTCGCACTCGGATGTCTTAGATGAGCTCGAGATCGTTGAAATGGGAAGAATGTCAGATCCGTGGGGCGAAGGGGCCACGTGGTGGCAGAGCTCTATTGATGCCATGAGGTACGCGGCCGCCAGCGGCAAGGCTGCAGCTTACAGAAGTGAAGATGAGGTTGTGGACCTACAGTTGAGCCAGGCCAGCCTTAACGTAGAGTTCAGGGCATCCTCAGTGGTTGGTAAGGGCGCCACCAGACAGGAGCTAGGCGAGAGCCTCTTTGATGCTGCTGTGCACATGATAGGTCAGGCTGTAGTGGACCTATCGGACTCCCTGATGTCAGGCTCTTCACTTAAAAGTGAGCTGGCTAAGAGGCTGAGAGTTCAGAACGCCACCGCATACCTCTTCTATGGCGTGCAGACCCCCCAGGGGGAGTGCGAGTGGGTTCCTGGGCTTCCCGGCGAGCTGGAGCTGGTGTGCCTCAACGTCTAGGCTTATTTTCCCTTTAGCCAAAGCTTACATGGAGATGAAACTTGAGGTGCAGCCTGGCTGTAGTTAAGCTGGGGGGCTCAGCTATAACCGATAAGTCCTCGCCAGAGACCGTCAGGTGGGATGTGCTTGAGAGTCTCTCGGCGCAGGTGGCCAGCTACCTAGAGGCGGGCGGAAGGCTGGCCCTAGTTCATGGCGGAGGAAGCTTTGGACATTACATCGTGAAAAAGCTACTATCTGAGAGGGGGAGGCTGGGCCCCAGCGAAGTTGCAGAAGTTCAGAGGGAGATGCTGCTCCTCGGAATAACAGTAGTTAACAGCCTCCTGTCGCACGGAGTGCCAATAAGCCTTCACGCCGCCCACAGCATGTGCATCAGCGAGAGGAGTTGCGACCTGACCCCGATGCTGAGGGACCTCGCCGTCGGCCTGACCCCGCTGACCTATGGGGACGCCGTGCTCACCGAAGGTAAAGGAGTGGTGGTCAGCGGTGACACCATAGCGTCCATGCTGGCCTCTAAAGCTAACGCTGACTGCCTGATCTACGTGTCTGACGTTGAAGGCGTGATAGGCCCTGAGGGAAAAGTCTTAAGGGTTGTTAGCCCGAGAGATGAGATAGCTAATGTAGCTGCGCGTGGAGTCGACGTCACAGGCAGCATGAGAGGCAAGATTGTGGAGGCGGCCTCCGCTAAGATCCCAAACACTAGGATAGTTAGGTGGGACATGCTCCTGAAGGCCCTCAACGGCGAGGACGTGGGCACTAGGGTTGTGCCCTAACCTTTACTACTATGGCGTCGCTTAGCCCCGTCCATTTAAGCGAGTAACCAATCAGGGCCAGGGCCTCCTGAACCCAGGGCCCATACCTTGAAGTTAGCTCAGAGAGCCTCCTGCCCTCAAGGTTCTCCCTGCCGAGCCTCTCAAGGAGCTCCCTTTTGACAAAGTAGCTCCTGAGCTTGACGTAGCCCTCGACCGCGCCATTAAACCTCCTCACGTCGTCGAGCGTAACCCCAAAACGTTTCGCTAAATCTTCAAAGCTCACGTAGTCACCCTCAACCCTGAGCTCCTCAGGCAGCTGCCTAGGGCAAGGCGCAAGCCTGGCCTTCAGCCACTCGTAGATAGGCGCCACGTTGACTCTATCCTTGTAGGAAACGACGTCATGACCCGTCAACCTAAAGGCGTCAACTCCAAGCGACTCATTAACAACCAGGAGCATGGGATCCCTGAGGTTGGACAGCTTTCTGAGCTTGTTGTTTATGTACTCCCTAGTCCAGAAGCCTATGACCTCTATGAAGACCTTAGAGCTGCCGTTGCTAACGGCAAAGTCAGGAATCATTATCTCACCAGTGGACGTCACCAGGGGCTCCGGCTCCCTCATGACCAGCCAGCCGTTGTCCCTTGCCAAGAGAACAAGCTTCCTGTAGAGGTCCTCCTCGACGGAGCTGTCAAAGGTAACGCCTGAGGCGATGGGCTTCCTGGGCATGGGGGCCTCATTGCTTGTAACCTCTACGGTTACTACCCTCCTGGCCTTTCCTACAGCCACCTGCGCCCTCAGCCTCCAGCTGGAGCTCCTGAGCAGCTGAGGCACAAGCCTTGCCATTAGTCTGCCATACCTGTCCGTCAGCTTGGCCAGCGACACGGGCCCATAGACGTCTACCTGTACAGGCCCTGACCTTGCATAGTACATAAGTCCCAGCGCCTTAACTGACCTGAGCAGGTCCTTCCAGTTGCTGCTGACCTCAAATGTGACCATGTAGGACCTCAGCAGGAGGCCCTCCAGCTCCTCCATGTTATATTCCTCCATGAGGTCCCTGGCGTTCACTGCAGGCCCAGCTACTATGACTCGCTCTAGGTCCAAGTCCGAGTACATGAACCTCTCGGCGTCAACCCCAAGCTGTTTGCTCACCTCCTCGAGCCTCCTGCGCCTCTCCTCCTCAGAGAGGGCGGGGCCTCCCTCGAAGAGCTTCTGCCTTATCAGGTACGGGCTCACCGGGGAGTCCTCCTCAAGAACTATGTGCCTCAGGGCAACCTCTGTAACGCCGTCAACGAGCCTAGGGTCATATATTCTCCTGAGGGGCTTCAGCTCCTCAAGGGCTTCCCCAAGCTTAAGCCCGGGCCTGAGGCGCCCCAGCACCTCAGAGAACAGTTCCAGGTCCTCCTCACTTGCAAAGAGCACTGAGGCCCTGTCCCCCCTTATTGCAAGCCTTACCAGGTCAGACCTCAGCACCTGACCTCCTCCTCACGCTCAGCCTGCTGTCGCTAGTGCCCCTGCTCACTAGCTCTATGAGGACCGCCCTCTTGCCCTCCGCAGGCCTCAGGATTCTGCCAAGCCTCTGTATGAACTGCCGCGGGGTTCCATAGCCCCCGACTACTATGGCTACGCTTGCGTCTGGGACGTCAACTCCCTCGTCAAACACGCTTGAGGCCACTATGACCCTGTAGTCGCCTCTCCTGAAGAGCTCAAGTATCTTTAGCCTCTCTTGCTTCGGCGTCTTGTAGGTAACAGCTGGCACTAGGAACTCCCGCGAGATCCTGTATGCCATCTCCGTGTCCCTAGTGAATATCAGGACTTTCCTGTCGCTGTACTCTGCGAGAAGCTTCCTCAGCGCCTCAATTTTTGCCCTGGAGTTAATTGCTATCCTTACGGACTCGTACCAGGCTTCCACGGCGTCCCTGGCCACCCGGTTCCTTGCGGCCAAGGATAGCAGCCTGTGAAAGTCGTCCAGCGACCTTAATGTGACGCCAAGCCTCTCTAGGTCCTCCTTCAGCCTGGCCCTCAGGGACTCATATCTTGACTTCTCGTCGTCCATAAGGTTCACGTAAATTCTCTTAATGTCGTAGTCAGCGAGGTACTTGCCCCTCAGCTCAGCCGGCGAGACCCTCATTACTATGGGGCCTACTAGATCTGGAAGCAGGACGTGCCTCCCATCCTCCCTCTCAGGCGTTGCCGTGAGGCCGAGCCTGTAGGGGGACGCGAGCATTTGGGCTACCTCCATGTAGCCAGGCGACGGAAGGTGGTGCACCTCGTCAAAGATCGCTAGCACAAACTTATTGCCAAGCTCCTCAGCCCTGCTGTAGGCGCTGTCATATGTGGATACTGTAATGCCCGCTATGTCACTTTCGCCACCGCCTAATATGCCAGGCGTTACGTTCAGGTGTCTCATTATTGCGCTTTTCCACTGGTGGAGCAAGTCTATTGTAGGCACCACCACTATTGTGGCGGCGCCCACCTCCTGGATGGCAGCTAGCGCGACGAGGGTCTTGCCAGCCCCGGTGGGAAGCACTATTATCCCTCTCATGCCAGCCCTCTTCCACGCCTCAAGCGCCCTCTCCTGGTAATCCCTAAGCTTAACCCTTGGAGCACTGATGGCTTGGAATGGGAGAGGATCGAGGACCCTATCGTCAACCTCTAGGCCAGACTCGCGAAGGTAGCTCAGTACTTCGGGGTACTTGTACGGCAGCCCGACGTAGCCCCCAACTCTCTCATCGTACCTCAGGCCTGGCGCGTAAGAGTCGCTTATCAGCAGCCCCCTTCTGTAGCTGAGCCTAACCAAAGGGCTCCCTTTACCTTAGAGGATCTGTTATAAGGCGAGGTTAAAGGCGTTCTCAGCGGATTTCAAGCTCCCCTGTAAGCTCCTCTTCCTCCACTGGCATGCCATTTATGGCCAGCCTAGTCATTATGTCACCTGAAGCGTCCTCACTGAGACCCAGGGACTCGGGGTACACCAGGCCCGCGCCCTTTACTTTGCCCTCCAGCATGGCAAGCGCGGCAAACCCAAGGAAGCTTCCAGTGACCTTGGCCATGGCTGTCGTCCCGCCTTCAGCCCTAGTGACCTGCGTAAACCTGATTCCGCCGCCAGACTTGCCATAAACGTCCACCACAAGCACCACTATATCCTTGAAGTTAACCCTCATGGACCATATAAGGGAGGCGAGGACCTCATCAGCCATAACCTCGTAGTTGCCAACGTGCACCGGCTTATGTTCAAGTAGGCCAAGCTTCTTGAGACCCTTAATGAATGCCACGTGGCCGGGCCACCTCAGCGTGTACTCTGCTAGGAAGGACGCGTTGGAGTAGCTCTTGAGCAGGGTTCTGAGGCCGTCGGTCGGGAAGTACTCCAGCTCCCCAACTCCTGGGACATATATTGTCCCCATGGGGCCTGAGAGCGGGTCTATGGCCACTACCTTGCCGTCAACTATTGTCCTAGCAGGCCTCCTATACTCATCTATTAAGTCGGATATGCTCCAGCTGGGCACGAGGCCAAGGGGAGGGTCAGGTCTCTCGCTTATGCCGCCCACGTAAATTTTGGCCCCCTTAAGGCCCCCCAGCTTCCTGTCGCCTATTCCAACAAGCATGTTTGAGAGCCCAGGGGCAACCCCAGCATCCATGAGCAGCAGGATACCGGCCTTGGAAGCCAGCTGGCCCAGCTCCTCAGGGTCCTCCGGGAAGAATGAGACATCAACTATGTTGGCTCCCAGGCCTATCAAGCCCTTAAGGGCCCTATAGGCTATGCTCCCTGGTAGGGCAGTGACTATGAGGTCTACCGTGCCAACGGCTTTCTTGACGTCCTCTGGCGATAGCGCATCGGCCACTGCATAGGGCATCTTGAGCTTCTCGGCCGTTCTCGCCAGGGAGTCCCTGGCCTTGTCCACAAGGATTACGTCATGGCCTTCGCTCCTTATCACTGATGCCGCTACAGAGCCCACGCCTCCAGCGCCTATTACTGCAACCCTGGCCAAAGCTTAGCACCGCCAGAGAGATGCTGCGTCTCCACCATATTTAAAGTTGATCTTATTGCCTGCAGTTAGCCCCGGGCTAGGAAGTTCCGATATTCCTCACCGCTCGGTAGACCCTCTTGTCCTCACTGCCCGAGGCGCGCTCTCCAGTGTGAATTAAAAAATAAATTCGACTTAGCCCTATAACCTCTGCCTGTCAAATTATAGGCTGAGGAGCCTTGGAGGACGAAAGGCTCTCCAGGGCCTTGTACAGGGTTGTTGAGCTTGAGAGCAAGGTCCCTGACAGCATAGCTGACGGCTCCCTTGAGGAGGCCCTGAGAGAGCTAGCTGAGACGCTCAGCTCCCTTGAGCTGTCGGCAAGGGAGCCTCAGGTTGTCAGGAGGCCTTACACTGGGATCAGCACCGAGGTAAAACTCCTGAGCGAGATGGCGCTGGCCCTCAGGCTCAGGATGCTTCAGACAGGCAGGCATAACGTGATTGGGCTCAACTATTTTTACCATCGGCTGGACCAGGTAATATCTTACCTACTTGAGGGCAGGCAGAGCAGGGGAGCGCTGTCATTATAATCTGCATGTAGGCGTGTAGAACAGCAGGGGCCAACCTCGCAGGAGCTGGGACTTGAGCTGCTCGGCCTCTCGCTTATGATACTGGCTGGCAAGGTTCTCGGCAACGTCACCGAAAAGTACGGATATGGGAGAATAACTGGCGAGCTGCTAGGAGGAATGATAATGGGTCCTTTCGCTTTAGGAGGCGTCATAAACAGCCTCTTGAACGTTAAACTATTTTACCTTGGCTCTGAGGTGCTGTTTCTTTCACAGCTTTCGGTCATTTTCCTGGTATTTGCGTCAGGCCTAGAGCACGGCTCGGCCCCCCTGAGGAGGGCAGGGGCGTGGGGAGCGCTAGGGGCTATCATGGGCGCTCTCGTGCCCTTCGCGCTTGTCGTTGCCTTAAGGGACTACCTCTCACTGAACCTTGACGTATCCATGATAGTAGGCTCCGCCCTGGCGCCAACTAGCTTAGCCGTTGTTTCGGGCTCGCTTCAGTCAACGAAGGTCAGCGGCAAGTGGACGGACTTCCTGCTTTCAGCCTCAGCTATAGATGACGTGGTCTCACTAATTCTTCTTTCAATAGCCTTCGGGGTCTCGGAGTCCCATGGCACGACGTTTCTCAGCGTAATCAAGGTTATAACCTTCTACTCCGTGGCATGGATAATAATATTTGTCACCTCAATAAAAGTGGTGCCGTTCCTCACGTCACGGGTTGGAGGCCAGTACATCCTTGAGATGTCACTGGTAGTCCTCTTTAGTATGATAGCCATAATGCAGGCCCTTGGATTCTCACCAATAATAGCAGCCTTCATAGCTGGCGTCTCGCTGAGCGAATTCACAGGCTCCCAGAGGCTCCAGGAGTTCTCGAGATCCTTTCTGTTGATCTTTGGATCAATATTCTTCGTTGTAGTTGGCGCGGAGTTCAACTTAATTGCAATAGGTCTGGCCGGTCTTTTGGCCTCGCTCGCTATGACTGCGGCGGCCTTGGTAGGGAAGTTGGTCGGCGTTCTGCCTTTCGCCTATGCAATGACCAGGAACAGGAAGGAGTCTGTGCTTGCTGGAACAGGCATGGAGCCAAGAGGAGAGGTCGGCCTTGCCATTGCGTCGGCTGCGCTTCAGCTGGGCTTCATAGACCAGCAATGCTACAGCGCATTAACGCTTTCACTCATGTTAACAACAGTGCTAGGTCTCATAGCATATAGCAAGGCCATACGGAGATTATAAAAAGGCTCTGAGGTTCGCAGATGTTTAAAGGGTTCCTTAAGATCACTTCTGTTGCTGCCCTGCCTGCTGGCCTCCGCCCTGTTTCTTTTCCTCGCTGACAACTAGGTCCCTAACGCCCATGAGACCCACCGGGGACATGGGCCCTCCAGTGGGCGGACCCGCGACAGGCAGGTTAGCAGGTATGAAGACGAGCATGTTCTTGCCCTCCATGCCCAACTCATATATCATGTTCATCCACCTTAACATGAAGGCCCTGTCATTGTTAACGTAGAGGTTCGCTGCTTCAACCATCTTCTGGGCAGCCTCGTACTCAGCCTGGGCGAGCGTCACTCTGGCCCTCCTCTCCCTCTCGGCCTGGGCCTGCCTTGACATGGCCTGGACCAGGTCAGGGGGTATCTCTACGTTCCTTATCTCGACGGCGGTGACCTTAACTCCCCACGTCTCAGTCTTGCTGTCAATTATGTTCCTGGCGAGCGCTGCCACCTTCTCCCTCTCGGTGAGTATCTCGTCAAGCATAGTCTGTCCTATGACCTCCCTTAGGGTCGTCTCAGCGGCGAGCCTGGTGGCAACGTTGTAGTCCTCCACCTTAAGCACAACTTTTTCTAGGTCAACAGGCTGATAGTACATCACAGCGTCCACTATGACTGGTATGTTGTCCTTCGTGAGGCTCTGCTCAGTCCTGAAGGCTATTGCCTGAAGCCTTGTTGATATCCTCATGGGAACCCTGCCTATTATTGGCGGCACATAAACTATCCCTGGTCCTTTAAGGCCTGCGAACCTGCCAAGTATTAGTACTGGAAGCCTCTCCCACTCATTAACTACTTTTATCCCACTCAGCAGAATTATGGCCACTATAATCACAATAAACGCTATTATCAAGTCAAGCGATAAGCTCACTCAAACCACCACTTCTATGTAGTTAGTGAACTACTTAAACCTATCTAAGGTTTGAAACCTACTATCATGGACCCTTGCTTTCACCCGTAGCTTTCTCAACAAAGAGCGTTATCCCCTCTACTTTGACCACCTTCACCTTTTCTCCGACCTTTATGGTCTCGCCTGAGGCTGAGACGGCCCTCCACACAATGCCCTGCACCCTGACCTCACCCACGGGAGCCAGGTCACTCACTACGATGCCAGTGTCGCCTATCAGGGACTCGGGCCCAGCCATCACCCTCTTACGCTTCATAGGCGACGCTATCCACCTTATATAGAGCCCCAGCATGACACCAACCACAGCTACGACGGAGTCGGTGAGCACGTACTTTGACGCAGTCGGGACACTGGTGGCCACGTAGGGTATTCCCATGGCCAAGAGGTATATGCCCAGGGCTGAAGTTATAGCTCCCGCTATCATTGCGAAGCCGTGGCCCATCTTAAGCTCGAGGAACATTATTATGGCCCCCAGGAGCAGCAGTGTCAGGCCTATTGCTGAGGCGCCCACTATTTCAGCCCCCACGAGCCCCATTATTATGGCCGTCACCCCCACTGCCGATACTATAAACGTGGGGTGGAAGAGGTCTATCAATATGGCCATGAAGCCCAGGGTTATCAGTATGCCGTCAACCGTGCTGTTGCTCAGAACGCTTAGGAACTGCTCGTAGGCGTTCTCGGAGATCTGCACCTGGGTCGCGTTGGCGAGGCCCCACTCACTCATAGCCTGCGAGAGGCTGTTTGAAATGTTGTCTATTAAGTGATGCCTTAGAGCCTCCTCAGCTGTGAAGGCTTTGTCATCAACTACCATTATCTTGGCTGCCGTCGCGTTCCTGCCCCACTTGCTGGCCAGCGACTCCATAAAAGCTATCATAGCGTCCTCTGTGTGGTTCTGCTCAAGGGGGGTACCCCCAACAACTATGGGGGTTGAGGGGCCTATGAAGGTGCCGTTGGCCATTATGATGCTGTTAGTGGCCATAGCTATGTAGCTGCCTGCCGACGCGGCCATGCCGTCTGGGGGCACGTAGGTGTAGACTGGTATGCCGGCGGCCTGGGCCTGCTCTATATAGTTTACTATCTTAAGCATGTCACTTAAGTAGCCGCCAGGCGTGTTCATCACTATTACTATAGCCTTGGCTTTCAGCAGCTCTGCCGTGGTTACAGCCCTCTTCATCATAGTTGATGAGCCTAGGTCCACGGGTACGTTAAAGTTAACAACTACTACCGTAGCGTTGCCTGCCGGGGCTGACGCAGCCTCTGCGTGCCATGGCTGAACCGCACCTATGGCGACCAGCGTGATGAGCGCCCCTAAAAGCCAGAGCAAGAGCTTTATCTTCAACTTAGCCCCTTTTATGTAGAGTAGGCGAAAGCTATAAAGTAACACTAAGGCGATAGGCATGAGCGAGCAGGCAAACGTTGGCTTCTTCTCAAGGCTAAGGTGGGGGGTTGGCAGCACGGTCCTGGTGATAGGGCTCACTGCGGTCGCTGTTTACCTGATAGCCACAGGCCTAGAGCACAACGATGCCCTGAGGCTTTTCTCTGGCGGCGTTCTAATGGTGGTGGACATAATAATTATTGTGGCCAAAGGGCTCGAGAGAATAACGCCCATGAAGCCCCCTCAGAGAGCCTCATAGGGAAGAGCGGCGTTGTAGTCATGGCTATAAGGCCTCCGAAGCCAGGCGTTGTCAAAGTAGATAATGAGCTATGGTCAGCCGTGGGCGACCTTGAGATCAGTGAGGGAACTAGGGTCGTAATAGTCGAAACGCAGGGTCTTTACGTTAAGGTTAAGCCTATAAGCGAGGAGGGCGTTGCCGCTGATAAGGCTGGCGCGACTAATGTTAAAAACCCGTAAAGTCATCGTTTCAACGCTGTTAAACTGGCATTCGCAGCTTCTAGTTAAAGGGCTTTGCCACGTTAATAGCGCTTCTCAGTGCTGTCCCTCTAACAAAAGTTTTAATTGAACGCTAGGCTTGCAATAGCTAGGTGACACATGTATGGTATTCCGTAAGATTTCCGTCATGGCTAAAATCTTTGACACAAGGAATCATGCGGTCGTCATGGTGGACGGCGCTCCAATACTCATAGTTAAGCATAACGGCGAGTTCTATGCCATGGATGCCAGGTGCCCTCACATGGGCTGCGGCGTGCTCAGCGATATCGAGGATGGGCATATAGCCGTCTGCCCGCTTCACAAGGCTAAGTTCGACATCCTCACGGGCAACATGATCTCTCAGCCCATAGTTATGCCCGATAAGCGGTGTGAGTTCAACAAGGAGCTACAGCCTCCGCTCAAGACATACAAGGTAAGGGTGAGCCCAGAGGGCCTTCTTGAGATTGACATCTAACTGCGTCAATGTCGCGCCCTCGCGTGCAACTCCTTTGCACCTTCAACCAGCGTGAGAGGTCAGCTTTTAAGCGGGCTCCACAGAGCGTAAGCGGAGCTGAGATGATAAGCCTGAGCCTGGAAGTCAAGGATGTTCAGCCCTCGAAGCTCGAGGGTGTTAAGATAGCTAAGGCCGAAGGGCAGAACGAGACCGTAACTTTTGATGTAATTGAAAGCATTTACACCGTGAGCTCTGGGGATAAGATAGAGATGGTAATAGATGAGGATAAGCCCAACGACCTTGATTCCTTCGAGTTCTGCGGCCACGGATACCTGGCCGCTGACGAAAGCAAAGGGTTCACGCTGCTGTCCCTTTGGGGCATCCTGTTTAAGTTCGCGCCACCCCTTGGGCTTAAGGCCGATACTAAGTACTACCTCTGCATGAGGAGGGTCAAGGGTTAACTTATTAACTTCCAGAGCTGGTCGCCTGGGTAATGTATGTTCTCCACAACCTTGCCCTTAGACTTCTCCTTAGCCATCTGTGATATGATCTCACTATCCTTAAGGGCCCTCCCGACACCCACCGGCACATTGCTCTGTTCATCTACTATCGCGACAACGTCGCCCTCCTTAAAGGTGCCGACCACCCTCCTTATTCCGGGCGCCATTAAGTCCGCGCCACGACCTATGGCCTGAGAGGCCCCCTTGTCTACCACCACATACGGCAGCCACGAGAAACCCCTCCTCAGGAGGCACATCAGCGTAGGTATCAGAAGCCCCTTAACCCTAGCGAGGCACGCCAGCCCCGAATCAAAGTAGACGACGTAATCTGAAGCCTTAGCCTCCTCGACCTCGTCCCAAGTGATGGGCACGTTACCAAGTTTGGCCCTAGCCTCATCGGCTAGCTGCTTGGCCGCCTTCTTTGAGAGCTTATACCTAGTTGAGAACTTTCCCGGCAACTTAGTCCCTCAGCCTTACATTAACATAGCCCTAAAATAAATCTTCCACGCAACCCTATGGGATTGGCTATCAAATGACGAGTTAAAGGGCGCGTCCTCACAGACCCGTTGCTCTTCATCCTTGAATCCGCCAGTGAGCGCCTGTCATCGGACGCTATTAGTACGATACGCTGACGGAGCTAAAAAAGGGCAGTATTGGAACCCATCACCATAGAACGTGATCGGCGGACCCCATTCCTAGCCTTCAAAAGCTTCAAGCCAAGGTACATCATGGAGGTATTTAAGGGCCGAAGAGCGTGCGGCAACGGGGAAGGACTTGAGCCAGAATAGCAATCAGGGTAGAAGGTCCTCACTTATGCTTATAATTATCGCTATGTTCCTGATAATTGTAGGCGGCGCTGTAAGCCTAGCCTACGCTATGTCTATGTTCTCAGCATCGTATAACCCTAACTCTAACCTAACAGAGACCCTCTACAACGAGTCCCTAGCTAGAGGGTATAATTATACTATCGCGCAAATACAGTCCCTTATGAGGCAGGCTTCCGAAGCAATTATGGGCGTAAGCGTGTTCATGATAGTGCTTGGTGTTCTCACGTGGCTCTTCGTCTACAGGCCTGACACCGTTGGGCAGTACTCGAGGGCCTCGCTAAGCGCCCTTATGTTAGGGATACTTTACATACTGGTTGGCCTTGAGGGCTTAGCCTATAGCCTGCTCCTCTGCCTAATTGGAGGCGGCATACTGATATATGTGTGGTATAATTTGAGGAAATATGCAAGGCTTGCGGCTGCCTCATCGCCAGAAACTGCGAATTACATGCAGGGCGGCATGTAACGCTCAATACAGAACCTTTTAAGCATTATCTATTGATACCCTCTAATAAGGATCTGTAATGACCATACTTAGTGCTCCAGCGGTCAAGATCTACGAGTCTCCAAAAGCCAAGTGCGTGAAGTGCGGCGCTCCAGCTAGAATTAAGCTAAGCTATGCTAATGCCTGGTTCTGTGATTTGCACTTCAAGGAATATATCAAGGAAAGGGTTGCAAACAACATAGTAAAGTACAACATGGTGAAGAAGGGTGAGACGCTCCTCCTGGCCGTGTCGGGCGGCAAGGACAGCATAACGCTCATGAACGTGCTTGATGAGATAGCTCCAGAGCTAGGGATTAACATAGTGGCCGTCCACATAGTTCTAGGCATGGGAGAGTTTTCCGAAAAGTCGCTCGAGGCGTTCAAGGACGCCTGCTCAAGGGCCAAGAACGTTAAGTGCATTACCGTGGATCTGAAGGAGCTCCTAGGAATGTACATGCCTGAAATAATAAGGCGCAGCAGGAGGCCTGCGTGCAGCGTCTGTGGCCTGGTTAAGAGGTACATACTCAACGCTATGGCCATGTCCATTGGCGCCTCAGCGATAGCTACAGGACATAACATGAATGACCTGATGACTTATGCCATCAAGAACTTCATGGAGCAGAAGCTTGACAGCATAACCAAGCTGGGGCCTGTCAGCGAGACTGAGGGCTCTGCCGTCAAAAGGGTAAGGCCCCTTTACGACATCTACGAGGACGAGACCAGGGCCTTTGTCAAGGTCTATGGCCTGAATTACGTTGATATAGACTGCCCATTCAAGAGCGCCTCGACGCTCGAAACTATAATAAAGGACATGCTCAACAGGGCCGAGAGCGAGAGCCCCAGCATCACAATATCGGCGGCCAGGGCGCTCGCTAGGAACCTGCCATCATATCCAAGGCCTGTGAACCCGCCTAACAGGTGCCGCCTCTGCGGCATGCCATCAAATGGCGACGTCTGCGGCTTCTGCAAGCTGACTAAAAGCCTGACTGGCACCCCACTGGGGCCAGAGGTGAGGAACCGCATAGAAAGCATGGCGAGCAGCCTAAAGACTAACTAATTATCCTAGAGAGCCTCGTCAGGAGCCTCGCGCCCTTGGCCGTCACCAGAACCATGTCCTCTACTCTGACGCCATAAACTCCTGGGATGTAGAAGCCCGGCTCCACAGTCACAACCATGTTCTTCTCCAGCACGTCCGTTGAAGCTGGGGCCAGGTATGGCATCTCATGAACCTCCACCCCGACGCCATGGCCAAGCCCGTGGTTGTAGAACTTGTCCAGGCCCTCCTTGGCGAGCACCCTGCGAGAGGCCAGGTCAGGGCTCCTGGCCTCAACCCCTGGAGCTATCTGATCTATAGCCGCCGCCTGGGCCTCAGCCACAAGCTCGATGAGCCTCTTATACTCGGCTCCTCCCTCGCCGTGCCACATGCTTCTGGTAGTGTCACTTGCGTAGCCATACATGTCCGCGCCAAAGTCTATCAGCACGGGGCCAGGCTTCTGCAGCCTTACAGGCGTCGGCGTGTGGTGAGGCAATGCGGTGTGGTCATAAAACGCTACAATCGTTGGAAATGACTCGCCCCAGGCGCCCTGCCTCATTAACGATGAGTAGAACGCGGCCTCGACCTCGCCCTCTGAAGGGTTTGAGTCGAGCAGCTCTATGGCATCCCTGAACGCCTGCTCCGCGGCGGCTATCGAATCTATAATCGCCTGAACCTCCCAGTCATCCTTCACTGCCCTTACCTTAGCTATTGAGCTGCTCAGGTCCTTCGCCTGGAGCTGCTGCGCTATGTTAATGGAGCTGTAGTCAGCCCACTGAAGGTCTGCTCCCAATGATTTGACGTTACAGCTTTCCAGGGTCTGCTTCACGGCATCTATAAGCCCTCCGCTTATTAGGTCGCTCTGGGGCACCATTGCCATGCCCACGGAGGCCTCGCCCGACCTCCTGTAGAAGGCCTTAACAGCCACGTCCTTGGGCGACATCGATGAGACCCTGTTATAATCAAGGACGGAGGTGAATATCGTGTCGCCGCAGTCCCTGGTTATCAGCATAGCTCCCGTGGGCTCCCTAATGCCTGTGGCGTATGTTATGTTAGGAGCTCCCAGAAGCAGCAGGGCATCTATGGACTCCTTGTCAAGGATGTCGCGCAGCTTCCTCCTGTTCAGGTCCCACCTGGCCTCCAAGCCGCGCACCAAGGACTTGCAGCCAGGCCACCAAAATAAACGCTGGCCCTGTCACTCACACTATTCTTACTCTGTTTACCTTCTTGTTCTGCCACGAGTACCTCCTTATCCTCTTGCTCCTGCCGAAGCCGCAGGCGGCGCAGTAGCCCTTGGCTACGTTAAAAGCCCTCCTCCCGCACCTCCTGCAGACTATGTGCGTGTACCCCCTTCCCATCTTACCAAACGAGGCCGTTCCCTTAACCATGGCCTGTCACCGCCATTACTTAACCGGGCTTATGGCTACTATGCTGTCGCCCCTCACCAGCACAGTGCCAAGGCTCCTAGAGCCCTTCTCTGTGAGCTCCTCTGCGTTTTCGAGCACAAGGTTCAGGTGCTGGTCGAAGCTCTTCAGCACGCCCTTAACTCCCTCGCCTCCCTTGAGCTTTACGTAGACGTTGGCATTTAGGTACTCATTCATCACCTTAAACGTGTTCGTCCTCTCGGCCTGATTTGCCATGTACTTTCACCTACAGTGGCTGGCCCCCAAGGAGTTAAAAGCGTGCGTGAGACCATGTGATATAAGGGCGGCTGACCTCTATTATAAGGGGCCTTTCCAACAACCCTTATTTTAACCCGCCTCTAGATACAGGGAACTGAAGGGCCCGTAGCCCAGCCAGGATCAGGGCGCCAGCCTGCGGAGCTGGAGGTCCCGGGTTCAAGTCCCGGCGGGCCCGTAGTTCGCTTAAGCTAAGCCTCAAGCGGTGAACCTCTCAAGGCCTATTCCATCACGGCCCCTTCCCTTGAGGGGGGCTGCCTCCTCCTTCCTTCCGAAGAACTCAAGTATAGAGGCCACAGTGGCAGGCCCTATGCCTGGAATCTTTAACAGCTCCTGGGGGCTTGCCGTCGCCAGGGACTCGAGGGTCTTGAAGCCGGCGTTATAGAGCCTCCTGGCCCTAACCCTTCCGACACCCGGTATCTCCACGAGCTGCAGCAGCTCAGGCTTGACGCCCTCCTCTATGCGCTTTGAGAGCAGCCTCAGCTTCTCTGAGACCTCCTCAGGGAGCCCAGCCGCAGGCGCTATCTCAGCCAGGGAGCTGGCTATCCACTTAGCGGTGTCTATTATTGAGGCCACGTCGCCTGGGCCCACGTCGTAGGTCTCAGCGATCTTATCGTCTGGAACCTCCTCTATCCAGTCAAGGAGGGCCAGGGTCGTCTTAACCGCGGCCACGCTGTCGGGGTCATCCCAGTCTACTATGTCTATTAATGTTGGCACCCTGTCCACAGCCATGTCCATGATCTTCTCGCTCTCTGAGCTCCTGA
The DNA here is from genome assembly GCF_055389385.1 of Caldococcus noboribetus. Classification (NCBI taxonomy): domain Archaea; kingdom Thermoproteati; phylum Thermoproteota; class Thermoprotei; order Desulfurococcales; genus Caldococcus; species Caldococcus noboribetus. Next base: position 1,247,702 of record NZ_AP042475.1, on the reverse strand, counting down.
CGGGAAGCAGGTTCATGTCTGGCATGGACGAGACCACGTAGAGGAGGTCCTCGGTAGTGAACTTGCCGTTAAGCCTCTTGGCAAGCTTTATTAGCTTGGGCACGCTCGCCGGGTCAAGGTAAGTCCTTGAGACTGCGTAGCCTAGCTGCGTGGCCTTGAGCTTCCCGTTAACCTCAGTCACGAGGTTCCAGGCTATGAGGTCATCAAGTGATATCCTGAGGATTTGGCTCAGCTTCTCCTCCCCCCTCTGCACGTAGTAAAGGGTTCTCCTGTGCAGCTCTAGCAGGGACTGGAAGTCGTTAGCTATGCCTGAGGCCACGGCTCCAAGGGCTGAGTGCCTGACCCCCCTTACACCGTAAAGCCTGCTCTCAAGCCTCTCGGGCTTGGCATTTATGTACTCCTCCATGAGCTCTCTGACGCTCCTGGGCCTTGAGGCTACTATTATTGCCTCGCCGTAGGGGTCAAGGCCCGGCCTGCCGGCCCTTCCGGCAAACTGCTTGTATTCAAAGACCTTTATGTCACGCGGAACGCCATAGCTCTCGTCATATCTCTCAACCTCTGCAATAACAACCCTTCTAGCAGGGAGGTTAACGCCGGCCGCTAGAGTTGGAGTGGCAAATATGGCCGCCAAAGCCCCGTCCCTGAATGCGTCCTCTATTATAGTCCTCTGTTCATTTGAGAGCCCAGCGTGATGGTACGAGATACCTGACATTATGAGCTCCGCCACCTCCTCCTTGAGGAGCCTAGGGCCATCCGTTGCCAGCATCCTAGTAGCATACTCCTTGGCTTTGGCTTGGTTGAACTTAAGGAGGTTCCTTGGCAGCTTGGCGGCCATCTTTGCCAGCTGGACAGCCCTCCTCCTTGACTGAACAAAGACGAGTGTCTGGCCGCCTTGCTTGCTCTCATCAACCACAAGGTTTATGCTGGGGTTGACACTTACCTCCTCCACCTTTCTCTTAGTGCCGTCTGAAAAGTGGATAACGCCGTCCTTGTAAACGCCCTCGCTCAGGGGCACCGGCCTCCAGTCGGACTTGACCAGCTTGGCTCCTATCCATCTAGCTATCTCGTCAACGTTTGACACGGTGGCGCTCAGGGCCACCACCTGAACCTTCTTTGACCTATAGAGTACCTTGGAGAGGAGGGTCTCAATTATTGGCCCCCTTTTCTCGTCATCAACATAGTGTATCTCATCGACAACCAGCGAGCCCATCTTGTCGATAAGGGAGGGGTCATTCCTTATAATGGAGTCCAACTTCTCATAGGTGGTTATTATAACGTCGTTCCTGTTCACTATGGCCTCATCATTAACGTTTAGGTCCCCTATGCTTATGCCAACCTTAAGGTTCAGCTTTGCAAGGGCTTCCCTGAACTCCCTGTACTTCTCAGTGGCTATGCTCCTCAGAGGCGCCGTATAGAAGGACTTCATGCCCCTCAGGGCTGCGGACGCCAGCGCCACCATTGCTATGAAGGTCTTGCCTGAGGCCGTAGGTGATGATACAAGAAGGCTCTGGCCGTCCTCAACGCCAGCCTCAATGGCAGCCTTCTGCGGGGGGTACAGCTCCTTGTAGCCCAGTATTTGCATCAGCTTCTCTGCGACCTTCGCTGACAAAGCTCCTCACGTTAGACCTCCTTGTAGCAGTTAGACCTAATTTCTGCTATCTGGCCCTGCCTGTTCATGGCCCTTATGGTCTCCTCTACCTTGTCTGGCGACACCTTCGTCTGAGACATCACCTCCTTTATTATGTCGTCAAGCTTAACGCAGGGCCTTCCGTCCTCCCTGAGCCTCTTTATGGTGTCAACTATGATTGTCATGAGCCTCCTGGTGTGGAAGCTGGCGCCCGTCGCTATCATTGAGTAATCTATGAAGCCTGACTCTACGTCAAGGCCCACGCTGCCCAGGAACGATAACATTAGCCTCACGGCCTCCTCCGCGTCCTCCGCGTCCACCCTGTCCTTTATAGCCATCCTAGCGTGAGCCTCTGAGAGCCTCACGAGCGCCTCAAGCTGCCTTGCGGTGACGGGCACCGGCGTCTGGCCCTCGTTGCCGTACTTAGAGGCCGAGGATCTCATAGTGACGAAGAACGACTCGATTATAGACTTCGCCTCGTCGGTAAGCTTAGGCCTCGAGTACCTCTTGGCATATATTATGTACTTCTTAAGCAGCTGCGGGTCTATCTCGGGCACGTACTTTGAGTAGTCGCTGTGAACGTCCAGTATGTACCTAGCTAGCCTCCTGTCGTGCTCCATGGCCATAACGTCCTTCACTACGAATATCAAGTCGAACCTGGAAAGCACTGTAGGCGGCAGATTGACGTTGTCTATAAAGCTCCTCTGAGGGTCGTAAAGCCCGTACTTGGGGTTGCCGGCGGCGAGGACCGCAGCCCTTGCGTTTAGCCTGGCCACTATGCCCGCCTTCGATATGCTTACCGACTGCTGCTCCATGGCCTCATGTATTGAGGCCCTGTCCTCAGGCCTCATCTTGTCAAACTCGTCTATTACGGCGAGACCTCCGTCGGCTAACACCAGGGCGCCCGCCTCAAGGAAGTACTCGCTGGTCTTCGGATCCTTCAGCACTGCAGCGGTCAGGCCGGCAGCTGTTGAGCCCTTGCCGCTGGTGTAAACGGACCTAGGCGCTATCCTGGCCGCTGACTGCAGGAGCTGGCTCTTTGCCACGCCCGGGTCTCCAACGAACAGCACATGTATGTCACCCCTTATCCTGGTGCCGTCAGGGGCTACCTTGGGCACCCCTCCAAAGAGCTGAAGCGCTATAGCCTCCTTGAGGTCCCAGTGTCCATATATTGTGGGCGCTATGCTGGCTATGATCTTCTCCCTTATCCATGGATCCTTGGAGAGCTCAAGTATCTTCTCCTCGTCGTCCCTAGTTATAGCTACCTCCTCGAGCACCTTCTCAGAAACCCTCAGGCTGTTCGCCTCTATCTTCAGCTCAAAGTAAGGCGACTTGTCGTTCCCAGCCGCAGGGCTTGGTCTAACTATGCCTACTACCGTGACCAGGTCCCCGGGCCTAGCCATGTCAACCAGGTCCTCAGTGAGCTCTACAGTTATGCTCCTGGGCATCTGGCCTCCAGGTACGTCCTCGGGCCTCTCCTGAAGCGTTATCTCCTGCCAGTCAATGTAGATGGATTTATCCCTGAGCAACACGAACCTGCCGCCGGCCTCGCCACAGACCGGGCACTGGGTTGGCTTGTCTATTTTATCCTCTAGGTACTCGTCCTCCTCGTAGGGCCACTGGAACTCGGCGTTACAGCCCTCCTTCTCGTGCCTGTAGACTGCCTTGATCATCTTGCTCCTGACGGGCCTCATCCTGGTTATTATGCCCTCCACCTGGACCAGCTTGTTCATATACTGAGTCTTGATGTCCCTGATCCTGGTGGTCTCGTAGAGGCCCTGCACCCTCACGTGGAACTTCCCTTTGCGCTTGGCAAACTCCGCGTCCTCACCAGCTACGAGCTCCAGGAGGGCCTCGTCAAACTCCTTTAACACCTTCTGCGGCTCATCTATGAGCATGTTAGCGAGGTCCGTGTTATACCTGTAAAGGTCCTGGAAGTCAACGATTAAGCTGCTCATGTCTAGGTTTATCATCCTGTGCAGCCTGTCCATGTACTTTAGGCCCTCGACGCTTCTGAAGTTCCTGACAAAGTCCTTGAACTTCTCCCCTATGCTTAGCTGCTCCTGCTCAGCGGCGCTCAACTGCCGTTCACCCCCATGAGGGACTGGATGTAGTTCTTCCACGACTCGAAGGCCTTCTTAAGCTGCGAGTAGATGAGCACCTCCTCAGGAGTCATGTTAGGAACCTCCTCGTCACCCATGTCAGTCTGAGCGAGCCTAACTATTTTAGAGAGCCTCAGCTGGGAGAGCTCTAATACGTTCTTCTCGCTTACGTCCTTGTCGTTTATCAGCATGTGTGAGGGGGACCTCTTTATGGCCTCGTCGAGGGACCTTATGAACTCGCCAACGGCAACGTAGAAGTCTGGAGGCAGCTGAGCAAGGTGAGAGCCGCTGGCGGACCTCCTCTCCTTGTAGTGATAGTTGTTTATGTAGTTGACATCGACTTCCTCCTTAGGTTTAGCGTACCCCTCCTCCGTGAGCACCTCGGCTATCCACCTGGGCACCTCAACCTCATCCCCCTTCTTCGCCTGGAGGGGGCCATCGGGCAGAGGTATGGTGCAGTCGTTCAATATCATAACCTTTATCGGCCTCAGCATGCCGTCAAGGCTCAGCAGCTGCAGCCTCTCTTCAAGTTTCACTGTGCTCCCTAACCTAACTCTGCCGGCGGGAACCAATAAGGCCGGAGGGCCCCTCCAGGGCTTGGGTGCAAGCCACCTTATTAGCCCAGGCTACAACAATAGTTAACGAGGGGCTCAATAGCTTGAGCACAGCCATAGAGGAGCTTCTGTGGACTGAGAAGTACAGGCCCAGGAGCCTGAAGGAAATAGTAAACCAGAAGGAAATAGTTGAAAGGCTCTCTAAGTTCGTCGCAGAGAAGAACATGCCCCACCTGCTCTTCGCAGGCCCGCCGGGCACAGGGAAGACCACTGCGGCCCACGCGCTAGCGCACGACCTCTACGGTGACAACTACGCTCAGTACATGCTAGAGCTGAACGCCAGCGACGAGAGGGGCATAGATACAATAAGGGAGAAGGTAAAGGAGTTCGCCAGGAGCAAGACGCCGCCTGACATACCGTTCAAGATAGTGCTCCTTGACGAGGCAGATAACATGACGGCAGACGCCCAGCAGGCCCTTAGAAGGCTCATGGAGCTGTATAGCGCTAACACGAGGTTTATACTGGCCGCCAACTTCCCGTCAAAGATTATAGACCCCATACAGAGCAGGTGCGCCTTTTTCAGGTTCACTCCACTTAGCAAGGAGGACGTAGTGGGAAGGCTCAGGTACATAGCTGATAAGGAGAACGTCAAATATGACGAGGATGCCTTAGAGGCTATTTATGATATATCAGAGGGCGACATGAGGAAGGCCATAAACATACTTCAGACGGCGGCCTCCTTGGGCAAAGTCGACGTTGACTCCGTATATAAGGTCGTTGGAATGGCTAGACCTAAGGATATAAGGGAGATGGTCGAGGAGGCCCTCAAGGGCAACTTCATGGGCGCCAGGGAGCTCCTCAGGAAGGTTATGATCGAGTATGGCCTCAGCGGTGAGGATGTCGTCAGGCAGATACATCGCGAGCTGTTCAGCAACGACCTCAATATACCTGAGGAGCTCAGAGTTATGATAGCTGACTACTTGGGAGAAATCCACTACAGGATAGTTGAGGGGAGCGATGATGACATACAGCTCAGCGCCTTCCTGGCATGGCTTGCAATGATGAGCAAGCGCGTGGGGGCCGCAACAACATGAGCCTCCAGCAGCGAATTCCATGGATAATAAAGTATAGGCCCAAGAGCGTTAATGAAGTAGTAGACCAGGAAGAAGCGAAGAGCCAGTTCCTTACATGGCTTGAGGCATGGCTCAAGGGAAGGCCCCCGGAGAAGAGGGCAGCACTTCTTTATGGCCCTCCAGGTGTCGGGAAGACAAGCCTTGTAGAGGCTGCGGCTCATGACTACAAGCTTGAGGTATTGGAACTGAATGCCAGTGATTACAGGAGGGCCGAGGACATAAGGAGAACTGTTGGCGTCGCCGCCTTTAGGAGGCCCCTGACCGGGAGGCTCATGATAATACTTATGGATGAGGTTGACGGCATAAGCGCTAGGGGAGACGCCGGAGGCCTTGACGAGCTTCTGAGAATAATACCTAACACGCAGAACCCCATAGTACTTACCGCTAACGACCCTTGGAAGGACCAGCTTAGGCCCCTCAGGGAGCTAACGCTAATGATAGAGTTCAAGAACCTCTCCACAGGCAACATAGTATCGCTGCTACAGAACATATGCGACAGGGAGCACATAGAGTGTGACCGCGAGGCTCTTAGATACATAGCCGACAAGAACATGGGAGACGTGAGGGCCTGCGTCAACGATCTTGAGGCGGTTGCTGAAGGCTATGGTAAGGTCACTATGGAGCTTGCCAGGGCGCTCGTCAGGGGAAGGGATAAGAGCATTGACCTCTGGAGGACCCTTAATGACATCTTTTACGCCAAGGCCGGGTGGATGGCTAAGAGGGCCGTGACCAACTCTGAGGAGGACTATGAGACTATTATGGCCTGGCTCAACGACAACATCCAAAACAAGTACGGAGATCCTGAAGACGCCTTCAGAGCCTGGGACGCCCTTGCGAGAGCGAGCCTCTTCCTCTCCAGGGCCAAGGCCGGCGACTGGGACTTCCTCTCCTACGTCTTTGACTTAATGGGTCCAGGGGTTGCAATGGCCAGGCAGGTGGAGCAGTCGCCCCTGAGAAATAAGTATCAGTATCCATCTAGGATAGCGCTTATGGCTAAGCTCAAGGACGTCAGGAGCGTCAGGGACTCCATAGCAGAGAAGTTTGCCTCGAGGCTCCACATATCAACGTCTACGTTCAAGGAAGACGTACTGCCTTACCTCTTCATAATATTTAGGCAGGGTGACATAAACGTGGCAGGGGGCCTCACGGTAGGCTATGACCTAACAGAGTCTGAAGTGCAGTACCTAGCGGGCCCCAGAAGTAAAGATGTTCTAAAGTCCGCCGAAGCAGTTCGCGAGGCGCTTAAGAAGAGTTCTGAGACTAAGGTTGCTGAGGAGAAAGGTCCTCAGAGTCAGCCGACGCATGTTGAGAGGGGCAGCAAGGGACAGCTGACGCTTGACATGTTCGGGCTAGGCTCAAGCTCTCTCAAGGCCTCAGGCGAGAAGGGCAGGAGGAGGTCCCGCAAGTGAGCGTCACAGCTTATCTACAAAGTATATCTTGTGCAGCTTCTTATAGAACGCCACTTGGCTATTAACAAAGTTCAGAAGCTCCTCCTCTGTGACTCTGGCACAGGCCTAAGGACTACTTTAGCCACCGGCCTCTCTCCAACAGCTGGATCCTTCTCTCCATAGACGTATGCCTGCTGGACGTCGGGGTGCCTCATGAGGACTACTTCAAGGTCTCTCGGAAATATGGGGTAGGCCTTGTACTTTATCATCCTTTTCCTCACGCCCCTGAAGTAAAGCAGCCCCCTATCATCAATGCTCATAAGGTCCCCCGTCCTTAGCCATCCGTTATAGAACGCCTTATTGGTCTCCTCAGGGTCCTCATAGCCCTCCATGAGCCAGGGCGACTTAGCTAGCAGTTCTCCTGTCTCGCCCGGACCCCTCTCCTCAGCAGGGTTATCGGGGTTCACTATCTTTATGTCAACGCCTGCTATGGGGGCGCCTACGGTACCTTTGACTTCCCCGACAGCGGTAGGCTGATATGTAAGGACCCACGACTCCGTCATCCCATAGAACTGCACCAGTGGGGCGCCGAAGACGTTACGGAACCCCTCCTGGGTTTCAGGCCTTAGGGGGGCCCCACCAGAGAGCCCCAGCTTAACCACTCCGGGAGGAGCGCCGCGCTTCTGCGCGGCCTCAACTAAGGAGTCGTGCATAGTGGGAGCCCCTGACACGAAGTTTATGCCATAAATTCTTATGGCCTCTAACGCCGCAACGTCATTCCATCTCTGCATAAGGACCACCGAGCCCCTAAGGTAGAGGGGCGTCAGGGTGCTGACCTGAAGGCCCAGCACATGGGTCATAGGGGCTACGACTATCGACACGGGTCTAAAGCCCAGCTTCATTGAGTCAGCTAGGGCCTTAACTGCTGTTGAGAGGGCGCGGTGAGTGTGATAGACCTGCATTGTCCGTCCTGCTATGCCAGCATAATACATTACTAAGGATCTTGAGCCGGGCTTCACGTCATCGCCATAGACCTCGTCGCTCTTTATAACGTCGCCCATGGTATGGACTTTAACTTCTTCCTCCTTGGGCTGCCCATCGACTACTATTACCTCTTCGACGCCCGCCCTTGCCAAGGTATGGCGCTCCCTCTCATAGAACTGCTGTGTCACCACACCAACCTTAATTCCTCTTCCCCTTAGCTCTTCATAGAGGTCCTCAGATATCGTCAGCGGGTCTACTAAAACCGAAATAGCGCCAGATCTCCATATTCCAAGCAGCCCCGCCAAAGCCTCGATCCTGTTATTTGCTGCAAAGAGCACAGGCTTCCCTTCGTCAACGCCGAGGGACTTCAAAAAGCCTGCCACCTTAGCCGAGACTTTTCTTAGGGCCCCCCATGTGTAGCACGCGCCCGTCTCGAGCTGCAGGGCGGCGCACTCACCTTCATGGCCTTTCCACACATCGTCAAGGAGTGAGTGTACGGGCTCCTCAACGGGCTCAAGCTCAGGAAGGCCTCCCTCAAAAAGCCTTGACCACACCTTCTCCACTTAAATCCCACCAGAGTAGGGAAGCTGAGGCTCTTAAATCCCTTAAGCCCTTAACCATCTAGTACCTGTCACGCATATATACTACCTCTAGGGCAGCGCTACGGGGCATCCTAACTTGAAAGAGCTCAGGATTACAAAAGTCACATCGTTTACTGTGCAGGCTAACTTTGAGTGGACCTTCGTAAGGGTATACTCCGGGGATCTCTACGGCACTGGGGAGGCAGGCCCTACTCCTGGGGCCTCGGCAATAGCTAATGTGTTGGGCAGCGTAATAGTGGGCGAGGACGCGTTCAAAGTAAACAGAATCCTCCAAAAGCTCAGGTGGGCCACGCTTTACGCCGGCACCTCAGCATACCATATAATATCTGCTATAGACATGGCACTCTATGACCTAATTGGCAAGTACCTTAACCTGCCAGTTTATGCTTTACTTGGCGGTGACAGGACTGAGATACCTGTGTACGTTGACGCCCATGGAGGTAAGGGCCTAGAGGCCATGAACTCAGCGCTTATGCCCGTTGAACCCTCATGGATTTCACAGGCTAACGTTGAAAAGGGCAGAATAAAGGAGCCAAGCCCTATTCACGGCAGGCTAACTATAGAGACGTGGACGGCCGACTACACGCCTGAGGCCTACGCGTCCAGGGCTAAGGAACTTAAGGCCGAGGGCTGGAAGGCCATAAAGTTCGACCTAGACGTGCCGACTCCCTACTCAGATCCAACTAGGCTAAGGAGCGGGAGGCTTAGTCAAGCTGAGATACAGTACCTTGCATCCTTGGCCGAGGCGGTAAGAGATGCGGTGGGTTACGACGTAGATATCATGTTTGACCTTCACTGGCGCTACGACCTAAACACGGGCATCGCACTGTGTAGGGCGCTCGAAGGTATTAAACCAAGGTGGGTTGAGGACCCAACGCCAGCCGTCACCACGCTGACTAACTTTGACGAGCTAAAGGTACTTACCTCGCAGTGCCACGTTCCCATAGAAGTTGGAGAGAACCTCTATACGTACTACCAGTTTAAAGACCTTCTTGGCACAGGGGTCAGCGTGTGGGCCCCAGATCCGGCCAAAGCTGGCGGTATAACTGAGCTAAGGAGGATAGAGGAGCTGGCATCGCTTTATGACATAGAGGTCTCGCCTCATAATATAGGCTCCCCCATAGCCACCATGGCCGCTGCTCATGCAGCGTCCATTAGCAACACCTTTGGGGCCCTTGAGTTCCATGGTCACGATTTGCCGTTCTGGAATGACCTGGTCAAGAGCAGAAAGAGGATAATAGACGTTACCAAGAGCGCTATACTGCTAACCGATGAGCCAGGTCTTGGAGTAGAGCTAGACGAGAACGTAGCTGCGAGGCTGTGGCCTGAGTTCAAGCTCTAGTCAGGGGCCCCTATGCCAGCTTTTTATTTCCTAACTTTTTAGTGCGCAAAGGGGCGGCGAGTGAGGACCCTGGCATGTTCTGAAATAATGAGGACTACGAACCCCCGACCTGACGCCGCCCATGAATGTATTGAACACGAATTAGAAGCTGGTTGCGTATCTGCCACTTTTTATTGTTATACTCGCAAATGAAGGGGCCCGGGCCGGGATTTGAACCCGGGACCTCCGGGTCCACAGCCCGGCGCTCTAGCCAGCTGAGCTACCCGGGCCACAGGGCCCATGCCCTCAGCTCATCGGCGAGGCGCCTCAGGCCGGGCCCCTCCACAGCTACCTGTGACTATTGACTCTATTTACCCTTTTCCTCTGTGGTTGGCCGTCCACGTTGATTAAGAATATGGGACACTATATAGCGGCGCATGATCATAGACACTGGCAGCTAGACTAAAAGGCCCTTGTCACCTCTCTGGCCTGGGTGAAGATGGTTGCCAGAAGTGCCCCTGAAGAGAGTTGACAAGAACACGTGGATAATAGACAAGGGCTTTAAGGGTTGCATGAGGGTACCAGCAATAATATATGCCGACGACCTGCTCATTCAAAAGATGCAGCAGGACCTCACGCTTGTTCAGGCTGCTAATGTAGCCTGCCTGCAGGGAATACAGCAGTACAGCATAGTCATGCCTGACGGCCACCAGGGCTATGGCTTCCCCATAGGTGGCGTGGCGGCTATGGATATCGAGGAGAACGGCGTCATAAGCCCTGGAGGGGTAGGTTATGACATAAACTGCGGGGTTCGCCTCATAAGGACGGACCTAACAGTCAATGACGTTAAACCCAAGATAAAGGATCTCATAAACACGATATATGAGAACGTGCCCAGCGGACTTGGCAGCACGGGCAAACTAAAGTTGAGCTTCCAGGAGCTCAACAGGGTCCTTGACGAGGGGGTCCAGTGGGCCGTCGAGAAGGGCTACGGCTGGAACGAGGACATAGAGAGGATCGAGGAGCGCGGCAGCTGGAAGCTAGCAGACTCCAGCAAGGTGAGCGACACTGCAAGGAGAAGGGGGGCCAGCGAGCTGGGCACCCTGGGGAGTGGGAACCACTTCCTTGAAGTTCAAGTAGTTGACAAAGTGTATGATGAGAGGCTGGCCAAGGCCTTCGGCCTCTTCGAGGGACAGATCACTGTAATGATACACACGGGCAGCAGGGGACTTGGCCACCAGATAGCAAGCGACTACCTACAGATCATGGAGAGGGCCATGAGGAAGTATGGCACAATACCGCCGGACAGGGAGCTGGCCAGCATACCATATAACACTCCTGAGGCCCAGGACTATGTCAGGGCCATGGCAGCTGGGGCTAACTACGCCTGGACCAACAGGCAGATAATAACTCACTGGGTCAGGGAGAGCTTCCAGCAGGTGTTTAAGGTGGATCCAGAAAAGCTTGAAATGCACCTAGTTTACGACGTAGCCCACAACATAGCTAAGATAGAGGAGTATGACATAAATGGGAAGAGGAGAAAGGTCGTGGTACACAGAAAAGGCGCCACAAGGGCATTCCCGCCAGGAAGCCCTGAGATACCGAGCATCTACAGGGAATATGGACAGCCCGTACTTATACCTGGCAGCATGGGCACCGCGAGCTACGTGCTCGCTGGCGTTGAGACTGGAGTTAAGACCTGGTTCACGGCACCTCATGGAGCTGGAAGGTGGATGAGCAGGTCCGGAGCTAAGAGGGAGAAGACCTATAAGGAGGTAATTCAAGAGATGGAGAGCAAGGGCATATACCTTAAGGCAAGCAACGTGGCCACCGTAATAGAGGAGATGCCCGAGGCCTACAAGGACGTTGACAGAGTGGCGCAGGTGGCGCGTGACGTTGGTATAGGAAAGCTCGTGGCGAGACTCAGGCCTCTAGGCGTCACCAAGGGCTGACGAGCCCTTTGGATATCTTGGAGATCTAGCGCATTAAATGACATGGGCTATACGGCGTAGCGTATTTTACTTTTTCCCATAACAGCCGACCTGGAAAGAGCTCGGTGCCAGATCATGAAGGGAGGCCTGCTGAGGGGGCTCGCCACATTTATGATATTAGCCGAGCTCGCTGAGAGACCAAAGTGCGGCTATGAAGTGGGCAAAGACATATCGCAGAAGGTTGGAGGCAAGCTCCCTCCTGGCTATGTATACGTGATGCTCAGCATGCTGGAAAAGAAAGGCCTCGTGGAGAGCAGCCCTGCGGGCGAGAGGAAGAAGGAGTACAGGATAACAGAGAAAGGAATAGATTTCCTCATAGAGCATGAGCAGCACATAGATAAAGTAATAGCCCTGCTGAGGGAAGTGCAGGACGTTGCTAGATCATTGAGGTACTCTAGGCTCCAGGAAAGCAGTGGGCTGCGCAAGGGTGAGCCTGGCCAAAGTTAATTAACCTCATATACAATTGAAGCCTGGGATATATATGAACGACGTAGAGAGCCTCGGCACAAGGTTAGCGAAGCTCGCCTCTGACATGATAAGAATAGACACTTCTAACCCTCCCGGCCACACAAGGGAGTTTGTGAACTTCCTTGTGGATTACCTGCAGCTACAGGGCTTTAGCCCTGACACTATTGAGATAGCCGAAGGTAAGCCGAACCTAATAGTTAGGGTTGGCTCGGGGTCGCCAACACTAATACTTAACGGCCATATGGACGTGGTGCCCGCCGGTGACAAGGAAAAGTGGACCAAGGCTGACCCCTTCTCTGGAGAGATAAAGGACGGTAAGGTTTACGGGAGAGGCGCCACGGACATGAAGGGCGGACTAGCTGTAATAGTAGCGCTGTTCTCTGATATAGCAAAGCTTGTGGAGGAAAAGGAGGCTGGATCCCTCGTACTGGTCGCCAGCGCTGACGAAGAGGTTGGAGGCGCTAATGGGCTAGGGGCCTTGGTCTCTAGAAAAGTCATCGCTGGAGATGCAGCAATAATAGCCGAGCCCTCAGGCGTCGAGACCATTTCCATTGGAGAGAAGGGGCTCTGCCAAATATCGTTAACGGTTAAGGGCAGGTCTGCCCATGGCAGCATGCCTATCCTCGGCGATAACGCCATAACGAAGTCACTTGACGTCATAGAGTTACTTTCGCAGGCCATAGACTCCTACAATTCTAAGATAGAGCCACCTAAGGACATCGAAGAAATGCTTGAGAGCTCTATAGACGTCCTAGTCGAGGAAGCTAGCAAGTCTCAAGTTAAGATATCAAGGAGCGAGGCTGAGTACGTGCTCAAGAAGATAACATTTAACCCGGGCGTCATGCGCTGCGGCACAAAGATCAACGTGGTGCCTGACAGGTGCGATATCGAAATAGATACTAGGCTACCGCTTGGGGTCAAGGGCAACGGCGAGCACAGCGCCTGCGAACTCCTGCTTGAGGACATAAGAAGTATACTCCTGGAAAACCTGCCACCTGACAGCTTTGAGCTCGAAATTCTTAACAGCAGTGAACCTAACTACACAGACCCTAACAGTAGCATAGTTAAGGTGGTATCTAACTCCGTTGAAAGAGTTCTCGGCATCAGGCCCAGGTACCGCATAGAGACGGGCGCCACGGACGGCCGTTACTTAAGGTATGTTGGCATACCTGTGGTGGTATACGGCCCTGGAGAGCCGTTCCTAGCGCATGCCTACAACGAATACGTAAAGATTGAGGACTTAGAGAAAGCCTACAGAGTTCTAAAGGATGCAGTATTGTCGTTCTTCAATCTAAATAAGTGAAGGCATTGCTCTGCTCAACCAGTCCTTATACTTTTAAGGATTATTATACTTGCTTGATAAGTCAAACCTTAAGGCCTTTATGACGGCTTCTATTGGTATTTAGCCCGAAAGCCCATCTGGCTAGTCCCTTAGTATCTACGCTACTTTGCTCTAAAGCTTTTCGATAGACTTTCTTAATAGAAACTTTTTTAAACTAGCAAACGCCTCTGATACCTGCGTGAGAACATGATAGAGGTTGGTTCACCCGCGCCTGACTTCACTGCAAACGCATACTTCCCTGCAGAGAACAGGGTTGGAAAGCTGAGCCTACATGACTATAAGGGCAAGTGGGTTATTTTAACGTTCCATCCCGGTGACTTCACCTTCGTCTGCGCCACGGACCTTGAGGCCTTCCAGGCCTACTATGATAAGTTTAAGGCTAACAATGCCGAGGTCCTGGCAGTCAGCACTGATAGCGTCTACTCGCACAAGGTCTGGGTTGAGACAAGCCCAAGGGTTAAGGGCGTCAAGTTCCCGCTGGTAGAGGACATAAATAAGCAGATATCTACTGCCTATGGCTTCCTTAACACAGTCACCGGCATGACAAGGAGAGGGACTGTCATAATAAACCCTGACGGGATAGTTGAGTACATATCCGTGTTTAATGACAGGCTTGGAAAGGACGTGCCTCACATCTACAACGCCTTCATTAACTTGAAGTACCTCTACGAGCACCCGCCAACGCCAACAGAGTTCGACATAGTGAGCGCCAACAAGGGAGAGGGTCACCAGGTGCTCCACATAAGGATACCCGACAGCATAGGAAAGCTGTGAAGATAGTCTTTTAACTTTATTTTAGTTTTTATATTTATTTCAAGTTATTTTTCCTTATCTAACCTTATCTAACTAACGTTTAATTCCCGCGACCTCAGAGAGGTAGAAGGGAGATTACATTGGCTGAGAGCCCCAACGAGGGTGAGAAGAAGGGCCTCAGGATGTCGCTTCCTCAGAAGTCATCGCCTTCAGCGGCGCCCGGAGGCGGCCAGAGCTACAGGGAGATCGCAGAACGCATGAGGCAGGCTCAGGAGGAACAAAAGCTTGTGGTTAAACGAATGAAGGAGATCCCGTATAAGGTTGCCATACTGAGCAGTAAGGGAGGCGTTGGAAAGTCTTTCGTGACTGCCAACCTAGCCATGGCACTAGCAACCATGGGCAAAGTTGTTGGCGTTCTGGACGCCGACTTTCATGGTCCTAGTATGCCCATGATGCTGGGCCTGAGGAACGTCAGAGGCCTCCTGGCCAGGGAGGACGGCAGCATAGTTCCTGCGGTTAATGTTTATGGAGTTAGGCTCGTCTCAGTGGGCCTGATGCTTCCAAGCGATGATGCCCCAGTGATCTGGAGGGGAAGTCTAAAGACTACAGCCATAAGACAGCTGTTGGCCTACACTGACTGGGAGGGGGCTCAGTACCTTCTCATAGACCTGCCTCCTGGCACGGGCGACGAGCAGCTCACCATAGCTCAAACCATACCTGGCCTCACGGGCTTCCTGCTTGTCACGATACCTAGCGAGGTCTCTAAGATAGTCGTTAAGAAGGCAGCCGCCTTTGCTGAGAAACTAAACGTGCCGCTGCTTGGCATCGTAGAGAACATGAGTTACTTCAGGTGCCCGGACGGCAGCGTGCAGTACATATTTGGCAAGGGAGCCGCCGAGGAGATAGCTAAGGAATTCAACATACCGTTCTTAGGGCAGATACCTCTGGACCCGCACATACGGGAAGCCAATGACGACGGGGAGCCGTTCTTCCTCGAGTACCCTGACTCGGAGGCCGCGAAGTCGTTCCTTGACATAGCGAGGAAGTTCGTAGAAGTGGTAGAGAAAGGCAATAAGGCGCAGAGCTCCTAATGCCCACGAGATTGACCCTTTTCGCATACGATATGTGCTATAAGTAAATGGGTCAAAATGGGTCATAAGAGGCCCAGCTTAGCGGCTACATCGGAAGCTTTGTACTCACTTGTAAGCCTCACGTAGGCCTTCTTCTCGCCAGTAGGAGTTATCAAAGTGTTTACGGACTGCACCTTGACGCCATAGAGCGACTCCACAGCCCTCTTTATTTCCTGCTTGTTCGCATCGCGGGCCACTATCAGCACCAGCGTGTTGGCTCTCTCCATGAGGCTCATGGCCTTCTCGCTCATAACGGCCCTAATTATTATCTCCCTAGAGTTTGAGCTCATGATGACACACCTCCTACCTTAAACCTCTCAGCAATTGCATTGAGCGCATTTGATGTTATAACTGTGAGCCTGCCGGGCTCGCCTCCTGGGGCCAGCTCAAGTACGCTCACGAGCTGAGGCTCCACCACGTCAACTCCTGGGAAGCCCCTCACCGACCTAGCAAAGGGAGAGTCTATGTCATCCACTATAAAGAGTATGCTGACAGGCGTCACGTACCTCCTGCCGCGCATCTTGCCCTTCCCGGCCCTTATCCTGGTTCCCTCGTAGGCTCTCTCTATGTCCGAGTATACGCCTATCTTGTTCAGCAGCTCCCTCGCGTCCGACGTCCTCTTTATGGCCTCTAATACCGAGGAGTCTAATACTATCGGAGTTGCGCTTGCTGAGAACACGTGCCCTCTGTCCCTCACCAGCTCAGGCACAGCGGTCGCAGCCAGGGCGCTCATAGTGCCCAGTACTCTTTCAGTTCTGTTGACTTCCTCCTTTATCTTCTTCTCCACGGTGGGCGGGAAGGCCCTTCTGCCCCCTCTTACAAACGGGGCAAGCCTTGCCCTTGTAGAGCCTTTAACCCTCGGCACCCTAGCAAGGCCGTGGTGAATTCCAAGGCTTATCGCAGTCGTCCTCTTGCCAGCCATGGGATCCCTTCCTTTGGGCTGCAGAGCGGCTGTGAACTCACTCATGAAGACCCTGTGTATGAGGTCCCTCCTTACTGGCACTCTGAAGACGTCTGGCAGCTGAACCTCTCCAGCCTCTTTGCCCTCAGCGTCATACTTAGGTACTACTATGGGCGGGTTCATATAGAGTAGGAATCCAAGACTTGCCCTGCTCATGGCTTCACACCCCCTGCTTGCTCTGCAGGCTCACGAACGTTATTGTAGGCTTGACAACGCCGAGCTTCAGGTACCACTTGGGCGGCCTCACGGGGTACCTCATAACAATTGGCCTCTTGACGACGCCCGGTATAGTGCCCTCTAGGACCACCAACGTGCTCCTCGGTATGCCATAGTGCAGGAAACCGCCAGCCGGAGTGTAGGCGGCCCAGTTATCAGTTATATCAAGTATCCTCTTGTTGTACTCCGTCCTCCTGTGGAAGCCTAGCTGTCCTGGGTTTGGTATCTCCCACCAGGTACCCTTGCCATGGCTCCTGGCCCCTATGCCCCTAGCCTTCTTCCTGTGCTTGTGCCACCTCGGCAGTATCTTTACTCCAAACCTCTTGACGTCCCCCTGGAACCCCTTGCCCTTGGTTACAGCAATGACATCCACCATGAGGCCTGGCTGAAATACCTCGCCAACAGAGATTGTCTTGCCAAGTATTGACGTTGCGTATTCGAAAGCTGCCTTAGCGTCGTCGCCCGGGGAGGCCACCTTTATCTCAAGCAGATCAGGCGACTTCTTGCTGAGGCCGCCGGTCAGCTTAGGCTGTGTCGCCACCAGAACCCTAACCTCTTTGATGTCGCTCAGCGAGGCCTCGAGCCTCTTGAGCATGGACTGCGTGTCAAAGGCTCCGAGGGTGCTTACCCTCCTCTCAAGCTCCAGGTCAAGCGGAGGCTTAGTCCAGGCCTCGCCTATGGTATAAAGCCCCTTGTTCTCATCGTAACCGTAGCCCCTCACCGCGAGCACGAAGGCAGGCGGGGCCTCAACCACGGTTATTGGCCTGAAAACTTCCTTGCCAAAGGTTGGCGAGCCCTGCCTGTTATCTATTATGAAGGCGTGGGTCATACCGACCTTGTAACCAATGAAGCCCAGCAGCGTTGGCTTCTGCACGCTGACCTCAGGCCACGTGCTGACGCTAGGCACAAACTCTGATGAGCGCTTCCTCGGCATGAATCCTAGGCTGCCACGTCTTGGCGCTGACTTTTTACGATGCCCCACTCCTTAGCACCTCGCTACATCAGCCTCGTATAGGCTGGGGGCTGGCATTTTAAAGGTTGAGCCTCCAGCAAGATCTTCCTAGAGGCGTTTAGCTGGCAGCTGTGGGAGCCGAGCATTTTAGATAGCCTAGCCTCTAAGGTTCTCCGGGGCCGCAAACTTGGGCGTAAAGTCAGGTGTCTTCGATCTTGACGGCACGCTGGCAAGCACGGCAAGTGCGCACTTAGTGTCATGGATAAGAGCCCTTCAGGCCCTGGGCATTGACAATGTAACTATAGACGAGAGGCAACTCCTAGGAAGAAGAGCGGTAGACATAGCGCCCATAATATTGAGCTCCCTAAGACCTGTTAACATAAAGGTGACAGTAGACGAACTCATAACCTTAAAAACAAAGTTCTTTGAACAGGTCGTTAAGAATCATGTAAAGCCCATGCCCTGCGCTGTTGAACTGACCTCTGCGGTTAAGAGGTCCGGCGGAAAGGTAGTCGTGGTCACTTCCTCACTCAGCGCATCGGCAAGACTAATACTGGAAGCCATTGGCATTAAGCCTGACGTCCTAGTGACCGGCGATGAAGTCGAAAGAGGCAAGCCTGACCCAGAGCCCGTGCTTAAGGCTCTCTCGCGAGCCGGCCTGGCCCCCTCTGAAGTTTTTGCCGTAGGCGACACAATTAATGACGTTGAGGCCTACTGGAGAAGCGGCATAAGCGATATTTATCTAGTGAAGGGTGACGTGCCCATGCAATATGAGGATAAACTGTTAGCTAAATTTGGCGCAAAAAAGGTAGAGAGCCTATGCGATGTCCTTAAGGCTGAGTACCCTTAATGACTACAAGCGCTACACGGACCATTTGACGCCTTAGTGCCATCTAAGAATTTAAGGTCCTGCTTTCCACAGCTACTTGAGATGTAAGGACTTGAGGATAGCGATATTCTATGGAGGGCAGGACTTTGCCCTGCAACCACTGAGCAGGGCTGAGGTCCTGGGTATAATAGATGAGGAGCAAAAGGTGGTGGAACAGTACGAGAACCCCGCCCCTGAGATGGGAAGCCAAGCAGCAATTGAGGGCCTAATAGAGCTCGGAGCGAAGGCTGTCATAGTTAGGGATGACACGCTGAGCCAGAGCGAATATAAGGCGCTGAAGGGTCAGGTAAAGTTCATGCCTACCCAACTGGGGAACCTGTACGATGTACTTGAGCACCTGGAGGAGGTAAAGCTGGGAGCTAAGGATCAGCTTGAGAGCCTAGAGCAGGGCGAAAGCGCCCAGAGCGAAGGCTAATTTTAACATGAGCTTGCATTCCCAAAGCGTTGAGACTTTTTAGACCGTTTTCCACAGCATATTAGGGGTAGCTTTGCTCGCAGTTAGATATGGCCAGGTCACAGTTATAGTTAAGCTTGGCGACATAACCGAGGAGGAGGTTGACGCTATAGTTAACCCAGCCAACTCCTACTTAATAATGGGTGGCGGCGTCGCGGGCGCTATAAGGCGAAAGGGCGGTAAGGTGATAGAGGACGAAGCCATATCCAAGGCCCCTGTCAACATAGGGGATGCGGTAGCCACGGGCGCAGGCAAGCTCAAGGCCAAGTATGTAATACATGCGCCTACCATGAAGGAGCCCGCATCGCTCACCAACGAGACTAACGTAAGGCTTGCCACTAGGGCCGCCCTCAAGGTTGCTAGGCAGCTCAACGTTAACAGCATAGCTTTCCCTGGGATGGGCACTGGAGTGGGAGGCGTTCCGTTCACAGTAGCGGCTAATGCCATGGTCGATGAAATAAAGAAGTTCATTGACTTAAATGGCCCGCCGCCCTTTAAGATAATACTTGTAGCAATAGAGGAAGGCCTCTACGAGGCGTTCTCCGCAGCAGTAAGCTCCTCCTTAGGCTCTAGGGGCATTTAACGCGGGTTTCCAAAGGACCTAAGAGGTCGCCTGACAGAGCTTCCTACTATTTAGGGATGCTCGGCACTATTGAAGAATTAATAACCCTGAAGCTAGGTGCATAGTTGACCAATAACTAGGTGGGGTGAATACGTTGGAAGAACGAAATCTCTAGAGGCTGCTGCCCCAAGCGCTATCACCGGTCCTGTGCTAGAAGCTGAGGACGTATCGTTCTCATATAATAGTTATAAAGTCCTCGACCATGTAAACTTAGAAGTTGATGAAAATAACTTTGTGGTTATAGTGGGGCCCTCTGGCGCTGGCAAGTCAACGTTATTAAGGATACTTGGAGGCTTCATCAAGCCTTCGAGCGGCAGGGTCCTCCTTATGGGTGAAGAGGTGACGAGGCCTACACCCAAGATAATGATGGTTCACCAGTCCATAGTGACATTTCCATGGATGACAGTGCTTGACAACGTTCTCATGGGCGCCGAGGTCAGGCACCTGCCCAAGGACGTAGCGAGGCAGGTGGCCCTTCAAATGATAGAGGTTGTGGGCTTGAAGGGCTTTGAGCACTTTTATCCCAAGGAGCTGAGTGGCGGCATGAGGCAGAGGGTTGCCATAGCTAGGGCCCTGGCCGCTGATCCCATAGTGCTACTCATGGACGAGCCTTTCTCCCACCTGGATGAGCTTACTGCAGAGTCTCTAAGGAGAGAAGTCTACAACATGCTATTTAACGTGAACACGCCGCTCAAGGGTGTAGTTATGGTGACTCACAACCTTGCAGAGGCTGTGGAGCTTGCAGATGTAGTCTATGTATTAAACGGCAGGCCTGCAACAATAACAGGCAAGGTTAAGATAAACCTGCCAAGGCCAAGGAACCCAAGGGATCCAGAGTTCATGAACTACACCGACATGCTTTATGACTATATAGCTGAGAGCAGAGGGGCGTGATCATGAGCTATGTCAACGTCTATATTACTATCGTCCTCGCAATACTCGCGACCACAGGCAGAGTCTTCCTGACGATAGGGCTCTCCATAGTGACTGGCTGGCTCCTCGGATACCTTGCCATTAAGAGCAGGGCCTTTGAAAGCGTCTACGTTAGCCTTAGCGAGGTCCTAGAGTCGGTACCTGTTATATCATTCTTCCCGGTGGTGCTGATCTTCTTCGTTGACAGGATCGGAGGCTACATAGGCGTTGAGCTGGCCGTCAATTTTCTAGTGTTCACGGCAGTAGTATGGAACATATGGATGGGCATCTACCAGGCATTCAAGACGTTGCCACTTCCAATGCTAGAGGTGGCCGAGAACCTGAGGTATGGCTTTTTCGCCAAGATGAGGAAGCTCTACATACCTTTCTCTATGCCCCGCATAGCGGCTAACCTAATTCCTAGTTTCGCCGATGCATACTTCTACATAACCGTGAGCGAGGTGTTCTCAATAGGGGCCACCAGCTACCACGTGTTTGGCATAGGGTCTCTGATAGTCAGCTTCATGAACGATGGTATGCTTAGTTACGTCTACTACTCGCTCCTAGGCCTCGCTATACTTGTCGCTGGCATAATCTTCGCTTTAAGGAGCTTCGCCAACTGGGCAGTGGCGAAATACGGGCTGGACACACCGCCCAGGCCTGCCCACTTGGGGAGAGTCAGGTGGATATCCCTGAGCAGGTTCTACGTGGCCGCCAGGCCGCTGCGCAATAGCAACTGTCACCTCCAGGCCTGTCAGGGCGGTACCTTTACGGAGGGTTGAAAGGATACAGCTGACTGAGAGGCAGCTTGACTGGGCCCTTAGAGCTGTTGGCATAGTGCTGCTGTTGCTAATAGTTTATGGAGTTGTAGATGCAGTGCTCTCGGTGAAGCCAAGCACCTGGAGCTACCTCCTCTCCCAGACATGGCCCATACTTGTAGGTCTGGCCTATGACTATGCAAGGGTGGCTGTGATCACGCTGATATCTTTTGCAATTGCTGTCTTCATAGGATACTACCTAGCCTTCCACAGAAGAGCCGAGGCAGTCTTTATACCGCTCATTCAGTCCATCTCAGCACTGCCAGCCCCGGCCTACTTCCCCTTGCTCTTCCTTGCAACCAGCGCCGTGCTTTACAGGATGTTTGGGGGCTTCACAAACGAGCTCTACGTCCTGTTCCTTGGCTTCGTGAGCACATTCTATTATATATTCTACGCGTACTGGATGGGCATTAAGGCTGTCCCACACGAAGTTGTAGAACTCATGGATAACCTTAACATGGGCTTCTTCAAGAAGCTGCGCAAAATACTGATACCTGGAACTCTGCCATACATAGTCACCGGGCTGACGTCAACTATAGACAGCGCGTGGGGAGGGCTCATGATTGGGGAATACTGGCCTGACATCATAGGTGACAGGACCCTCGAGGTATCACATGGAATACTAAAGATTCTTGACGTGGCCACTAACGAGGGCAACATAGCGCTAGCCGCCTATGCTTCCCTCATATTTGGTCTAGTCGTGGTGGCCTTCGCCCTGCTATTTACCAGGCATCTGCTCGAGATTTCAAGGAGGAAGTACGTCATAGAGGAATCCATATATGCCGCCTAAGGCTTGAGCACAGCCCTACCTAGGACTTTTCCACTCAAAACATCATTGTATGCCACATTAACATCACTGAGCCTGTAGGCCTTGTAGAAGGGCTTTACTACGCCTTCGGCTATAAGCTTCACAGCCTCCTCATACTCTGATTTAGTGTAGGCTGACGTGCCACTTATCTTAAGCTCCCTCATTACTATTAGCGCTGGCCTCTCTATCACAATAGGCTCCCCATTGACGTTCCCTACAAGAACTAGCGTGCCTCCACGCCTTAGGCTTCTCATACTTTCGTTTATCAGCGGTGCGCCCACTATTTCAAAGACGTAGTCCACTCTACCTAGACTTCTATAGAACGACAAGTCAGTTACTGCATTAACGCCCAGGCTCTCCAGGACGTGCGCCTTCTCCCTAGACCTCGTGTAAGCAATTACCTTGGCCTGGAGCACATTGGAGAGGTACTGAATCCCATGTATGCCAACGCCGCCGCTTGCACCCGTAACGAAAACTCTGTCGCCAGGCTTAAGCCCCGCCACCTTTGAGGCGTGAATCATCGTGGCCACGCCACAGGTGGCGGCCGCGTACTTGTCGAAATCCTCGTCAGGAAGGCGAACTATGTTTGACCTAGGCGCCGCCACAACTTCCGCGTAACCGCCCTGCCTCCTCTCGCCTATTGGAAGGAACTCTTCAGAGCTAGGGTCTGCGGGGTAAACGCCCACTGGTTCCCCATCCTCAGTAACGCCAAAAACCTCATGACCTAGCACCAAAGGTAGCTTTAAGTTTCTGAAGCCACCGCGCCACACTACTATATCTCTACCGCACACTCCTGTAGACTTGACTTTTACTATAACGTCGTCCTCTCCAGCAGCAACATTTATGTAGTCCATCTCAAAAGGTCGGCCAAATTCCCTTAGGACGGCTGCCCTAGCCCTTACCACTGCAGACCCCTCGATAATATGTGCAGACGAGACGGTAGATATCGCATAAGCTTATAAGCCGCATAGGCGGCCTCTTGCTAAAAGGGCAAAGGGAGGCGGGGTAGGGCAGCGGGGTAGGGCAGCCTGGTAGCCCGCGGGGCTCATAACCCCGAGGTCGGTGGTTCAAATCCACCCCCCGCTATAACCCTTTGCCCGTCGCGCTTCCCACTCCTACAGGTCGCAGCGGCTAGGCGTTTATTCCCGAAAACTCACGCCCAGAGCCGGTGGACCCTTGACCAGGGTCTCGGTTATAGGCCTTGGAAGAATGGGAAGGGGGATAGCTAAGAGACTCTCGTCCAGAGGTTATGATATACTTGGATATGACGTTATAGCCTCTGCATACTCATACCTTAAGGACCTAAAGAACTTCAGGCCCCTGAGCAGCCCTGCTGATGCTTCAGAGAGCGACTTTGTGCTTCTTTCTCTCCCAGGGGGCTCTGAGCTTCTAGAGGTCCTGCCCCAACTTAAGGGCCTTGAAGGCATAGTCATAAACTTAACCACTGTAGGCCTTGAGGAGGCCAGGAAGGCTAAGTCGTTAGCTGATGATCTAAGGCTCAAGTACATAACGGCTATGATGGAAGGAGGCCCAGCAAATGCCGAAGCGGGGACACTGGTGCTTTACGTGGGCGGCAGAAAGGATCTCTACGAGGCCTCGGCGCAAGTGCTAAGCGACCTAGGGCAGCATATTTACGTAGGAAGCGATGAGTCGGCAGTGGCCCTTAAGCTCATAAGTACGCTAATACTGATGGCCAACACCGTAGTCCTTGCAGAAGCGGCATCAGCGCTGAGGAACCTAGGCGCGTCTCCAGACGACATTGTTAAGGCCCTTTCCATGGGAGGCGCCGACTCAGCGCAGCTAAGGGCGAGGTTACCTCTCATGTTAAAGGGCTCCTATAAGGAGCTCTTCTCGATAGAGCTAGGCAGCTACGTGGCTGAGGAGGCGCTCAAGGCCCTTAAGGAGCTGGGCTCCACGTTTACTCCAGTGCTCGCCGAGGTAAGCGAAGTGCTGGCGGCCGCTAAGCAGAGAGGTCTAGGAAAGAGCGACATCTCAGAGGTCGAAGAGCTCTATAAGCTGCTTTCCCCGAAGCAAGCTTAGCTACTAAGTGACCTAAGCTCTTGAACCTTTTATATTTGTTGGCATAGTCTAAGCTGGGACCTTGATATGAAGGAGGCCGTGTTCAGTGAGAAGGCCCCAAGGCCTATAGGACCTTATAGCCAGGCAATAATAGCCGGAGATCTTATCTTTGTGTCAGGCCAGATACCGATAGACCCCTCTACAGGCCGCATAGTTAGTGACGACTTTAAAGAGCAGGTGAAGAGGGTTCTGGAGAACGTTAAGGCCATATTGGAGGCTGGCGGCTCCTCACTTGATGATGCAGTAAAGGTGACGGTGTACCTTAAGGACCCCTCTAAGTTCCAGGACTTCAACCAGGTTTACTCGGAGTACTTCAAGGGGTCCTTCCCGGCAAGGACTACAGTCTTTGTCAACGAGCTTCCAGCGGGGGCCCAGATAGAGGTTGACGTGATAGCGGTCAGACACACTTGAAGTGTTACTTGTTGTTATTTCCCTCCTGCTGCATCAACAGCTTACAGGCTCTCTTTATTATATCCGTTGACCCCCTTAGGCCTCCAGAGAACTCCCTCTTAGAGTCAAACCTTATCACGATTGGTCTCTTGCCCGTCCTCCTCTCCACCTCGGCAGCTAGCCACTCCTCATCCATGGCTTGGTCTGGACCCAGTACTATGTAGTCGGGCCTTATGTCCTCTATAGGCTTCAGATAGTCCTTCTCATCACCCAGTATAGCCTTATAGACGAACTTTATTGAGTTCAGTATCTGCAACCTTGACTGTTCGTCAAGTATGGTGGGCCTTCCCTTGTCCCTCTGAGCATTTAAGTCCCTTGCCACTATAACATATAGCTTGCCCAGCCTTGAGGCGAAGCTAAGCAGCTGCAGGTGGCCTGGGTGCAGGATGTCGAAAGTTCCTGCAACAACCACTTTCTTGGAGTCGACGGGAGGCGAGGGCCAGTTGAAGTCAAGCATGCCCAGGAACCTAAGTGAGTCCAACAGGCCCTCTGCATATGACACAGAGACTAACGCTGTTGCAGGATCGCCCTTAGCGAGGTAGTACTCAGCATCGTTTATATAGGCGGACACGTTCTCTAGCAAGGCTCTCGCTCCAGGTAAGGCGTTAGAACCTGAAAGGTTCAGCTTCTCCTCAGCTGCACGAAAGGCCTCCCTGACCCCGGCTAAGTACTTTCTTACCCTGTCGCTAAGATCCTCATTAGCTGTTGTGGCGATTCAGCTCACCCGCCCTGCTCCTCTTGACCCTCGCGCTCTTTGCCTACCGGCTTCACTTGGTCTATCGGTATGGTAACTATTATCTTGGAGTCTCCCTCAAGTAGATTAACATCAACCTCCCCCTTTCTGACCTCTATTACTCTGCCTCTCATGCCCTTGAAAGGCCCACCTATTACCTGTATTACGTCGCCCTTTGCAATGGGCTCCGCAGCGGCTGGCGGCTTCACAAGTTTAAGTATGTCGTCAATTGATACCATAGTTGGCCTTCTTCTCTTTATATTCCTTACTCCCCTTATGAGGTAGTAGAGATCTTTGACGTCACCAACCTCGACGAAGACGACTCCCTTTAGGTCAGGCGAGTAAACAATGCTTCTCACGTCAAGTTGAAGGGTCCTGGCTCTCTCGCCGAGGACTGCCACAACCCTCTCTTCATAACCCCCTGTCACGTAAATAGCGTAGAACCTGCTGCCCTGGGCGGCGCCTCCCTTCTGCTGTGCGCCCGAGTCCGCTTGAGATGGCATGTTAACACCTCTTAGCTAAGGAGTATGACATATATCAGATGTATGACGTATGCTATGGCGCCCACCAGCAGCATACCAAGAAGGGTCAGCCTTGTCAGCAGTCCAAACTCCTCGTCGTCAGGCTTTCTCGAGAGCAGCAGTATCCTCTTCCACGAGGCCACATGGTTCTGAAGCTTTTCCTTTAAGCTCATGTCGCCCGCCTTCAGTAATAGGTGAGACTAAAGTTTAAGTGCTCTGCGTCAGCAGCCCCCTGGCCTCAAGCGCCTTTCTGTACTCCTCAGCCAGGTTCCTCCGCACTACCCTGCCCTTTGGCTTCTCCTCAAGCCACGCAGCTGTCCTGAACCTGTAAACCTTGACCTTCTCGTCGTACCAGCAGTCAGGCCAGAGGCCAGCCTTTATGCATGTCTCTGAGAGGAAAGTCTCGACGTCCCACATGTTTTCAACGGGGACCTCAGGCAGCAGGAGGCCACGGTAGAACCCCCTCTCAACCACAAGCCCGTCCCTACCTATAGTCACGAAGGCCTTGCGCCCCTCTGGAGTTCGGGGCGCCTCCTCAAGCTTAGAGAGAACAGACACCTCAAAGGTCACAGTATCGAGCTCCCCTCTCTCCATGGGCATGAACCTAGGATCGTTAAAGGCGGCCTCAACGGCAACCTCTATGACGGACCTCACCAAAGGCTTGACAGGCTCTATAAAGCCTATGCAGCCCCTTAAGCTCCTAGTCTCACCTTCGTAAGTCTCTATTGTCACGAAGGCCGCCCCAGGCCTTAGGAGCAGGGGGTCCAGCCCCTGGGGAGTTGGCATGAGGGCTCTGTTCTCAAAATAGTATTCAACGCTTCTCCTCGCAATTCTGACAAGCTCTTCACCTAAGGCATCGCTTACTTCGTCAGGGTCCACAGGCTGCTGGCTCACGTGGTTCGCCTCCTGACGCTAATTAGCAGCAAAGCTTAAATAACAAAGCGTGTGCCTAAACCCTTTTCACGTCCTTAAGCTCAGTAACTTAAGAATAAAATCTCGGCAAACCAGTAGCGCCTGGAACTGAGCAAGCTAAGTCGCGGTGAAAGCCGTATGCAGAGCTCAGAGATCGAAGTGCTGTGCCCAAGGTGCAAGGTCCCCATGAATTTTTACTCTAGGACCGAAAGGACTTCCAGAAGCGACGGAGCTGAGATAAGCATAGTCAGGTACTACAAGTGCCCGGTGTGCGGCAGGACTATAGTTGACGAGGAGCTGCTTGTGAAGCAGACCTCAGAGGGGCTTAAGATAACAGTGAAGCACAATGGGCTGAAGAAGACTGCCATCATAAGGGAGGTGCCCAGCTCAGGCTAAGTGAGGCCCTCCTCGCGACCTCAGCAAAGTTTTTGAACATTGCAATATCGTTAGGATCACAGGCTTTTACCTTAACTCCCTCGGCCTCCTCGCTCCTAAGCATCGACCTCAAGTCCTTGCTTATAGCGTCAGCTGCCTGGAGCGGGTAAGGAAGCCTAAGGCCGTCTATGAGAAGGGTCTTAACTACATCTATACTGTACTTAAGGCTCACTAGGTTACCTGGGCTTACATAGATACGGGACCCTGTGGGAGTCCTTAGCACTGCGCCTACCGCGGTGTTACCTATGTAGATACATGTACCATAGTCGCATGGGGCCTCCTGGCCGTAGAGAAGCCCCTTGGCCACCCCTATGGATGGAAGTCTCAGCGCAACGCCTAGGTGAGACGCTAAGCCAAAGCCCCTTGGGTGAGCTATGCCATGGCCGTCGACCAGCAGGAGGTCAACTTTTCTTCTGCCGACAGCTTTTATGAGGGCCGGCGCCATTAGCTCCAGCTCCCTAAAGGCGAGGAGTCCAGGAACGTATGGAATACAGACGGGCCCGTAGGAGTAATAGCATTCAAAGGACCTTGACGTTACATCAACTGTTAGCGCTACTGCAACTCCAAAGTCGCCTCCCTGACCCCAGTAAGCCGCGTCAACAGCGGCTAGAATTCTGGGAGGTGCAATATCTTCATCAAGTCTCAGCAAGTTCTTAAGCTTCAGCTGGTCGTCCCTAGCTACTCTGTAGCTGAAGTTTGACCTAACCCCGAGGCAGGCCCTCTGCCACTTAGGACTCTTCAATAACCCTCAGCCTTAGGCTCTTCTCCCTCACGTCGCCGCTCGTTGATATAGAGATGACATCTATGCCGTCGCCTGTGGACGCGTCCCTCTCCATTGATATCCTTAGCGCGCCTATGGCTACCTGTTCTGCCTGGTCAAGGGTAAGCGAGTCATTGTATTGATCCTCTAAGAAGCCTAGCGCCGTGGTGGCGCCGCTTCCAACGGCCATGTACTTGTCCTCCGAGACAGAGCCCAGGGAGTCAAGGGTGTAGATTCTGGGCTGCCCATCCCTGTCTATGCCGCCTACCAGAGCCTCTATTATAAATGGGAGCATCTTATATGAGTAAAGTATGCCTGAGAGCAGCTTTGATATGGCGTAAAGGCTCATAGCCCTCTCCTCTGTGAGCTCATAGTATTTGCTCTCAGCCGTAAGGTACCTAAGTATGGCGCCTACGTCAGCATAAAGGCCGCTCATGGCTATTGCAGCCCTGTTGTTTATCAGGAACACCTTCTTAGCGTTCCTGCTCATAACGAAGGAGCCGTATGCCATCCTCTTGTCAGTTGCCAATACAACCCCATCCTTAGCCTTAACGCCAACGGCTGTTCCTTGCTCTATTTCGTAAGCTGACATGGGAGTCTCCGCCACCTAGGGGCTAGTGTAGTACGGGGAATTTAAAAGAGGCGCCTAATAATTTGCCCGTTCAACCAGTAATACTTGCCCTCCTGAGCTAACACCTACCCTCCTCTAAAGGTTCCTAGGAGGCTGAGCGAGTTGCCAGGAATTACGGATGTGATAAGAAAGGCGTTCGGCTGGGGGCTTAGCAGGGATAGCAGCGGCTCAGAGGAGCTCTTCAATCAGGGGGAGGGGATAGACTATGATGAGATACTTGCGCAGCTAAACATTGTTAAATCAGAAGTGGACAGGTTCAAGCTGAAGATACTCAATGACATAAATGCCTACCATGCTAAGTTAATAAGCGCCATAAAGGCTCACGATAATGAAGGAATAGAACTCAGCGCGTCAGAACTTGTCATAAAGAAGAGGGTCTATAAGCTGGTAGCCACGTACGGACATCTGATAAGTGTCGCCATAGAGAGGATAAACGACGCTAGAACCGTAGAGTCCATAGTTAAGGCCGTGGCTCCGCTCCAGTACGCTATGAACGCCATAAGTAACTACCTCTCGGGCCTGGCTCCGGATGCCTCCGCGTCCCTGGCATCCGTGTTTGAGTCGACGGAGAGCGTAATAAGGAAGGTCAACATGATAAGCAACATGCTGCCAGAGAGCAGGAGCATAGCAATGCTTGACGATGAGACTAAGAAGGTGATAGCTGAGGCCATGAAGGAGGCCCAGGAGGAGACGGAGAGGCTGACGCCTGAGGTGCCTAGGTCTGTCAACCCTGAAGCGATTGAGGAGAAGCTCATCGAGTACATAAGGGCCTCTGGAGGAGTTATCAGAATATCAAAGGCAGCCGAGTACCTGGGCGTCTCTACTGAGGTGGTGAAGGATCTGTTAGCAAGACTTCAGGCTAAGGGTGTGCTCAAGGTTGAGAGCATGGGCCAAACCACATGAGGCCTCACACCCTTAATATGATCTATAAAGTAATAGCTAAGGGAAGCGGAGGCGACCACCATGTCATGGAGCCCAGTACAGATGCTAGAGAACATGGCTAAGAAGAAAATAGAGGAGGCTTTGACTGCCGAGAAGGAGAAGGACTATGCCACTGCCGCTGATAAGTACAGGAAGGCCCTAGAGGCCCTTGATGAGATACTTAGGAACTACCCTGACCACCCTCTCATAGGTGTTTACAGGAGGATGTACTATGACGTGAGCATGAGACTTAAGTACGTCGAAGCTAAAGGGGCACAGCCCCTGAGTGAGGGAGATGATATAGTTAAGGTTGACCTCAAGGGCGAGACCAGCAATGATGATAATGAGCCGCCCGAGTTCGTGCTCAGGGAGAGGCCCAAAGTCTCTTTCGATGATATAGCAGGCCTTGATGACGCCAAGAGAGCTATAAGGGAGGCAATCATCTACCCCATAACAAAGCCGGAGCTGTTCCCACTTGGATGGCCCAGGGGCATACTTCTGTACGGCCCGCCAGGCACGGGCAAGACCATGCTTGCCGCCGCTGTGGCCAGCGAGGTGGCAGGGGAGTTCCTCTACGTTGACGCTGCTAGCATCATGAGCAAATGGCTTGGAGAGGGAGAGAAGAACGTCAAGAAGCTCTTTGATTACGCTAGATCCAGGGCCAAGGGCGGCGTACCTGTCATAATATTTATCGACGAGGTTGACGCCCTCTTTGGAGTCCATGCTAATGAGGTAGGAGGGGAGGTCAGGGTAAGGAACCAGTTCCTCAAAGAAATGGACGGCCTTCAGGACAAGGGCGAGAGACTTCATGTGTACGTCATAGCGGCCACTAACAAGCCATGGGATCTCGACGAGCCATTCATTAGGAGGTTCCAGAAAAGGATATACGTTGGACTTCCTGACTTCACGGCAAGGAAGAGGCTCCTGCAGATGCTGCTTTCCAAGCTTCCCGCAGGAGCTAACGTGGACATAGATGAGCTGGCAAGAAGGCTGGAGGGCTACTCGGGAAGCGATATAAAGGACCTAGTACAGGACGCCTACATGAGGACTGTGAGGGAGTACTTTGAAAACAAGCTGAAGGACCTCAGGCCTGTAAATATGGCTGACTTCGAGGAGTCCATGAAGAACAGGAGGCCCAGCGTTGACGATAAGATGCTTAAGGCCTATGAGGCTTGGAGTGAGAAGTTCAAGGCTGTCTAAGCGTCACCGAACTCTCTCGCCGACAATGCCCATGACGTCATTTAAGTATCTCAACCTCTCAAAGCCCACTGACCTGAGACTTCGCATAACGCTTGCGTAAAGGCTTCGCCCTCTGACTCTCCCGGGCTCCCCCGTATAGTGGAATATCCTTCCGCCAGGCCTGAGCAACTCAAAGAGCCTGGCATGAAAATGGCTAGAGTAAAGACATCCTGTGTCGCCAGTTAGCCTAGGTGGGTCATGAATTATGACATCGAAAGGCCCCCTAATATAGTTGACAATCTCGCACGCGTCGCCATGTATAATGGTTATATTCTTAGACTCCTTAAGCCGAAAGCTCCAGGGATTTCTCTCCGCAATCCAGAGCACCTCCTCCTTGAGCTCTATGCTGACTACTCTGGCCCCCCTCTCTAGGGCCTTTGTTGCAGTGTAGCCCAAGCCCGTGCCTACCTCAAGGACTCTATCCCCTCTTTTCACGCCAGCGGCCTTTACCTTGAGCTCAGCATCAATTAGGGGAGTGGTATCAGAGATCCTATGCATGTGTATGCCATTTATTTCCAAGGTTGGAGTGCTGTCCTTTAATGGCACCAACTTATAGTATGATGTGGGCGTCCTGAGCTCTATCTCGTAGAAGTCACCATTTGGTAGGACTGCCAGAATGGACCTCCTCTTGGAGTGTTCCCTTAATATACTTATCGCGACCTCGTATGTAACGCCGTCAAGGTTGATAGCCGCAGAGCCGCCGCTATATGAAGCCAGAGCCTTACCAAGGCCAACATTCACGCTGACTATAGAGCTTCTTCCCTCGACTATTGCAAGGCTTTCCCACGGCGCCAACAGGAGGCAGTTACAGGGCCTGAACTCAAAAATCTCAGGTGATGTCATTAAGTTAACTCACCGATTATATCATCGATGTCATTACTTTCATTTTCACTTCTGGAGCCTTTCCATTCTTTCACTAGATCTAAATCGCCTCCTCCCTTCTTGCAGGACTTCCCATCCTCGCAGGTACACGGGTCTATCTTAATTACCGCCGGCAGCCTAACCATGCTGCCAATCACTATGGCCTCACCCGGGTTAAGGCTGGGCAGCATGTTAGCTAGATCCTCGCTGAGCTCCTCGCTGGCCTCCTGCACGTACTTTATGTCCTGAGGCTCTACCATCCTAAGTATTATCTTGTTGTTTGTCTGACTCAACACGTCGGGGTCAACATTTCTTGGCCTCTGGCTCACTATGACAAGCCCTATGCCGAACTTCCTCCCCTCCCTGGCTATTCTAGCGGCCCAGTACTTTGTCAGCGTTGAGTCCCTAGCCGGTATGAGAACGTGCGCCTCCTCTACGACAGCAATTACAGGGCTCGGATAGCCTCTCTTCCCGCCGCTGTGTTTCCACGCCTTTCTCTCGGCCAGAAGCCTCCTAAGGTAATGGCTAACTACAGCATCGGCTCCCAGCTCGTCAAGTTCGCTCAAGTCAAATACGTTAAGCATGCCAGGCTTAATGACTTCCTTAAGCTCCAAGGGGACGGACTTACTTAAGATATCACCATAGTAGTCCTGGAGATCACTGAGCCTGTTCAGCACGCCGACAGCTGGGTCTGAGTTACCCCTGTCACGCGCTCTCGATACCTCATTTACTAGTTCCTCTATTAGGTCATCAGAACGGAGCCTGCCAGCGTAGTAGTCATCCATTACCGTGCTCCAGGCCTCCCTGAGAACCCTGAGCTGATTGGTAGCGTTATCCGGTATCCTTGTAAGCTCCACAAGCTCGTTGAACGAGAGCTTGGCCGGGTTTATCGCAGGCCTAGCTATGTAGTTAGCTTTGGGGCCAAGCTTAAGATCCCCGTATTCTCCATGCATGTCAAATATAACAACAGTTGCTGAGAGGTCACTGACTAACCTTCTAGCCAAGACGCAGACGGTGTTGCTCTTGCCTCCGCCTGTCACTGCGAGTATTGCCAGGTGCCTAGTGAGTTTGTTAACATCTATGCCATAGCTTATGCTATCATTTATAAGCGATCCTATCCTCAGCCAGTTGTTCCCATCACCCTTGAAGACCTCTTCCAGGACATTACGAGGGACCTCATAGACCTCAGTGCCAGGCCTTGGGGGCACCTTGGGCAGTTGGATGCTGCCCCTCAACAGATCCTCCTCATAGCTTAGCCACCGCACGCTTCCCTTTATGTAAGTTGGAGAGACCGCTGGGCTCTGCT
The DNA here is from genome assembly GCF_055389385.1 of Caldococcus noboribetus. Lineage (NCBI taxonomy): Archaea > Thermoproteati > Thermoproteota > Thermoprotei > Desulfurococcales > Caldococcus > Caldococcus noboribetus. Next base: position 1,214,827 of record NZ_AP042475.1, on the reverse strand, counting down.
TCAGTATCTGAACTAGCCCGTCAACGGACTCTGGGCTCGTGACATCATCGGGAAGCAGCCTGTTGCCTGACGACACTGACTCAACAATGCCAAAGAGGCACCCGTCTGGCGACTCTGCCAAGACGTAGGTGCCCGTGTGCGGCACCCTGTCCTCCGCAAAGAGCACCTGACTAGAGCGTGGAGTGCTCTCGCCAACTATCCAGCCCAGCCTCTTGCCGCTTGAACACTCGTAGCTCATCTCACACCACCTCTAAACCCTTAGGACGCTTCTGCTCTCGGGGATCAGGTCGAGGCTAACGGCCCTAAGCGCAGCATCCATTTCAGCCGAGGTGACCCTTGCCTTTGAGTCCGCCATAAGGAGTGGCAGCGGGTACCCTTCAGCTGTGAGCGGGAGTGCTGAAAGCTTAGAGAGAGCTTCCCTGAGCACCTCCTCATAGCTTTGAGCCTTGCGATCATAGACTACTTCAACCTTGAATATGTAGCCCCCGCGCCTTAACCTTACGAAGGCAGTTGCCACGGAAAGCCTATTCTCGTAAAAGTCCCTCAGGTCACCGACATCTGGGTACATGCTCCGTCCGCTCCTCTTCAGGCCAAAGTAATCATAAATGCTTTCATATACATTGGCAACGGTGTAGCCTGGCTCCAGGTTACCCTTGGCCCTGAGGGCGCTCTCTATCACATGAACGTCAGGAAGGCTCCTGTTGCAGAAGCTCGTTGACCTGCTGGTCTTGACCACAAAGACCGGTATGGAGTTCTGAGACCACGCTTTCTCAACTACGCTCTTGAATAGGTATAGTCTCTCAAGGTTTTCCATAGCTAAGACTGAGTAGATGAGCTTCCTCTCGCTACCTAAGCCGAGGTTCAGACCGCCCTGCGCTGCGAGCCTCATGAGGGCCCTCGCCGTCAGGGGCCTTCTTAAAGCATTACTTATGAGATCCAGCACGCAGTCCACGTCAGGCTCACTGCACATGCTCTGAGTGAGCCCTTTCAGCGCCTCAGGACGGCTGCTGAGAACCTTGGCCGCCAGCTCTAGGCTTTCGCCCCACGTAACCTCCGTGCCTATTCTCCCCCACCGCATTGGGGGAGCTCCATCAAACAAGGCTATGCCCTCCTTTGCGACGCTTTTAGCAGAAACGTCCAATTCCAAGACCTGCCTGTAAAGCCTTAGCCTCTGCCCAGGCTCCAGGCCCTGCGGCACCACTAGGCCGACAAATCCCTCCTGGACGCTGTTGTACTGACCATTATCGCTGAAGCTGGCTCCCCACGCTTTCACGGCAAAGAGGGTGTAAGTTCTCAGCTTCCTGTCTCCCTGGCCTCCATCCTCAACAGAGTACGCTATGGATCCTTTGGAAGGCTCAGGCAGGCTGTGCCACTCAAAGTCGCAGGCCTCGGGGATGCCGCTCACCAAGCTCCTTATTATGTCCCTAAGCTCTAGGGCCTCGGCCACCACGCTGCTCATCCTACTCACTCTCACACTTAACTGAGGAGGCGCCATCGGGGCCCTTCTCCACAGAGCAGACCTTGTCTACGTTATCAACCAAGTCTGTGTGGTGAGTTATCACTATGAGCTGCTGCAGTCCTCCCTCCTCAGTCAGCTTGCCAAGCACGTCGACCAGCGCCCTCCTTCTCTCATCGTCAAGCATGTCCGTGGGTTCATCCAACAAGAGGAACCCTATGTTAGAGTGCATCATCCTGTTGAGGGCAAGCACGTAGGCTAAAGCTATCACTATCTGCTCGCCGCCGCTAAGGCTTGCTATGGGCCTCTCACGACCCTGCCTATCAACGACAACGAAGTAAAAGGCGTCCTCTGTCTCCTTAACCTCAATCCTTGCGTAGTCCAACCCGAAGACCCTGAATATCTCGTTCATCTCGTTCTCAAGGCTCACAAGCGCCCTCCTGTAGAGGGTCCTCTCGAGCCTTTCAATGGCCTCAACAGCTCCGAGAGCAGCGTCAAGTTTATCCAAAGCCTTGGACAGCGACTGCTCCTCGTCATAAGTTCTGTCAACATCCTTCTTGGCCTGCTCAATGCGTGAGCTTAAGGAGGCTAGCTGTGCGCTAAGCTTAGTGTAAGCGTTCCTCAGGTCATTTAGCTTAGACCTCTCGGCCTCGCATGCCGCGGCCTGCGACCTGAGGGACTCCAATTTAACCTTGAGCTCACCCATCTTTGTCTCCAGCGCTGCACGCTCCGAGCTTAGATCGCTCAGGCGTGACCTCACTATGTTGAGCTGCTCCAGCAGCGACGGAAGTTCTGCAACTCTTCTGACGGCGTCCTCCACGATGCCCTTTGCCTTCTCATAGCTGGAGGCCCCTGTGGCCTCCAACAGCCTCCTGACCGCGGAGTCCCTGGCGTCAGTCTTGGCCTTAAGCTCACTGGCCAGGCTTTCATACTTGCTTCTCAGGCCTTTCGCAGCCTCTATATCATTGATTCCAAGCGACGAGAGCCTGTTCCTTGCAGACACATAGGCCGAGTACTCTCCCTCTAACCTCTTAAGCCTGTCCTTTACCTCCTTTTCCTCCCTGATAACCTCTTCAAGCTCCCTCCTTATAGACCCCACGTCTACGGTCTTAACTTTAGCAAGCGAGTCCAGCAGGCGCTCAAGCTGGGCCTCCAGAACCTGAACACTGCGGAGCCCGTCCTCAAGCTCTGAAATGGATCTATTGATCTTATTGAGTTCATCCAAAACAGCCTTTTCTTCAGCGGCCAGCCCCTTTCTCTCGTCGTCAAAGTGCTTCAGCAGCTCCTCCTTCCTCTCTGCTGAGAGAGGCGAGCCGCAGACTGGGCACCTGGCTTCACCGCTAGTGCCCAGAACCTTAACTATATCATTGAGCTGCAGGGCCCTCTGCTTTATAGAGCCAAGCCTGGCCTCAAGCTCCTGCTGCCTCCTGCGGAGTGACTCAAGGTCATCTGCGAGCTTCGCGGCCCCCTGCCGCGCGACCTCTAGGCCCTCGGGCGAGGTTGGCACGGAAACGCCCACCACGGAGCTCAGCCTCTTAGTTATGTCATCTATTTGTGACCTGAGCAAGTTAGCCTGAGCCTCTGCGGCCTCCGCACTGCTCAGGGACGTTGCAAGTTCCATCTCCTTCCTGCGCAGCACGTCTTCAAGCCTTGTCCTGAGCTCCATGTATTGCCTGTAGCTGTTCTCATAGCGTTCTACGTCGTCTAACGCCTCTACCACGGACTTCAGCGTTGTTAAGTCTCTATAAATGCCAGCTATCTCGGCGTTGAGGGAGTCTACTTCTTTGACCTGGGGCTCTAAGGAGGCCAGCTCTTTGGCCTTCTCGGCTTCCCCAACCCTGCGCTCAAGCTCCCCCAACTTAATCCTCAGCTCCTCGGCCTCCCTTGACCGGGCGGTCAGTTGCTCTTCGAGCTCCTTCAGCTGCCGCTCTAGCTCAGGTATGGCGCCAACTGGGCCGCAGAGCTCATTGACTTTAGTTTCACGTCCCTTTATGTCCTCCTCTAGCTTCTTAACCTCCCCCTCAAGCTTACCTAGCTCCTCCTCAAGGGCCTTAACCTCGGAAAGCTTCTCCTGCCTAACCTTCCTGACGTTCTGAAGCATCATAGCAATCTCTGACCTTCTCCTTGGGCCTACTTCAACAGAGACTATCGTTGTGCCGTCGCTTCTAGAGGCCCTTATGGTGTGAGACCTTATGTTATCAGCAGCGGCCCTAAGCTGAGGTATTCCTATGGCTGTCTCCACGAGCTCCCTAAGCCTTTTGCTTTCCTCACGGGCAAGTATCGAGGCTATTTCCTCAAGGCCGCCCTGCCTTATGATTACTGCCGAGTCTATGAAGCCCTTGTAGTCGTTAACCCCGTGAAGGCCGAGGACCTTAGCCATCTCCTCCCTGTAGTCCGATGCCGTGCTCGCGGCGAGCTTGCCATCTACGGTGAGCTTATAGCTTGATGTAGCTGAGTCCTGCCTGCGCTTCTCTATGCTCGCGACTGCTTTGACCTCACTCCCTGATTCCACATCCTTAAGTACGAGCTCCACAGAGGCTCTGGAGAAGCCCGCCCTGACAAGGTTGGACAGCTTTCCTCTCCACCCATTTGTAGTGAGGGCATAGTAAATGGCCTCGAACATGCTTGTCTTACCGGCGCCGTTCTGGCCAACTATGGCAATGCTGCCCCTGGGCAGCTCGATTGTAGTGTCCTTGTGGCTAAGGAAGTTGCTCAGCGTCAGCTTACTTATTATATAGGTCATGACGCTGTCAACCTCCTAAGTATCTCAAGTGACTTAGGCCACGAAGTCAGCTTCTCAAGGGCTGAGTCTACGGCCTCCTCCTCGCCCTCAGCTGCTGCAGCTGCAAGCTCCAGCACAACCTTAGCTGTAAACTCGTCATCTCCCACTATTTCCTGTAACATCTTAACTATGTCAATGCTTGTCTTGGCCTCGCCCTTAGGTAAGCCTGTGCTCTCGTCAGCAGCCCTAGTAATGTGAGGTATAAGTATTAAGTTTAGTTCCTTCGCTATCCTGTTGGCCTCAGCCTCTATCAGCCTCGTTGGGATCCCTGGGAGTGCCGTTATGTCTAAATGAACTAACGGCTGGTAGTTGGGGCTTTTTACAACTTTTGATAAGGCGCTTTTCAAGTCATAATATACAGAGCTAGGCTCCTTTACCGTGAGCGGTATTACATAGTGTTCCCTTACAGTCACGGGAACCTCGCTGACTGTAGCCTCCTCAGAGGAAAGATCTATAAGGAGCGGGCCCCTCTTATGAGTTTCCCTGGCCTCCTTTATGTCAAGCGGGTACAAGGATCCAGGGTAGGCATACCAGAGGTTTCCGTCGGCGAACTTCTCATAATTTATCTCCCTCTTATGTATGTGGCCCAGAGCCACGTAGTTGACCCTGGGAAAGGACCTTACCGAAGTGACCGTCTCGTCAGTAAAGGGGAACACGGGATCAACCGGCATATGAGCCACAAAGACTGACTTAACGCCGTCCTTCCTCAGCTCCCTGGCGCGGGAGTCATAGAGGGGACCTAACCTCCTATAGAGTTCTCTCCTTTCGTCTATGCTCACCTTGAAGAACGGGTAGACCATGAATGCCACTCCGTTTAACTTAACGGTTGTAAGGTCCACTAGCTGAGGTCCCGTTAGACTGCCTGCCCCCAGAAGGGTGGGCGCGTAGAAGCCCTCTATTGCCTCAGACATCAACGACAGGAGGCTGTGCTCCCTCCTCCCTGGCGTGTCGTGCTCCCCATGCGCTGCTACAACCTTTATGCCGTGGGATGCGAAGTTCTTTATCAGCTTGAGCGCCCTCACGAGCGTAGTGTTGTCAGGGTGTGGTGAATCGAAGAAGTCGCCAGATATTACTAGGACCTCTGCGTGCTCCCTTTTCACGGCCTCCAAGGACTCCTCAAAGGCTCTGAATATGTCCTCGTATATCACTCGCTCGCCGTATTTCTTAGCGCCTATGTGTACGTCAGACATGTGCGCTAGCAGCAAGAGTCAAGACCCCGACCTGACCCCAGACTTCACTACTTATCCGTAATACCCTAAATCTCTAAGCCTTTCGCCCTAGAGCCTCACACGCTATAAGCTCACGAGAAGCATAACACCGTAACCTCAATCAAGCTATAATTCCGCCCCCTTCCGTGAAAGGCAGGTGCGAGGCTTGGGGAGCCTAGTTGAGAGGCTTGGCGAGTGCGGCCACCTGCTTCAGGTAGCCCTTGACTTCACCGACCTCAGGGACGCAATAAGGGTGGGCTCACTCACGTCCCTGGGACCTGCAGTGATACTTGAGGCTGGAACTCCTCTCATAAAGTCTGAGGGCATGAAGAGCGTCGACATCCTTAGGTCGCTCCCCGGAAGACACCTCGTGATGGCTGACACAAAGACTGCTGACGTAGGCGGCCTAGAGGCCAGGCTGGCCTTTGAGCACGGCGCTGACGCTATGAGCGTCCTGGCTGCCAGCAGCGAGGAAACCATAAAGGAGGCCGTCAGGGAGGCCGAGGCCACTGGAAGGGATGTTTATGCTGACCTAATAGGCTTCACAGACCTTGACTCATGGCTTAGGAAGGCTAAAGGCGCGGGCGCCCACGTGGCTGTGATACACATAGGGATCGACGTTCAGAGGGCCCTAGGTATAACTGCGGCGCAGGCCGTAGACATTGTGAGGAGGGCCAAGGAGGTCTTCGGAGGACCCGTGGCAGTCGCAGGCGGAATAAAGCCATCAGACGTCAGCGCCTTAGCGGCTGCCGGCGCGGACATAATAATTATAGGCTCAGCGATAACCAAGTCGCCTGACCCGGCGGCCGCAGCCAAGGCAGCCCTTGAGGGGCTGAGGCCAAGGTGCCAGTAGCATGGACAACATAAAGACAATAGTCAAGGAATCCATTAAGGAGTATAACAGGTACAGGTCCCCTGAGGCTGTTGCTAGGCTCGTCACTAGGAAGGGTGACACCTACTATGTCAAGTTTGATGGAAGCTACTGCGAAACCTGTGGCCTTTATGACTGGATTGACGACCTAAGGTACATAATGATTGAGAAGGGCCTTGACGTTGAGGTAGAGAAGCTCAATGAGCCTGAGGGGCCTGAGGGAAGCGTCAGAATAGCGGCATTTAGGGTCAGGCCCTCGAAGGGCCCGCAGAGGCCCTAAAGCTTAGCCCTCTTTCGCCAACTTCAACTTCTACGGCATTCTCATCCCTAAGGCACCTTATATAGCCCTTGACCGTGGCCTCCAGCAGCATAAGCACGTCAGGCGTTAGTTCAGAGTACTTGAACCTCTTTAGTAATGCTATCACTATGTCCTCGAGCGTGGCTGATTTAGATATAACGCTCAGAACGACCTCCTTGGCCTCCTCTATCCTTTTGATATTAGCTTCTATGAAGGGGCCTACCTCTGAGGCCTTAATCAATGGGCCGTGCGAAGGCACTATAAAGTCAACTTTTCCCTCAAGTCCCTCTATAGTGCTTAGGCTCCTTTCTGCGACGCAGGGCATCCTGTGGTATGGTACCCCGTACTTCTCAAGGACCCTGTCGCCGAAGAGCGCATCCGCAACATAGAAGACCCCATCTGGAGTTATAGCGCCTAGCTGACCGTCTGTGTGGCCTGGAAGCCTTACTAGCTTAAGAGGGCCGTAACTGTCGACCTCAGGAGGTATCTCCAAATCAACTCTGATCGGGGGACCATGGAACGTGAGAAGTTTATCGCTTGGGTTAACGGGATAGCCGAAGGTCATCATTACCCTGAGCTCCGGATTTTTGGCCACGGGCGCGTCAAGGCTGCTCATAGCTACTTCATCCACCTGCAGTTCTCCCAGCGCAGACAAGTGATCGCTATGATAATGTGTGACTAGGACCGCTCTCCTCCTTGCTCCAAGCCTCTCCAGGTCCCTCCTAAGCGCCCTCGGCCTATCCTCCCCTTGGCCTGGGTCAACCATGTAAACGGTTCCAGTCTCCCTATCAACATAAAATATTGTCGCAGGACTACCCTTTTCTAAGAATGTGGACCCCTTAACTGCGTTAGCGGTCAAGTAGTCCCTCCTCCTCTTCCTAAGCGTCCGCGTTATATAAAGTAAAAGCAAAATGCTTGTACGCAGAATTCAACTTAGCTGCCGGAATCATATGTACAAAAAGGGTAATCATAAAGCTGTTAAAGCTATGTTGTAAAGAAACTCTAGGGCCGTCAGCTCTTAGAACTCCTCCCCGCCCTCCTCACTGCTCTCCTCATTCCTTGGAGATCTTCTACCGCCTCCAAAGCTACGGCGGCCTCCAAACCTCCTCGAGCCTCTTTGTGGCCTATATCCCGTTGACTGAGCCTTCGGCGTGCTTTCTGGGATCTCCTCAGCCTTGGGGACCTCGCTGTCGTCTATCTTCTCTATGGATCCTCTGCTGCCTATGTTGAGCTGCACCTGCCCTTTAAAGCTCGTAGTCCACGCGCCTTTCAGCTCTACGGCGTCACCTTCGTTAAGCTTGCCCGCCTGCTGGCCCCACGCAGTGAGCTTTATCCTGCCAGTCTCGTCGCCTACTACAGCTTCGCTTATCGTTCTGTCCCCTCTCTGTGTATGTATAGTCTTTGGAGGTTCAACGCTCAAAACACGAACCTTTATGTCTATATTATCCTCGCCCTCGCGAAGGCTAGAAACCTTGCGAGGGGACTCTCCACCCTCTCCCGACACTTCGCACACTCTCTCTAGTTACGCGCCCCTCCCTGTTTCCAGGAAAGGGCCAAGAGCGACTGGCCTAGCAGGGTTTATAAGCCTACCTGCTCCTTTGAAAGCCCTAAACTAACCTGACAAATGCTTATTTTCTCTTTTTTTGTCAGCGCCCCGGGTGCGGAGCTGATGAGCCTTTGCTGATGAAAGGTCGCTTAAGGTGAGCATAGCCTCCATTGAGGTGGATCTTATAAGGCCTCATGAGATGTTCATCCCTGAGCGAGTTGATGAGGTCCTGAAGAGCATTACCAGGAGCATGGTGCTGGCCAAGCCCTTAGTGATTGCCGCCAACTCGTGGATTTTAGTGGACGGCGCTCACAGGCTAGAGGCGCTAAAGAGGCTTGGAGCCCGTTACGCGCCTGCCGTTATCATAGATTATAATTCTGATGAAGTGAAATTGTTCGGATGGATGAGGAGCTATTCATACAGCAATGAAGCGCTTAAGGAGCTTCGCAGGCTGACCGCCATATCGAAACTTAGGAACCGTCACGACGGCTCTGTTATGGTATGGCTTGATGGTTTGGACTCCTACTACGATATTAAGAAGTTCGAGTCCTTAGGTTTTACCCTAAGAGGGGTCTCAACATCTGCAAGGTCGCTCAGGGGCCTCATAGTGATACCTCCTCCGCCTACCAAGGATCTCGTAATCAGGGCAGCCATGTCAGGAGAGCTCCTGCCACCCAAAACAACCCGCCATATAACTGCTGCTAAGAATATAATTCTTCCAACGTCACTCAGAAGAATAATTCATGATGGTAAGGAGTGGCCTTGGTGAGCTACAAAAGCCTCTCATCGCTTCTCTACCTGGGACTGCAACACGTACACCAGGGTTATGTAGTGCGGCGCCAACCTTATTATGTCCCTCTTAGAGATCATGCCAATAGGTTTCATGCTGCCTCTGGAAAGAACTGGGAGATGACCTATATTATGAGCTCCCATAAGCTCGGCGGCCTCCTTAACTGTGTAGTCTTCAAGCACGAAGTAAGGGTTCCTGGTCATTATGTTGCCTACAGGTACGTTACGGGACAGCCCTCTGGCTACTACCTCCCTAACTATGTCGGTCTTAGTAACTATGCCTATGAGATTATCGCTGTCATCAACTATGATAAGGGAGCCCACGCCCTTGTCCATCATTATTTGAGCTGCCTCATTAACGGGCGTTATGGGAGTGACCTTAACTGGCGGAACATGCATTATGTCTCTAACCAGCGGCTCTGTAGCCATAGAGTCCCCAGATATCCTTTAGCCTCTGTCAATTAAAACGTGATGGTAGCCGTCGCTAAACGCGAGGAAAACCTAATATCTGCCGTTAAGCGCCTTTCTCATTACTTTCTCCTACAATCTCGCTGCGCTGGACAAGCATACGAGCGTCATTAATCATTTTCCTTATGTTATTCCAGTGGCCGCCCTCCCAGTATACGTGGCCACACTTTACACAAACGTAAAACTTGGCGTACCTGGCTAAGGCCCCTGGCGGGACACGGCCTCTTATAATATTCTTGTCAGTGACTTCCTTAAGAGGCCCATTGCATAGAGGGCACCTGCTCATCGAGGGGTCAGCTCTTAGCTCTATGAGCCCCTCACTGGCAAGCTTAGCAAGGTTTCTAACCACATCTACCTCAGGGAGAAGAACGGCTCTCAGCTTCAGCTTCTCAGCCCTCCTATAGAGGCCCTTGTCGCTAGTGATTATTATCCTACCAGTCCTCGCTGCTATGCCTAGTATTTGAGCATCGTTGTATGACTTGGAGTAAAGAGTGTCGTATCCTATCATCCGCAGCCACTTAGCCAAGGTGCCCAGCATCGCGTCAACTATGAACTTGTTGCTTTGCTGCACTGCCTGCGACCTCTGTGGGTGTGCGCCGGTGAAACCTTAAATTTCATCTAAGACAACCGCAGAAGTTCATAACTACCCATTAAGGTCTCACTCCCTTAGTCTCAAGAAGCTGAGACGGCCAAACGTAGCATTGTAAAGAGGTACCCATAGCTTCTCGCCAACGCCGTCAACCAAGAGACTTGACCACACGCCTACTGCAATGCCGCCTACTATGTCCCACAGCCAGTGAACCTGCAGAAGCAGCCTGGTGAACATTATCACTACGGCATAAAGTATAACGACATAGTTGAGCCCCTTCCTTCTCATTGACGGTGCTGCGGTGAAGTAATATGCAAGAACTGTCACCCTCACCGTATGCCCCGAGGGGAACCCGTAGTAGTCTGCGTTCAACAGATTGCCTAGGAGCCCGAAGTAAATGAACTGCTCGTGAGGGCGCGGCTCCATTACGTACGCTTTAAGTATCGCAGTCACTATCATTGAGAATATAATAGCGACTGCGAAGGATGTTATTCTCTTCGAAGCGCCTTTGTGGATCCCCGCGTCCAAAAAGTAGACTATGGCTGTGAGTACGGCGAATACCTCCAAACTTGCAGTATAAGAGACGTACTTCACTATAGCTTGCCTATCAGGCCCTATGCTCCTGAGTACGATCTGATTTACGAAATCTATGCCATCTACCCCCCTTAGAAGTTCTAGAACTAGGACTACCACAAGAATTACTGACGCTATGAGGAAAGCTCTAAAGCTAGCGGTAGGCTTCCTTAAGCTCATAAACGTTCGCCCAGAGGTCCTGTGACTCCCAGCCCCTCAAAACTATAAAACGTGGCTCTGGACCTTGAGCGTTCTCAGAGTCACTGACGAAGTGCTGCCCCCACCATCTCTGTGAGCGTCCTGAAACCCATGTAATTCATGTAATCCGCTATGCCCCTCTTTATCTCACCTATTACATTAAGGCCTTTCCTTACGAGCCCCGAGCCTACCTGAACAGCCTTTGCTCCGGCCAGGATGAGCTCTACAGCGTCCTCCCAGCGCTCCACGCCGCCAACGCCAAATATGTCTGGCCCGAGTTCCTTATAGACTTCATAGACGGCCCTTACTGCTATTGGGTGGATCGCTGGGCCGGAGAGCCCTCCAATTTCATGACCGAGAGCAGGCCTTAGGTTGTAAATGTCTATCTTCATAGCTCTTACGGTATTTATTAGCGTGAGTCCTTTAGCTCCAGCCTCGAGTGAGGCCTCTGCTGTTTCGATCATCCTGTCAGAGATGCCAAGCTTAGCTATTACCGGTATCTTAACTGTTGAGGCTACAGCGCTTACGACCTTCCTGCTCATCACGGGATCCATGCCTATGTCTAGGCCCATCTTCTCAACGTGAGGACAACTCAGGTTAAGCTCTATGGCAGCTGCTCCAGCCTCCTCGGCTGCGGCAGCAACCTTGGCGAAGTCCTCAGGAAGGGAGCCAGCGACGCTGACTATTATGGGGACTCCAAGTCCCTTGAGCAACCTCATGTGATCCCGTAGGCCCTCTATGCCTGGGTTCGCCAGGCCTATGGCATTTAATGAGCCCACGTCTAAGTGAAGAACCCTCGGCATAGGGTAGGGTTGTCTTGGGGAAAGAGTGTAAGACTTCGTAACCAGCGCGCTGACGCCTGATCTTCCTATCGCGAGGAGGCCGTCAAGGCTCTCACCCATAATGCCGCTGGCGTTCAGAACCGGGTGCTGCAGCTCTAGGCCTGCTACCCTTACCTCAAGGTTCAACGTCTCCCCTCCTGCTGAAAGGATTAAGTGCTGGGGGCTTAAGAATAACCTCCATCTCTTCAGCGGCGAGCTGACCCCCTACGAAGACCGCCCTAGGGATGGCCGCAAGCTCCTCCATAAATGCGTGGCCGTAAGGCGCTTTGCTGTATGTTGATAGGAACCTTGAGGGGCTTTCGCTGACTACAACTAAGTTGCCCCTGTAACCTGTCTCAATAAGGCCATAACGGGCTCCAAGGCCCAATATCTTGGCTGGGCCGGAAGTTAACGGTCTTAGGAACTCGGACCTACTTAACGCATGAGCTCTGACTAGCCTGTAGAGTAGCCAAGGCCATAGGCCAAGCCAGGGTATACCCGCTGGGCAGTGGGGCCACGCGGACTTCTCGCCCAGCGAGTGCGGCGCGTGGTCACTTGCAAGGGCGTCAAAAAGTCCCTCTATAAGGAACCTCATCATAAGATTCCTTGTAATTGGATCCCTAAGCGGCGGATTGACCCTGAAGTAGCATCCCCTCAGCGTGTAGTCGTAAAGTAGATAGTGCGGGGTCGTGTCAACACTGAAGCCCATGCTCTTGGCTAACATTAAGGTACCTGGGCATGACACGTGGGTTATGTGGACTCTGGCCGCGGCTTCAGCGAAGTAATAGAGGCTTGCCCCCTCCATCCAACAGCCTCTAAGCTCCCCCCTCTCATAGTTGTCATCATCCCATATTTTATCCGCCTCAGGGAGTTCCGGGTGAACTATGACAAGCACGTTCCTTAATTCAAGTATTCTCTTAACGCTGCTCCACCTTTTCATGAGGTCCTCCGGGAATATCTTGAAGCCGGCAACTGCAAGGCTCAGCACCTTTGTTATTACCTCAGGCGAGCTAGGGACGCCGGCATAAACCGTGTAGTCTACAAACGATTTTTCGGCAAGCTCATCAAGCTTAAGTTTTATTGCCTCAGGGGTCGATAGCCTTGGCTTAGTGTTAGGCATATCAGCCACGAGAGTTATGCCAGAGGAAAGTGCTGCCTCGGTGCCTGTTGCCTCATCTTCCTTATATGACAGCTCAAGACCCCTTAAGTGAACATGTATGTCTATTAAGCCGGGCATATATACTCACCTTCGCCCTCATAGGAGTATACTTTGTCTCCCATCGGTGCCTTAGTTATGGATTTTATGATGCCATTGCTGTCTATATTAACACAGCCGCTGCCCAGAAAACCTCGCGAATCAACCAGCTTGCCGCAAACAGACACACTATTATCATAACCTCTCAGCTTCGCCCACCACCGACAAGCTGCTCTATAACATCGCTTTCGCCTATTTCCGTGCCGCAGTAATAGCACTTAAGCCTAAGGGGCGACTCGCTGACCAGCAGGAACCTGCTGCTTATGGGCTCCCCGGGCTTCCTTGATATACACGTCGGGTTAGGGCACCTGAGCACGCCCTCTATTACCTTAGGTATCTCAACCTTCCTCTTTTCAACTACGCTGTAGTCCTTTATTATGTTTATTGTTGCATCCGGGGCCACAAGGGAGACCTTCATGAGGTCCTCCATCCTTGGATAGTAACCTTCTAACTTCACTATGTCCTTTTTCTTCATTCTAACGCTATCAACATTCATGACTACTGCTACTCTGAAGCCTTCATTGCCGGTTACTCCAAGTATTTTGAGCACTACGAGGGCCCTCCCGGCTGGTATATGATCTATGACTGTGCCCTCCCTTATCTTGCTAACGAGCAGCACCCCTTCCCGGCCTTTCCCGCTCAACTCGCCTCCTCACCCCCTAGTATCAGGTTAAGGAGAGCCATCCTAAGAGGCACTCCAAGACTTGCCTGTAGGAAGTAAGCCTGGTACTTAGTGCCATCTACATCAGTTGCCAACTCGTCAACCCTGGGCAGGGGGTGCAGTACTTTGGCAGTGCTCTTAGCATAGGTCTCTAGCAACCTCCTAGTAATTCTGTAGCTGCCTCTAACCTTTTCGTACTCCTGAGGGTCTGGGAACCTTTCCCTTTGTATTCTAGTCACGTAGATTACATCAGCTTTAGAAAGCCCCTCCTCGAGATTCACATATTCAAGCCTCAGCCCCCTAGACTCCACGTCCCTTCTAACCTCATCTTTCAGCTGAAGCTGCTGCGGAGCTGAAAGCATGACCGAGGCTGGCTTAAACAGGGAAAGCGCCCTCAAAAGGCTTGCAACGGTCCTTGCATACTTAAGGTCCCCGACTATAAGGTAGTTAAGACCGTCAACGCTTCCAAATAATTCCCTCACAGTATAAAGATCCAACATAGCCTGAGTTGGGTGGTGCTGGCTTCCATCGCCTCCATTAATTACCGGCACCCTAGCTACTTCTGCAGCGAGGGCTGCCGCGCCTTCATACTTATGTCTAACTACTATTAGGTCCGCGTAGCCGTCCAGCATCCTAATAGTGTCAACGAAGCTTTCCCCCTTAGCCACACTGGTGGCCTCCTCAGCAGAGAAGCCTATAACGTCGGCTCCAAGCCTCTTGGCTGCTGCTTCGAAGCTTAGCCTCGTTCTAGTCGATGGCTCAAAGAACGCTGTAGCTATTATTTTCCCTTCGAGAGTTCTAGTTACCTTGCCAGAGGAGAGCTGACGGCGCATCTTGTCCGCCTCTTCAAAAAGAACCTCCAGATCCTCCCTTGTGAAGTCTCTTGGGTCTATTACATCGCGACCGCGCCAGGGCAAAATGCCCACAAAAGGGCAGGGCGGTTGGGGCTTTAAAGCGCTTACAACCTTCTCCGGCTGCTTAGCAGGTTCTCCATGAATAACATTACCATAGCTTAGCAACAGTTTTACTGTTTAGCTCGTAATGCCGCCTTAACCCTATCTAAAGTTTGACCGCATCCTGCGGTGCCTATTAAATGAATGCCACGAATATCGCTCTGATATCCTTACTTAGTCTCCCAAAGTTCGTTAACCAAGGAGCTCAATTGTTCATCACTTATTATGCCGAGCCTTCTGGCCTCCTCGAGTATGCTCCTTAAAGTGGTGACCGAGAGCAGCCTGACACCGACGCTCTCCAGGGACTCCCTAGCTCCCTGCTCGCGATCTACTACAACAGCACTAATTATCTCCTTGGCTCCGTGAGACCTAAGAACATGAACGCCAAAGGAGAGGCTGCCGCCCGTGGTAGCTACATCATCTATTAGCAGCGCTGTCATATCCTTAATGTCGGCCCCTTCAAGGTCCTTTTCAGTTCCATGCCCTTTGGGCTGACGAATGTAAGCCAAGGGAATTCCTAAGCTGAGGGCGACCGCAGCGGCCCAGGGGACTCCTCCGGTTGCAACTCCTACAGCAGCACAGTTACTGCATTCGCCTACGTTCTCTATTACCTTATGGGCCAGCTCCAGTGATATTATTCTAAAGGCCTTGGGATGTCCTATGGCCTTCCTAAGGTCGACATAGACGTGGCTCACCCTGCCGGAAGCAAGCTTGAACTCGCCGAAGAGCACAGCACCTGTGCTGAGCAGAAGCCTATCAATGGCCTTGCTCAACCGCGACACCTCCTTAAGGCCTCCTCTTGCTCAAGGGCTATGAGCTCTACGGCCTTCCTAGGGTCTGGGCTCTCCGTTATGCTTCTTCCTACTATTTCATAATCGGCCCCAGCACAAAGCGCATCGCCAGGCCTTGCGCCTTGGGCGCCAATGCCAGGGGCTAGTATTTTCACGTCACTGTCAAGAGCTCTCCTTACAAGTGAGATCACGTCAGGCCTTGTAGCCGGCGCCACGACCCCCCATGGATTCACTTTCTTCGCTAAATCGATTGTGGCGTCCAAGTTCCTGTCGTAGAATTCTCTTGACCCTTCGTGGCTCATCGAAACTACAAGAATTAGCTTGATATTCCACTCTTTAAGTTTCTCGGATACCTCGTCAAGGGCGCCTCTATAGCCTATGAAAGAGTGAGCTATGACTGCATCGACGTAATCCTTCACCAGCGAGACCGTTCTAGCCATTATATCGCCTATGTCAGCAAGCTTAAGGTCTGCTATCAGTAGGCTGCCCTTGGCTCTCAACCTTGCTGCAGCGAGCCGCTCAAGGCCGCACTGCATAATGAATGGAATGCCTATCTTGAAGCCAATCACCTCATCCCTTAGGTTATCCATAACCTTTACTAAACCTTGGCAACCGCCAAGCACAGGACCGTCTATAGCAACGATTATGGGGCTTACCTTCAACTAAACCCTCCTGTCAATAAGCTGAGGGAGTTTTAAGCGTGAGCTGGCCTCAAGGCCCACTCCAGGAACTTGGAGACTGCCTCGTCTAACGAAGTAAACTTGAAGTCCCTTAAGTATCTACTGGAATAATACCTGTAGTTACTTGAAAGCATGCGGTACATCATCTTAAACGGCGACGAGGGTATAGCCGCGGCTAGCCTGATAGCCCACCTCGCGCCTACTATGCGGCAACTCTTCCTGAGCATCCCGCAGATAAGCCGGCCTACGTCACTTATGTCGACGTCGAAGGGCCAGTTGGCGTAAACCCACTTCCTGTCAAAGGCGCCAGAGCCAGCCATGGCGAGTATTCTGGCCAAGTCTCCTGAGTACACCATGTTTCTTGAACCGAAGCGTAACGCAAGTCCACGCTTTGCAGCCCATAACGTCACCTTCCACTGGGCCTCGTAGCCCCAGGGGCCAAAGACTAACGATGGCCTAACTATGGACCACTTGCCGCCTAGCCTCTCGCCCTCTGATACAAGCAGCCTCTCGCCCTCGGCTTTAGTGACCTCGTATGGAGTTCTGTGGATAAACACCTGGGGGTTCAGGTGCTCGCTCTCCTCCTCAACCAGGGCCCCCCTTGGCACCCCTCTTAGCTCAGCTGCTACGGCTGTTGAGCTTACGTAAACGACCCTTGCGCTAACCTGGGACGCGGCCTGAATCACACGCCTGAGGAGGCCCACATGGGCTTCCTCAAATTCCCTGTACCTTCCATATATTTTGCCAGCTATATGATAGTACACGTCACCTCCCAGTTTGCTCATAGCTTCAGATGTTAGAGAGTCGAGTACAACTATGTCCACGCCCATTTTACTTAAGCTGTCCGAAATCTCAGGTCTTCGCCTTATGGACGACCTCCTGGCCACGACCACAACCTCATGGCTTCCTTTAAGCTCAGCCGCCAGGTTCACACCTACAAAGCCTACGCCGCCAACAAGCACGTGCTTCACGGCTATCTCTCTCTAGGTGTTGATTAGAGGGGGCCCAGTTAAAAGGCGTGGCAAGTATGGCTAAAAAGAGGTCTGGTAAAGCCTTTTGGCTGTTTTACGCACGTAATCTTCGAGCACTTCAACCCCTATGCCGCTCCTCGTGGGCGCCGATATGGTGCCGTCCTTGTTAAGCTCCCAGGGAGGCTCCACTATGTCGTTTTCATAGTACCTAGAGCTTGCACTTATGTCGTTAGGGTACCTAACCCCTTCTAGGGTTGCGGCCGCCACCAGGTGCCCTCTGCCCACGCCCGTCTCAAGCATGCCGCCTATCCATATCGGCCTCCCCAGCTGCCTGTACCAGAAGTCGTGTATTCTCAGGGTCTCGCCGAGGCCCCCCACCCTGGCAGGCTTCACATTTATTATCATCGCTGAGCCCAGCTGATAGGCCTTCCTAGCGTCTTCTAGGTCAGTAATGCTTTCATCAAGGCATATTGGCGTCCTTATCCTCCTGGCCAGCTCAGCGTGATCCACCAGGTCCCTCCAGCCCAAGGGCTGTTCTATCATGAGCAAGCCGTACTCGTCCAGCTTCCTGAAGGTCTCTATATCGCTTAGACTGTAGGAGGCGTTTGCGTCAACCTGGAGTGGAAGTCCGTCCCCGAAGGTCTCCCTCAACTTCTTGACCGGGGCCACGTCATAGCCCGGCTTTATCTTTATCTTTACCCTTACGTAACCCTGCTGAAGGTAGCTGTCAACGACCTTTACTAGGTCCTGCAGCGAGGGTTGTATGCCAACGCTTACTCCACTCACTATTTTGTCCCTGACCCCTCCTATGTACTTCCAGAGCGGAAGCCCCTCAAGCTTGGCCGCAAGGTCCCACAGGGCCATTTCAACGCCTGCCTTGGCCATGTTGTGACCCCTTATTCTGCTCACTAAAGTAGGGAAGCCCTTTGGGGTGACGTCGCCCTTCAGCTGTGGCAGGATGAAGTCCCTTATCACGTGCCAGGCGGTCTCGTTCGTCTCATAGCTGTACCACGGGCCTGAGTCGGCCACGACCTCGCCCCAGCCCACCTCGCCGCCCTTCTCCTCGGCTCTAACTAAGATGGCAGGTCTCTCCTCGGTCCTCCCAAAGCTTGTCTCAAAGGGCGCCCTTAACTTGACCCAGACCTCTATGAGCTCCACTTTCCTCAGCTCCAAGGTCTCACCCCGTCGAGAACTTCCCCTAGGCTTTCCCTCACCATTATCACATAGCCGTGCCCATGTTCGTCCCAAGTGAAGTCCGAGGCCACATAGCCCTCGCCGAGGTACTTAAGGTAGGCCTGCCTAGTTGCCTCCCTCCACCTGGATGCCAACTCACTCCTCACGGAGCTCAGCTCAGATATTGAGTAAGGAAGCCCTATGGCAACCACCAGCGGGCTCCTGCTGAGGTCCGGCCCCTTTGGCTCCTCGCTACCCCTTGGGCCAGCCGGGGCGACAGCCACATGGGTCCCTAGCTCTATCAGCTCCTCAAGGGAAGGAGTTCTCGCAGTTCCAGATATCTTGCTAATAACGTTCTTGCTGTCAAGGTACCATTCAGCCAAGGCCCTGTCGGTCTCAAGGCCGGCGTTTATTGAATCGTGAAGCTGGCCGTAGTACCTGACCTTGTACTTCGTGAAAATGGCCCCAAGCTTGCCGAGGTTGAAATGCGCGTTAAGGCTCTGAAGCGGATCGAAGGTCCACCTTATTATCCTGACTCCTGCGGCCAGGACCTCCCTCCTCTGGGCAAGCTTAAGGCTCGTGCCCAGACCGCTGTACTTTCTCTCCTTCACAACGCCGGTCATATGGCTGTAAAAGTAAGGCCCCTCGGGAGTCTCCACGAACCAGCCTAGCGAAAAGCCTACAAGCCTGTCACCGTCAAAGGCCCCCAGCACAAGGCCTCCATTATCAACTATAGCCTTAAGTATATGAAGCGGCACGGCCTCGCACTGGGACCTGTCCATTCCCCAGGCGGAGAGCTGAACCTCAACTACTTGCGACAGCTCTGAGGGGTCGCTTAACTTCCTGATCTCAACCAACGAGGCCCCCCACATATAAGTTACTTCAGGAGGGTAAAATTACGTTAGTGGCAAAGCTCAAAGGCTTAGGCCTCAGTGATACCTTAGAACCTGCAAGGGCTGTGATGCCATGATATATGTGAGGCTTGGCAAGGGAGGCCCTAGGGTTAGCGCCGTAGGACTTGGCTTTTGGGAGATAGGCTCAACCTCGTGGAAAGGCAGCGAAGGGGCCTCAGTCGATATAGTGAGGGCCGCGATAGATAACGGCATTAACTTTTTCGACACGGCTGAAGTCTATGGAATGGGAAGGAGCGAGAGGTCCCTAGGCTACGCGGCGAGAACTCTTGGGCTTAGATCTGACGACATAGTAATAGCCACCAAGGTAGCAGGCTTTAGGCCATTGAGGTGGCTCGTGGTCAAGGCGGCTGAGGCCTCTGCAAGAAGGCTTGGCCTAAGGCCTTCCCTGCTTCAGCTTCACTGGCCGCCCCCGGCCTGGGTGCCCCTCTGCGAGCCGCTGAGAGGGCTTGAGGATGCAGTCAAGATGGGGCTGGCTGAGTTCATAGGGGTCTCCAACTTCCCTGGGCGCATGCTTGAGGAGGCGGCTAGCTGCCTCAGGTCAGCTGAGATCGTGTCTGACCAGGTGGAGTATAGCCTCGCCTTTAGGACTCCCGAGCTTGACGTGTTCAGAACCGCGGGAAAGCTGGGCGCCAGCATCATAGCTTACTCGCCGCTGGCCAAGGGGGCCCTCGCAGGCGCCGCCGCTGCTAGGCGCGTCCAGAAGATGGATTCAAGGTTCAGGGAGGCCTCCCAGGACATAGAGCTTCAGGAAGCCTTAGCCAAGGTAGCCATGTCTCACGGGGCTACAAAGGCGCAGGTGGCCCTCTCATGGATAGTCAGCAAGGGCGCCGTTCCTATACCTGGTACCACCAAGCCGGGGAGAGTTGCTGAGCTTGCTAGGTCTGCCGAGCTAAGGCTAGCAGACGATGAGCTCTCACTCCTTGACAGGACAAGCTCTAAATATGTAACCATGTGGGGGAAAGGCTACTCTAACCTAAGGATGCTCAGGTTTATACCATGCGGGCTCCAGTACCTTGGGGTCAAGGCCATGGGAGGCGCCTAATGCTCCTAGGCACATAGTGACAAGGCCTAGAGCTAGGTAATCCTATAGATAGCCCGCTGCTGGCGGCTGCCTAGCAGCTTAGCAATAAAAACTAAGGGCCTACTTTCTTTGAGGGAAAGCCGTGGATCTGGAGGACATAATGTCAAGACTGGCCGAAGTGGCCAAGTCAGTGCCGGTCCACTACAGGGACGGCATACTGGGCTCCATGACCACCCCTCCTCATCCAGTAGCCAAGGTGGCCTTTGACATGTTCCAAGGGCTTAACGTAAACGACGAGGAGCTTTACAGGCCCCTCAGGAAGCTGGAGGAGGAGGCCATTAGGGAGCTCGGAAGCTACCTGGGCTGCAGCGGGTGCACAGGCTACATAACTAGCGGCGGCAGCGAGTCCAACCTGGCGGCCCTTTACCTGGCAAGGGAGCACGGCTTTGACGTCGTCTACTACACAGCGGCTGCGCACCACTCTATAACTAAGGCTGCCTACCTGCTCAGAATGAAACCAGTTGAAGTTAACATGAAGGGGTACCGGATGGATCCTACTTCCCTCAGATCCCTGTGCAAGGCGAACGGTCCGGGCGTCGTTGTGGCCACCGTAGGCACTACGTCAGTGGGCACAATAGACCCTGTAGAGGAAATTTCTGCCGTAGCCGCTGAGTGCAACTCCGTAGTTCACGTCGATGCGGCCCTGGGCGGCCTTGTGGCCCCCTTCGTTTACCCCAACAGAAGGCTTGGATTCCAAAACGAACCGGTCATGAGCGCAACGCTTGACCCTCATAAACTTGGACTTGCCCCGCTGCCTGCGGGCGGCCTGATAGTCAGGGATGAGGAATGGTTTAAGCCCCTTGACTTTAAGGCCGAGTACTACCCTGCGGGGCATCAAATAGGCCTCTTTGGAACCAGGAGCGGAGGCCCTGTAGCAGCCACCTGGGCTATAGTAAAGTACATGGGCCATGACGGCTATGCGGCGCAGGCCCAGGAGCTCATGGAAAGAACCAGGTACTTGGTGAACAGAGTTGAAGATCTAGGGCTTAAGACACCTGCGAGCCCTGAGACACCGGTTGTGTGTATAGAATATACCAATGACGAAGCCCTGATGAGGTTCCTTGCCAGGAAAGGCCTCTATGTGTATAAGTGTGGCTTGGTGCCCGGCATAAGGATTGTAGTGATGCCCCATGTAACCAGGGCCCTGCTTGACAAATTCTTACTATCGCTTAAGGACTACCTCTCCCAACGCAGCTAAAATACTCACATAGGCATTGTTATGAGGCCCTTATCAAGTAATGTGTTGATCTTCTGCCTGACGGAGCCTATTATCTCAGTGGCCCTCTCCAGCTCCTCCCTGTACGTGGTAGACCTCCTGGCCACCCCCTCCTCGACCGCCCTAACTGCGACGGCGGCGGCCACCCTGGGGTAGACCTCCCACTCCTCCATGGTCGGAAGTATCTTGTCCTCGGATATGCCCCTCTCCTCGGCGAACTTCGCCAGCTCGACGGCCGCGGCTATGGCCATGGTGTCGGTTATGGTCCTCGCCCTGACGTCCAGGACGCCGCGGAAGACGGCAGGGAAGACGAGGCTGTTGTTGACCTGGTTAGGGAAGTCGCTCCTGCCGGTCGCCACGACCCTGGCGCCGGCCCTCTTGGCCTCAGAGGGCCATATCTCGGGCACGGGGTTGGCTAGGGCGAACACGACGGCGTCCCTGTTCATCCTTGAGACCCACTCGGGCCTTATGACCCCTGGCCCGGGGGAGGAGGCGGCTATGACTACGTCAGCGCCGTCGAAGGCCCTCTCCACTGGGGAGCCAGGGGGGAGGCCTCCCCCTCCCGTCTCTATGGCTATCTGGTACTGGTACGGGTCGGTTAGCATGAGCTTGTCAATGTCCTTCATCTCAGGGTGAAGGACTCCGTATTTATCAATTGCTACTATATGGTTAGCCTTAACGCCCATGTACTTCAGTAGCCTGTAAAATGCTGTATTAGCTGCGCCCACTCCAAAAATCACTATCCTGACGTCCTGGAGCTTCTTGCCGACAACCTTAAGCGCGTTTATGAGCCCCGCGAGCGCGGCGGTGGCCGTGCCCTGCTGGTCGTCGTGCCACACGGGTATCTGCAGCTTCGACCTGGCCTCGTCAAGTATGACGAAGCACTTCGGCTTCTCTATGTCCTCAAGGTTTATGCCGCCGAAGGAGGGCTCTATAGCCACGAGCAGGTTCACGAAGTCCTCGGCCTTTGAGAATCTGTGCACTATAGGCACCGCGTCCACGCCGCCTAGGTACTTGAAGAGCAGAGCCTTGCCCTCCATCACCGGGTACGCCGCCTCCGGGCCCACCTTGCCCAGGCCGAGGACCCTCGTGCCGTCGCTCACCACGGCTATCGTGTTCCACCTTGACGTGAGCTCGAAGGAGAGGTCAGGGTCTGAGCTTATGAGCCTGCTCACGGCGGCGACGCCTGGGGTGTACCATACTGCAAGGTCCTTGAGGCCCCTCACGGGCACCTTGGGCAGGACCTCTATCTTGCCGCCGTAGAACCTGTGCATATTGATGCTAAGCGAATACCACTCCTCTGTGGCCGGCTCCCCCTCTGACACTCTGGTCACACTCACGCTGGCGTGAGCCTGAGCCCTTAACACGCTTTTCAATAAAAAGTGACAGAATTAGGTCATAATATTATTTTGACGACCTTATAGAAATCGCTAAGCGCTATCGACCATGAATACCCTCCTGGCGTATGGACTTAGGTAGCCCCTCAGCAGGCCACCGCTGAGCTGCGGCTGATATTTTGGAATGACCCAGTACTTCATGAGGGGCAGGTATATCAATCCCGAGACTGTGAATGAGAGCAGCCATGAGCTGTTGAAGAGGACCTGGTGGTAGGGTAGAGGCGCATATATGAGCACCGTCACTATTAGGAAGGTGATGACTGCCGCTGGGTTTATGCCGTACCAGTACCTATAGATTCCATCGCTTCTAAACACGTCGGCCAGGTCAAGCTTGAACCTCCTTATCACGGCATAGTCGAATATAATCACGCCCTCTATGCCTCCAAGGAGGCCTCCATACGTCAGTAACCAGTTAGTTATGTAACTGTAAGCGTTACCGTAATAGCTCCATGCGCCTATTCCAACCGCTATTGCAATAAGCGCCAGGGACCCCTTAAACCAGCTCATGTGCTTCGGGAACGTGTTGGCTATGTCATATGCAGGGCCAACGGCGTTAGCGAAGGCATTAACCAGGAACGTGGCCAGCATTATGGATATTAGGATGAAGTAGCCAAGAGGCTTAGCCATGTAGAGGGTCGTTAGGACTATGGGATCCCATATTACCTTGCCATAGAGCTCGTAGGCGGCTGCGGTAGTCATTACGGAGAATGTCGCTACGGCGAGCATCAGGAACGGCATGGTCAGCTGCCCATAGGCCTGCGAGCTCTGCGACTTGGCGAATCTAGTGTAGTCCGGCATCGTAAGCGCCATAGTTGCCCAGAAAGCTATGTTTGCGTTAAGGAACGCCAGGAAGCCCAGCCAGGTGAAATGGCCTTGTCCTGATATGGCTGAGAGGTTAACAGACCAACCGGCCGCGTTCATAAAGTAAACCCATAGGTCTACGAAGGCGATCATAACTATGGGCCCTCCTACCCTGGCAAGCCACCTGAGGGCAGGCTGCGACTTCACTATGGGCGATAGGTAGAAGACTAGCATCTGCGCCGCTATAACGACCACGAACGTGGCCCAGAATATTCCTGGAAAGTCCTTCGCAAGCACGAAGGGGTAGTTCTGGAAGTGGGCCACAGTGTATGCTATAACTGAGGTCTTGCCAGTGTATATGGCGTAAAGCGCTGTCGCAGCCTCAGCTATTATGTAGCTCTCTATGCCCCACCAACCTGCCCCTATTATTGCCCTCACCCAGCTTGGGAACATGGCCCCATAGGTTCCCCACCTGGTCCTGGTGAGCTGCGGCTCGGCTATGCCGTACCTAGCCCCTCCGTGGGACTGTATTATCATAGGGACTACCACTATGAGGTTCCCTAGGAACACTGTAAGTATGGCCTGGAGCGGCGTCAGGCCCATGAGCAGTCCTATGCTGGCTAAAGTCCACGACGGCACTATGAATGCCATCGAGACCCATATCAGGAAGTAGGTCAGTGCACCCCATGTCCTTTTAGATATTGGCACTGGGTGTATGTCAGGGTTCCAAAGGAACTTCTCTTCGGGGAAGCCAGCGGTGAGCTCCACCTGGCCCTTCTTGGGGTCATAGCGAGTTATGGAAAGCGAGTTGGGACTAGAGGAACCTAACCCAGAGGAGCCCGATTGCCGGAAGCCTGGGCCTCCCAGTTTCCGCGCCAAAATGCCTTCTCTCGCCTGTGAGGCTGCCCACTTATAAGGGTTTCTCAACTTGAGTTATGGCCTTCCAGGCCTTAAAGAGCCGCCGCTGTATGACAACTTACCATACCCATAACTGCCGCCAGGCGCAGCCAGTCTACCTATCAATAAACCCACCAGGAGACTTAGGGCTCTGCGCGGCCTGTCTACAAAGGCCTGTAGACCGCCTTTTTACCCTAAAAATTATTTAGAAAGTTAACACACAATTGCGGGGCTTACAGCTAGCTGCTACAGCCCCGCAGGGCAGACAGCCTCCAAGCCAGGTGTTACCTAGTGACACGCACAGGAACCCAGCAGTCTGCAGGTAACACTGACCTAGCGAACACTTCATAAAGTGCCACCCTTTGAGCTATATGGCGCGGTCAGAGGAGTTCACCCAGCTAAAGCGCCGGTGTTACTTAAGGGGGCCAAACGCTGTATGAGCGACCGCGGGAACTCTTAGGCCTCTTTGGGACAAGAGGGTCCCATCAGCTAGGTTAACTTTTTGCTAACATTTTTAATTTAGAGTTAACGCGCACTTAACTCCGCCCCCCTCATTTGCCGCCCTTGGTTTAACTGGAGTTAACTGCGGCAACTTGACAGGGCAGTTAACTGATTGGCCAGCCTCCCCCCACTTGGGGGCGCACAGCCGATGGCCTGCCTCGAGGCCGCGATGGGGAGGCAAGGCTGCAGACGCCCAACAAATATCTACTGCTCTGTAGACTAGTGAACCGCCCTGTAAAGCGGCCAGTGCGTGAACCGAGCAGCTATTATAGCTGGCAAAGGATCCCTGTGACTAAAGTTGGCCGCAGTTTAAGCTATCGAGACGCCTGTGATGAATGAGCTTAAGCTTATTTGCGCGGGCAACATAGTTACGGGCAGGGAACAGCATGAAGTTCGGCAGCTACGCAGAAGTGCCTTCTCAGGACGTCTCCGCTCTCCTGCCAGGCACTAAAGGGGTCACAGTGCAGTGGCTTGTTAGCAGAGCTGACGGCTCTGACAAAATAGCTCTGAGGAGGTTTGTGGTAGAACCCCATGGAGCTATGCCGTACCACAAACACAAGTACGTCGAAGCGGTATACATAATTAAAGGGACGCTTAAGGTCACTATAAACGGCGTCGCTAAGGTGCTGAAGGCTGGCGACTTCTTCTACACGGGCCCTTACGAGCCCCACAGCATAGAAAACCTATCGGACGAGGAGGCAGTGTTTATCTGCGCTATAAGCTACGAAGATGATATGAGTCTTCAGCCGGTCAACACGTAAAGCCTCGCCAGAAAGCGCCATCCTCAAGGTAAACCTTAGTTAATTAATGTGATGTTTATTTGACCTATATCATAATTAAAACAAATATCATCGTAAAACTGTACTATGCGGCTTCCCTTTTAAGCTACTTCAAGTAGACAGCACTGTTAATTTCCTTACATTAAAGCCAAAAATAACTTATGAGATCAGTGTAAGCCTTCCATCATAGAATAAAAGCCGCCTAGCCCGACAAGCTTCAGCTGAGGCGTGTGTAGCATGTTGCACACCAGCAGGCGTTCTATAAGTGGTACAACTATTGCTATAATAGTGATAGTAATTGTTATAGTCGCGGCGGTTGGAGGTTACGCCGCGTACCTGGCCACTAGGAAGCATGTAACTACCACCACGACGACTACGACGACAACCCCAGTAGTTACTACTACACCAATTACTACGACGACTACGACAAGCGTTACAACGATAACCTTCTATACCTGGTGGGCAACCGAGGGCCATATAGCGCTGGAACACTTCATACCTGCCTTTGAGGCCGCTAACCCGCCCTACACGGTGTCGTTGGAAATAATACCGGGCGCAGGGGGAACCAACGCTAAGTTCACGATAGCGGGCATGATGGAGGCTGGCAAGCCTCCTGCAGCG
Organism: Caldococcus noboribetus; assembly: GCF_055389385.1. Lineage (NCBI taxonomy): Archaea > Thermoproteati > Thermoproteota > Thermoprotei > Desulfurococcales > Caldococcus > Caldococcus noboribetus. The sequence continues at coordinate 1,188,537 of NZ_AP042475.1, read as the reverse complement.
TTCCAGGTGCACTTCGGCCCGGAGATGCCTTCTTACGCCTTAATAACGTCGCCTAAGGACTTCGTCAACTTCACGTCAATAGCTATGAAGATGGGCCTCTGGACCGGTGCTGTGAAGGAGGTCCTTCTGGCGGGCACTTTCAACGGCAGCATGCTCTCAATGCCTGTCAACGTGCACAGAGGCGCCATCCTCTACGTTAACGCGAAGCTGCTCAGGCAGTATGGGCTCCCAATACCAACCAACTTTAGCGCCCTAGTCTACGACACTGTGCAGCTGGCAAATCATGGCGTCTACCCGTGGATGGTGCCTGGCGCCGACGGCGGCTGGGACCAGCTGAACCTCTGGGAAGACATATTCCTGTCGCTGGCCATTCAGAAGTATGGGCTCGCCGGCGGCGCTAGGCTGTACAACGAGTTCGCCTACGGCACAATAGACCTTGCGAACACCTCGATACAGCAGCTGATAAACGAGACGGACTACTGGTTCATAAACTTCACGTCCTACGACTACCCAGGCTGGCAGAGCCTCACCTGGACCGAGGGCCTGACTGACCTGATAGAGGGCAAGGTCGCGTTCCAGGCCAACGGAGACTGGCTGACTAACTATGCCTATGACTTTGACAACGTCACAACGTACCCATATGTGCCGCCCTACAGCAGCTGGACCAACGTAACAGTCTATGCTCTCCCGTTCCCTGGAACAAACGGCACATATGCCCTAGTAATTGACTCAGTAGGAGTGCCACAGCCGTACCCGACTACCCAGGCTGGAATAAAGCTCGCCACGTGGTGGGCGTCCTACGCTGGCCAGGAAGTCTGGACTAAGTGGAAAGCTACAACCTACTGGATAAACGCAACTGACTACTTCAACACGCCAGAGCAGTGGTGGAGCCACGAGCAGCTGATCAGCACGCCAGCGGACCAGTTCGTCTACCAGCTGTCTGACGGGGGCCTGTTTGACGACGTGTTCGGCAGCTGGATATCGCAGGTGCTGGCCCTCCAGGAGAGCGGCTCGGCCTACATACCTGCTTACAACGCCCAGTTAGCGTCGCTGGTTCATGAAGAGTGCGAGGACTGGCTGTCTGCTGCAAAGATAGGGCTTGGCTACATGGGCATAGCTGGCCAGCCCTTCGCTGGCTACGTGCCGCCGTGGGTAATAGTTCCAGGATACTACTTCAACAGCAGCTATGCGTGCCCAACTTACACGCTGCCTTAAAACGGCGACAGATAATAGACAACACCATAAATACATCTTTAATGTTTTATATTTTATACGCGTTTTGTTTTCTTTAAAAAGATTAAGTTTCTAGCTATTCTTTGAAGCTCATAAACGATCTAAGAGAGTGCTCCATAAAGGAATATAAATGTGCCTACGTATATGTATGCAACTAGAGGTGAAAAATATATAATGGCTTCAAGTGGTTACCATAACAGTAGTGACCATTCTAAAACCAAAAAGAAAGGCCTATCAAGTAGCGCTCAGATATCCCTAATGGTGCTTCCAACGCTCTTCTTCAGCGCAATGCTAATCTATATAGTTATCTGGAACGCCTGGCTGTCTACGCTGAACTGGTCACTGCTCCACAGCAGGCCGACCTTTGTGGGATTTGGCACATATACTTCCATGTTTAAGGGCTTGTTCTTTAGGGTAGCACTGTACCACTCGGCCATATTCTCGATAGGCCTCGTAGCAATAGGCGACCTAGCAGGCCTCCTGCTCGCGGGGCTACTGTACTTCCTTCCTAACACGCAGCGCAGCATTTACCTTTCCGTGTTTCTGTACCCGCTCGCGATATCCATGGCAACAAATGGCCTCATATGGGATTGGCTGTTCAACCCAGAGCTAGGCTTTGGATGGCTCCTTTCAAGCCTAGGTCTGCCAAGGATTAACCCCCTTGCGAATGCCACAAGCACCGTACTCTCCATGTTCTTAGTTGAATTCTGGGCCTACACGGGGCTTGCTGTGTTGTTCTACCTGGCCTCATTCATGGGGATAGATAAGTCCATAATAGAGGCGGCAAGGATAGATGGCGCTGGAGGCTTCAAGATACTCTTCAGGGTCCTGCTCCCAAACTCCATGAACGGCTTCATAGTGGCCACCGCCCTCTTGTTCCTATTCTCATTCAGGATGTTCAGCCTTCCCTTTGTCATAGGCGGAGGGCCTACAAACCTAGACTTAATGACGCTCACAGAGTTCGTTTACTATGAGTTCTATACAGAGTTCTTCAGCGAGTCCGCAGCGGCCTCAACCCTCATAACCTTGATAGCTGCGGCGGTCGTAATACCATATGCCGTTTATGGCATTAGGAAGTGGGTCATAAGGGGGTGAGCCAAGTGGCCTCATATAGGACTAGGGTAATAAAGTATGCTCTCCTGCAGCTGGCAGGGGCCGTGGTAATAATCTTCTGGCTTATACCGCTTTATGCAATGCTAGTTGATGGCTTCAAGACAAACCTGGAGGCCACGGCAACCTCTGTGTTCCAGCCCCCAGTAAAGGCGACGCTCTCGGCCTACATAGCAGTATGGAATGGCATGAAGAGGCCGCTCCTGAACAGCCTAATAGTTACAATACCAGTCACCATCCTCTCCACCATACTTGGCGAGATGGGCGCCTACTTCTTTTATGTTATTGGCGAGAGGCACTCCTTCATGAGTAACGTAGGTTTCTCTATAATATCACTTGCCACGTTTATACCGGTTGAGTCTACAATGCTGCCCCTCCTGCTGTTTGAGACTCACACTGGAATCTTCAACACTTACTGGGGCCTCATAATAGCTAACATGATATTCTACGTTCCCACCGCTGCCCTGCTGATGTCAATATTCCTGCCAACCGTGCCTAAGTATCTCATAGAGGCAGCCAGGATGGATGAAGCCAACCAGTGGACCATATTCTGGAAGGTTGTGTTCCCACTTGCCATCCCAGGCTTCCTCTCAACTCTGATATTCGTGTTCATAATGTCATGGAATAACTTCTTCCTACCCCTCATACTGACGTCCACGCCATACATGAGGATGGTACCTGTTGAGGAAAGGGTGTTCACGGGAGGTTATGGGACTCTTTATAACGAGACTTACGCTGCCGCGGTGCTAGCGTCAATAGTACCGCTGGGAGTTTTCATAGCCCTGGGAAGGTATTTCATACGTGGGCTGGCGGCCCTCGGAGGAGGAGCTAAGGGGGTGTGAATCATGACAACCGTGAGGGTTGAGAATCTTAAGAAGATATTCAGGAGAGGCAAGATAGAGGTACACGCTGTGGACGGCATAACTATAACGATCCCAGACGGCACTGCCTTTGGCGTGCTGGGCCCCAGCGGCCACGGCAAGACAACATTCCTTAGACTGATAGCAGGCCTGGAGACGCCCACCGATGGCAACATATACTTTGACGAGGAGCTTGTTTCAGCCCCAGGAAGGATAGTTGTTGAGCCGGAGCACAGGGGAATAGCCATGGTCTTCCAGCTCTGGGCGCTTTACCCAAACATGACTGTCTACGATAACATAGCGTTCCCACTGAGGAACATGCACCTGCCTAAATCTGAGATAGATAAGAGAGTTAAGGAGGTCGCTGAGGAGCTGGGCCTGACGAGGGTGCTGCAGCATTACCCAAGGGAGCTCAGCGGAGGCCAGATGCAGAGGACTGCCATAGCCAGAGCGCTGGTGAAGAACCCCAAGCTGCTCCTAATGGATGAGCCCTTCAGCAACCTGGACGCAGCTGTGAGGGACAGCGCCAGGGCCCTAGTCAGGAAGATACAGAGGGAGAGAAAGTTAACCACTATAATAGTGTCTCACGACCCGGCAGACATCTTCTCTATAGCCGAGGTTGCGGGCGTCATAATAAACGGCAAGTTCGCGCAGGTCTCGTCACCTACTGACATTTATGATAATCCAGCTAACGAGGTTGTTGCAAAGCTTGGCGGTGACATAAACATAGTGAACGTCACGGCCTCCAATGGCTTTATCTACATATCTAACTCTGTTAAGGTGCCGTCGCCCAACCCTAAGCTAGAAGGCAAGTACAAGCTTGGCATAAGGCCCGAGGACGTAATCCTTAGTGACAGCACCGACGCGCCTGGAATGACGTTTGTTGGGAAGGTTAAGGTCAAGGTATCAAGCTATGTGGCAGGTGTCTTCAGGACCGTCGTCTCGCCCATAGACGACGATTCAGTAGAGCTCCTAGTTAATATGGGCGGCTACGTAGAGCCTGGGTCCGAGAAGAACCTTCTCATGAGGGCTCAGAAGATAAAGCTCTTCGATGAAAATGGCAACAATGTGACCTTAACAGCCCTAAGGCCCAGCTAGTTTTTAAACCTGTTAAGGACCCCATAAGCCTGAAGCATGAAAAATAGTGATGATACGACGGTAAGCTGAGCCGCGGGCTGTGAAGAACGTTCACCCTTGCTGATGGAGCGTTTTCGTTTTAATTATTCCTCATATTCCTCCTTGCTTACACTCTCAGCGCCTTCTGATAGGGCCTTCTTCATTTCCTCGACCTCCTCCTTTGGGAGCTCGACAATTGATATTGAGTTAGGCGCAACTTTAAGGTACTTGTCCCACATGACTACTATGCCCTCATCAGTTATCTCCATAGGGTGTCTGACCATCGATATCTTAGAGTCCCTCATCTTCCAGACTATTATTGAACGGTAAAGCTTGCCTTCTATCTCGTCCAGGTCTAGCCTTATTATGCCGTCAACGGCGTGTTCAACTCCAGGGCCTCCGAAGCCCCTCTCGCCCACAGAAACCTGACTCACAAAGAACGCAGTACAGCCCAGGCCAGAGACCACCCTCTTTAGTATCATCACTATGTTCCTGGCGACCGCAGGCTTAGAGAGGTACAGGGTGCTTACAGAGTCTATCACTACCCTCTTAGCCTTGGTGTCCTTGATGGCCTGTCTCACAACGTCAACAAGCTCTGAGACATTATCAAGGTCCTTTACTATGTACTTCTCTCGCTGGGCTGCAGATCCTATGCCTGTGGTGAACGCGTCCACTATGGCGAAGGTCCCCTTCCTCTCATATTCATCGATGTTCCAGTTGAAGTGCCTGAAGCTCCTCCTGACGGAGCTTGGGTGCTCCTCAAGTGCAACGTAGACGCCAGGCTCCCCCCTGACGAGGCCATTGTATATAAACTGTTGGGCCATTATGGACTTGCCTGTGCCGGGGCCTCCAGATACCATGACAACGTTCCTCTCAGGTATGCCACCGTAAAGTATCTCGTCAAGGCCTGGTATGTATGTTCTGACCCTTGGCGTTGCCATAAGCTACCACCCCGCATAATACCTTTACTGCTTCCTAGCCCTTTTAACCTGACTTTGTAGGTTCATCGCGGATGCCCTGCCTCTAGAAGTTTCATGGTTCCAGCCTGCCTCAGGGTCCTCAAGGACCTTTACAAGGGAGAACCTTATGATAGTTATATCATCGTCAAGCATGAAGTCCCCATATATTGACCTAAGCTCCCTGAAGAGCTCCGTCAGGCCGTTAAACCCATCAAGCTCTGCATCCTCATCGGTCAAATCCTTAACCTTCTTGTGTATAACCTCCTCTACTCGCACTACTGCCACGGGCCTGCCCGAGCTGACTACCTTGAGGTACCTACTCCTCACCTGAAGGCTACCAAGCCTAATGGTACTGGTCTTCCTCCCGCTAAGTATGAGCCTTACGTACCTCCTTTTAACTGTAAGCATGTTTAGGCTTCTGGTCAACTTACGCTCTCTCCCGCCTCTGTAGCCCGTCTGACCTCAGCCAATAAGTTCTAGCTGCAGAAGACGTAAAAGCAACCTTAAGTCACACCCTGGCGGCTCTCAAGTACTTTTTGATATGAACCTGCAACAAGCCGCAGCACGCTGCAGTAGGTCATTAGTAGGCCATTTATTTTTGCTGAGAACACTATTTTAACATAATCTTAAATACTGCTGTAGACGTTTCTGATACCAGACACCTAAAGGGTGTGGCCTTATGAGGGAAAGGAATCTGCTGGGCTTAGCTATACTCCTACTGATGTTGATCTCATTTATATCAGTGATGCCCCGAACCCCTGCAGCCAGAGCCCTTGAACCTAATGCAACCTACTACGGACCTCAACTTAACGGCAGCGCTATAGGGCCTCTCAACCCCGATTACCCAGTGAGCCTATCAGTGCTCATACCGCCAAGAAACCTCAACGAGCTAATGCTAATAGCCCAGGAGGTTGCCGAGCACCAGGCTAAGCCCCTGTCAAGGAGTGAGGTTCTTCAGCTCTTCGCGCCTCCGCAGCAGGAGTTCGATAACATCAGAAACTTCCTTGAAGATAACGGCTTCACAGTGACTTATATAAGCCCTGACAGGCTCTCCTTGATGGTCCAAGCGCCGGCCTCCGTAGTTGAAAAGGTGTTCGGAGTCCAGCTGGAGCTTTACAAGGGACCTGACGGCGAGGTCTACTATGCGCCCGCAGGTATGCCCAGAATACCGGAGACGCTCCAAGGAACGCTAATACTGGGTCTCACCAACAGAACCACGTTTAAACCGCAGTACGTCATTGCTGGCAAGATAAGTCACTACACGTTCATACCAGCGAACTCAAGCCTGCCGGCGCCTTTACAGGTAGCGTCGTCGTATACTTACTACACGCCGGCCGACTTTGAGGGCGCGTATAATGTGACGAACCTAATTCCCTATAGCCAGGGCGCATCAATAGCCATAATAGACGCCTACGGTGACCCCTTGATCTACCAGGACGTGGCAGAGTTTGACCAGCTATTTAACCTGCCGCCAGCGAACCTCACGGTCATACCTATAGGGCCCTACCACCCATCACTTGGCCTGCAGACGGGCTGGTACATAGAGACTGCCCTAGATGTTGAGGCAGCGCAGAGCATGGCCCCCTTAGCCCATATATACCTGGTGATAGCCTCCAACAATGGAAATGCGCTCTTTGAGGCCATAGATTACGTCGTAAGCACAGACCTTGCTGACGTGGTCTCCATGAGCTGGGGAGCGCCTGAGAACCTGTTTGCTGAGTCGGGCGTTTACACCACGTACCCAGCCTTCATATTGAACTACCCATTCGCTGACTACTACTTTGCCCTTGGAACTGCCGAGGGCATAAGCTTCTTTGCCTCCTCAGGCGACGAAGGCGCCTTCGACGCTACCCCCACAACTTACGGAGCTGTGCTGTTCCCGTCCTCGTCACCTTTTGTGACAGCTGTAGGAGGCACTACCCTCTATGTCAACGTGACCTCTGGCTCCATAGAGTTCCTCAACTCTACTGGCACCTACGGCTATGAGACCGCCTGGTCGGTGAGCCCGCTCTACGGCTTCAGCGAAGTGGCCTCGACTGGAGGTTTCTCAACCTTCTTCCCCAAGCCTTGGTACCAGTACGGCGTCGTTAACGGTACGTTCAGGACAACGCCTGACGTTGCTGCAGACGCCAACCCGTACACGGGCTTTGTTGAGGTAGTAACTGGACAGATGATAGTTATCGGCGGCACCAGCCTAGCCTCACCCCTCTGGGCCGGCATAACTGCTGACATAGACGGTTACCTTGGAATAAAGCTGGGCCTCATTAATCCGCTACTCTACGACATCTATAAGAATAAGACTCTATACGATATGGCCTTCCACCAGATAACTTTCGGCTACAACGGCAAATACCTGGCTCGCGCCGGCTATAACCTGGTCACAGGGCTCGGCTCTCCGAACGCTGGCCTGCTGGCATATGCTATCAGGTATGAACTGATGCACTTCCCATCGCTGAAGATAGCAGTGACTACTTATGAGCCTGGGGCCGAGTACTCGTGGTATTTCTACAACTCAACCTTTGAGGTAGTGGCGGCCATATACTACCCTAATGGAACACCAGCGACCAGTGGAACGTTCAACGCCTACGTCTTTACCACTAAGGGGCTTGGCGAGGAGGTTCCGCTACAGTTCAACGGCACTTACTGGGTAGGGAAAGTCTACGTCAAGCCTGGGCTACCACCCAACGTGTGGACAGTAGTAGTTAATGGCACCTCTGCGGGCGTGAGCGGCACCGGCGCCACCGATGTTTACATAGGCACAGGTATAACGATCATAGCGCCCACACCCTATCCATACGCGCCCGCTATAGCGGTTAACGAGCCTTTCCAGATAGAGGTCTATGCCACATACCCCAACGGAACTCCAGTTACCTCGCCTTCGATCACAGCCGCCTTCTATCATGATGGCATTAATTACTTCAATGCTACACTGCTGCCTGTTAACGTAACGGAGTACCCAGGCCTTTACGAGGGCACAGCCCTACTGCCTTACCCAGAGCCGCAGGGCGCCTACATTATGTACATCTACACAACCGCTGCCAACGGAGCCGTGGACGGCGACGCCTATGAGTACGTTTACTTTGGAGAGCAGATCGTAGAGGCCTACGTCATTACTCCTCTCAACGATGGCACCCCCAGCGTCTCGCCGGGCCAGGTATTAATATTCCTGGCCATGGTCTCTAACCCATTTGGGTACGGTTATTTCACCAGCAATGTGTTCGTAAACATCTACAACCTCAACGGGACCCTAGTTGCCCAGGTGCCCTTACAACCAGCGCCCTCGCCGCTACTCTACTACCAGATAGGGTACTTTGTTGTGCCAAATAACATGCCTCCAGGATGGTACGACGCTGTCTTCGTCAGTGAGGAGAATACAAGCACTGGGCCGCTCTTTGGCTACTTCAACCAGTCATTCTACGTGGGCTCGACGCAGCTTAGCGGTAATATAATAGCTGCAGCGTACTCCATAGAGGGCGTGTGGCTAAATGTATATGTCTCCATAGATTACCCCAATGGAACCCCGGTCACTCAGGGAACATTCCTCGCTACGCTTGTGCCAACTCAGGACCTCTATAACTTAATGTTGTTAGGGTTTGAGGTCGGCATACCTCTTCAGTACAACAGCTCTCTAGGAATGTGGGCCGGAAAGGTGTATGTTCCATCAGTTTACACCTCATATCTCTTGCCGCCCTATGTAGGTGAAGGGCTCTACAGCCTGGCAGGTCCGTGGACCTTAGTGGTCAGCGGTGAGAGCGACGACGCCGTGAACCTGTACCCCATCAGCTACAACATAACTATCTCACCATTTGCAGCGCCCGCAGACGGCGAGGGACTACTGACATACGTAGAGTCCCACTCGGCCGAGGAGATCTCAGCGCTATCATCAATGGTGACAGGTAATATAGAGAACTCTAGGGTAGTAGAACCCTCAGCAGCCACCTTGTTGACCAGCCCAGTTAACGTACAAGGCTTACAGGGAGCAGCCGAGGCTAACATGGTTAACCTAATGGATGCCATTAGGGTCGCCCAGAGCGCTGCAACAAAGCCCGCGCAATCATCCGCGCCTATAGCATATTATGTAATAGTAAGCGTTACCGTAGCACTATTGGTGGGCATTGCGGCAGGAAGAAAGCTACGATGAGGTAGACCTTTCCTATAGGAAAAGGACTTTTTAATACTTTTATTTATTTTTATTTATTCTCAAAAGTATGAAGCTGAACCCTTGACCATAGATCTAAATATCTGAGCTATTTCCCACAGCTTTACCGTCTCATGCTCGTTGGGTCTTGGCCTGCTAGCAAGATAAACTCCATATGGGTCGTACCTGTCCTGGTACTTAGGGCCATAGGGCGAGAACAGTATAAACTCGTCAGCCTCTAGTACAACTTTCCTCACGGCCGCATCTATGGCTGCATACAGCGAACATACATCAGGTTTAGATACTCTCTCCAAAGCCGTTATGGCGGCTATGACAGGACCTGACTCTAAAGATTCGAGTATTGCGTCACGTACGGCGTTAATTTCCTCTTCGGCATTTACTGAGGCATCCATTGAGAAGCTTGGCTTACCATAAGTTGGGTTCGTTAAAGGTATGTTGATTATGGTAGCGCTAGTTTCCGTGAGCAAGGGGATCTCAGGCACGGAGGTAAGAAAGCCCTGTACATGCGTTTCTTTGCCGGTAAGCACTGTGAGCCAAGCCGATGGGGGGTTCTGGACAGTGGCGTTCTCAGTGACCCCCCTAAAGGTCGTGTCTAGCAGCGTCAGGAGGTTCCTGGCGTTACATTTCATAAAGTACTTGTATGTAAGCGAGTCTATCCCTAGCATCAAAGCTTTGACTCTAGCCATTGTACCCTCTCCTCCAGCACCTCCTCAGGAACTGCGCCAACGACCCTGTCAACTTCCTGTCCATCCAAGAAGAACATTATTGTTGGCAGGCTCATTACATAATATTTAGAAGCGGTCTCTGGGCTTGCGTCTGCATTTACTCTAGCAAAAGCTATGTCCTTGTGCTGAAGGGCTAGGTCATCTATTATTGGTGCCACGAGGAAGCATGGTGCGCACCAAGGGGCCCAGAAGTCAACTACCACTGCTCTGTGGGAGGCTATGAACTCTTCAAATGTAGAGTCGTTAAGCTCCGTCACTGGAGGCTCCTGGCTGCCGCCGCTGTTGCTGGAACCGCTTTCAGAGTTCTGAGAGGAAAGCTTAGCTAGAAGCTCCTCCTTCTTCTTCTGAAGAATTCTCCTGAGCTCCTCATCATCATTCTCTGCTGGCATACTTCAAGCCCAAAAAGTTTATAATGTTAAGCTGGAATTAAAAAGAGTTGCTTAATATATTATATGAAAGATTTTTTAATTTCTGAAATGACAAAAACAGAAAAGAGAAAGAAAAGAAAGATTATAAGCTCAGTATTTTTAATAGCCTAAATCCACATCTGTTACCTCTCTACTCCTGCAGAATAGCTTATTAGGCACACTTGATTAAAAGGTACCAGGCCCTGAGGAGGGCATGAACTGAAAAGTGTCAAGTAGCCCTAGTACAGAGGTCTCAAGGGACTACATAGTAGGTAAGCATGTTTTTGGAAGTCTATATGGTATACCGCCGGAGATAGCTGACGATGAAAACCTAGTGCGTCAGGCCGTGCTTGACGCTGTTAAAGCCGCTAACGCCACACTGATAGAGATAATGAGCTGGAAGATAGGAGGCCACAAGGGAGGAGTCTCTGTAATAGCGCTAGTAAATGAGAGCCATATTGTAGTACACACCTGGACGGAGTATCGCTACGCAACCGTTGATGCCTACACTTGCGGCGAACACACAAAGCCTGAGAAAGCGTTTGAAGTTATAGTTGAAAGGCTAAAGCCTGAGTACTATACCTATAACTATGCCGACAGAACTCAGTTCCCAGCCTCAAGTCCCGTCATAGTTGTACGTAAAAAAGAGAGCAAAAGCGTTGCAGTTACCTCCTAGCTGCCGCTGAAGGTTTTCTAAAACTTAAAATAATTGAAATATTTTATCTACAATAATTTGCCTTAGCCGCCAATAAGGTCATAGGTCTAGGGGTAAGACCACCTTGTCTCCAACGGAAACTTGTAAAACCTTCATACCTAGCTTTGATGATTCTAACCTAATTGCATCGCCACTACAGTGAAGCGGTATGAGAACCTTGACCCCAAGCGTTTTCAATGCTTCGGCCTCCAGCCTCACCTTTTCTTGAGGGGCCCAGGCCAAATGAAGGCCGCCCACTACGGCGTATGGCGTCAAAGAGAGGTCGTACAAGACCTTGCTTATCATACGTGACGGACCAGGGTGAGAACACCCTAGGAAGCTTACCGCATTATTGCCATCGAGATTTACTACAAGGGAATGCTCGTAGGGAGGGCCGTACTGCTGTGGTGTTACAATGGCTGCCTTAGCTATCCTGGTTCCAGCTATTAACTTCTTAACGTTAAGTCCCAGGTCCTCAGCGCTCTTAAGTAACCGCCAATTAACGCCGGCCGGCATATACACTGGGGCGTTATCCTTAAGCAGCTGCTTAAGAGCTGAAAGGCCTCCCACGTGATCCATGTGCTCGTGCGAAATGACCGCAAAGTCTAAGGACTTACTTCCTATACCTATGAGCTCGGAGTTCTTGTGAAGCACCTGAGGGCTCTGCCCAGCGTCGAAGATCCCTTTCCACTCCTCAGTCTCAATAAATAAAGAGAGCCCGTACTCAGCTACAAAAGGAGGTCTTGCCTGTTGGTCGACAAGCAAAGCTATCCTAAGCCAAGGTACTGATTCCACAGGGATCCCACTTTTATAGAAGGCCTCAAGCCGTTTATGTCTATGTGACATTAACATCAGTATAGCTTGAGCTTTCCAGTTATTTTATCAACAAGCTCAGCCGGCGCAGGGCCTATGGCCACGGCGGTCCTAGTTCCAGGAGGTAGCTGAGTGAGGCCAGCATCCTCTATTATGGACGTCGGCAGGCCAGCCGCTCTAGCTTCTTCATAGACCCTGCCTAGCTCGCTTTCACTTTCTACCCTGAGCACTACCTTCTTCTGCCCCTGGGATAACCATGCATCTAACCAATGGGACCACTCAGAATTGTTGCTCCTAATTATTAGGAGCACGGCCTCGCAGGCCGCATGAGCCGCCTGGGCTGCCGCCTTGCCTTTTCCCATTTGGAGGTCCCTTCTAATAACTATGGCCTGTTTCATATCCTGAGTCAAATGACCCTACCCCCTACTAGGACTGCCACCATTGAGGCATAAAGATTAGCTGTAACGGGATCTACGTTAAACAGGAGCTTGACTATCTTTAGGTTAGCCAGCCTCATAGAAAGCTCCACATCCTTATAATCGTGCTCCTCTACACTGCTTACAATCTCTACTACGGGGCCTGTGACCCTGCTAAATGATGTGGCCTCGTCAAGCAGCAGCATAGCCTCGCATCTGTCTGTTGCCACGCTACAGAGGTACCTAGCGCTGGGCTCCATGATAGGCCCATAAACAGTCGTAAATTTTTGAAACTTTGAAATCTCCTCGGCCTGTTGCCCGTACTTTTCATTTGACCACAAGAATGAGGAGCTGACGTCGGCCACCTCGGCCTTTAGCCTGTTGCCCCTAGGCCCCTTCATTTCTGAGGACCACAGCGCTGAGGCAACTATCATAGTCAAGAGCGGCGCCTGAGAGGGTAGCAACACCCTATTGATCTCCTCATGCCTAGATAACGCAGCCTCTAGCACGTCGTCCAGCTGAGGGGCAATAAAGTAGGTGGTTATGCCCATGAGAGCCGCCTCTTCGGCTGCCCTCACAGCCCTGCCGTCCTTGGGCCCCAGGGAAAACACCAAGACCTCGCTTACATCCCTGTACGGCATTATGAGTGTTGAGGCCTCGGTGGGACCTGCTAAAGTTACGTTTAAACCTGATGACAACATAGAAATATACAGAGACTTTGCCGCAGGAAGCGCACTATAAGAGGATATAAGAAGAGCCCCATCTACAATCTTGGGTTTTAAAAGTCTCTTGGCAGCCTCTATGGAATTCCTAACCTGAGGCTCAAGCTCACTGTATCGCATTTTGAAGCGCCCTGCAGCAACTACAGCGCGACTCGTCAGGTGAGCCCGCTAAGCGAGGTATTACGTCATATAGTATCTTTCTCGCCTTCTCGGTGTTCTCCTCCATTACCCTCGCCACTTCCGCGGCGGTCACAGGGTGCTCCGCCCAGACGTCATAATCGGTTACGGTTGCAAGTGTGGCGTAGCAGAGCTCCGCCTCGCAGGCTAAGTTAACCTCGGGCACGAGAGTCATGCCTATAATGTCGGCCTTAAACACATCCCTCCAGACCCTGCTCTCCGCTCTGGTTGAGAAGCGAGGGCCCTCTATACATACGTAGGTGGCACCCCTGTGTACCCTGTAGCCAAGCCTCAGTGCACTGTTGTAAAGCTCGTCAACCAGGTGCTTACAGAACGGGTCAGCCATGCTGACATGAACCGTCACTGGGCCATCGAAGAAAGTGTACCTCCTGCCCTTAGTCATGTCTATGAACTGCTCTGGCAGCACTATATCCCCCGGCTTCATCTCCTCCCTCAGGCTGCCAACTGCAGAGACACTTATGACCCACTTAACCCCAAGGGCCTTCAAGGCCCATATGTTCGCTCTGTAATTAACCATGTGAGGCGGGTACCTATGTCCCCTCCCGTGCCTCGGCAGGAAGGCCACCTTGACCCCGGCCACCTCCCCTACCGTTATGTAATCACTTGGCTCGCCGTACGGCGTGTTTACCTTAACCTCGACCGGACTGTTTAGTATCCCAGCCTCATAAAGGCCTGAGCCACCTATGACGCCAACTTGTGCCCTTATCCCTGGAGGCGAGATTATCTCCATCATTTCAAAGCCCCTCTGCGGATGTATGAATTAACATTTTAAGTTTAACAAAGGACTCTGGGCTGGGAGGTCGTTATGGTGAGCTTTAGCCTCGTGGTTACCAGTGACCGTGTGTACAAAGGTGAGAAGACTGACGAAGTGACTCCGCTAGTCAAGGAGAGGCTTGCAAGGGAGGGCCACCCGCTACTCTATAGCGTAATAGTACCGAATAGCCCCGATGCTATCAAATCGGCCATTCTCGATGCTGCGTCGCGCACAGACGTAGTCCTAGTTAGCGGCGGCACAGGGCCCTCACCTAAGGATATATCCTATGACGTAGTTAAGGGGTTGGCATCTAAGGAGCTGCCAGGCTTTGGCGAGCTGTTCAGGTTAAAGAGCCTCGATAGCGTGGGCTCTGGCGTCATACTTACCAGGGCGTCGGCCTTCGTGGTAGGCCACTCACTTGTGGTTGTCGTGCCGGGAAGCCCCTCTGCTATGGGCATAGCCCTTGATATACTTATGCCTATAGTCAATCATGCCGTGGAGCAGATACATGGGGAGCCTCACCACTAAACGTTAGATGTTGGACGGCTCCCTGATGAACCTTTACCTTTTAAGGCTATGCTAGTTTTTAGGCTATGAGCTAAACAGCAAAGGTCTGGGACCTGAATTGCAATATCAGAGGCTCTTAAAGGTCCTACAATCTAGCTCGAGAACATTAGTATACTGCATGATAGCAGGGCTCTTAGTCTCTCTGTACGTAGTCACGATGGGCTTAGAGATCCTGCACGGAGTCATAATGTTTAACTTGGTCGTGCCGCTTCTCATCACTGCGGTCTCTGGCCCATACGTTGTCTCAGGCCTAAGGGCGTCGGCTAAGGCGTACGCCTGGCTACTGTTCTCCATCGCTGCTGAATGGCTAGTTTTAATTGCGTCAGTTATGACCTTAGCACTTAAGTCTTATCTTTATCTTGGGCTTTCCATGATTATTTTTTCTATCTCGCCCATTTGGGGCGCGGCGCTGACAAACCTAAGAAGCGACGTTAAGGCTTCCTACCTTATTTTGGGGACTTCGTTTCTCGTTAGCGGGTCTACGCTTGTGCTGTGGAGGTCGTCAGTTTTCCATGTAGCTATGGTCTTGTTTACACTCCTAGGCCTCGGCGCTATTTATGCTGTAACTTATCATTCGCTGCCGGCTACCTTTGAAGAGAGACAAAACCTTGCGTGGGGATTGCTGCTGGAGCTGCTGCTGGTAGTGGAGGCTGTAAGCCTCTTCATGGGAGGCTTCAGGCTCTTCCTTATAATATCGGGCTTAACGGATATAGTCTCGCTGCCAGCTCTGGGACTAACTAAGCTGCGAAAGTTCATGGCTATCAGTAAGGCGTCTAAGAGCCCCGTTGCCCGGGCCGGGGAGCTATACTTCGTTGATGGACATGCGTTCTCAGCCGCATTTCTTGTAACCACCGGCCTTGCGACCCTCCTAAGGGGTCTAGGCCTCAACGTGCCTACGCTCGTGCTCATACACCTGCTAGCACTTGGTGTATTAGTTATGTTCGTCCTTATTCACGCGCCCCTCATGTTACCGGTTATATTAAGGTGGCCCTCTGCAAGGAGGTATAATTTAATGCCTTATGTACTTGAGTCCATGGCTACCGCCATATGGCCGCTCAACCCTCACGTGGCGTTCTTCTTCCTTGGACTTTCCATAGTGTTCCTTGTGCTAATAGTCAAACCTACAAAGGAGCCCCTGCCGCTAAGTCTCATAAAGGAGAGTTAAGATTAAAGATTATTGAGTGCGCCTTAGCTGCTCTCCTTCATAGCCTCCCTGAACTGTTCTATGGCCTTTCTTATCTCGTCCACCTCGCTCTCGTCCTCTAACGTTGAGAGGTCTCCAAGGGGCTCGTTGAGATACACAGCCCTTATGACCCTCCTCATTATCTTTCCGCTTCTCGTCTTTGGAAGGGCCTTGACAATCTCTATAGTCTTGAAGACCGCTATAGGGCCATACACCTTCTTTACATGCTCTATAAGCTCTTTCTTTAACTCCTCGCTGGGCTTGTAGCCCTCCTTAAGCACCACGAAGCCCACCGCCACCTGGCCTCTGGTGGGATCGGGTACCCCTATCACTGCCGCCTCGGCCACTGCTGGATGGGAGACCAATGCGCTCTCGAGCTCAAAGGTCCCTATGCGGTGCGCGGATATCTTAATTACATCGTCAGCTCTTCCGAGGAACCATATGTAGCCGTCCTCGTCAACCATAGCGGCGTCGCCTGAGTAGATGAGGCCCTTAAGCTGGGGCCTCGCCTCCCAGTATGACTTGAGGTACCACTGGTAGTCCTGCCACAGCTCAGACGTGTAGCCAGGGAACGGGTGCTTTATTACAAAGACCCCCTTCTCACCGGGCTTAGCGGGCTGCCCCGTCTCCTCGTTGGCTACATATCCCACTATCCCAGGCAGCGGTATGCCCGCGCTGCCTGGCTTTATTGGTATCATCTGGATGCCGTATGGGTTGCCAACTACAGGGCCTCCTGTCTCTGTCTGCCAGTAATGATCTATAACTGGAACTCTGCCTTCAAGCACATCATACATGAGCCAACGGAGCGGCTCAGGGTTTAGCGGCTCGCCTGCGCTGAACACCACCTTCAGGCTTGACAGATCGTGCTTCTTAGCGTACTCGGTGCCGTACTTAGCGAGCAGCCTGATGCCGGTTGGTGATATCCAAAGCTTAGTGACGCCGTTACGCTCTATGACATCCCACCACATGTCTGGCCTCGGATAATCGGGCGTGCCATCATATACTATGCTGGTTGCGCCAAATATAGGCACGCCCCACACCATATAGCTGACTCCAGCCTGCCAGCCCACGTCGCTGGTTATGAACCAGGTGTCCTCAGGCCTAAGGTCGTAAACCCACCTACCCATAGTGACCACGTGAACCTGGAACGGCCCATGTTTGTGAACTACTGGTTTAGGCTTAGCCGTTGTTCCCGACGTAGGCGTTATTAATAAGGGCTCATTGGACTCGAGCCACTCGACGTCTGGGGAGCCCTGCTTGCTCATATCAAGGAACTCATCAAAGTAGAGGTCGCGGCTCCTGGTCATGGGTGCCTCCTTCTCAGTGTACTCTGACCTGAAAACCACGACCTTCTCTACGGGCGATTTTTCAATAGACTTTAGGGCCTCGTCTACGACTCCCTTTAAATCTATTAGCTTACCCCTCCTCATGTTGAAGTCCTGAGTAAAGACCGTCTTTGCGCCAGTCAATATTATACGATCCCTTAGGCTACCGGCCGAGAAGCCGGCATATACTGAAGACGCTATGGCGCCTATCCTAGCGGCAGCGTGCAGCACAGCTATAGCCTCAACCCTTGTGGGCATGTAGAGAAGCACCCTGTCGCCCTTCCTAATGCCAAGGGCCCTCATAGCAGCTGCGTACTTTAGCACCATGGATCTGTACTGAGCAAATGTATAAACCTTTGTTATGCCTAGCTCTGCGTTCTCATAGATGTATATGGCCTTATTGCCAAAGCCTTTCTCCACGGGAAAATCTATGTGACTGTACTCCGCATTGGTCACGCCGCCAACGAACCACTTATAAGGCTTTCCAGGTTCCCACTCGAATGTCTTGTCCCATAGCTTCTTCCAGTAGATAATGTTAGTCTCCTCTCTGGCTATAGAGTCCCAGAAGGCGACCGGATCTTTCTCGGCGAGGGACTTAAGGTAGGAGACCTGGGGAGGTATAAGTATAGGCTTGCCTCCAAAGCCTTCTGCAGACATGTTCTTACCTATTCCCTTATTTGTGGGATTGGCTTAAAAATAGGCATACATCAATGTATATATCTAAGGTCGCACTAATCTCTACTAGGCTTTTCTCTTTTTATTTTAGCTAGGACAGCTATGGGATTAGCCTTGAACTGCGAGTCTTATTGCCCGCGGTGCGGGTTCACCAGTAATGATATGTCATTAATGACCTGTCCGCGGTGCGGGTTCACCATTGTTTATAGGTGTCATGATGTGAAACTCAAGACGAGATCTGACTATGCAAACATGTGGAGATACTCAGAGATGATGGCGATAAGACCTCCTCAAATAGTGAGCTACGGCGAGGGCCTCACGCCCATAGTTAAAGTTAACGGCGTTCTCTGTAAGCTCGAGAGCAGAAACCCCACTGGAACTTATGCAGATAGAGCCTCGTCTGTCATAGTGAGCGCCTTAGGCCACAAAACCTACAGGGTTAAGTATGAAAGCGACTTCGCCTACTCGCTTGCGTTTTACGCAAAACTAGCAGGCTCGGAAGTCTCTGTCATAGCTGAGCCCAAAGAACTTGACCCTCAGGATATCATTGGAATAGCATCCCTTGGAGGCTCCCTAGAATTTGGAGGAAGGCCTGAGCTACGATATGAGAACCCGCTCAGCGTGGAAGGTCTGAAGACCATAGCTTTTGAACTTGTCGAGAGCTCCCCGAAGGCGGAGAGAATCTACGTGCCCTCGTCGTCTGGCCTCCTGGCGTTCTCCATAGCTGAGGGCTTAAATGAGCTTAAGGAGGCCCCGCCCATGGAGGTCATAGCCGTTGTAGTAAAGGGCGGCCCCACACCCTCGTTTCTAGGACTTTCTAGGACCATTAAGATCGTCGAGATAGAGCCCGAGGAGGTTATAAATAGCATAGTAAGGCTGGCCAGAAGAGGCCTTTACATTAAGTTCCTGGCAGCCTCTGCTTATGCATACGCCTCTAGGGACGAGAAGGGCGTAGCGCTAATAAGCGGAGGAATTAGAAAGCCCCAGCTAAAGAGGCCGAGGTCCCCTGAGGAGGCCTCGCTCAAGAGGAGGGTGCTAGACGTGCTGTCACGAAACGAAGGCCTGAGCGCCTATGAAATATGGAAAGAGGTTCCCCAGTTCACGTTAAGAGGGGTATACTCCGCTCTCAGGTCTCTTGAAGCTGAGGGAAGCATATGCGTACAGTATAAGATGAAGGGGAGAAGGAAGGTGAGAATCTACGAGCTCTGCAGACCAGGCTAAACTCAGCATCGCTTTATTAAGAAACTTCGCTAAAATTTAAGAGGCCTTAACATATTAATAAATAACTGTGGTGAGCGCTGTGAGCGCTCAGCAGAACACCTCCTCGGACGAGAGCGTTTCCAGAGACCTAGAGAGGGCTGAAGAGTATGAGGTAACCGTGGCCGGAGGCTCCGTGCTAGGCGCCAACAAATATCAGATAAGCACGGGAATCATAATAGCTGCCAGATATGCAGACAAACTCAGAAGGGTAGCTCTTGTAGCCCTTGGAAAGTACATACCAAAGGACATTATAATAAGGGACGTAGCTCAGCTTAACAAGGACCTTTACCATGAGATTGTGGAGAAGAGAAAGCTTGGAAAGCTTGACCTAGTAAGAATAACCGTAACCCTTCACTACGATGAAAACGAGAAGAAGTTAGTGTTCGACGACGTGAAGATATCAGCTTTCGTCAATGAAGATGAATGTAAGCAGACCTATGAAAAGGAGCTTGAGGACCTTAGAAGGCAGGTCCAGGAGCTCTCTGAAGAAAATAATAAGCTTAAGGAAAGTCTTAACAAGATTAAGGAAATAATACAGGCCTAGCCGCCTTTAACTACCTTTTTAAAGGCTCTTACGAACTACCTTAGAGCTTGCATCTCTTTGGCGTTTGCAATGTAGATAATGATTAAACGTTTTTAAACTTGTATCGCTTATCCGAAACAGGCGAGCCCCTTGAAGGTAGCCCTTGCAACGGACGACTGCAAAAGCATGTCATTCCATGGACCTAGGTCAGGTCTTTTTCTAGTAGTTTACATTAATAATGATGGAAAGGTGGAGAATGTGGAGTGCCGCAAAGTTAACGCAGAGCATCCCCATGATGAGGGCCATGATAGCTATGAAGGACATGAGAAAGGCCCTGAGCATGCTAGGTGGCACCTAGCTGTTCTGGAAACCTTAAAGGACGTTGATATTGTAATGGCAATGCACATGGGCCCCGTGCTAGTTGAAGCGCTACGATCCTTGGGCAAGGTAGTGGTGCTTGGAGTCAGAGTAGACGATATAAGCGATCTAGGCACGGCTTTACGAGACCAGGGGCTATTACCATAATAGGCCAGAAGTAAAAAGGCTCCCTTTTTATAGATTTGGAGCTCCCTATTCCAGGCTCCTGTCAGCAGAACCCATAACTACGTCCTCAGGCTCCAACGCCTTAACTATATAATTGAAGGCCTTGAGGGGGTCGCTACGGGGTCCACAACTGTAGACGTCTACCGTGGCGAACTTATATTCGGGCCAGGTATGTATGGTTATGTGGCTCTCAAGCACTATAGCAACAGCGCTTACACCTTCGCCTATCTTCCACGACTTAACGTCCAATATGGTCATCCTGCCTACCCTGCCCGCCTCGCGTAGCAGCTCCTCAATGGCCTGAGGATCTCTTAGTATCTCATCGTTACGGCATCCCTTTAGGTTCCCATAAACATGGCGGCCGATGACCTTAGGTGTATTTTCAAGCAGTTCTTCTTCTATGTTCTGCACACCCCCCACCCCCTATTTAAGGGTCCGTACGCTATATTAACCCCCCTATCCTTTTAAGCGTTACCCCTACCCCTCTAACTGGTTCAAAAGGTGCCCACTTTGGAGGATCTGCATTCAAGGACTCCCCACGAGCTCATAGACCTCGTGCTAATAAGGCTTGAACTTATAGAGAAGACTGCCAGCGAAATGGCTAAGGATGAGAAGAGCGCGGGAAAGCTGCTGGCTATAGTTCAGGAGACTGAAAGCATAAGGGAACTCCTGGCGGTGCTAAGAGAGAAGTGCCGATAAAAGCGGCGGAACATAAACTAAGAGCTAGGCTGTGCTGGAGCCCTCGGTCACTTTGCCTGCCATAAAGTCTTCATAAGTGAACGGAGGTTCCTGGCCCGGCTGAAGTAAGCCCCTGTTCCTCATTATCTCTCTTGTCAGAAGCCAGTAGACTAAGGCCAGACTTCTCCTGCCCTTGTTGTTGGCAGGTATTACTAGGTCCACATCTTCTACCCTGCTGTCAGTGTCAGCGAGCGCCACCACGGGCACGCCTATTTTTGAGGCCTCTACAACCGCCTGTCTGTCAGTCCTGGTGTCAGTTACTACGACAACCTCAGGCTCCACGTATATGTCTAGCTTTGGGTTAGTGAATATGCCAGGCACTATCCTGCCAACCACGGGCTTGCAGCCTATCTTTTCGCACATAGCGGTGACGGGCCTCTGTCCATAGATTCTAGTAGCCACCACAGCAATCTTCGATGGATCGAAGTTCGCCAGGAAGCGGCCTGCTATTCTTATCCTTTCGTCTATCTTCTTTACATCAAGGAGATAGAAGCCGTCAGGTAGTACTTTATAAACGAACTGCCTCATGTACTTCGTACATATCTGGGTTCCATAGACAACGCCTGCCTTCTTGTAGAGATCAGAGGGAACCAGCAGGCCCTGCTCCTCGGCCTCACTTATCTGCTGTCCCTCGACAGCTCTTTCCTCAGTCTCCTCCCTCTCAGTCTCAGGGTTAGGCCCCTCCTGCTTCTGCTCGTCACTCACTCGACTTCACCCCCTTCCCCCAGCCCTTAGCCTATTTACCCTCACAGCGCTGTAGCTGGCCACCTGCTCTATATAAACGACGCTGGTGTAGAGGGTCCTCCTGCAACAATACCTGTAGACTCCCAGGTCATCGAGCACCTTGTTTGGATCCTCTCCGGCTTCAACTCTCCTACGGAACTCCTCCCAAAGGTGACCTAAGGGTGCGCCGCAAGTCATGCACCTGACAGGGGGAAGCAACGCCTGTCACCTGTATGATGTCTGCCATCCTCTCCTTGCGCTGTACCTCATGTACTTCTCAGGCTCAGTCCTCCTCTGGTCGCCAGCTAGCATGGTCCTGTCGTACTCCATGAAGAGGTTCTTTAGCTTCTGCGCTATCGCCTTACTGTGTTCGCAGTTGTCCTTGCTTGGCACGCACTTATCGAAGAAGTCTACAAGCCCCCTTGCTATTGCCATCCTTACAGCGTCTGCTTGGCCCATAAAGCCTCCCCCACGCACGTTAACGTCTATGTCTACTAGCTTGACCACCGCATCACCAGCTATTATGAGGGGCTCCATCATCTTAAGTCTTGCAACCTCGACGGGCCATATCTCCACAGGAACTCCGTTGACCCTCACGCGTCCTTGGCCAGGCCTTATATAAGCTCTGGCTATGGCTGTCTTTCTCTTACCTACAGATATTATAACGTTGCTCTCAGCCTGAGCCTGCTTAGGTTGTACGGCTCCCTGCTCAGACATGCCTCACTCACCTGCTCCAGCCGAGCTGCCTGGCTATATCTGCTAACGTTGCATACTTTGACTTTGTAAGCTTCTCTACGGTCATATCACTTGGAAGCTTTACCATACTCTTACCAGTAAGTTCCTTAGGTACTCCCACGTAGACTCTCAGTCTGGAGTACGCTTCCCTGCCTTTGTCATTCTTAGGCAGCATGCCCCTCACCGCCTTCCTAACTAGCATCTGGGGGCTCCTGGCCCTCTTGGGCCTCCACTTCTCAGAGAGGTGTACCTTGACCCCAAGTATTGTCCTTCTATAGAAGTAGACAAGCCTAACAGGGTCGCCACTCACAGCCACCTTGTCAGCATTAACTATAGTAACCTTTCTGCCACTAAGGAGCTGCTTAGCTACGTAAGTGGCAAGCCTGCCCAGTATGGCGCCGCTTCCATCAATTATTAGTTCCTCCTGAGCCGTCTGCTGGCTCAACTGCGAACACCTCACACCAGTATCTTAACCTTGGTATAGTCCTGCACCTCATTCACAGCGTCCCTGAGGGTTAAAATTCTTCCTCCCGCGGACGTTATCTGCTGCGCGGCCTTAGCTGAGAACGTGAAGGCTGCTACTGTGACCTTTTTATTCAACTTACCTGCGCCTAAAACCTTGCCAGGCACTATTATGAAGTCTCCGTCTGACGCGTATCTGTTTATCTTGCTCAGGTTCACCTGGGGGCGCCTCCTGGCCGGTCTGCTCAGAAGCTCAGCCACTCTTCCCCAGATTGGCTTCTCCTTAGCCTTAGATCTGAGCAGCCTGAGGGTCTCAATCATAGTCTCGTTTGTAGTCACTACCCTCCTCATTTGGACCCTACCTCCTCCACGACCTGCACCTCCTCAAGCTCCTTTAACAGCTTATCTGCCTTCCTCGCAAGACAGTTTGTGGCCTCCCATATAATCCTTGCGGGTTCAAGGGCCCCCGTGGACTCCACTGTCAGGTAAAGCTTTGACGGATCATAGATTACCTTTATGGCGCCCTTGCAGCTCTCCCCTTCGCAATACCTTAGGGCGCTGGTGTTGGCCTTATAGTCCAGCTCCAGCCGTCCAGCATTACCACTTTTGATGGCTTCTAGCAGGCTCTTGTAAGCTGAAATGCACTCCAGGCATTCAGCGGTTACTTTTGAGGGGTCGTAATCAACATATACAGAGTACCTAAGGATAGACACTGAGGCTGGGCTCCACTTGCCATGTTCATAGCCCCTGCCTAACCTTGCATATCCAACTAGGTGAATTCTTTGACCAGGAGCCAGGTATACTATGGGCGTCTCGGGATAGACGGGCTTTATGTCAGGGTCTGAGAACTTTAGATCTGATGCTTTTACATAGACGCCAGAAGCGGCGTCCTGAGGAACCTCGTATTCAAGGTACACTTGAGCAAAGCAGTGGGAGTCGTTTTCGCTGGCATTGGAGCACTCCTCAGGCAAGCCATACTTTCTGAGGGCCTCGTCTGACTTAAGCACCAGGAGCCCAAGCCTATGGGCTATTATCTCATCATAGACGCTGCTCTCATTATCGTAGAAGTAAACAAAATCGACTGCCATAGTGGGGACGTCTGAGAGCGCAAGCCTTCTAAGAGCGTTACCATAGGCTACTGGGAAGCCCTCCATAGACACAGTTATCCTGTTGTCTCTGAGCTCCACTATGCTGACCTTCTGATCCTGCATCAGCTGTTCCCACAACGGCTAGGATAGGTTTCAGTTATAAGTTATAGGTGGTTTCAACGTCATTAAAGCCAAATGGTTGCTATGTAGCTTAACAAGCTGATCTTTATAAAACCCGCATCAAAAATCCTCCTGCGGCGCCGACGCAGGAATATAACTTAATCAATAATAAAAGTGAATACGTGTAAGAAATGGCATGGGAATGTTGAAAGTCGTTAGACCCTTCTTCCCCTTCTTCCTCCGGGTCTCCTTGTTGTATCATGAGGTATAGGTGTCACGTCCTCTATCCTTCCTACAACGAAGCCCGCCCTTGCAAGAGCCCTTATAGCTGCCTGGGCTCCAGGCCCTGGAGTCTTAGGACCATGACCTCCTGGGGCCCTGACCTTTATGTGTATAGCTGTTATCCCTCTGTCCATGGCCGTCTGCGCGGCCCTGGCGGCCCCAAGCATAGCTGCATATGGGGACGGCTTTTCACGGTCAGCCTTTACTACCATGCCGCCCGATACTCTTGCAGCTGTCTCGGCGCCGCTCATGTCAGTTATGTGGATAATTGTATTGTTGAAGCTGCTGTATATGTGCGCAACCCCCCACTTAAGCTCCCTGAGCGACATTCTGCTCACCACCTGACTGCTGGGCACTCGCCCTTAGCGGGCTTCCTGGAGCTATTTCTATTCTATCCTCCTCATCGCGCGGAACTATATAGCCTGGGCTCGTGACCCGCCTGCCATTAATAGCTATGTGCCCATGGACTACTAGCTGCCTAGCCTGATAAATGGTCTTTGCGAGGCCCTTCCTGTAGACCAGCGTCTGAAGCCTCCTCTCAAGGACGTTTTCCGCCGTAAGCCCAAGTACGTCGTCTAACACGGCGTCTTTGCCCACAAGTCCCATCCTGTAGAGGGTGTCCAGCAGGTTCTTGGCCGCTATGGACCTCTCCTGCTCTGGCAGGGCTAGAAGGGACCTTGCCCTTAGCCTGAAGTTCCTCACTATGGACTCAGCTATCCAGACCTCCCTCTTGTTCCTAAGCCCATACTTACCTATAAGCTCCAGCTCATGCTGGAGCCTGTCCTTTATCCAGGGGTGACCCGGAGTTAGCCACTTATGCCTACTTTTCTTGGGATCCCCCACCGCTGCTCACCTTACCCCCTTCACCACCAGCACCTGGAACTGCGGCTGCTCTCTTAACACCTACGGTCATTCCAGTCCTTCCAGTAGTGTGCGTTCTCTGGCCTCTGACTTTATATCCTAGCTTGTGCCTTACTCCGCGCCAAGACCCTATCTTTATCTCCCTGTCTATGTCACGCCTTGCAACGAATATCAGCTCGGCGCCTACTAGGTGCTTGTCCTGGCCGCTCTCATAATCCTTCCTTCTGTTATAAAGCCACGAAGGCAAGTTAAGGTGCGTTAAGTCGTTAACTGCGTCTTCTAACTTCTTTATTATGTCAGGCTGAAGGTAACCTATACGGGCCGTGGGGTCAATTCCAAGCTTTCTAGCTATGGCAAGGGCAGTAGTGTAGCCTATGCCCTTTATTCTGGAAAGACCATAAATTACGGTATCCTCTCCTGGTATGTCGGTGTTTGCAATTCTTACAACCTGCGTAAAGGACGTTGACTCTCTCCTGGACATGCCCTAGTTACCTCACTTACCTGACTTGGCTCTGAGCTCCTTTACCCTATCAATCACCTTCTTTAGGTCCTCGCCCGCCTCGCCAGGATCCACTATCGCCACGCTGGCAGCCGCCACGTCTATCTTAACTGCCTCGCCGAGCCTCTTCTTGCTGGGTACATAAACGAAGGGTATCTTCTTGCTATCGCAGAGAAGTGGCAAGTGCTCAACTATCTCGGGCGGGTCAACGTCAGTGGCTATCACCACTAGCTTTGCTATACCGCGCTCAACAGCCTTAGTAGTTTCGTTGGTGCCTTTCTTTACCTTGCCGGTCTCCCTGGCCTTGGTTACAAGCTTATACACGTCCTCCGCTAGATCGTCCGGCACATCAAATAGCACATAGCTGGGCTTAGACATAGACCCTCATCCTCCTCCTAGCGTCGCTACGAATTCACAGCTGAGGCGGGTTTAAAAGAATAACTAGACTTCCTTTGATGGCCGAAAAACAACACGTCATGAGGCATATCTCAAGGCGATTCTGCTTGTTGATATAGAACTTAAGAACTAACCTGCCGCATTTACTATTAAAAATAAAATGAATATTTTCAAAATAGCTTAGATTCAAAATCTATTTACAATGCAAGGAGCCCGTGCACTAGCATCCACGCGCCTAAGCTTGCGTTAGCGGCAACTATCATGGGCGCAAAGACCACTGAGAGGGTATTAAGAACCTTTATTAATGGGTTCATCGACGGACCTGTGGTGTCCTTGAAGGGGTCTCCCACTGTATCGCCAACTACAGCGGCCTTATGCGCATCGCTGCCCTTACCTCCAAGCTTCGGATCAAGACCAGCCTCTATGTACTTCTTGGCGTTGTCCCAGGCGCCTCCAGCGTTAGCCATTAAAAGCGCCCTTGGAACACCGACCAATATAGCGCCCATGATAAGCCCTGCTATGGCCTGCCATCCAAGCACAAGGCCAGTTACGATAGGCGCTATTATTGCAACTAGCACCGGCATCATAAACTCCTGTAAGGCTCTTCTCGTGGCTATGTCGACGACCCTGGCATAGTCAGGCTTCTCCTTCCACTCCATTATACCTGGCTTCTCCCTAAACTGCCTCCTTATCTCCTCAACTATCTCCATCGCAGTTCTTCCTACTGCCCCAAGAGTTCTGCTGGCGAGCACGTAAACTACTATAGCGCCTACCAGCGCACCAATGAGCACGTTAGGGTTAATTACACTTATGCCGTTCAGCAGATTGACTGGATCTGACACATACTTGCCTGCAACGCTTATAACTTCAAATATGAAGCCTATGAATAGAACTAGCGCTGCCATGGCTGCGCTGCTTATGGCGTATCCCTTAGTTGTCGCCTTAGTGGTGTTCCCCACAGCATCAAGAACGTCGAGCCTATCCCTCACCTCCTCCGGCAGGCTTGCCATCTCAGCTACGCCAGCTGCGTTGTCGCTGACGGGCCCAAAGGAGTCGGCTGTTATTATTATGCCAGCCACTGACAGTAGGCCTACAGAAGCAAGGGCTGTTCCATATATGCCGGCAAGGAATCCTGAGTACCCGCTAAGGACACTGCTGGACACCAGCGAACTGAAGGCAAAGTACCCAAGCGCGTAGGTCAGGCCTAACACGAACGCTATCAATAGTATCACAGGTATGGCGCTTATTAGGCCATAGGCGTAGCCTGTAACTATCACCGTGGCAGGGCTTATCAACGCCTGGTTAGCTATCTCCTTAACTGGTTTGTAGGTGTAGTGAGTGTAGTAGCCGGTGAGTGCAAGCACTAGCGGGGCCACCACTGCCCCCAGGGAGGCCGCCAGCGGAGCTATCAGGGCCACCTTAAGGCCTAAGCTGCCTAGCAGGGCCACGCTGGCTATGAAGAAGAGCACTATGGATATTGCTATAGTCTCATATATGTCGACGGATATCGCAGTGAGGGGGTGTTGGGACCCCTTCAACCTTAGTATCGAGACCCCGACGAAGGTTGCTATCAGGGCCAGGGCTCCATATAGTAGTGGCAGCACAACAAGCTGCGGGTACGTAGTTGACCAGCCCATTATCCACGAAAGGAATATAGCGCCTGTCACTATCACTATATACGACTCAAAGACGTCAGCAGCCATGCCAGCTACGTCGCCTACGTTATCGCCCACGTTGTCAGCTATAACTCCAGGGTTCCTTGGATCGTCCTCAGGTATGCCCTTCTCTACTTTGCCTACAAGGTCAGCGCCTAGGTCAGCAGCCTTGGTGTAGATGCCTCCGCCCACCCTCATGAAGAGGGTAACCAGGCTAGCGCCAAAGGCCATAGCTACCAGGGCCAGGGCCCACGAGCTTGGTATTATTGAGGTGAAGCCAAGGTAGAGGACGCTTATAAGGAACAGCGCAATGCCCGCAAGCGAGAGCCCCATTACAGCGCCGGCACGCCAGGCCACCCTGAGCGAGGCAAAGACGTTGTTCCTGGCAGCCATTGCAGCCCTTGAGGCGGACCTTGTAGTTACGTACATGCCTATGTAGCCCGCTGCCATGGAGCCTAAGGCGCCTACTATGAATGCTGCAGCTGAGGACCCTCCCAACGCATAGCTGTGGTTGACAGCCGAGATGCCTACGCCTATTATTATTGCCAACACTACTAGCACTATTGAGAGGGTTCTATACTGCCGGAACAGGTAAGCCTTAGCACCACTTGCAATTGCATCAGATATGAACTTGACGTTCTCAGGCCCCGGGTCCTGAGAGAGAACCCACCTGGCGAGCCATATGGCTATCGCTATACTTATGAAGCCCACCACCGCGCTAAGAGATGCTATCAATAAGTCTATCTTCATGTATGATGACACCATGCATATTAAAAAAATGAAAGTGGGGGTTAAAAACTTTCTTAACTCACCATTAATACACACATTCTCTTATACAGTTTCTAGAATGCGTATCCTTAGTTGTCTCCGCCCTTTATATTTCTGACCCGTGGCAACGAGGCCGTGCAAGCGAAATAACAACCAGAGGTCGCACTGCCGAAAGCAGAATGTAATATTTTTCTAGGGCCTACAGCATAAGGGTGAGAGAGCTGCTCTCCACAGTAAAGAGATCTTTAATGCTTACTTTGTCGGCTCCCATTAAGCCCGGGGCTATCCATAGACTTGTGCCTGACAGTGACTTTGAGAGAAGGCTGTATGAGGTTATGGAAGTTATTCCCTACATAGACGAGGCGTACAGGAAGTCCCAGTTGGTAGCCGAGGGAAGGCTCTCTTCAAAGGAGCTGGGACTAGGCTTAGTAATAGGCAAAGCGTTAAGGTCCGCCTTTGACGCGAGCGGCGAGCTTCCCCTAGTGGGTCTTTGGAGCGCTGCAGTGGTAGCTGGGGCCATAGAGGGTTACTCGGAGACTGCTAACCTGAAAATACCTGACAACCTTAAACTTATAACTACTAGGCTGCTATATGGCAGCTCCACATATGACGTTGAGGCATTAATAGAGGCTCTAAGTGACGTAGGCGATTCTGACCTACTTCAGTTCCTTGAGAATAATGGCGTGTCCCCTGGCAACATACAGCTTAGGGCCCCTACTCTTGGCGACCTCTTTGAGGTGGCTCAGGGCCTTGATAAGGGATTTATGATAAACTCTAGAGGCGTTGAACAGATTATGGGACTATCTAAGCTCTTTGACGAGGCAAAGGGAGCTATAGCTGGCGTCGTGAAAGTCTACATGCAACTCGCCAGCGAGGTTATCAAAGGCCCAGACCTTGCCCTAGCCTCTAGGTCTCTGGACCCAGCAGTTCTCCTTAAACTTGATAAAACCTTGGCCCAAAACAGGGTCACGCTTAATAGAACCCTTGGAGGTGTGTTCCTTGCCTCGTACATTTACGGCGTTACTAAGGGGTTAACCATCTGAGAGCTACACCGACACGTAAGTACAAGAAGTTAATGCCACGCGCTGAGACCGCTCTTAGCGATGATCCATGAACTATAGGAGGCTCCCAAGCGGTCTAGAGGTTTCTGAGCTTGGCGTTGGCGTTTGGTCGCTAGTCACTAACGAGTGGGGTGCCGATACCAGTATAGCAGAAGATATTATCAGGGAGGCTTTAAAATATGGCATAAACTTTTTTGACACGGCTGACGTCTATGGCAGGGGCAAAGGGGAGGAGGTCCTTCATAGAGCGTTAGGTTCGAAGAACGACAAAGTCGTTATTTTGACAAAAATAGGTCTTGACTTTTACAACTGCGACGGCGTAAAGCCTAACTTCAACATAGATTACCTTAGGGTGGCGCTGTCCAGGTCCCTCGAAAGGCTCGGAGTTGGGTATGTCGACATACTTATGTTGCATAACCCCACAATGAATGTGATCAGAAGTCATGAAATCCTTGAGTTTATGAGTGAGGTAAAGAAGAGCGGAGAGGCAAAGATCATAGGCGTTGCGCTAGGACCTACGCTAGGCTGGGGCGAGGAAGGCGAAGCAGCCATCTACATGGGCTACGAGGCGCTCGAGCATATATTCAATATGATTGAACAGCTTCCAGGACTTGAGCTACTCAAATTCAATGGCATCGCTCAGTTCATTAGGGTACCCCATGCCTCTGACGTACTTGATGAGGAAAGGTGGCCCCTGAGGCAAAGCCAAAGCCTTCATAGAAGCCTTAAAAGCTACTCGTGGATTCAACGCGCCTTGACTAAATCAAAGGGCCTTATGGACATAGCTAACAGGGCAGGACTCAAGCTTTACGAGCTAGCCCTGAAGTACGTCCTTGCATATAATAATGTGAGCTCCGTCCTACCTAACATAACTTCAAAACACGACCTTCAAAGGTTTGTAAACGCTGTAGAAAAGGCGCCTCTAGATAAAAACACTGTCGAGGAGGTGCTCTCCTACTGGAGGTCAAACCTCCTTGACCTAAACTATGAAAGCATTGACGAAACCAGAAAGTTTAAACATTATGAACAGGTGGACCGGCCGGGACTTGAACCCGGGACCTCCGCCGTGCGAGGGCGGCGCTCTTCCAGCTGAGCTACCGGCCCACTTACCGGTCCACCCAGCTACTCTTGATTATAGGACGTCTTATAAACGTTAGCGCGACGAGAATAAACCACGCTCTGATGAGGAGTATGCCATCGAAAGACTTTACATACATGTCAAACCTACGTTCTTGTGACTGGACGTGCTTACTTTACTTTAGCAGAGGGTCGAGTTGGGCGACTCACGTCTGGCTGCTATTATAAAGGAAATATTCAACGAACGGCAATATTGCAAGCGGAAGCAAGATAGTTAAGAGAAAAGCAAGTATCAGGGGATAGACTCCTATAGATATGTATACCATCTCATTAGTCGCCAACTCAAGGGATGCCCTTATATAGCCTCCAGGCATAGCGCTGTTGACAAGATAAACCGTTATTAGCACTCCTAAGAGGGAGTCCAAGGACCTTAGGAAGGGGCTTATGACGTTGTCCCTAAATATCCTGCTAGCAACGGTCAGGGCCTCAAAGATGGCTATGTACATTATTAGTATGCCCTCTGGATATGCGCTAGTAAGGTAGCTTAGGTAGCCCTCTGCTCCAGCTTGACGAAGTATAAAACTCAAGAGGAGAGGAACCAAGAACATATAGAGTATTACGTAGAGGAGCCCGTCTATGAGACCTTTAAGCGCTTCTATCATGGCCCCCCTTAAGTTCATCAAAGTCACCCTCCACTAAGCCTTGCTTCAAGGCTTAGAGTTATGGGATATATACCATAAATGCTCCCATTAAGTACAAAAGTTGCATAGGAAGCTTTCTCCAAGTAGCCTAAGGGCACACACACGTAAATGCTCTCCCCTTGTGATAGGGAGGACCTAACTACCGTTATGTTAATCTTATCGCCGTTAGCCAGTACAAGGGACAGCACAAAATGCGATGAATAAAGGGGTACGGCCCCATTATATGTGACCGTGAGCTTCTCTGAGCTCCCGTTGCAGGGCGGGGCTCCTTCCGTAGGCGATGCAGTTATGTTCAGCAGGCCCCTCTGTGACGAGGCGGAATAAATGAAATCTGCCAAGGGGTAAGTCATCACGAACACTATTACAAGACCTACTATTATAAACATGGCTCTAAGGCTAACCATCTACTTACTTCCCCCTCAGCAGTTCGACGCCTTTACCAAGTAGTATCGAGCCCGCCGCTAAAGCTATGCTTAGGAAGACTACCATTATTAGAAGTATAATTATCAGGTCTGCATACGTGCCCAAAGCTCCAAAGTTTGAACTTGTCGAGACGCTGGCCTGAAGATAACTCAAGGCGCCGCCAAATGTGGACTTGAACTTCTCCACGTTCTGAACTGAGAGATAAGCCTCTAACGCCAAGTAAAACACTATAACTATCAAAGCTAGTCCTACGCCTACAAGAGCTAGGCCTAGCCCCCTATTTTGATGGCCTTCAGATGGCGATCCCATTTAAAATCCCCCAGCTACCCTCTAATAGAGCTTTTAGGAAGGCTATTTATATGCAAAGTTAGTTATAAAGTGTAGCCAGAAGCCCTTAACTGAAGGAAATGAGAGCGGCCACTCCAGGAATTCTCTAAAACTTAGCTTATGGCTCTAACCTCGGCACTGTGACCTTCACATTATTGTTACAACTCTTAGGTTGCAAATACAGGTATTAACAGACATTATTTAATATGTATCATGATGTAATTTCTCAAGGGCAAGCATGAGTATCCTATCAAAAACTAAGTACGTGATTGAGATGACAAAGCCTCCCCAGCTAGGGCTGCTGACATTTACAGCGTATAGCGCTTACTTTGCGGCAGGGGGCACTCTTAATGTCGCTAAGCTGCTGCTACTCGCTATAACATCTGTCGGTTCCATAGGCGGCATAACAGCCCTTAACATGGTTCTAGAGGCGGATATAGATGCTATAATGGGTAGGACAAGAAAAAGACCCATACCATCCGGCAGGCTCAGCCATCGCGAAGGTCTTATAGCGTCGCTGATAATGATTGCAATAGGAGCGGCTGCCGCCCTGGCCCTTAACTTATATGTATTGCTTGCTGTCCTGCTTGCGTTCATCTTTGATATACCAATTTACACCATATTGCTAAAGAGAAGGAGTCCTCTAAACATAATCTTTGGCGGCATCGCCGGCGTCATGCAAGTATTGGGAGGGTGGGCCGCCGCCGCTGGCGGTTATAGCCTAGCATCGCTTTTCCTTGCCTTAGCAGTCTTAGCATGGATACCCATGCATATATGGTTTATAGTGTACTATTATTATGATGACTACAAAAAGGCGAGAATACCCATGTACCCCGTAGTGGCGCCGCCTAAGAAGGTTTCAGCCGTTGTAATAGGGTTCTTAGGTGTAATGCTAGCCAGCATGTGGCTCTATTGGGCCACTACTTCTAAGGGGTTGCTAGGTGACGTTCTGCTTACTCCATTAACTGCCGTGGCTGCCTATAAGATCTACAAATTCTCCGCCCTGCCTAGTAGAGAGGCGGCCAAGTCCATATTCATGTTTGCCAACCCAACTCTCATAGTCGCCTTCCTGTTTGCCCCCTTAGCTATACCTCACGTGGCGGCGCCATTAGTCCAGCTGGGCTCGCTGCCGTTGACGTGACCTTCTTGGGTAATTCGAGTCTGCCAGTCGCTCTGTGAAAAGTCATGATGTGGCCGTCACCGCCAAGGGGCCACATGTAGAAGGGCCTCCTTAATTGATTGACTTTGATTAAAGCCTTTACTACGCTATCTATGGCTTCTTCTTTGCTCTTCGCCTCCCTGAGCGCCCTAATTATGCTGACGCCTGGGCCTACGTAATTTATACACGGAGTCAGGCGGCCGTCTGAAAGCAACCTAACCCTCCTACAGCCCGCGCAGAAGAGTGGGTTGTTGAATGGTTTTACTATCTCCACAGTAACGCCGTTCTCAAGGACGTAGATAGGTCTGTTATGAAGGGGCCTCAATATAACCTTGCTGCTACGCTCTTTAAGCTTGGACTCTATGTAAGACAGGTCCACATGCATGTCTTTGAAGACCCTGAGGCCCTCATTTACGGGCTGAAGCTCTATCAGTTGAACGGCTATCCCCTTAGTTGAGGCAAAATCTATGATATCCCACACGTCGTTTATATTGACTTTAGTCACCGTAACGTTCACTTTTACCTTGAGTCCGACCTGTAGGGCCCTTTCTATGCCATCAATTACCTGGTCAAGGCCATCAACCCCAGTTATTATCCTATAATGTTCTCTGTTAAGCGAGTGAAGAGATACATTAACTCTTCTTAGACCTGAATCGTAAAGCGCTTTTGCGTAGATAGGAAGAAGGTAGCCGTTGGTTGTCATTGATATGTCTGTATCAGGGCCTGAAGCGCTTCTTATGTTAGATATTATAGAAGCTATGTCGCTTCTTACTAGCGGCTCCCCGCCAGTTATTTTGAACGCCCTTATGCCGAGCCTGCTGGCAGCCGCTGCCACTATATAGTAATCCTCTGGCTTAAGCTGGGGCGGGCTAGTCCCTATCCTGGCAGGACCGCCGGATGGGTCGCCCTCTATGTGACAGAAGAAGCACCTGTAGTTGCACTCCCTAGTTACGGCTATCCTGAGGTTGTCCAGCGGCCTACCATAGGCGTCACTGATGTGGGCGCCCAAAGCTCTTCCCATATCTTATAAATCATTAGAGAGATTAAATGTAGGAACACGGGCTAGCTGGACGGAAAGATAAAGCTGTTATACTGCATTAAAATCCCGGCGACATAGACACTCTTAGGGCTAGGGCTTGTTAACTGGAGTGATAGCCTCTCTAGTATCAGCTGACATAAATAGGGCGCAGGAGCTGGCTAACTCTATAGCCAAGCTTAACGACAAAGGGCACCTCCTCATGTACTACAGGAGGCTCTCTGAGGAGAAGCTTCTCTCTATAATAGTGCCCGCTGAGTACCCATCCACAGTAATCAACGCCACTATATCTATGTCCTTAGCCGACATAGGCGTTGTAGTTACAGGGTATGAGATGGATTGGAGGGATGGGGAGCTCTTGACGCTAGTTGACGCCTCGTCTTCACAGCTTGGGTTGACGGCGGCTGACTCCAGGGAGGGCGTAGAGAGGCTGGTAAAGAGTAGTGGCCTAAGGCTTAGCACAATAAACGCCTCTGAACTTGCTACGTCTCTATTAACATATGGAGAGAAAATATCGTCACGCAACGAAGGTTATGTATTCATAGACAGAGCGTTCCTAGTTAAAGGTGTTGGCCCTGTAGTCCTTGGCTATACCAAAACTAATGTGTATGTGCACGACAAGCTCTACGCAGTACCCATAAACAAGCAGATTGAAATAAAAAGCATAGAAGTGCTTGACGAAGAAATGGACTCCGTGGGACCTGGAGTAAGAATAGGCTTTGCTATCAAAGGGGCCGAAGTTGATGAACTCAAGGACGTTTACGCCCTAGTTCCTGAGCCCTCCAAAATAGTTAACAAACTAACCCTAAAAGTAAAGGCCTACCCTTGGACTGAGGTGCCAACTTCCGGCACATTGCATGTAGTGGGCGGAGGGGCAGCTGTAGTGGCAAGCATAGACAGATATGATAACAATTCTATGGAGCTCTCTCTATCTAGGCCCCTTCCACTGCTTGACAAGTACCTGCTAGTTAACGTGAATGCAAAACAAAAGCGCTCAAGGGTGCTTGGCTACCTGTTCTCCGGATGATATGCTATGGAGCTCACGAAGCTTAAGGAGAAGGTCATAAAAGCTACGCTAGATTCGTCTTCGCTTTACAGTAAGGTTAAGTCCAAGGCCGCTGAGCTTGCAAAGTTTCTGGAAGGAGGCTATTTAATCATATCCATGGGCAAGGCGTCAATACCTATGCTTAAGGGCTTCATTGAGGGCAGCGGCATAGAGCCTGACGAGGGCCTTATAGTAAAGCCTAAGTACCTTAGTTACGACATTACCCTCGATAAAATTGATGTAATAGATGCAGGCCACCCGCTACCAGACGAGGGCAGCTTGAGAGCCGGGGAGAGAGCCCTAGCGATTGCCAAGAGGGCTAAGGAGCTCGGAAAGCCCCTGGTGGTCCTAGTGTCAGGCGGGGGTTCAGCAATGGTTGAAAGTCCTATCGGAGACGTTAGCCTCAAAGACTTAATCACCGTTAACAGGCTTCTCCTCAACTCTGGGGCCTCTATATCGGAGATAAATATAGTAAGAAGGCACCTCTCTAGGATCAAGGGAGGAGGCCTAGTCAAAGCTGCTGGCAACGTCAAAGTTTATGGTCTTTATGCCAGCGACGTGCCGGGCGATTTCCTAGAGGACATAGCGTCTGGACCTACCGCTCCTGATCCCACGACGTTTCATGACGCAGTTGAGGTCCTGAGGAGGTATGGACTACTGGATCAGGTCCCTGAGAACGTAATTAAAGTCCTTCAAGAGGGTGAAATGGGGGTCCTTGAGGAGACCTTAAAACCTGGGGATCCGCGGCTTAGGGAAGTCACCAATATGATAGTTGCCAGCGTTCTTGATGTAGTAAAGGGCGTTGCTGAGGTTCTCTCAACGGACGGCTATAACGTCATTATATTAACAGCTACAGCCCAAGGGGAGTCAAGGGAAGTAGGCAAGTTCCTGGCATCGATAACCTTTGACATTATTAGGAGAGGCATGCCTGTGAAGCCGCCAGCGGCTATAGTTATTGGCGGCGAGACCAGCGTCAGCGTTAAGGGCCATGGCCTCGGGGGAAGGAACCAGGAGCTCGCCCTCTCTTGGGCCCTTGAACTGAGGAGGCTTGGCATAAGCGGGGATGAGGCCATGATGATAGCGATAGCGACCGATGGGATAGACGGTCCTACGGACGCTGCTGGAGCAGCCGTAACTCCGAGCTCCATAGATCTAATGTATAGGTCTGGCGTAAACCCTGTAAAGGCTCTGGACGAGAACGACAGCTACCATGCTCTGGACGCTATCGGTGCCCTGATAAAGACTGGGCCTACGGGGTCTAACCTTAATAATATTGTAGTAATTCTAGTGAACGGCCATGAGCGTTGAGAGCTTAGTCTACGACCAAGGCCTGCTTGAGGCATTAAATGCAGTTTCAAGGAGAGGCCTAAGAAGCCTTCTAGAGTCCCTTTTGAGGCCCCCCAGGAGGTTTTACCTAAGGGTTAACACGCTCAAGGCGGACACAAGCACTGTGCTAGAGTTGCTTTCCACAAGTGGCGCGAGGTTCTATGCCGATGAGCAACTCCCCTACGCTGTCTGGACTGACGTCAGGGGCCCATTTAAGGTGGACCTTCATGACAAGGTAGTTGTTGCCGACAAGAGGTCTGCAGAGTCAGTCTACGTGGGCAGCGACCTTTATGGGCCCGGCGTACTTAAAGCTGAAGGCGTCAGACCTGGCGATGAGGTTACCATAGTTACTATTGATGGCAGACCCGTGGCAGAAGGCCTAGCCGTAATGGACGGTAAAGAAATGGCTGAACATAAGAAGGGAGTTGCCGTCAAAGTTACTAAGTCTGTCTACGTTACCCCTAAGGTCAGGGAGTTGCCCGGCTTTAATGAGGGCCTTATCTACAGCCAGAGCCTGCCAAGCATGTGGGCAGTCGCCATAGCATCGCCGTTGCCGGGAGAGACCATAGTCGACTTCAACGCGGCCCCTGGAGGCAAGACTAGCCTAGCGGCGCAGCTGGCCGGCAGAAAGTCAAGGATAATAGCGATAGATCGAATAAGCAAGGTTGGAAGGCTTAAAGATAACCTCATTAAGCTTGGCGCGGACTGGGTTAACGTAATAGGCGGTGACTCCAGGAGGGCATCAACGCTGCTCAATATGGAGGGCAAAGCTGATCTAGTGCTTATAGACCCTCCGTGTACAAACCTGGGCGTAGTCCCCAAGTTGTACGATACCAAGTCGCTAGTTGATGCCGTTACCCTTTCGAGGTATCAGAGGCAGTTCATAAGCGAGGCATGGAAAATACTGAGACTTGGAGGAAGGCTTGTTTACTCAACATGTACGCTCACGGACCTCGAAAACGAGGCCAACATTATCTTCGCTACAGAGCTGGGTTTCGACGTAGTTAAGCCGTACCCAATGCCAAAGGAGGCCAGTTATAATGGGTTAGGCCTAAGGTTCTCCCCTGAAGACGGCCATCCCGGGTTCTTCATCTCGCTTATGGTGAAGCCCCATGCCTGACGAAAACTTTAAATTTAAGGTGGAAGTTATCGGGGACATAGCATTGGTTAAGCCTCCCCACGGAACGAAGCCTGACCTCGAGCTGGCCAGAAGGTATGGCAATGAACTCTTAAAGAGCCCAAGCATTAAGTCCGTGTGGCTCGTGGGAGGGCCTGTCGAGGGGCCTTACAAAGTTAGGAGCGACCTTGTATATTTGGCTGGAGAGAAAAGGACGGAGACTGTCTACAGAGAACATGGATGCAGCTTTAAGGTTGATATAGCTAAGGACTTTATAACGCCTAGGCTAAGTTATGAGCACCTAAGGGTTGCTAAGCTCATAAGGAGTGGAGAAGTTGTAGTTAACATGTTCGCTGGCGTTGGAATATTCTCGATAATAATAGCTAAGCACTCCGCTGCGAAGCTTATTCATAGCATAGATATTAATCCAGACGCTTTCGAAAAGATGGTCGAAAACATCAGGCTCAATAAGGTTGAAGGTAGAGTTCTACCGTACCTTGGGGATGCGGCCAAGGTCGTGGAAGAAAAGCTCGTAGGCGTCGCTGACAGGGTGCTCATGCCGCTGCCGGATCTGGCCATACCCTACTTTAAGTATGCAGTAGATGCCATCAATCGCGAAGGATATGTTCACGTTTATCTTCATGTACATGCTAGCAAGGGCGAAAACCCGGAGGACAACGCAAAGAGGTTGTTCGAGGAACAAGCGAGAAACATCGAAGCTAGCCTGGGCATCGAGTCCTCCCGCGTAGTAAGGATGGTGGGACCCCGCTTCTATCAGGTGGTATTGGATGTCCAGGTCAGGAAGCGATGAGATCCATAAGATACTTCTTGAGGAGAGGCTGATAGGCTATTTGGATCCCTGCGCTGAGAGCTATCTAATGAAGCTAAATGGTCCTTTAATCAGGACTACTAGCAGTTGCACGGGCAGAATAACCATTATAGAAGGCAAGTGGCACTGGCTCAGGGACTCAGCTAGGGTCGTGTTTAAGACCCACTCAAAGATAAGCGTATACCAGCTTGCCTCAGTGCTCGCCAGGCCTTTCGACAATCTCTGGCTTAAGGTAACGGGCCCTATAATACATGCCAGGGTTCGCGGCGCTGAAACTGTGAGACAGTTAATGTTAGTGGCCAGGGAGGCTGGATTCAAGCACAGCGGCATAATGTACATAGAGACCGACGGCGAGGAGTTTATTGTCGAGATGCTTAGCGCAGTGCAACTCTCTATGCCGCTTAGGTACCAGGGCCTCTGGACCATTAGGCCTGACCTGTTAAGCACTATTGTTGATATGGCTAATAGCGCGCTAGAAGACGGCTGGAGGAGGCTTGCTAGGCTTTCTGAGTTAGTTATGAGGGTACAGGCTTCTTTAGCTTTGCAAGGTTCCTCTTATACGCAAGGAGAGGGTGAGAGGCGCCGCAATCCATCGGGCAAAGGCCCCTGCTCTTCATGAACCTACAGCTATATGGCCTATACGTGGATCCAAGGCCCGCCTCTATCAAGCTTCTGGCCAAGGTTTCTCCAGCCTCGAGGTCTAGCCTAAATAGCCTAGCTAGCTCACCCCCTATGGTCTTATAGTCAACCCCAAGCGATGCCAAGAATGAAGTATAGGCATATACCTCCTCGTCAGTCTTAGCCCCCTCTTTAAGCTTCAACATGCAGGGTGGGAAAGCTTCAACGTTAGGTCCCTCCTGGCTAACAGACACCTTAGCGTCCCTTGCGTTCAACGCTATGATTGCTTCCTGGGCTAGCAAAAGCGGCTTGTAGTCCTCGGCACGCGCAGCATCTATTACCTTATATATAGCCTTCTCGGCGGCAAGTGACAAAAAGTCCCTCAAGGTTTCCTCGTCCATAAAGACGAGACCGCCCTTTACCATTGAGTTTACCAGGGACCACCTTTCATGAGGTACGGGAACTACAACTTTAAGGTAATCTGATATGGGGATCGCGTAGCTCAGAAGCTTATAGGTTATCTTACCACTCTTCAGTTGCGACCATGGAATCTTTACATGAGTCCGAACTACGTTGACCCCAAGTCTGTTTGCTAGCATAAGAAGGGTTTCCTCGTCCTCTCCTTTAAAGAACTCGCTGGCTCTCTTGGCCTCTGACTTTGAGAACATTTCCTCAAGCCTCTTCGAATTGGCTGCGGCGGCCGCCGCAGCCGCCAGGTAAAAGGAGGCCACTTCCTCCTCAGTACTAACACCCTGGAAGACCCTTACCTTGCCTTCCCTTATAGCGTCAAGAAGCCTTGTCTTAGCTAACTCAAAGACCTTTTGGTCTTCAGCCAGATCCTTAAGCGAGACCTGATAGCCGTAAGCCTCAGACAGGTACCTTTTGGCGTCCACTATGAAGGGATACTTTGAGTACGCTAGCAAGGCAGCTCTTCGTAACAGGTGTCTTTGTCAGACATTAATAAGGGTAAAGAGTCTCCACCTATGGTGGTAACGTGGAGGACTTAGCTTCCCGCATAGCGAAATGGGCTGTTGATCTTAACTTCAATAAGCTTCCGACCGAAGTTATTGAGGAGGCTAAGAAGAGAATAGTGGATACCTTAGGCGTCGCCCTTGGAGCCTTCAATGAAACTCCTCCTAGCATAGCTAGGTGGATTGCACAGTCATCAGCAAGCTCCAGGTTACCAGCCACCATATGGGGAACGAAGTTCATGGGGCCAGCGGACCATGTTACCTTCGCCAACGGCTGTGCCGCCAGGTACTTTGATTTTAACGACACCTACCTCTCCCGCGAAGCCCTTCATCCGAGCGACAATATAGCTCCAGTTATAGCTGCTGCTGAGATCGCAGAAGCAGATGGACGTAAGGTCATAGAGGGAATCGTGGCAGCGTACGAGGTTACGGCTAGGCTAGCAGATGCGTATAGCGTCAGGAACAGAGGATGGGATCACGTACTCTATATAGCAATAGCTTCAGCAGTGGGCGCAGGTAAGGTACTTGATCTTGACGAGAACAAGATGACTCAGGCAATAAATTTGGCCACGGTAAATGCTGCTGCCCTTAGGCAGACAAGGGCAGGAGAACTGAGCATGTGGAAGGGGTGCGCCGCCGCCAACGCCGCGCGCAATGGCCTCTTTGCGGCTCTCCTGGCCTGGCGCGGCATGACAGGTCCCTCGCCCATATTCAGCGGCGAGTTTGGCCTCTTCAAAGTGGCCCTGGGAGGCGACACCTTTGATATACCAAGGATGGGAGGGGAAGGTAACGAAGGCTACAAGCTCCTCCAAACTAGCATAAAGTACTGGCCCGTTGAGTACCATGCTATGAGCGCTGTTGAGGCCGCGCTAAAGATAAGGCAGGAGGCTGGCCCAATAAGTCCGGATGAGGTAGAGTCCGTTAATGTTGAGACGTTCACAGTTGGATATAATATAATAGTTAAGGACCCTGAGAAGTGGGACCCAAGGACCAGAGAGACAGCTGACCACAGCATGCCTTACATAATAGCCGCAGCGCTCCTGGATGGAAAGGTTTGGCTTGATACCTTTAGGCCTGAGAGGTACCTAGCCGACGACGTAAGGAAGGTGCTTAAGGTGATGAAGGTCACTATAAGCCCGGAGGGTGACAAGCTGTATCCTGAAGGGATAAGGAACTCTATAACGGTAAAGTTAAAGGACGGCCGCACTTTCACAGAGACGTCAATATATCCGCCAGGCCACTACAAGAACCCACTTAACAAGGAGGGTGTTGAGTCTAAGTTTAAGTCTCTGGTGGGAAGTTCCGTGCCCAGCAATAACGTAGATGTTGGCCTAAGAACTCTCTGGAGCTTTGAGAAATGCTCAAATGTAAGCCTAGCCTTGAGGCTCTTCTCTCGCACAGACCAACTATGATATCCCTAAAAGGGCGTTTTCTTTGAACGATGCAAAGGAACCATCGCTTTTACCTTCTTTTAACTTGTCTTCTTCCAACTCCACCAGGACTCAGAAGGTAAGCGCCTCCCAGGACGCCTATGACAACTCCAACTATAAACATGCCGCCAGCTAATATGCCTCCTCTTTTAGCCAAGTGAGCATAGTAACCTTCCGCGCTCTCCGCGACTGAGAGCTGCTTCTCATAATAGTATAACTTAGCGCTGAGGTTGTTGACTTTCTGCACGAGATTTCTAACGCTACCATTCAGCAGCGAAAGCTGGGAGTTAAGTGAGGAGATGACTCCATCGATGTTCATCGACTGAGGCACCATGCTTTCTACTCCTGGATATAAGGTCTCGGCGGCCTCCAGGGAGTTTACGGAGGCCAGCTCGAACGGGTTAAACCCAACTGCAAATAAGTTAAGGCTCACGTTAAAGCTGCCGCCTGGCTTCAGTACGGGAGTTCTTATGAAAGTAATGATGTATGCCTGCGACTCGTTTATTCCAAATAGCTTGCCCTCTAGGAATTCTACCGAAGATGGATAGTCCGTGGAGCTTATACCTAAGGCCATCACCGGTGATGAGTTGCTGGAATATGCCGCTAATGCTGTTGATATGAGGCCTGAGACTTCAGAACCGTTGAATAGGTTTAAAACTCTGAAACTTCCATTTGACGTATTTTCAAGCTGCGCTGCCGCGCTCCAGGAGCCTGTCAAGTTAGCAGCCCCTACGCCGTAAGCTAAGTAGGCAAACGCTGGCCTGTCTCCTACGTTAGCGATCGATATAAGGACTCTCACGTAAGGTTCGAGCCTACTAAACGTCATGTAAACTTCTATGCTGAATGGGTACGCCAGGTCGCTCGCAGGAGTCAGCTTCAAGGTCTCGGAGTTGTTGGTGCTCTGCACCACGACAGCCAGCCAGGTAGTTGAGGATAGGTTACCTGGCAGCAGGACTTTCGTTGAGTTAGGAGGAGATATTGATATCAGAGGGCTCGGCACTTCTGTGTTGCCCGTAGGGACTATTGGAAGTAACGAGGGAGATGTAATATTAACAAGCCACGAGGAGGCCCTTAAACCGTTGTGTAGGTTAAGCTCCATATAGTAAAACAGGTTGCTTACCGTAAGGGTTCCGTTGGTGGCGCTCGGAGGGGATACGCTAAAAGGCAGCTCTGCAAAGGCGTAAGGTTGCAAAGAGAGCGCCAATACGCTAATAATGAACATCATAATTATTAGGGAAGTCATAATATTCGCAGCAAGCCTCCTCGCATTCAATGCCTAATGGCACCTTAGGTGAAGCGGGTTCCAAGGGACTTTAAAAATTATTGAGACCTTGACTCTTTACTGTGATGAAAGGTTGAAGGTAAACATAAAGGCCAGAGTGTTCAGCGGTTTAGGCGAAGGCGAGTTCTTCGTCAACCTATATGCTAAGAACATAAGGAAGGCCCTAGGCTTTACTCCTTTTCCAGGAACCCTTAACCTCAAGGTGGAGGAACTTTACGTCGACGCACTTTCTAATACATTAAGTAGAATCGACCCTATTATAATAGAGCCTCCCATGGTTCCTGGCATGAGACTTGGAAGGGTTCTAGCTTATCCTGCGCTCCTTAACTGTACGGTCAAAGTTTTTATAGTGAGGCCAGAAATAACCGTGTACAAAAGCGATGTTATAGAACTTATAGCGGAGGTTAAACTTAGGGACCTCCTAAACCTGACTGACGGCTCAGAGGTATTAGTAACTATAGAAACGCCCGGATAGCAAAGCTCACCTATAGCATTTGTACTTTGGTAACTATGATAATGAGTGTCACCAATTTTGAACTGCAGACGCAGTGGTGCGTTTACCTAAAACTTACTTTAGTCGCGCATTCCTTGTCTTCATAAAACTCCAGCTATTGCTTCAACGTGACGCTATTAAAATAATAGCAACCTTAAAGGCTCAAGTTGTAAAGGTAGTTTTCATAAGGTTAGCTGCTGGCTAAGAAACCCTTGGCTCGTGTCGCGCTTTACCACGGCTTCTCGCCGAAGGTCCTCATGAGAAGCCTGGCAGCTATTACTAAGGGATCCCACACCGGTGATAGCAGGGGCTGATAACCATAGTCTGCGTTAAAGAGATCCCATACAGTGCCCTTCCTGGTCAACAGCGAGGCCACAACATTTATTCTCCAGAAAGCGCTCTCGTCAAAGCCCACCGCCTGCGCGCAAGCAGCCTCCCAGTTTTTTCATCGGCCACTACTTTAAGCGTCATCTTGCTGCCTCCTGGTATATAGTGAGCTTTCGTGCCGGCGTTCAGCGATACTTCTACTGGCTTAAAGCCGGCCCTGGAGGCCTCTGATGCGCTTAGGCCAGTCCTTGCCGCTACGACGTCAAATACCTTGAAGGCTGAGGTGCCGACGCTTCCAAGGAAGACCGAGTCCACGCCTCCTAGGTTGCTACCAGTGACGTGCCCCATCTTGTTGGCTATCTGGGCAAACGGCCTCCAAACCAGCTGTCCAGTGACGAGATCCTTATGTTCCGTGACGTCACCTGCCGCGTAGACGTCAGGGTTGCTAGTAAGCGTTCTCTCATCGACTATTACACCACCGCTCTGGCCTAGCTTAAGGCCTAGCTGTTTAGCTAGCTCGTTGTTAGGTTCAATGCCAACACCTACAACGAACATATCACCCTGATAAGTGCCTTTGCTGGTGACAACCTCCGTGGCTACTCCGTTTGTTATATTGAACTTTTCAACTGCCGCACTTGTTACCACCTCCACTCCTTTGGACCTTATATTGTCCTCCACGATCTTGGCTAGCTCGGGATCAAGCATCCTTGGGGCCACCTGCCCTAGGGCTTCCACAATAGTAACTTTAAGCCCCAGTTTGGCTAAGTTATCGGCCATCTCTAGGCCCAAGTAACCAGCACCTATAACTACGGCCCTCTTGCCCGGCCCCAGGTGCCTTGCATAATCTCTTATTTGTTGACCTGACTCCATGTGCACTATGTAGAACACATTCCTAGCCTCCTTTATCTCGGGCCAAAGCTTGGGTGCTTTGGACCTAGCACCGGTAGCGAGAACAAGCTTATCCCACTCAAGGCTTTCCTTAGCCCCACTGCTATTATCCACGTATGTGAGTTTCTTGGAGTCTGGGTCGACCTCGACTACTGTTTTGTTAAGCCTAAGGTCTATTCCCCTCTT
Organism: Caldococcus noboribetus; assembly: GCF_055389385.1. Lineage (NCBI taxonomy): Archaea > Thermoproteati > Thermoproteota > Thermoprotei > Desulfurococcales > Caldococcus > Caldococcus noboribetus. The sequence goes on along the minus strand of NZ_AP042475.1, from coordinate 1,143,672 downwards.
AGTGAACTCGCTTGGAGGATAGTATAGGAGCTCGTCGAGATCTTTAACCTCGCCACCGACTAGGTAAGGTAGCCCACAGAACGCAAAACTTACCCACCTGCTAGAGTCAATAACTATTACCTCATTCGATGGCTTAAGCCTTTTGGCCCTTGAAGCTGCCGACATTCCGGCAGCTCCAGAACCAATAATCACTATCCTAGTCAAGCTGCTCACCGAGCAATTTATATTAAGGGCTAGATTTAAAGCAGCGTACTTAGGGTCACTTTAATTCTCGCGAAGGCTCCCTAAATTGCCGCTTTACTCGTGCAAGAGGAGAACTCCACCGCCCGTCGATTTACCTATCTCGAGGATTAATCCGGAAATTGCAACTAACTCGTCAGGCTCGCCCTCCGCAGTCACCGTTATAGAGCTGTGAGACCTCAAAGGTCCCCCTATGCCCTCGGGAAGTAGCGCAAGGGCTTTAACAAAGGTGCCTCTACATGAGGCCACTATCCACGAGGGACCAACGGTCATTATACAGTTCGCCCTCTCTAGACCTCTCTTTATGGCTTCAAGCCCCTTAACTATTAAACTTGGATCCTCGTATACTATGTTAAAAGTGACCTTTGACGTGCTCATTAGCTGGTTCCGCCCAGCTTGACAGACCTAAAGAAGCCTTATTTTATGCTATGCAGCCTCCTCCCTAAAAGAAGGCGCTGCACATGCTTTCAGTGGTGTTCTCGCTCAGGGACCCTGTGGGCGTCAAGGCATCAAAAATTTTAATAAACCTTGTAGGCGCAAAGCCAGCAGAATGCCCTGCAGCTCCCATATGCTACAGGGCTGAGAGCTCCGTAATAGCCGGTTTTGATGTTGATCAAACAGAGTTCGAGTTTTTAGATAAGACACCCGAGCCTAACGCAGACGCCGCAATAGTTCTATCAAGGCATGAATCTGAGAGCGGCAAGAAGTCGCTTACACTACATTTCACGGGGAATCCGACGGCTAAGGCTCCCTTTGGGGGCAGGCCAGCAGAGCTTTCCTTTGCGCCGGCTCCCTTAGCCAAGGCTCTCCTGCGAAGGTACTATTATCATGCTAAAGACCTAGGCTTGCTAGAGGCATACTCCATCTCTCTTGAGGCAACGCATCATGGCCCCACCACTAACAGGAAGCCGCTTGTCTTCATAGAAATTGGCAGCACCATCAGGGAGTGGAACGATGAGCTGGCACTGAAGGCCATGGCTAACGCTGTGGCGGACGTCATACAGTCCTCTGAGGCCCCCCAGGAGTGTAGCCCAGTCTTGGGACTTGGTTCCACTCATTACCCGGCGAAGTTCACGGAACTTGAGCTCTCCTCCGAGATATGCATGGGTCACATACTTTCAAAGCATGTCCTGGGTGAGCTGGCTCCTGGAGTTCTAAGACAGGCTGCGGAGAAGTCTCTCCCCAAGGGCGCCCGCGTAGCCCTGATTGAAAAGAAGAGCGTTAACTCATCCATAAGAAAGGCGCTGATGGATGAGCTTAGCTCCATGAATGTTGAAGTACGACTTATATGAAAAGATGGTAGCCGGGCGGGGATTCGAACCCCGGTCACGGGGGCTCCTCCCTCTGAGGTCCAAGGCCCCGCATCCTGGGCCGCTAGACGACCCGGCTGCTTCACCCGGCCATCTAGGATAGATGCGCCACCTCCTTTTAAACGAAATGCTAAGTAGCGCCAAGGCGATAATCACCTAAAATCAATTAAAAAGAGAAAGTCCGACATTGGCCTTGCGTTGATGAAGTTGCTAAATTATAACTTTAAATTATGTCTTGAAAATGATATCTTGACGAGATTCACTCTCCCTTAAATGACGGCTTTCTCTTTTCTAGAAACGCCGAAACCCCCTCAGCAACGTCCTTAGTGCTGAAAAGTAAGCCGAAGAGCTGAGACTCAAGAGCCAGGCCAGCCCATATATTAGATTCGAGGCCCATTTCAACTGCTAGCTTAGCGGCCAGAAGCGCTAATGGAGGCTTTTCTGCAAGCTTAAGCGCAAGGCTCCTAGCTTCCTGCTCAAGCCTCTCCGGCGGCACCACGTAGTCTACCAAGCCTAACTCCTTAGCGTCCTTGGCTGATACCATGTCACCGGTGAATATCAGCAGCTTGGCTGAGCTCCTTCCAATCAGCCTGGGAAGTCTCTGAGTTCCACCAGCACCTGGTATGAAGCCTAAGTTTATCTCGGGCTGGCCGAGCATTGCAGTTTCCGCGGCTATCCTTATATCTCCGCTCATCGCTATTTCAAGGCCACCTCCTAGGGCATAACCGTTTATGGCTACAATGATAGGCTTCGTGTAGTACTCCATCTTAAGCGTAAGCTCCTGGAACTTCCTCGAGAATATGGCAGCCTGTATGGGCGTTATCCCCGCGAAGCCAGTTATGTCAGCCCCAGCGCTGAATGCCCTGCCAGAGCCTGTCAGTATAACTACTCTGACGTCTGGGTTCTGTTCTATTTCATCAAGTGTCTGGGACAGCTCGTTGATCATATCAACATTAATGGCATTCAACTTATTGGGTCTGTTGAGTATTATCCATGCTATGGGCTTCTCGTACCTTACTAAAATAGTGCTTTTAGCTACCTCCTCGTAATGGCCGTACTCATAGAAGCCCTTGCCAGTCTTAACCCCCAGAGTCCCCTGAGAGATCATTTGAGTGAGCAGGGGCTCTGGGGAGTACTCAGGGCCTATATCCTGCTTCAGCTGATCAAGCGCGGCAACTATGGAATCTATGCCGTACTGATCTGCCAGCTCAAAGACTCCCTTAGGCCACCCTAGCCCCAGCCTAACGGCCTTATCTATGTCTTCCTTAGTGGCTATACCATTTTCGAGCAGCCATGCGGCCTCGTTCACAGCGCCAGCTATGAGCGTCACCGGATCTACCTTGCCGGCGAGGTCCTTAGGTATCTGCGGCCTCACGTAGGCCCCGGGCTTGGGATACTCATAGAAGCCCTTGCCAGTCTTCATGCCAAGGGTGTTAGCCTTATACATCTGTTCAAAAAGTGGACATGGAGTTTGCTTAAATCCTCTCTGAGTCATAGCCACTGCTATCAGGTAAAAGACGTCTATGCCGCTGTAGTCCGCCAGTTCAAATGCCCCCATTGGGAATCCCAGGGAGAACCTAACCGTTGAGTCAACCTCCAGTACGGAGGCCCTGCCCTTGGCAACCAGCCAACAGGCCGTGTTGAGGAACCTTGCAAGTATCCTGTTAACTATGAAGCCCGGCACGTCCTTGTTGACTACAACAGGCTGCTTCCCTATTCTCTTAGCAAGATCTACAACGCTCTGGACTACGTCATCAGAGGTCCTCTCGCCTCTTATGATCTCTATTAACGGCATTAAGGGCGGTGGGTTGAAGAAGTGCATGCCCACTACGAGCTCGGGCGATGATGTGACTGAAGCTATCTCAGTTATGGGCAGGCTACTGGTATTAGTAGCCATTATAATCTTGCCCTTCCTGTGTTGATCAACAAACCTAAACAGAGCCTGTTTCACATCTAGCCTCTCAGTTACTGCTTCTATCATCATGTCGGCCTGCGAGGTGACTACTGCCAGATCATTACTGAAGCTACCGTCAGGGTTGACACTTATAATGGTTGTTATCCTTGACATCACTGAGTCTACGCTCTCCTTTAACTGCCCCCTCTCAGCTAACTTTGAGAGGCTCCACCTAATTTTCTCCAGTGCTGAATCGAGTATCTGCTTATTTACATCGGCCAAGAACACCTTGTAGCCTGCCATGGCAAAGACTTCGGCTATTCCGTGGCCCATCGTGCCAGCTCCAACAACTAGAACTTGTTTCACGTCGTCTGCCGAAACCATTAACTGCCCCTCTCAGCTAGTTTGGAGCCCTAATATTAAATGAGTTGAATTTAGGGACACATATAACAAAAAGGTTATAAGGTTGCTTAAATCTGAGCTCCTAGGTGAACATAAATGAGCGAGTACCTCTCTCAGGTCAGAGAGATGCTCTCCAAGGATGCAGGCAAGTATAACATAAAGGTCGAGAGCAAGGGTAAGAACGCCCTCTCAATAACTCGCGAGGGATCCGAGCTCATGAGCATACGCGATGCCGACGATAATGTAGAGCTGACGTTCAAGGGGCAGAAGTACACCTATGACAAGTGGTATACAAAGCCGCAGCATCTTGTCCAGGTAATAATAAATGTTCTAAATGCCAACACTCAGCAGAATAAGGCTTAAAGAAAAAGAACCGCAAAAATAAAGAAAGTATTTTGCTACCTTCTATCGTGTGTTTACCTTAGTACCAGCCAGTTACTTGGCTGGGTAGTCGTCCGGGACCTTAGCCCTGAAGAACTTACCGCTCTCAGGGCTCTTAAAGAGGCCTATCTTGACGCCCTTCCTGGTCTTGGGAGCCAGAGTCCAGACCTTTATGGGCGAGAGCTCTACCTCCTTGCCCGTGGTCGGATCCTTTACCTTTACAGCCGGGAGCTTGGACATCTACCACGCACCTCCCTTAGTCTCGTGCTGTATTGTTTTCAACCTAAGCTATTAAGTGTTATTGGAGTAACTTAAAATAAATCAAGGTGCTATGCTAAAGAACTTTAAAAGTATTATTAAAGGTTTCCTTTAATATTAGTGGGATTAAGTTCGTGAGCGCTAACCTACCCGCTATTCGATGCAAGCCTTTCAACTTAATATGCAAAGAAACCCTTAAGGAGCTGCGAAGTAAAGAGGGGCCTCTGGAGGAGATCAGTACATATATAGCTGGCGTGGCCGCGAAGCGCAGCTAAACGCCAATAGTAATAAGAAATGAGCTCTCGCAAGTTCCCTTTAGCCACAACCATCATGAGTAGCTCTGGGTAAGGAGGCAGATTCTACTAATTATACAAAATAATGATACGAGTTTTCAAAACCTCGTAGTAACCATATGTTCGCCTCCATGAAGCGCTTTACTCCATCGCTATTATTATCGTTTCTCCTAGCAGCTATTCGGCGTTAAGCTCCCCTCCTTATGACCTTCCTTAAAAGATGCGACATTATGTGAGGTCGTCCTGGAGCCCCTTGGGGCGACGCGGGATAAGACTCAAAGTAAATACCACGAAGTGAAGGAGCCCTTCAGGGCTGTGGCGGGCCCGCCGGGATTCGAACCCGGGACCTCCGCCCGCGGCTAGGCGTCGCGGCCTACGGGTTAAGAGCCCGCCGCTCTACCTGGCTGAGCTACGGGCCCACAGCCAGGAGGCATAGAGCAAGGAGACCCGCTTAAGAATCTTTATGAGAAGGCTTGTTTAGACAACTGTCTATAGAGTTACGGTCAAATGTCTATATACTTTTAAACCCGCAGGGCAAGGGTCCCGCGGTGCTATTCGTGGCAGGACCTAGAGCCGGCATACATGGCTGGGGGGCCTATATACCAGCCTACAGGCTTCCTATGAGTGAGATAGCCAGAATCTGGGGCTGGCATCCAGAGCAGTATAAGGGGCTAGCCGTGGAGGAGAAGGCCGTCGCTGGCCCCGACGAGGACTCCACCACCATGGGCTACGAGGCTGCTAGGAATGCCATAGCTAGGGCCCAAATAAAGCCCAGCGACATACAGTCTGTATTCTTTGGGACGGAGTCTAAGCCCTATGCCGTTAAGCCCAGCGCAACTATAATTGCTGAGGCACTCGGCATTACCCCATACACTATGGCTAGTGACCTTGAGTTCGCCTGCAGGGCCGCGAGCGAGGGCATGAGGGCCTTGCAAGGAATGGTGGCCTCAGGCCTCATAAGGTATGGCCTTGTTATTGGCAGTGACACAGCACAGGCAAACCCAGGTGATGTGCTGGAGTTCACGGCAGCCAGCGGCGCTGCGGCCTTTGTCATAGGTCCCGAGAGGGGTTCGGCCGCTATAATTGAGGACTCCGTTACCTTCGTAACGGATACCCCTGACTTCTGGAGGAGAGCCCAGGAGCCTTATCCCCTTCACGGCGAGGGCTTCACGGGAGAGCCGGCCTACTTCTATCATATAGAGAATGCCGTCAAGGCGCTCTTTGAGAGGACAGGCCTGAGGCCCAGTGACTTCAAATACGCCATATTCCATCAGCCCAACGGCAAGTTCCCAGTGAAGGTTGGCACGGACCTGGGCTTCACTATGGATCAACTTAAGGAAGGCCTGGTGACGCCTATGATAGGTAACACGTATAATGCCAGTGCACTTCTAGGACTTGCAAAGGTTCTTGACAAAGCCAAGCCAGGAGACAGAATTCTTCTGGCACCCTTTGGCAGCGGCGCAGGCAGCGACGCGTATTCCATAGTTGTCACAGATGCCATTGAGGAGAAGAGAGCCCTAGCGCCCACGGTTGAGCAGTACCTTGCGCAAGATAGTGGTTGACTATGGCTTCTACTCAAAGAGCAGGGGCATAATCTTTACGATTAAGTAAGGGGTGAAAACATGGTCTCGTACATAGAGGGCGCTGGAATGGTGAAGGTGGAGAGGCACTACGAGAAGAGCCTCTTCCAGCTGGCTGCAGAGGCGGCCTTCAGCGCCATTGACCAGGCCGGAGGCGCCTCGGGAATAGATTACATTGTCGTGTCTAACGCGCTCGGCAGCGTGCAGGACGAGCAACTTGACCTCGGAGGCTACCTTGCCCTAAGTTTAGGGCTCAGAGGGGCTAGAGCTATAAAGGTAGAGGCTGGCGAGGCCTCAGGCCTAGCTGCCGTCGCCGTAGCGCACTCCCTAATAGAGTCCAATATGGCTGATAAAGTTTTAGTAGTGGGCGTCGAAAAGGTCACAGAGTTCCAGAGCTCAAAGACTTACAGACAGCTGCAAATGGTCTTTGACTCTAACAGCAGAGCCTTCTATAACGTGGGCTTTGCCGCTGATGCCGCCATGCTTACTAGAATTTACATGGATACATACAATGTTGATCGTAATCTGCTGTCCTACTGGCCCGCGCTAATGCACAACAACGCCAAGGAGAACCCCTACGCAATGCTTAACTTTGCCATAAAGCCAGATAGGGTACCCAAGTCGCAAGTTATGGCAGACCCCATAACTCTGCTTGACAGCTACCCTCTAGGCGATGGCGCAGCAGCCCTGGTGCTCTCCAGCAAGGACTCTTCCAAGAGCCCTCTGGCCAGAATAACTGCTGTCGAGTCAGCCTCAGGCCTTGGATCCCTAGAGCTGGCTGACGACCCGCTTATAATAGATAGCCTAGCTGAAGCGTACAGAAGGCTTCAGAACATAGCTTCAGCTGACAATGTTGACGTTATAGAGCTTCACGACTCGTTCACAATAATGGGACTACTCACCCTTGAAACTATAGGGCTGGCGCCCCGTGGCAAGGCAGCAGAACTAGTGGCCGGCGGCAGGTTCTCCTTAGGTGGGGAAGGGCCAGTGGTGAACCCCAGCGGAGGCCTCAAGGCTCGGGGACACCCCATAGGGGCCACAGGTGTCTACCAGGTGGCCGAGGTGGCCCTACAGGTAGCTGGCAAGTTCCCAGGGCTGCAGGTGAGGGGTGCCAGGAAGGGGCTGGCCATATCAATCAATGGCGTGGGCTCTAACTCTTATGTTGCACTTGTAGAGGGGGTGGAGTGAGATGTCCATGGATCTCTCAGTTCCTAGGTACTGGAGGATGAAGCTCTCCCTTTACAGGCTCCAGGGAGCCAAGTGCAAGGCCTGTGGCCGTGTGCACTTCCCTCCAAGGCAGGCATGCCCATACTGCGGCAGCCGCGACCTGGAGCCCATAGACCTGCCCAAGAGGGGTAAGCTGATTTCGTACACCACTGTCTACGCGGTCCCTGAGGGCACAAAGAGTACTCCCCCATATATGTGGGGCTAATAGACCTTGGAGTCACCAAGGTCGTGGCTGAGCTGACGGACATAACGGACCCCTCGAAGCTCAAGAAGGGTCTAGAAGTTGAGGCCGTGCTGAGAAGGACTAGAGTGGACAGGGAGGCAGGGCTAATATACTATGCACTGAAGTTTAGGCCCTCTATGGGTGTACCTGATGTCTGAGGAGGGGCTGAGCTCCAAAGTTGAAGAAGCCCTTTCTAAACTTGAATCTGGGGAGCTTAGCTTCAGCAAGCTGGACTCCTTTCTCGGTAACCCTAACTTAGCTGCCTTAGTAAGAAGGCTATTTCTTGAAAAGAAGTACAACGTGAGGCTAACCTCTATAGCTTCTACAATTATAGACTTCGTAGGCGTCGTTGGGCACAATATAGAGAACCCCATAGGCGCGGCGCAAATACCTCTAGGCGTTGTCGGGCCGCTCAAAGTGCAGGGGGACTATGCCAGAGGCGAATTCTATGTACCCATGGCTACTACTGAGGGAGCGCTCGTAGCAGGAGTCAACAGGGGAGTAAAGGCAATAACTATGAGCGGGGGCGCCAGGTCAAAGGTGTTATATGATGGCATGACGAGGGCCCCCATAATATGGACCCCAAGCGTGCTCGAAGCCCAATCGTTGGCCTCCTGGATAAAGGATAACATAAACGCCCTAAAGGATGAGGTTAAGAAAGTCACTCGTCACGGCGAGCTAGTTGACGTACAGACGTATATTGTAGGCAACATTCTCTGGCCAAGGTTTGTCTTCAGAACAGGTGATGCCATGGGTATGAACATGGCCACCATAGCATCTGACCTGCTCTGCAACTACATGGACAGGTATTACAAAGGTGAGCACCGCTGCCTCAGCGTCAGCGGCAACCTCTGCAGCGATAAGAAGCCAAGTAGCATAAACAGGCTTTTAGGAAGAGGTAAGTACGTGGTTTCAGAGGCCATAGTTAAGGGTGACGTGCTAAGGGATGTCATGAGGACTACGCCTGAGGACATAGATTTTATAAATAAGTCAAAGAACCTTCTTGGCAACGCGGTGGCCGGCAGCCCCAGCTTTAATGGACATGTAGCCAACGTAATAGCAGCCATATTCATCGCTACAGGTCAAGATGTAGCTCAAGTGGTTGAAAGTAGCATGGCTTACACTTGGACCGAGGTCAGAGGGAAGGACCTTTACATATCGGTCACTCTTCCCAGCCTTGAGGTGGGCACTGTTGGCGGTGGAACATGGCTTCCAACTCAGCGAGAGGCCCTGGAACTCCTGGGAGTGGCCGGCGGTGGGAACCCTGCAGGGGTCAACGCGCTTAAGTTTGCAGAGATAGTCGCAGCCGTAGCTTTAGCCGGCGAGCTTAACCTCCTAGCCTCCCAAGTCACTGGGGAGCTTGCAAAAGCGCATGAAAGATTAGGAAGAAGTCGCGACTAACGCTGCTGGGAGAGCCTTCTGTAAAGCTCCACTATAGCTGAAACGTCGAAGTCCCCTAGCCCTAGCCCCTCGGACATCCTGAACATGTTAGATACCAATGATGTCAATGGTATCGGCACGCCCAACTTCTGCGCCTCCCTGACCATAATCTCGGTATCTTTTCTCATATGTTTAAGGGCGAACTGTACGCTGTAATCAGAGTTCAGCATCTTAGGAACCTTAAGTGAGCTGCTGGGGGACCTAGTACCACTGATGTTAAGGAATAAGTCTGCTACCTGCTCTGGCGAGAGTCCTGCCCTCAAAGCATAGTTTATGGCTTCCGCAAGGCCATTCATAAATATGGCAAATATCATATTTCCGGTTAACTTCATGTAAAGCCCCATGCCGTTAGGCCCCACGTAGACAACCCTGCCGCTGGTGCTGCTTAGTATAGCCTCGACCTCTGCATAGCGGTCTTTCGGTCCTCCTACAAGAACCGTTATCCTCTTTTGCTCGACGTCGACGGATGTGCCCATAATAGGCGCGTCAAACATCACTCCCCCAGCGCTACTGACCTCCTTTGCCAGCGAAACGCTGGTAGTGGGTGATATAGTTGACATGTCTATGAGCACCTTACCTTTGAGGTGGGGCAGTAGGCTCCTAACCACAGCACTTACAGCATTATCGTCGGAGAGTACAGTAATTACGTAGTCCACGTTGTCTGCAAGGTCCGAAGGTGTTGTAAATACCTCTACCTGAGGATACGACCTATGAAAGTCCTCAGCCCTGGCCTTCGTCCTATTGTAAACTCCTATGAGAAGACCTGCCTTGGCTAGGTTAGCCGCTATTCTATAGCCCATGACGCCTAGGCCTATGACGCCTACTCTAGCCATCCTTAACCCAAGGTGCCATCAACTCGTAGTATAATAAAAGGCTTATCTAGTAAAGCTTCAAGGCCTAGCACTTAATACCTTGGGAGCGGGCGCACTGGCCTAAGGAGTCCGCTAAAGTCTTCACCTTGGGCAGGAGCTTCCTTATTGCCTGAAGAATTAACTGAGAATCCTTAATGAGCTGTTCCTGGGTGAGCTGACCGCTTATTGAGGAGCCCCACAGCCTAGCCCTATAGGATGTCTGGTCTATTTGGACGCTGAAGTTCTTAGTGCTAACAAGGAAAGTGTCGGGCCCCCTAACTATTGATATCGCGTTGGCGCCCACCTTCCATATCTTGAGTAGGCCAGAGTCATTCATATAGAAGGTCTCGCCGCAGCTCGCGGAACAGAGAGAGGTTCCGTTGAGCTGAGTGCAGCCTCCCTTAGCCGAAGCCAAGCACTCTACATATCTTGCTACCTGGTCTACAGCACCATTAAGCTCCATGATTTCAGATATCATGGAAGACACCTGCAGCGATACAGTTCCCTTCTTAGATGTCCTTGAGATCTCTTCAAGCTTGCTGAGCGGGGAGCTCAATATTTACACCTTGCAGTGGGTAGTGCTGACTCACTTTTAAAGTCTACCAGAGAGGACCCATACCTGGATAAATAATGAGCTGCCGCTGCCTCAGTAAAGGAGGACTTGAACTTATACTGTGCCTAGCGCCACCGCCAGGAGACTATGAGGTATCTATTGATATAGGCAAAGGGCGCGAAGTAATCATTAACTCTACAGGCATCTACATTAGGGCAGCTGTCAGCGACGACTATCTTCCATTCATAAGAACAACCTCCCTACCAGTAAGCGAGGCTACGCTGAAAAAACTTGGCCTTAACTATGAACGCCTTCTCTGCAAGGCGGTTAAGGGGCTCCTTGAGGCTTCTAATCATGGATCAGAAACCGCTGAAGTTATTGTAAAGGAGTGTGGTGACCTGATAACCTCAATACTCTCTAGCTGCGGCGAAGGTAACTAGACAGCTAACTTGGTAACACTTAATATTTTCCCCTCCTGGGCTACATTGGTGAACGTGTTGGACTTTGAGCTATCTCAGGATGAGAAGCTGTTCAAACAGTCCGTTCATGAGTTTCTCTCCAAGGAGCTAGCTCCTATATGGAGTGACATGGATGCCAAGAAGATGATACCTACAGACCTGATCCATAAAATGGGCGAGCAGGGCCTCTTTGCGATCCCAGTGCCAGAAGAGTATGGAGGGCAGGGGGGCAACTTCTTGCTAGCAGCGCTGGCTGTTGAGGAAGTGGCTTACAATGACCCCGCTGTAGCAACGGCCGTCTTTACGTTGCTTAACAACGCATGGCCCTATATACTTTATCTTTATGGCAACGAGGAAGTTAAACAGGAAATACTGCCCCTAGTAGGCAAGGGCAGGGCATTCTTTGGTATAGCCTCCACGGAGCCGACGGGAGGCAGCGATGTAGCTGGGGAGAGGACTTCAGCCATAAAGGAAAGCGACGGTCTCTACAGGGTTTCAGGAGAGAAAGTCTACATAAGTGGTGTCAGGGAAGCCATGGAGCAGCTGGACCTGGGCTCCTGGTACCTAATAGCTCGCACCTCGCCCGAGCCCGGCCACAGGTCGCTCACAGGGTTTGCCTTCGTAGGCAACTACAAGGGCCGGAGGCCTGAGGGCTTTGAGTACACGATACTTAACACTATAGGAAGGCACGCTATATCCACTGGCACCCTCAAGTTCAACAGAACCCCTGTGGAGAGCAGATACGTGATTGGTCAGGAGGGAAGAGGGTTCTATATAGCTATGGAGGGCTTCTCACTGGCCAGAGTCCTCGTCAGCGCGGCAAACGTAGGCGCTGCCCAGTGGGCCCTAGAGACCGCAATTAGCTACGCCAGGGAGCGCAAACTCTTTGGGGACAAGCCGATAGCTTCCTACCAGGGCGTCAGCTTCCCAATAGCTGAGGTGGCTTCAAGGCTCGAGGCCGCCAGACTACTTGTCTACAAGGCGGCGCAGGTGGCTGACAGAATTTACATAAAGAAGGAGGCCGGCCTGAGACCCCATGACCTTGACTACTGGGCCTCAGCCGCTAAGATAGAGGCGGTCGAGACTGCACTAAATGCTGCCGAGGTGCTAATGAAGACCTACGGAGCGCTTGCCTACACCGAGGAAGCTAACGTGTTCAGGAACCTCCTGGGCGTGCTGTCGTACTTTGTCGGAGCTGAGGGAACGCAGAACATAATGAGGTACATAGTGGCGAGGGAGCTCATAGGGAAGGACTACGTTAAAGGTTAAATCATAGACGTTAAGAGCTCCGTCAGCTTTTGTTCATCAAGGTTTATCCTTCCAAGCCTGGTTCTAAGCCTCTCAGCTACTATTGGGTTGCTGAACGCCCTCCTCACGGCTTCCCTCACTATGTCCCTACCTATGCCGTAATAGCCGAGCCTCTTGTTGAATCCAACGGACTCTGCAAACCTTCTAAGTATGTCGCCGGCCGTCTCCGCTGTTATGTTCCCAGAGGGTTCTAGTATTCTCAGAAGCTTTGTAGATATCTCGGGGGAGGCAGAGTGTATTATTGGCGCTAAGGCGGGCCCTATTATCGCCAGGCCACATCCATGGGGCAGTGAGGGCACCAGGCCGCTTAATATGTTCTCTATCTGATGTACTATGTTTGTTGGACTGAGGTCTATTGCGACGCCCGATATCATAGATGAATACATGAGCCAGTACCTTGGAGTCTCATCCTTAGGGTTAGCCACTGCCAGGGGCAAGTTCTCAGCAATCCTTCTTATGGACTCCTCAGCCAAAGCCCAGACCAACGGCGAGCTTCCCACTGTTGTAGCGGCCTCGTAGGCGTGGTATAGCGCATCAAAGGTAGTGCAAAGGACCTGTTCCATGGGCATAGAGATCGTGTACCTCGGATCGTCAAAGGCAGCCTTAGGGTAGCAGACCTCGTTGCCAAGCTTATCGCCTCTGGTGACATCTGTCATATTGGCATAGCGATTAACTTCTGATCCAGTTCCATGAGTTAAGTTCACTGCGTAAACTGGTAAACATGTCTGAGCACGCCGCTTACCATAAAGGTAATCCAGGGCAACGCCACCATTAGCAACTATGGCTGAGGCAACCTTAGCGGTATCTATAGTGCTTCCTCCACCTATCGCTATTAGGGCCTCAGCCCCAAAGTCCTTAGTGTACTTTGCTAGTTCATCTGCAAGCGATGAAGGCGGGTTGGCAACCACCCTATCAAATATCGAATATTCTACCCCATTATCTCTCAGTATAGCTATGACATCGTCGAGCGCCCCACTGGCCTTGGCTGCAACCCTGCCCGTCACTATAACGACCTTCCTGACACCTTTAATGTAGCCCCTCAATGACTCTTCGGAGCTAGGTCCGAAGTGTACCTTTGTGCAGCTGTAGGTCCATTCGAAAGGCTTTAGGGGCAATACCCTCACCGCGCACTAAGATAGAAGCTAGCTTAAAAAAGGGGAGCTATAGGTAACTCAACTGGTGCGGCGGTAGTCTAGCTTGGACTAGGACGCCGGCCTGCCACGCCGGAGGTCCCGGGTTCGAGTCCCGGCCGCCGCACCACTTACTTCACTTCGAGGCACTACTTGCCTTGCCAGGTTATTGAAGCCCAGTTAGGGATCCGCCACCCTATCAAGTTCAATTACCTTAAGATGTGAAGAGGCTTAGATTCAGCGAGCTATTTAACTTCGTCAAGGAGTGAGACAGATGGGTGGCAAGGGTGGCAAGAAGAAGGAAGAGGAGAATTAAACAAGTCAAAAGAGTAAGGAAGCCTTCAAGGTACTTCCAGTGCCCCCGCTGTGGCGCTATGACATTAACTGTTGACTTCAAAAAGCTAGACTCCGCTGACGAGAAGTTAGCAATAGCTAAGTGCGGCACCTGCCACCTGTACTGCGAGCTCAAGGTTCCAGTAACCCTTGACAGGGTTGACGTGTATAATAAAATATCCGACTTGGCCTACGAAAACCGCCTAGATGAGTGCTCACGCCCGACCTCTGAGGAAAGCAGTGAAAGCGAGAACGAGGGCGGCGAGGAGGGAGAGGAGGAATAACATTTAAAATTTAGGAAGTGCTTAATTTCTCAAGCCGACTCAGAGGAAGGGAGCTTTGAAGATAGGAAAAGTCCTGAGGATGCTGCTCTCAGAGAGGGATGAAAAAGGCAAGATACACTTGACCCTCATAGATCCTGAGAAGACCTCACCCGAGGAAGCCGAAAGAATAGCTATGACAGCAGCTGACGCGGGCTCTACGGCAATCCTGATAGGAGGCTCGCTAGGAGTTTACGAGCCCCTGCTGTCAGAGGTTGTTAAGGCTGTCAAGAAGTCTGGACTTCCCGTAATACTGTTCCCAGGAAACATCAACGGTTTAACGCCTCATGCCGACGCCGTACTGTTCATGACTCTTGTGAACAGCGATGACCCATATTACGTTACGGGCGTTCAGGCCCAGGCAGCCCCCATAGTACTGAGGATGGGTATAGAGCCCATCCCAACAGCCTATATAATAGTTGGATACGGCGGCGCCGCAGGCTACATAGGTAGGGCGAGGCCTATACCTTATGAGAGAAGCGACATACTGGCCGCCTATGCCCTGGCAAGTGCTATGATGGGGGCTTCGCTGATTTACCTAGAGGCAGGAAGCGGCGCTCCACAGCCCATACCGCCTAGCTCTATCAGAGTTGTTAGGGCAGCGCTTAACTCAGCCGGCTTTGATGGCCTTCTGATAGTTGGTGGTGGCATCAACTCACCTGAGATCGCCGCAGCTATAGCTGAGGCTGGAGCTGATGGCATAGTTAATGGCACCCTTGTAGAGAAAGATCCACGCTCACTATATGATATGGTTAGCTCTTTGCGCCTTCGCAGCAGCCGGCCTTAGCAAGCTCCCGTCCATATTTGCCCCTTAACGCCTCCTCGACGTCTATGTCAAGCAGGTTGGCTATGCTTATGGCCCACGCTATGACATCCGCAAGCTCCTCCGAGATGCCTGCCTTATCTCTCTTTAGCAGGGCCTCACCAAGTTCTCCAACTTCTTCTATAAACCAAGCAAATGTCTGAAAGAGCCCCCTCTCGCTGTCCCTGCTAAAGTACTCATCCTTCATTGCCCTCTGGACGCACCTGAGCTCCAAGGGTTCGCCCCAAGTTAAGTTAAATAACGCCAGCTAACATTAAGGGCGCGAGGCCCTATGCCCGACAAGAAAAAGAGCGCCTCAAGTAAGAAGAGGAAGGAGTCAGGACCCCTGACGGCTGCTGGCCTTGTGGCCTTCTACGAAAATTATAAATCTAAGATTGAGATATCGCCCACTACGCTCGTTATAGTGTCCGCTGTAGTGGCGGCGGCCGTTATCATAGCTAGGATGGTAGTTCACTAGACTTAAGAGGAGCCTTTTTGTGCGCTATTATACAGGAGCCTTCTTAAGGTGACGCTCTGCCCTAACGTTAACACCTCGCTCACTATTTTAAGTAAGTCTCCTATGGGCAGGCCTTCCAAGCTATGAGGACTACCCTTCCTTAAAGCTTCGCCGAATGCAATTACATGGGTACACCCAAATTCGTCCTCAGTAAACAACCTCCTTTGAAACCCCTCACAGCTACAGTATACGGGCTTCGCATAAGCGCTTTTGGGAGTACGCTGCCTAGGAGCTGCTGGGACTATGATATGATCGCCGTGAGCGCCCATGTAAATCCATAGCTCAAGCCTTCCAGAGCTTATTTTGACATACCTTTGCGAGGATTCCTCCTCTGCTATGCTAGGCTCCCACGACTTAGGGTAGCCTCTGAACAATATCATTGACTCTATGGCCTGCTCAGCGTCGTAAAGCTGAGGCCTTGGTCTTCCTTGTAACCCTGAGAACCTCATACCTGCAGTCCCTCCTGCCCACCACCACATAATCCGCCATCCCAAGGAAGAGGCCAGTGTCAACCACGCCAGGTATATTGTGCAGCTTCATATCGAGGTTTCCTGGATCCTCTATGGGTCCCGTGTATACGTCGACTATCATACCTCTCCAGTCACTTATTAGGGGGCCTACCTTGCCACTGCCCTCCCTAGGAAGCGCCTTAAATCCCATAGACCTGAGCTCGTTCACCACCATAGGGTAAGCCTCTGGAACCACCTCAAGCGGCAAGGGCCCCCTGGAGCCTAGCCTTTCAACAAGCTTATCCTCGCCTACAACAAATATGTTAACCTTACTGAAGAACGCCAACATCTTCTCTCCCAGCAGCGCTCCTCCCCGACCCTTTATCATGTCTCCACTTAATGTGACTTCGTCAGCTCCATCTATGTAAACGTCTATTAAGGAGTCACCAGCAGGATAATATATTACATCTACGCCTTCGTCGCTGAGAGAGATTGCCGTTGATAAACTAGAGCTTACCACTCTCTTGCCCCTAAGCATGCTAGAGGCCCTGACAAGAAATTCCTTGACAGTGGTTCCCGTGCCTATGCCTACTAGGGAAGCATGCGCAATGAACTCCTTAGCAAGCTCAACGGCGCCAGCTGCCGCAGCTTTCTTTGGATCGCAGCTCACTTAAGCTCACCCAAGGGTTTTCAGGACCAAGCTGTTAATGAAGTTTAAAGCCGCTACTAAGCTTGCAGCACAGGGACTATTAAAACAACATAATATAATACTCTCAGAGGCGTCACATGGTTCGGGCATCTTTGATATGAATGCCGACAAAAGCTTTAAGGTGCCCATAGCTGACGCCCACTCACACGCTAACACTGTCAAGGGCCTTAGTGTAAACGAGCTCGCGGAGTCCTTTCAAAAAGTGAACGGATGGTTCTTAGCCCTGGTTGGAGTATCTCCCTGGGACTACGGCATAGCGCTCCCTAGCCTAAGGGATGCTTACCTAAGATCCATCGATATACATGTAAGAACTTGCTCTGAGCTACGCTCCAAGGGGCTTCGTGTAGCTTGCATAGATGGTTTTTATCCTGGAGATGTCGACAAACTTCTATCCATGGGGCTGAAACCATCCGAAGCCCTGAACCTTGGCAGGGAGATTCTGCAGTATGAGCTAATGCTTTGCAGGGACGGCGCCCTTGATGGAATAGGTGAGGTAGGAAGACAGCACTACAAGGTTATGCCTCTCAGTCTCCTGGTGTCAGAGCTGTTAATGGAGGAAGCTATTAAGATTGGCGCTGAGGAGGGCTGCATAATTCACCTCCATTTGGAGGACGTGGGTCCCGATACTGTAATTTTGACCCACGAAGTTATTAAGAGACTTAACGTGAAGCCCTCGAACAGGATAATATTTCATCATGCACGTCCCGATATGGTTCCAATGGCCTCTTCTCTCGGTTATGCTGCCACGGTATTTGGGAAGAAGGAGGTGCTGAAAGCTACTGCTTCCTTGAACACCTGGAACTTTATGGTAGAAAGTGACTTTCCAGGGGTAGCGCTAAAGGGTGTAGTTACTCCGTGGTCGCTTGCAGAGGTTGAGGCGGAGCTGCTAAGAGACTCCCTAGTTACAGAGGAGCTCCTGTACAGGGTTAACGTAGACAACGTCGTAAAAAGCTACGGGGTATCCCCGCCTTAACTGAAGTCTATAACTTCCAGCGCTTCCTTACGCTCAAGTTTGCGAACGGTTAGATACCTGTATGAGACCTGCTGCAGGAAGGTGTTATGCCCCTGTATCATGACTGAGTGGAGATGCGCGTTGACCTTCTTTAACATGCGCTGGAGAACTTCAGGGCTTAGCCTGTCCTCGCCGTCAGTAATTAGTATTATGTCGCTTGGCCTGTCCTTGCCTCCCAACTTCATCTTATCGATGTCATCAACAGCTGATGAGACAGCCCTAGTTATGTCAGTCCCTCCGCCCGCCTTCACTCTAGCGAGGTACGAAAGTAACCTTAACACGTCGTTGGGTTTAGAGTTGCTTTTCACTACCATTGAGCTATAGGGTATGGAATCGAAGAACCTCACTATGAATGTCCTGCCCTCGTCCATAGACTTTTTGAAGAGAGCTACGGCAACGGCCCTGGCCCAGTCTATCTTAGAGCCGACCATACTGCCGCTCTTGTCAAGGAGCACATAAATAGGACCCCTGGAGGCTGGTAACTCCTTCTCATAAAGCAATAGCTTGCCGTTGGCCAGGTCTGCATAAAAAATGTCATCAGGCAGCGCAAGTTGGCTGTAGTGAATTCTCTCTATGTCGCCTCCGTACTCAAGCCCTGCGATCCAACCCTTAGAGAACTTGGTGGTATTCCTGCCCTTTACAGAGGGCAGCTTGAAACCTTCTATCTTTTCAAGTATTCTAGCCACGTCGGTCTCCCTTGCAAGCCTCAACACCAGCTCGGCTGAGCTCTCTAGAGAGAAGACGCTTCCTTTGCCTGCGCCTAACCTCTCTGCCGTCATCTTTATTCTCTTGGCCATCTCAGAGTCCTTCATTGCGGCCTCGGCGGCCTTCTGAACAGCCTCCTGAATGTTAGGAGGTCCTGACTCAGGTCCCTCCTGCTCCTGCTGCTCCTGTTGCTCCTGTGACCTGTTGCCCCCGCCTGAGCCCTCAGGAGGTGGGAGCAGCCTGTTCAGCCTCTCTATGAATGACGCCGCAGCTACTATGCTAGTTAAGGTGTCCGCTGTGGTGTAAATCTTGGACTTCCACAGGCTCTCACTCTTCACCATAGCTGAAACTATGGACCTCCTGAAGCTCATATCTTTGTCATCAGTCTCGCTTTGCTCTGGTATCAGGGGCACGGGCAAGTAGTACGTGTAAAAGACGTCAACGGCCAGGGCGGCCGTTATCCTCTGATCGAGGTCCTTCTCCGCTATTTTCTTAGCTACAGAGAGGACCTTCTCGCCGCGGTAAAGTTTTATCTCATCTATCAGGCCTACCTCCGGGTGAACGCTCATCAGAGGCTTCTTCTCACTGCCTCTCCTCTCGCTATTCTCACTCATCATTCTCACTCTTTTCACATGTTTAACTTTATCATGATCTCCTGCGTCAAGTTCTCTATCATCTCGTCCACCTCCTCAGCCTTTTTCCTGACCTCTTCATCTTCAACGTCCTGTACAAGGCTCTGAATCTTGCCTTTGGCCACCTTCAAGTTCTTGTATATGTCCAGAAGCCTAGGATCGAAAGCTTCGAGCTCCTTTATAGACTTCTCGGCATTCTTAACGTTGTTAGCTATCTCGTCGAGCTCACGCAGTATCCTCTCCTTTGTCTTAAGCTCCTCCACCAATATCGTGTTTACCTTATCAAAGTCATCTATGTCCTTAGGTACTGTGTACCTAAGGACTATGAGGTCCGACTCCGTGGCCTGCATCCTGCCCTCGAGCATCGCGTGGGCCGCTATAGCCTTCAGTATCTTGCCCTTCCTTCTGTCACTTATGTGGAGCTCCTTCTCATTCATTATCATGAATAGCCTTATCAACTTGCTCTTTATGGGGCTTAGGTCGACCTTAAACATTAAGTTATTGATGGCCTTAAGGTCATCCATAGACATAACTTTAGGAACTGCCTGCGAGGCCCCCATCTCGAGCTTCCATGCAGCATCGAGGAGATTATCCCACGACTCTTCATCCAACGGCCTGACGTTCTGCCTGAAGAGGAACCTGTCATACAGCGCCTCAAGCTCGGGCTCCTCAGGAACTCTGTTGGAAGCCCCTACAAGGGTCCAAAGAGGCACCTTTATCTCTGTGTAGCCATCATACAAGACTCTCTCCTGCATTATACTGAGTATGCTGTTGAGCACGGCGCTGTTGGCATTAAATATCTCGTCTAGGAACGCTATCTCAGCCTCCGGCAGCTTTCCACTGGTTATTCTCCTATAGACCCCTTGCCTGAGCGACTTTATGTCAAGGGGTCCGAAGAGCTCGCTTGGCTCTGTGAACTTCGTCAGGAGATACTTGAAGAACTTAGCGTTAAGCAGGTCAGCGGATCTCCTCGCTATGGCGCTCTTGGCAGTGCCTGGCTCTCCTATGAGCACCACGTGCTCGCCCGTCATGAGGGCCAGCGTTATCACCAGCGACTCCTCATGCCTGCCCACAAACGGTGCCTCAAGCTCTGTGAGAAACTGTGAAGCCAGCTTCATCAACTCCTCAGGCTGCCGTTGGGTTGACACTCACGTAACACCTATGCTCAGCTACCTAGGTAGTAATTTGGAGGTGAAAAACCTGCACTCCTAGCGGACCTATGGATGCTAAAACCTCTTTAACTGCTCGATACAAAAACTTGAAATTATGTAAAAGAGTTAAACATACTTTCACTTTAGCGCCTGTGGTCCATACTTCTCTAACATCTCTATCCAGCGCCACATAGTGTCTATCTCTTCCTGTAGGCCCTTAAGCTTCTCTGGATCTTTAAGCACAGGCTGGAACCTGCCCTGAAGCTTGAGGTACTCTATAAGGGGCACCCTCTTCTGTGGGTTTCTATACATGCCGCTGTAGGAGCTCAGCCTGAACTTGCCGTTCTCATACTCAAACAAGGGGAAGACCCCTGTCTGAACCGCCAGCTGGGCTATCTTAGCGGTGAGACCTGGGTCAAACCTCCACCCTATCGGACATGGTGCATGTAGGTGTATATACTTGAAGCCCTTTATGGAGGCTGCCTTCCTCAACTTCTCTATAAAGTCCTGTGGATACCCAACGCTAGCAGTTGCCACGTAGGGCACGTTGTGGGCTATCATTATGAAGGGTAAGGGCTTCTTCTTCTCGGTCTTCCCTGCATAGGTAGTAGTGGTCCATGCACCATATGGCGTTAGACCGCTCCTCTGTATACCCGTGTTCATATAAGCCTCGTTGTCGACGCATATGTAGATTATGTTATCATTGCGCTCAGCGGCCCCGCTCATTGACTGGAACCCTATGTCAGCGGTTCCACCGTCGCCGGCCCATACAATCACGTTGTAGTTCTTGCCCATCATCTCGAACGCTGCCTCCATGCCGGCTGCAGAGCTCGCAGCTGATGCGAAGACTATATTGAGTATTGGGAAGTTTATGCCGCTCTTGGGTACTATGCCCTGAATTACGCTGCTGCAGCCGGCCGGTATCACTAAAACTACGTTGTCTCCAAGCGCCATCTTAACGTACCTTAGCCCCATGGTCTCGGGGCAGCCAGGGCATGCAGCGTTCCCTGGCATGCCGTACCGTCTCCTGGGAAGGTCGGCTAGCCTTATGGGCATCAGAGGCCCACCTCCTTGCTTATGTGAGCATACTTCTTAGGCAACATCCACCTCTGCGGCTCGTAGACAAGGCCTCTCTCCTCAACCCTGCTTACGAAGTCCATGACCTCAGACATTATATCTTCAGGCCTCACATCAACGCCTCCAAGTCCTGCTACGACTCCCCTTATGGACACCTTGGTTCCGTACAGCGTTGCAGCAGTGTCACTGAAGAGCTGCCCATAGCTTCCGAACGAGACGCTTCTGTCAAACACTATGACTCCCCTCTTGTTGGACAGCTTGTCCCTCAAATCCTCCTCGGGCCACGGCCTGACAAACCTTATCCTTGCAACTCCTGCCCTGACGCCCTTGTCCCTCAGCATGTCAACGGCTTTCTTAGCATCGCCGGCCCAACTGCCCGTTATTACAATTACATAATCAGCATCATCGCAGCGATAGCACTCCACTAGTCCACCATAAGACCTTCCAAAGGCCTTTCCGTACTCAAGGTCGACCTCACTTATAACTTGTTTGGCTGCCTTCATTGCCGCCTGTATTGAGTACCTCATCATAAAGTAGTCCTCGTCTGACGCTATGTTACCCATTACTACGTTGCTCTCGGGCGTTATAACATAGGGCTGTCTCCTGGGCGGCAGCCAGTTGTCCACCTCCTCTTGTGAGGGCACGTCAACAGGGGCTACGGTGTGGGACAGTATGAAGCCGTCAAGCGTGACTATCATGGGGAGGTATACCCTGGGGTCCTCGCTTATCCTGAAGGCCTGCAGGGTCAGGTCAAACGCCTCCTGGTTCTCCTGGGCCACTGATATTATCCACCCTGTGTCCCTCTGATCCATGACGTCGCTGTGCTCAACGTGAATGTTCCACGGCGGCCCTATGGCCCTAGCAGCCACTGCCATAACAACCGGTATTCTGGCCCCTGCAGTCCACCAGAGCACCTCATGCATGTACAGGAGCCCGTGGCTCGAAGTTGCCGTGAAAGCCCTAGCCCCTGCAGCCGCGGCTCCAAGAGTGGCCGCCAGAGCGCTGTGCTCGCTCTCCACCCTTATCATCTTAGCCTCAAGCTCGCCCTTATCTACCATCTCGGCAAGCTTCTCAACCATGGTCGTCTGAGGAGTTATTGGGTAAGCCGCTATTACCTTGACCCTGGCCAGCTTCACAGCTTCTGAGACTGCATGATTACCAGTCAGGGCTTTCATGGTCATGCGCTTTCACCTCCCAAAGAAGGCTCAGGAACCATCTCTATAGCATGCGTTGGGCACACCTGGGAGCAGATACCGCACCCCTTGCAGTAATCATAGTCTACATAAACATAATCATCTTCCCTTCTTATTATAGTGTCCTCAGGGCAGTAGAGCCAGCAAAAGAGGCACTTGACGCACTTATCTAGGTGCACTACCGGCCGCTCTGTCCGCCAGAGGCCAGTCTTGCCTGAGGACCCCTCCGCCGGGTATGATATTGGCGCCGCCCAGTACGTGCGAGGCTTCTCAACTAACGCCTCCGTCGTGGCAAACACCCCTTCCTAATGTACCCATTACTGAATACCGAACTCTACTGTAAATAAGCTTTATATGTACTGAGTAAGATTATTTTGTTAGGCCCACTTTTAAAATTAACACTGGGTTATCTCTTCGAAAGCCCTTACCGCTGCGTCGCTATTAGCCTTAGCTAGCGCCGAGGAGCTAAAGTACTCGCCAATAGCCTTTACAACAGAATCTATGCTAACAACGCCGCTGGCCTTAGCTAGGGCCCCTACCATAGCTGTGTTGACCGTCGGCCAGCCGCTTACTATCAGGTTCAGGTCTTTAGCTATCTTGGTAGCGTTAACACAGAACGTCTTGAACTTGGGGAAGGGGCTTGTATTAACCGGGGAGTTTAACACGACTATACCATCAGGCTTAAGGCCCTCGGTAACGTCTATTAACTTTAGAAGCTCATAGTCTAGGACTACTACTATGTCTGGCTCTACCACAGAGCTGTGCACCTGAATGGGCTTATCAGAGATCCTGGCGTAAACCCTGACCGGGGCGCCCCTCCTTTCAGCTCCGAACTCAGGTATTGCCTGAGCCCACTTACCCTCGAAGAGCGCTGCCCTCGCAAGTATGGTTGCGGCTGTTACGGCGCCCTGCCCTCCCCTACCATGAAATCTAAGCTCTGTATACATTCTTTCGCCCAGGCTACTAAAGGCCCCTGATCTTTTTTAGCGTTGTTGCAAAGCCGGCCAGGCCGAGGGAGTTCCACAGGAAACAGAGGGGTGTATTTAAGCTCCGGGTCCTTGGACTGGTTGGGCCACCCCTCTGTTTCCTGTGGAGAAACAGGGAGGTACAAGCCCCTGTAGGGCTCGCTCCGGCCTGGATTCTTGATCATGTCAAATAAATTTTATAACTTAAAAAGCTAATATATTACAAATTATTGCAATATACATTATACAAACTACTTGCTTCCATTTCTCAAGAATTTTATCACCTGTCCCTCACAGCTTCTATATGTTGCAATGGAAGCTGAGGGGAGGGGCAGTGCTCAGAACCTCCACAGGAAACAGAGGGGTGTATACTGGGGAGTTAACATAATTAGAAAACCCTCAAAACGTCGCTGATGTTAAGCGTTATTGGAAGGCCACTTAACGTCGGCAGCCTAACTCCAACCGGAGATAGGTGTCTGGCCCTGCCAGCTTTGTAGTAATAGCTGCCTGGCATGAGCTCCCTCTCAACTACGAGGGACTGCTTTTGTGCGCTGCCCAGCCTCAGGCCGCACCTAGGGCAGCGGTAGCCTTTACCCTTGCCCAAGCTCTCCATACGCGCTCCACAGCTAGGGCAGCGAGGGGGAACCCGCACATAGCGCTGAGCTATGCTGACGACTTTCATAGCCTCTACAGATATGGTTAACTTTCCTCGGGGCGAGTACGGTCTAACGCCTCCCGCAATATTAATGACATCTCCTGGGTAAAGGTCCTCAGCCGCCCTGGCCAGGGGGCCTGAGTCCTCATAGAAGGCGGCATCATATATGTTTACCCCGTCACTAACCTCTACTATAACGTGCCCTCCAGGGAGCTTGAGCGGAGAGGACCTAACACTTACCACCAGGTCCACGGAGCGGTATATCTTAGGCTCCTGGGCTTGTAGGTGAACTCCTGTGTGCTGGTTTGACCTATAAAGCACTGCAAAGTGAGGCCGCTCACAGAGGGCCTCCTCAAACTTCCAGAGCTCCCCAGGGTCTGTGCCTCTGAAGCCTGCCAACACTGGATCAGGGCCGCCCGGCGCCGCGCTCGTTACCCCTTTGTCAAGCTCCAAGTTGTTCAGAGTGCTACTGCTGCTGCCCTCCAGGTAGGCCACTTTGTCCGAGTCGACACACCTCCTGCTTCCCCAGTTCTCTGGCCTTCTGTAAAACGTCAGCTCAAAGGTGTAGGGCTCGCCGGGTGAGAGGGCAGCCAGGGAGGAGGCAGCCCCTATCACCCCCCTGCCGCCGCGCCACAGGGCCCCATACTTGTTAAGGCTCTCAACAACAACGTCAAGTGTAACTACATCTGAGAGAGCCTTGTGGTAGAGCCACCTGAGCCGCTCCGACTCCCAGGGCCTGCCAGAGGCCACCACCAGGCCAGGCGACTTACCAGGAAGAGGAGGGCGGGGCTCCGTGTACTCCTCTATCATGGACCACAGCGTTTCCATAAGGTCCTTGGGGTCTCCATCGTAGAGAAGCCTAAGCACCGTGGCGGCGTTGCCCCTCGTCCTCCACGGTATGTTTGGGTTAAGCCTGACCAGGAGCGGGTAGTCAGCCAAAACAACCTTGCTGCTAAGCTCCTTGAGTATAAGCCCAGTCAGATGGGTCGTGCACCCCCCATATTGGCTATCAGTGTCGTCTATGGCAACTGTGAGCAGCTGGCGCTCCACCCGGCGTCCCCTCCGGACGAGGGCAGCAAAGGTTAAGAAGGAGCCTTAAGTTAGCCCATGGGGCGTGGGCTCCTGCAGTTTCGTGTTTAGGCAATTATAACTTGTGCTAAGCGCTAGAGCAATTGGTAATGACAGCAGTATATATCAACTGCAGTAGCGTGTTAAGAGCAAAGCGATCGCGACCTAACTTACGTTCCAATGTGCTAGAGGAGCTGGCTGGCTAAGTTAGGTAGGAGAGGGGTGTAAGTAAGGCAGTTACGAACCTTTTTAACGTCCTAGGTAGACTGTTTTTACTTAGTTAAGTTAATTTTCAAGTAGGTAGGAACCATGAGGTTTATAAGGACTCTTTCATAAACAACCCTCGGTGCCTGGCTTGAGCTCGAAGAGCTCACAGCAGTGGCTAGCCTTTGCAGCCCTGTCGATAGGTATGATAGTCTATGGGCTAGCGGAGAGCTATGGGCCTGTCAGTGTAGCAAGCAACGTAGTACCCAGCTCCTACAGTTGGCTTGGCTACAGTCTACCATACATATTTGGCGGGCTAGGAGCTATATTCGCCGGGATCACACTTGATAAGCTGGGAAGGAGAAAAGCGTTCCTGTTAACATCAATAATACTAATAATTGGACTATTGCTTTACGTTCCCATATACTTCTTCGATATAGACAACCTGGCACTGCTTGTAGCCTCAATGGCCCTGGTAGGGATGTCAGCCATAGGCCTTGAGAGCCCTGTGCTTACCGCTATAGCAGAGAGCTATGACCCCGCCAAGAGAAGTAAGCTGCTGGTTTTAGCTCCAAACTTTGGCAATCTGGGCGTGGCCCTAGCCTTTGTGCCGCTGATCATATTTCATGGTAACACTGCCTCTATAATGAATGAAAGGCTGGCCCTCATGCTCATGTATATAGCGCCTGTGCTGGCTTTCATCGTTGCCTGGTTTGGCCTTTCCGAGAGCCTTCCGTGGAAGGCTGCGAAGGAGGGAACCTTGGACATTAGGAGCGCATGGAAGGCTGTTGATGGGGGCTCCGCAGCGCCTGTAGTTCCTACATCTGGCATGGGGCTCAGGTTTGCCACCCTCCTAGCTCTGGGAATTTCACAGGACGTAGCTTTCGTGTACATAACCTATGGGGTAACATACTCCTACTTCTCATCTTCGCAGTTTGCCGGCATGGGCGTAACGACCCTGGTGCCACTCCTTGGGGGCTTCATAATGACAATTGTTGGTATCGTAGCGGCGTTTGCAATAACGCCCAAGGTTGAAAGGAGAACGTTCGCCACGCTCTCATTTGGTCTTCAGCTGCTCCTGTGGATAGCGCTGGCCTCCATATCCTATGCCTATCATTTAACCTTCACGCTGCCGCTCTTAGTTGCGTTTGCAGTCGCGTTCATACCGGTGGAGTTGACCTGGGCTGCTAGGGCCCTGCTTGAGCCTGAGCTGTTCCCAACCAACAAGAGGGGACTCTACGTGTCGAGCGTAAGAGCTCTTGTATGGATACTCACAGGCATAATAACCGGCGTTCTCACGCTGCCGTACGTCAGTAACAGCTTCATTTTAGGGGCTTCAATAATGACTGCCATGGCACTGCTCGGTATTGGCGGCGCTGTTGTATGGAGGATCTTCGGTTTTGAGACCGCTAACAGAAGTTTAGTAGGCCTTGATCTAGGCCACCTAGCTCCTATAACGGGGGGCGGCTCTGACCCTTCAAATGATAGGAACGTCCATTAGACGTTGCTTCTCATTAACCCCTAAGAGGTTATTGGAGGAACTATCCTAATAGCCCTTTGCTACAGCTCTTAGATCAGGAGCTGAGGCTTGGAGCTTCCAGTCGAGCTTACTAAAAGCCGCAGTGGCTTACATGTAAAGAGAACAGTGGTTGTTGTGGTTAGCAGGCAGAACCAACGCGTTATAGCAGAGCCTGAGAGACCCGGCAAGGGAACCTACAGCAGAGGCAAGGCTGGCTACGTTGAAGTAAAGCTTGGTCACGGTGAGTATGCCGTGGTGGCCTCGCTTGTTATGGGGCCTAGAAAGAGGGTTAAGGGGTTATTCACAGTCTATGACGAGAGCGGCGCTGAGAGGCTGAAGGTCAAATACGAGAGGTTTAAGTTGAGGTTATCTGAGGGATCTCCAGAGCTCTCCTGGGTTGTCGACGCTGCAGTAGGAGTTCTAGGCCTAGACAAGTTTGTGAGGCGCAGGAACTATGGAAAGCGTGGGGAGACTAGAAGAGCTTCTTAGTAAAGCTGTCAAAGGTGGCAATGGAAAGATAATTTACATATATCACGAGGCTGAGGGCGAACCCGAGCTGGGCCCCTCGACGGCAGACCTTGCACTTCCTGAAGAGTTGACCAAGTCCCTAGAGGCCCGGGGCATATCTAGGCTCTATAGGTTCCAGTGGGATTCCATATCAAAGATAAGGCAAGGCAAGGACGTGATAATAGTGGCCGGCACAGGGACAGGTAAGACGGAGGCCTTTATGATACCCCTCATAGAAAAAGCGCTTAAGAACAAGGAGGAGAGGTTTCTATTGGTTTATCCCACTAAGGCCCTCGCGAGGGACCAGGCAAGAAGGCTCTCATCGCTGCTATCAGGAGTTGGCTTGAGGTACGCAGTACTTGACGGTGATACGCCCCCGGCAGAGCGTAGGGCCATATATGAAGACCCCCCGTCATTCATAATCACAAACCCCGATATGATACACATAGGCTTAGCCGAATCCAAGGACTTCAAGGAGCTGGTGTCCGGGATAAGCACAGCAGTGTTTGATGAGATGCATGTATATCAGGGGGTCCTGGGCTCTCACGTAAAATGGGTCATATACAGGCTCTCCCAGGCTGCTGGCGAGCTGCAGCTTGTGGGGGCGGGCGCCACTATAGGCAACCCAGGTGACCTGGGAGCTAAGCTTTTCTCCAGGGACAGCGTGGAGGTTGTGGAAGGCCCCAGGAGGCGCAGAGGGGAGGCGCTTCACGCGTTTGTTGATTACGGTAGGCTCAGCAGGTGGTCCTTCGCGGCCTACTTGATAGCCTCCTTGGCCTCAGAGGGCCTCAAGGTGTTGGGCTTCACCGACTCGCAGCAAATGGCAGAACTGGTGGCAAGGATTATCAGGAAGAACTACCACGTTAACGTCGAAGTTCACAGGGCGGGGCTTCCAGCCGAGCATAGGAGGAGGGTGGAGCGAGAGTTCGCGGAGGGCTCCCTTAACGCGGTTGTGGCTACGTCGACCCTGGAGCTTGGCATAGACGTAGGTGACCTGGACGCCGTGGTTATGGCATCCCTGCCAAAGAGCTATTCAAGCTACATTCAGCGCGCCGGCAGGGCTGGCAGGAGAGGGAGGCCAGGGCTTGTAGCGACGCTTATGGGCGACGACCCTATAGAGGCCTACTACGCTTCGAGGCCTCAGGAGTTCTTCTCAAGGGAGCCAGACCCTAGCTATATAGAGCCAGGTAACTTAGAGGTGACGAAGCTTCACCTGGTCGCCTTAGCAATGCAGAGAGGGGCCCTGAGGAAGAGCTCCCTGCCTAAGGAGCTTCAGACCCCCGTAACGTGGGCTGTCGAGAGGGGGTTACTAAGCCTCAAGGGAGATATAATAATGCCCCAGTGGAGGCCTGCCCGTGAGTTCCTGGCCTCTCAGGGCCTAAGGTCTACAGGCCCTATGGTTAAGATAGTTCTTAATGGCAAAGTGGTGGGCGAGAGGGAAATGCCTATGGCCCTCTATGATTTGCATCCAGGGGCCCTCTACTACCACGCGGGGCTGCCACTGCTCTCCTCAAGGCTGGACCTCAGCTCCATGAAGGCCTACACGGTAAGGCTCTCAGAGAACGTCAACTTCTATACAAAACCTCTGTACAGCATAGATATACTTGAAGTCAAGGCCGAGAGCTCCACTAACTATGGGCCAGTGGCTGCTGCATATGGGGACGTTCACGTTAGAGTTTCAGTGACAGGGTATGTTATTAAGGATGAGTTCAGCGGCGTTACGCTCAACGAGGTGGAGTACGAGAATCCCATAACATGGGACTATTGGACCAAGGGGGTGGCTCTAAGGTATCCTATGTTAGAATTTGACACGCTAGAGTCGTCGCTTAGCGCCTACCACGCGTTAGAGCACGTGCTCATAGCTGCCTCAAGACCCGTCGTGGGGGCCAGCGACACGGACTTAAGCGGCGTCAGCTATCCTACGGGCCACATAGTTATCTATGACTCCCACGTTGGAGGCAACGGGGCCTCTAGACTAGTCTATGAGAGGCTTACGAAAATACAAGAGATAGCGAAGAGCATAGTCTCATCGTGCACATGCGAGGATGGGTGCCCCCGCTGCGTCTACTCGCCGTACTGCGGTAATAACAACAGGTACCTCTCTAGGCACGGCGCGCTAAGAGTGCTCAACAGCCTTACGTCTGCGGAGGAGGGGAGTCTGGGAATCGATGAGATGTTAAGATGGCGTAGGCTTAAGGCGGCTTAAAGTTTTAATGAGAAGGCACGGGCACTGGGGACTCCACGACTAACTTCTCTCTACTTGCCTCCTCAAGGGGTACCATCTTGGTCTCAGGTATAAAGGCGGCAGTTATCGCTATAGCTATGATGCTGACGGCCGCCAGCAGGCTAAAGATGAACGCCAGCCCCAGGCTACTGCCCAGGGAAGCCTTTATGAGTGGGAATGTAAACGTCGTTATCGCTGCACCCGCCTTGCCTGCGGCAGCCGATATTCCATGACCTGTGGACCTGTACCTGACTGGGTAGACCTCGGCTGGTAATATGAACGTGGTGGTGTTCGGTCCTAAGTTGAGTACGGTGAACGAAAGCCCGAAGAAGGCGTAGAGCAGGTAGCTGTTTACGTCTATGACCTTCATATAGTAGAGGGCCATGGGTATATAGATGCCAGTTACGATAGCAAACCCCATTAGCTGAAGGGACTTCCTGCCTAACTTATCTACCAGTGCTGCGGCGGCGAAGTATCCTGGTATTCCTACCAGTAGGGGTATGCCAGCCCTCAGGACAGAGTCGCTCAAGCTCTTTGCGGGCAGTAAGGAAGAGGTAACGTAGGACGAGAACACTCCGGTGCCGTAAAGTGACATGTCCATAAACGTCCACGGCAGTGTGGTGCCTATCAGCAGGGGCCAGTACTCCTTGAAGAACTCGAGGATAGAGCTGCGCTGGGCCTTGGCATTGATGACCTCACCATCGGAGCCCAGGATCAGCCTGAGGCCTTTCCTGGCTTCGTTAACGTCGCCCCTTACAAGCAGGGAGTATCTGGGGGTCTCAGGCACATGCCTCCTAAAGTAAACTACAAACGCTGGAGGTATAGCTCCCACTAAAGCCACCACTCTCCAGGCCACGTCTGCAGGCAGGTAGGTTGCTGCTAGTAGGCCTGTAACGACTGCCGTGGCTATGCCAAACCCCTGCATTGAGAAGACTAATGCCACGCTTTTGCCTCTGCTAGACGTAGGCGCGTACTCGCTTGCTATGGTGGCCGAGGCTGGGTAGTCGCCACCTATACCTAGGCCCATGATAGTTCTGGTGGCTAGTAGCATTGCGAAGTTAGTTGAGAAGGCGCTGAGGGCGGCCCCAGCGGCAAGTATGCCTGCCTCTATTCCATAGATCCTCTTCCTTCCAAGGAGGTCAAGTAGCCTTCCAAAGAGCAGCTGGCCTACAATTGCTGAAAATATAGCCGAGGAGGCCAACAAAGCCTCCTGCACACTGGTAAGGTGCCACAGGGGTGTCAGGAAGAGCAACATTATGTTAATATTGAAGAGATCGTAAGCATCCGTGAAGAAGCCCATTCCTGAGATCAGGACAACCTTAAGAAGGCCTAAGGTGAACCTTCCTTTATCAAGAAGGCTGAAGGGGGAGCCCTTTGCACTACTGCTTGGCCATTTTCCGTCTGAC
This sequence comes from Caldococcus noboribetus, assembly GCF_055389385.1. NCBI lineage: Archaea > Thermoproteati > Thermoproteota > Thermoprotei > Desulfurococcales > Caldococcus > Caldococcus noboribetus. The sequence goes on along the minus strand of NZ_AP042475.1, from coordinate 1,112,676 downwards.
ACAGGCTCACCAAGTGATCCGTGCTACTTATCCTATTTAAACTATTCTATACTATATGCAGAGTTCTATAGAATTCTATAGATAATATATATGCTATGTTGTGGTATTCGAAGCTATAAAAACTACAAAGAGCGGCGCTGAGAAGCTCTTTAGGCGAACGGTTAGATTATGAGGAAAGGGTGTGTTTAGTCTATGAGCGTGCCAGAGGACCTGTTGAGGGAGGCCGAGAGGGCTATAAATAAGGCTTATGCGCCCTACTCTGGCTATCGGGTGGCCTCGGCCGTAAGGGCCGGTTCTGGGACCATTTACAGCGGCGTCAATATAGAGAACGCTAGCTATGGATTAAGCATGTGCGCCGAGAGGGTTGCCATATTTAAGGCTGTAAGCAGCGGGGAGAGGAAAGTGAGGGAAGTCCTGGTTATGGTAGAAAGGGGGGAGCCCGCTCCCCCCTGCGGGGCGTGCCTGCAGGTGATAGCTGAGTTTGGAGATGACAATACAGTAATATACTCAGTTTCAAGGGAAGGAAATAAGTTAAGAGTCTGGAGGCTCTCGGAGCTGTTACCTCATAGGTTCTCAAAAGAGTTCCTAGGGATCAAGGAAGGTCAGAAGTAGGGCCTCAGGGCGTAGTTTATGGATTCAAATGTCAGCGGGTGAGGCCCAGCCATCCACGCAAGGTTCTTGGCGGTCAGGTTGTTCTCTATGGCCGCTGCAAACACGGCGCTCAGCTCAGCGGCGTCGTGGGCGTAGGCCTCGAAGCCCAATATCCTAAGGGACTCCTTCTCGAGCAGTATCTTCATCCAGCCCTCCCTGTGGCCCACTATCTCTGACTGGGCGTCGTGCCTGAGTGAGTAGTTAACCACCTCGTACTGCACTCCCAGGGCCTTTAACTCATCCTCGGTATAGCCAACCATGGCAATTTCAGGATAGGTGAATATGGTGTATGGGACTGAGTGGTAGTTAAACCTATAGACCTCCTTGCCTGCTAGTATGTTCTTCGCTACAATAACGCTCTCCTTGACCGCGGCGTGGAAGAGCATAGCCTTGCCAGTGACGTCGCCAGCAGCGTATACGTTAGGCAAGGTAGTCCTAAGGCCAGGCGTCACCTGCACGCCAGTCTTGTCAACTTTAAGCCCCTGGCTCTCAAGAACCTCTAATCCATAGCCCCTGGTTCTAGGCCTCCTTCCTACAGCCATCAGTACTTCTTCTGCTTCAACCTCGACCTCCTTGCCGTCAGCGCTCTTAGCCTTAAGTACCTTGTACTCCCCCCTCTTCTCGATGCTCTGAGCAGGGCTTCTGAGGTACACGTCAACACCGGCCTCCCTCATGCGCTGCATCGCGGCCTCTGAGAGCTCTGGAGGCATGTTTGGTAGGAGTCTGTCCATCATCTCTACAATGGATACATGAACGCCAAGCCTGCTCAGCATATCAGCTACCTCAACGCCTATGTAGCCACCACCTATTATTGCTAAGGACTTTGGTAAATGGCCCATGGTCTTCTGGTAGGCGAACAGGGCGTCGCTAGTTATGGCAAGCTCCTTGCCAGGGATTGGTATTATGACGTGCTCTGCCCCAGCCCCTATGACAAGTCTCTTGGTCTCAACCTCAAAGGTTCCCCCCTCGGTATCTACTTTAACCTTGTTGGGCCCAAGTATCGTGGCCCAGCCCTTAGCAAAGGATAGGTTAGGCTCATGCTCCTTTATTTCTTCCATATGGTGTTCGTACCTGATCTTCTGGACCTCCTCCTTAGCTCTTACGACCTCCTGCCATATCTGCTCAGGGTCTATCTTATTTGTAGTCGAGGTGTACTCCAGGATCTTTGTCCTTACAGCCTTTGATGGTATGCAGCCTGCGTAGAGGCAGTCTCCTCCTAAGTTACCTTTCTCGTCGACCATGAGCACTGAAAGTCCAGCCTCTGCCAGCTCGAATGCTCCAGGATAAGATGCGCCACCGCCGCCTATGAATAACACGTCAACCTTCTCTGGAAGCTTCATAGGTCACCGCCGTCAAAAGAAGAGAGCTGTATACAGTTGCTTAAAAGCCTATTTTAAGATCTTCAGTTCACTCATTAGCTGAATACATTTTACTTATCTATAAGTTTTTCTAGTAGGAAAAGGAAGCCAGTTATATTTACTTAAAAGGCAGCTCAGAGGATAGTCGCACATCATCGCTCAGAGTCGCTCCACCATCCTCATCGCTGCCACTTGTTGTGTAGAGTTTGCACCTTTTACTTTTGCGTCCTCGCTTACTATTTAGTCGGCTTCACAAGACGGCTGTCTACTGGTTGAGGGCCAAGTAAGTGGACATGAAGGGCCTTAAAGGCTATGGGCCCGCGGGGGTTTGAACCCCGGACCACCCGGTTATGAGCCGGGCACTCTACCTGGCTGAGCTACGGGCCCTCAGGATAGAGCCTTTCAGCGCTCACTTTAAAGCTTATCTTTTGTCCTCCCGCCTCACTAACATAGAAGCCATAGCTTGAGGGACAGCCCTAAGTAGGTCGTCTATATTGAGCTCTTGCCTGACGTAGAGGTCCCAGGCCCACTTGGGCATATCCTTTAGGAGAACTCCAGCTAGGGGGGACCTATAGCTGGCCCTAGTTAGAAGCCGCGATAGTATCGCTGAACTCAGAAGACCGGATACACCTTCGGAATATTTCCTAAGGATAGAGGCTCTATCATTGACATCATAACTTGCTATTGCGCTGGCTAGCGCTTCAGCGGAAACTATAGAGGGCCTGTTGCCCTCGCCGCTCCAGGCCATTACAAGGCCCGCAGCCTCACCGACATTAATTATGTCGCTGGTGCTAAGCGAGGGGTTGGTGAACACATTTATAGGCGCGCCCTTGACTTCTAGGACGTCAAAGGTTGGGTTTACCTTTTCTCTGACATACTCTCGTACTAGGCCTTCCAGTCGCGCCGCGTTGTAGAGACCTATAAAGCCAGCGCCTACATTTATTAGATGACCGCTGTCATCATAAGGGAATACCCAGTAAAGGCCTCCTGAAGAGGGTCTAAAGTCGAGTATTGCCTCTTCAGGGCTCCACGAAGGCACCTTTGCTATAACTCTCAGTGCTAGAACCTCGGAGGAAATGGGTAAGTTGTAAGGCCCCCTTGAATCTATGGTCAGAATTCCTCGCTCGCCATTCCACGGTCTCCTTATTATCTCAACGCCGTTATCTACGGCCGACTTTCTGAGCGACCTTATGAGTCGGGGCTTATCTACTATGGCCCACTTAGAGTTTCCGCTCATATTGGTCGTGGTCACATATTTACCTTCAACGAAGACATGAACATAATTTACTATAGTCTTTATGACACCATAGGCTTTAGCCAACCTTAGTGGTAAATCCTCAAGCGTCAGCTGCTCGCCGCAAGGCTTAACATAAGAAAGCTCTACGGGTTCGAAAGCCGTAACCTTAAAGCCTCTCTCGGCAAGCCTTAACGAGAGTAGGGAGCCAGCAAGGCCTAAGCCAGCGATGACTATGCGGTCCGCGAGCCTTCTCAAGGGGCGTCACGCTCTTTACAAACTTTGTTTTATTGCCAGCCTTATTCTGCAGACGGCGCTCTTAAAAGAAATAACATAAACCTGGGCATTATGACTTAAACAAAAGCGCGGTCTATTAGCAACAAGCTAGCAACAAAATATTAAAAGTATGAAAGAACAGAGTTGGCCTCTTCAGCTCCTCTCCTTTCCAACAACTATTATGCTAGTGAGGGTGCTCTTCACTCCATTGAGTTTTCTTATTTTGTCAGTTATCAGGGACCTAAGTTTGTCCATGTTCTCGGCTTCTACAAAGGCCACAAGGTCGTGAATGCCATACACCATGTAGACCTTCTTGACCTCATCAATCTTGAGCAACTCATTAAATATATCGTTCTCCTTGCCGACATCCGTGTTTATCATAACGATAGCCTGCGCGCCCATATACAGTCCCCAAACCACTTTATATTATCTAAGGCTCTGCCAAATATAACCTTTAGTGGTTCATTAGGCGTAATGGTTTTACGTTAGGGAAAATGTTAGCTTATAAGAGGTTCTACTGAACTTTCTCACTAGGTTGATATGCATCGCGCGTCCTCTAAGGTTCGACTTTAACTTATAGAGCTAAATTCCTAAAGGCTCAAAGGGAGTCCAAGGGCGCGAGCCTTGTATGCGGTAGTGCCGGGTTCGGACGACGTGTCTAAGGCCTTCGCTAGGTCATTAGCTAACTCAATAAATGGGTACCTCTGCGAACCGCAGTACAAGGAATTTCCTGACGGGGAACAATACATTAGAGTCACGTGTGATGTTAAAGGTATGGACGCCATATATGTCAAGACCATGATACCTAGACAGGACTCATCAGTGGTGGCTAGCCTGTTGGCAGCTGACTCACTTAAGGCTTCCGGGGCCAACAGGATAGTATTAGTAGCCCCCTATATGGCATATGCCAGGCAGGACCGGCAGTTCCTTCAGGGGGAGCCCGTCAGTATAAGGTCTGTGCTGAGGGCCCTCTGGTCAGCAGGATTTACTCACGTAGCTACGGTGGAGATTCACAAAGCCGAAAGCTTAAGACAGTTCCCTGGCGTTGCGCTTAACATAAGGCCCTACCCCTACATGGCCGACGTTCTTGGAATAAGCGGCTCTAACTACGCGGTCTTATCGCCTGATCTTGGGGCCCTTGAAAGGGCTAAAGCACTTGCGGAGCACCTAGGCGTTCCCTACGATTACCTTGAAAAGCAGAGGGACAGGGTCACGGGCGAAATCACCATGAGGCCAAAACAGCTTGACGTAGCTGGTAAGGATGTGATAATAGTAGACGATATAATAAGTACAGGAGGCACGGTAGCCAAGGCCGCAGAGATACTTAGGGAGCAGGGCGCCAGAAGCATTATGGTTATAGTTGCTCACGCAGTCCTAGCTCAGGGGGCTGAGGAGAGGCTTAGGTCCGTTGGCATAACCCAGGTTTATGCCGCTAACACCACACCAGCTCAGGGCAGCCTTGTTAAGCAGGTCGACGTGGCTCCCCTTGTGGCCAAGGAGTTGGCGAAAGCCTTGGGTTAGCCTCTTATTTCTAGTAGAGCCTCGGAGTTCTCGGCCACTTTCCAGTCAGTTCCCACCGCTACTACTACTACTGTTCCAACGAGCTTGGCCCCAGCCTTCCTGACAAGCTCAGCCAGAGCTCTAAGCGTATGGCCATGTATACTAAAGTCGTCAACTATTAGTACCCTGGAGTCCTTGGAAAGCTCCCTCTTAGTAACGTAAAACACGGTGTAGGAGGCCGGCCCAGAGAGGTACATGGCCTCAAGTATGGGCTCCTCTGAGGGAGGCCTCTGCTTTCTGGCGACCACTATAGGCACGTTGGCTGTCAGGCCTATGGCTGTGGCCAGGCTTATACCTCCGGCCTCGGGCGTCAGCACGCACGTGAAGGTCTTGTCAAACCTTTTTACGACGTATTCAGAGACCAGGGTCAGGGCCATGGGGTCAAGCGTTACACCTGTTATGTTATAGAAGCCATTGTATACCTTTATAGCCTTAGCCACAATACTTGTAATCACTTCCCTCGAGAGAATGGTGTCCACAATCTTCTTGGCGTTGCCCTCTGAGGGTAGTGTGCTGCCGTTTATGTAGCGCGACAGCATGGGAGACGGTAAGCCCGTTATCTTTGATAAGTCCGTGAGCTGGAAGAAGGCCCTGGCTGCCCTAAGCAGCTTGACAGACCTGTACCTGAGCTCATTAGAGCTAAAGTTGCTCAGATCAGATCCCAATACTCGCTAGCTTTGTGAGAGCTTAAAGGCCTCCTAATTTCTGAGTGGAGAGGAGCCAAGAACAGGTGGGCGCGGTTGTACGCTGAATATACACTTTACGAGTGGGTTGGAGTGAGGCCCGAGTTAGCCTACAGCGGTGAAATAAAGCAGGCAGTGCTTCAGTCGCTCAGAGAGGAGCTCGAGGGCCAAGTAGATGAGACCATGGGAATCATAATATCCGTGATAGACGCCAGCGTAGAGGGCGATGGAGTTTTGTTACCTAACGATCCCCAGATTTACTTCCCTGTCAGGTATAGAGTTCTAAGCTTTGAGCCTCTGCTTCAGGAGGTGGACAAGGGCATAGTTAGCGATGCGAGGGAGTTTGGCGCCTTTGTGAGCCTTGGGCCAACCGACGGCTTTGTACATAGGACTCAGCTGATGGATGAGGACGTGGACTTTATGCAGGAGACCAGGAGCTTCAAGGGCCGCGAAAGCGGCAGGGTGGTTGGAGTCAATGACATAGTCAGGGTGAGGATAACTCAGGTTAGCAAGGCTTCAAGGAGGATGGCAGCAGTTAGGATAGGTCTAACTATGAGACAGCCTTACCTTGGTAAGGAGGAGTGGTATGCTGAGAAGCAGCAAGCCGCTGGAGGGAGCGGGGGAGGTGAGGCCTCTTGAGCCAGGAAGGTCAGCCGCAGGGTCAGGCAGGTAGCAACATTATTGATTACTCCGAGTTCGCAAAGGTTGACCTGAGGGTTGGCAAGGTCTTGTCCGCCGAGCCCGTAGCTAATAGCAGGAAGCTGATAAGGCTCACCGTTGATCTTGGATCAGAGCAGAGGCAAATACTAGCTGGGCTGCTTAAGTGGTATAAACCTGAAGACCTGGTAGGAAAGTATGTAATAGTTGTGGCCAACCTTAAGCCTAAACAGATGGCAGGACTAACGAGCCAGGGCATGCTGCTGGCAGCTCCGTGCGGAGACTCGGAGAAGCCCGTTATACTTACCGTAGCTGAGCCTGTCCAGCCTGGCTCAAAGGTCTGTTAGCTACTTTTGACTTCCGGGCATACGTAGCTTAGGGGGCTGGCTATGAAGAGGGTTTTAAGAGGGGACTCCCTCGAGGGAGATGGCCTAGAACCCACGCCAGGAGCCAGCCCCCTCTGCCTGGAGGATCTTTTTACAAGCATTAGTAGAGATGACGTCTATGAACTGTTTTCACAGCTGGTTCCAAGCGAGATAAATTATGTCGACGTGCTCCTCTACTCAGACGACGACAGCGAGATTTACGCCAGGTGCTTTGTGTCACTTACATGCCTTGAGGTTTTAAAGGTGGTGGCGAGGCTCTGTGGAGATAAGGCCCGCCTGGAAGTCGTCAATTTGCCGGAGGTGGACGCAGCTGCTTTAGAGGGCAATTGCATCGAACTCGTATCAAGACCTGACCCCCCTATAAAGATAAGGAACCTCCTGAGAAAGCTAGGTATAGGAGAGCCCAGCGAGGTGCAGGGCTACAGATTGTTAAAGGATGATCAAGTTGGAGATCCCACCGAGGTTTAAGGTGCGCGGCTGGCTTAGCGACGAGGACTTCCAGAGAATCCTCGAGTTCTCTAAGTACGTAGGTCGCGATAGGGGGTTCTCCGTATTTGAGTTAAGCTACGAGAAAGCTAAGGAGTCAGGCTTAGGTCCCGCCGACATATTAAGGGAGCTGGAGGAACTCAAGGACTCAATTCCCCAGCAGGATCTAGAAGTATTGAAGGAGTACCTTAGGAGGAAAGGCACTGTTGAGATAAGTCTTAATCCTGGTAATGAGGTTGTTATATCTAGCGAGCTTATGCTAAAGCCATACTTGCAGGAATACCTAGCACAGCTTAAGTATAGCAAAGAGTTGAGGAGCTACATAGCTAAGCCTTACCTATATTACGATCTCGTTAGGCATTTGAACGGCGAAGGGGTAATAGTTGATGATAAGATAGGGCTGCTAGAGAGGGCCAAGCTGCCCAGGCAGGTAAAGTTCGTGGGCCAGTTGAGGCCGTATCAGCAGGAGGCCCTGGACGCCTGGTCAAAGAATAACAATAGAGGAGTAATAGTTCTGCCCACGGGTGCAGGCAAAACAGTTGTTGCCATAGCTGCCATAGCTGCAGTAAACGTGAAAACGCTTATAGTAGCCTACACCAAAGAGCATGTAAAGCAGTGGAGCGATGCCATAAGGAGGTTCACAGATGCCGGCGGCCTGCTGGGCGCGTTCTATGGGGATGAAAAGTCCATAGGCGACATAACTATAACCACTTACCAGACGGCGTACAGGTACGTGAGGCAGTTATCTCCAAGGTTCGCCCTGGTCATTTTTGATGAGGCGCATCACCTACCGGCAGATAAGTTTAAGGTTATAGCGGAGTACATGTTGGCGCCATACCGTATGGGACTTTCCGCTACGGCTGTCAGGGAGGACAACAAGCAGGAGGAGGTGTTCCCGCTGGTGGGAGGCATTGTTTATCAGAGAAGCGCATCCGAGCTAATGCAGGAGGGCTTCCTAGCGCCCTATGTGATAAGAAGGGTCACCGTCAGGCTCTTGCCGGAGGAGCAGAAGCTATACGATGAGTTAAGGAAGCGGTACATGTCGTTTGCCATGGGAAGAACTTTCCAAGAGGTTCTGGAGGCCGCCAAGAAGGGCGAGCAGAACGCCATAGAGGCCCTGAGAATCAGGGCCCAAATGCAGTCAATAGTGCAGGAGAGCAGGAGCAAGCTGGACAAGGTAGTTGAGATCGCAAAGCAGGAGCTGAGCAAGGGCTCTAAGATAATAATATTCACACAGTACAAGAAGCAGGCTGAGGAGCTGGCCCAGAGGCTCGGCGCACTCCTTATACATGGGGGCCTTGAGAGGGAGGCCAGGGACAAAGCCCTCGATGAGTTTAAGAGACTTAAGAGCGGCGTGCTCGTAGTCACGACCGTGGGTGACGAGGGCCTTGATATACCAGACGCCAACATTGGTATACTCGTCTCTGGAACCGGTTCCAGAAGGCAGTTCATTCAGAGGCTTGGCAGGCTGCTGAGACCTATGCCCGGAAAGACTGCAGTGTTATATGAAGTCGTGGCAAGTGGCACCAGCGAGATCGTGCAGTCCAAGAAAAGGAGGGAAGCGATTGGGAGCTAGCAATTTAGGCCCTGCTGAGGGCCTCGCTCACTAGCTTGGGGATCTCGTAGGGTGTAGTTGCTACTCTTACTCCGGCGTCCTCCAGTGCCGCAACCTTATCCTTGTAGGCTCCGGTGCCAAGCATTATTATGGCACCTGCGTGGCCCATCCTCTTGCCCTCAGGCGCCGTGCGGCCAGCTATGAACGCCACTATGGGCTTCCTTATCTTGCCCTCCTTAACCATCTTGGCTACTCTTTCCTCGGCGTCGCCGCCTATCTCACCTACCATAACTATGGCTTTAGTCTGCGGATCCTTTTCGAACATCTCAGCAACCTCTGGGAACGTGAGTCCAGTTATGGGGTCACCACCTACCCCTATCACTGTGGACTGTCCTAGGCCAGCCTTAGAGAGGAAGTAGCTCACTTCATAGGTAAGGGTACCGCTCCTGGACATCACTCCAACGGGCCCTGGCGTAAAGACATTGGCTGGCATTATGCCGACCTTGGTCTTGCCCGGAGTTATTATGCCTGGGCAGTTAGGCCCTATTATTATGGAGCCCTTCTCCCTGGCGTAGTTAACAAACGCCATGGCATCATGTATGGGTATGTGCTCAGTTATGACAACTATGGTCTTAATGCCCGCGTCTATGGCTTCAAAGACAGCGTCGGCGGCAAACTTAGCTGGCACGAAGATTATTGACGTGTTGGCCTCAGGATGTGCCTTGACGGCTTCGTCCATAGTGTCATAAACTGGCACGCCCTCAACTGTGGTACCTCCCTTACCTGGGGTCACCCCAGCTACTACCTTGGTGCCATATTGGAGCATTAGCTTCGTGTGGAACGAACCCTCTCTACCAGTTATGCCCTGCACGATTACTCTAGTGTTCTCATCGACTATTATGCCCATCTTTACCTCACCTCATAGGTTCTTAAGCGCCTGGAGCGCCTCAAGCGGGTCACTGTACGGCGTTATACCCACTTCCTTAAGAATCTCCCTTCCTTGCTCCTCGTTGGTTCCGGTCAACCTCACTACCAAGGGCTTAGCTTTGCTGCCCAGATCCTTGAGCGCCATCACTATGCCCCTAGCAACCTCATCAGCCCTAGTTATGCCTCCGAATATGTTTATGAACACCTTCTTGACCTTGGGATCGCTCATAACGAACTCAACTGCATCCCTTATGTGCTCGGCCTCAGCACCTCCTCCTACGTCAAGGAAGTCTGCAGGCTTCATGCCAAACTCGTAAACGAGGTCCATGGTAGTCATAGTGAGTCCTGCTCCGTTTCCGATAACTCCTACGTCGCCGTCAAGTTCCACATAGGCGAGGTCCTTCTCCCTGGCAGCTATCTCCCTCTCGCTGAGCTCCCCCAGCCTCTCCTTCTCAGTGGCCGCATATTCTGTATGCCTGAAGAGGCTGTTATCATCAATAATTATCCTGAGGTCAAGGGGCAGGACCTTGTCTGGCAGAAGTGCTAATGGGTTGCTCTCAGCCAGCTCGGCGTCGTAGTCCATAAACGCTCTATACAGCGCCTGCAGGAAGTTCTCAAAGCTTGAGAGTGCCTTGCCTGTGAGGCCTAACTGCTTGCCCAGTATCCTAGCCTCGTAGTTCCTTAGACCCTTGTATGGGTCTACGTAGTACTTTATTATGGCCTCTGGGTGCTCCCTGGCGACCTCCTCAAGATCCATGCCGCCGTACTTGCTTACCAGCACTAGGGGCTTCCTCTCGGCCCTATCAAGCACTATTCCTGCATAGAGCTCCACGTCGTGCTTTATAGCCTGTTCTATGAGCAGGATAGAGGGCTTTATACCCTTGATTGGCGTCTTAAAGAGCTGCTGAGACACTGTGACGGCCTCATCGATGCTGTTTACAAGCTTTATTCCACCCGCCTTACCCCTTCCGGCAACTAGAACCTGTGCCTTAACGGCCAGCGGAGGGGTCAGGCCCGAGCTCTCTATGGCCTTCTTTATGTCGTCACCCTCGCGCACTATTACGCCCTTCGGCGTTTCAATACCGTACTTCCTTATGATCTCCTTGGCCTCATACTCAAACAGCTTCACAGGCCCACCCACACTCCCTAGTCCCGGGTTTAATTAATAAGCTCTGAAGAGAGTCTGTTTAGCGTTTCAGAAGCGCCGCCAACAAAACGATAACGAGAGCCTTGCCCTTGACCCAGAAGTAGACTTTACTTAAGTTTTGCTATTGACGAGGGCTGCAGAGCGAGTTTAATTAACCTTTGCCAAGTCGAGAATAGTGGCTACCCTTTTTACATAGAGCAAGCTAAATCGTAGCATAAATGTGGATGTCAAAACAGCTGGTGCTGAAGCCATGTATATGAGCATCAGGCCGCGGCTAGGTAAAGATAGGTATGGCGAGCCAGACCTTATCTTTAGCTATCCGTGGCCTAAGGTGGCTGAGGGGAGGCACTTATACGTGGTGTCGGAGTTCACGTCATACTTCCCCGGCAGGGTCGAACTGAAGAGAAGAGGTAGTAGGGGTATCGCGCAGGTACCTGTCAGGGAGGGACTTTACCACTACGCGTTTGTAGATAGCCTCTACAGGGTCTACGTAGATTATGAGAATCCAAGAAGTGACGAAATCGATCTAGGTCTAAACATGGGAAGAGTGACAGCAAGCGTTGCTGAGGCAGGACTCAGGGAAATCAGAGATGCTATTTCAGAGGGTGGACTTCATGGCAACCTGATACTACACGACGAAAGGTGGCCAGGCTACCTCTCAGGCTATGGAGAGGCCGTCGCAGTGAGAATTTTTACCGTACGGGAAGAGGTAGATTCTGTAACACTTATGGCCCTAGTAGAGGGATCGTGGAGGTCATTTGAGGCCGAGCTTATCCTAAGGGATTCCTACAGAGATTATTATGAGGCAAAGGTTCCTAAGAGAGTCGAGGCATACTACTTCTTGCTCTTGGTTGATGGCAGGGAGCTGCCTTTTGGGTTTAATGGACTGGGTTCAAGGGAGCCGTGGATACCAGAGGACGGCTACTACTATAACTCTATACCGTGGTATCTAGGCGCCTCATATTATCTCGTGTTTCCAGACAGCTTCGCAGGCTATAATGAAAGTTTTGCTAATATGAAAACAAGGCCTAGGGAGCGCATAGGAGGTAACCTTAAAGGATTAATAGATAAGCTCGACTACATAAAATCCATGGGGTTTGAGGCCATTTACTTAACTCCCATTTACATCTCTAACAGCTACCACCGTTATGATGTTATAGATCAGCATCACGTAGACCCATCGTTAGGTGGCGACGGCACCTTAGAGAACTTAGTAGAGAGGTCTCATAAGCTTGGAATTAAGGTGGTTTTGGACCTAGTTGTTCACCATACATCACCCTGCTCTAAAGAGTTCTCCGACGCCTTGAAGAGGTGGAAGAGCTCTGCTTACTGGAGCTGGTACAGGTTTCTTGTAGACTCAAAGGATGAGATCGCTCATGATGCAGAGTTGCTAGAGGGATACATAGAGTCTGGCTGTAGAAACTTCCCCAAGGAGCTTAGCTTTAAGGACCCGTTCTATGAGACCTTTGCAAAGCTTTGGGGGATGCCAAAGTTAAACCATCAAAACGAGGCTGTCCTGAACGACCTCTGTGAGATTACAAATGAGTGGGTAATGAAAGGTATAGATGGCTTTCGTATAGATGTAGCGCACGGGCTTCCAGACGATGCCATGAGGTATCTGTACGAGTGCATACTGCGCAAGAGGCCTGACTCACCTGTCATAATGGAAATAATGGGCGAACTCTCGGCATTTCCCATGGGAATAACTTCGAATTCAGCCATGAACTATGAGGCTAGAGGCCCTATAGTGGGCTTCTTCAGAGGTGAGGTAACAGCCTTAGAGCTCTCAGAAAAGCTTAACAGACAGTACCTTAGACTGCCCCTACAAGTTGCTAACGCGCTCTATAACCTCTTAGGCAGCCACGACACGCCTCGCATAATTGATGTACTGGGTTCTAGGGACCTTGTTGCCAGAGCTTTAGTTTTATTGGCCCTTATGTACGGCTCCTTTAGCATTTACTATGGCGACGAAATTGGACTTAGGGGAGGCAAGGACCCTGACAACAGGCTCCCAATGCCATGGGATGAGAGCCTGTGGGACAAGGACCTTCTCAACTTAGTTAAGAAACTCATAGCTCTTCGGAAGGCATCTAAAGCCCTAAGGTATGGCTACTTCAGGGCTAGCCCCCTAGGCCCTGACGCTATTTATATAGAAAGAGCCTATGGAGAGGAGACCGTCACGGGTTATGTAACCCGCCGTCCTGTAGAGTTACCTTCGCTAATAAGGTGCAAGGAAGCGCTGTTGGAGAGGGGCTTAAGGGGCGACTCCCTGGATGGATTCGTCATATGCAGGGTTCGGTGAAGGCAACCCAATTAAGGTTCTCCAGTTGCGGCCCTAAAGCGATATAAATATTATTTGCTAGGGGCCCTGCTCCTGCAGGTGAAAATATGACAAGGGATGTGATAGTTTCCGTTACGCCAGAAATAGCGCTAGACGAACTGTATAGCTACGCTGGAGGCCTAGGAGTTCTTGAGGGGGATAAGTTTTATGCCATGGCGAGGAGGGGCGCTAAATACTATGTAATAACGCTCCTCTATAGGCATGGGTACATTGATTACACCTTTGAGGAAGACAATACTCCAGTGCCCAGGGAGCAGGAGCAGCCAGTAGAGCTGGAGACTCTGCTAAGGCCCGAAAAGGAGTTTGCGGTGAAGGTGAAAGGAAATAACATAATAGCAAGACCTTGGGTTTACGAGAGGGGTAAAGCCAAAGTAGTATTCATGGAGGCGGTATGCCCTGAGTGGGCGAGAAGGTATAGTGAGCAGGCCTACATAGAGAACTGCTTTGAAGAGAACATATATAAATACGTGTTCCTTGCTAAGGCCGCCGCTACTTATATCAGGGACTACATAGGCCTCGACAACATAAAGAACATAGACTTGCAAGAGGCGTACACGGTGCTGGTCATGTTAGCGTTGCCTGAATTCAAGCAGTACCGCTTTATAACGCATACGCCAGGGCCCTGGGGGCATCCAGCGTACCCTACAGCAATTCTAGGTGAGGAGTTCGGCTTTGGCAGCCCCGACCCATATGTCATATTAACCAGGGTAGGCATGGAACGCGCTGTAATAACATATGCCGTTTCGGCAAAGCATGAGGAGATAACGAAGAAAACATTCAAGGAGTACTCTGAGAAGATATCCCACATAACTAATGGCGTTGACGTTGAGAGATGGCAGCATCCTGCCCTGAAGCAGTTGATAACCTCCAAGGGCCTTGATAACTTGACAGAGGATGACGTGTGGCAGGCTCACGCCCAGGCCAAGAAGGACCTCATCAACATGGTGAAGGCCTACAAGGACATAGGCGATAAATATCTGGACAGGCCAGTTGTGGTGTGGCTAAGGAGGAACACCCGCTATAAGAGGCCGTACTTTATAGCTAGGTTTATAGAGGAGAGCGGTTTGAACGATGTACTCTTTGTGGTTGGCGGCAAGGCGCATCCAAGGGACACAGACGGCCTTATGTATATGAAGGAGTTCCACAGGCTCTCAAAGCAGTTCCCAAACGTGGTGCACATATATGATTATGACGTAGTTAAGGCTAAGGTTCTTCAGGCAGGGGCTGACATACAGACCTTCACTCCCTTCTCAGGGTGGGAGGCAAGCGGTACCAGCTTCATGAAGTCTCTGGTGAACGCTATACCTGTAGTGGCTTCCAAGGATGGCGCTGTAGTGGAAGTAGTCCAACATGGAGTTAATGGATGGCTCTTTGGTGAAGACCTCAGAGACCTCATAAACATCTACACGGATCCAAAGGCCCAGGAAATTGATGAAAAGGATTACGAGGAGTTCTCAAAGTATCTCGGCGAGGCTATAAACATCTACGGGAGCGAGAAGTACAAGTCGATGGCACTCTCCGCGCTAAAGACTTCGTATAAGTTCGTTGACATTAACAGAACCCTCAACGAGTTCTACTTTGAGGAAGGGCAAACAAAAGCTTCGCAAGCGGCGGGCAACGGTAAAAACGCTAGCTCTTCTTGATTACTTTGAGAACCTTCTCAACCATGTCATTTAGCGCGGAGAAGAAGCTAGGACCGTAGTGTGCCAGGCTGTCATAGTCAAGTACAACTATGCGATTCTCTCTAACGGCCCTGAGGTTGTCAAAGCCCCTAGAGGCCAGCCTTCCAGCTACTTTTTCTGGCGTTGCGTGTTCCCCTAGCTTCTGCTCATAGATTATGACGTCAGGGTCGAAGCTCCTGATGGCCTCCGTGTCAGGGTTAACTATGTAGGGAACCCTGCTCCTTGAAAACGGATGCTCAGCGCCAAGAAAGTCAAAGGCGTCACCTATATAGCTGTGAGCCCCAACGCTGACAGGTCCCCCTAGGTCTATCTCATAATATAGCTTTATGCCCCTCAGGGCGTTCCTAAGGCCTGTTAACTTACTGAGTAGGCTCGATGCGAGATCCCTGGCCCGCGAGAGCTCTCCAATCACTATGCCCGTTATGATGATATTATCAAGTATCCCATATATGCTAACTGGAAGCGGAATAGGGTACACTAAGTAACCCTTGGACTCTAGCTCAAAGATTTTATCTCTCTGAGCCCCTGTGGTCACAAGTACTAGGTCAGGGCTCAGCTTCTGAAGCAGCTGGTAGTTTATGTTTAGGTAGGCCCCAACCCTAGGTTTCTTAGAGACCTCCGGCGGCTTGTCACAGAAGAAGCTTACGCCGACAACTCTGTCCTCGGCTCCAAGCAGGTAAAGAGTCTCCGTTATGGCAGGTGAAAGGCTGACTATTCTTGATGGCCTCTCTGGCACCTCGACCTCTTTTCCTAGAATTTCAGAGAACAACTTTACCATATACTCCCCTCCTCCTCGAGCCCCCAGATGTTTATAGAGCTAACTTAAATGCAGTAGCTATGTTTGTGTGAGTTTAGTTAAGTTCTTTAGATTACCTATAAAAACTTTGTAATAGGTTATACCTTTGGGTGCTTAGTATTGGGTACAGTATATAACAATGACGAAATTAAGAGAATAAGTGATAAGGCGTCAGAGTGGCGGAGGACTACCCTACAGCAGTGGCTTCAGAGGCTCCCTGAGAGGCAGCAGGAGTTTACCACGTTAAGCGATATACCCATTAAAGAGGTTTACACGCCCGCTGATATACCTAACTTCGATTACATGGAAAAACTTGGCATGCCTGGCGAGTACCCGTTCACTAGGGGGATACATGCGACTATGTACAGGGCGCGCCTTTGGACAATGAGGATGTTCAGCGGCTACGGTAGCCCTGAGGACACTAACAAGAGGCTTAAGTTCCTTATAGAGCATGGCGAGACAGGCCTAAGCTTAGCCTTCGATTATCCAACCCTTGTAGGCATAGACCCCGACGATCCTATGGCAGAAGGCGAAGTAGGAATCGTTGGCGTCAGCGTGCCGACAGTGGTTGACATGGAGGTAGTCTTTGACGGCATAGATATGAGCAAAGTTACAACTAACATGACCATAAACCCGCCGGCGCCCGTGCTGCTCTCATTTTACGTTGCGGTTGCTGAGAAGCAGGGTGTGCCTTACTCTCAGATAGGGGGTACGACGCAGAACGACCCTCTGAAGGAGTTCATGGCGCAGAAGAGTTATGTCTTCCCCCCAGAGCCTGCAGTCAAGGTGGCTATGGATCTAATAGAGTGGAGCGTCAAGAATCTCCCTAAGTGGAACCCGATAAGTATAAGCGGCTACCATATAAGGGAGGCGGGGGCCACCGCTGTCCAGGAGTTAGCCTTCACGTTGGCTGACGGCATAGAGTACGTGAGGCAGCTTAAGAACAGGGGCCTTGACGTAGATTCCTTCGCGCCCAGGCTCAGCTTCTTCTTTGACGCCCATATAAACTTCTTTGAAGAGATAGCCAAGTTCCGCGCGGCAAGAAGAATGTGGGCCAAGATAATGAGGGATTGGTTCGGCGCTAAGAATCCAAGGAGCTGGTGGCTCAGGTTCCACACGCAGACCGCAGGCGTCTCGCTGACCGCCCAGCAGCCGTGGAATAACATAGTAAGGACAGCGATAGAGGCGCTAGCTGCAGTGTTAGGAGGTACCCAGAGCTTACATACTAACAGCTTTGATGAACCTTTCAGGGTACCTAGCGAGTTTGCAGCCAAGATAGCCCTTAGGACACAGCAGATAATAGCATATGAGACTGGAGTGGCGGACACTATAGATCCCCTTGCAGGAAGCTATTATGTGGAGTGGCTAACTGATGAGATAGAGGAGAGGGCCTGGAAGTACATCGATAAGATAGAGAGCATGGGAGGCATGTTAGAGGCCGTCAAGAAGGGCTTCCCGCAGAGAGAGATAGCTGACGCCGCGTATAAGTTCCAGAAGGACGTGGAGGAGGGAAGGAGGTTCATAGTGGGCGTTAACATATTCACGGAGAACGAGATAGAAGATGTTAGGAAGGTACCTCTTCTGGAGTTTGACCAGCAGGAGATAGAGAAGAGGCAGAAGCAGAGAATAGCGCAGGTGAGATCCATGAGGGACCAGCAGAGGTGGTCTAGAGCCCTTGACGAGCTGAGGAGGGCCGCCGAAAAGGGTGAGAACATAATGCCTTATGTGCTTAACGCGGTAAAGGCCTATGCAACCTTAGGTGAGATAATGAACACCCTTAAGGAGGTGTACGGGGTTTATGTCGAGCCCCCAATATATTGAGGAGAGGCCTTACAAAGTAATAGTGGCTAAACTAGGTCTTGATGGACACGACAGAGGAGCTAAAGTCATAGCGAGGGCTCTCAAAGATGCAGGTTTTGAGGTAGTTTACACTGGGATAAGACAGACCCCTGAGCAGGTCGCAAGGGCTGCAATAGAGGAGGACGCTGATGTCATAGGTGTTAGCATACTCAGCGGAGCCCACATACATCATGTTAAGCTGCTCATGGAGAAGCTAAGGGAGCTGGGAGGCGAAGATATACCTGTTGTGGTCGGAGGGACAATACCTATAGTTGATGTTGATGAACTTAAGAGGCTGGGCGTTAAGGAGGTATTTTTGCCAGGCGAGAGTCTGAAGAGGGTAGCTGAAATAATAAGGGAACTCGCGGCTAAGAAGCGCCAGACAGAGGCTTTGATGGGGTGACAAAAGCCTTGGCCACTGTGGAGAGGGAGGCGCTGGAACACCTTCTCGAAAGCGCTTCCAAGGGCAACCTGAGGAGCATAGGCAGGTTCCTGACTCTCATGGAGAACCCCTATAGGTTGCCATCAGAGATATTTGACTCCATAGCCCGTATGGCTGGTAAAGCCCATGTCATTGGCATTACCGGCATACCGGGGGCCGGCAAGAGCACTCTAATATCGAAGCTTATTATGGAGTTCAGAAGGCGAGGCTACAAAGTTGCTGTCATAGCTATAGATCCTAGCTCCCCGCTCACGGGCGGCGCCCTGTTGGGCGATAGACTTAGGATGCAGGAGAAGGCAGAGGATCCAGGCATCTTCATAAGGAGCGTCTCCACAAGGGGGCTGAAGGGAGGCCTTAGCTTAGCAGCCCTCTCAATGATAGAGGCCTTAGACGCCCTAGGATATGATAAGATAATCATAGAGACCGTAGGAGTAGGTCAGTCAGAGACTGACGTCATGAACACCGTTCATACCGTCGTAGTAGTTACGATGCCTGGTGTTGGAGACGACATACAAGCGCTGAAGGCAGGAGTTATGGAGATAGGCGACATATACGTGCTTAATAAAAGCGACATGCCGGGCGCCCAGGAAGCGTTCGAGTACCTCTCGTTTGCCATAGATAAGGGAGAGCTAGGCCAGCAGAACCCTGGATGGAAGCCGCGGCTTCTAAGGGCGAGCGCCGTGATGGGATCAGGGATAGCTGATGTGGCAACTGCGATAGAGGATCACGTGAACTATTTGAGGAGCAGCGGCATGATCAACGAGAAGGTTGTGATGAGGAGACTTACGCTAGTGAGGCTTATGGCTGAACGGATGCTTGCCGACGAGGTTCAGAGGGCGCTACAAAACAGGATAAATGAAGTCAGGGAAAGGATAATAAAAGTCAACAGCATACTAGAGGTGGCCTCTGAGTTAGCCCGCTGCGCCTGCAGCTCCCTAAGCAATTCTTCCGAGCTCTCCAGGGAATGAGTTATGTTATATAAGTCCTAGTTATCTTGATAAAACGGCTTCGACCTACCCGAGCGTCAACATCTTCTTCAGAGTATCACGGAGCCTGAGCCTCAATAAGTTCCATACAGGTAATCTCTTCTGGGTTGAGGATGAGCGTCTTGAGGGCTACCTATGTGCAGGGCGTGATAGAGGAAAGGCTCTCGGCCGCAGCCAAGATACGGGGTTCCCTTTCAACTAACGTGGTCAGCGCCTACGACTTTAAGCAGTTACAGTCTAACCTGCTCTCTTACGTGAGCGCTCTGAAGTCTCTATTGATAACGATACCTAGGGATTCCCTGGGAGACAGCTACCTGCTTTTGTACCGTAGAGTAAGCGGGCTGGAGCCCCTTGTGCTGAGGGCAACCGACGTACCCCAGCTTCTAAAGTATGTTGACCTAGCCGATGACGTTTTCGTTGATATAATCAATTCACTCTTCAGGGCAGGCATAATAACAGAGCCTAGCGCCTCTACCATTGTAGGAAGTAAAGGTTAGGATCTAGGACCTTAGTCTAGCTTATTACCTGGCTTTTGAGAGGCAGTAGGACAATTTTAAATTTCTTGTAATCACTTTACTCCTTGAATTAGATTACTGCTAACTTTAACTGGGCGAAGACGTTACGAAAGCAGCAACCATATGGTCATTACGCTGTTTCGTTAAACAGGTCTCAAGGTCTACGCAGGCCCAATTGATAAGAGCTTAAAATTACCTGGAATAATCTACTGCGCGGGAAGCGACAATGAGCTCAGCGGGTGGTACTCAGCAGACTTCCACGACCGAGGAAATAGGATTCCCAGCAGAGGTTATACAGATAATAGGAAGAACAGGTGTCGCTGGCGAGGTAACTCAGGTAAGGGTTAGAATACTTGAAGGTAAAGACAAGGGCAGAATCATAACAAGGAACGTCATGGGCTCGGTAAGAGTAGGAGATATAATAATATTGAGGGAGACCGAAAGGGAAGCCAGGAAGCTTACTAAAAAGAGGTGAAAACTAATAAACTTAAGCATAGCTGTAGTGATAACGATCTCCATACTGTTTTCGGCCCTAACCTCCCTGTTAGTCTCGTTGATAATTGTTAAGACCTCCAGACAGCTCGTACTCCTTACCCAAAGGAGTAAGGGGCCTGGAGGCCGCATAAGGAGAAGATATGTTGTATTCGAGGTAGCTACTGTAGCTGAAATACAAGAGAGCGATATAAGGGCTGCCATAGAGAACAAGTTTAAGGAAATCTTTGGACTAGAGGGCCTGGCATTATCAGGACTTAGGCTCATCATGTATGACCCTAAACTTAGGAGAGGCATCATAAGGGTTAGGTCTAATTATTTCGATCAGCTAATGACCACTCTAGGCTTTATAAGGAGCATAGATAACTACAGAGTGTTCCTATACCCCTTAGCCACAAGTGGTACCATAAAGAGGGCCTTGAAGAAGCTTCGATCTTGAGATTAAGATCTAAGGCGAAATTAATAGTAGGACTCCATTACATTAGCCTTTAGCTCCAGCTGCTACTATCTTGATTACGTCATTATCATTAAGTTTGTAGTCGTGCCTACCCTTTGCTTGGTCTTAGCATTTATCGCATAAAGGAAGGTCTCTCCTAAATCTGTGTGTATCCTGTAGGCTAGCTCCCTAGCGGTAGTGCCCCTGGGAACTAGCAACACGTCAGGAAGCACTCTACCGCTCCTGTCAGTGTACTTATTGAAATCTTCAACAGGGTACGTTGCTATAAGCTTAAGTACATCAAATAGCGCCGTGTTTATGGCTTGTATGACTCCGGTGCCCCCGTATCGGTTAAACAGCTCTCTTATCATGTCAATAGCCCTTTGGGTTTTCTGGTCTAGAGCCCCCTTGACTTTGAAGTCTGAGTCGCCAGGCAGATAATCTACAAGACCCTGTTTTGATAGCTTCCTCAGCAGAAGCTCGGCCAGGGCGCTGGTGGGCACTACCGGCACTTCAGGGAAAGCCTGTTTAAGCCTCTCTACATTCTTCTCCGAGCCTGGCACGTCTACCTTATTGGCAACTATTACCATAGGTTTAGTCATCTTTCTCAAAGTAACTACGAGCTCCCTTAGCTGGGCATCGTCTAGCTTAGGCAGCTCGGTATCGCTAATCTTCAAGCTCTCTAGGGCCATCTCTACCTGGGCTTTAGTTATCCCAAACCCCGATACTCTCTGAGAGAAAGCGCCAACAGGATCTTTTAGAGCTCCTACGGAGGCCAGCTTTGTGAACTTATCCCAGTCACTTTTAATGGACTCGTACATCCACTCGTCAAGTTCAAATGTAACAAACTTGACCTCTTCTACAGGGTCATAAGCGCCAGGCCCCACCTGGATACCCTCTGCAGTCGTTGAGCCGCTAGCGTCGACAACTAAGAGAAACACATCAGACCTACGTAGGTCATCTAAGAACTTGTTGCCAAGCCCCTTGCCCTCATGAGCTCCAGGTATAAGCCCTGCGACGTCCATTAGCTTGACAGGTATGTAGCGGTATCCCATAACACACGCACTGTTAGAGGCGTCACACTTGGGCAGGCCAAGTTCTACGTGGACGCACCTCTTTCTAGCATAACCTATTCCTACGTTGGGCTCTATGGTCACGAACGGCCTGTTCTCTATCGGGACCTCTATTCCGGTAGCGGCCGAGAAGAATGAGGATTTGCCCACGTTAGTTTTGCCAACGATGCCAATTAACGTGTTGGTGGGCTCCATACTCTATCATCTGCCATGTTGTTAATATACATAATAAGATGCTTAAACGTTTTTAGAACGATGGGACTTTGGTCAACCTCATCAAAGCTAGGATACCAAAATATAGTCATGATTTGACACGGCGTTAGGCTTTAGAGGTCTCCATCGCTTCGGGATTATTAGTGGCGCTCGACTTCATCTTAGACAAGTCTTCAATGGCCTTCTTGCACGCCTCAGCAACCTCGGGACACCGAGGGCCATATGCATTTGCGGCTTTTGTAAGAAGCTCTATAAGTACATCCCGGACAAACTCCCAGGCGTCAGGAGTGTCCTTAAGTTCGCCAAAGGTAAGCTCTACAAGACCCCTCCACTCGGGGCTAGATAGATACTTAATGAGATTGCGAACGTCACCGCCGTATATGCTAAAGTCATATTTTACCTCTGCATTGCTCATGCCTTTCTTTATATCTAGCAAGGCAGATGTCATCTTTTGAAAGATCTGCTTGCTCTCATCCTGATTCTTAGCGTGTAGCTTTACATTACCATTGTTGATATTGACCATTGCCAGTGCTAAGGTCGGGTTGGCTATATGCCTAAGGAAGTCTAAGTTAACTTTGCACTCACTCACAGCTTCTACCCTCTTAGTGTTCGTCAGTTGCAACTTTATAGCCTATCGCCATTCTGTTAAATTCATGAGGTGAAACCTCTCGGACAGCGTAAGTTAAATACATTATCCATAGCTCGTGCGACCTCTTGTAAGGAGCAAGGCAAAAGGGGTCCTTGCTGGTTCCGCTGCTTTACAAATCACTAGCTCACTATGAAAAACTAAAAGCTCTTGAAGGGAGAGTTGAGCGGGGCACAATTTGAGCTCAGATAGATACACTGCAGATGAAGCCTCTTCTACTAGGAGGCTTGGCAGGAAGTTCACTCTAGCAGTGTTCTTGGGAGGCCTAATAATAGTGGCTTTGGCATCCTATCACGTTGCTGCGAAAGCCTCCTGGTATGCATCGCATGTCGAAGGAGGAGGTTATGATAACGCATATATTAGCGACGAGATATATTATGTTGATGCTGCAAGGAGAATTTTGGTAAACGTGTTTGGATATCATGGAAAGCTCTTCCCCTACAGCGGTGAGACCGCGTCCAATTACTATAATTTCGAGCACCCCCCGCTAGGCAAATATCTAATAGCGCTATCTATGGCGCTCCTTGGGGACAAGCCGTTTAACTGGCGGGTACCAAGCATAGTTATGGCATCTCTTATTCCGCTAATAATATATATCGGGCTAGCCTGGGGCAAGGACCTTAGATGGATAGCTATAGGAGCCATAGCTGGGCTCGCCGCGTCAGCGGATCATATATTAATTGTCATGGGCTCTGTGGCTATGCTTGACATCTATGCGGCGTTTTTCTTATCCCTGGCTATTGTGACCGCTTTCAGGGAGCACTATTACGTATCAGCGGTATTTGAAGGTCTCGCATGGGCTTCCAAGGAGACCGCGCTGCCAGGCCTCCTCGCCCTTCTTATTTTGGTGCTTTCTCGCAGCCCTAACAGGTCAGGCGTCCTGAAGTTCCTGAAAATATTCGCTATAGTTTTAGGGGTGTTTATAATTACCTATATTCCTCTGTTTGTTCACTTTGGAGTCATATATGTAATTCAAGAAACTTTAGGAGGATATAAATGGGATTTGGTAAGTCGCCCTCCAGGGCCACCTACCAGCACGCCAAGCGGCTGGTTCTTCAACGTCGACCCCTTTGTGCTTTCATATTCACCGCTGCTTGAGGCCTCGATGACAATATCGTTAGAGCTCGTGGCGTTGGTATCTGCCATATCGCTGTTTGTAGTAGGCGTTTCTAAGGAAAGAACCCTTATAAGAGCTGGCAGCACATTCTTCATTGTGGAGTTCATAGGCCTCTGGGCCGTTTACATTGCTGGCAACCATACACTTTACAGCTTTTACTCTGTTGTTTTCACTCCTGCAATGGCGGTCACCTTGGCTGAAGTCTTGGACGTTTTATCTAGAAAGGTAAAAATATTTAGATAAAAATTCTATATATAGTATGTGTTACTGTTTATATACTCTCGGAGACTATAAGAGAGTAAGAGGCGACCACCCAAATGGTAAATCCTAGCGCTATCAAACGTGAGCCACTGATACAAAGGGTAAGGGCCAAGGTTCTGAGCGAATACGACAATATGAGGATGCAGCTAGTTAACGAGGGAGGCTTATTAGTAACTACTGCATTGGACGACTCCGATATCGAGAAACTGGTGCTACTGGCGCTAGAGGAGGCAAAGTCACCCGTGAGCTGGAGGGAGCTGAAGGCCATCTTCCAGGGCATAGTTGGAGAGGATAGGCTGAGAAGGATATTGGGAAGCCTTAAGGCTAGAAACGTGGTCGCAGAACTTACTCACACCAGGTATAGTCTTCCAAACTACGTGTCCGAGCTTGAGATGAATAAGGTGAAGAACCCGCTAGTGTTCAGGAACATCAATGAGGATCAAGGAGACCTGTACTACGAAGATAATGACAACTGACTATCCCTTTATTTTATGATTATTGACTTAAGTGAACACTTGAGTGGCGAGTTCTGTCGTCAAAAAGTCTTGTTATGAAAGGGCTTCTTGTCATCAAGGTATATAGGAGAGCCTTTTTTGAAACATAAAAGGAGAGGTCTCAACCTTCTCTTTCTGAGCTAAAAAGCTTCGACTTGTCATAGAGAGCTGGGTGCAGGGCACGAGCATTGGATATAAGCTTTGCGAGATCTGCGAAGCCTCTGAAGCAGTGTATAAATGCAGGCTCTGCGGCAGAGAGGTCTGCGAGAGGCATTTTAATAAAGAGAAAGGCATCTGCACTATATGCGAGGGATCCCTCTGTGAGCTGTGTCACCAGAGGCCCTCAATAACCTTCTGCCCCATATGTGGAAGACTAGTGTGCTATGAGGATAGTGTTCAGCTGGATGAAGTAAGGAGAGTTTGTAAGGAATGTTATGCCAAGGGGCTTGCAAACTCTTATTCCAAAGGGTTTAAAATTAATTTAACTTATGTAGGTGGCGCGCTTAAGCTGGCTAGAAGGATCGTGGAGCTATCATGATTAGCCTTTGTATTAGTTCATGCGATCTTTGGCCTCTCTGATAATTTCAATTTCACCTATACAGTAATTGCTAGGGCAAACACAGCAGTTGGCTTGTAGGCATTCGCGTCCTTTACTCTTTTAGAGACTCAAGATAACGCCTATGGCCACTGACGAGGCCGAGGCTCTGCGAGGAGCGCCTGGGACCCTCGAGAGATGAAAGGAGGCAGTGGAGCCTCCATTAGTCATAATGGGAGCTGAACTCAATCTGTGAGAGTTTCTGAAATAATAGATGTTAGAGAGGCAAGAGATATAGTTAAAGCCTCTCACCGCAAAGAAGACCTATTGGGGGCCATAAGTTAATGTCACAGGAATCCAGAACCTCTTTGCACATAGAGAGTATGAGACTTAACCTCGATGGTAGGGTCTATGAAAATCCTCACATGATAGTTGTCGGCCTTAAGAGGCTTACCGGTGAGATATCATTTGGCATAGTTAAGATAGATGGCGAGTTTGACACACTCCCTCAGGCCAGTTCCTCGGAGGATGTAGTTGAGGTCTCCTCAGGCGGAACTTTTGAGTCTGACATCTCAGGCTCAGGAGTAATAAGTTTAAACGAGCTTGAGGATGGCTATATAGTAGAGTTTAGTAGGATTACCATAAAATTTGATGTTGATGAGACGACCAGTAAAGTCGGCATAAAGGTACCTAAGATAGGCACCCTTAGGGCTTCAAAGCTCCTACTTGACATTAGCGGCAACGTTTCCATTAACTTGATAGTGAGCCCCTTTGTTGTGGGCGCAATAACTCTCTCTAATGATGGCAAGATAAAGATTACCGCAGGTGACGAGATTAAGATAACCAGCGAACTTGAAGATAGCGGCGCCGGTGAATCCAGGCAGCTGCAGATTCAGCGGGCTTCAGGGAGAGCTTAATCTGGGCTTTGCAGCGAGAATCTTAGTCTTGCTTATTATTCTGGCAGCAACCTCCTTAGGGTTGCTGGCCAACACGTAGAGACCTCGCGGTGAGTATATAGCCTCCTCGCAGCCGCCAACCTCGTCAGTAATCTTCACTAATATAAGGTCAGTATACTTCGGTTCTAAGAACACTAATCTAATCACATTATTATCGTTGAGCTCAACGTAGCTTTCAAGGCACTCACCTAAATCCTCAGGTTCCGAACATCTATATCCTAGCTCTCTGATTTCTTTGACTACCTCTTGCGCCTCAGTCGCTATCCTCTTCTTCATCTTCTCCTTCGACATCTATTTCCACCTCCTCCTCATTATGAGGTGTATACTCTACGCACTTAGGCATCTGCCCGCCCTCGACAGTAATATCAAGATGGTATCTTGCTATGAACGAGCAGATAGTGTCCCATGGAATTACAGCCTTTTGGCCTAGCTCCGTCTCAATAAACGCGAGGTTACCCCTTTTGGTAACTTTAGCCTTCAAGTTCCCTGCCCTAGCAGTCCTTAGCCTCTAGCACCTAAAGATCTCTCTGCTCTTCACATCCCTTCTGACGACGCAGCCTGGATATATTATCGCATAGGAGCCTACCTTAACCCCAGGCATAAGTGACACGTTGATCCCTGTCTGAGAGTGGCCACCCATTATTGCGCCAAGCTTCTGGAGGCCGGTATCAACCAGTTGATCCTTTACTAGCATTTTTACATGGTTATGATCAAAGCGCAGGTTAGCCGTTATAGTGCCAGCGCCTAGGTTAACGTCTTCGCCTATCACGCTGTCTCCAACGTAGTTAAAGTGAGGCGCCCTTGCATATTCCATAAGCACGGAACCCTTAAGCTCAACTGCGTACCCTGCTTTGGAGCCTTCCAAAAGCACCGTCTCTGGCCTAATGTGGGTGGAGGGTCCCACTTTAACACGATCCCCTATATAGACAGGGCCTTCTATGACAGCATAGGGGCCTACCTCAGACCCTTCCCCTATATAGACAGGGCCTTCTATGACAGCAGTGCTGTGAACTTCACCTTTTATAATTTGTCCCTTTAGCTCTCCAAGGGCTCTTCTGTTGGCTATCAAGTAGTCCCATGGCCTACCCACATCTAACCAGTCATTTACATCTATGGAAACCACGTTGACATCATTCTTGCTAGCGAGCATATTTATGGCGTCCGTGACTTCGAGTTCCCCTCTTGGGGAGGGCTTTAGTTGCGCAGATATTCGATGAATTCGTAGTCTACGGAGAGGCCCCCTGAGTAGACCAAGTCACTCTTTACCTCCTCCTTGGGAGGCTTCTCTATGATATTGGTTAGCTTATCCCCGCTCACTTTTGCAACGCCGTAATTCCAGGGTTCCTTGGCTTTAGCCGTTAGCACCGTGTAGGGCTTCATCGTAGATATAACGTCATAAGCCCTTTCTGAAAGGTAAAGGTCACCATAAACTATAAGGTACTTGTCTGGACCTCCAAATTCCATCGCAACTCTTATGGCATCTCCTGTGCCACGTTCCTCGCCCTGATCCACAAAGCTAACCTTTAGGTTTAGGTTCTTTGCACACTTAGATACAGCGTCAGATATTACATCCTTCATATACGAGACCACGATAATAACTTCATCCGGACTAAGGCGGCTAGATAAAAGTCTCAGGTGCCTGCAAAGAAGCGGTTCACCTAATATAGGTAGAAGGGGCTTAGGTCTAGTTTCTGTTAGCGGCTGGAGCCTAGTTCCTTTGCCGGCGGCTAAGATTACTAGCTTCACAGCGCATTACCCTTTGGCCCTTATGAGCCAGGGTGAACTATCAGTTTTTAATTCTGCTATACCAAGCTGCTGCAACGAAATGGCGTAGCCCAGAAGGCTTCTGCGCCTACCCACTTAACCACGGGGTCAGCTTTAGGATAGAGAACATCTAAGTAATCCTTTAAGGGTCTCCAGTGGCCGCCAAGAAAAGAGGCCAATTTAATCATCTTCTCAACCTTGCTTCTGAGCAGCTCAGAGAGCCATTGAGCTGTCTGCTCCCTGGTTACTTCTGGGCCATGTCCTGGATGAGCTACACGCCAGTCGGCAAGAGCGAATAACTTCAGCATAGAGCTTATGTAATCAGGCACACTAAGCAGCGTAAGGCCTTCACCAGGATTTATTGAGTCGCCAACGAAGGCATGCTCCCCTACTATGTAACACACGTGATCATCAGAATGGCCAGGGCATTCAATAGCATTAACGTAACCTAATCTCACAGGGTCACATGATTTTACATCAACCAGTCTATGTCTTCCCTTAGAGAAGTGCTCTAGTACAGTAGTTGTGTTGCTTAGGGATCTGCGAGCTATAGCCTCTAGTTCGGTAGGCATAGCCCCAAACGCATTTTTCAGTGCCTGGAAGCCTTCATACATAGGAGGCTTTTTAGATATGTAATTGATAGTTCTCGAGGAGGTGCAAATAGTAACATCGAGACCTGAGTCCACTAGACCTAGTACATGGTCCCAGTGCCAGTGGGTTAAAAGGATGTAATCTATACCATAGGACTTTAAGCTTGATATAGGTGACGAGCCACCATCTATGAGTAAGTTGTACCTATCAGTTATCACAAGATAGCTGTTGGCAGGTCTATCTAGGGGTGCCGCCCAGGACTCAAACCTTACAACCTCTTTAACTTTGACCATTACCCCTCCAGGTACTAGACCCATAGGTACATTAATAAGTTAGGTCTAAGAGGGGATGTTTAATGTGCGGCGACTTTGGTATTTTATGCTCTAGAGCAAGCTTAGCGTTTAAATCCGTCTCATTTATGAGTGCTGTGGGAAGTGAAATGGCTGTAGAGAGGACTCTAGTACTAGTTAAACCTGATGGAGTTAGGAGAGGCCTGATAGGCGAGGTCATCTCACGCTTTGAGCGGAAGGGACTGAAGATAGTAGCTATGAAAATGTTAAGGCTATCCCGCGAGAAGGCCATGGAGTTTTACTCTGTACACAAGGACAAGCCGTTCTTTAAGGATTTAGTGGACTTCATGACAAGCGGCCCAATAGTAGCTATGATATTAGAAGGCGACTCTGCAATCTCGGTAGTTAGGCAAATGATAGGTTCCACAGATGGCAGGAAAGCGCAGCCAGGCACCATAAGAGGAGACTTCGCTCTCTCAGTACAAGAGAACGTAGTACATGCCAGCGACTCGCAAGAAAGCTTTGAAAGGGAGTCCAAAGTTATATTTAGTGATGAAGATTATGTGAACTACTAATAGCTCCGCTTTTTGATTATAGGCTATCGCCTGGAGATTTCGGGCATCAAAGCAAATTATAGAGTGCTCAAATGCTCAAAAGAAGTAGTACCTAAGGCGCTAAGAGGCCATCCATTAGTTCGGTAAGGTTAAGATCCCAGCCTGTTCAAGACTACCACATACTCCCTTTGGCCTAGCTTTTTCTTTAGTTCAGCTATCTCCTTTAGAACTATAATCTCATCATCACTTATGAATTTCCTGAAGTCCGTTAACAGCTTAATTGCATGATCTACGGGTACATCTGTATAAATTATGTCGCCCTCGTCTATTTGTCTGCCTACCATTACTTTACCCTCTATCGAGATAGCCACTTTTGCACCAGTTCTAACTATGTCGAGGCTTTTATCGTTATCCTTTATCGCAAGAACCTTGCCCACTTCCCTTCCCTTAGAGCTAATTAAGGGGTACCCTGGCCTTATGACGCCGCCTAGCACTTCTATCCCTACTATTGCGGGGTCGCTCCTTCTAAAGACGAATCCGGGCAGTATCATAAATTTGCCAGGTCTGACAAGTTGGTTCAGCTGCGCGTTTATCTCTTCCTCCTTCAGCTTTTCACGCCACTCTGTGTACTGATCTAAGAGGTGATATATTATGTTGTCAGAGAATATCTTAACCCCACTCCTGGCAGCCTCTTGTTCTGCCTCAGGTAGAACCTTCACGTTGAACGCAAGTATGACTCCAAGGCTTTTGTCTACCTTAGCCGTCAGGCTAGCCTCCAGCACGTCATTTTTGCTTACGTTGCCTACGTCGGCCGACCTCACGGGCACGTTAAGTCTTCTAAGGGCCTCAAGCAAAGCCTCAAGAGTTCCTAAGGTGTCAGCCTTAACTATTACTCCGTTGTTATCACCTTTGAATATGAGCTCTTTAACTTCACCCCTAAGCTTCTCCGCCAACTCTTTGGCCTCATCAAGGCTTGTAGCCACATAAAGTGAAGACCCAGCCAAAGCATCGTCAAGCCCCGAGGCCGCTATTCTTACGCCTGCAGCAGCCTGAACCTCAGGGACGGAGATAAACTTGACGCCCTTCGCTCTCATATCACTCAGCGGTGCTGGCATTAGAAGGGACCTTACAGTGGTTATTATTGGTCCGTTTTTACCGTTAAGTACTATGATGTCACCCTCCTTTATGATCCCATCGTAAATTATGGCATCTATGACCGTTCCAAGACCAGGTATCTCCTTCACTTCGAGTACAGAGCCCTTGGCAGGCCCCTCGGCATACTGTAGCCTCTTCCTAAGGTACTGCTGCGTAAGGCCTGCAAGTACGGCCAGGAGATCAGGTATGCCCTCTCCAGTTTTGGCTGAGACAGGCACTACTGCTACAGTCTTAGTGAAGTCCTTGATCCTGGTGAAGAGATCGGCGCTAAAGCCCTGCTCTGACAGGCTTAGAACTATCTTGCCATATATGACTTCTTCTAGGTTTCTTCTAGCTTCCTCGCTCTGCTTTTCATACGATATTATAAATGGCTCATCCGGGTATGAGACCCAACCGGGTATTCGGTCGATTTTGTTAGCAGCCACCAGGAAGGGCACCTTGCGAGACCGCAGCAGGTCAAGGCTTTCATAGGTCTGGTTCTGAAAGCCCTTGGTAACATCAACGACTAAAATTGCAAAATCGGCTACGCTGCCTCCCCTTTTCCTCAAGTTTGAGAACAGCTCGTGCCCAGGAGTATCTATAAAGAGGAGACCTGGTATAGTTAGCTTTATCGGTATAAGCTTCTTGAGGGGCTCCGCCAGCTTTTCTATGACGTCGGCAGGAACTATGCTTGCGCCTATGTGCTGGGTTATGCCTCCAGCCTCCTTGGCAGCAACGGCAGTACTTCTAATTTTGTCAAGGAGGCTGGTCTTACCATGGTCAACGTGACCTAGGACTACCACTATGGGCTGTCTTAGCTTAGGCTGCTGCGACTGTGTTGACAAGTCGCTTCCCTAGCTAGGTTAGCTAGGTTCTGCCGTTAAGAACTGTTAGTGACTGACCTAAAGTAAGAACAAGCGCCTGTAAAGATCATATGTCTGCCTAGTTTATATGTGGGGCTGCAAAGATCTCAAATCAGGGGCATTATCTGTAAATCTGCTGAGGCCTCCTCAAGGTCCTTGTACGTGTCTATGCTCTTCCAGTAGTTCCTCGTGAGCTCGTACTTGACTGCTATGAGCTTGCCCTCGGCCGCGAGCCTGGGGAACGCGGTCCTCTCTATGTCGCCCCTGTCGGGCAGGTACTCCACCACTGAGGGCCTCATCACGTAGACCCCAGCGTTCACCCAGTAGTTGCTTATGATGGGCTTCTCCTTGAAGCTGACGACGCGGTTGAGGCCGTCAGTCTCCACGATGCCATAGGGGCTCCTCAGCTGCACCAGGGCCATGGCCGCCACGGCCTGCGGGCTGGCCCTGAGGCTGTCAATGAGCGGCCCCACGTCTATGTTAGTTATTATGTCCCCGTTCACAGCTATGAAGAACTCCTGCGACGAGTAGACAAGCCTCGCGTTCTTTATTGCGCCTCCCGTGCCGAGGGGCTCGTCCTCTACGACATATGAGACTGAGACCCCAAGCTTTGACCCGCTCCCCAGGGCCTCTATTATCTTCTCCTTTCGGTAGCCCGCCAGGACCACGAAGTCCGTTATCCCGTGTTTCCTGAGCCACTCTATCTGCCAGATGATTATGGGCTTGCCAGCGACCTCAACAAGCGGCTTAGGCCTGTCATCCGTGAGGGGGCGAAGCCTCTTCCCATAGCCCCCTGCGAGTATGAGCGCAACGGTCATCAGCTTGCACCTTTTATCTTGTTTGTATTAAAGGTGCCGCCGGCGGGACTTGAACCCGCGACCACCCGGTCTTCAGCCGGGCGCTCTCCCGCTGAGCTACGGCGGCACCACAACTCACGTCTGTAGTGGCGACTTTTAAGCTCTTACATGACCTACGCTCGATTAGCGACTGTTTAGATTGAGCCATTTTAAGTGCGCGAAACTAAAGAAGAACGCTCCATGAAAGACTTAGTCTCTTTCCACGATTCCTTAAGAATATGTAAGGTACGGAGGCATCTCTTAATTTCCTTTGAAGCTCCTTATCGAGAGTTGCAACTACCACGGGCTCGTTCACGCTCTTAAGTTTCTTAGCGAGGCTTATAATGGATTCATCGCCATCGGCTATGCCTGTAGGAATTATTTTTACCTTGAGCCTTCTAATAATTTCGAGCGAGGCAGAGGCCATTCTCGAGAGCTCGTCGTTATGCTTTGACATGTCATTAAGCTCTTCTATTACTGAATCGGTCGTTATTAATGAATACTTAACATTTAAGACTTCATCTATCATGGAGGGGGCAATCACACCCTTAGAAATCTCAATTATAAAATTAGTATCAAGTATAACCTTGACTTCCCTCAAACTTTGGCTAGCCCCCAGCCTATAAGGCGCCATCTACCTGCCACGCGCCTACTTATGGCTATTCTAACGTTCTTCCATGCCGCTACGGGTCTTCTAAGCCTAACAGTTATAAGGTCCTTTGTAGAAGATATGACGTCCCCTAGCGTTAGAGCCGGCCCCACAGCCAACAGAAGGGGCTCGCCCTTGGTTATCGGCTCCACTCTCACGCTCTCCTTCATGCCTACAACTGTCTCGAATAGGTGATGTTCTATGGTGATGGTTTCAAAAACTTCGGGCATGCGATCCGCTTTGCCAACTACATTACCAGCTAGGTTGTCAGCCTTTGTAATCGAGGGATCCAGCTTAGTGCCTACCGCTACAAGGCCTCCTGGCCTGGCCTCTTTAACTGGATACTTGCCGAAATATAGGCTTGTGACCTCAGTCCTTATGGGCTCGTATCTTGTTTTTGTGCCTTCCTTTACCTGTATTCCTGGGCGGATCTCTATCTCGTCGCCAACCTTTAGGATACCTGTTACCAGCGATCCTCCTAGGACGCCGCCTACCAGTTCGCCTGGAGGGGTACCTGGTTTATTTACGTCAAAACTTCTGATCACGTACATCAACGGAGGGCTGGAGAGATCCCTTTCAGGGGTAGGTATGTAAGTCTGTATGGCCGCCAGAAGCGCGTCTATGTTAACTCTTTTCAGGGCGCTCACTGGAATTATTGGAGCGTCCTCGGCCCATGTGCCTTCGAGGAACTTCTTAATTTCCTTGTAGTTCTCACGTGCTCTCTCAGGCGAGACTACATCTACCTTGTTCTGGACTACTATAAGGTTCTTGATGCCAAGTATTGAGAGCGCAAGGAAGTGCTCCTTTGTCTGAGGCTGAGGCGCTGGCTCATTTGCAGCAACTACAAGTATGGCCCCATCCATGAGGGCAGCGCCTGAAAGCATGGTAGCCATAAGTATCTCATGGCCAGGAGCGTCCACAAACGACACTCTTCTGAGTAATTTGGGCTTGGCGCCTGGGTTGCACTCGCACACAGGTTCTGTGGAGAACTTGTCTGGGAACTCACAGCCCTCGCACTCCCAAATTTCACCGTCAGCATAGCCGAGCTTTATTGTCATACCCCTTTTAATTTCCTCGCTGTGCCTCATGGTCCAAATTCCAGTTAGGGCTTGGACTAACGTAGTCTTGCCGTGGTCTACATGGCCAACAACCCCTATGTTAACCTCTGGCTGAGGCTTTGTCTCATCCTCGCTCTTGACTTCAGCGGCGCTCTCCTCTGACGACAAGGCTTATAGCACCACCTTATCTATCTAATTTAGCGCCTCCTTTTTAAACTAAGGTGCCTTAGTTAAAGACTATACAGAATAACTTCAGTAAAGAAACCCTTTAGGCGTCTCACTGCTGGACCGCTGCCTTCTCCTCCGTGCGTCTTACTATTACTATGTTAAGCTGTGCCAGCGAGGTCTTCCTCCTCTCAGCTCTGGGGTCCGGAATTCTATTGCCGCGCACGGTCTTTTTCCTTCTCTCGCCCTTCTTCTGAGGATGGAATCCTGGTGGGCCGCTGAGTACTATCTTTCTTCTTACAGATCCTGGAAGTCCTGGGTGCATGGGGAACCCTGAGGCGTCGGTACCACCAGTTATTCTCATTGTTATGCCAGGCATGCCTATCAGTACGCCGTCGAACTCGTCACCTATCTTAAGTCCTGCAAGCCTTATGGCTACGTCGTCAGGGACCGCTATTTGCCAGGCTTTGGCTTTAAATACATAGGCTTCGGCCTCGTCGCTTCCAGAGGCTTCATTCACTAGGGCTTTGTGGGCCCACACCTCATTCTCAGGTACAGAGTCGTCAATTAGAACCTTTGCTGGCACGTTAGTTTTACTGCCCTCTGATCTGAAAGATAAGGTTATCACGCCGACCTCGTCAAGGCCAAGCTTCTGGGCCAGCTTTGAGCTTATCTTAACCTTTGGGAGCTCCGTTCTCTCCTGCTCCTTGGTCTTCTTCATGGAGTCGGTGTAAGCTATGCTCTCATCATCTATTCCTTTAACTTTAACCTTAACTTCAGGTCCCTTTGCCGAGGGGTCTGAAACCACAATCCTTAGCGGGGGCCGTTCCTCCCTTCCTGGCACCCTTAGCGCACCCCAGCCTTATTCAAACTAGACGACCTCACTACGAATTTTAAGCAATAATGGTTCGCTGCGGAGACCTTAGGGTATTTCAATAGACTTAATGATTTTTAACGCTGTGGGTACTATGAGCGTTCCGCTGCTGAGTACCCCTAGCGATCCCTTAGCGCAAGTTGCCTCGTCAAACTTGCCATAGCCTTCCTTTATGGATGGGTTGGAGAACATTATTGGTACTGGGTCATCGCTGTGGCTCTTAAGGTACCAGGGAGTTGAGTGGTCTGAGGTTACTATGATCAGGGTCTCGTCAAGGTTTATAGAACTGAGAAGGCGTGAGAAGAAGTATTTGTCTATGAGCTCTATGGATGTCTTCTTGGCCTCATAGTTGCCGTCATGGCCTGGCTCATCAGGGCCTTTCAAATGTACGTAGAATGCGTCGAACTTGTCTAAGTTGTTTATAACTAGATCTGCTTCCTCCCTAAGTATCTGCTCCTTGCTCTTGCCCTCGGTATCATAATGTAGGTCATGTAGGCCGAAGGTTATCGCAATGCCTCTCTCTACGGGCATCTCGGTTACGCTGGCAAAGTTTAGGCCATGGAGCTCAGTTATCTTAGGCGCCTTTGGCAGGCTGTCTCCGGCATCCCTCGAAAGCACGGCATTCGCGGGCAGCTTGCCCGCCTTTCTTCTGGCCTCGTTAACTGGGTGCTTGTCCAGTATGCTTATAGCTTTCTCGGTAAACTCATTAAGCAGTTCGGCGGCCTTGACGGCGCCCTTGTCAGAGGGATCAAGGGCTCTGCTCTTGAGAACGTATGGTTCGAAGCTCTGTTTGGCTTTGCTTATGAGCCCCTCCTTCTCATAGGCCGGGTCGGTGTTGCTTATGTTTGCGCTAAGCTTTATCTCATCATGGCTTAGCACAAGAACGCCGCGATGCGCTACTGTGTGAACAAAGTGCGCCACACCATGTCCATAATCTAGTCTCAAGCCATCTATAGCTTTAGCTAATTCCTTACCTTCAGCGTTAGACACGTCGCGCCCTGCCCTACGGTCTGTTATTCTCATGGTGGCTGGATCTACGGTTGCCAGGTCTGACCTCAGCGCAACTTCGCCTTCCCTGAAGGCTATTCCAGCGCCCACGGCCTCGAGGGGGCCACGGCCTGTGTAATACTTATGTGGATCATAGCCAAGTATGCTTATAACTGCTTCATCGCTTTCTGGCGCAATGCCCTTGCCTACTGTATAAACAAGTCCACAGATAGCATGGGATGCAAGGCTATCTATGTTGGGCTTGAACGCCGTTCCGAGAGAGCTCTTAGGCGCGTTAAGGCCGTCAGCGGCTCCGTCAAGTACCACGTAAATTATTTTCTTTGTCAACTTAGATCCCTTCTCAACTGGGGTAGAGATAGCTAAAACCTTTTCCTGCATACTAATAATTTATAAGATGCGTGGTTGTTAGCGTAAGGAGGATATCATAAAAACAGGGCAAACCACTACGTTGTCGCCTTGGAAGTCTTTACCAAGGAATCTATGGCTGCCTTAATGTTGATAACGAGGTCATCGAAGGTATTTCTAAGCGTTAATATCCTTAGGGGGTCCTCAACCGATGGCATCTCTATGTTACAGATAAGTGCCTTCCCACCGAGTTCGCATGCTATCTTGAGGTCTTTTGGAGTCTGCACGTTATCGGGTTGTAGGGCTCTGACTACGGCAGCCATATCGATATCATTGCACAACACCGAAACTCGTAAGCTTACTGATGCTGGCGAGGAATCCATATCCTTACGCCTCTGAGCTCAGCCCCCTCCAGCGAGGCCAGCTTACTAACTCCTATATAGCCGAAAGCTTCATAGGCCTGTGGTAACGAGACGAGAAGTCCATCATCTTCATCAACGGCTAGAAGAGAGTGCGGATCTATATATCCAAGTAGCTTCAGGGCCCTCCAGAGCAGTTGGAGGGGCACGGAGGGGCTAACGTCTTTGATGGAGTAAACCTTGAAGCCTGAAATGTAGCCTTCATCAACTAGCTTGACATTATTAACTATATCTGACATAGTGCTGGCTACGATGCTTAACTGGGAGGACGCCTGGGGGTATTCCTCATCATAGTTGGAAGCCAAAGATATAGCTGACTGAAGCCCCCAAGCTTCGCTAGAGAACTCCACAAGGTTAAGGGCTTCTCTTGGATCATTTATAATTAGCTTCTCAGACGCAAGATAGTTGCCCCCCACGAACTCCGTAACGTCAAAAGGCCTTTTTATAACATCTTTAAGATATGTCAAAACAGCTTTTGCTGTCGCGTTAACTTCATCCACATCCATCATAGAGGTCCTCTTCCTCGCTAAATCCCCAAGGCCACTTGACTCGAACAGAACCATACACTGTTCTTTGTTACCTGTAAGTCCTTTATAGAACGGGTCTATGGTTACTTGGAGCGAGTCGCAGACATCGAGTATGTGGGCTCTATAGCTCTTTATAGAGGTTAGCATAAACAAGGAGATTTTATCATCATTTGCTAAAGCCGAGGCTAATATTTTATCTAGACCAGCTATATGTCCTGCGAGGTCCATATACTTGCTGGCATATGTAGATGAAATGGAGAGAACGGCGTATTCAGGTTCGATAGCAGTCTCATTAGCGCTCTTTAAGGCCATATAGGTGCATGCTCCGACGCTACCATCGCAGGATATGTAGGAAGCGTTAAGCGGCGGAGGCTCATTAATGCTTGAGGAGATTGCTACGGTCAAATCTCTCGCAGTCTCGTTCGTGTAGCCTAAAGGGGATTGAAATCCAAGTAGAAGGGTAGGCTCATAAATCGCTGTGGGAGGCTTGGGCGACACAGAAGCGGAGACCATGAAGCTCTTCTTATTAATAACAGAGAAGGCAACTAACATCGCCACTATGGATTCTGAGTTTGTAGCTGAGACTATCCTTAGGAAACCCTCCTCGGAGGCTGCTTTCATAAGATTTTTTAGTGCAGAGCCGGCCGAGGCCAACGATTTATCTAAGTTTTGTCCTGGCTCTATCTTTATTGCCAACACCTTTAGGTCACCGGCTCGGCTGCTGTAATAGTAGCAAAGGCATTAAATATAGCCGGACAGCCTATCTTGTGCTGTAAACAGCTTAAGGAATTACGAGGAGCCGGCAACCAGGAGCCTGGCCCTCTCGGGGTCGTACTCCCAGTCAGGCGGTAGCTTGCCCACTTCCTTGTAGTACCTCACAAGCCTCCTTATCTTTGATTCTATAAGTATCAGGCCACGCTTGCTATCAAAGTCCTTAGGATGTTCTTGGAGGTGCCTCCTCAGATTTACAGCCCTTTTCATAAGGTTAAAGAGGTCCTCAGGTATCTTGGGTTCAAGGCCCTTCTCCTTTAGCACCTCAGTTATGCTCTTACCAAGTATAGGTTTCACCAGTGGAACTCCGAACTGATCCCTAAGTATCAGGCCTATCTGGCTGGGCGTGTACCCTTTCTGCGCTAGCTGTTCGATTATGGTCTCTATCTCATCGGGCGCGAGGGACAGCCACGAGGGAGGCCTTGGGTGAGCTGGCCTTGTGGAATGCGATTGACCCTTCCTGCTCTTCTTGTGCATCCGCTCATCCCAGCCTCCTGGAACCCATACTGGATTTAAACCTTTATTCAGCAGTCTGTGACTAACATGAACATTTTATAATCCCTAGCTGTGAGAGGTTCTGGGAGAGCACTAATGCCAAGGCCAAAAGTAACTGCAAGGGAGACTTGGAGGGTAAAGAAGTGGTATGACGTAGTGGCTCCTGAGTCCCTAGGAGGTATGGTAATAGCCTCTGTTCCAGCGTTAGATCCCTCTTATCTGCCAGGAAGGACTGTAGAGATAACACTTTACGACATAACTGGTGACTTCACGCACGTTAACACTAAGCTGAAGTTCCAGATATATAGCGTTGACGGAACAGTCGCAAGAACCTTCGTTAAGGGCATAGAACTTATGAGGGACTATCTTAGAAGCCTTACCAGGAGGAAGAGCAGCAAGATAGCTCTCATACATAAGCTTACAACTAAGGATGGTGTAACGGTAAGGGTGACGGCAGTAACATGGACCCAGTTTAGGTGCAAGAGCAGCCAGAAGAGTTCTATAAGGCTTCTCATGAAGGAGGTGCTTGAGGGCAAGGTACCTCAGATGACATTTGACGACTTTGTGAAAGCTGCTGTGTTCAGCGATCAGGAGGGCAGCCTGTGCAAGAAATAACAGCAAGAGTGAGAAAAATATGCTCAATAAGGAAGGTCGAGATAGCTAAGGTAAAGGTCCTTACGCAGCCGCCCTATGCAGCCTCAACGCCAACTGCGCTGGCCACGGCCCAGGAGGTTGCAAAAACAAGTCAGCAGAACGCCGCAGTTTCTTAAGCCAGTGCTGGTGTTCTCAGACTTATTATCATGAATAAAGATTTGAAAGGAAAGGCCGCATTCCAACAAACGTGGCAGTCAGTAACGTAATTTCCTATTCATGACGTCTGATCCCCATATTCGCCCATTTCGTCGAGCACTAGCTCGTAATAATCCTCTTTGGCCTGCTCCAGCTCTTCCTTGTTCTCTTCCTTATTTGGCTGAACCTCCTTGCTAACGACTGTAGTTGTAAGCACCTTTTTCTCGTCGGCCTTAGAGGCGCCCTTATAATCCCTCTCGCTTGACTTGTCAAGCGCCATTTCATAGCCGCACTTTGTGCATCTGAGCACGACCTTATCCCCTTTCTTAACGGGGACCATAACGCCTCCGCATCTAGGGCAGAATCTCATATATCTCACTCCTAGACTCTCACAGGCCTAAGAAGAGGACCCTGTAGAGCTAATATTGCTTTCTGTGGGTCTTAGTGGCAGAAGCAGAAGAGGCCAGAGAGACCTATTTAAGGTTTACATTAGCGATATAGGGGTCGTGCCAGCCTTATTTCTAAAGGTGCCAACTATATCAATCTTGGCCCCACACCTGGGGCACCTGTTATCCTTGGTAAGGCGCCACGCAGTTACGTAAAAGCCGTACCTTTCTATCACGGGGTAGCCACAGTTAGGGCAGTAGGTGTGCTCTAACGGATGGCCAGGTACATTGCCTATATAAACGTACTTAAGGCCTTCCTCTTTAGCTGCTTTGGCCAACCTCTCGAGAGTCTTAACTGGCGTGCTTTCAAGGTCTATCATCTTGTACTCTGGGTAAAACTTTAGTAAGTGGAAGGGCACCCGGTCACCTAAGTTATCGATTATCCACCTAGCAAGTTTCCTTATATCATTCTCATTATCGCCGTACTTTGGGACTACGAGGTTTGTGATCTCTATCCACATGCCCTTCTCCTTCATGGCTTTGAGGGTCTCAAATATTGGCTCGGGATCCGGAACTCCCATGAACCTCCTGTAGAAATCTTTGTTGCCACCGCCCTTGAAGTCCACGGTGGCGGCATCCATATAACCTCCGATTTCATCAATAGCCTCGGGCGTTATGTAACCATTAGTTACCATAGTATTAAAGAGGCCAACTTTCTTCGCACGAACTGCGACATCATACATGTACTCATACATTATGGTAGGTTCGTTATAGGTGTACGAAATGCCGTCAGCGCCTACATTAACGGCGTCTCTAACCACATCATCGGGAGAGCGATACTCACCATAGAGGCCCTTCTCGAGCCTGCTCTGGCTTATCTCCCAGTTTTGACAGAACTGGCAGTAAAAGTTACAGCCAACCGTTGATATGCTTAACACTTCACTTCCTGGGTTAAAGTGACTCAAAGGCTTCTTCTCTATGGGGTCAAGATTATAAGCGGTGAGAAGTCCATAGACGTAGGTGTAGAGCTTTCCATCGAGGTTCCTCCTAACTCCACAGACACCCCACCTTCCTGGCGCTATTCAGACAGCGCCTGTGGCAGAGGTTACACTTGACCCAGCCTTTTCTGTCCGCAAGGGGCTCCCAGAACTTAGCTTCCCTGAGGTTAGGCCTCTGCTCGTTGTTCATCATAATATCACCGCTCTAGGGTCGTACCACCTAGTCCCCCCGCCGCTTAGAGCTAGTAGTTGGGCAGAGGTTTTCTTTGATATTACATAGCGGAAGGGAATCTCAAAGCCGCATTTCCAGCACCTGGACCCATCCTTTAGCTCTAATGACTTTAGCGCGGCGCCTTCTCTATAAGCTACGGGGCTCCCACACCTTGGGCAATAGGTGTTTAGCTGCTCATAGAGGTCCACATGAATATATGTATAGGGGTTGACCTTAAGCAGGCTGTTATAGAGGTATCTGACCGCGCCACCGCCTTCATGTTCAAGTAGATGCACGTGAAGTGGAAAGCCGTAGCTTGCGGTTACCTCAGCCTCCCCAAGCACTTCCTCTACACTAGGTCTTTCCAAATATGTGTTAACCTCAACCCACTGACCAAGCTCCCTCGCAAGCCTGAGCGTCCTATCAAGGTCAAGCCCGCTATAGCTGTAATTAGTGTAGCAGTGCTTCAGGTAATCTATCACGAGGAAGTCTAAGCCCTCTAGGGTTTCTAGCGATGGTGTTTTAATGCCTATCTTAACCTTGGGATTTCTCACTTCATTAATTAGTTCGCTGAGCTCCCTCCTAGGCTTAACTGCATCAAACAGAAGTCCCGAGGCCTTCCACCTTTCTATTACCCTTAAGATATCCTTGCTGTCAAGCTCCCTCAATGGAGGGCCTTCTGCAGAAAGCCTATAGACTTCAGCAATATCATTAAAATCATCACAGCTTCCTCCATCATATGACGTCCTGCTAAAAACTATTACCCTCATTACAGACCCGCCGCTCAACATGTGGAAGAGCGGTATCGATTCAGCTGTAGCATATCCTAGACTGACTGCTTCTACTTTGGCCATACGTTTTCCACAAAGACTCATATTAAGTTAAGGGCTTAAATTGACTTAAGGGCGCCGGGAGCCTTAGCGAAAAGGAGGGCCTGTTTTATTTTTATGTTTTATGTACTATGCTCTTTTGGCCTCTGCTAAGGCCCTTTTTAGTTCTTCTCTAGACTGGATATCGACCAGAATGGCTTTGGTATCGTCTATAAGGCTCCTTGCAACGTCGACCTTATGCCTAACCCCAGGAAGCACAGAGTCCGGGTAGTCAAGGGATCTCATCGAAGTATATATAGCCTCCATGATCTCTAGGAGCCTCCATGCTAAGTCTATGTTACCTTGCCTTAGCTTCTCTAGCGCGAACCTCCTAAGCTCCCCGACTACGTCGCCCAGCCCCTGGAGATAAGGAACTGGGTGTACTTTGAGCTCGTCAAAGCTAGGGACTCTGCCCTCAACTATTATAGAGTAGAAGAGTTTAGCCTCAACGTACTCGCTCACCGCGTTGTACACTAGGCCCGAATAGGCAAGCTCGGGATGGGCGGAGGAGAGGTCAAGCATTTTTCTGGTAAGCTTCTCACACTCGTCAAGGTTTTCCCTTGCCTTAGCTAAATCGCCCTGATGTAAATAAGTAATGCTCCAGCCGCTATACCTTATGACATCTCTTGACGTTTTAACTATTTCTTCCCTGTCAGCATCTAATGACTTAAGGAACCTATCCGCGCTTTCGACCACCAAAGGTATGATGTCCTTCACATCCATCATGAGCACCTCTAGGTAAAGGCCTTAGGCCTTTTATATATAGTGGGCCCGGGGGGATTTGAACCCCCGACCGCCCGGTCTCTGACATGCCTGGCTTGATATCAGCCGGGCGCTCCACCGAGCTGAGCTACGGGCCCTTCAGGGACTGGGGTAGCTATTGAGTTTTAAAAAGTTAGTAGCATTACTGGGGCGGCAGAGAAAGCTTCAGCAAGTTTGCATGTTCATCTGTTATGTCCGTTTCCATGTACTTAGTTAGCGATATGCTGCCGTCAGGGGCTACATTAACTACGTGGAAGAAGAACTTCTTTAAGTTGGCATCGGCGGTGAATAGCCTGATCTCCTTAAGCGACCTAAGGTACTCCCTTAGCTCTGGATCAGACGTTATGGTTGAGAACTGCTTGGTGGCCAGCCACGCCCTAACATGTATTAGGAGCGCGCCCCTGTAGTTGGCTGATTTAAGCGACTTCAGCGTCTGCAGAACCATCTTAGCGACGTCGCTCATTTTCTGCTCTCCGCCAAATGCTAGGTAGACGGCCTCCGCGCCCCATGCAACTATCCTCTTTACAACGTCATCCATGTTGTCTGCGTAGTCGAAGAAGGCGATCTTGCCGGGGCCGTAGCCATAGGTGTCCAGGTAGGCTGTTGCAGCTGCCGCAGCTATGGACTCGCATATTCTGTCAGGATAAGGTATGATTGCAATTCGGTTGAAGCCCTTGAAGAGCCCTATGCCTACTAGTCTGCCAGTGAGCGAC
Organism: Caldococcus noboribetus; assembly: GCF_055389385.1. Taxonomy (NCBI): domain Archaea; kingdom Thermoproteati; phylum Thermoproteota; class Thermoprotei; order Desulfurococcales; genus Caldococcus; species Caldococcus noboribetus. The sequence goes on along the minus strand of NZ_AP042475.1, from coordinate 1,069,861 downwards.
CTTAAATAAGCCTCCTCACCTATGGAGAGCTTACCCAAACTTGCACTCATGTTTATTGCACCACTAATTAGAATAGCTTTTCTAATATAAAAGCTTTTAGATTAATTAAGGTTCTGTAACGCTTAAAAACCATTGAGTGGAAAACTGGGATATGTAGGAGGTACTGAGCATGCCAGTGACTGATCCAGAACTGGTTAAGATAGTTCAGAACAGAGTGTTTAATGTGCTCATATGTAGGAAGTGCGGCGCCCATAACCCCCCTGGCGCCACCAAGTGCCGGAGGTGTCATAGCAAAGATCTAAGGCCTAAGAGGAAAGAGCTAGCTAAGGTAAAGGCCGCCTAAACATATTTTAGATATCTTATAAATAAAATTACAAGCGCACACAACTATATGCTGCTTGTAATGCCATAAGTCTTAATTCCTGCTATATTTGTAGCCGCGTAATCAGGACGGAGCAGTGACAAGATGTTGAAAAGACCCTACCTAAGGTCAGGTTTAGATTAGGCTTAGTTTTGGCTTCCTCTCTTCTTCAGGTCTTATCTTAACGAGGCCATAGTGTATGGCGCAGCTTATGCAGTAGCACTTGGTGACTGGGTACTTTGGTATTATGGCTCCCTTCTTTTCAAGCTCTGCAGCAAGCTGCGGGTCAACGGGCGAGTAGCTCCTTGTGACGCAGATGGCCTTATCCTCGGGAACGAGTCTTCCGCAGTTATCGCACTGAATCATCCTAGACTTGCCCTTGTCGCCTTTTCTTCTTCCCCTGCTCTCCCTTTTCTTCGGCATAAGTTAGGCACCTCATACTTGCTGCGACTCTGCGTTATTAAGTTATTTTGAAACTAAACGAGATACTCTTCTCGTACCTTCTATTTAGCTAGCAGGTTCTTCCTTCACTATCAGCTTGGTATCTAATTAGGGTCTAGCATAATGCCTTGTAACCAATGCACTAGGGGCTAGCGGTACGCTTTTATTTAGGGTAACCTCCATCTGGCTAAGGGGACCTGCTCATGAACAGCGACGTGAGGCCGAAGGTATACCTAATAGAGGGCCAGATGATGCTATCTCATGATAAGTTCCCAGAATGGCGCAAATTTAGGGTGTTTGTAAGGGCAGTCAAGGAAAAGGACGCCCTTGAAAAGGTCTACTCAGAGCTGGGAAGCAGGCACAAGCTGAAGAGGTATCATATAAAGGTTCTTAGCGTGAAGGAGGTTCCTTTGGAGCAGGTGACGGATGCACATATACTCTCCCTAGCAGAGGCTACCAGGGTGAAGTAAAGTTTGGCTGAGCAGCAGAGGCGCGTTGTAACACTTGACGAGCTGGTAGCTCAATTAGATGCTATAAAGGCCGAGGTTTCAAATTTAAAGGATCTCCTTACTCAGCTAATAGCCCAGAGGGACTCGGTCACTAAGACTAAGGAGGGCCTTGATGCAATCGCTAGATCTCCTGAGGGCTCATCAGTGCTATTTCCATTAAGTAGCGGTTACGAAGCTCTGGTAGAGGCCATGCCAAACGACAGAAATAAAGTGATAATTCATCTGGGGGCGGACATATATGCAAAGCTTGACGTGGCCGAGGGCCTTAAGGTTTTGAGTGAGCGGGAGGGCGAGCTTAACAAGATAATAAATGAGGTGAGCCAGAGGCTCGCTCAGCTGGAGTCCCTAGAGGCTCAGTATGAGAGCGTGATTCAGCAGGCCGTGGCCTCAGCGCAACAAGGCAAGAGCAGGCAGGGTTGAGCCATCGTGTTTGACAAGCTGAGAAGCGCGCTGAAAGGCTTTGCGGCGTCTATAAAGGAGGCCGTGGAGAAGAAGGAGCTTAGCGAGAAAGATCTGGAAGCTCCCCTGGAGGAGCTTATGACTAACTTAGTTGAGGCTGACGTAGCTTATGATGTTGCGGAATCTATAGTCGCGGAGCTCAAGGCCAAGCTCGCTGGAAGCAAGGTGCCCAGGGGCACTGATGTAGAAGAGTATGTTTTAAATTCTCTTAAGAGCTATATCACTACGTTCTTTAACAACAGTATTGACCTAGTGTCCGAAGTTAAGAACAAGTGCAGCTCTGGGCTGCCCTACGTAATAACGTTCTTTGGAGTAAATGGGGTTGGGAAAACAACAACTATCGCAAAGATAGCTTATATGCTAAAAGGCTCTGGGCTAGCGCCAGTCATAGCGGCCGCTGACACATTCAGGGCAGGGGCTCAGGAGCAGCTAAAAGCGCATGCCGAGAGGTTGGGAGTTGCATTTATAGGTGGCAGCTACGGCGCCGACCCTGCGAGCGTAGCCTACAACGCCATAAACTATGCTAAGAGCAAGAAATTATGCGCCGTTCTGATAGACACCGCCGGCAGAATGCATGTAGACGCTGATCTAATGTCCGAACTTAAGAAGGTAGTTAGGGTGGCCAACCCTGACCTGAGGGTGCTGGTCGTAGATTCTCTCACGGGTAACGATGCGGTTGAACAGGCGAGAAGCTTTAACGAGAGCGTGGGCATAGATGCAATAATACTCACCAAGCTTGACGCCGACCTGAAGGGAGGCGTAGCTATATCAGTTGCAGCCGTTACCAAGAAGCCTGTGATTTACGTGGGCGTAGGACAAAACTACAGTGACCTAAGGCCCTTCAGCCCCGATTATGTGATTAATGCTATATTTGGCAACTAAAGAACTCTGGCCGCCAATTGCACTATGTCCTGTTTGGTAACTATTCCGATCAACCTTCCTGCATCATCAATTACGGGCACGCAGCCTATTCTTTCGGCTGACATAGATTTTGCCACTGCCGCAGAGTCGTCATCACCTTTAGCCGTTATAAGGTCCTTTGACATTATGTCCTCGGCTACTGGCACTAAGTAGCTTCTAAGGCTCACTATCTTGTCCTTAAGCGGATCTACAACTTTGTTTTTTACATACCTATCCTTACCTCTAGCCATAAAGAGAGCCGATGGTATATAAGCAAAGGCCAAATCTTTCTTAGAGACCACGCCTACGGGCCTTCCCTCGCTGTCAACGATAACTACTTTGCGAACCGGGCTTGACTCTATTAGTTTTGCCAGGTAATATATGCTATGAGTTGGAGTGGCTTTGGGGAAATCTGTTCTCATTATATCTAGAACTCTTAGCTTGCCCTCATACTTATCCCCATAGGCTTTCACCACGTCTGTGCGGGTTATTATGCCAACCAGCTTCCCATCCTTGTCAACTACTGGGAGTCCTCCGACTTTGTTCCTTATCATGAGCGAGGCTGCAGTTCTGAGGCTCTTATTCTGGTCTATGGTTATTATGTTCTTGCTCATAACTTCCGAGACTTTTATGTCATCGAGGGGCCTGTAGTAATTCGAGCCGTAGAGCGAGTCTATGATATCAGTCATGGTTATAACTCCAATGGGTTTCTCAGACTCATTTATAACCACAAGTCTCCCTATGTCTTTCTTGAGCATGAGGTTCCTGGCATAGGCTAACGTGTCGTTAGGTTTTACTACATAAACTGGACTGCTCATATAGGTGGAAACTCTCGGGGCCATGCGCTCACCTCAAGGCTACTGAGATAAGCACGTCCCTCTCAGTGACTATGCCCTTGACTTCATTATTCTGATCTACAACTATGAGGCTGTTCGTGTTGCGGGAGTTCATTAATGAGGCGGCCTCTGCAATATCAGCGTCTTCACTAATAGTGGCGACGTCCTTGCTCATAATCTCTGAAATTCTAGTGGAGAGCACATCCTCTATGTCATAACTAGACAGCTTCTCAAAGGCTTCATGGGATCCAAAGTATGAGATAAAGTCTATGGCGCTCACAATGCCGACCAGGTAGGAGCCGTCCGCTGAGAGCACAGGTATTCTCCTAAACCCATATAGAGACATTAGCTGCGCAGCCCTTTTAAGGGAGTCTGTTTCAAAGGCTGCAACTAGGTTAGTTGTCATGACGTCCTTTACTTTAACGTTAACGTCTTTATTTACAAGATATCTTACTAGATCATGTTCTGTAACTACCCCATAGGGTGTACCGTCACTTGAAACTATAGGTACAAGTCCTATACCATTAAGCACCATTATCCTGAGGACTTCTGAGAGCTTCGATGAAGTAGTTGCGTAAAGGGGGGTTGGATTCATAAGGCTCTCGACGCTCTCGGACCTCAATGCGCTAAATAAGTCCCTTTTGTGGCGTTGCTCTACTATGGAGTAAAGCTTTCCTCCTCCCAGATAATTCACGATATCAGTTGCCATAATCGTGCCTCTAAGTTTATTGCTTGAGTCAACTACCACTAGTCCTCTCACCCTCTTTGAATACATAAGTTCTATGGCTTCTAGTATAGTACTAGTGAAGGTTATAGATATGGCGGGTTTTGACGCTATAAGGATTATGTCGCCTTCCTTCTCCTTGACTCTCTGGCTCCAGTTAGGCTCAGAGTCCGCCCTAAGATATTTAGTGCCCTCCCACTTACGAATCCCAACAGAGGACACAACCCTAGCGCTCCTTGACAGCTTAAGGCTGTTCTGCCTGTTCACTTTCGTCTCACCTTGTCACCAGCCTAGCTATGTCTTCTCTATCAATGATGCCTACCAGTTTAAGTTCCTTACTGGAGTTAACTACAGGAATCCTTCCATAGCCGTGCCTTGACATCAGGCTTGCTGCCTCATAGACGGTAGACCAGGGGAACAGGTAAACGGGCCCGCGTGTCATAACCTCTTTAACGCGAGGCCCGCGTGAAACTCCGGCCTCACTCTCAAGGTGTATTCTACTGTATCCTTTGCTTATTAGATCGTATTGAGTTATCATACCTACGAGCCTCCCATTAGAATCAACCACTGGAAGGCCTGCGTACCTTAGTTCTCGCATTCTATTCCATATCTTAGAGATGAACTCGTCCTCTTCAGCAGCGATTGGCTCTTTAGTCATATAATTTTCAATCGTGAGATCTTTAAGAGTATCTTTGCAGTAGTTAACAGCTAGCGATATTACGTCATCAAACGTAAAGAAACCAAGGAAGCGGCCGTCAGCATTAACAACTGGCGAAGCCCACTCATCAGCCTTTATCATAAGCGAAGTTGCCTCCTTAACCGACTGATCAGGCCTTAAGGTAACTAAGGGCTGCTCGGCCAGAGAGCCGGCTATGGCCTCAGTTTTAGAAGAAGCCACAGTAAGCACGGTGCCCCTGGTTATGACGCCAACTAATCTGCCATAATTATCAACGACCGCAACACTTCTCACCGCTTTCTCCCTTATTATTCTTCTTACCTCCGAGAGCTTCGTCTGGGGATTCACCGAAATTTTAGAAGAACGTTCTAAATCAACGACATTTACTATCTTAAGCTCGCCTATCTTGCCTAACGAGGAGCCCTTCTTTATATCTGATAGCACAAGCAGCCCCCAATATTTTGTAGCTTTTAAAGGATTTAAATTGTAATAACTAGGGTTGCACAGAGCGCCTTCTAGCAATAAGACATAAAGCATAGGCTTAGTTTGACGATCTCTTCAGAAAATACCTAATATTAGTCTAGCGGCTCAGAATTCCGTTATAGTTTCGCTTGTCGAGACCTTCTTACACTCCTGTGGGTTACGGTCGCAGAACTCCATTAGCGAAACCACTTTTACATCGAGGCCAAGCTTGTTCTTTAGGAACTCTTTAAGCTTGTTTTCTGAACCCATTACTACAACGACCCCAGCCAAAGACGCCTGCCTGACCCTGACAACATCTATGAGCGACGAGAGCTGGTAAAGCTTATTCCCGTCTACAAGTACTATGACTACCCTGCCTTTGCGCGGGACGCACTCTTTGGGGAAGATAAGCGAATCGTAGTAATCCTGCGTAACTTTATAATTCTTAACTATTATATGGCGAGAGTATGGAGTGCTTGAAGGGGCGCACAACCTGCAGTGAAACGCGTCTGAGAGCATAGCCCCGAAGGCCGTTGAATAACCATCTTTACCCGTCACTATAGCGCTGACCTTTTCACCCTTGAACAGCTCCATGGCTTTCAGCTCAGCCAAGGTCATTATGCCAGGGTTGCTGAGTATCTGCCACGGTTCATCGCTATCCTGTAGAGACTTCTTTATTGCCTCATCTATGAGGCCCTCTTTCTCTATTTTTTGAAGAAGTTTCTCCGCTGTCACCCTCTCTGGGACACTTCTAAGCGAGACGTAGCGCCAAAGTATTTGCGCTGAGACTCCAAGCCTATTCTCGAGCTCCTTAAAGGAATAGAAGTGCTTAAGGGCGCTCAGCACCTTAAACAGAAGGAACTTGAGGTTACTGTCACCATTCATGGTCTGTTGCACATACTCCTGCTGCGGGGTATTAGTGTCTTGTAAAGGTCCTGCAACGCCCTTAGAGCTACCTTCCCTGCTGCCCTCCATAGGCTCTCTGACTCTCGATAAACTCTTGCACCTATTATGTTTAAAAGGCTGACGCTGCTGAAAAACTTAGAACTCATGACCTCAGAATTCTTCCTCCTCTCCCTCTTCCTCGTCCCACTCCTCCTCGCTTTCCTCCCCTTCCTCTCCCTCTTCTTCCTCTCCCCAGTCTCCCTCTTCCTCGTCACCTACATACTCCTCGTCCCACTCCTCCTCGCTTTCCTCAGGCTCCTCATTCTCTTCCTCTTCCTCCTCGTCTTCGAATTCTATGTCCTTGGGCACGTGTATTCACCTCGGCACTTTTTGGTTGCGCTTTGTGCGAAATTATATAAATGTCTACTTATAAGATGCTACAGCATGAGTAACTCTAAACATAAAATAATAGCAACACACGATAATGTATAATGAGCAGACTCGTCAAGGGATCCCTTAGGGTATCTTGAAGGTAATTAGCCTTATAAGCAACTGCTATAACCTCCTCCATGAGGAGAGCAAGGTGCCCGTAAGAGCACCAACGAAGAGGATGCCCTACAAAGCATGCAAAAGTTGTGGTGCACTGGTCCCTAAAGATTCGAACGTGTGCCCCGTATGCGGTGGGACAACCTTTGTTGATGACTGGGACGGAGTAGTAGTAATACTAGATAATTCTGAACTTGCGGCGAAACTAAAGTTTGCAAGGAAAGGTATGTTCGCGCTCAAGGTGTCAGGCTCCTATGTGTTCAAGTAGAAGGGGCAGCTATGCGGTGATAAGTTACGTTATACCGCCTTCTGTGAGGGTTGACTTCTCGGGTCCTAGAGGAGCTCTTGTGAGCGGGCAGCTTAGGCATATCATAGAACTGCGGGGCTGGAGCAAAGTAATATGCCTAGGTGATGTGGTGTCAGCCTTCTGCATTGAAGGTGTCAGGCTTCCTGATGTAATAGTCTTTGATGGCAGAACCCAGCGCTCTGAGAGTAAATATATCAAGGAGAGCATACTCAGGGACATGGGTTTCAGTTTAATTGAAGTAAACAACCCTCCAGGCGGTCTCAGCGTTGAAGCCATGGAGACCTTATGCAGTGCTATGAGTGGCAGTCATGGCAGAGTGGCTATTAAAGTAAACGGCGAAGAGGATATGCTTACGCTTGCGGCACTCTCCTGCGCGCCTGTAGACAGTCTCGTAATTTATGGAATACCAAATAGAGGCGCCGCGGTCGTGGTTACAAATGCCATAATATCGCGTGAGGCGCAAACTAGGTTGCTCAGACTTGTTCCCTCAAGCATCGCGGTTTAGACCTAAGGCAGAATAGGTATTTGCGCAGAGCTTGGAGATCCGCGCAGAAACCATTGCAGAAACCATTAACTAGCCTAACCTACTGTGTAGTTTCTCAGAAGCCATGAAGGGACGCTTTTAACGAGCTCATAAGCCTCCTCCCATCCGCTTAAAGATAGCTCGCTGGCCAGCTGCTCTAGTGTCATATTAGTCTTAACATATTTCCTGAGAGCCTTTAATACATCGTCCGTAAGTTCTATCTCCTTATCATTAATCTTAACCTTAGGCCTCTCCATGCGGTCTCCCAAAATGTTTTTGAATGCTAGGTTAAAAAGCGTTGAGCTATCAAGCTGAGTTTCATAGTAGTCGCTTCTTAGCGAGGCTTATGTTAGGTACGAGCCCCGTAGATACCTTAACTTAGTAGCTTAACATTGCATAAGTCTGTTGCTTTGTGTTAACAAAGACTTTTACTGCTTCTTAGGTAGAGGTGGTGGGGCCGCGGGGATTTGAACCCCGGACCACCAGCGATCCAGGCGGGCCTGGCATGGGGGTCCGCTCCCCAGGCTGGCATCCTACCAGGCTAGACGACGGCCCCACCATTTCTCGTACTGAAGTTCTATGGGTTTAAAACTGTTAGCTGGCTATACTACCGCTAGGACAATTTTCCTTGGTAGAGTTCATAACTTATGATAACCCATAATCCTTGAGGTGTCTATCAAGATTAGATAGGCATTGCTAAGATTAATCATAACAGGATCCAACCTCTTAAGACTCTATAAAAACTGTACAAAAGTGTACCTTATTATAATGTTATTTTAGAAGCACTCTATGTAATGTCGTTTGGAAGTTTTCAACTCGCTGGCTAGGTGTTTTCCTGCGATCCTTTAGAAAGAGCCGTTGCAGAAGGACTTTGTTGTCTATTAATGTAGCTTAAGAATAGGTATTACTTAGGAGGCCGGTGGAGGCTTATGGAAAGCCTCAGAGGAGGAGTCGGCAGAATAATTATAAGGTGCCATAATTGTGGCACCATTCTTTATAAGTATGCCATAGGGGACAAGAGTGATAGAAACAAGTTTAATGGACCACCGCTTCCTAAGAAGGCCCTCAGCGGCTTTGATGGCATGACGTGTCCTGTGTGCGGGGCAAAAATATCGCCAAAGCCTGTAAGTATCAGGTTCCACTCGGCTGAAGAGTTCGAAAACCTGTACGTAGAGGATAAATACAAGCTTGTGCTAAGAAGCTCCTTACCTAACGGTCTGCTACCCGCTCAGCATTCTGCAAGTAGTGCTGTAGATCTAGAGGACGAGTAAACACGGAAAGTTTAAAATATAGGGCCCCTATTGCTTTCTTAACTTATCTATGATTAGTTTTATAATGGAACTTTCCACTTCACTATACTTTTGAAAATCACAGTCAACCTCGTACATTTTGAGCAACTCACTTATCTGCTTAGGAACGTTGCCGTGAAACCTTACGAGGAAGAAGCTTGCTATCCTGTTTACGTTACCGCAGCCATTGGAAGAAGATTCAAGGTCCACTATTAGGGCACTATTCAGGTTCAGCGGATCAGGGTACATAACATTATTCAGGGGCCTGCTTAGCTCTGCGTGAAGCAAGCCTGCTAAATCTAGCGCTCTCGCGGCCCTCAGAGCTCCCCTGATAGCCGCGGCTAAGTCATCTATGTCATAGAAGTGCGCGAAGTATAAATTCATAACCTGCTTCAGTGGCATAGAGCCTACATAATCCATTAGTATCATGTTTTCTGTATATCCATAAACCGTGGGAGTAGCGCCATAGCGGGAGCCTAGAAGAAGTCTTCTAGCCTCATCTGAGAGGCGGGCCCTCTTGCTATCGGCTCTTTTGATCTTAAGCGCTCTTACGACACCATCTGCTAGGACTTTAACTACTAACCCAGCGTGGCCTTTACCTAATACTCTAAGCCCCTTTAAGATAAAGTCAAGCCTTGTGGGGCCTTCTAAGCATATCTTCTCAACCCCTAGCGACGAAGCTTCCGATACGAGCCTGTTCACATCGCAGTCCGCGGTTGTTTTAGGGTAACAAAGTAGAAGTCTTGCTGCTAAGGAGCAAAGGGGTACGTCAGCCATGCAGGTATTGACGCCAGCTCCTTGCGAATCCATTCCCTAAGCCCCCACTCACCGATCTGAAGCTTTCTTACATCATCAGATATCACAACTTTGCAGTTCTTGGTGCCCTCAGGAAGGGGGGCCTGCTTAATTGCGAGATTTAGGAAGAACCCTATGTCCGTGTGGTCAAGTCTTTTCACGCTCACTAGTCTCTTCTCGCTCACCCATACTCCATCATCAATTCTGTTAGATATGAAGTCCTCTACATAGTCTACGTTAATGTAAGGCTCTGGACCTTCTACAACATCTAGGCCATTTAGCTGTAGCGTGTTAACTAAGAAACCTGCTGCAGCCTTAGATTGCTCGTCAGTAAAAAATGAGCGCTTAATTACCTTAAATCCGTACTTAGTCAGTAAGGTAGCTATGGATCTCGAAGCTCTTGCAAGCCTTCCCCATACGTCGCCCGGAGGGTAGTTTGCATAGTCACCTTCGCAGATAACTATGGCCGCTGGGATGCTGTACTTTAGGCTAACATATCTGGTGAAAATGTGGAAGAACTCCTTCCGAGGTCTCTTAAGATAGAGCTTCGCTGCAACCACCGCAGTTGAGAGTTTTTCCAGGGTTACTGCTGCGGCAGCGTTCCTTCTGGGATCTACCGGATCTACAACAATTAATGGCGAGTCAGGGTAGCGCTTGAAAAGCAGATTCTTATCGCCAACATTTTCAGGGTCAACATAGACTGGAGGTCTCCACTTAGAGATGGCCTGAAGGGCCCCCCTAAAGCTGCCATAAGTTATTATTAGGAGCTCTGTGAGATAGCCTGAGAAGCCGCCTATATGCGCCTCAGCCCCGTAAACTCCCACGCCCTTAAAGAAGGACTTAAGTAGCCTTACTTCGTCAGTGCCGCCTTTGTCAAGTTTAGATAATACGTATCTGGTATGAAAGGGGGTTCTGCTAACCCCCATCATGTTCCCTGTTGGTTTCTCTCTATACACCGCTGGTACTACGTCTGCTTCTATCCCCATTAAGGTCACAGTAATGTAGGGATGCTCACTATACTTTATTATTGTAGGAAAATCCTTCAGGGAGCCTTCAAGTAGATACCTTCCTCTGCTCCTTATCCACTCATCGCTAACTCCCTTAAGTAGTACAAAGATATCCAGTTCCCAGTGGTCTGCAAGCAGCGTGCCCTTTGCAAAACTGCCCTCAGGCTCTACAATAAAGTCAAGGCCCTTCCCACTAAGATTGGCTTGTAGGCGAGACCTAATCATTTCATAGAACCTAGAGAGCGTCCTTAATTGAAGTGGCGTGGGCCTAAGCCTTTCCAGGACCTCATCTTCAAGCAGCTGAGGAGCCTCGCCGCTCATTCAACGCGGGCCTCCGCTATGGTCTCATATATGGGGCCCTTAGGTGTTAGCGTGCTCTTCTTAAGTCTAACAGCGTTAACTATCATCTCACCGACCTCATATGAGGAGTGTTCCATTATGAACTTAATTATCTCTGGGCTTGGACGATACTTAAGTCTCGCTATAGTTATATGCGGCGTAAACTCTTCATCGTTTTCATACTTGATACCAATATCCTTAAGCAACCTATCAAGTTGATCCCTTATCGACTTGAGCTCGTCAAAGCCCTGTACTATGCCAACCCAGATTACCCTCGCGGAGTTTGGTGAGGGAAAGGCGCCTACCCCAGAGAGCCTCAAAGTAAACGGTTTAAACTTCAGCTTAGGCAGCACGCCAGACCTTATGTCGCTGACCGTGGAGTCCGGTATCTCCCCGAGGAACCTGAGAGTTACGTGGAAGTTCTCCGGCTCAACGAGCTTTATCCTAACTCTTGTCGCCTCTAGCTCCATCTCTAGCTCCTTAAGTTTGTTGACTAGCTCCGGCTTGTCTATATCAACTGCTATAAAGGTTCTCAACGTCGCCCCCCTGGCTGGTGGCACTAGACCCCTTAAGATGTTTTATTAGGCCTCTGGATCAAAGTTTCTTGGGATCAGCAGTGAGCGGGTACGGAGACTACGATGACTCAGACGAATATGACGAGGAGCTTGAGGAGATCAAGAGGAGGAAGCTCGAGGAGCTAAGGAGGCAGGCGGAGGCGCAGAGAAAGCAGCAGGAGGAGGCAGCTAGGCGCGAGGCAGAGCTAATGGCTGTCTTAAGGGCAATACTTGACTCTGAAGCCTTAAATAGGATAAATAACCTTAAGCTTGTGAAACCTGAGCTTGCAGATGCAGCTATTCAGACCATAATATCACTTGTGCAGGCCGGGAGGCTCGTACCTCCAGTGGATGATGAGACCGTGAAAAACATTTTAATACAGCTAGATAGTAGGTCTCGTAGGGAATACGAGATAAAGTTCAAGTGGAAGTGAGGGAGATCCCATGTCAAGGCACAAGCCACTTGCCAGGAAGTTGCGCTTGGCTAAGGCTTTCAAGAGCAATCAGCCCGTCCCCGCGTGGGTTATAGTAAAAACTTTAAGGAAGTTTACGTTAAATCCCAGAAGGAGGCACTGGAGAGTATCAAAGCTGAAGGTGTGAGGTGAATAGATATGGAGCCTGGGGAGGCTTTCGTGTACAACTTCAACTTAAGCAGGGTCTACTATGGTCGTAGGACTAATAGGGCCAGAAGGGCTGTAAATCTGTTGAGGTCCTTAGTGGCCAGACATGCCAAGGTTTCACCGGAGTCAGTAAAGATACTTGATGATGTTAACAATTACATCTGGAGCAGGGGCATACAGAGGCCTCCGAGAAGAGTCAAGGTGCTGGTAAAGGTTGTCAAGGATGAGGAGGGGAATGTGAAAGCCTTAGTTGAGATGGCCAATAAGAAGCTAAGGCCAGGTAAGGCTGAGCTCAAGGAAAAGGCCAAGTAAGAACCTCATGTAGAAACTTCTTTAAAAAGAGGAGCTAAGGTTATCTAGGTATTAATGTTTCGGCTAAAGACCTGAGAAAACCATCTGTATTCTTGCTATCTCAGGGCCGCTAGTGTTGGCGCCTACTAGTGCCCCTCTGTTATTAACGACCAGGCCGGTCTTGATAAAGGAAACCCCAAAGTTTATGGTGCCTGTCTTAAACGGCACCTTAAACAGGTCCTTCAGGAACTCGAGCTCCTCGTCACTGGTATCAGGGTGAGAGAGCCCTCCTATGTCGGTCACTGCTACGATCGCGCCAACTGTGCTTATGCCTGATATAGCCCTCTTTGCGACTTCTACGCCGAGTACATCAGATATAATCTTAGTTGCTGCATTATCAAGGCCTGGGTACACCAGAGCTCCATGACTATTAGCTGCCACCAGGTTGCCTATCGCGTTATTAGACGAAGGAACGACGCCTATATTCATGAAGCTCCCTATCGCTTCTTTGAGCGCTTGAAGCTCCCCCTCAGTTATAGTGCTTGGTACTAGGAGGCCATTATTATTACCAGCTACAAGAACACCTATTAGCCTAGTTCCCATAATTGTCACTTCATAGACGTCGACCCCTAGTATATCTTCTATTAACTGTTTATCCTTCTGTTCCATGTCAGGGGGCACCAGGGCTATCTTATCGTTAGCGAACATGTACACGCCTATGTTGCTGTTACCAAACACCTGCATCTTAGCTACATTGAAGGTCAAAGCTCTCCCTCTTCACTACTTCTCTAGCAGAAGTTCTCATGGTTAAAAGGTTAATTAAATGACTCGTTGACATCATTGTGGTAGCCGGGCGGGGATTCGAACCCCGGTCACGGGGGCTCTCCCGGCCTCCGCAGTCTAGCGGCCAGCACGTCCAGAGCCCCGCATCCTTGGCCGCTAGACGACCCGGCTACCCATACAGAGATCCCTTGTTTTGGGTTTAAAAGGATTGTAGGGGACTCCAATATAATTATGGTTCTGGACTACAACAACACCAATTGAGTAAGGTTAAGGTTGTCTATGAAATGGAGCATTCTACTTTGGTAGCGAGAGGGCCAACAATTAGCTCTTTAGCCTATTAACTTGCTCTCTGCCATTCTCGCTGGTCAGTTTAAGTACAGTGTTGTAGAGGTCTGGATCCTGCTCCTTTAACTTTTCAAGGCTCCATGGTTTCCAGCCTCCGGACTTGACTTTACTTACAACGTTTCTAATCCAAGAATCATACACCTTGCTGCAGTTACCGAAGTTTTTACAGCTCCTCTCTAAGAAGCCCTTTATCTCATTCACAGCGTCAGCCTCATTTAAGCCCTTTATATTAGTTAAATATCTTGAAATGACGTAGAGTATGAGCCTATGCCTTCCATCAGGAACGCCGGTATTTAATATGCCTTCTATCCATGAAAAGTCGCCCCTATTCTTAGTAGCGGTAATACTGCATAGGCCTAAGTTTGGGCACATTGTCCTAAGCAAATTCTCAACTATCTGAGTGCACTCTGTCGGCGATTTCTTGCACCTCTGCGCGGCTTCGATGAATGCAGAGATTACTCTCACCACGATATTTATGAAAAGGCTCAGCCTTAAGTAGTGTAGACCCTAACATTCACAATAAATGATCGTAAATGCACTTAGGCCTTAAGGTAAGCCTTCAGGAGCCGACATGTCGAGAGCCTGATAGTTTAAAACTGTGGCCGCGCAACGCATCTTTGGGTGCTTTGGAAGCCTTACAGATAGATCTAGGTATAACGGTGAGGCTTGTTCAATATACTCCTGATGCGCCTAGAATAGTTGCTGCGGCATCGAAGATGAGTACTTCAAGGAAGGGCTCCTCTGAGCTCTTAAAGATGGACGATAATGAGATTGAGACCTGGATAAGGGAGACGCTAAAGAGAGGTCACCTGAGTCCCTGGGAGCACTCTAGCTATACCTTTATAGTTGAGGGCTGCTCCAGGGTCTGCTCTCACCAGCTTGTGAGGCACAGGATAGCAAGCTTCACGCAGCAAAGCATGAGGTACACAGAGGCCTCGCTGAGGGAGATGGCCATAACTGCGGCCTCAAAGCTTGGCCTAGAGTGTCCCCAAAAGCCTAAAGGCGAAGGGGCAAGGGAAGCTTATGCCTGCTACTCAGAGTCCCTCAGAAGGGCAGCTGAGGAGCTACCTCTGGAGGAAGTGGCAAGGCTAGTCTCAGCGGCTTACGTTATACCGCCCTCGTTGAATGATGAGAAGAGGCTCGAGGCGTATGCAAAGAACCTGATGCTGGCAACCTCTACCTACTACAGGTTGCTTTCTACAGGTGCCCCGAAGGAGGACTCAAGGTTCATCATACCTATGGCCGTGAGGACCAAGCTGACGTTTACCATGAATGGAAGGGAGCTTATAGCCTCATTCCTGCCCCTTAGGATGTGTACCCATGCTCAGTGGGAGATAAGGCATGTTGCTTGGCTGACGTGGTCAGAGCTCATGAAGGTTCATCCTCAGCTCTTCAAATACGCGGGCCCCAGTTGTGTGCTGCTTAACAATGGCCAACTAGAGGAGCCAGCAAGTCTCAAGGACTACCTATCAGGTAAGGCAAGGTTCGTCATAACAAAATGCCCCGAGCTGGTGCCAAACAGGAGCATACCGAGTTGCCTACTTTTCGCCTCCCGCTCCCTGAGTGGAAACCCACTTGAGCCCGAGTCCTCTACGGGAGAGGACGAAACCTGGGGAGCTGGTGAGTGAAGAGATAGCATACTCCTTTGGAATTCCAAGACTTGCAAGCAGGCCTATGATCTCAAGAGGGTGCCAGAGCTCATAGGGACTCTCGGCGTCGCTGACAACCACGGATCTGAGCCCAACCCTATAGCACCTTGCCATGACTTCATGAAGAAAGTTAAGTAATCCTTCATTACTTATCAACGGCCTAAGCGGCACCTCGACAGCGCCGCCGCCTCTCTGAAGCAGTAAGTTGAGAGTTTCTTTATCGGGACGAACCGGGCTTCCTGGCGCAAATCTTATCAGATCTACTCTCATATTCTTAGCCGCCTCCCTGTACGCACGGAAGTCCAACGGAATCACTGACACCAGGGTTTTGCTATCGACTTTCCTTAGCAAGCTGTTAAGATCTGTCCTGCTATCAGCTTCAAATGTCACCCTCTTCACTATTGTTACCTTAAAGAGGTTCTCCAGGTTACTAAGGTTATATTCTGCGAGATCGCCAACTCCAATGACCTTAAAGCCAAGGTTGGAGGCTCTTGCTATAAGCTCTTCTGGCTCCTTAGCTGGCCTGACAGAAAGGTCTACAAAGATGCTATGCGTCACTTCCTTAAACCCTCTATTTCACTTCTTAGCTCCTCAATCAACTGCCCCCTTGATTCCCTATAAAATCTAACCTTAACCTTTATTACGTCATCTGAGTCTGAAAGCATGACCTTACCCAGATAGGCTTTCTGCTTATCAAACCTCAGATGCAGCGAGCCCTCTTTGTCTATTCTTTCCTCTAAAGATGATAGCAGGAATCTCCTGTCAGGCTCCGTTAGCGTCGAAATTATCTTGTTAAACGCCTCTTCGGCCTCCTCATTTTCCTTAGATGCAGAGATTACTAATATAGGGTTACCGAAGTACCCTTTGAGTTCTTCTACGACTATATTAGAGGGGCCTATCAAGTTATGCAGAGCATGGACGACCTTTTCCTCATCTTCAGTAGCGTGAGCGTAAACTCTGGCCTCTAGCAATCTAACGTGCAACGGTCTCACCAAGTTTTGGAGCTTTAAGTTATATCAACGCCCTATTTAGAAGCTTAGAGTTACTTGGTTTATTTGTTATCATTCTTAGTGTGGGGCACTATTAGCCTCGCGCCTCTGCTAGCCTCGTGCCTAGCCTTCCTGGCCCTCTCCCTGGCCTTCTTCTTCCACTTCTGTATGTGGGTTCCCTTAAGTCCCCTACTGCTCAGCAGACCTCTGGACTTCTTGCCAGCGGCCGTGAGTCCCCTGAATGGCCGTCCCTTGGCGCTAGCGCTAGTTGTGACCCACTTAAGCTGCGGGTCGGACCTTATAGTAGGTGCGTTGGGGTCTACCATTATCACCTCAAACCACTTGTGCTGGCCGTCCTCGGCCAGGTAGTAGCTTCCAAGGACCACCAGGTTGGGGTAAGCTCTCTGCGCCTTCTCCTCTGCAACCTGCTGTAGGCTCTTAGCTAAGGTGTAGCCTTCTACGCCCATCCTCTTCGGCCTTCTGCCAGAGTCGGGCCTTGCCTTCCTCTGCCCTCCCTTCCTGACCCTGACTCTGACTACAACGAAGCCCTGCTTTGCCTTGTATCCTATGGCGCGGGCCCTATCAAGTCTCAACGGTTTATCGACGCGAACTACTGTAGGCTCTTCTCTCCACTCTATTAGCCTCTCCTTCATTAGTTTGCCATGTTCACCATCGTAGGGTCTCTTCCACGCCTCAGCTATGTAGTGGTATAGCCCATAGGCCACAGCTTACAGCCTCCCACTCACTTGCTGCAGGTTTGGGTTTTTAAGCTGACAGCATTCTCCGCGGTTCGCTTTAGTTAGGATGCCTGCAGAGCTCAAAATGAAACATCAAAGCTAGGTGATAACCATCAAATGCCTTAAACGCGAGGATTTTAGCCTTAGCCTTTTACAAAAGGAGCAGGTGCAGGAGTTTGAAGCTTGATAAGCTTTTGCGGTTCGTTTCAGGAAATCCAATGTATAAGGTTAACTTATTGGAGGATACCGTGGAGCTTATAGCAATAACTCCAAGTATAGGCGAGGCAGCCTCAGACACCGAAGCGCAGCCCACGGAGTCCCGTCGCATGATTGTATTATTTAAGCTGAGCCAAGATAATGAGGTGATACCTATAGAGGCTTATGTGGAAGAAGGCGATAAGAGAAGGCCCCTCTCTATTGACGAAATAAGGTGGTGGCTTGACGTCTTAGAGACCATGATTGGTTAAATTGCTTAATGTAGGCCTTGTTATATTTTTCAATAATAAAATAAGAAGTGGCAAGATTGATCTTAGACTCTTAAGGGCTGGTACGCCTGTCTAGCGATAAACGCCTTATGACTGAGTATGAGGCATAGACTAAGTAAAGGTACGAGTTTACGAGAGCTCTTAAGTCACCTAGTTCATTAGAGGCTATAGATATTTTAAGGCAATCGTTCTTAATATTTACATCGATGCTGCCCTTCCTTGGTGTGCCTGGCTGGGAGGCTTCGGCGATCAAAGCCCTGTATATGGCAGTTATGTCAGCAGGCTTTCCACAGAGCTTAAACTCAGCCTTTGCTGAGCCCATTTGGAACCACCACCCTTAACAGGGGTCCTAGGATGGCATTATTTTCTCGCTTTCGTGGCACTATGGTTATATAATCCTCATCTAAGGAAACTTCAAGGTAATCCGTGGTGGGCCTTTCGGCTATTTTAAGCTGAAAAGCGTCGGCTAGTAGTTTTGCTACGTAGGCGATCGTATCATCTTCGCTAGCGCTTACAACTTCTTTGCATAGTCCGGCGTTTCTCCGGCCCAATTCTCTCCTCAGCTTAACTCCAACTATCCTTAGCCTCCCAATCTCTATGAGACCCCTCTCGGAAGGAGAGTAGGCTACCATTAGGCCTGGGTTACCCTTCCATTCGTTTATTATGACGACACGTTTAAACCCGTTAGCATTAGCTATATTATTGATGCTCTTTAAGGACTCGTGACCCCTAGTAAACCTGACAATTCCATATATTACCAGCTCCAGATCTTTCATAAGGGTTCGGGTTCTCCTGCTGGGCCTCCTACTGCTAGTAAGCAGCGTCGTGAAGTCAGAAGGCCTTTCCCTCAGCTCCCTTAAGAGCCTTAGGGGGCCCTCGCTCAAAAATCTCACGTCCCTGATGTTGAATAGTAAGGAGGCAGATACGTGGCTACCTCCGTGCGCGGCACATACGCGCCTCCTGCCCATATCTTGCCGCACTTGACGCACTTCCATACTCCTGTGGAAACTCTCTTTACGGTGCCTACGCTGCCGCAGAACGGACACGTGTGATCCGCATACCTCTTCTCCAGGACAGCCTTGACCCTCTTCCTAAGCGTGGAGCCGTACCTAGCGCCATATCTTCCTGTTATCCCTACTGACTTAGTATGGCTATAGACCACAGAGCCTCACCTCTGGCCACTGCCGCTCTGAAGCGCCTGGTCTAGTAATTTAAAGTAAACTTGTGAGGCTTTTCTTGAGATATCAATGACCTTAAGTAGCTCATCCTTGGTGTAACCTCCCATGCCGCTCTTCTGCATGCCCACTATAGTCCCCTGCTCATCAAACGCTATAACCATTCTGCTGTCGGCCAGCAACTCTTCATCAAGGTTAGGATCTATTAAGATATAGTCGCCCACCTTAACGCTTGTAACTAGTACGACGCGTCTATTTAGCTTAAGTGGAGTTCCCCTTTCCCTGTTTATTATTATTTCTCCGGACTCCGTCTCCTCATACTCAGGAACCTTGGTGTTCATCAGAGCAGCCATAACCCCTAGCATGCTTGCGTCAAAGTAGTTGCCATCATAGTCTAACACGTAAACGTCTATCCAAAGAACCCAGGCCTTCTCGCCAGGCCTTATTACGAGGGAGCTCAGGTCTATTGCCTTGGGATCCCTTAGGCTCCTATCTATAACTCTTGACAGTTCGACTGCGTTTTCATCAGGGGGACCTGGCTCAAACGTAGGTGAGGCCACCGGGGTCAGCTCAGAGTTAACCTGGAGAACCCCCTCATTTGGGGTATCCCTGTAGGGGCTCCCTACTTCTAACTTAACCCCAACGAGCACTTGCGTGTTGCCAAGTCTAACCCATGCCGAGCCGTCAGCCTTATCTATTACACCTACCTGTATCGAGAGGTTCCTGGGCGTGGCGAAATCGCGCTGGTCACTTCTCACACCCTTCTTATAGAGGCTAATTAGGCTCTTGCTTCTGATCTTTGATACGACAGGCACCCTGTATGGCGTGTAGCTCACTCCACATCGACCTCCTCTATGGAGCTCTTGAGGGCCTGCTTTTCCTTTTCAACCAGCTCGCTTATAGCTTTAAGCGCCATATCAAGGCCTCTCTGAGTCTCCTCTATTGTCATAACTCCGTTAAGCTGGAACAATGTGATCAGGCCCAGGTCAGGCGCAGCCACTACAGGCATGTCGGCCTCGCCGAAGTTATCTTCAGGCTCGTTAAGGTCTAATACTACTACGTTATCTACCTTGCCGACGGCCACCCCGGCCACGAGGGCCCTCATAGGTATACCGGCGTCTGCGAGAGCTAATGACGCAGCAGTCGCGCTGGCAGTCCTAGTACCTCCGTCAGATTGGAGCACTTCTACATAAACCTCTATTGTAGTCCGTGGGAAGAGCTCGGTTATTACAACAGGTTCTAAGGCCTCCCTCAGAACCTTGGAGATCTCCACCTCCCTTCTGGTAGGTACCGGGCTTTTGCGCTCCTCGGTAGAGAAAGGGGCCATGTGGTATCTCACGAAGAGTGACGCCCTGTCAGGCAGTACTGTGTACTTCTGCGAAGGCTCCCTGGGGCCATAGACAGCGGCTAAGACTTTAGTTTTGCCATATGAAACTATTGCGGAACCATCGGCGTTACTTAGGACACCGACCTTCATGTCCACAGGCCTCATCTCGTCAGGCAGCCTTCCATCGAGCCTTCTGCCATTTTCATCGAAGAACTTAGTCGGCCTTACATGCATTCTCTCAGACCCCTCTAACCTTCCTCTCCTCCTCTATAAACTGCTTCACTCTGGCCGTGAGGCCCGTCGTGTGGGACTGCGATTCGATCATCTTTATAGCTTCAGCTACTATTTCCTCAAGAACCTCGTTCTGGCACGTTATGTGTACCCTTCCATTTACTGCTATAAAGAGATCGCAGCCACTGGCGCTTCTTATGGTCTCTATCATTGAGCCCTTTTTGCCTATGATCCTTGGCACCTTAACTGGCTTTACAGTGACAACGGTGCCCTCTGTAATTCTCCCTAAGCCCTTATCTTGAACTGTGAGGACAGGGCTCCTCACCCGGTCAAAGGCAACTATCTTTGCCTTAACGTAGTCACCTATTTTAAGGTACGTGAACGGGTCGTCGGGAATCTGACCTCCCTGCTTGACTCCGAAGAAGTCCTGAATGCTTAACGTGGCCTGGTAAGGCGAATTTATGTCAAGGAACCAGTTGGCAGCAGCGTGGGAAGTCACCAGGCCAATGACTATATCTCCCTCGTTGGGGAAGTAAAAGCCCTTCAGCGGCACGAAGGATGTTCCGTCGCTCTTTATGTTTAATAATCCAACTACTGCCGCCCTCTTCTCCCCATTATAATCGAAGAGGTAAATGTTCTGTGCCTGTTTAACACCCTCTACCTTATCACCTGGCAGCACCAGAACTCTCTCGACCTTCTCCTCTTGACTCACTGTGAGCTCACCTTCACGTTAATCTGTGCCTGCCCCTTAGCGAGGCCCTGGATCTTATCTATAACTTCAAGCTGCATGCCGGCTGGTATCTCAAGCTCTACCTTGAGGCTGCCGTCATCAAGCCATGTAGTCTTCTTTACGTCACCCAACCTCTTAACCTCACCCATGGCCCTCCCTGCAAACTCAGGAGGTATGGTAACCTCGATCAAGGCCTTTGCAATCTTTATGGGAATAACCGTGGCCATTTTCTTAATGGCCTCTAGCGCCTGCTGTTCTACAGGCTTAAATGGATCTACACCTATTCTTAGCTCTTCAAAGAGGTTCTCTATTCTCTGTTCAGGTATTGGAGAGCCACTTTTAGGGTCGATGGCGTTTCTTGCAATATATGTTATTATCTGCCTTCTCTTCATCTCAATTATTTTCCTTCTCTCCTCTTCGGTTATTTGGATTTGCCCCTCCTTAAGTATACGTTCAGCAATAGAGTTGATATCGTCCGTTCCAAAGGCCTTCTTAATGGCCTCTGGGCTGGCCTTCAGCCCCTTTCTAACATCCTTGAAGACTGTGTCGGACCAGAGCACATCGGATATAGATAACTTTTCCCCCTCCTTGAATTTGAACGCCTCGTCCGGCTTCACCAGAATCTCGAAGTGCTGCCCCCTTATATCAATCCATGCAATTACGTAGTCTTGCTTTTTAGGCAAAATCTCGCCCCAGCAGCTTTTGATCCATAAATGCAAGAGGCTTTAGTAGCTATAAAAGGCTTAAGCAAGAACCTAATGGCAACAGGTAGCTCAATTTATGTCTACGATGACAGCATCTCACCTTTGCTGGACTTCACTACCTCCTTGATAACGTCACGACTTACCTTGTTGAACATCCTTTCCTTAGTGTCGATATAGGCCACCTCTACATACTCGTCAAAGGCGTTTGCTAAGTCCTCCTTCTTTTCGTCAGAGGAGGCTATTCTTCCCTTGAACAGAGCCACGACGGCTAATCTTATGGCATCATCAAGGCTGAGATCCTTCTTGTAGTTCTTTTCAAGGTAACTGTTAGCAGCGTCACCTCCAAGGCCTATAGCTATGGCGTAATAACTAAAGTACTGGCCTCCAGGCTCTGTTCTAAAGAGTCTCGGAGTTCCGTCAGAGTCCACGCCACCAAACACTAGCGCGACACCAAACGGCCTGACACCGCCATGCTGTGTGTATAGCTGCTTCAGGTCAGCCACAGACTTGACTACGTATTCGGTGCTTGTGCCTCCCCATATGTCAGCCTGTGCCTGACAGCTACTAGTCTGGCGTAGTCTATAAGGACCCTCCCGTCGCTGCCCATGCCGGCAAACGTTACACCTATGTGGTCATCTACCTTATAGATCTTCTCTATGCCATTAAGGTCGAGCAGCGGCGTTATCTTTCTCTTCTCGGCAGCCAGAACCACACCGCTGTCAGTCAGCACGCCTAGACTAGTCCATCCCTTTCTGACAGCCTCGAATGCGTACCTCACTTGATAGAGCTCCCCGTCAGGGGAAAATATGGTAATTGCACGGTCGTAGGCAGACGGAGGTGCGGCCATAGCCATTTTCTATACCCCAGGTACCCAGTAGGCACGCATTTTTAAGTATCTATTGGTAACATTCCCTTGTTTGACTAAGAATTCTTCCATGACTGATGTCACGATATCAAATTGTAGCAGAAGTTACACCACGTGGCTATAAGGACTCTGACATAAGATGCCATAGCTATCATTAACTGGCGAGTCTTAGGCTAGCGACTTAAGGATCCAGGGTCTGGCCCACTTAAGCTTTCTTGGGTTACGCCTTAGCTTAATGGCGCTCTTAAAGCACTTATTGCTGCAATACCAGAGCACCTCACCCCTCTCATTTACATACATTTTGCCTGTGCCAGGCTCTATGGGCCTGCCGCAGAATGCACAGGTCATTTCCTTAGGCATATTGTTTGCACCCGCGCTGACTGAGGAAAAGTCCCTTTAAAAGTTTAGGCCTGCTCAGGCTCTACGTGAACTACTAGTTTGACGTTATATTTTTCCAGGGCCATCCTTTCTATCTTGTCAGCAAGTCCATGCGCGGCTTCCACGCTTTCCGTGGGAGGAGCCTCTATTATTACATAGCCTGCTATATAATTATCCCCTACGCTCCTAAGCTTGAGATCCTTGACCTTAACTCCCATGGAGCTTATGTCCTTAGCAAGTCCCTCTGATACACTTCTAGGGGGCGCTGGTCCACTGACCTTGTAAAGTATAGTTTTTGAGTTTGTTATTACCTGATAAGCAAGGTAAATTAGCATAGCAGCTGCTCCAGCTCTGTCTATTTCAAATGACACATAGTGGGCTAATGGTAGGACAGCAAGGGCCACGAGACTTTCGGCTATCTCGCTTGTAGTCACGTTGGAGTACGTTACAAACTGTCCGCCAAGCTTCCTTATTGTAACCACGCTGATTGTGTAGAGCCCGGCAACCGCCAGCGGCACCAACCAGGCTATACCTGCGACTGAATAACGGGCTGGATTAAACACTTCATCGACGCCAAGCCCAAGCATGAAGGCATAAACTAGCAGGGTTAGCACGGAAGCGCTGAGAGAGTAACCGGCGTGACCAAACGGGTGGTCGGAGTCCTCAGGCTCAAGTTCTTTCCTATAGAAGTAGGCATTTGATATTATTACCACCAGGTTAGCTATGCAGGTGAGGCCATTAATGATAAGCAGTCGGCTATGAAAGAGCACCCCTCCTGCTGTGTTAAGTGTTGAGGCTAGGGCGGCAGCTATTATAGATATCATCAATGCACGCTTGGCCTCCTCCATAGCGATCACCGGCCTATATCGGATGTCCGATAGCAATTTTAAGCCTCTTCATTCTTCTTCATACTACCATAAATCGCTAACGGAAAAAAGGCCGAGTTGTTTTTAGCGGCAGCTAAACAATAAATGGAGGCTATTTGGAGTAGCCCTTAAAGAAGACTACATAAATGAATACTATTATGACGACTATCATTATAGCCATCATCAAGCTTGTGAAGAACTGGCCAAAGGACGCTGCGGCCAAGGTGTTGTAGTTGGTGAGGTTGTTGTAAGTTGCTATGAATACGTTCCACGGCTTTGGGAAGGACGCGGCCTGGGTGGCATTAAGTGATGCTATAAACCTTGGGAACTGAGAGAACGCGTTGAGCATCTCGCCAGCCTCTATTGTGCCCAGCGCTGCAGCGCCACCAATTATGGACCACAGGGCCACATGCCTGGACAGTATATTGCCCCTGAGTGCAGCGTAGGCTATGTAGAGAAGAGCTATGAATTGTATAGTGACTAGGGCCAGGTGTAGAACAAATATCCAGGTGAAGTTATAGGCAGCGTCGCCTCCAATAGTGATTCCAAACCCAACCATTATGTTATTGAACTTGTAGGGAACGCCTGTGAGTGACATGAGATAGGCGAACATAAGTGGAATCATCAGCAAGAGGCCCACCAGTGATGGTATGAAGAACTTCCTTATAGCAGCCTCAAAATAAGCTCTCTCGCTGTCAGGATGCCTCAAATAAGCTATGGCAAAGCCAGCCATTATTGCTATCATCGTTGCAGTCAGCGCGCCTACTATGCTTGAGAGGTAAAGTGGCCAGAAGGTCGGGTTGGTGTAGGCCTCAGCTACATTGAGGGAGGGACCTTTTGGCGTGAAGTAAAGGCCCACGGGCTCGTTAAGGAACGCAAACACGCCCCTGAAGCCGAAGGGTATGAGTACCGCTGACGCCGCCATCAGGAGTCCTATCAGGTTGTGGGTCCTCGGGGACCACCTGTCCCAGCCGTACCAGTAGGTTATTAGTGAGAAGAAGTTCAGCGCCACCATAGCTATGGCTATTGCAAATGGGACTATGGCAATGGTCCCTATTACTAAGGTGGCGAAGGGGTAGTAGGAGAAGAGGAACACAGTAAATGCGGTGCCGAAGACTCCGGCTATGCCGTACGTGGCTGCATAGTACTTCATGAGCCTCCTTGACATGGCTACGGTGAGCTGGTCATTATGTTTCGTTCCAAGGTACTTAAGGAGCGGTATCAGAATGGCGAGACCTATGACTAGGTTTACCATAACTATATGTATGCCGAAGTTAAAGGCAAGCCAGAATATAGAGCTGTAGAACATAGCCTCACCCCCTTAGTATGTCATCTCATCAAGGACTTCCCTCTTGGAGGGCACCCAGAGGAACCTGTAAACGGCATAGACTAGGGCGGCGCCTATAGTTATGTAGAACAAGCTGAAGAGGGCCTCGCCCCAGGCCGGAGGAACATTAACGGTGACGGTGTCACTTAATGTCATTATGCCATAGACCACCCATGGCAGCCTTCCCATTTCCCTGGCGGCCCAGCCCATGTAGCTCGCCAGCTGGGCTAGCACTGCAGCTGGAACAAGGAGGTAGAGCCAGAACCTTGGTATCCTGTCGGCTCTGTGGAACGCTATGTAACCTGACAGTATCAGTGCGTAGACGCCAAGCGCCACACCAAGAATTACCATAGCATAGTATGCATAGTCCACTATTAGCGGCGGTAGGTAAGTCGAGGTGCCGGGAACCCCTAACGTTGGTGAGATGTTGCCCCAGCTGCTGTAGTGCGTCATAAGGTAGCCGTAGTTTGGCAGGTGCGCGTTCAGCGTGCCATAGGCCAGGAGCTTCTCTATGGGCTCCGTGTGAAGCAGCTCAGCGATGGAAGTGAAGCCTGGAACCCCTAGGCCTTCGAACGCGGCAAACTTCTCGGGCTGGTAGCGTGCTACAGTCACGCCCATCTCATGGCCAGCTATGAGACCCTGGTATATAATTACTATGAGCGAGAAGACCACAGAGAATTTGAAAGCCTTGAGCAGGTACTCCCTATACCTCTTGTCCTTAACGCTCAGCAGCCTGGTGCCGAAGCCGGCCATTGCAGTGAAGCCTGAGACCGTTAGGCCAGCACCTATGGAATGCATCACGGATGGAGCGAAGTCAGGGCTCTCAAACAGGTACAGGTATATGTTGTAATACCTTACGGTAGAGTCCATTATTGAGTTAACCACGTTGAGCACTGGCACAGCAGCTAGCCCTGGATCGTTTAAAGCGCCGTGTTTTAGCACGAGCTTCAGTATACTCTGATTTAAGGTGTAGCCTGCAAAGGACTCGTAGACAAGCCTGTCCACTATAGTGACGGGCACCGCAGCTATTACACCATCGTTGGTAGTGCCCATTATCTGAACGTGAAGGGACTGAAGAGTCGTTACGTTCAGCAAGGACGCTATGCTGTTGGGTATCACAAGGGTCAGCTTTGGATAGCCCTCAGCGTAAAGCCACTGGCCAGTAGTTGCGTTGTAGTCTGGTATTAGGCCTGTGGGTATTTGCATGTAAGAGTTGGCAGCAACTATCATGGCGCCTGAGTACCAGGGGCCTACAAATGCAAAGAAAGTCAAGACAAGCCTGGCCTTAGGCGACAGCTTGTCCCAGCCATACCATAACATATAAATGACTAGGACCTCCATGATAAATGCAAAGACCTCGGCGTACATAGGGAAGTAGAGCCACTTTCCAACAGCAGTTAGCACCCTTGGCCACACAGTTATGAGGCCAAACTCGACAAGAGTTCCTGTCGCGGCTCCTACGGCGAAGACCAGAGCAGTGCCCTTGACGAGAACCTTAGCTATCCTCATCCAGTCAGGATCTCTTGTCTTAAAGTATATGAGCTCCGCCACGAAGGCCATGAACGGAAGGCCAAGCACGTACTGAAGGATTCCCCAGTGCATGCCAATGCCGACCATCGACATGGCCCTGGTGCTCCATGAGCCGTATTCCACAAGCTGCTGCCATACGTTAATGCTGGGCACCTCACACCGCCAGTTTTAGATCCTAAGTAAATGTGTCCTTTATAAAAATATTTCACATAGTACGTTATAACGTATATAAAGTTATTTATTTTGATAAATATTTTCTTATTTTTGTTAAGATGATAGAGTCTGCGACGCCAATGTGTGTGACTCAAGGAAGAGGCGTAGGGTCTGATGGACTAGGATTCATCATTGGGAAGCCCTCCGCTGTCCGGGTTCTACTCTTCATCCCACTACCTAGGCTTCGCTGAAAGGAGGTTTAAGCCTGTTCTTTTAGAGGCTTCATGCGTTCTTATCGAGGGCAGAGGCTGAAGAGGCCTTATTAGCGTGCGCCCAAAGTTAAACTGGCCAGGGTGTTCGGCATTTCTTAACTTCTAGTGGACGCGCCTTTAAAGCTGAAGCGAGAAGTATATTAGGTATCAAGGTCTGTGCATCGGCCTCCTTCCAAAAAGGGAGGTCTTCACCTTACTTCTTCCTTAGAGGTGCGTGCTATGTCCAGCGATGTAGAAACTAGCTCACAGCCGGCCACTGCAGAAGTTTATCCAGAGGACGTAAAGGGAATAGCTGATGAGGTGGCTAGGCTTCTCTTTATAGCAGGATCTACCAAGGGCAGCGCCGCGGTTCAGCTCTCAGTTTATGCATCAAATCTTTATGATGAACTGATAGCTAAGGTCAACTTGAAGGACCATGCCGATGGTATAATTAACCTCATAGGTAAGCCCCTCTCTAGCGCTGCCGACGTCGTAGACTGCATGGGTTACAGGGCTGTAGCTTCACTCTTAGTGGCAGCATCTAAGGCCTTGGAAGGCGAGAGCCTAGAGGCCTACAAAAGGGATCTAGAGCTCTTCGCAGACTGCATGGGCTGGCTTGTGTCGCCGCACAAGATGCTCAGCGACGAGCAGAGGGGGGCAGCCGTGCTAGCTTCATTTGCCGCAGCTATAAATAAATGGCTTGAGGAGCTCGCTTCATTATAGGCCTTATAAGGGGATAAGTTAGGCTCCCTGCTGTAAACTGTTTGAAGAAGGTTTAGCGTTATTGTTCCTCTTCGTAGAGTCTGATAGTTATTTCAGCTTTAACCTTCTGTGATGAGAATGGCGGCATCTCCTTGCCTAGATCAATCGCAATGCTGACTGGGTTGCCCAGGTCATCAGTGAACCTCACTTCTGCTATGTAGGTCTGTTCGGGCCCTCCGGACTCCATCATCTTCATTATGGACTCATAAAGCCTTGATATAGCCATCTGAAAGGATGCAGGACTTGATAGATCATCAGGCTTAAGGCTTATCATGGCAATGTTTTTAAGCGCTTTGCCTACTTTAGCCTCGGCCTGAACGTGCCTTACTATTTCAGCTCTCTCCTCCCCGCTCATCTCTTACTACCACTAAGGCTGTTCGCGGCTGAGCTTATTATATATGTTAAGCAGCTTTGTTGACGCCTCCTTAGGTCATTCCGAGTTATATCTAATTTAAGCGGCCAGCTGGTAACAACTTTTAATTTAGGGTCCTAGGTGATGTCCAGAGAAGGTGGAGCAGTTGACGCTAATATCAAATGTGAAGGCGGCCGAAAGGTTAAAGCACATAGAGGATAAGTGGCAGGCCGAGTGGAGCAAGGCTAAGATCTATGAGGCTAATGCCGATCCATCTAAGCCTAAGTTCTTCGTCACATTCCCATTTCCATATATGAACGGTTTACCTCATTTAGGCAGCGCGTTCACCATACTTAGGGTTGATATAATAGCAAGATATAAGAGGATGAGAGGCTATAATGTTCTTTTCCCTCAGGGCTGGCACGCCACAGGAGGCCCTATAGTAGCTGCTGCCCGCAGGCTCAGCGAAGGCGATGTCAAGATATTGAATGAACTTAAGACTATGGGAGTGCCTGAATCTATGATACCTCAGTTTAAGGACCCTGCCATGTGGGTTAGGTATTTCACCCAGGAATGGAAAAAGGACCTCATGAGGTATGGCCTTAGCATAGATTGGAGGAGAGAGTTCTTCACCACAAGTCTTAATCCCTATTTCAGCAAGTTCGTCGAGTGGCAGTACCTTAAGTTACGGGACCTGGGCTACATAAGGAAAGGAGAGCATCCTGTAGTCTGGTGCCCTCGTGAGAAGAAAGTGGTAGGTGATCACGACAGGCCTGATGAGTATGTGGGCATAGGCCCTGTTGAGGCTACGGTAGTGTTGTTCAAGCAGGTCAGCGGCGATGCCTACTTAGCCACCCTAACGTACAGGCCCGAGACTATATTTGGCGTGACAAACCTGTGGGTTAACCCCGAGGCTGAATACGTAGTAGCAGAGGTAGACGGGAAGAAGGTTATACTTAATGAATATATGGCCGAAGAGCTGGCGGACCAGAGACACGAGGTCAGGATTATAGGTAAGGTCCCCGCCCGTGAGATCATAGGAAGCAAAGTCATCGTGCCCTTGACAAATGCCATGGTGCCTGTCTTACCGGCCACTTTTGTTGTGCCAGACGAGGGCACGGGGCTCGTTATGAGCGTCCCAGCGCATGCCCCTTACGACTATGTCGCACTGATGGATATAAAGCGAATGAGCGAGGACGCACTGAGGGGATATGGTCTAGACCCATCGGAGGTCCGCTCGATAAGGGTTAAGAAGATAATAGAGACCCCTGGGCTCAAGGGGGTGCCTGCAGAGAGCATAGTATCTAAGCTTGGCATAAAGAGCCAAGAGGACAAGGATCTTCTTGAGAAGGCGACCAAGGACCTCTACTCAAGGGAATATTATATGGGCGTAATGAAAGGTGATGTTGGAAACTATAACGGGCTTAAGGTTATCGAGGCCAGGCCTGCCATAGAAAGTGAGCTTGTTAAGCTGGGCTACGCAATTAAGGTCTACACGCTCCCCTCTAAGGTCTACTGCAGGTGCGGTGCTAGGACTCATGTTAAGTTTGTCGAGAACCAGTGGTTCCTTACCTACAGCGATGAGGGGTGGAAGCTGAAGACTAAGAAGCTGCTCTCAAACATGAATATCTACCCTCCTTACCTTAAGTCTGACTTTATGCAGCTTGTGGACTGGCTCAAGGATTGGGCCTGCACTCATCAGAACGAGCTAGGTACGCCGCTGCCTTGGGATAAGGACTGGGTTATAGAGAGCCTCAGCGACTCCACCATATACATGGCCTACTACACCATAGACCATCTGATACAGGGCAAAGTGAACCCTGAACAGCTGAAGCCTGAGTTCTTCGACTATGTTTTCCTAGGCAAGGGGTCGGCCGAGGAGGTCTCGAAGTCTACTGGCCTGCCCCTGGAGCTCATAGAAGCGGCAAGGAAGGAGTTCACTTACTGGTACCCGGTTGATCTCAGGATAAGTGGTAAGGATTTAATGCAGAATCACCTGCTGTTCTTCATGTATCATCACGCAGCAATATTTGATGAGAGCCTCTGGCCTCGCGGCATAGGAATAAATGGCTGGGTTCTGATAAACGGCGCCAAGATGAGCAAGTCTACTGGAAACTTCATAACGTTGCGCCAAATGCTTAACGAGGCCGGCGCTGACGCCACGCGCGTTGCAGAGGTATTAGCAGGCGCGGACGGCGGTCTGGACGACGCCAACTTTACACTACATGACGTTGATGCCGCGCTTTCAGACCTTGTTAGCTGGCTTGACTTTGTTAAGGATAACTATGGGAAAGGCAGGGATGAGAAGCTGGCCATAGATGACTGGTTTAAAAGTGTTTTGAACTCCACCGTTAAACGCGTCACCGAGAACATGGAGCAGCTGAAGTTCAAGACCGCTTTTACCCTAGCCTTCTATGAGCTTCAGAATAGGTTCAGGTGGTATCTCAAGAGGGCCGGAACACCTAACAAGGATCTATTGAGGAAGTACATAGAATACGTCACATTGATGTTAGCCCCCTTTGCCCCTCACACAGCTGAGGAAGCCTGGCACATTATTGGCCACTCAACATTTGTTGTCACGGAGAAGTGGCCCGAATATGACGAAAGACTAATAAGAAGCGACGTTGAAACGGCAGAGAGAGTCATAGAGGTCCTATTGAATGATATAAAGGATGTGATGGGACTCTTAGGTGCAGCCAAGAGCGTAACTGTTACTGTAGCTGCCAGTTGGAAGTATGTAGTCCTCAACGACGTCAAGAGGGCAGTGGACGCGGGTAAGCCATTAAAGGAAGCTGTTAAGGACGTCATGGAGAAAGATTATGGCGTCTCTCGCCAGGACCTGTCAAAGGTATTGCAAAGCGTGCTTAGAAGCCCCGAGGTGTTAGAGCTGCTAATCCCAAGGGACGTGGAGCTTAGGGCCCTGGAGGAGGCCAGGGACTTCCTTTCAAGAGAGCTAGGGGGCGTTGAAATAATTATCGAGAAGGAGGAGGAGGGCACCTCGCCAAGGAAAAACAATGCCTTACCTGGCAAGCCAGCCATTTACATCTCTAAGTGAAGCTAACCCTCCGCACGCCACACAGCTATGCCACGGGTTTAGCTTGATATAAATTTACACCGAACGAGAATACAGGCGACCTAGAGTGAGGCTGCCTGATGTCATAGCGGCCCTAAACTCACTCTCAAGGACTGGATGGATGCTAAGGGGGGTTCCCTCTTCGTTGGCCGAAAGCGTTTCTCAGCATTCTTTTGCCTCAGCGCTCATAGCAGCGGAAGTGGCCTCCTTGGCAGGCCTTGACCCCTTTAAGGCAGCATTCATAGCTTTAGTTCATGATATAGGCGAGTCAGTCATAGGCGACATATCGAGGAGTGCTAACATCAAGAAAGAAAAAGAGGTTGCAGAGAGGAGAGCCATAGAGGGCTTAGAAATTAGCTACCTCATAAAGGCCTCCGCCATAGAATACGCTGAGGGCAACACTCCCGAGGCTCAGGCAGCTAAGGTGGGGGACCTAGTTGCGACAATGCTTCAAGGTCGCTACTATGAGGCATTTGGCTTCAGGGTATCAGACATCGTTATCTCATCATGTAAGGAGGCAAAAGAAGTTATAGCCAGGCTACCCAATAGCTCGAAGATCTTGGAGACCTTAAGCAGTGACGGCATCGAGTTGAAATGCTAGTGGCACAAGTAGGGCCAGTGACATTTGTAAGCGGCCTACTGCGAAAGCTAGCCTGAGTTTCAAAGCAATTAAGGCTTGCCAGACAATCTTTTGTGGGGCTAACGATTGACAGGCGCCGCCGATCTTCCATTACATGATGGCCACGTGCCTCCTTGGATGCTAAAGGTTATGAGGTCCCTTACCGAGAACATAGTTAAGGTTATCATTGATGAGAGGGGGCCTGAAGGTTTAATAAGAGCTTTGGCTGACCCCTTCTGGTTCCAGGCATTCAATAACGTCATTGGAATGGATTGGGATAGCAGCGGGAGCACAACCGTGGTGGTGACACTACTTAAGGAAATCAGTTGGTCTAACGGTTTGGGCTTTCTAGTGCTTGGCGGTAAGGGCAAAAGAATGCTGCAAGTTAAAGAGGAGGCTAAAAAAGCTGAAAGGCTGCTAGGGGCGGATCCCGAAGAGGCCTTCACGTTTAGTAAGGTAGCCGCCCGCGCCGCCTCAACTTTCTTGCAGGACGGCTATGAGACCTATGTACATGCGCTAATACTTACCGATAAGGGGCCTCAGCTTGTAATTCAGCAGGGCATGAACTTAAGGGCGCGAATGGCAAGGCGGTACCATATAGACAAGGCCTCAATAGAGGAGCCCTTCTCCGGCGTGGCAGGGTATCACAGCGAGATAACTCTTAACGCAACAGCAAAGGAGAGCAGGGAGGCCAGGAAAGCTTACCTTGATATAATTGCCGAGGGCAAAGAGAGGCTTTTAAGGCTGCTAGCGCAAAGCAACGCAGCCCTAGGCGCGCCTAACCTCCTGAGGTATATTGAGGGGGAGGTTAAGGCATCGGAACCAAAGGCTTACTACAGGCCGGTTATGCCATCAAGGCAGCTACTTAGGTCGCTGGATGTAATTTATAGGAACCCGCCCCAGGACGAGAAGGAATTGGCGACCGTGGAAGGCCTTGGACCTGCCGTAGTAAGGGCCTTGGCTCTTATAGCAGATATCATATATTCTGTGCCAACCTCTACTAAGGATCCCGTCACTCTCTCCATGGATCCCTTCGCCTACGCTTACGCAATTGGAGGTAAGGACGGGGTTCCATACCCATTTGACAGAAGGATTGCCGAGGAGGCCATAGAGTACTTGGCAAGAGCCATAGAGGAGTCATCGCTAGGGAACATGCAAAGGCTAAGGGCTATGGCTAGACTAAGGCAGTACCTGGCCAGGTATGGCGTGGTACTATGATAATTGCCCACGTTTCTGATGTGCACTGTGATACTGAGACTTTTAGGGAGCTTTTGTCGTCTGAGAAGTTCGACCTTCTACTGGCCTCTGGGGACTTTGAATGCGTGGAAGCAGCTGAGATCCTAGTCTCCTGCTGTCCAGGGAGAGCGCTGGCAGTGACCGGCAATCTGGATGACCCATCTGTAAGGAGGGCTTTGGACAGAGGGGGCGTTCTACTGGATGGTAGGCTTGTTAAGGTGCAGGGTTTCAACATAGCAGGAGTAGGAGGCATAGACTTTAGGAGTGACATCACCAAGCTAAGGAGGACTGTAAGCAAGGGCGATACAGTAGATGTACTGGTGAGTCATTACCCGCCTAAAGGCATGCTTGACTTGACATATACGGGGGTTCACATAGGGTTGCCGGAGATAGAGCTTCTAGTCAGGGAGCTAAGGCCAAAGGTACACCTCTTTGGTCATGTACATGAGTCGCCGGGGGTAGAGCTTAACGGAACTACCCTCTCAGTAAATCCAGGACCCCTGAACATGGGCAAGTACGCGATTATAGTTCTAGGCGATGGGCCTCCTCGGGCTGAGTTGAAGGCCCTTTAATTCGCGTCACTCCCCAACAAACGTTAGCTCCAGATGCCTTGTCCTGGGGCCGTCCATCTCAACCAGGAGCACCCTCTGCCAACGGCCTAGCTTAAGACTTCCGTTTATTATCGTTAGGCACCTGGAGTTGCCTATGAACGAGGCCGCTATGTGCGCGTGTGCATTGTTATCTATTAGGTTATGCTTCCAGGGCCCTCCCGGCTCAAAGAGTCTCTTTATGGCAGTAAGTATGTCATCCATAAGTCCTGTCTCCGCTTCATTTATTATAACGGCTGCAGTTGTATGGGGTACCGATATTAGGAGGAGACCATTAGTTACGTTGTTCCTATAAAGAAATTCCCTGACCCTGTCAGTCACATCTACTATATCAAACCTGTCCCTAGTCTTAACATCTAGGGTCTCATTAATAAATTTCAACGCCCACCCCTTATTGCGTATAGTCTTTCGATTTTATTAAAACTAGAGCACATAGGCCGCCAGGGGGTCAAGTGAGGCCTTACACAATAATATTCTCGACCATGAGCGTTGACGGGCGCATAGCTACGGAAAGCGGCTTTTCAAGACTTAGCTGCGACGAAGATTTTAAGATTCAACACGAGCTGAGAGCGTGGTCGGATGCCGTTTTAGTAGGCGCCAACACTGCGATAAAGGACAACCCTTCCTTGACTGTCAGGAAAGCCATCGGTAAAAACCCATTAAGGGTCGTAGTTGACGCCTCGCTTAGAGTACCTCCTACTCTTGATATGTTTTCCATTCCCGGAAAGGGAGTCATAATAACGACTGAAGACCATGATAGCGAAGAGCTGGCTAAGTATGAGGAAAGAGGCGTAGTAGTAGTGAGAGCTGGCAGGGGGCCCGAGGTTGATCTAAAGAAAGCTGTGCGCGCCCTGTTTGAAATGGGCATAAGAAGGCTAATGATAGAGGGTGGAGGGGCTACCAGCTATAGGTTTCTGAGAGAGGGCCTCGTAGATGAGCTCTGGGTTACACTTTCACCTATAGTGTTTGGTTCCGGTGTAAGCATAATCGATGGAGAGAGGAGCCTACTTCAAGATCTGTACTTGAAGGAGTTAAAGGTGCTGTGTGGTGGCTGGGTTCATCTAAGGTATAAAGTTATCAGGAAAGAAGGAGAGAACCTGAACTAAGCGCAAAGCAGATGTGGTGCGCAACAGCCTATCGGTTCTAGCAAATGAAGAGTAGAACTTTCGTTGTAAGGCCTCTTTCAGCCAAAGCCCAAGTCTAATAAATCAGGCCCTTGTAGGTTTCATAGTAGAGTGGGTCCTTCTTTATCCTAAGTATGTATTTGGACCTATTGTACTTCTCTCCGGGGTTGAAGCCTTCCATCTTGCTTACCTGTAGGTCCATCTTCTTATACTTAGCCTGTATGTAGTCCCTATAGAGGCTCTCCATCACATTGAACGTGCAGAAGGGCACTACCCTGCCGTCAGGCATAGTGTAGTGTATGTTGCACCTCCTGACCCTCTCCACGTCATAGTTGTAGAGGTCCATGAAGTGCATCATTCCTATGAATAGCATTCTGTAGTGCAGCTCTCCTAAGGCATCATAGTTCCTCCTTATTAGGACGCTAGTAAGCAGCTTGGAGAAGCTGAGCTCTTTGGGCATCCTCTCTTTATCTGTGAACTTTCTGAGGTCTATAATTCCCTTGAGTAACGCTAACTTCTTAAACTTAGAGTCCTCTATGTCGAACCTCTCCTCGTCGAGGAACTCTATGAAGCCCTCTATGTCGAAGAAGTTGCCTAGAGGGACGAACTTAGTCGGTATACCGTCAGGCCCTCTCTCAACGAAGACATAGTTAGCGGCACCGCACATGGGGTGATTTGCCATACAGAACTGCTCGGTGCCGACTGCAGCCTCTACGAACTTGGCAAACTTAGCAGCTACTGGTATTGGGTACCAGGTATCCGCGGGTATCTGGCCGTCGGTCTGCTCCTCTATGCCCTTTATGGCGTCAGCTATAGTAACCCTCATCTTCTCCCTCTCGCTCCTCTTCAGCTGTCCACTTAGGCTTACGGGCTGGAAGTTGACAGCCCTTACTATATCCATGTGTTTTCCTGCAAACTTGAGTATAAGACCCATCTCATTAAAGTTGGCGTTCTTAATGAGGGTCGGGACAAGGACCACGCTTGTCATGCCTGACTTCCTGAAGACTTCAAATATGAAGGGCACCTCCCAGTGGTTCTTGGGGTTAGCCTTTGGGGTCACGCCATCAAAGCTCATGTAGACTGTGTTTACGCCGGCCTCCCTTAGCGTTCTTGCATAGTTTATAGCTGCCTGGGGATCGTTGAAGTACATCTCAGCAAACTTGATCCCTGCAGTGTTAAGCTGTATGTGCCTGACCCCCTCTTCCTTGAGCATCTTTATAATTTCAGGTAGATCTTCCCTTAGGGTTGGCTCGCCGCCAGTTATCTGAACAGCCATGGTGAAGCCCTGCTTCTTTATCTGCCTTACCTGGTACCTCAGCAGCTCTATGGAAGGTTCATAAATATAGCCGGCCTTCTCTGCGTAGAAGAAGCAGTAGTAGCAGCTCAGGTTACACCTGTTCGTCACTACCAGGTTCACGAGCGCTGAGTGGTTCTCGTGCATTGGGCATAGACCGCAATTATATGGGCACGGCGCTGTGAGGGCGACATAAGCCTTTACGTGGCCTGCTCCTTTGCCGCTCTCCTCGTATTTCATCATCTTATAGTAAATCTTAGCATCTCCATAGTAAAGCTCCTCAAACTCGCCGTGCTCTGGGCATACCTTCCTTATGTAGATTTTGCCGTCCCTCTCTATAATCCTTGCCGGCAGGAGCCTCATGCACACTGGGCAGAGGCTCGTTGTGTAGTTTACGTGCTTCTCGCCTTCTCGTAGCTCAGGGAGAGGTCCACCTATGGGGATCCTTTTTCCGGCTATTTCTACAAATACCTCATTACCTTCCCTAACGAGCCTGCCAGGGGCAGGCAGGGTAGGCGGTCCCTCTACACGGGTTCTTGATACCTCAGTTACAGCCAATTATGTTACCTCCTGAGATTATTTTACAGAAGCGTCAGTTATTTAAGCCTGTGCAAGTATCCGTAGGGCCGTACTTAATACGACCTAAGTGCCAGTATAATTACGGTCTCTTAATCTGAAAAGCCAAGAGTTATTCAGAGCCATTCCTAGAGCCGTTATTGAGCATAACAGGGCCTTCACTTTTCAGGAGCTGCTAGAGGCCCTTTCAACATATATGTTCATCCTTCTCTTAAGCTCATCTTTGCTTACTTGGCCTACTATCGTATCAACGACCTTGCCGTCAGCTATTATTAGTATTGAGGGTATATGCCTTATCTGGTACTTGTCTGCCACGGAATAGGCAGCATCTACATCAACTTTGCCGAAGGCCACTCCAGGCACCAGGAGCTCTGTTGCCACGTCTTTAAAGGTCTTGTAAAAGTTTATGCAGGGGCCACACCATTCGGCTGTGAAGTAGAGGAACACAACCTTGTTCTCTTTAAGTAGCGAGTCTAGGTTTGCCGAGCTGACGTTTACTATGAACTCCTTCAACACCTTCTCCAGGTAAAGGGCTCTCTCCTCTAGCTTCTCCGAGAGGTCAATCCAAGGGTTAGTCTCTTTTTTACTGCTCAACGCCTACACCTGGTCATCTGCTGGGCAGGCCCCTTTAAAAATAGTGAAAGCAGTTATATCATGCTTATTGCTTCCTCGATGTTAGTTAAACTTACACTGAGCTCTTGCGCTGAGCTTAAGGCCATAGATTTGACTTTATCAACTATTTCCTTTAGCCTCGCAGGCCTCGTTGCCTGAGCATAAATTCTTACCTTATTTTCGGTTCCGCTTTTTCTGACAAGTATCCAGCTCCCATCATCACCCTCAACTCTAACGCCATCCAGGGTTAGCAGATTAACTACCTTAGTCCCTAGGGCCTCTTCAATGCGGTGCGATAGGCTCGTATATAAGAGGTCCTTGTCATGATCTCCCTTGACCACGAAGGACAGCCTCGCACTAGGGTATGAGGGTAGGGAGAGCACTAGTTCATTGATTGAGACGCCGCTTCTCATGGCTTCGTCAACTATCAGAAGGGCCTGATAGATACCATCGGGCCATAGCCCCCAAGCAGGGTCTATAAGCTTCCAGGGCTCAGCCGCCATAAGAGTGTTACCGGTTATATATTCATGTAGCCTTCCGAGTGGAGCTCTGACTATCCTGCCTCCCATCTTCTCCACTACCTGCTGAACCTCGTAGCCAACATCAACTGACACGACGATATCGCCCTTCTTATCTGTTAGCTTGCGACGGGCCAACATAGCTATAACGAGGTCCTGTTTGATAAAGCCTAACCCCCTTACTAATAGTGCCAGCCTGTCAGCGTCGCCATCATGAGCAAGTAGCATCTCAGCCCCTGAACTCTCGAGCATTGGCTGAATGGACGCCATTACGTCAGGCCTGGGCTCTGGTAGCCTGCCAGGAAAAGTCCCGTCCAGGTTACAGTTTATGCTAACGACCTTCTCAATGCCCGCTTCCCTTAACAGCTTTGGAGTTACTATGCTGGCTGCCCCGTTGGCGCAGTCAACTAGCACCTTAGGCTTGTCAGGCCTTTTCCAGCTGTTAGTGTCTACAAACTCTAAGGCATCGTTTATATATGAGTCAACAGCATACGTCTCGATGGTGAAGGACCCCACCTTGTCCCAGGAAACCTCATGAACAGATCCGAGGTTGTTTTCAATGGACTCCTCCTCGCTCCTAAAGAGCTCCGTGCCATCTTTTTTCAGGAGCTTTATGCCGTTATCGGCAGGGGGGTTATGGCTGGCGGATATTGACGCGCCAAGTGAGGAGCGGGAGCGCTTGACCTCGTGGGCTATCACTGGTAGCGGCGCTATGCCTATGAGAATAGTATCAAGGCCTCCGGCCATAAAGCCTGAGGCTGCGGCTAGTGAGAGCAAAGGACTTGTCAGCCTTGAGTCGTGACCGACTACAGCACTGCCTCTGGAGCCGGCAATTATTTTGGCCGCGGTCAGAGAAATGTCATATATAAGTTTAGGGCTTACCCTTTCTGGGAAGGGCCCCCTGGCTCCGGCCGTTCCAAACAGCGGCAACTGGTTCACCTTAAGCGCTCCACTGCTGCAGTGGTTAATGATATTGCAATAAAACCTTTATAAAACCTTTCCGCGGGGCTTCTGACAGCTCGATAATGTATTGATATGGCGCACTTTTCAGGGTGGAGCAGCTAACAGGGTCGCCGAAGCCCTGCCCTTCGACGTTATTTGGATATAGTGGCGTTTCAGGATCCTGCATAGATACAGGCCATAACAGTGCTAGGGGCGTTAACCACTCTCGGAGCTCAAAATATACTCTTCTGATAGCCTTTAGTGGCAAGGCTTGTTGCGGGCTTAGCTCCCTCCCTTAAGGGGTATGGCAGGGCACTTGGCGAGGCCTAGGAGGTCACCTATCTGCTTAGGCTTAATGCACACGACTCCGGTATCTTCATCAACCTCTACAACAAAATCTTTGCCCCACCTCTCAATAACATACTTCTTAATGTAAAGGTTCAGAGGCAACGTGTAGTACTCATATTCATAAACTTTGCCATCAACTTCCTTTTTGCCCTTCATTCTTCTTGCCTCAACTGCTCTAACTTTCATCTCACTCGCCTCTCTTTTCTTCATTAGGAGAAGAGACCTAGATAAGCTTTTGTTAAAACATATCATAATAGCGCGATAGTGGCTAGTTCCAATCTCGCTAGGCTCTTGGCAGCTTCATCAACTAAATCTTTAAGCTAACCGAGACTTCTTAAGTGTAGTCCTTGGAACTTTAAAATTTGCTAGCATGATCTGAACAGGGGGCGAAGCGTAGTGCCCAGGGATCCGAACATATTTGTTGCCACCAAGGAGGAGATAACGACCGGCGAGGCGAGCGACATATATTTCAAGCGCACCCAGGAAGTTCTAAGGTTCGCTAACCTGAGCAATGTGAAGGTCAGAATGGAAGTTCACCTATACAGCAACCCTCCCGAGGGTGACTGGGCCGTCTATGCGGGATTGGAGGAGGCCTTGGCAATACTTAAGGACAAGCCTTTTACTGTATACTCTGTTCCTGAAGGGACTATTTTCAGGAGAAAGACCCCACTTATGCTCATAGAGGCCCCATATGAGGCCTTTGCTCCTTTCGAGGCCCCAGTCCTTGGAGTTCTAAGATTCGAAAGCAGCATAGCTACTAAGTCGGCTAGAATACGCGTTGCGAGCGGCGACAAACTGTACCTGTTCTTTGGGTTAAGGGCATTACATCCTGCAGTCTTCCCGGCTGCTGACAGGGCCGCCTTCATAGGAGGGGCCGATTCGGTGAGCGGCATACTCTCAGAGAAGTACCTGGGACTCACACCGCAGGGCACTATGCCTCACGCTTTAATAATAACGATAGGTGACCAGAGGAAGGCATGGCAGCTCTTTGCAGAGCTTTACGGCAATAAGATAAACATAGTCGCGCTGGCAGATACGTTTGATGACGAGAGAATGGAGGCCCTGGCGGCAGCCGAGCTGTTAAAGGAAAAGCTGTGGGGCGTGAGGCTAGACACACCTTCGAGCAGAAGAGGCAACATGCATGACATTGTGGAGGAGGTCAAGTGGACTCTTAAGCTACATGGTTATGATAACGTCAAGGTTATAGTTAGTGGGGGCCTCGATGAACAGGAGATAATGGAGCTGCGCGATGTGGCGGACGGATTTGGGGTAGGGACGAGCGTGGCTATGCCTAGGAGCGTTGACCTTAGCATGGATATAGTGGAGGTTGACAGAGGTAATGGATGGGAGCCCATCTCTAAGAGAGGTAAGATGCCAGGGGCCAAGATGGTTTACTCCTGTGGTGCGCTGAAACACTACGTTGTGCCATGGAGCGCTGAGCCCCCTATATGTGAGGATGGCAAGAGAGCAGCCCCCTTGTTGGTTAAGTACCTAGATAATGGGAAGCTTGTACGTGACTTGCCTTCACTTAACGAGATAAGGTCT
The DNA here is from genome assembly GCF_055389385.1 of Caldococcus noboribetus. Taxonomy (NCBI): domain Archaea; kingdom Thermoproteati; phylum Thermoproteota; class Thermoprotei; order Desulfurococcales; genus Caldococcus; species Caldococcus noboribetus. Next base: position 1,029,203 of record NZ_AP042475.1, on the reverse strand, counting down.
TATGTCATATCCCAGCTTAAGGAACTTAAGCTGCTCTAGTGACGGTGCTTTATCGCTTTGAGCCGCGTTCCGACAAGGGTGGTGCTTGGAAGGATAATGCTTTATGGCGCAGCCCTTGTACTAAACATAGCCGTAAGCATATTGTTGGCCAGAAGGCTAAGCGATGTTAGCTATGCCGCATATCAATATGCTACGAAGAGAATAATAACATATGCAACTGTACCTATAGGCCTCTTTGGAGTTTGGATGTACAGGTATCTGGTTACCAGAAGAAGAGGGTCCTTCGCAGCAGGCCTCGTGCTCTCACTTTTAAGCGGCCTTATGGGTATAATCCTTGGCTTTGCATTGGAGTATGTAGAGGCAAAGGTAGGCCTTCTGGTGGCCGTGGCTGCAGGAGTCACCATAATGTTACAGTCTATAATGGGTGGCTTAACAACCATGATGGACGCCGTAAGGCCCCTCAGGCTGGGCCTTTTGCTTCTAATCTATAGGCTTCTTTATTCAATGCTGATCATTCTAGCGCTTTATGTCGAAGCACCCTCGCTACTTCACGTCTTTATAGCCACATCAATATCAATATCAATAGCTACAGCCCTCGGCTTTAGATGGCTTTACGAGGCCCTGGGAGGAAAGGCCATTGAAGCGCCCTGGAGCGTTCTAAGCGAGTGGGCTAGGACCTCGAGGCCCTTGATAATAGCTTACGTTACAGGCTTTGTGGCGTCGTTAGATGCTACCATCGCATACCCGCTTGCAGGCCCAAACGTGGTTGCGGCCTTCTTCATAGCGGCTGCAGTAGCTACCTTAGTAAGGGAGTCGTCAAATACTGGGCTAAGGTATCTTCATGCGTACGTGCTTACAACAAACGATATTGTCGGTGGCTTAAAGTCAGCGTTCTTGGTCACTATACTTGCAGTTCCACTTTTAATATACGCAGCAGTTCACCCCTTATACATAATCTATGTGTTTAACTATAGCTATTCGTGGGCTTCTCTGGCCTTGACCATTTTTATGTTAACTGCTATTATAGAAATAGTTAATGGCGGACTGTCCAACATTGTTATGGGTTCAATAAGCGAGGTTGGAGAAGAAAGTCTACCTAAGTTTGAGAGACTTAATATTATGACTTCAACCTCCTCGCTGATTTATATAGTTCTGTTGGCGTTAGTGTTGGCTTTGCTTAGAGGTAAGGCCGCCGCCGTTCTGTTAATAGCCTGGTCATTGATCTATATGGCCAGGTTCATAATATCCGTTACAATCTACTACTATAAATTTATCCCTGACAACGGAAAAGCCGTCATAAAAAGTTATGCCAAGAGGCTCCTCGCTTATGTAGTCTTAGCGCTCATATTGTCGTTTCTCTTTAAGCCGCTGGAGCCCCCTAGCAGGGGGCTCTTAAAATCAATATATGTCCTCGCAGAGATGGGCCTGCCTTACCTTGCAGCTTATTATGGGCTAGTAATACTGATAGATGAGAGCCTGAGGGCTACTGCTACCAGGCTTCTAAGGTCTAACCTAAGGCGGTGAAGCAACATTTAGATGTATCATGCTTGGAGCATTCGGGATACAGGAGGTTAGCCTTTCCGCGTCTAAAGTCAAAATATTAACTTTGAGCATTACAAAATATTAGGAAGCGCTGAAGATGGCCGTGCATATAGAAAGGCTTTCGACAGGGGTTCCTGGCATAGATAGAATGTTAGCAGGCGGTATACCTAGGGGCTTCTTTGTGGCAGTTGTCGGAGAACCTGGCACGGGAAAGACTGTTTTTGCACTTCATTATGCATGGCAGGGCATAAAGGATAATGATAAGGTGATTTATGTAACCACAGAGGAGAGCAGGGAAAGCATAATAAAGCAGGCCAAGATGTTTAACATGGATCTCGACAAGGCCGTTGATGAAGGCAAGGCTATAATAATTGATGCCCTTCTTAAGTCTCAAAATGACGAATGGTCTCTGGAGGAAGTTGATGTCGAGACTCTTGTTAACAAAGTAATAGAGGCTAAGAGGAAGCTAGGGTATGGCAGGTCAAGGCTGATAATTGACAGTATGAGCACGTTCTGGCTTGATAAGCCCGCCATGGCCAGAAAGTACAGCTACGCAGTGAAGAGGGTTCTCTACAGGTGGGATTTTACTGTGCTCATGACAAGCCAGTACGCTATAACGACGTCCAGCGCCTTTGGGTGGGGCCTTGAACACGTGGCCGATGGCATAATAAGATTTGGGAGAAAAGTCATAGGAGGTGAGCTTAAAAGGTATATCCTGGTTGAAAAGATGAGGCAAACCCCTCATGACCTAAGAGTTAACTATATTGACATAAGGGATGGCGAGGGACTTGTGATACTAGGGCCTGCCAACTTCACTAAAGAGGATCTGGCGCTGCCTGAAGATGTTAAGAGAAGAATAAGGTCTGCAGGCAAAGATTTGGGCCTATGAGTGAAATAGCATAGGCTAACTTCCTGGGCTCTCGTCAAATTAGGGTATAATTTAAATTTGCGAGGGGTCTAAAACCCGCGCAGGTGAGCGTATAAGTGACAAGAAACATAGTGGTAAGACAGTTAAGTCAACAGCCCATAGAAGACACAGAAGTGGAGCTGGTTGAGAGGAAGGGCCTTGGTCACCCTGATTATATAAGTGATGCCGTGGCCGAAGAGGCCAGTAGGCAGCTTAGTGCCTATTATAAGGAGCGCTTTGTGCTATAATGCACCATAACTTAGATAAGGTATTGTTAGTGGGAGGACAGGCATCGCCCAAGTGGGGAGGAGGTGACGTCATAACTCCCATATACATCATAGTGTCTGGTAGGGCCACAACAGAAGTCAGAACTTCTTCGGGTATAGAGGAGGTTCCCGTGGGAAGGATCATATTAAGGGCCGTTAAGGATTGGATTTCAAGGAACCTCAGGTTTCTCGACCCAGAGGTTCATGTAGTGGCCGATTACAAGATAGGTAAGGGCAGCGCAGACCTCAGGGGGATATTTGAGTCGAGGACGGCATCCTATAGGGCTAACGACACTAGCTTTGGAGCGGGCTTCGCGCCCCTCAGCACGCTCGAGAGGTTGGTCTTTGAGACCGAGAGACTGCTTAACAGCAAGGAATTCAAGTCAAAGGTTCCAGCCTCAGGCGAGGATGTCAAGGTAATGGGCCTTAGGAGGGGCAAGAGCATAGAGCTAACTATAGCTGACGCTATAGTTAGCCGTTTTGTGAACGGTCCAGAGGAGTACATGAGCGTGAAGGAGGAGATCAAGGAGGCCGTGCTTAATCTAGCAAACAAGCTGGCGCCAGACTATGACGTGAAGGTTTATGTAAACAGCGGCGATATACCAGAGGAGGAGGTCTTCTACCTTACGGTCACAGGAACCAGCGCTGAGCACGGAGATGATGGAGCCACAGGGAGGGGCAACAGGGTCAACGGGCTAATAACTCCCATGAGGCCCATGAGCCTTGAGGCAGCGGCCGGTAAGAACCCTGTGACTCATGTAGGCAAAATTTACAACGTAGCTGCCATGGAGATCGCGCAGCTGATATATGCTAAGGTACCTAACATAAGGGAAGTCTATGTGAGATTGCTTGGGCAGATAGGAAGGCCCATAGATGATCCTTTAATAGCTGACGTATCTGTAATACCCGACAAGGGCGTCCAGCTAACCTCTGACACTAAGCAGGAAATCGCTAGCCTTATTGACGAATATATGTCTAGGCTTCCGACGCTCTCAGAGAGGTTCCTTAGGGGAGAGGTGCAGCTCTATTAAGTTAGGTTCGTTTTCTTGTTGGTTCTTAATACAGCGCCTTTTAAGCCTAATCCTTTGCGAAGGCGTTTAATGCGAGGAGCTCTTGCTTCTCATGGTTCTATACTCGTTTAGCAGGGTTAGCAGAGTTGCGTCTGAGCTTTCCTGGGCTTTGAGCTTCGCTAGTAGATCCATAGCGTCCTTAATTACTTTAGAGCTAACGAAGTACAGACCTGCCACTTGTATTACAGTATAGTTGTCGGCCTTGAGGGGGGCTATACCATGATTTCTGGCAGCGTTGGCTAGCGGTGAGTTAACGTCGCTGACAAGTATGGCTTTAACTCCAGCTTTAGAAAGGTCATCTATGGCATTGCTGTCAAACGTTGTAACATTGTCTATGATAATTACTTCGTTAGCGCTTATGGGACCCAACTGCTCCTCAGCCCTTTTGAGCTGCGAGCTTCTTAGCTCGCTTAACCTCCGGGCGACGACTAGTTTTCCTGAGGCCACATCAATGAGCATTCTTTTAAGATTCTGAACCTCTTCTTGAAGCGACTCCTGTAGCCCCTGAAGCCTAACAAGCGAGGCCTCAAGATCTGAGATCCTCCCTTTGAGGGTCCTTATCTCGTCATCCTTAAGCAGTTCTGCCTTGAGCTGCTTCTTGGCTAGGTAAAGCTCCCTTTCTTCGTAGAAAAGCCTCTGGCGCAGCTCTTCGAGCTGCTTCTCAAGCGACGCCTTCTGGGCCTCAAGGAGCTCAAGCTTTGAGCTGCCTATGCATGGTTGCTGCGGCTGTTGTTTATTGGTAATGCTTATGCGCTCGTACTTCTCATCAGTACTGCCTAAGAGCTTCGTTATTTGTTTCTCTACGGCTTCAGCTAGAGTGGCTCCCTTGACTACGTCCGCCTTAAGCTCATCTATATCTATGTCGAACTCTAGCTTTGAAGCGTAAGCTTCTACTTGTGAGAGCTTATTGTGGTATTCTATGAATGCTCTATATGCTGCCGCAAGGGAATCCCTCTCATGCGGAGTCTTCGGTTTAAGCTCTGAATCCGCAGTGGCCCTAGAGGCTAGGTACTCCTTCTCAGCTACGGACAAGTTATAATTAGGTAGGTAGAGCTGGGCCCCCAGCTGGGCTGCAAGCTTTCTAACAAGTTCGGGTGGATCAGCAACATCTGTAGCTACGACAACCGGTCTCCCAAGGCTTGAAACTATGCTGACGATCTTGCCTCTGTCAAGTTCTTTATAACTGCCAAGATGCAGGACTCTGCCTTCAAGATCAAGTACTGCAAGGCCTGTAGTCATTCCAGCATCAACGCCAACTATAAGAGGTCTCGAGGGCCTCGGCTCCGCGCCGCCAAAGACAAGCTCACCCTCATACTTAGTCTCTACCCTTATAGAGTAATCTATGCCACGGTGCGGCTTGACTATTCCTACCAGCTTCTCGCGAGGCGCATATACGATGAATATGGCTGAGTCAAGGCCTCCCTCACTCGTCTTGTAGAAGACGTCATAATCTATATTAGCGTTGTCTAAGGCCTCCTTAACCTTGTCCGCCGCTATTTTAACTGAGGCCCTTATCCTCCTCTGGTACCGTGCTTGGCTCCATCCTCCGCTCTTGGTGTTCCGCCCCCTGCTCACTACTATGTAAGTCTTCTCCCTGCTAAAGCCTATGCTTTGGCCTCCCCCTCTGGCCACCACGGCGGCTACTATGAAAGCCGTCCTCATGGGTGAAAGCTTAGAGGAAGCGACGTCAATGCCAGCCCTCCTGGCGGCCTCTAGTACGTCCACTAGGCCTTCCTCGGTAGCAGTAGCCTGGACAAGCTTGGTGCCAGGGGGAAGTAGGGAAAGGAGCCTGGCTATGCTCTCAGTGGAGCCATCAAAGGAGAGCTCCATAACGTTATCCGAGGCAATGGATCTAGGCCTGTACTCCCATGCCAGCCTTATAATTGTTGCCAGGGGCACTGACTGGTACTTAGCTATGAGCTTAAGGGACTGATCTATAATAACTACCGAGTATCTGGCCCTGTTAGTTGATGAGAGAGGGCTCCCGGACTCTATGTCTATGCCCATGTAGAGCTCCTGGGTGCCCCCTCTGAGGACATGTCAGCCGTTCCCCGTAACTCTCTTGGCTAGGTCCTCAGCTGAGAGTTCCAGGCCGAAGCTTTTATTAAAATATGAGGTCAGCCTTCTTATGTCCTCTATAAGGATCTCTTTGGCTCGTGGGTCTGAGGCGTCTACATATTGAGGCCAATCTATTACGTAACCGCTTATATTGTTGTTGCCACTGTGCACGACTAGTATGTTGTAAGGACTTAAATCCCCGTGCACGATGCCTGCATCTTTGAATGCTATGGCGATCGTGTTTATAACGTCCTCAAGTACTTTGAGCGCCTGCTCCTTGCTGAGCGCCTTGTAATATATGAGCTCTGCTCCATCCAAGTATTCTGTAACGACACAATGTAGCTCAGAAGTTATAGGTTTAGGCACCAGGCCCCCCATCCTGCTTACCATAACTAGGGCTCTCATCTCTCTCTCAGCGCTTTCAATGGCTACGTCTATCCACTGCGATCTCTCGAGGACCCTTCCATAACTCCTCTTCCTGGCTAGTGCCCTGAAGGATCTGGCTCCCTCCTTATGAAATTTTAGCGAGACAGGATTACCTGAGGGAGTCCAGGCCAGATACACTTCACCCTCCTTGCCAACACCCACTTTGTCGCCAACCTTTTCAATAATGCCTCTTCTGATAAGTTTAACCGCTGAGAGAACGTCCAGGCCAGCGAAGGTGAGCTGGTAGGCATGCTCGCCAGCTACTATTCTCGATCTCAGGAGGCCCGCATCCGTTAGCTTAGAAAGGGCTCTAACGGCTATTTCGTGAGGAATCTTAGATGTCGCCTCTATAACGCTAAGCGGTACAAACGAAAATCTCTTGTGCATCCTGTAGATAGATAGAAGTAGTTCGTGTGAGGTGTAGTCTATTATTCGCATCCTATCGTTTAATGTCAGCGTTGGGAGCACCTTCTCAGCTTTAATTTGAGGAAGCGAAAAAGTTTAAGTGTATAAATATTTTAAATCACTGCACTCTTTTAATTTGGACTCTATTAAGTAGAGCTATCATCATAAGGTTATAAAGACTTTCTTTATTACTTCATGATGAAGTTTATATGTATGCATAAGGCCTGTTTAAGTGTGCGTAGTATATGTGCTAAGCTTGAATACAAAAAAATATTAACTCAGTACAAATATAGTAACAAATGGTTGCTAAAGAAAAGGTGAGGGGGCATATGGAGGAGAGCATACCGACAAAGGAGGGGATTTATCCGAGAGACGGAACTCTTTACGTAGTAGGCTCACGCGCTATAGCAAAAGTTTCATCTGCGCTTGCAAGCGAGAGTAGGGCAAAAATATTGGCTATACTTCAGAAAGGGCCCACGGATCTCGAGGATATAGCCATCCTGATAAACCAGAGCAAAGCTAACGTGAGCAGCCAGATAAGGAAGTTGGAGGAGGCGGGCATAGTTAGGTCTCACTACGTGCCGGGGCAGAGGGGCATCAAGAAGGTAGTGGAACTTATGATAAACAAGATAGTATTCATGATAACTCCTGAGCAGGAGCACAACGCAGGCCAGACTAGCTCCAAGAGCTAACTGAAACCAGCTAGGAACCTGCCAATGGCCTTTTCTTTAGCTACATTTATGTTATGATACGAAAGCTCGATAAGCTAGCTACTGGAACTTCTCTATATAGAAGTCCCTCCTTGATATGTTGACGTACATGGCTCCCGAAATCTTGCACACAGGACCTCTGCTTAGCAGCAGGGCCTCCCACTTATCACCGAAGAAGTCCCTTACTTTGGAACCAAGAATTTTGAGTTCACTCAGATTCGTTAGGTCTGTTGAGAGCACCCGAGGTATAGGGAGCCTCAAGTAGGAGGGAGTTGCTATATAGAATTCATCGGCTGCACATGAGTACTTAAGGGCCTTAACGGCTATCTTGGCCTCCATGTATTCTTCAGCTCTATTTATGAACATGGGAGGCAGGTAACCTGTCTCGACCTCTATAATCATGCTTTTGCCATAACCTTGAGCATAAATATCAGCAATATGCACGTCGTCTATTTGATGTTCAACTGCTACATCAAAGCCTAACTCCCTTAGCTTCTCAGCAATTATCAGCTGCACGGTGGCATGAAACCTTGAGACTTTGGAAAGCCTCTCCTTCTCAATAACCTCAGAGGTCCTTTGCCTCGAGGCGCCCCCATCTTTTGGTTAAGACTGTCTGAAGCTTTACATTGCAGCTTTTGTTAGTAGCCTCGGGTCTGTGCAAAGGCCGAAGCTGTTGCTAATACCGTTGTAATAGGTGTTATTCAATCGAAATTACCTACATCTCAAGTTTTTAATTGGCGTGAGGTAGCTAAGGATAAAATACATGTTAAACGCTAGAAAGCTGCTACACGACTTCTCTCCCTGAGGACATAGTTCTTAGTGAAGAGCGAGACCGCTAGCGTGATGAGCGACGCTAAAGCCCCTATATAGAAGATGTAGTTAAAGGCATCACTGCCGCCCTCTGAAAATACGAAAAGCCTCCCACTAAACTCGAAGAACAGGTAAGCTTTGTAGGTTGTCATTAGCGTGGCTGCTAGGACAGGGCCAACGGAGGAGCCCAGGAACCTAACCATAGTGTTAAACCCTAGGCTCACAGTTACGCTGTCAGCAGGCACCGAAACAGCTATCATGTTAACTATAGGCACCAGTATGGAAACTATGCCTACCCCTGTAACGAATGAGTCTATGGCGAGCTGAAGGGGCCCCGACCTGTCCATAACAAAGAGCAGGAAGCCTACGGTTGAGACCAGAGAGCCATATATGAGGACTGGCTTGGGCCCCAGTGTCGAGGTTGCATAGCCAACAAGAGGGGAAATGACTATCATTGCGAGGGTCGCCGGAAGCAATGACATGGCGGCGCCTATGACTGAAAGACCCAGGCCGTAGGGCGGAGACTCCTCCGCGAAGTATATAACGCCAAGGTAAAGCATAAACATTGCAACGCCCGATATGAGGCCTGCTATGTTAGCTACCATAACGTTTCTTTGTCTAAGCAGGTCAAGCCTTATCAACGTCCTTGTAGACCTGGTTTCGTATGCAAAGAAGCTGAAGTAAAGTGCCGCCCCTGTAATTAAAAGCAGTAGCTGGGTCAGTGTAATCCATCCCCTGTAGGGGGCCTCGGTTAGGTACAGAAGTATTAGCGCCGTGCCCAAGGAAAGGAGCACGGTGCTGACGTAGTCTATGCGTTCGTGGCTTACAGGGGGGTAGGATTCGAGCACTATCAATGATGTTACAAGCATCACTATTGAGAGCCCAAAAGCTATATGAAACATGGCGCGCCACCCTAGGTACTCCTCTATGTAGGCGCCCGCTATCATGCCTATAGTCATGCCTATGGCGACCATGGCGCTCAGTACTCCCTGCGCCACGGCAACTAAGCGGCGCGGGAACGTGTCCGTTATTATAGAGAGCCCCAGCGGGAACAAAGTGAAGCCAAAGCCTTGGACTGCCCTGGCAGCTATAAGCGCTAAGATGTTAGGCGCAAAGCCTGCAGTGAGGACCGCTATAGAGTAAAAGGATAACGCAGTTATGTAAAGCTTCTTCTTGCCATAAACGTCGCCCATCTTTCCAAAGAGGGGCGCCACCGCGGCACCGACCACAAGGTATGCCGAGACAACCCACGCGGCCTCCTCGTTAGTGGCCGCAAGCGCTGATTGAATGTGGGGCAGCGATGGTATAACCATGGCTTCAACGTACATAGTTAGCATAGTTACCAGCGTCAGAACAGCTAGTGTAGCGTAGGGGCTTCTGGAGGTCCTCCCCATTAAGTGGCATCACCTTCTTCTTGCGCCTATCACTGCCATAACTACTAGTATTATGATTACAAGCGCAGCTATTACATACAGCACAGAGTTTGACGAGCCGCTAAGAGATGGCATGCTAAGCTGAAGGCCAGCGCCAACCTTTATTGGAACTAATATAATTTGGTGCATAACCTGCATGGTTGGAGGCTGGTACCAGGTTATCATTAATGGCAGGTAATAAGTCCCAGGCCTTATGCCTGAGCTCACGGAGATTACGAATGTAACATTTTGCGCCTCACCGCTGTTAAGGTCTCCGATGCTTTCATTCATGAAGTCTACTGCCAATAGCGGGTTTTCGCTGGAGGGCACATATGGTGTGAAAATAGGGTTGGGCAGCAGCGTTGCTGTGACGTACTCGGCCTTACCATAGCCTACATCGGCCAGCTCTACAGTTACGTAGACGTTTGAGGCGCCAACAGATATAGAGCTATGGTACATATTTATGGCTGCGAAGTATGCTGATGGCCTTAGATATAGGCTTATTGGCACAAAATAGTATCCCCCAGAGTAAGTGACGTTAATATAAACCGTGGCGTTAAGGGGCTTTGGCACAGTAAAGTAGCCGAAGGGATAACTTGTTATCTGTGTGACATTAGCTATTGCCAGCGGCACACTAAGGTTAACTACGCGGCCCGGCGGCAGGTAGCCCAACTTTATTGTAGACATGTTAGGGTATAGCATGCTTAGGGGGTACTGGGGCTCCACTTTAACTGTGACGTTGGAGGCCAAGCTATTGCCCTCATCTTCAAGGTATATTCTAAGTAGTGCGGCGCTCTCGCCAGAGTAAAGGACCTCTGGGTAGGTGCCATACCCTATTACTACAACCTTCGAGTACCCCGTTATCGCTACCTCGACGGGAAGCGAGCTCATGTCCTTCACTATTATCGCTTCGCCTGTAGGCAGCCGCTCCTCAACGTAGTAGGTTAGGTTAACAGTCATGTTGTAGACCCCTGGCGTTGCATTGTTTGAGACGTTGTAGAGGGACACCAGCTTCAGAGCGCCCCCAGGTTCAAGCACCGGTACGAATGCCTCAGGAGTAGGTTCACCCTTTACCAAAGTTAACGGGTAGGAGTACTTCACGTAGGCAGTTACGTTAAGCAACTTCACAGGGCCTAAGTAGTAGACCACGATTGTGAGAGGCAGGAACGAACTTCCAGGGGATGCCTGAAGGGGCTGTGAGGAGTTAAGGCCCCAATAACTTATAGCTGTAAACGTAGGTTTCAGACTCTCTGCAGAGGCGTTAAGCTGGCCGCCGCCAACCATTATTAACATCGATATTACTAAGAAAAACAATATTGCTATGGGGACGACCCTTAAATTTCTCGGCACAGCGTCCACCGCTGATATTACGAAGCTCAATATATAAAAGTATTACTCTTAGATCGCGGCCACGCTATACATAGAGTTTGGGATCTCGCATGGGTTCTACAGATGATGTTTTCTGTACGTTAATCATCGCAAAAGGGGACAGCCTATATAGCATCATGACTTTATCAAAAATTCCAAAATAGACCTAACAGCTTTGTTACAACGGCTTACGGTTTAGACCGGCCTTTGCTCCTTGCACAGGCGCCTAGCTGTTTTGCTATATCTAATAATATTCCAAGGCCCTGGGATATGTCTGGGTCGCTCAGCGCGCTCATCAAGCCTAGAAGGCCAACATTCCTTGGGTGACTCAGGTCTAGCTTTGCCAGGGACTCTATGGTGCAGGACGTAAGGTCCGTCAGGGTGTTCTGGGCGTTTGCCAGGTCTGTGGCGTCAACCTTGGTTATGCCATTGCTCACTGAGGCCAGGAGGGCCATGAGCCTCATCAGGGCGGGATCGGTAGCCGCTGAGAGGAAGGAGTCTTCGGCCTTGTCAGCCAGGTAGGAGATCATGCCTAGCAGGCCGCTCCTCTTCAGATTCACTATGGCATCAAGGAGCTCGGCAAGGGCCTGAGCCTGAACCTCAGGCGGTACGGACTCTGCAGGGGTCTCCTGCTTCTTGGCCTCTGCCATATCCTTTCACCCCCTTAGAACTTGAGTCCATCTATCCAGCCGTGGTAGAATGACTGCTTGAGCAGCCTTCCAATCGAGTAGACGCCCGTGAAGTAGCACTTGAAGGTGTACATCCCTTTGCTGGGGTCGAATGGTAGCTCGCAGGTGCCAGCCCATCCCTTGTCACCGGCGTAGCCAACGCATGATACAGGGCTTGGGGCAAATGCTGGTCCGAAGCCCCCAATGAGGTCGCCAACTATATTGGTTGCTGCAGTTATAGCCACGGACTCTACAAAGACGCCAGCTAGCCCTATGCCCATGGGGGGCAGCGAATGCTCACTGGCCATATAGATGTCATCGTACTTGGGGTGCCTTGCATTGGGCAGCGCGGGAGCCCACCTTGGATCCTGCTTAAGGACGAAGTCCTCGCCGCTATTAGCAAGGGCCTTTGGAAGCCTGGACGGGGGCACCTTAACGAGCAGATCATACTTGAACTCGCCGCTGGCGGTTATGACCTCCTTCTTGCTTGGATCCACCTCCCTAAACTTTGAGTTAGGCACGTACTCCACTCCGTACTGCTCTAGCTGATCGGCAAGGAATCTAGATATTGAGGGGCCCAGCGGCGCTATGGGGCTTGGCATCGGATCTATAAGCCTTATGCTGACTTTCTTATTCCTTGCCCTGAAGAATGCCGAAAGTGCAGTGGCAGCCTCATATGGGTAGATTCCGCACCTAAATGGCAGCTCTGGTATCAATATAGTTATGTTCTGGCCGTCTTTAACCTGGTTTAGGGCCTCCTTCATCTTGATAGCTCCATCAAGGTCGAAGTTATGAACACCATCCTTGTCTAGGCCTGGGTAGGCGCTCCACCCATAATCTATTCCTAGAGATACCACCAGGTAGTCATATTGGTACTTGCCCCTGGCCCCTACTACCGTCCTATTAGCGGCGTCTATGGACTGAATTTCATCTACGGTAACCTTAATTCCATACTTTTCCATGTTCTGTATCGGCGCCCTTGTATCGTCAGGAGTAGCATAGCCTAGCGCTACGTCGAAGAAAAGCGGCGGCATAAAGTGGTATGGGTCCTTATTTATAACGGTGACCTCTGCATCAACGCCGCTCTGTTTAATGTTGTCAACAATTCTCTTTGCGGCAACATAGCCACCGATGCCTCCACCAGCTATTACTATCCTCTTGGTCAAAATCTCACCTTCTCTTAGGTGGCCAGGAGGCTGAGTACAGAGAGGTGTATAAAAATAATACATTGGTAGGTTTCCTTGACGTTTTAAGTAAACGCAGAGTGGCTACTTAGAGTTCGTTAGGCGTTTCGACCCAAGCACCTTTACGGCGTTAAGTGTCATAGCAAGCCCATTTATGACGTCCCTATCGCCCAGTGACCTAATTAAGTCACTTAAGTTGTTAGCCTGAGCCTTAGCGGACAGAGACGAAGCTATTGACCTTAGAATTTCTAAGTCAAGGCTATCTAGCACTTCAGCTAATGCATTAAGCTTCTCCAAGGTTTCAGGCCTAGTAAGCCTTTCAAGAAGCTGCATTATCTGGGGTAACCTGTCTATTATAAGCAGGGTCTCAGGCGTAACTAATAATTTAGCAACAGCTCTCAGCAGCTCCTCATCTGAGAGCAGCTCGTTCAAGGTGGAGGCCATGTCAAGCAGCCTCTCAAGGGCCTCTGCCTGCCTCTCTGCCTGCGACGTACGACCTCACCTCACGGGAACATCTTCCACAGCCTCTCAGGAGATGTGGCCTCAAAATAGACGTCAAAGATTGGATCCCAGAACTCCGGGTGCTTTAGAACGTCCCAGTAAGTGTCGGCGAAGAGCCTCTTCATTATAAAGAACACCCTCTTAGGCGGTAGCTTGACTGAGGGATGATTAAAGTCGCTTATGACGAAGGTGCCCATCTCGAATCCTACTTCTGTGGGGCAGTTAGTCCTCCCGGTGTTCTGGGCGCTGAAGCCAAGCAGTCTCTTCTCAACTACCTTAGCCTCCAGGTGAGCCGTTACACCAGTTCTAACGGTGGTTGACGTAGAGGAGTCCCCTATCGCAAAGGCGTCATCAAAGTCCCCTATCCGGTTGGTCAACTTATCCGCCTTTATGAACCCATCCTCGGTCTTTAGATCTTCTGGGAGTACCCTTATCTTTGGGCCTCTGTGAATAGGGACGATTATGGCCGCGTCGAATGATAGCTCCCCTCCCTCAAGTGAGGTCATTTTCTTGTTGTCAAAGTCCACGGAATCAACCGTGAAGAAGGTCTCTATGTTAATTCCTCTCTCCTTAAGTATGGGCTCTAAGACTTCATTAAACGTCTCGGCCGGGTAAGCCCTTGGGTACGGAACCGCTAAGGTTATCTCAACCTGATCTCTCACGCCTCTGGCCCTCAGAGCCTCGTCAGCTAACAGAGCGCCCTCGTAAGGAGACGGGGGGCATCTGTGGCCAGGGTCGGCTACTGCTATTACAAGCCTGCCCTTCCTAAAGTTGCTTATTAAGTCAAATGTCTTCCAGGCATTGTCAGGCGTAGAGTGGAAGTCGCCGTAAAGTGAGACGAGTCTTTCGTTTCCTTTAATTGCTGTGTGGTCTATGGATAGCCCTGGGGCTAAGACTACTATGTCATAGCTGATGGATTTGCCCGACCTCGTAAGGACAGTCCTGTTGTTAAGGTCGACAGCATCAACAGAATCTATGAGAAGGTCCACGTTTTTCTTTACTAGCTCTGCCAGCTCCCTTTTTAGCTGAGAGTCGTCGCCCCTGAAGGCTATTTGAAGCAGCTGAGGCAGGTAGTAATGGTATGGGGTGTCGTTTATTAGGGTTACGGAAAACTCCTCCCTCCTCGCAAGCGAGTTCGCAAGTATAAGGCCTCCGGCGCCACCACCAACTATTACAACCTTTTGCCCTTTCTGAGGCCGCATAGGCCCCACCGGTTATATGAATATGACCTGCCCGCCCTCGGCCTCCTGTAGGAAAGTTGCCACGCCAACAACATCATCAATAAGGCTTGGGTCGAAGTCCTCCTTCTTAAGGCCCATCACTTGCGCCATCATGCTGCAGGCGTAAATCTTGGCGCCCAGGTTCTTGGCCTCCTTAAGCATGTCAAGCCAGCTTGGTACGTTATTCATCTGCATGCCTTTAGCCAGCTGCGGCACCATGGCCTCGAACTCCTTGGGCCAGGTTGGTTGGGCTGGCTTCCTGAGGAACCTTAGAATCGCCCAGCCAGTCACAAAAACCCTAACTTCATAACCTAGGACGGCGGCTCCCTGCGATATAACTCCGAGAGGTATGAGCTTGTCCTCTGTTCCTGAGAACACAATAATTGAGAGCTTGCCCAACTCATTCACCTCTATTTAGAGAAAGGATCTCTGAGATTTAAAAAGTTATGCAGAACGAAGATCTATACATAGGAAATTGTGCCCCTGCCGCTAGCCTGCTGCTAAAAGGCTATAAGTTTGCTCTCCAGTAATTTACACAAAAGGAATTGGTGAACCATGAAGTGAAAACTTTGCCTCCCGTGACTCTTGACCAAGTGCTAGGGCTCGTGAGGTATATAGCCACCTCGGGAGGTATCGTTGACTCATCCAGGCTAGACGAGCTTCTCAACGTTGATATGGACCTGCTACCTCACGTCGTTGACGCAGCTGTCTCTTTAGGCCTCCTGAAGGAGGACGACGGAAACCTTGTGATAACTGATGAGGGCAAGAGAGCTGTAGAGCTGCAGGGCAGGGAACTCAGGCTACTGATAAAGTCGCTTAGTGACGATGTAGAGCCATTTAAGGATATATTTGATGCGATAGGGGACTCCGACTCAATAAAGAGATCTCAGTTAGAGAGCATCCTAAGAAACTCAGGCTATACCGACATAGAGGCCGTACTTCCAGTATTTGTAGAGTGGCTGGCCTATATGGGGATTGCAACTGTGGAGGACTAAGTCACTATTAACGTTGCTTTAGCTATATTACGTAGGTTAAAGGGTAGAAGTACGTTAAGCCTATTGACAACTTAACCATTTACGTATAGTAGTGCGCTATACTAAACCGCGAATTGCCAATACTAGTGCGGTTAATCAAATTTAAAAAACTTGCGTGGAGACTATGAGCTTCGGTGGGCCCGTAGCTCAGCCAGGATAGAGCGGCGGGCTTTTAACCCGTAGGCCGCGACGCCTAGCCGCGGGCGGAGGTCCCGGGTTCGAATCCCGGCGGGCCCGCCACAGCCCTGAAGGGCTCCTTCATATTTCGATAGCTGTTCAAGCTTGCCCTTTTGAATGATCATAGTTAAGCGCAAATCCTCTAAGAGACGTTAGCGCTTCAGTTAACTAGATAACCTCGGGGTCCAACAGAGGCTGTAGGAGAGGTGCTGGGTAACTTGCCATCCGCCAGGCCGGATGAAAGAATACTCAATCATGAGCTTGTGCCAAAGCACCGTATATTGAGCATAGAGGAGGCTGTTGAAGTGCTTAATAGGCTCGGCGTTAAGCCTTGGCAGCTCCCTAGGATAAGCGCCAACGACCCTATCATTAAGCTGCTGGGAGGCAAGCCAGGGGATATCGTAGAAATAGAGCGCAACTCGCCCACAGCAGGAAAACATGTAGTTTATAGGGTAGTCGTGTCCTACTGAGCGGGTGAGCTTAATGGCATCTGAACAGCTGACTAAGGATGACTTATGGATTGTGTTCAGGCAGTACATACGTGAGACAGGGCTTGCCAGGCAGCACCTGGACTCGTATAATGCCTTTGTAACCGAGCGCATGCAGGAGATAGTTGATTCCTTCGGAGAAATAAGGCCCCTTTATGAGCAGGTCAGCAGAAGGAAGGGGGTAGCCCCAGAGGAGGGTCCTGACATAAAGATAGTACTCGGGAAAATACGTCTAGGTGGACCAGAAGTAAAGGAGGCTGACGGCACTAAGAGGGACAAGAATATAACGCCCCTGGAGGCAAGACTTAGGAACTTCACATACTCAGCGCCTCTTTACCTTCAGATGAAGCTTATAGAAAATGGAGTCGAGGTCAGCAGCGATGAGGTGAAGATAGGGGACTTCCCTATAATGGTTAAGTCTGTGGCCGACCCACTCTCTAAGGCCAGCTACAGAGAGCTTCTGGAGGCCGGAGAGGATCCTAACGATCCTGGAGGCTACTTCATTATAAACGGCAGCGAGAGGGTAGTAGTTGCTCAGGAGGATCTGGCAGTAAACAGAATAATAGTGGGAGTTTCAACCGCTAACACAGCAAAGATAACGCACAGCGCTAAGACCGTCTCAACGATACTTGGCCTGAGGAGACAAGTTATAGTGGACAGGATGAGCGATGGATCCTTAGAGATAAGCATGAGCAGGCTTAACTATAGGATACCGTTTATAGTGATGATGAAAGCGCTTGGACTTGAGAAGGACGCGGAGATAGCGGCCGCCGTTTCGCCAGACCCCGACGTACAGAGGGAGCTATTACCAAGCTTTGAGAAGGTTAGCGCAGCGATAAGGACCAAGGAGGACGCGCTGGAGTTCCTCGGCAATAGGATAGCGCCTGGGCAGCCTAGGGAGATAAGGATTCAGCGCGCAGAGGAGTTCATAGACACACAGTTCTTACCTCACATAGGTCTAACACCAGCTGACAGGCTAGCCAAGGCATACTTCCTCGGCGAGATGGCGAACAGGGTTCTGCAGCTTTACCTAGGCAAGAGGCAGGAGGACGACAAGGACCACCTGGCTAACAAGCGCTTAAGGCTTGCAGGCGACCTCATAGCAGAGATCTTTAGGGACGCGTTCCAGCAGCTTGTGACCTTGATAGCAAGCGAGCTTGAGGAGTACATAAGCCAGCACAGGAAGGTTAGAGACCTTAAAACTCTGGTGAGGCCGGACATCATAACTGAGAGGATAAGGGCCGCTTTAGCTACGGGCAACTGGACTGGTAACAGAACTGGAGTAAGTCAAGCACTTGACAGAACTAACTGGATGAGCCTGCTTAGCCACTTAAGGAGAGTCATATCGCCGCTGAGCAGAGGAGAGTCAAACTTTGAGGCCAGGGATCTACATGGAACTCACTGGGGAAGGCTTTGCCCGTTTGAGACACCCGAAGGCATAAACTGCGGTCTGGTCAAGAACTTGGCCATGACAGCCTATATATCGGTTGGCGTCAATGAGCAGCACGTGAAGAACTTACTGATGAATATGGATGTAATACCACTGGACGAAGCCATTAAGGAGATAGCAAGCGGCGAGCCCGAGGCCATAGAGAAGTACACTAGAATGGCCAAGGTGTTCCTCAACGGTAAGCCTATAGGCTATGTTCAGGATGGCGCAGAGCTGCGCAGGAAGCTTATAGCTATGAGGAGATCAGGAAGCTTAAGCTATGAGGTGAGCGTAGCTTATATAGAGCAGGGAGACATTAAGGAAGTTTATATAAACACTGACGAAGGCAGGCTGATGAGGCCTGTCATAGTTGTCGAGAACGGCAAGCCAAAGCTGACGAAGGAGATGGTCGAAAAGGTTAAGCGGGGCGAGATGTCCTTCTGGGACCTCGTGAGGAACGGCGTCATAGAGTTCCTTGACCCAGATGAGGAGGAGAACGCCTACGTTGCTGAGTCTCCCGAGGAGGTGACGCCTGAGCACACTCACCTAGAGCTGTGGACGCCAGGCATATTCAGCGTGGTCACGTCAATAACCCCGTTCTTAGAGCACAACCAGAGCCCGAGGAACACCTACCAGGCAGCTATGGCAAAGCAGGCCTTAGGCCTTTATGCGCTGAACTACCAGTACCGCATGGACAGCCACGCCTACCTGCTCCACTACCCACAGAAGCCCATAGTTCAGACAAGGTCCCTTGAGGAGATAGGCTACAATGATAGGCCTTCAGGGCAGAACTTCATAGTAGCCATAATGCCTTACATGGGCTATAACATGGAGGACGCCATAATAATGAATAAGACCAGCGTAGATTATGGCCTTGGAAGGGCCCACTTCTTTAGGGTATACACGGTTATGGAGAACACGTACGCTGGCGGCCTTAAGGATACCATAACAGTCCCTTCACCAAAGCTTTATGATCACAAGGGGGATCAGTATTACACCAAGCTGGGCCCGGACGGAATTATAGAGCCTGAGGTTGAGGTCGAGGGCGGAGACGTGCTTGTAGGCAGGGAGAGCCCGCCGAGGTTCCTTGGCGAGGAGCGCGTCATGAGCCTGGGAACTTTGACCAAGAGGGACACTAGCGTGCAGCTGAGGTATGGGGAGCATGGCGTAGTGGACACTGTGCTCATAACACAGACTCTCGACAGGAACCTGCTGGTCAAGGTGAAGGTCAGGGATCTAAGAATACCTGAGCTTGGTGACAAGTTCGCAAGCAGGCACGGACAGAAGGGCGTTATTGGCATGCTTTATCCTAAGTATGACATGCCATACACTGAGGACGGCATAGTACCTGACATTATAATAAACCCTCACGGAATACCTTCACGTATGACAGTAGGACAGATACTTGAGCTCATAACGGGTAAGGCTGCAGCCGTGGAGGCCAAGTACGTTGATGGTACGCCATTCTACAAGGACGATATAGACCAGTATAAGATCATATTAATCAAGCATGGCTACAGTCCCGACGGCACAGAGGTCATGTATGATGGTCGTACTGGCCAGCTGCTTGAGACGCCGATCTCCATAGGTATAGTGTTCTACCAGAGGCTGTACCACATGGTAGCCGACAAGATGCACGCAAGGGCCACAGGTAAGGTGCAGCTCCTCACGAGGCAGCCTACAGAGGGTAAGGCCAGGCAGGGAGGCCTGAGGTTCGGAGAGATGGAGAGGGACTGCCTCGTAGGCCATGGGGCGACAATGCTGCTAAGGGATAGGATGCTTGACGGCAGCGATGCCTACACAATGTACGTCTGCACCTTATGTGGTCACATAGCTTGGTATAACAGCAAGAAGAACGTATATGAGTGCCCGATACACGGTGAGAACGGTGACATAAAGCCCGTGAAAGTGCCCTATGCATTTAAGTTGTTCCTGCAGGAGATCATGAGCATGGGCATCAAGCCCAGGATTGAGGTCTCAGACAGGATCTCACTTTTGGACAGGATCTCACGGGCCGGCATGTCTAAGTTAAGCGCCGCAGGTGAGAGCCAGGGAGGCGATGGCAAGAGTAATGGTAATGGAAGCGCACAGTGAGGTGACGAATCATGTCGTATGGCCCAGGCGAGGAGCACGAGAGGTACACAATTAGTGGCATAAAGTTCAGCCTTCTGAGTCCTCGTGAGATTAGAGAAATGGCCAAGGTAACTGTGATAAGGCCGGAGATATACGAGGTTGACGGCTCGCCAGTTATGGGAGGGCTCAGGGATCCACACTTCGGCGCTATAGAGCCTGGCGAGAGGTGCCCCGTCTGCGGCAATACAAGGCAGGACTGCCCTGGGCACTTTGGCAAGATAGATCTTGCTAGGCCGGTGATACTTCCGCACTTAGGAGACAAGATCTATCAGCTGCTGCAGTCCACCTGCAGGAGCTGTGGAAGAATACTCATACCGCCCCAGAAGGCAGCCTATATGCTAACCATCTATAGGAGGCTCAAGGAGAAGTGGCCGCTGCTCGCCGACATATTTGTAGAGGAGGTAATAAAGGAGGCATCCTCCACCACTGAGTGCCCGCACTGCGGCGCCAAACAGTACAAGATAAAGTTCATCAAGCCATATAACTTCTATGAGGTTAGACCTGAGGGCGAGGTCAGGCTAACGCCAAGTGATGTTAGGGAGAGGCTAGAGAAAATACCGGATGACGACGTGGAGCTGCTGGGCTGGGATCCCAAGTCCGCGAGACCTGAATGGGCTGTCCTCACAGTACTGCCAGTACCCCCGCTCTCCGTAAGGCCCTCAATAACTATGGAGAGCGGCTCAAGGGCTGAGGACGACCTGACTCATGCGCTTGCAGAGATAGTTAGGCAGAACGAGAGGCTCAAGAACTTCATTTCATCAAGCGCCCCTGAGTCCATGATAGAGGAGGCCTGGCAGGCGCTTCAGAACGTGATAGCAGCATACATAGACAACGAGCTACCTAACATTTACCAGCTCTCGCACAGAGGTAGGAAACAGCTCAAGACGCTGGCGCAGAGGCTCAAGGGCAAGGAGGGCAGGCTGAGGGGCAACTTGAACGGTAAAAGAGTTAACTTCTCCTCAAGGACTGTCATATCTCCAGACCCACTGATAAGTATTGATGAGGTAGGTGTCCCGATAGAGGTAGCAAAGATATTGACCGTGCCTATGGTGGTTACGAAGTTTAACATTGAGGAGGCAAGGAAGTACGTCCTGAACGGCCCCTACAAGTGGCCTGGCGCCACCATAGTGTACAAGAAGAGGGAGGGAGTTAAGCTGGACCTGAGGTACCAGCGCAACCTAAGGCAGCTAGCTGAGAGCCTCGAGATAGGCGATGTTGTTGAAAGGCACCTGATAGATGGTGACATAGTGCTGTTCAACAGGCAGCCCAGCCTTCACAGGATGTCAATAATGGGTCACAAGGTAAGGGTTATGCCAGGCAGGACTTTCAGGCTGAACCTGCTGGTGTGCGCGCCATACAACGCCGACTTCGACGGTGACGAGATGAACTTGCATGTACCAAGGCTTGAGGAGGCCCGCGCAGAGGCCCTGAACCTGCTGCTTGTGGAGAACCACATATTGACTCCAAGGTACGGCGGACCCATAATAGGCGGAAGGCAGGACTACATAAGTGGAGCGTACCTGCTGACTGTTAAAACTACGCTACTTGACAGGGAGGCCGTAGGCAGGCTGCTAGCGGCGGCAGGTTATAGCGGCGAGCTGCCAGAGCCAGCCATACTTAAGCCAAGACCTCTGTGGACTGGAAAGCAGCTGGTCAGCCTCTTCCTGCCAAATGACTTCAACTTCAGCGGCAGGGCTAAGATAAATGCCGGAGACCTTAAGTGCGACAGTGAGGACTGCTTCTTCGACTCATATGTTGTAATAAGGAGGGGGAGGCTTCTAGAGGGCGTGTTCGACAAAAATTCCATTGGCGCCGAGCAGCCAGATAGCGTGCTCCACTACATAGCGTTAGAGTATGGCAACTCAGCTGCAAGGCAGATGCTTGATACTATGTATAGGATGTTCATAAGGATGCTGGAGATCAGAGGCTTCAGTATATCGATAAGCGACATAGAGATACCCAAGGAGGCCAGGGACAAGATAGCTAAGATGACAGAGGAGGCTAAGGAGGACGTAATGAAGCTGATAGAGCAGTACAGGAACGGCACGCTTGAGATAATACCTGGCAGAACGCTTGAGGAGAGCCTGGAGCTCAAGATAATCCAGAGACTCCAGAAGCTGAGGGACGACGCCGGTAAGACCGCTATAGGCTACATGAACCCATTCAATAACGCCTTCATAATGGCCAGGACAGGGGCCAGGGGAAGTGATATTAACATAACGCAGATGGCCGCCATGCTAGGACAGCAGACGGTGAGAGGAAGAAGGATAGTGAGAGGCTTCAGAACCCGCACGCTGCCGCACTTCAGGCCAGGCGACCTCTCGCCAGAGGCGAGGGGCTTCGTGGTCAGCAACTTCAGGGATGGGCTGAAGCCTCATGAAGTGTTCTTCCACGCTGCAGGCGGTAGGGAGGGCCTGGTCGACACTGCCTTGAAGACTTCACAGAGCGGCTACATGCAGAGGAGGCTGATAAATGCCCTGCAGGACCTCTACGTTGCGTACGACGGCACTGTGAGGGACTCGCAGGACAACATAATTCAGTTCAAGTATGGCGAGGACGGCGTGGATCCGCAGAAGACTTATCATGGCAAGGCAGTGAACATAGACAGACTAATTGAAAAAGTTAAGCAGGGAGGTGCATGAAGATGGCCAAGAGGTCCTCTGAGGAGGGGAAAAAGGCTAGGTCCAGGAAGGCTAAGAAGGAGGCGGAAACTTCCGAGATGGAGCTCGGAGAGACGCTCAAGAGAAAGCTTGATGCGGCTAAGTCGCTGCTGCCCCCAAGCTTATACGATGAGCTCTACAGCAAAGTAGCTGAGAACCAGGAGCTGAGCACTGAGCAAAAGATCAAGGTTATAGAGGATGCCGTGAGAACCTATATCTCGTCGATGGTCCAGCCAGGCGAGGCTGTTGGCGTAGTCACTGCTCAGTCAATAGGGGAGCCGGGAACTCAGATGACTTTGAGGACTTTCCACTACGCAGGACTCATGGAGTTCGACGTTACCCTAGGGCTTCCGAGGCTTATAGAGATAGTTGATGCCCGTCATGAGCCCTCGACGCCTATGATGAAGATATACCTTGAAGAGAAGTATGCCGACAACCTAGAAATGGCGCAAGATAGCGAGGGAGATCGAGTACACAACAATAGGTAACATAGTTGACGAAATAAGCTATACGTTAGGCGACAGGACTTTTGTGGTTAAGTTAGACCCAGACATGGTGGTTGACAGAGGGCTGACAGAGGACGAAATAATGGAGGCCTTTGAGAGGCTTAAGCTAGGTGACGTGAGTAAGGGCGAGGACGAAAACACTATAGTGCTTAACGTCAGTGAGAGCATATTGCCTGATGACGCGCTTTACGACCTTCGTAGTTACTCTGAGATAGTATCCAAGATAAAGAAGGGGTACGTGAAGGGAATAAAGGGCATCAGAAGGACAATAATACAGGAGCACACTGATGAAAAGACGGGCAAACACGAGTATGTTATAATAGCTGAGGGCAGCAACTTAGCTGAGGTCATGAAGGTGGATGGGGTAGATGCCACAAGAGTAGAGACCAACAACATATACGAAATCGCAGATGTGCTTGGTATAGAGGCCGCCAGGAACGCAATAATAAGGGAAATAATGGATGTTCTGCAGAGCTCAGGCCTAGATGTTGACATAAGGCACGTCATGTTAGTGGCAGACATAATGACGTGGACGGGTAAGATAAGGCAGATAGGCAGGCTAGGCGTCGTAGGTGAGAAGCCCAGCGTCATAGCTCGTGCGGCCTTCGAGGTGACCGTTAACCAGCTCTATAATGCAGCTGTCAAAGGCGAGGAGGAGAAGTTCAGCGGTGTCACTGAAAGCATAGTGGCCGGTCTACCTCCGAGGGTCGGCACCGGCATAGTGATGCTATCAGTAGGCATCAACGCTCTTAAATCTCTGCAGCCTAAGGTAAGCCAGCAGGAAGAACCAAGCAAGACAGGGCAGGAGTGAGGTGACTTACGTGTCAGAGGCCCTATTCGAGAGGGAACTTAAGGCGGCAGCTAAGAGCGGTAAGCTAAGCTTAGGGGCCCGCAGGGCGCTGAAGCTGTTGCTTAAGAACCAGGCCAAAGGCATTATAATAGCCGACAACATTCCATCAGACTTGAGAAAGAGCATAGAGTCCTTAGCCACTATAAATGGCATTCCATTATACGTCTACAAGGGAACCTCAGCAGACCTGGGCTCACTAATAGGAAAGCCCTTTAAGGTCTCTGTAATAGCTGTCCTGAACCCTGGCGACTCGAGGATCCTTGACGTCCTGTCAGAGAGCAAGTAAGGGGAGGTTGGGGTGGCGCAGTCAGACGCCAATCCTAAGGGAGATAGGATAGGACTTGAGGAGCTGCGCTTCATATCCCTCTTCCAAGACATTACAGGGGCTATGGTTTACAGAGCAATAGAGGACACCGAAGGCAACAGAATATTCTATTTGGTCGATAAGAACGACATAGGGAAAGCCATAGGAAAGGATGGCAGGAACGTGAAGACGTTGTCCAGGATATTGAACAAGAACGTTGAAGTCGTTGAGTACTCGGCGGATCTCGAATCAATGGTCAGAAACCTCTTCCCAGGGGTGACGATACTCAAGATAGATGTAGTTGATAGAGGTGATGGCAAGGTAGTTTACGTCAAGGTTAAAGATGACGAGAAGGGTAAGGCCATCGGAAGGGACGGCAGGAACGTCAAGAGGGCAAGGATAATACTGACCAAGCTCTTTAACGTAGACAAGGTAGTCATCAGGTAACCGATGGAAGTTTTTAAATTCATGCTTGGAGCAGAGTGAGGGGATTAGTGAAATGCCAGAGGGACCGAACGGCCTGTTCGCGGCGCGCAAGCTCAGGAAGAGCAGGCTTAAGTTCAGGTGGGCCAAGAGGGAGTTCAAGATAAGGATGCTAAGGCTTAAGGAAAAGTACGACCCACTTGAAGGCGCACCTATGGCCAGGGGGATAGTGCTTGAGAAGGTTGGCATACCTTCAAGGCAGCCCAACGCAGCGCTGCGCAAGTGCGTTAGGGTTCAGCTGGTTAAGAACAAGAAGGTAGTGACCGCCTTCGTGCCTAAGGACGGAGGCATATTATACATAGACGAGCACGACGAAGTTATAATTGAGGGCATAGGAGGTCCCAAGGGCAGGGCCATGGGTGATATACCAGGAGTCAAGTACAAGGTAATAGCTGTTAACGGCGTTTCTCTAGATGCCCTGTGGAAGGGTAAGAAGCAGAAGGTCAAGAGATGAGCAACCTTATTTTATTACTTCGCGGCTCTAGGGCAGCCGCGGCATAGAGATATGCGTTAACCGTTTCTCTGCAAACCTTAATATAGCAGGGCCCGCTAACCCTCTTGCTTATGCACTGACAAGCCCTTTGGCTAGCCCTCCTTCAACAGGAAAAGGAAGTGGTACTATTGCGCTTAGGAGCTATGGACGGCTAAGGCTGATCCCCTTCCTCGCCCTCGCCACTTTCGTTGCCCCACCACTTTTCCATGTCAACAAGCTTCTTGCTAACAAATATGGGCTTGCCGCTTATAAGCGCTAGGTATATAGCATGACTGGGTATCATCTTAACGCTTATGCTTATGCCTCCGTCTTCGAATTCCACAGTTGCCGTGTAGACCCCAGTGTCGGCCTCAAGCTCATCTATTACGACTCTCTTTAGGGTCCTTCTCAAGATCTCTTTAAAGTCCTCATGGGAGGACAGGAAAGTGTATATGCTCTGCCTTCTGGGTGGCATGTCGCCGTCATTTATTAATTTTATGGCTTCAGCAACGTCCATAGGTATGTTAACCATGGTGAACTCCTCATTATTTTCAAGCAGCAGAGAGAGCCCTACTACATAGGCCCCAGCCCCGCTGCTGACGTCCTGCAGGAGCTTGTAAAATGGCTGGACGTACTTGACTTTCAGCAGCTCGTCCTCTGACAATGCCTAAGCGCCCCTTACACTACTGGCCTCTAAGGCTCTTAAGTCCATCTTTGCAGACTTGGCACGCATTTATAGTCTTGAAGTTAGCTTAAAAACTACAGCAGCGAAGGTGTAAGGGGTGCAGCCATGGCAGAGCAGGCTAAGTTGCCAGAGCTCTCTGAGGTGGGCAACCTAGGCGCAATAAAGCTCTTTGGCAAGTGGAGCTGGGAGGGAGTAGAGGTAAGAGATCCAAGCCTTAAGAAGTACATAAGCCTAAGGCCCGTCATACTTCCCCATACGGGAGGGAGGCACGAGCACAGGAGATTTGGCAAGGCCGAGGTGCCCATAGTAGAGAGGCTCATAAACAGGCTGATGCAACCTGGCAGGAACGGAGGAAAGAAGGCGCTGGCCTACAACATAGTAAAGGCAGCCTTTGAGATCATAAACCTGGAGACGGGCGAAAACCCGATTCAGGTACTAGTTCGTGCCATAGAAAATGCCGCGCCCAGGGAGGAGACCACAAGGATAATGTACGGCGGAATAGTCTACAGGGTCTCAGTGGACGTTTCCGCCCAGAGGAGGGTTGATCTGGCCCTTAGGTTCATGGCTGAGGGAGCCAGGCTCTGCGCCTTTGGGTCGTCCAAGACTATAGAGGAATGCCTGGCCACTGAAATAATAGCCGCGTCTAAGGGAGATCCCTCAAGCTACGCCATAAGACAGAAGGAGGAAATAGAGAGGATAGCCCTCAGCTCAAGGTAAACAGCTCTCCTTCGTTCCACATCAAGACCTTCAGCTGTATTTTTAAATCCCTCGCACTTCACTAATTGCAGGCGGAATGAAGAGGTGAATCAAAGTGCCCGAGAAGCCACACCTTAACCTAGTAGTGATAGGGCACATAGATCACGGTAAGAGCACGCTCACGGGTAGCCTACTCTACAGGCTTGGGGTCATAGACCCCAAGGTAATGCAGCAGCTCGAGGAGCAGGCTAAGGCCGCTGGAAAGGAGTCCTTCAAGTTCGCCTGGCTTCTGGACAAGATGAAGGAGGAGAGGGAGAGGGGTATAACTATAGACCTCTCCTTCATGAAGTTCGAGACCAAGAAGTATTACTTTACAATTATCGACGCCCCTGGCCACAGGGACTTCGTAAAGAACATGATAACCGGCGCCAGCCAGGCCGACGCGGCGCTGCTAGTGATATCATCAAGGAAAGGAGAGTTTGAGGCTGGGATGAGCGCTGAGGGTCAGACCAGGGAGCACGCCCTCTTGGCCAAGACCCTGGGCATAGATCAGCTAATAGTTGTAATAAACAAGATGGATGCCCCTGACGTCAACTACAGCCAGCAGAGGTACGAGGAGATAGTGAACACGATGAAGAAGTTCCTGAAGGGATTAGGCTACAACGTTGACGCCATACCTTTCATACCTGTAAGCGCATGGACTGGAGAGAACCTAATAGAGAGGAGCCCTAACATGCCCTGGTACAAGGGACCAACCCTCGTTGAGGCCCTCGATAACCTGAAGGTACCTCCAAAGCCCGTTGATAAGCCTCTGAGGCTGCCTGTGCAGAGCGTGCTAAGCATACCTGGCGCTGGCACTGTAGTAACTGGCAGAGTTGAGACTGGAGTGCTCAAGCCTGGAGACAGAGTAATAGTGATGCCTGAGGGCATAGTTGCCGATGTTAAGAGCATACAGATGCACTACCAGGACCTACAGCAGGCCGAGCCTGGAGACAACGTAGGAGTTGCGCTGAGGGGCGTTGAGAAGAACCAGGTCAAGAGAGGTGACGTGATAGGCAAGACAGATAACCCGCCCACTGTGGCCGAGGAGTTCACCGCGAGGGTAGTTGTAGTCTGGCACCCGAGCGCTATAGCAGTTGGCTACACTCCAGTGATACACGTTCACACCGCCTCGGTTGCCTGCAGGATAACGGAGATAGTTGCTAAGCTGGATCCAAGGACTGGAAACCCAATAGAGCAGAACCCACAGTTCATAAAGGCTGGCGACACCGCTATAGTTAAGTTCAAGCCGATAAAGCCACTCGTCATTGAGAAGTTCAGCGACTTCCCGCAGCTCGGCCGCTTCGCTATGAGGGACATGGGCAGGACCGTAGGCATTGGAATAGTTACAGATATAAAGCCTGCCAAGATAGAGGTTAAGAAGTGAAGCTAACAGCTCAAGCGGTGCCGCACAATGGCGTTCAACGTTAGAATATGGCTGTGGAGCACTAATGCAAAGAGCCTGGAGCAGGTAGTGGCGCAGATAAAGGACATAGCCCAGAAGACAGGCGTTCCCATGAGGGGGCCCATACCGCTGCCCACAAAGAGACTGGAGGTTCCTATCTTCAGGCTTCCGCACGGTGAAGGCAGCAAGCATTGGGAGCACTGGGAGATGAGGATACACAAGAGGCTTATTGACATAGAAGCTGATGAGAGGGTCTTAAAGAAGCTCATGAGGATACAGGTACCAAGCGACGTTTACATAGAGATAAAGTCCGGCAGGTAATTCATAGAATCTTTTTACTAAAGGTAAGAGGCCTTTTAAGGCTAGGATCTTTCAAAGCTCTTCTAACCCCCCGTTAGGAAGTCGTCTCTAGGCTCCTTTGGGTACAAATAGCTTTTAGAACCAATTCCTCCATAGGCTACCTGGCGCCGGGGTGCCCGAGCGGCCCAAGGGGACGGGCTTGAGACCCGTTGCTCCATAAGGGGCGCGTGGGTTCAAATCCCACCCCCGGCGCTCCCTGTCCATTTTATTGACTGTTTTGGCTTTTGCTTCTCCGCGTTTTAACTCTGAGCGACTTACTATAGTATATTGGGATAGATGTTGCCCTCAGATATGATGTTCGAGGATATAGCCAATACGTTTAGCTCGATGGAGGGGATAACTTCAAGGACTCAGCTAACCCAGCTCCTGGCAGGCTTGCTGAAGAGAACACCTGCCGACGTTATAGATAAGGTAGTTTACATGATACAGAGCAAGCTAGGCCCTGACTGGAAGGGCATACCCGAGCTAGGTGTGGGTGACAAGCTTCTGGTGCAGGCCATAGCTTTGGCTTATGGCAAGAGCGAGAGCGATGTCCAGAAGCTTGTTGACAAGCTAGGGGATCCAGGGAAGGTAGCTGAACAGCTTGCCCAGACCGGTGGGCACCTTAAGAGCAACTTGCTGACCTTTATGGGAGGAGGTTCTTCGCGGCTGACAGTCAGCAGGGTCTTTGACTCCTTCATGAAGATAGCCTATGCCACGGGGGAGAGCAGCAGGGACCTTAAGCTGAAAACGTTAGCGGGGCTTCTGAAGGATGCTAAACCGATAGAGGCGAGGTACATAGTCAGGTTCGTTGAGGGCAGGCTAAGGCTTGGTATAGGGGACGCTACCATACTGGACGCTCTTGCAGTTGCTTATGGCGGTTCCTCAGCGGTAAGGGACCTAATAGAAAGGGCGTATAACCTAAGGGCTGATCTTGGGGAGATAGCCAAGATAGTGGCGACGCAGGGCGTTGAGGCCCTTAAGGGTCTCAAACCAGAGGTCGGCACGCCAATAAGGCCTATGCTGGCTGAGAGGGCTAACGATGTTAAGGAGATCTTAGCCAAGGTGGGTGGCAAGGCCTATGTTGAGTATAAATATGATGGCGAGAGAGGTCAGATACACAAGGATGGTGATAAGATAAAGATATTCTCCAGGAGGCTTGAGGACATAACCTCTATGTACCCTGATATAGCCGATGGCGTAAGAGAGGCCATTAAGGCCGAGAAGGCCATAGTAGAGGGGGAAATAGTGGCTATAGACCCAGACACCGGAGAGCTTAGGCCTTTCCAGGAACTGATGCAGAGGAGAAGAAAATACGACATAGAGAAGATGATGAAGGAAATACCAACCAGGCTGTTCCTATTCGACATAATAATGAAGGATGACGAGGATCTAACTACCAAGCCCCTGCCTTACAGAAGGAAGGTCCTTGAGTCAATTCTTGAGCCAAACGATCGGGTTGTCATGAGCAATTACATAATGAGCTCCGATCCTGACGAGATAATGAACTTCTTCCTACAGGCGATAGCTGATGGTGCAGAGGGAGTCATGATAAAGGCCATACACGACGAGAGCGTCTACAGGGCGGGCGTTAGGGGCTGGCTTTGGGTTAAGCTGAAGCGTGACTACAGGAGCGAGATGACGGACACTGTGGATCTCGTTGCTGTGGGGGCCTTCTATGGCAAGGGCAAGCGCGGCGGTAAGCTTGGCACGCTGCTGTTGGCCGCCTACGATCCTAACAACGACGTCTTTAAGACGGTGTGTAAGGTGGGGAGCGGCTTTACTGATGAGGATATAAACAACATGTACGACCTGTTCAAGCCATATATAATAGACCACAGACATCCAAGGGTGGTATCAAACCTTGAGGCGGACGTGTGGTTCGAGCCAGTTAAGGTCGCAGAGGTTATAGGCGCGGAGCTCACGCTCTCTCCGGCTCACACCTGTTGCATGGACGCTGTGAGGAAAGGGGCAGGCATTTCGATAAGGTTCCCAAGGTTTATAAGGTGGAGGGACGACAAAGGTCCAGAGGACGCCACGACAGAGCAGGAGCTGCTAGAGATGTATAAGAGGCAGCTGAAGAAAATTGAAGAGAAGCCGCAGCCGGAGGGCGAGGCGTAATAGAACCGAGCTAGTGCTAGAGGACATTATGAGACTATCTCAGTTCGCCCTCAGCGCCGCCCGCGAAGGCGACTTTAACTTATCATCGAGCGTTAACGAGCTCATAATTGCAATATCTCAGATGACAAGGGTTAGGCTGCCGCGTGAGTTAAAGAGATCATACTGCAAGAAGTGCAAGGTGACGCTCATACCCGGCGTGACCCTGTCTGTGAGGATAAGGTCTCAGGGAAGGCAAAAGTATGTGGTGAGAAGATGCCTTGTGTGCGGCTATATACACAGGTTGCCCCTAGACCGCCAGAGCAGTGCTGAGGAGCACACCGCCTAAGCTTCCCCAATGCCAAGGGATGCCCCTGCGTCAACCACTATAACTTGGCCCGTAACTCCGCTTGCCTCGGGGCTTGCCAGGAAGGCCACTACAGAGGCCACCTCTTCAGGTGTCACCAGCCTGTGAGGAGGTATCCTAGACAAGTACCTATCAAGGCTTCCAGTCCTCCCGGTCTTCTTGTCAAGCCACTCGAAGTAGCTAAGCCCTAGCCTAGTGGGCACAAAGCCTGGGGCAACTACGTTAACAGTAATGTTATGTTTTATAAGCTCTATTGCGAGGGATTTGGCCAGTCCTATCAGTCCTGCCTTGGCTGCGGAATAGGCTGTTAAGAAGTCTAGGCCGTAAATGCCGGCCACGCTAGATATGAATATGACGCGCCCCCATCCCTTGGATATCATGTCTTTCACTGCTTCCCTAGTTATAAGGTAGGGGCCAGTTAAGTCATAGTTTATCTGGGCATGCCATGACTCAGGGCTCATGCTAAGGAATTCAGATGCGTAACCCACGCCTGCGTTATTGATTAGGATATCTATACCCCCAAGCTCCTTTCTGACATGCTCTACGGCAGACATTATGTCCTCTGGGGAACCTAAGTTCATCCTTACAGCAGTGGATGGGACGCCCATTTGCTTTATCTCTCTTAGGGTTTTCTCCGCCTCGTCGGCGGCTTTCCTGTAAGTTATGGCTACGCCGGCGCCCATGGATGCCAGCTTAATAGCTATGGACCTTCCTATGCCTTTATCGCCCCCAGTGACGAGGGCCACCTTTCCCTTAAGCTGAGTAAGGCGGTCAGAAGCCATGTACTCACCATCCCCCGTTAGGGGTCTGTTCCCGAGTTCCAGATCATCCCAGTTCAAGGAGGCCTCTTTGAGATTATAAACGCTGCGAACTTAGGAGCTCAGTCAGTGAGGAACGCGTTAAGCAGCGTTAAGGACGCCAGAAGGGCCTCCTCACTCCTTAAGGTCTCGGTGCCCTGCAGGGCGCGGCGTTAATCACTAAGTCAAAGGCTTTGCGGGAGGTGTACTGAAGCAGGCCGCTCTTTGGACCGCCTACCACCAGGGCTACAGGTCTTCCTGCAAGTCCCCTAAGAAGCCAGTAGTCAACGGTTCCATACTTGCTAGTGCCTACTAGGGCTACCCCTTGTTCCTTAAGCTCTTGAAGATCTGATAAGATCTTGCCGGAGCGTAGAACCTTGTACCCGGTATATATGTTGCCCCATGAAGAGGG
Source organism: Caldococcus noboribetus (assembly GCF_055389385.1). Lineage (NCBI taxonomy): Archaea > Thermoproteati > Thermoproteota > Thermoprotei > Desulfurococcales > Caldococcus > Caldococcus noboribetus. The sequence continues at coordinate 997,283 of NZ_AP042475.1, read as the reverse complement.
TTCGAGCTCAAACTGCCTCCCAGATCTCTTTACTATACGCGCAGTAACAATATCATTGACATTAAAGTGGCAGGGCTTTAACAGGCCCTCGCCGGCCTCCCCCATGTAAACACTGCATTGTGACCCTTTCCTCGTTGTTATCAAAACGTCTATAAGGTCCCCCTCCTTAAGGCTCTTTGGAGGTAAATGGTTAGGGAGGTTCAGCGGTGGCATGAGGCCGGCGTACTTAAGCCTCTCGCTGAGGCCTACAACTTTCTTCTTAAGATGAGATGGAACCACCTGATAATTGAGCAGCTCTGAGAGGGTTTCCTGGTCGTCCGATGTTGAGTCCTCATCCAGAAATATCCTGACCTCGTCAACTCTAAATATTGCTAAAGTCCTAGATATCAGTCCAGCCTTATATGTTTTGTCCCTCAGGTCCTGTTCAACACTAAGCACGCTGGCGGGTAACAAAACAATGAGCTTATGCCGCCTTCTCGGCGATGGCCATGGCGGGCTTATCAAGCCGAGCTGCCTTCCTCCTTGCTCTTACCGCCTTTTCTCTCAGAGCCTCTCTGCTCCTTAGTCATGAAGAGCGTTGTCCTCTGCCTTCCTCCCACGCGGCTCACCCGTGCAACATCTCCAGACTTCAGGCTTAAAGCCGTTATTTTAGGGCCCTGCGCTTCTTAGTCGCACTTGCGGGGATTGCGTGAAATTTAATTAATTTTACGAGAGCGCTAGCTGATGGGCTGGACGAGTTGGCATACCTTTACAGGAAGAAGAGCGACGTGCACCCAGCGGTCAGGTTAAGGGAGCTTATGAAGGGCAGCGGCATAATTATAGTGCCAGGAGTTTTTGACCCCGCATCAGCGCTTTTGGCGGAGAGCGTGGGCTTTAAGGCAATATACCTATCAGGCGCCGCGCTGACTGGAAGCCTTGCTATGCCTGACCTCAGCATAATAACTTTCTCTGAAGTCCTTGATGCCACAAGAAGAATCATGGAGGTGGTAGACCTACCCATGATAGTTGATACCGACACCGGCTTCGGCGAGGCGATAAATGTCTACAGAACCGTTAAAGAACTCGAGGAGGCGGGAGCCGCCGCCGTTCAGATAGAGGACCAGGTGCTTCCTAAAAAGTGCGGCCACCTCTCTGGTAAACACGTAGTCCCAGCCGACGAGATGGTTAAGAAGATAATGAGCGCGGTAGAGGCCAGACGTCATGATATGGTCATAGTAGCCAGGACGGATGCGCGCGAGGTGGAGGGCCTAGATGCGGCTATAGAGAGGGCTCAGATGTACGTAGAGGCTGGAGCCGATGTTATATTCCCAGAGGCCCTCCATAACCTAGAGGAGTTCAGGGAGTTCTCGCGTAAGGTGAAAGCGCCGCTTTTGGCTAACATGACGGAGTTCGGCAAGACCCCCTATATAACTGCCAAGGAGTTTGAGGAGGCAGGCTATAAGTTTGTAATCTTCCCGGTGACCATGTTCAGAGCAGCCATGAAGGCTATGAAAGACACCCTGCTAGAACTTAAGGAGAAGGGCACGCAGAAGTATATCTTAGATAAGTTAATGACAAGGCAGGAGTTCTACGAGCTAATAGGCTATTATGAATATGAAAAGAGAGATCTTCAGATAGCAGAAAAGGCCGAGGCTCTAATGAAAGAGTTAAAGCGCGGGGTTCAGGGGCAGGCATAAAAAGATAACATCCCTTTAGCATAGTGCATCATACGTACGTATATAAGCTATTTTAGCAATTGGGTAAATCGACTTGAGGGATTAATTGTTGTCATTTATCATTATGGTGCGGGGGGTGGGCTTCGAACCCACGCAGGCCTACGCCATCGGGCCCTCAGCCCGACCCCTTTGACCAGGCTCGGGCACCCCCGCACCGATGTTCTCTACAGTGCGGAAGGCTATTTAAGTAGTTTGCTTATTTTAACTTCTCAGGGGAATTAGTAAAGAGTGGTAAGCTTGGAGAGGGAGGAAAAGACAAGTAATGGCTTTAACAAGGCAATAAACAGGCTCCTGGTAAACATAACTGTCAGAACCCTTTGGATATACGTGCTGGCAACCTTAAAGGAGAGCCCTACCTACCCGTATCAGCTAAAGAAGATAATAAGGGAGAGGTTTTCATTTAACCCGCCCACAGTGACTCTTTACACAGTTGTCTACAAGCTGGAGAGGGACGGTTTAATAGAGAAGACGCCAGATGGCATGTACAGGATAACTAGCGATGGGCTAAAGGCCCTCGGCGAGGCATCTAAGTTACTTATGGAAATAGCTAAAAAGATAAACAATGCTGAGAGCCCGGCCATTGCTGAGGGAGCTGCGGAAAGCTCTGAGGAAATTAGGAGGCCTCAGTGAGATCGGTGTTCCTCATACCAGAGGTCAGCGCAGGTCAGCCTGATCATCGGCCCAGTTATTTAAAGGTGCAGAGCGTAAAAAGTCAATTGGCGCGGGCAGGATGGGATCTGCGGTGGAGCAAAGCAACTTGAAGGAAGTCATAGTTGAGTTTTCAGGATCTAGGTTCAGGGCATTTATAGACACCAGCTCAGGCCTCCTGGTCTGCCCCATCTGTAGGAGAACCAGAGTAGCGTCCCCAGAGGACTTAGTAGCTCACATCCTAGCCCATGCAATGAAGGACCTTGATAAGAGGAGAGAGCCTCCTCAGAGAGCGCATGCAACCTCCGAAGCCTCCTCGGAGGAGTGACAGGCCCTTTATTCGAGACTTCGAAACATTTACCTCCAAATTAAACCCTTCTCTACAATAGCGGCATGGAGAGTGAAATTAATGAAACTGAGATGCCAAGAAATACCATATGTGCTGGAGCTGCCTGACGACCTAGAGAAAGCGCTAGCCGGGACTACTGCTATGCTCCAGCTGCCTGACGGCTTGAAGCAGTATTCTAGAGAGATAGCGGATTGTCTTTCCGAGGCCGTAAAGGCCAAGGTTCTTATACAGGGGGATAGTGTTTTCGGCGCTTGCGACCTGCACTATGGCGAAGTGTCAGCATTGGGCTACGTGGATGCAATACTTCACGTAGGTCACACACCATATCCTGATTATTTAGGTGATAGGGTTAACGTAAATCCTAAGGGTAAAGTTAAGGTGTTCTTCATAGCTGCAAGGTACGTGGGGCTTCCCAGCGAGCAGACTATGGAGTCCTTATTAAGTTTGCTGAGGGCCAGGTCGCTCAGAAAGGTGGCCATTGCTACCACCACTCAGTACATATACGCCTACAAATTCGTCGCGAGCTATCTCAGAGAAAGAGGCCTTGAGGTAGTCACATTCCGCGGCCCAGCCAACTACTACGAAGAGGGCCAGGTTATAGGATGCGACTACAGCTTCGTTCCAAGAGGGGTGGAGGGCTACGTAATTATAAGCGGGGGCGAGTTTCACGCCTTAGGTCTTTACTTAGCAACCTTCAGACCAGTGATACAGGTGGACGTATATAGGGATAAAGCCTACGACATGACCGGGGCTGGGGAGAAGCTTTATGCCTCAAGGCTTTTCAAGGTGTCCATGGCAATGAACTCCAGCAGGTGGGGAATAATAGTAGGTACCAAGACAGGTCAACATAGGCCATGGGTTGTCTCGGCGCTAGAGGTTATGTTGTCCAAGCGCAGTCTACATTATAGGGAACTTTACGTTGGTCTGCTAACCCCTCAAATACTTGCAAACTTTGACAGCGAGTGGTATCAGGCCTTTGTTATAACTAGTTGTCCTAGGCTTCCAATAGATGACTTTAATGAGTATCCTAAGCCTGTGCTAACCCCAGGAGAGGCTTTCATGGCAATAGAGGGAAGGCTGAGCCCTTACAGATTTCCATGGTAGTAAGGACTCGCTGTAAAGCGTTGGGCTAGATCAAGCTTTGACGAGGTTCAGTACTTGTGGCCAACAGTTGTCCCTTTGCGACAGTTGTTAGCTTCTCCTCCAACAATTCTGCGATTCCGAGCGCTTGGAAGTGCAGCATCTCATAAGCGCTGTTAGCTTAGTCGTTGTCTATGAACCTCATCGCAGCGTCCTCTAGTTGCTTATTTGCTTGAAATGCTGTAAGTTACTGTGCTGATGTAGTACGGCGTCAGTGTTAAGTTTAAGACTATGAATCAATGAAAGGGTCTGTTGTGTAAAGTATTAAGACTCGGTCTTGATTTTAAAGCAGAAATGCAAGTGTTCTTAACTTCGAGTTTATACTTAAAGGACAAGGGCGCCAACTGCCAGGGCAGCTAAGTAGGCTTAAGGTTATACTTGAGAAGTACGTGCCGAAAATAGAGTCCCCCTCAGTTAAATTAGAACAATATACAACTCCTGCGGAACTAGTGCTTGCCATGTTGAAGGTTCCACTGCTTAGAGGGCTAGTGAATGATGCCACAGTTGCTGATTTAGGTTCAGGCACTTGTAGGATAGCTATAGCATCGCTTCTCCTGGGGGCAAGGAAGGCTATAGCTGTTGACTATGATTATAGGTTTGGCAGCATCTGTAGGCTTTCAGCAGAGAAGTTAGGCGTTAGCGAAAGGCTGGCATTCGTATCTGCGTGGATAACAAAGGACTCTGGCCCCCTCAGGCAGGGCCTTGTAGACCTCGTAATAATGAACCCGCCCTTTGGCGTGTGGAGAAGGGGGGCGGATAGAGAGTTCCTTGAGTACGCTATGAGCCTTAATGTTAGGGAAATAGTGGCTCTTGTGAAATCGGGGAACCTCGAGTTTCACGCGAGACTAGCTAGGGCTGGAGGGTACTCATTCAACTTTTTAGGTACGCACGAGTTTCCTATACCTGCGGCTATGCCGCACCACAGAAGCAGAATAAGGAGAATAAAGGTGGACTTGGTTGAGCTCTCAAGAAGCTAGCTATGTAGTTCCAGGCGACGTGATCGCGGTTGAAGAGGAGTACTCTGAGGGCCAAAACGTGTACGTTGATTACGATGCCGGCGTTCTCAGGGTAGCGTCTGTAGGGAGGCTTAAACTTGATAACGTTAACAAGATAGCTGAAGTCATTCCTGCAAGGAGGCTCAAGAGCCCCAAGAAGGGCGCCACAGTACTTGGCCTAGTGACTCAGGTGAAGGAGAACTTAGCCTTCGTTGATATCTACGGTGAAGTTATACTTGAGCCTAGGCCAAGCCGCTTCATAGAGTATTCTGGCGTTCTAGACGGCGTTATAACCCCAGAAAGCATAGGCGTCGACAGAGTAGATGACATCATGAACTTTGTAAGACCTAACGACATCATAATGGCCAGAGTAATGAGCACCATAAGTCCCTACCTGCTCAGCTTAAGAGGTCCTCAGCTCGGCGTAGTTTATGCGTTATGCTCAAGGTGCGGCGAAATACTAACCATAGAGGGCGGTAGCCTCAAGTGCCCTGCCTGCGGAAATGTGGAGAATAGAAAGCTTTCGACCTTTGCAGGCTCAAAGCTGATAAGGCTTGACGTAAGGCGCTTAATTCTCAGGAGGTTCCAGTAGTGGCCTCTGGGCAGAAGATCATAGTCAGATTACCGCGCAACCTTACTGATGTTGAAGCGCTGCTAGAGAAGATAAGCGAGAAAGCGTCTGCCAGCATAATTTCGACAGAAATTAGGAACGACAAACTTATAATTGAAATACAGGGTTCCGTAAGGGCTTCCAAAGATATTAAGAGGGCTATTCATGATATATTGAGAGGCTCGACGTCTAGGAGCTTCAGGACCGTGATCACAGAAGACAAGGTAAGGAATATAGGATACAAGGGACCCATGGATGTGCTTTCCTTTACGCTGAAGAAGATGGGGTTCGACACTGAGTGGGAGCCTCCAGAGCTTAGAAGCAATGCTCAGCTGAATGTAATAATGCAGGTTGCCCAGAAACTTTCTGAGGCACTAAAGATGGTGAACGGCCTCAGCCTCAGTGAGTCTGCCAGGAAAGCCGTTGCGGCCGTGCTAGCCCTTTCAGGGGCTGTCGATGTGAATGGAGTGATTTCCGTAGGTTTGTCAAAGGGCGTCCTGGTCAGAGATAGAAATAATAAAATACTCTCGGTAACAGAGTGGAGGGAAGCGGCTGATCTGATAAGGGGGTCGTTAGAGGTTGGCGGAGGACCTTAAGATTTACAAGTCAGGCAACAATTACATAATAGAGATAGAGAACGAGGATCACACTATGGGCAATCTGCTCTCCTCAACGTTAACTGAAGTTAAGGGTGTAATAGATGCATACTATGAGCTAGAGCACCCTCTATTCAGGAAAATTAAGGTTTATGTAAGGTTAGAGGACGGCTACGACATAAAGGATGTTTTGAGGGAGGCATTAAATAGGATAAAAGATATGAATGAAGCTTTTAGGAAAGAGTTCCTTGAGCAGGCTAAGTCTCTGGGCATAGAGGATCTCTCTTGAAGCGCGAGGCAAGGGTCCTGGCGAGCAAGTGCCATGGACACCTGTGCGTTGGTGTAGTGGTCAGGTTAAACTCAATAGACGGCTTAGCCATCTCATTTGATGGTTGTGAGGGGCTCTGCAGGAGGCTTGGCTATAAGGGATTTCTTGATGAGACTAGGTACTACATTGGCGATTGCAGCTGCGGCTTGGCATTAGTGCCTGTCCATCAGGAAAGGCTCAAGTGGGCAGTGACCTTTGCAGAAGACATAGTGAATTCCTTGACTAGGGCAAGGGATCTTCTAGGTGAATAATTTAAAGGGAGCAAAAATATTCTGTAAGTCTGGTGCGGGGGTGCCCGAGCCTGGTCAAAGGGGACGGGCCTAAGACCCGTTGGCGTAGGCCTGCGTGGGTTCGAAGCCCACCCCCCGCACCACGTTTAGGGATAAACTACTTTGCCGCTTTCAGGTAGAGTTCTGTACCCTGGAAGCGCGCCGCTCAAGGCCTTTGAGAACTCTGGACTCTTCAGAGTCTCTAAAAACGCCCTTATGCTCGGCTTGTTAATTCTGTCTTTCCTTACAACGAAGTCATAAATTTCCTCGCCAACTGGTATGAAGTCAAGGTTAAACATCTTTGCCACGGCCTCTAGGGATAACCCCACGTCAGCTCTCCCCTGTATTATAGCTGTCGCGACTGCCGTGTGAGTCTTAACCTCATAGGTGTAACCGTTTATCACCTTTTCAGGCCTCTCGCCCTTGAGCAGGGGCCTGAGCTTCATGTCGAGGAGCACCCTTGTGCCTGAGCCCTTGTTCCTGTTCACTATGACTACGTCAGGCCTCAGGAGGTCCTCAAAGCCCTTGATGTTCTTTGGGTTCCCCTTTCTCATCAGGAGCCCTATCCTCCTGGCATAACCTCTGTATATGTAAACTTCGTTCTCAAGGCCCATTATCTTGGGCATGTGCACGTTGTACTGCATAGTGTTCTCATCAAGTATGTGAGTTCCAGCTATGTCGGCGTCCCCTCTCTTGATGGCTATCCATCCACCCATGGAACCGACGCTTATCACCCTGGAGCTCTTTGTCAGGCCGGCGACTCTGAGAACCACTTCGATGCCAGGGCAGTTACTGCCTATTATGTTGAGCTCAGGTATCCTGAGGCTGGGGGAGAAGAGGTTAACGGTTACTTCTTCGTTTTCATCGAAATACTCCCTGCTCTCCTCCGCAGCTATGAAGCCATCAGAAAGGCCTATACCAGCGACCGACCCAGAACCCGTCATCAATGGGTAGGCGGAGAGGCTGCCGTCAACGTTTTGCACTAACTGAACAGGTATTAGCTCCATGAAGCCTCTCCCAGCCGGGAACCTGAAGGGTATCCTGGCCTTAACCTTAGGCAGCTCGACGTTTGGCTCGAGGCCCCTCATCATCATTATCACAGGGGCTACTATGGTGTACATGTTCATCATGGCCGAGAGGGGAAATCCAGGAAGGCCAAACAGTATCTTACGACCTTTTACTGCTATAGCAGTTGGCTTCCCTGGCCTAGCCTTAAGGCCATGTACTATGAGCTCAGCGCCTATGTCCCTAAACACTTTATATATCATATCGCCGTAGCCAGCAGATGTGCTCCCCGTAGTGACTACAATGTCAGAATTTTCTAGAGCCTCAGCTATGGCGGACTTCATGGCATCATAGTTATCTGGCAGGATGCCCTTGAAGGTGGCCTCCGCTCCCAGCTCGTTAAGCATGGAAGTTATAACGTATCCATCTACATCATAAAGCTTAGCTGTGGTCAGTGGCTCCCCAGGTGGAACTAGCTCTACTCCTGTCGAGAACACCGTGACCTTAGGCGGCCTATACACTTTGACTTTACTTATGCCTAAGCCTGCTAGTACCGCTATCTCCCTTGAAGTTATCAGGGTGCCAGCTCTAAGGACGTAGTCACCTGCTGATATGTCTGACCCAGCCTGGTTTATGTTCTCTCCGGGGGCAGTCGGCCTGTAAACAGTTAACATGTCGCCTTTCCTAACTACATATTCCTCCATGACCACGGAGTCCGCCCCTCTAGGTATCATGGCACCTGTGGCTATCTCAATCGCCTCACCAGGGCCCACGTGGCCCTGAGGGATCGAACCTATGGAAACCTTGCCTACAATCTTAAGCTGCACAGGAGTTACGTCGCTCGCGCCAGCTACGTCAAAGCTTCTTATTGCATAGCCATCAACCATGGAGCGGTCAAAGGGCGGATAGTCTATGGGGGCCTGTATATCTTCAGCTAAGACCTTGTTGAGAGAATCCAGCAGAGGGACCTCGATAACCTCAAGGGGCTTTATACCGCCTAGCTTTTCCTCGAGCAGCCTGAGAGCCTCATTTACGGAGACCAGCTTATGAAATACCAGCGCCAAAGTTCACCTGCACCCAAGCGCTTTCAGTAGCTCTCCAATGGCATTAAACGTGTACCGGGACGGGACAAGGAGCCTGGCTTCAGGACACATGGAGCTGACCACTGAGGCCGCCTTAGGTCCCATAGCTATAACTATGGCATTACCTAGGTAAGGCCTTACGTGGTTACAAGAGATCCTGGCGATCTCGGCGGAGGACACTATTATTAAGTTAAAGTGGGAGGCCAAATCATTGATGTCTATGTTCGCTGGAACCTCACGATATATGTTAATTCTGTTCACCTCAATTCCGGCTTCCCTAAGCTTCTCCTCAAGCTCATTATCTCCAGCCTCAGACCTTAGGCTTAGGACCCTTCTGCAGCGGGACAGCTTAATGAGCTCTGCAAGCCTGCTACTGTCATAGGTCTCTGGGTATGAGGCGTTTACGTTGAAAATTTCCTTGAAGGAGGCTGCCGTGGAGGCTCCAACAGCGAATACCCTAACGTTAGGTGGCCAGGAGCTCATAAATTGCCTTAGAAACCTTGGAGATCTTGGGCTCAGAAACGCGACGCAATCGTAATAGCCCCCAACTACATGCTCGGCCGCGGCCCTAAGAGCCTCAGGGATGGGCTCTATCTCTACAGACTTTACCCATTTGATGCAGCTGAAGCCGCTCAGCGCCCTCGGGAGCTCAGGCCCTAAGTAGAGTACTCTGCACCCCGCCTCCAAAGTTTTACCCTCTTGTTGACGCCCCTGCCAACATATATGACGGCCGGATTAATTATTACTCCTCTTCTCCAGGCATCTAATAGCGAGGATATGGTACCAACCACGGTTAGCTGCCTCTCCGTAGTGGCCCAGATAACGGCGGCCGCTGGCTCGTCCCAGCCTCTGGCCTTAGCGATTTCGCTAAGTATTAGTTCAAGATTTTTAACGCCCATGAGTATCACTATCATGTCAGCAGCCTGCGCTAAGGTCTTTACCTTCTCTAGGTACTCCTTCATATCTTTGCCTTCAGCCAAGTGGCCAGTTATCACTGCAAACGAAGAAGCGAAGCCTCTGCCAGCCAAGGGAATGCCTGCATATGCTGAAGCCCCTACAAAACTTGGTATCCCTGGGACTACCTCGCATTCAACATTATTCGAGATTAAGAACTCGCACTCCTCCTCCCCCCTCCCAAAAGTGTAGGGATCACCCCCCTTCAGCCTCACGACCAGCTTGCACTCCCTGGCCAGCTTCACAAGGAGCTCATTTATCTCTTCCTGTTTCATCTCATGTTTCTGCGGCTCTTTACCAACATAGATCTTGACGGCCTCAGGCTTTGCATAGCTTAGAAGCTCGACCGGAACTAGCCTATCATATACTATTGCGTCGGCTGTTTTAATCGCCTCTAGAGCTCTGACAGTAATTAGGGCTGGATCCCCTGGGCCAGCTCCCACTATTAGGACCTTAGTGGGCAACTCATGGCACCCTCAGGTTCTTGAGTAGTTCTTTGGCTATCCTTTCAGGCTCTTCCAGGCCGCCAGAGGCCTTGGCAAAGTTCATAACTTCGCCATCGGGCGAGGCAGCAGCTGCTATCATAGTTAGCCTGTCTTCTCCTTCCAGTATAGAGATGGCTCCTATTGGCGTGTGGCACCCGGCTCCTACGAGCTCCACGAACTTCCTCTCAGCCATTGCCATAGCATAAGTTGTCTCGTCAGAGGCTCTACGCAATAGATTAAAGAGTGGCGATGAGGAGGACGCCACTACAGCTATTATTCCCTGGCCGGGCTCCGGTGGAAACTTATCCAGGGGCAGCAAAACCCTTTTCTGCGGTATACTGAGCCTCCTCAGGCCTGCCTCAGCCATTATTAGATAGTCAACTTCCATTCTGTTGAGCTTAGCTATCCTTGTATCAACATTGCCCCTCACGACCTTTACTACAACGTTTCTATTATAGTGCTTCAGAAAAGCTGCCCTCCTCACGCTTGACGTGCCAACGCTGAGACCTGAGGGCAAGTCCTCCAAGCCAGCGACCTCGGGGGATCGCGGGCCTATTACCAAGGAGTCGTTCGGAACCTCCCGAGGAGGCACCATTGCTATCTCTAGGTCCCCCTCAAGTTGTGAGGGCAGGTCCTTCATGCTGTGGACAGCCACGTCAGCCTCGCCATTAAGGACCGCCCTGTTAACCTCTTTTTCAAAGACTCCTTTAACGCCTATGCTGAAGAGGGGTTTGTCCTGTACTATGTCGCCTCTGGTCTTAACTATCACTGGCTCATATTCTACTCGCTCTCCAAGCCTTAGTTCAAGGAACCTCATGGCTATGGCTACCTGTTCAAGGCTCAGCTTGCTGCCCCTTGTGGCTACCCTGAGCTTTATCATTTCAGTTCACTTGCAACCCTTTTGAGGGCCTCCTCCGTAATTGAAATTGCCTCATCATTATGAGCAGCGCTTGTGAACTGGGATTCAAATTGGCTTGGGGGTACAAATACGCCATACTTCTTCATAAGTTCGTGGAACTTGGCGTACTTCTCACGGTCGCTGGTCCTAGCGTCATCAGGGCTTGTAACCTTACGCTGCGTGAAGAACAGCTGGAACATGCTTTCTACTCTGTTAACGCTGACAGCGCCATTGAAGACTTCTTCAACATAATTAGCAATCTCCTTCGCGGCTTCCGAGGCCTTCAAGAGCGCGTCAGTGGTCTCAAGGATCTCCAAAGTTGCTAGCCCTGCGCTCATGGTAACAGGGTTAGCGTTGAAGGTGCCGGCGTTAAATACTGGCCCTCTAGGCGTGAGAAGGTCCATAATTTCGGACCTGGCAGCTACGGCACCTACAGGGAAGCCCCCGCCTATGATCTTACCTAGCGTCACTATGTCCGCCCTAACTCCAAAGTAGTGTTGGGCGCCTCCCATGGAAAGCCTGAACCCTGTTATAACTTCATCAAATATTAGTAGAGCCCCATATCTATCAGCTATCTCCCTGAGGCCCCTGAGGAACTCCTTGTCTGGAGGTATAACGCCCATGTTGCCTATTACTGGCTCCACTATTATTGCAGCCAGGTCGTCGCCTGCCACCTTAGCGGCCTTCTCCGCAGACTCAAGGTCGTTGTATTTAGCTACAAGCGTGAGTGCGGCCACCTGAGGGGGCACCCCTCTGCTGTTTGGCACTCCATATTCGCTGGCCGCGCTTCCGGCCTGAACTAGAACGTAGTCATGCGCTCCATGGTAGCAGCCGTCAAACTTAATTATTTTATTTTTCCCTGTAGCCCCCCGGGCCAGCCTTATGGCGGTCATTGTGGCCTCCGTGCCAGAGTTTACAAACCTCACTTTGCCTCCAGGCATTACATAATTAGTGACTTTTTTAGCAAGCTCAAGCTCTACCTTAGTTGGCGTCCCATAAAGCCATCCTTTCTCTATCTGCTCTATGACCCTCCTCTTGACGGCCTCGTTTGCATGACCAAGTATGAGGGGCCCATAGCCCAGCACATAATCTACTAGCTTCTCGTTGTCCTCAGTAATTATGTAGGGCCCTGTCCCCTCCTTGACAAAGAAGGGGTAAGGCCTCACAGCAGCTCGCACTGGGCTGTCAACGCCGCCTACTAGGAACTTTAGAGCCTCATCATAGAGCTCCTTACTCATCTTCCGTGCCCCAGAGGGAGCGCTTCTAGAACTTTAAATAGGAGGAACCTAAAAGGCTGCTTATACAAAGTTAGTCTTTATTTGTGTGATATCAATAGCTTTCGCTCATGAGGTCTCTAGTGGTATTACAGGCCAGCCTACACCTTGTGGGGAAGCCGAGCTAAGAAATGTAAGAGGTGCAACCTCTATGTTGAGTCGGACGGATTGGGAGCTCTCTAAGGAAGCGCCAGCAGCCGTAGTCGAGGCAGCGATGAGAATAGCGGGATCAAGCAGTTTGCCAAGCTTGATGGCAGTGCTTAAATCAATGGCTGACTCGGGGGACTCTTGGGTTTCAAGGGTCGCGGCAGAGCTCTCAAACAACGTGCAGGAGCTAAGCGCCTTGGTAAAGGATATGGAGCATGGCCTTAGGCCTAGGGACGAGCTTGTAAGGGAGGTCCTGAGCAAGGTTAAAGGCATGACGGAGCCTAAGATTTGATATCTCTAACGCCCTCGTTTAATACGTCTTGTAAGATCTTCTTAGCGGCCTCCCTTACATCCTTAGCTTTTGCCCTGATTAGGTTTAGGTGATCATTCATGTAATCGGAGTACGCATAGAGCAGAAGCACAGGTATGGAGCTCTGGTCTACAATAGCCCTTAGATAAGAGGACTCGCTCCAGTTGAACATGTTGGAACCTCTCCGTAGCTTTTCCAAATTTATTATGGTGTTGGAAAAGCAGTCTACCATAATATTAGGATTGCCCGTGGCTTTTCTAAGATCGTCCTGAATAGCGGAAACCTTGTTACTGACATAACTTAGCAGGCGGGATAAGTTGGAGGGCGAAGGTTCCAGGTCGTGCTTTCTCAGAATCTCCGTAGCTAACACCATCACTTCCTCGCTCCTCTTTATTAATGAAAGCGGGAGGAGGTCACGCCTCTCCAGGAGACTCAGAGCCCACCGCTTAATCAGCTTCTCCTCTCCACGCGCTGCCGATCTAATTATTACATCTAGCTCTGAGTCATCGAAGTAATAGAGATCTTCGGCTATGGCGTTAGCCAGAGAGCTAGGCCTTATAGCCTCCCTCAGGTCATCGCCATAAGCCTCGAGCAGCTGCGCGTGCGACTGAGGCAGCTCCCTTATGAACCTAGAGACGGACTTAGATATGGCTATGACCTTGTGATGATAATATACTGAGCGGTACATCTTATACCTTGCATCAAAGACGTCCTCAAGTGTCTGAAGGCTCTTTATGTCAAGTGATAAGAATGGCCTGCCGTCATCAAGCAGCGAGACGCCTATACCCTCGACTAGTCTATCCAAGTCAATGTTGCCATATACTATTCCCGTGGCCTGCGCGTCCCTCTGAAGGTAGTCCAGCCTGTCAGCATCGGCTATCTCATTTGATATGATGTCATGAATGATGCCGTAGGCCTCAGGCCTTATGCCAAGATCCTCCAGAGGTTCCCTCACGGTGGGTCCTCCGGGCTTCAGGAGCTCTGCTACGGCTTCTAGGTAAACATCAAGCTGGGGCCCTTCGAAGGATGACGAGAGGCTCTCTAGCTTTGAGATAAAGGAGACGCCATAGGCCTCATGTACTTTAAGTGCGCCGCCTGAGAGCCTGCTTAGCTCCTCAAAAAGCTTTCGTGAGTGCTGATCCTCCCCATACTTAGCCATATATTCTATGGCCTCTTCGCTCATATGGCTGTAGGCCAGGTGCCCTATGTCGTGGAGCAGGCCGCTGAGCCTGACTATCTGCACGAAGTTGTTAAGGTGCTTATAGTTACATTCGTATAGGACTTCGGAGCAAAGCCTATCATTATGTGACAGCGAGCCAGCTATTCTCTGAGCCATGCGCGAAGCTATATGCATGACCCCCAGCGAGTGCTCAAGTCTGCTATGGTGAGCTGACGGGAACACTAAGAACGCCATGCCAAGCTGCTTTATGTTATGAAGCCTTCTCATAAAAGCCGTCTGAAGGAGCCAGTACTCTGCTTCATTTATTGGTATAAAGCCGTGCACGGAGTCCTGCACTACGCCTTTCTGCTGATATGCGCCTACTAGCTCGCCCTGCATTAACTGCACCTAAATGCTCTTCCGCCTGCTGGTACCTTGCAGAACCTTAAAATACATTGCTAAAATCTTAGTTTAGGAGAGCCCAGCCCTCTCAAGGGCCTCCTTGTACTTTCCTGTTATTGAGGTGTCGCGCGGGTCCACGCCATTAAACATGGCTAAGTATGTTGACGTGTAGCCTCCCAGCAGCGAGCCCTGGAGCAGCTGGGCCAAAATTCCATTGCCTCTGGGCGTCACCCTAACAACCGTATCCCTCTGGTCACTATAGATTTGTTTTAGAAGGTCCTCGAGGACGGAGCACACCTTGCCGTCACCCTCTATTAGCACAAAGCCCTTCCTTACATTGTGCAGCTGCTGCCACACGACCATGTCATTATGGGCCGACTCAGGGTAAAACTCTGTCTTGGTTATGGCCTTAGCGTTCTCGCTGAACTCCTGCCTCCACCTGTGAGCTACTATGTCAAAGAGGCCGCACCCAGCAACTATATATAAGTCCTTGCCAGCGAGGGCCCTTGCTATGGTTTCGCCCTCACCCCTTGAAGTGGACCTAAGGGCGTCAGCCGCATCCTCAACCTCCTTGTCAGCAGCTATTTTAATTCCAGCTGAGTTAATAATTCCTATGGTGGCCCCAGCTAGCATTCCAAGCGCTGTTCTTGGGTAATATCCTGGCTGTATAAGCGCAAGTGGAAGCCCGCTCTCTTTAGCCCACGATGCCAGCTTGCCGCCGCTTGTTACTGACAGCACCGTGGCCCCTCTGGCCTTGGCCTCCCTTGCGCAGCTCACAGTCTCATAGGTGTTCCCGCTGTAACTTATGGCAACAACCAGATCTTCAGCTGTCACCCAGGAAGGGACGCCCTCAGCCTTGTGAACTATAACTGGGAACTTTAGGGCTTTGGCCGCGGCAAGTGCCCAGATATAGTCTCCTGTGACCCCACTACCCCCCATGCCACATAGCAACAACGCGCGGGGGCTCACCTGGGGCGATTTAATTGAAACTGCACTGTTATATGAGGAGAGTAGCTGGGAAGGCCACGTATCATAAAGCTTCAACATTTCCTCAGCTGCCTGTGCGCTCAAGGCCTTTCACGCCGGGTGGTTGAGTTCAAAAACTAACTAATAAGGTCTTGTAGAGTTATGAGGTTGCCAGTAAGGGCCTTAACTTATCTAGGCTTAAATGCTGTCCAAGGATAATTAAAAGGATTTTACGAGACTATATAGGGCCGATGAGCTCTTAAGTTAGGTCAAACTCTCCATATAGTATCCTCATTTCATCAAGGCTTAATGCCTCTCCTCTCTTAGCTTTCTCCTCGATCTCCTTGCGCCTCTCCTCAAGGGCCTTGAGCTCAATGCCGCGCTGCCTTGAGATCTTGAGCTCCTTTAATTTCACCATTAGCTCCCTGTACTTGTTGTAGAGCGCGTCAAGCTCCCCAGACAGGGCGTCTATGTTCTTGCTCTTTTCGTCAATGGTCTGTTTAAGCGAGTTTATCTGCTTGTTAAGCTCGTCGATCTTGGGCGTTAAGGACGCTATCTGGGCCTTAAGGTTCCCTGCCTTCTGCCTGAGCTCGGCTATTTTTGTGTTGAAGTCGTTAAGCTTCATCTTGAGCGCCTTGACCTCAGCCTCTATCTCCATTATTGAAATCTCTTCCTGGCGTGCCTTCCTTATCCTCTCTGCAAGCTCCTCTAGTCTCTCTATTTCCTCTATGAGCCTCTTTTCCTCCTGTGGCGGAAGGACAGAGGTCTGCTGTCTCCACTCAAGCTCCTCTATCCTCTTCTGAACCTTCTTAAGGCTAAGCTTAGCGACGTTGCCCTCCTTGTCAAGCAGCTGTCTGGCCTCCTTAAGCTGCTCTATCTTAGTCTTAAGGTCGTTGAGAGTTGAACTCTTGTCCTGGTTAAGCTTGGCCAGCTGGTCAAGCACCTCCTTACGGTCGGACCTCAACTTAAGTAGTTGACTTACAAGTTCCTTCTTCTGCTCAATTAACTTAGCTCTCTGCTCGCGTAGCCCCTTGACCTCATTAATGAGTTGCATCCTGTTATTTTTGACCTCAATAATCTTATCCCTTATAACATCTACGAGCTTGTAAAGGTCTTCCTCCTTCATATTAGAGGTATCTGCGGTAACCAGCTGCCTTATATCTTCAGGAAGGGCCTCTGGTGGCAGAGGCTCAGGAGCCCTCCTGGGCCTTCTAGCTTCCTGCTGGTTCACTGCCTGCTGGGCTTGGCCCGTTTGGGAGGGAGTCTGAGTCTGGGCGCTCTTGGATTCGTCGTTGTTCGCATTGATGTCCTGAGGCTTCTCAGCAGCCAGGCGGTCACTTCCCTCCAAGCTTTTTATCCACCTCCAACTATTATGCGTGCGTCAACAGCTGTCGCTTGTTCTATGCGTGCCAGAACGGGATTTATATCTACCTCTTTTATGGTCAAGTGGTCGTAAAGTAGGATACTTAACCTGGAGATTATCTCTGCTATACTTTCCAGGTTAGCCCGCTGCATGCCCCTGTAACCCTTAAGTAATGTGTAAGTCCTGGTGGCCGAGATCATCCGTAAGGCCTCTCTGAGGCCAACAGGGGCTAGCCTCATTGTCACGTCGGAAACAAGCTCCACCAAGAGGCCTCCTGAGCCGAAGGTAACTATAGGGCCGAATTGAGGGTCGCGCATACCACCTATCATGACCTCATAACCATCTCTTATCATCTTCTGAAGTAGAACACCTCTTATGTCAGCGTGCGGCGCATGAAGCTTAACATTGGAGAGCATAGACCTATATGCAGAGGCCGCTTCGTCAACGCTATTAATGTTAAGCACTACGCCGCCCACGTCACTCTTATGAACAATGTCAGGGCTTAATATCTTCATAACGAGAGGAAAGCCAAGCCTCTGTGCGCACAACTTTACATCATTTTCAGTAGTGGCCGTGCAATAGTCAGCAACAGGGATCCCGTAGGCCCTCAGGACTTCCATTGCTTCATCTTCAAGTAGCTTACTACGGCCCTCCTTGATCGCACGAGCTATTATGCCATCTACCAACTTGGCAGCGTGGCCGTCAACGTTTGGCATAATGTCACTAGCCCTTTCAGCTTCAACGCAGAGCCTGCATTTCCATAGGTCAGACAAAGCCCTGGCGGCGCGGTCAGGGAACTCAAAGGTTGGTATTCCAGCCGTCTCGAGCATATTAGCTAACTTTTCACCATAGCTGGCACCTATAGTAACTACGGCCAAGGGCAGATCAGGGTGGCGCTTCCTGATGTTTATTATGACGTTAAACGTCTTGTCAAGATCCATGGTAGGCGGCTGCACAAGGGTCACCAACAGGAGAGCGTCAGCGTCGTTGTTAGATAGCAATGTCTCAGCGACAAGTTCAACATGCTCAGGCCTCGCATCGCCTGTCAGGTCAAATGGGTTGCGCAGCGACACCCGGTAAGGGAATAGAGCCTTAAGCCTCTCTACTGTGGCCTGTGATGGCTGAGGCACCTGCAGGCCCCTGGACACCAGGTTATCGGTAGCTATAACGCCGTGACCGCCTGAGTTTGTTATGACGGCCACCCTGGGCCCCCTTGGCAAGGCGCCCGAGCTGAGAACCCTGGCAGCGTCAAACATCTCCTGGAGATCCTCAACCACTATTGCGTTGGCCTCGCTCATGGCCTCCTTGAAGACATCGTAGGAGCCAGCTATTGATGCTGTATGGCTAAGCGTGGCCCTTGAGCCCTCCGCGGTCCTGCCTCCCTTGAGCACAAGCACTGGCTTCTTGCTGTCGTAGGTCACCTTTCTAATAGTGTCAACAAGCTCCCTGCCCTTTGTGACCCCTTCCAGGTACATTAGTATGACCTTTACGTCAGGCGAGCTGGCGAGGTAGTTTAGGCTGTCAATTTCGTCGATGTCAACTTTATTGCCAAAATTTATAGCTTTAGATATGCCTACGTTGTTAGCAGCTGCCCAGTCCATGAGGGTTGCCAACAGCGCTCCGCTCTGGCTTATTATTGCTATAGGTCCAGGCCTAGGTCTTCTCATCCTCTCCTCTGGCAGGAAAAACGTGTCAACGCCGTTTGCAGAATTGTAAACTCCTATGCAGTTTGGCCCAAGGATTCTTACGGAGTACTTCTTGGCTATAGAAACAACTTCCTCCTGTAGCTTTATGCCCTCCTCGGTGCCTGTCTCAGCGAAGCCCCCACTAAATATTATAGCGCCCTTGACGCCCTTCTTGCCAGCGTCCTCAAGCACCGAGGGCGTCAGCGTGGCGTTGACGGCAACCACGACTAGGTCCACATCGTCATCTATCTCGCTCAGCGAGCGGTAGCTCTTTATGCCTTCAACGTTGTCATATTTGGGGTTTACTACATATAGCTTACCCTTATACTTCAGCTTCAAGTTGGAAAGCATCACTCGGCCCATATTGTCAGCTCTTGGAGACGCGCCTACTACAGCTATGCTCTTTGGTTCGAAGAAAACTTTAGCATCAGCTGTATACATCTTACATCATCACTTGTTACGCCCGCCTTGAGTTTAATAAGGCTTAAGGTTTAAGGATGAGGGAATCAAAGTCCTACACCTTTAGAAAAAGGGTGCTGTGTTAACTCTAGGAATACTTTAATGAGCTGACAGTCAGTTGAGACCAGCAATTCCCTATGCCTTCATTAGGTAGGAATACATATTAGTCCTGTCAGGGTTGATGTATCAGGGGCTTATTAAATGGTCTCACAGAGCGTAACGCTAACCGTGGAGGAAGCTTACAGGAGCGACAGGCCAGGAAGGAAGATCGTGAGGATAAGCGACTCTGCCATGGAGAGGCTTGGCATAGAGACGGGGGACTTCGTGCTGATAAGGAGCTCTAAAGCCGAGGAGGTCGGCGTGGCATGGCCTCTAAGGGATGACACCAACCCTGATATAATAAGGATGGACGGCCATATGAGACAAGTACTTGGAGTCAGCGTAGGTGATAAAGTGGAGGTGATGAGAGCTGATAACGTTAAGCCAGCGCACAGGATCGAGCTCGCCCCTGTTGGCCAGGCCACAGTTCAGACGTTCTTTGGGGCCGTTCCAATAAACATGGTGGTGTCGCCCGAGGACCTAAGGGATGAGCTCATACGTAAGCCTCTCATCAGGGGCGACCTGGTGCCGCTTTCTGACGAGATACAGCTAGCTGTAGTAAACACTAATCCTTCAGATCCAGTTTATGTAACTGACGACACGGAGATTGTAATAAGGAGCGAACCTGTCAAGCCTTCAGAGTACCCGCTGCTGAGCAGGGGCACCAGAGTCACGTGGGAGGACATAGGCGACCTTGAGGAGGCGAAGCAGCGCATCAGAGAGATAGTTGAGCTCCCAATGAAGCACCCCGAGATATTCCAGAGGCTTGGTATAGAGCCTCCTAAGGGCATACTCCTTTACGGCCCACCAGGCACTGGCAAGACATTGCTTGCCAAAGCGCTGGCAAACGAAATAGGCGCTTACTTCATAGCGATAAACGGACCTGAAATTATGAGTAAATACTATGGTGAGAGCGAGGAGAGGCTAAGGGAGGTGTTCAAGGAGGCTCAGGAGAACGCGCCCTCAATAATCTTCATTGACGAAATAGACTCCATAGCGCCCAAGAGGGAGGAGGTAACGGGCGAGGTTGAGAAGAGGGTAGTGGCGCAGCTCCTGACCTTAATGGATGGCATACAGGAGAGAGGAAAGGTGATAGTGATAGGAGCAACCAACAGGCCTGAGGACCTGGACCCGGCCCTCAGGAGACCCGGGAGGTTTGACAGGGAGATAGAGATCAGGCCGCCAGACAAGCAGGGAAGGCTTGAGATACTTCAGGTTCACACAAGGAACATGCCGCTTGACAGTGATGTAAACCTTGCTGAGATAGCCGACCTCACTAAGGGCTACACTGGCGCTGACCTGGCAGCGCTGGCCAAGGAGGCAGCTATGGCAGCCGTGAGGGAGTTCATGAGCTCGGGTAAGGTAGACCTGTCAAAGCCTGGCGAGATAAAGAAGGAGATACTAGAGACGCTAAAGGTGAGCAGGAGACACTTCCTCGAGGCGATGAAAGTAGTCAGACCGACGCTCATACGCGAGGTCTTCGTAGAGGTGCCTGAGGTTCACTGGGATGACATAGGCGGGCTTGACAATGTAAAGCAGGAGCTGAGGGAGGTTGTCGAGTGGCCGCTCAAGCACCCAGACGTGTTCCAGAAGATGGGCATCGAGCCCCCCAAGGGCGTGCTGCTCTTCGGCCCGCCCGGCACCGGCAAGACAATGCTTGCAAAGGCCGTAGCCACAGAGAGCGGGGCCAACTTCATAGCCATAAGGGGCCCCGAGGTCCTGAGCAAGTGGGTCGGCGAGAGCGAGAAGGCCATAAGGGAGACATTCAGGAGGGCACGGGAGGTGGCGCCTGTTGTGGTCTTCTTTGACGAGATAGATGCCATAGCGCCTGCAAGAGGCTACAGCTTCGACAGCGGAGTTACGGATAGGATAGTGAACCAACTCTTAACGGAGATGGACGGCATAGTTCCGCTCTCTAACGTGGTCATACTGGCCGCCACTAACAGGCCTGATATACTAGACCCCGCACTACTTAGGCCAGGAAGGTTTGACCGCGTAATCTATGTGCCGCCGCCTGACAGGGAGTCCCGTAAGCAGATATTCAAGGTGCACCTCAGAAAGGTGCCTCTGGCCAACGATGTTGACATAGATAGGCTCGCTGACCTGACAGAGGGCTACACTGGGGCAGATATAGCAGCTGTTGTAAGGGAGGCCGTCTTTGCTAAGCTGAGGGAGAAGTTGGAGCCAGGCCCTGTAGAGTGGAAGCACTTCGAGCAGGCCCTCAAGAGGGTCAAGCCGAGCCTTAGCCGCGAGGACATAATGAGGTATGAACAGATGGGCGATAGGCTCAAGAAGATGATCATGTCTGTCTGAGGCGATTCACTTGGATCACATAGAGGTGGAGGTCAAGCTGAAGGTGCCCTGCAGCCAGCTTAATGTAATAGCTCAGAGGGCTGTGGAGGCAGGCGGCAAGGTGGAGGGGCCCTTCGAGGAGGTTGACGTCTATTATCAACATCCCTGCAGGGATTTTAAAGCATCTGATGAGGCGTTGAGAGTTAGATACGTTAACGGAAGTCCTCGATCTATAACATACAAAGGGCCTAGGGAGGCAGGCCAGTTCAAGGCAAGGAGGGAAGTTATTGTGGACGTGAGCTCTGACCCAGATACGCTCCTGAGGCAGCTGGGCTTCGAGCCAGCTATAAGGGTGTCCAAGGTTAGAACTTACATAAAGCTAGGTAATGTAGAGCTTACGCTTGATAATGTAGAGGGCCTCGGATGCTTTATTGAGATCGAGTCGCTGAGAGGCAAGGGCGAGGATGTGAACGGGGCTATTAACGCGCTTAACATACGCGGTGAGGTCGTAAATCGCACGTATGCAGAACTTGTGGCAGGGCTTTCCTCAAAGGTTAGTTAGAAGTACTTGGCCAGCTCGGGTCTCTCCTTCACTACCTCATTGGCCACTTCTTTAGCAACCTCATCAAGGAGCGAGCGTCCCTTGGGGGTTAGGACCCTTCCATGCCCTGTGCTTTTAACTAGGCCCGCCTGCTCCAGCTGCTGCAGTATTCTCCTTATATTGCTTCCCCCTCCCTCTGCAAAGTGCGCTGGCCTAACACCGTTACGCTTTCTGCCACCATATATAACCCTAAAGGCGCCCACGCCTATAGGCTCCTCTGCGAGGTAAAGCTTCCTTAATATTGAGGCGGCCCTCGTATACCACCAGTCCGGATCATCGGGGGGCCTCTCCCTTGAGACGCCAGTCTTGGCGTAGAGGGCCCACTCGGGCCGCTTTATCTGCTCAATGTTCTTCAGCCTTGCAGCAAGCCTTTCGATGAGCCTGTCGGCTGGTACGTCAGCCACGTTCACCATATCTACTCCCACAAGCCCTTATTCGCTTAGGGAATTAAAGCGTTTTGGGCGGTGGAAGTTGATAGAAGGCGCATATTATGAGTTCATAGCGTTTCCATGCGGGGCTGACTCAAGGTACTCAATGCCACTAGGTGTTCTGTGGGGCGATAACAAAATGTTCTCTGTGTATCGCAGCGCTGGCCTTCTTAGGTTCCTTGCCGACAGAGGGACTTTAATGCTGCTTTCACCGTCCGACCCTCTTCTCTTTGCAAAGAGCGTCAACCACACCTTGGAGCACGAGGTCGAGTGGGGTCCTGATGGCTGCCCTAAGCTCTCAGGCTTAGGTGGAATTTACACGTGTGAGTACCAGAGGCTGATGGAAGGCCCTGAAAAGGTGACTTTTGGGTGCAAGCTGACAGAGGTGGAGGGTCCCCACGTGCCCTATACTAGGGCCTATGGGTGCCTTGTCGAGCTATTAGTTCTGCTAACTAAAGCTAGGGCTGGAGTTGGTGAGAGCTGGTACGTTGACTATGCCAGAGGGCTCAGGTGGTGCGTTGAGAGGTCAACCAGGGGATTGCGGGACTATGTGGACACCGCTGACGCAATACTGCATGAGCTTGAGAGAATTATTAAAGAGGGCAGAGGTAGGGGTGAGAGCCTATAGAAGAATAGTCGAGGGAACGCTTGGGTATCCTGAGGTTAACGAGCTTAACACAGCAATGTACTTCGATGGCTTCATTTCATGTGATGAGCTGTGTAACAAGCTCCTAGAGATCATGGCAAAAGTGTCTGGGAATGAGGTCTGCGTGGTAGGTCCCTTAGCCTCGCCGGATGAAATTAGGGGCTGCGGCATAGTAATAGCGCCCGAGGGCGGAATTATCCCTCTGCTTAAGGCGGGTCTCAGGCCACTTGCACTTACTACAGATGGGGATTCTTCCCCTCAGGTGTTTTACAATGCAGTGGAAATCTCGGACTATGTGCTGTTGCACATACATGGAGATAACCTGAACAGGGTCTCATCGCTGGTTATGGAGATTCCCAGGAGCAAGCTGCTTCTGACGTCACAAGTCTATACGCCCTATTGTGTGTATCCCTCAGGCGCCTTTACAGACGGGGATAGGGCTGTGGCTATATCTATGGAGATGGGGGCTAAAAAGGTCAAGGCGCTCGGGTTCAACTTTGATCTAGTCTCATGCACCCATAAGGACTACTGCTATGCTGACACAAAGCTTCAGAAGCTTAGGGTCGGCAGGGCGGTCCTCCTTGATATAGCATTGAAGCTTGGATATAGTATAAGCATAGAAGGCAACTTAATGCTTTTCGAGCAGGACAAGTAAGGCTTGGCCCTAGCTCTCGAGAGTCCTTTAAACCTTAAGGTCCAGCTCTTTTCGCAAGAGGCAGAAAATGCGGACACTGGAAACAAGTATAGAGCGCAGATGGAAAAAGGGTAGCTGGACCCGGAGCGCGGGGGATACTATGTCAGTGAAGAGGACTATGGAAGGCTTTAAGATGCTAGTCAGCGTCGACGAGGCTCTAAGGAGCATCTTGGATAACATAGGCGTGACTCCAGAAATAATAGAGGTAAACATACAGGACGCCTTGGGTTTGCCGGTGGCAGAGGACGTAGTAGCGCCATTGGATGTGCCACCCTTCGATAGGAGCGCCGTGGACGGTTATGCTGTGAGGTCCTCGGACACCCTTGGGGCAACCCTCCTGAACCCTGTGAGGCTTAGGATCGTAGGTGAAATCCAGGCGGGTGACGACCCGTCAAAGCTCCCGCGGGTTGGCGAGGGTGAGGCTGCAATAATATACACTGGGGCGCCGCTGCCCCCAGGGGCCGACGCTGTAGTAATGGCTGAGGATGCATCCAGGGTTGGGGACTATGTCGAGGTTAAAAGGCAGGTGACGCCATATATGAACGTCTCAAGGAGGGGCGAGGACTTCAGCAAGGGCAAGATAGTGATTAGAAAGGGTTATAAGGTTCAGCCATGGCATGTAGGCGCCCTGGCTTCGCTTGGCATAAGGAAGATCAAGGTGTTCAGGAGGTTAAGAGTTGCAGTAGTCTCTACGGGCAGTGAGGTAGTAGAGCTAGACGATCCGCGCAGGTACTCCTGGAACAATAATAAATAGCACAAAGCCTATGCTAATTTCGTTGCTTAGGCAGGACGGCTTTGAGCCCATAGATATGGGCACAGTGCCTGACGACACTGACATGATAGAGTCGAGGATATCTGAGGGGCTAAGGGTGGCCGACGCTATCATAACGACGGGGGGAACAAGCCTAGGGACCTACGATCTAGTTCCTGAAGTAGTTGGCGCATGGGCAAAGTTCTCTTTAACGGCGTCAGGATGAGGCCCGGGAAGCCCACCGGAGCCGGCGTAATTAACGGCAAGCCCATATTCATGCTCTCAGGGTTCCCGGTGGCGTCACTCACAGGCTACATAACGTTCGTAAGGCCAACGCTAAGACATATTACGGGCACTCCCGAGGACCCAATGCCCATGGTGAAGGGTAAGATAACCAGAAGGGTGGCTAACGTGGCAGGCATAAGGACCTACCTGAGGGTTAGGGTTTACCCTAATGAGAGGGGGGAACTCATGGTTGAGCCGCTGGCGATAACGGCATCAGGGGTGCTCTCCACCCTGACGGAAGCTAACGCGATACTAGTGCTAAATGAAAACGTGGAGGGCTATGACGCCGGTGATGAAGTCGAGGTCATGTTAATCTCCCCTGTTGAAACTTAGTGGCTGCTAAACTTATTTGTCCTTCAGGTAAACCTGTGAGAGGGCCTCTGTATTGGTAACCAACATAGAGATTTCGGGGTTCACCGAAGAGGTTCTGGAGACCCTAGTGAAAGCAGGCATCTATGGAAGCAAGACAGAAGCTATAAGGGATGCCATAAGGAGGCTCCTGGAGAGCTACGACCTTAAAGAAATATCCCTTAGGGCCTACAAGAACGGGGGCATCAGCTTTCAGTTAGCGGTAGAGATAAGCGGCCTCAGCATGGATGAGCTAACGTGGTACTTTCTCTCAAGGGACACCGCCCCGCTGCTTGGATCTGACGACGCCTCCGAGGTTGCGGCGGGAGAGGAGCAGCTAAAGTCTAGGGGTTCCCTCACCTTCGATCTATCATCGCTTTATGCGGTTCTTGAGTTGAATGCGCTGGACCTCCTCTCGCAACTGGGCAAGAAGCTCTCCATACCATCTAAGACTATGGAAAGAGCTAAGGCCCTAGTGCTGAGGCTCTCCAAGGCTAAGGGTATTGTATATACGCTGAACAACTTCGACGTAGTTAATGTGAACAAGTCACTTATGGAGTTCTCAAGAAGGAATGGCATATCGCTCCAGGAGGCGCACTCCATTTACATAGCCAAGAAGCTAAACGGCGTCCTAGTCAGCGACGATGCTAAGACCAGGCAGGTTTCAAGGTCGTACGGGGTTCCTGCTGTTCCTACGCTCTCCCTTTTATCCTATGCCAGGTCCCAAGGGTTTGTAAGTGACAAGTACTTTAAGGAGTTAGTGGTAAAAATGGCTACAATACCTTTTATGGTTCCCAAGGACTTCATAAGCTAGTGGATAATCATGGGATGGTCCTTTAAGGCTTATTACTGTGATATTGTAGTAAAGAAGAAGGTACTTGGGTATTGAGTGTCAAGACCTACCAGAAGGGCCTGGGCCTCGCACTGGTGATAGCCATAGATAGTAGTGCCAGCATGCTGCTAAAAGACGTGAAGCCTAATAGGTTGGAGGCTGCAAAGAGAAGCGCAATTGTAATAATTAGGAGCGTCATAGGAAGCGGCATTCCAACGTTGGTTGGTGTAATCTCCTTCTATGGCAACTCCTTTCCGGTGATGGATCTTACGGATAGTGTGGAGGAACTTGAGGAGGCAGTCAACTCAATAAGGGTCTCAGGTAAAGCTACAAACCTAAGCATGGCTGTGAAGGACGCGTTCTACATGTTTAAGGACTCGCCGCCTGGCTACTCAAGGAGGCTCATAGTGATAAGCGATGGTGACTTTAACGAGGGACCTGGACCTGACGAGGTTCAGTTCCTTGCCAAGTCCAGTGGCATGAGGATAGACTTCCTAGTAATAGGTAACTCGCAGCATGTAAAGTCTGACCAGATCGCCAAGCTTGCTAGCATAACGGGAGGCAAGGTGGTCTACGCCAGGTCCCTTGAGGAGGCAATAAAGAATGCCTACAAGATAGCCATAGGCGAGACTCCTTAGCTTTTTAAATTGCTCAGGCCCTTTAGGCCTGGTGCAAATGGCATGGGAGATAAGAGGAACAAGGTGGTCTTTATATTCATGGGGAAGGGCAAGGGGTACCTCAAGGTCAGACTCTTTAGAAAGAGAAAGGAAGAGGACCCTGACAGAGTGGTCGTACTTGGCAGGGTTGAGAAGCCCCTTCCAGGGTACCAGGTAATAAGGCTTGAAGAGCTGGAGGCGACTGTCAGGGAGAAGCTTGAGAAGGCTTAGAACGCTTAAAAAGTAGGCTTCAGCCAAGGGAGCGAGGAGCTGATAGGCAGGTGCTGAAGGTTGCCAAAGGCGCTCTACGTCAAGAGGGAGGTTGAGGTTCCGCAGGGCGTGACGGTGAAGATAGAGGGCCTTAAGGTCACTGTGAAGGGGCCTAAGGGCGAGGTTCAGAAGGACTTCTCTCACGCCAGGGGCTTAGAGCTGAGGCTTGAAAACAACAAGGTTATAGTAGAGGCCAGGCTCGCGGACACTAAAACTAAGGCGTTAGTAGGTACCGTGGCTGCGCATGTAAAGAATATGATAACAGGCGTTTCCAAGGGCTTTAGGTATAAACTTAAGATAATATCAACCCACTTCCCTATAACCGTCAAGGTTGAGAAGAGCAGAGTTGTGATAAGTAACTTCCTAGGGGAGAAGGCCCCACGCTATGCTACAATAATGCCTGGCGTCACAGTGAAGGTACAGGGGCAGGACATAATAGTTGAGGGAAGCGATGTAGAGGCGGTTGGCCAGACCGCGGCTAACATTGAGAGAGCAACGCATATATCTGACTTTGATCGCAGGAAGTTCATGGATGGCATATTCATATACTCAAGGGAGGTGGCCAGCTGATGGCCTTAGAACAGCTAAAGGAGAGGAGGAGGGTGCAGGCTCTCATAAGGAGGAAGCTGAGGCTCCACTTTATAAGGTACCTCTCGTGGCGCCTGAAGAGAGTAGATGAGTCCTGCGCAAGCCTAAGGGAATAGACAACAAGCTAAGACTTCAGGTGAAGGGCTTTGGAAGGCTCGTTAAGGTGGGCTACGGCTCCAGCTCCGAGATCAGGGGAAGACACCCTTCGGGGCTCATACCAGCCGTAGTTTCATCTATAAAGGACATTGAGGGCCTTAGCCCAAGCACTCACATAGTTTATATTTCCGCTAAGGTCGGGCTGAGGAAGAGGCTCCAGCTGCTTAAGGAGCTCAGGAAGAGGGGCTTTAAGGTAGCCAACGGTGGTGAGTGATCATGGACTACAGGCTTCAGAGGAGGCTGGCTGCTGAGATATTGGGCGTCGGCGAGAGCCGGGTGTGGATAAGTCCAAACCCTGAGGACAGGGAGGACATAGAGGGAGCCGTCACAAAGGACGACGTTAGGTCACTGATAAACAGGGGGCTCATAAAGGCGCTTCCTGCTAAGGGAAACGCCCACAGATGGCTTGAGAGAAAGGAGAAGAGGTCCGAGGGCCACAGGAGAGGTCCTGGAAAGAGAAAGGGAACAGCGTTCTCGCGCACGGACCCAGAGACCATGTGGGTCAACAAGGTTCGTAAGATGAGGGCCTACATAAGGTGGCTTAGGGATCACGGCATGTTGAGCAAGAAGGACTACAGAACGCTTTACACGCTTATTAAGGGCAACAGGTTTGCAAGCCTATCAGACCTAAGGAGGTACGCAGAGTCAGCAGGCATGATCAAGGGAGGTGGGGCCAAGTGAAGGGAGGTCCTAATTACAGGGTTCCGCTGAGGAGAAGGAGGGAGGGCAAGACTAACTACTACAAGAGGTTCGCACTCCTTAGCTCAAAGAAGCCCAGAATGGTAGTTAGAATATCGAACAAGTACATATGGGTGCAGTTCATTCAGTTCGACCTTAAGGGGGACCGTGTCATAGCTGCGGCACACTCGAGGGAGCTAGCTAAGCTCTATGGCTGGAAGGGAAGCGGCAAGAGCGAGTGCGCCGCTTACCTAACTGGTTTCCTCGCTGCAGCAAGGGCTCTGGAGAAGGGCATTAAGGAAGCGGTACTAGACATAGGCCTTCACAGGCCAACGCCGGGAGGGAGAGTGTTTGCAGCCCTTAAGGGTGCCATAGATGCTGGCGTGCAGGTACCACACAGCGACGAGGTCTTGCCCTCGGATGAGAGGATAAGGTGCGAGCACGTGGCCTCATATGCAGCTGAGCTGAACAAGAACGACCCAGAGAAGTATAAGAAGCTCTTCTCGGCGCAGCTTGCTAGGCTGCCGCCAGAGGAGATGCCTAAGAACTTTGATGAAGTTCTAGAAAATATAAAGAAGGCCTATAAGACAGTCCTGGAGGCTGCCAGAGGAGCCGAGCAGGCGGTGATGGAGAAGTGAGTGAGCAGACAAGTGCACCAGGTCCAAGCACTCCCCAGGTGGAGGAGTGGACGCCGAAGACTAAGGTAGGTCAGCTTGTAAAGGAGGGCAAAATAGCCTCCATAGATGAGATATTTAGGAGGAATTTGCCGATATTAGAGCCAGAGATCGTTGACGTCCTACTGCCAAACCTACAGACAGAGGTGCTGGACATATCTCATGTCCAGAAGATGACCGACGCTGGAAGGGTCACGAGGTTCAGGGTAGTAGTTGTAGTAGGTAATAGGGACGGGTATGTCGGCATAGGGAAGGGCAAGGCAAGGCAGCTCAGGGAGGCCCTAGACAAGGCTATCAGGAACGCCAAGCTTAACATAACCCCGGTTAGGAGGGGCTGCGGCAGCTGGGAGTGCACGTGCGGAGAGCCCCATAGCGTGCCCTTCGTAGTTGAGGGCAAGAGCGGCAGCGTGAGGGTTATACTCAAGCCAGCCCCTAAGGGCACGGGTCTCGTTGCTGGCAACATAGCCAAGGTAGTGCTCTCAATGGCTGGCCTCAGGGACGTGTGGTCCCAGACGTTTGGAGAGACTAGGACAACTTACAACTTTGCAAGAGCCGTGTACATGGCGCTTCGCAACACCTACAAGGTGGTCACTTACCAGGACTGGACGAGGTGAGCAGGTATGGCTTACCTTATAATAAGGATACGGGGCGAGCCTGACCAGAGGCCCGAGGTCAGGGCAACTCTTAACGAGCTGAGGCTGCGGAGGATATTCACAGCTGTAGTGTACCCAGACAACATGCAGGGCATAAAGGAGATGCTAAGGAAGGCCCAGCAGGCTATTACTTGGGGTGAGGTCTCGCCTGACGTTCTAGCCAGCCTGATAGCCAAGAGAGGCAGGCTGGTGGGAGATAAGCCAATAACTGATGAGTGGGTAAAGGAAAAGCTCAAGCTCAGCGGCATAAGGGAGCTCGCAGAGAAGGTTTCAAACAACGAAATTAAGTATTACAAGCTCGACGAGGTCGGAGTTAAGCCCTTCTTCAGGCTTCACCCGCCCAGCGGCGGCTTCAAGAGGTCGGTTAAGAAGCTGTACCCTGCTGGGGAGCTGGGCTATCGCGGCAAGGAAATAAATGACTTGGTCCTCAGGATGTTCTGAGCTCCCTAACTTTTTAATCCCCTTTCCTTAGTGTGGTAGGTGGCTGAGCTGACATGACCTGGACAATACCAAGGGCTCGTAAGAAGGTTAGAAAACTAAGGGGAAGGACTCGCTCAATGAGCTGGGGCCGCATAGGGCAGCATAGGAAGACGGGCAAGAAAGGAGGTAGAGGAGCCGCAGGCATGGGTAAGCACAAGAAGAGCTGGATGCTCAAGTATGCCCCAGACTGGTTCGGCACAAGGGGCTTCAGAAACCCCACGAGCAGAGGTGAACTTAACACTATAGACCTGGAAGGCCTTGATAGGATAGCGGCTGACCTAGCAGCCAAGGGCCAGGCTAAAGTAGAGGGCGGGCTCATAGTTATAGACCTTAAGGCCTTGGGCTACGAGAAGCTGCTTGGAAGAGGAAGGCTTACAAGCAAGGTTAAGGTAATAGTGCCTATGGTCAGCGAGAAGGCGGTCCAGAAGGTTAAGGAGGCAGGCGGGTTGGTGGTCACAGAGGAGGCGAGCGAGGGCTCGGCAGGGCAAGGCGACGGGGAGAATGAGGGCCAGTGAGCGGCTCCTGCAGGCCCCTTTCACCTCTTCCTAAGGAGCTTTCTGAGCTTATTGATAACGACAGGTTTGTAGTGGTCTATGGCCCCTTTGGCACTGGGAAGACTAGGCTGGCCTTCGAGGTCGCCAGGCATTTCATGTCAAAAGGCCACGAAGTAAGGCTACTAGCTACGGAGCCAGGCACTTTGTCCTATGCTAGGAACGTAGTGACATGCGTGCCCTACATTACTATATTGACAGCCGACCAGCTAGTGAGCGAGGTCGTTAGGGCCGCGGCGGAGGGCACGAAGATAATAGTAGACTCCATAAACTGGCCTTTCAGGTCACTGCAGGGAGAGTACCCGCTTAGGCTGCTCTCTTTCGTCTCGGCTATCATGAGGCAGGCGGGAGGTTTTGCAGTAGGTCAGGTAGCTGAGGTGGAGGGCGGCGAGTTTGAGATGTCTCTAGGAAGGTGGGTCTTGCCGTGGGCCGACGCTATAGCGTACACAAACAGGATAATGTGCAAGAGGGGACCCTGCGTGGCTCTAACATTTATCAAGCCGTTCATCAGTACGCTCATATTTGAGCTGAAGAAGGAGGGTGTTGAATGGGTGGCCTGATCTTTTCGCTGCTAGTTATGTTGGAGTACATAGCGCCGGCCATGGTAGCTAACGGGACCCCCGTGATACTTCATGGACCGCCGCCTATAGACTTTGGAAAGAGGCTGCCGGACGGCAGAAGGATCTTTGGTGATGGAAAGACCTGGGGAGGCCTCCTAGCTGGCGTAACTTCTGGAACATTCATAGGGGTCATAGAGTGGCCCATCCTGGGCCCCCTACATATAGTCTATGCGGCCCTGGCGTCCGTGGGCGCCATGTGCGGCGATCTCTTCGGCTCATTCATTAAGAGGAGAATGGGCCTTGAAAGGGGGGCTGAGGCCCCAGTCCTTGACCAGCTGGGATTTTATGTCTTCGCGCTACTGTTCCTCTACGTGGGAGGCATAGCGTTTCCCATATACGCTGAGCTTATATGGGCCGTCATAATATATGCGCTTCATCGTACGACAAACTGGGCAGCCTATAAACTAAGGCTTAAGTCAGTCCCCTGGTAGCCGCTATTGTTAATTGTGACTAGTAAGATGTTAAACGACCCCTACCGAACCGACGTTATCAAAGCCCTATAGGTCTCACGTTTCAAAAATAGAAATATAAGAGCGACCTGCACCAAATTCATGGGGATTCTGGTGTCATCTGGTGGAGCTAAGACTACTCTGAGCGTGATAAAGGCTGACATTGGAAGCATTGCAGGGCATCATAAGGCTCACCCAGACACGTTACTTGCCGCTTCAAGGATTCTGGCTGAGGGCAAGAAGAAGGGCATAATAGCGGATTTCTATGTTACTGCAATAGGTGACGACATTCAGCTTATAATGACGCACTTCAGGGGCGTTAACGATCCTCAGGTCCACGAGCTTGCGTGGGATGCATTTAAGGAGGCGACATCTGTGGCTAAGGACCTGGGTCTATATGCAGCTGGCCAAGATCTGTTAAGCGATACGTTCAGCGGCAACGTAAGGGGACTGGGGCCCGGGGTTGCGGAGCTGGAGTTTAACGAGAGACCCTCGGAGCCGGTCGCGATATTCATGGCTGATAAGACCGAGCCCAGCGCCTTTAACCTGCCCCTCTACAAGATATTTGCTGACCCATTTAACACTGCAGGGCTCGTCATAGACCCCAAGATGCATAACGGCTTCGTGTTTACGGTATTAGACCTTTATGAGGGTAGGGCAGTTGATCTCTCGACTCCTGAGGAGCTTTACGACCTGCTTGCGCTCATAGGCACTACGTCAAGGTATGTTATAAAATACGTCCATAGGAAGGATGGCGAGCCTGCGGCTGTCGTCAGTTCAGAAAGGCTTAACCTGATAGCGGGCAAATACATAGGTAAGGACGATCCGGTAATGATAGTTAGGCTCCAGTCAGGCTTCCCCGCGCTTGGGGAGGTGCTTGAGGCTTTCTCGTTCCCCCACCTGGTGGCCGGTTGGATGCGTGGCAGCCACTTTGGTCCACTTATGCCAGTAGGCCTTAAGGACGCAAAGATGACAAGGTTTGATGGGCCCCCGAGGGTGCTGGGCCTCGGTTTTAACATAAAGGCCGGCAGGCTCGTGGGTCCCGTGGACCTCTTTGATGATGTAGCCTTTGACGAGGTGAGAAGGCAGGCTATGGAAGTAGCTGATTATATGAGGAGACATGGTCCATTCATGCCGCATAGGCTAGGCCCCGATGAGATGGAATACACTACACTACCTGACGTTCTAAAGCGCCTTGAGAGTAGGTTCAGGCCATTCGACCTTGGTTATAAGCCAATTATAAAGCACGAGGACATGCTGGAGTGATCGCCGCTATGTGAGCAAGTCTTGGAAAACCTAAAGCCCTTTTAGGAGGTTCGCTTTAATTTCAACCTGTGACCAGGAATGTCCAGGCTAGTCTTTGCTGTAAACTTTAAGGCTTATGAGACGGCCTTTAATGAGAAGTCACTGGAGATAGCTAGGGAGGCGTCTAGGGTCTCGTCGAGGTATAACAACGTCCGAGTAATTCTCATAGTACCTGCAGCGATCGTATCAAAAATGCTTCAAATATATGATGATATCTATGTTGAGCACGTAGATCCAGTGGACTATGGAGCTTACACTGGCTACCTGCCAGCTAAGGCGGCTAGGCTGCTTGGAGTCAAGGGTGTCCTAGTAAACCACAGCGAGCACAAGATGATCTATAGAGACGTAGCCAAGGTTGTTGAAACAGCATCAAGGGATGGCCTTGAGACCATGGCATGTGCTGACACGCCTGGCGAGGCTGCAGGGCTGGCTTATCTGAGGCCCACCTACATAGCGATTGAGCCGCCAGAGCTCATAGGCACCGGGATATCAGTTTCTAAGGCTAAACCCGAAGTCATCACTGAGGGCGTTAAGGCTGTGAAGGCAGTGGCTGATATACCTGTGCTGGCAGGCGCCGGCATCACTTACAGGGAAGACGTTATACGCGCGGTCCAGCTTGGCGCCAGCGGCATACTGCTGGCCAGCGCTGTTATGAAAGCTGCAGATCCAGGCAAGGCGATTGATGAGTTTGTCGACGCGCTCAGCTCTGCTGCATGACTGTTTGAGGCCCTTCAACCTCCTTAGCCTTGGACTCTATGAGCCTCTCAACCTCGTCAAGGCTCTTCCTGCACTCGTCTAGCATCGCCAGTAACTTGTTAATGTTGAGTTTGACTAGCTTTCTCGGTCTTCCTCTCCCTTCTATCTTGAGCTTGCTTGTAGTAACTATTCCTAGGCCTGTCAGGTCATTTATTACCCTCAGGACAAGCGGATAGCTAACGTTAAGCTCCTTCGTTATATCCCTGACGCTTATCTCTTTGCGGTCAAGCAGCACCTCTATTATTTGCGCGGAGACCTCAGGATCAGGTACCGAGGCGCACTGAATTAAGGCCTTCAGATACTTTAATGTTTTACCTTCCACTTCTAGTCCCGTGTCGCACTTTTCAAAGGGAACTTATTAATTTTTCTCTTTTAAATATTAAGACTTAGAACCTAGGGGTTGACGCCCCTGTACTTCTTAACGGCTAGGTCACCTATGAAGTCATAGAGAACCTCCCTGGCCCCTGCGCCTATGTCCAGCATCCTGGCGTCCCTGGCAAGCCATTCAAGCCTTGACCCTCTTGAGAAGCCTACGCCACCCATTATCTGTATCGCTGTCCACGTAGCCTTTTGAGCTACCTCGGCCCCAAGTAGCTTAGCCATAGCTGCATCGTATGGATCTAGGCTTCCCTTCTCAGCCTTATCTATAGCATCTTTTATAAGGGCGTCAAGGGCCCTAGACCTAATTTCCAGGTCAGCCAACATCCACCTTATGCCCTGAAACTCTCCCAGCTCCTTGCCGAATATGACCTTTCTTAGCGCCCTGGGGCCCGCCTCCTCTAGAGCCCCCTCCTTTATGCCGAGGCCTATCATGCCGTATCCCAGCCTCTCATAGTTGACCGTCTCGAGCGCCTCCCTGATGCCTTTGCCGGGGGTTCCGACTCTGATGCCGTGAGAGCCATTGAACTTAACTCTTGAAACGCCGGCACCTCTGAACGTGAATAGGTCCTGAACTTCAACTTCAACGGAGGAGTCTCTAGTAACCATGTACAGGGTCGGCCCTTTAGGACCATTAGCAAGAACTAAGAACCTGTCAGCGTAGGCGGCGTTGCTGGCAAAGACCTTCTCGCCAGTAACTATAGCTTCATCTCCCCTTTCCTCAGCTACAGTCTTCAGGTTGGCCTTTATGTCAGTGCCTCCTCCGGGCTCGGTTATGCAGATTGAGTATACGTGGCCCTCCTCCTTAAACCTGAGGGCTACAGTAGATGATGACATTATTATGTGCGCTACCGCTGGGCTCCACTTGGAGGCCTCCCTCACAATATCGTACACGGACCTCATACCAAGGGACACAGAGTTAAAGGCCCCGGCCGAGGACAGCCTATCTATGAAATCCCTATCAACTAAGTTTTTATCATCTATTTCCTTTGCCTTGGCGGGTAACAGCTCGTTAAGCACCTTTAATACTTCTTCTTTTGAGGTCATGTCGAACACCCATATGATTAGGCTTCAAACTAATATTTAAAGTCCAACCAAGAAGCTATCTGGAGGGCGAAGCGCTATGCCCATGAGGCCTGGTCGCTGTTACTCTCACATAACTAGTCAGCCCTATACTAGGAAGGAGTACATACATGGAGCTCCACAGCCAAAAATATCAAAGTTCACCGCTGGGACTCCGGCGGTCCAGAACAACTATGAGGTGAGAGTTCAACTTATATCGCTTGAGAGAGGCCAGATAAGGTCTAACGCCCTGGAGTCCGCGAGGCTTATGGCCTCTAAGTACCTCACAACAACCGTGGGGGATCCAAACTACTTCCTCGTGGTGAGGAGTTACCCACATCAGGTCATAAGGGAGAATAAGATGATGGCCTTCGCAGGTGCCGACAGGCTTCAGGATGGCATGAGGCTCTCGTTCGGAACTCCCGTTGGTGTGGCTGCAGTTGTAGACATAGGTGACGCGATAATCGACGTATATGGCAGGGCATCAGATCTAGATAAGATAAAGGAAGCCCTCCGGAGGGCTGCCTCTAAGATACCCCAGAGAACCCGTATCGTGATAAAGGAGATAAGGACCCGGAAGGAGGCCACGCAGGAGGCGGCCAGAGAACCTCAAAGTGGCTCAGGTTCAATGGCCAATTCTTAGGTTATGTACATATCCTTCATTGCGCCCTTTTAGCGTGTGGCCATCAGTAACAACTATTACATCATTATGTAGTAATGCCAACGAAAGTTCTAGGCCGCTACCGAGGGGTGCTGTTGGGTGCTGGTAAGGATGAGCTCTGAGCTGCTAGGTCCACTTAGTGCTGCATTCTCTATGGCAGCTTGAATGATCTCTTCCACGAGCTCGCTATATGACTTGAGTGGGTCAACTCTTATCTCTTTATCGCCTACAACTATAGTCGGATCCTCCGCTGTCTGGATAGGTGCTGCTAGATGGCTGTTTATTTCGACAAATACCATGAGCGAGTACTCTCTCCTTAACACAGCAGCGGCATCGAAGGCCGCCTTCACTATCATATCATCGTCCCATGGCGACTCGTTGACTACCAGGTTAAGCATTTCCCCACACCCGGGTAGTCGGAAACCCCTTACTCCAACCGGAATACTTGTTCATAAGGTATATTTATTATATAAGGGCTCGTAATCCGGCGTTTCTGGGCGAGGCTAACTAAAACGTAAAATATGACTACCATGTTAAAATGATGCTTTATCAGTACGGTATACTTTTAATCAAAGTATCAGAACCTGTCTGTAGCCTAACGTTATTTTTCAACGCTTATCATGTTATCGCGCATTTACATTTACACCTCAAGGCCACCTAGAGGTGGGATATTGATACACATAATAACTCGCGGTGGCTATTCACTTGTGAGTGAGGAAGATTGATAGACAGGGATACCTTTGTCAGGATCTTTGAGCTGACAAACTCTCAAAACGTGTGGAGGTTAAAGGAGACTATAAACCTTATAGCAAGCGAGAACGTTATGAGCCCTGCCGCCATGGCAGTTTACATTAATGACTTTATGCACAGGTATGCAGAAGGTAAGCCATTTAAGAGGCACTACCAGGGCACCAAGTACATAGATGAGCTTGAGGTCCTCGCAGACAAGCTCATGGGTGAGCTTATGGACACTGACATGGTCGACCTGAGGCCCATAAGCGGCACCATAGCTAACGCTGCCGTGTTCAGGGTGCTTGCGGCCCCAGGCGAACAGGCGGTCATAGCGCCAGTCCAGGCGGGCGCCCACGTAAGCCACACTAAGTTCGGCACGCTCGGAGCCCTTGGCATCAAGCAGATAGAGCTGCCCTACGATGAGGAAAGGATGAACGTAGACGTGGACAAGGCCGTCAAAGTAATAGAGCAGGTAAAGCCTAAGTTCGCAGTTCTGGGAGGCAGCGTCTACCTTTTCCCACACCCAGTTAAGGAAATAGCCGACGCCGTTCACTCGGTTGGCGGCAAGCTAGTGTATGATGCAGCGCACGTACTTGGGCTTATAGTAGGTAAGGCATGGGAAAACCCGCTTAAGCATGGCGCGGACGTCGTCACAGCGTCAACGCATAAGACGTTCCCAGGCCCCCAGGGAGGGGTCATATTCTTCTCTGACGAGGCCGCATACAAGGAGGTCGGGAAGACTATATTCCCATGGTTTGTAAGCAGCCACCACCTGCACAGGATACCTGCCACTGCGGTTGTAGCTCTAGAAATGAAGGAGTATGGCCACAGCTACGCTGAACAGATAACTAGGAATGCGAAGAAACTTGCTGAGGCCCTCGCAGAGAGGGGGTTCACCGTGCTTGGAGAGTCCATGGGATATACTATGAGCCACCAGGTTCTAGTCGACGTTTCAAAGCAGGGAGGCGGAGCTAAGGTCGCCGCTGAGCTAGAGCAGGCCAACATAATACTTAATAAGAACCTCCTCCCGCACGACCCACCTGAGGCCGTAAAGAACCCGAGCGGGCTAAGGATAGGAGTACAGGAAATGACAAGGTTTGGCATGAGGGAGTCTGAGATGGAAGTGATTGCAGACTTTATGGAGAGGGTGGTGATAAAAGGCGAGGATCCAGCTAAGGTAAGGGAGGAGGTTAAGCAGTTCAGGTCGCAGTTCACTAAGATACATTATGCCTACACGCTCGAGGATCTGCAGGGCATAACTTATATGGACGCTATAAAGCTCCTGGAGTGACCTTCCCGCCTTAAGCTCACATAAATAATAGTATACGTGTTTGTATTAAGATTTGTTGCCTGAGGTTAAAGTCTTGAATAGATGCTAATTAAACATGGCTTCGTTTTAGGTGGCTCTCCAGGTGCTTACAGTAAGAAACAGACCATTTGGCATAATAATTTAAAGTTCAGATCCGTAGCTGTAAAAAGGCCCCAAGAAGGAAGGGGAATTGCATGCCGCCTCTGCTTAAGGTGGAGAACCTTAAGATATACTTCCACATGCCAAGAGGCTACGTGAGAGCTGTAGATGACGTGAGCCTCGAGCTTGACGAAGGTGAAATAATAGGTGTGGCCGGAGAGAGCGGCAGCGGCAAGAGCACCCTAGCCCTAGGAATAATGAGGCTTATAATGCCCCCAGGGTTTATAGAGGGAGGCAACATATACTTCGAGGGCAACGAGATCCTGCACCTGCCTGAGAAGGTCTTTAACTCAGAGTACAGGTGGAAGAAAATAGCCATGGTCTTCCAGGGCTCTATGAATGGCTTCACGCCAGTTTATAAGATAAGGGATCAGATCAAGGAGGTTCTAGAGGTTCACGGCTACACTGGGGATCCTGACCAGCGGGTCAACGAGCTCATGAAAATGGTAAACTTAGACCCCTCAATAGCCGACAGGTACCCTCACGAGCTCAGCGGAGGCCAGAGACAGAGGGCGTTCATAGCTATGGCTCTGGCGCTTAACCCAAAGGTTCTGCTGGCTGACGAGCCCACCACGGCGCTCGACGTGATTACTCAGACGCACATAATAAACCTGCTTAAGCAGCTGAAGAAGGAGCTCAACATCTCAATACTTTTCATAACGCACGACCTGGCGCTTATGTCTATGTTGGCGGATAGAATTTATGTGATGTACGCTGGTAGGATAGTTGAGCACGCTACCACTGAAAACATAGTTAAGAGCGCGAAGCACCCGTATACTAAGCTTCTCATGGAGTCAGTCCCCGACCTAAGTAAGGACTATGTAAAGGGCATACCAGGCTCAATGCCTGACCTGGCAAGGCTTCCGCCTGGCTGCAGGTTCAGCACTAGGTGTCCCTTCGTAATGGACAGGTGCAAGGTAGAGGAGCCAAAGCTAAAGAGGGTTGGTGAGAACGATGTCGCATGCTGGCTTTATTGAGGGGTGATACTTATGGTGTCAAATGAGGTCTTAATAGAAACTCGTAACCTCAAGGTGTATTTCCAGAAAGGAGGCTTCCTTAGCAAGAAATCCTTTGTTAAAGCTGTAGACGACGTAACCATACAGATACGCAGGGGCGAGATACTAGGTCTTGTGGGCGAGAGCGGCAGCGGCAAGACAACCCTTGGCAGAACTACTATAGGCCTTCAGGCGCCAACCTCGGGGCAGGTCATATACTACGACAGTAAGGGAATGCCACACGAGATAACTCCCAAGAAGATAACTAAGGAAATCAGGAGGAAGCTCCAGATGATTTACCAGGACCCATTTTCATCGATAGATCCTTACATGAAGGTGTACGACGCTTTAAGGCAGCCTCTCTACTACGCCGGCGTTAAGGACTCAGCAGAGGCCACCGAGATCATTCATAAGGCTTTTGATGAGGTAGGGCTTCCATATGATCTCTTGTCGAACTTTGTATTCCAGCTCAGCGGAGGCCAGAGGCAGAGGGTGGCCATAGCCAGGGCCCTCATGTTAAATCCTGAGTACTTGGTTGCTGACGAGCCAGTGACTATGCTGGACGCTTCACTCAAGGGGCTCATAGTTGATGACCTGAAAAAGATAAACGCCGAGAGGGGCATATCCATACTATTCATAACCCACGAGCTTCCGATAGCAAAGGTTATCTCGCACAGAATAGCAATAATGTACCTAGGCAAGATAGTAGAGATAGGTCCAACCAAAAAGGTAATTGAGAACCCACTTCACCCGTACACGCAGGCTCTACTTCAAGCCTACCCAAGGCTGGATCCGAGCCTAAGGGATAAGATGATTAAGGTAAATGTCAAGGAGCTGGAGCTGGTTGTACCTAAGAGCGGCTGTAGGTTCCATCCCAGGTGCCCCTTCGCGATGGACAGGTGCAGGGAGGAGGAGCCGCAGCTTAAGGAGGTGGAGCCTGGCCACTTCGTGGCATGCTATCTTTACTAGGCTGGTGGCTTTTGTTGAAAGTATACTTCAGGTTCCTCATTGTTGGGTCAATAATGATGGGATTAACATATGTCCTCACAATAATAGCCATAAAGTATACGAGCCTTCCGTTGGAGGTATTGGCGTTTGCTATAGCCTTGGCGGGCGCCATGATACTCTTCAGAGGTCTTGCAGAGTTCTTGAGGGACGTGATTAGTGGCGAATACAAGAAGGAGAAGGGCGGCTCTAAGAAGCTCAAGGACTACTCTGATGAGGAACAGCAAGCTGAGTGAAGGCGTAGCCTTTCTCTTTTCCAATGAACTTAAGCAGGCGCCTGTGGTGCGGGGGGTGGGCTTCGAACCCACGCAGGCCTACGCCAACGGGTCTTGGGCCCGCCCCCTTTGGCCAGGCTCGGGCACCCCCGCACCATAAGAAGCTTGTAAGTGCGAGTGGAAATAAGGCCTTACTCTGGGCAGGACACGCCTAGCCGTTCACAAGTTAGGCCTCTATCTTAACCACCATGGTCTGCTGCGTGCTGGGACTTGGAGCCGCTGGGCTTGGAGTTGTTGAAGGCTGGGTCTGTAGAGCCTTCTGAACCTCGCCCTCACTGGCCAGCTGTATTACCTTATCTAACTTGTCCAGCAGGTCCTTAGCAGCCTTCTTCTCCTCGCTCAGGCTATCCTGAAGTTTTCTGAGATGATTCATGCTCTGCGTATACCCCCTTTCGCTGATCTCGCCGCTGAAGTAGGAGATCCCTATGGTAGCTATGGCCCTGGCGACTTTGAGGCTTTCGTCTTCTATTTCATTTATTCTAGAGTTTACGACCTTCTTGACCTCGTCAGCCTTGAGCTTGAGCGCCTTTATCTCGTCTTCAAGCTTTCTCTTCATGGGCTCTATCACTACGGCCGGAAGGTCATTCCTGCTGCTTATGTTCTCAATAGCTTTCCTCCTCTTGTAGGCCCTGTCAAGGTTCTCTATCACTTGTAGTATCTCGAACTTCCACTCCGGGGTTACTGTTACCTTGTCATCGCCAACCTTAACCCTTTCGCCCTCTATAACTTCAAGTGAGAGATCCTCGGACTTGACTATTATGGATGACACCTTGCCATCTATGTCGCTTTCAACTGCT
This sequence comes from Caldococcus noboribetus, assembly GCF_055389385.1. Classification (NCBI taxonomy): domain Archaea; kingdom Thermoproteati; phylum Thermoproteota; class Thermoprotei; order Desulfurococcales; genus Caldococcus; species Caldococcus noboribetus. The sequence continues at coordinate 956,259 of NZ_AP042475.1, read as the reverse complement.
ATAAGCGTGCCGAGACTTCTGCCAAAGTCGTCAAACACTTCAGAACCTATGAACTTGGAGATTTCATCAACCTTAATTGCAGGCATTCGCTGCACCAGTGGGTCCTAGCTGGGCCATATATAAAACGTGGAAGCCCGCTTAACGTTGGCTGTTCCCCTTTAAGCCTATGTAGTCAAAGCACTGTGCGGAGCAAATCCCGGTGATAAGAAGTGAGCGGGATAGAGAACTGGCCCAAGAGGTGGAGCGAGGAGCCAAAGAGGGACACGATAGCTGAGAAGGTTAAGAACTTCATATCCCCGCCCCCGCCCCTGAAGAGGCAGATAATGATAGCGAGCTACAGGGTAGCCACACAGATGAACAAGCTAGACTACACGCTCAGCAAGCTGCAGGCCTACGACAGGCAGCTCTTCGAGAAGGTAGTCAACAGCCTCACTGAGGGGGACAGGAGCAGGGCCGCCATGTACGCTAACGAGGTCGCAGAGGTAAGAAGGATGACTAAGGTGATAATGACCGTCAGGTATGCTCTCGAGAAGGTCAAGCTGAGGCTCGACACGACGCTGATAATGGGTGACGTCAACGCCGACCTGGCGCCTGCCATAGTGGCCCTGAAGCAGGTGGCTGGGTACCTCAGGGGCACCATGCCTGACGTGTTCACTGACCTGATGGACATAGACGAGGAGCTGCAGACCGCAGTGACGCAGTACACAAGCGGGGCAGTGCCGATGCTTGACAATGAGTTCGTGACTGAGGAGGCGCAGAAGATACTGAAGGAGGCAAGCATAGTAGCGGAGCAGAGGATGAAGCAGGAGTTCCCAGAGCTGCCCTCCGTGGAGGGAGTTCCAACCTCCACGGGCCAGCAGGGGAGCGCAACGGCTGGGGCCTCAAAGTGAGGCCCTTTGGCCTCAGCCTCATTTAAGGTTATTTTATAATTATTCTTTAGATTTGTTGATAATAGCTAGACAATTCTGTTTCCTTTGTAGGAGTAGGAGATATTAGGTCTTTGCGGCATCAAATAAAGGGCAGGGCAAGGATTGAGCGGTGAGGACAACATAATAGAGGTGCTCAGGAGGGCCCTGGATCTAACGCTTTATGAGGCGAAGCTTTATGTGGCCCTCCTTCAAGGAGCTAAGGATCCAAAGGAGGCAAGCGCAATAAGCGGCGTGCCCCTCCCCAGAATATATGACGTTATAAGGGTCCTTGAGTCTAAGGGCATGGTTTATCGTGATCCAAGCGGTTGGTACAAAGCTATAAGCCCCCAGTCGCTGGCTGCAATGAGCATCATAAGGATAGAGGAGGAAATGAGGAGAAAGGTAAAGGATGTAGAGAGCGCGGTTAAGATGTTAGAGAAGTTTGACAAGAGACTTTCGTCCCCTCCGGCCACAGTGGTCAGGGGCCTCCTTAATGTGATAAGTGCCGCCGTAGATTATTTCAGGACTTCCTCGCTGGTTTACGTCACCGCTGTTTACGTGCTGGCAAATGGTGATTATCTGGGCAAGCTCGTCAGCTCCCTGGCCACATACATTTCTGACGTTAGAGTTCTAGCGAGCTTTACGCCTCAGCTTCCTCAGTCGCCCGGGGTTAAGCTGAAGAGCAACGTGGCCTCGCTCTATGCAGACTCTGTAGTCTCTAAGTCCTCATTAATGGTTATAGTTAAGGACCCTACAAACGATGAGCCTATGAGCCTCCTAGTTAACGACCCTGTACAGGCCAGCACTTCATTCAAAGCCCTCTCAGCCCTCTGGCAAGCAGCCCAGTAGATAGTGATTACTTAATGTATATCATTTAAATCAGCGAGTGGCTGTGCTGGTGGCGTGGCCTGTAAGCCTTAATACCCTAGCTTGTGAGAAACCTGAATACGGTATAATGGGAGAAAAGCTGTGCCCGCGCTACTGCCGATCTACGAGCGAATGTGTCCTAACTGCGGCAGGGAGATAACAGCAGACAGACTTGAGAAGGGGCTTCCTTGTACAGTTTGCCTCCCAAGAGAGCCTAAAAGCAGCGACATACTTGAGATAGGGCTTGAGCTGGCGAAGGAGGGCAAGTTAAAGGGTTATTCCTCGCTATATCTCATGGAAAAGAGCTTTCGTGAATTCTCGAAGTTCTTTGAGGAGAAATACGGTTTCAAGCTTTCAAGTGCTCAGAAGAGCTGGGCTAGGAGGCTCCTCTCAGAGGAGAGCTTCTCCATAGTGGCGCCAACAGGTGTTGGAAAGACCACCCTACTGATGGCTTACGCTGCCTTCAAGGTATTGCAGGAGAACTACAAAGTAATGTACCTTGTCCCGACAGAGAACCTGGTAGCGCAGACGGCTGAAAGGCTCGCTTCAATGTTGGGGGACAGGGTCGCCTTTTACTACAGCAGCCTTCCAAAGAACCAAAGAGGTCAAATGTTAGATAAGATAACAAAAGGGGACTATTCCGTTGTTGTGATAACTCCAGGCTTCATGGTAAAGAACTTTGACATGCTTAAGAAGCAGTCGCCGTTTAATCTAATGATAGTTGACGACGTTGATAGCCTGTTACGGAATAGCAAGAATATAGATAGAGCCCTGATACTCATAGGGTTTGACGAGGACTCCATAGCTACGGCGTTTAAGATAGTTCAGGAGAAACTTGAGCTGGCAACATTAGAGGCCTCTGGGAGGAGCGAGGAGAGGATCAGGCAGCTTCAGAGCGATATAAGTTCACTGTCGCTTAAGCTTAGCGAGAAGGTACTTGAAGGCCCTAAAGGCCAGCTAGTAATAGCGTCAGCCACTGGAAGGCCTAAAGGTGTAAAGCATCTCATATTTAGGGAGCTATTAGGCTTTGAAATAGGTGGCGGCACTGACTACCTCAGGAACGTCGTAGATACTTTTCTCATAACGAACTCGCCTGTGGAATTAGCCGTAAGCTTAGCTAAGAGACTTGGGAAGGGAGGCCTGATATTTGTCTCTCAAGCTTATGGGAAAGCTTATGTTAAGGAGCTCATGAGCAAACTCTCGGAGGCTGGGATCAGAGCCGTTCAGGCGATAAGTAACTCCAGGAGGGCAGTGGAGAAGCTCTCGTCAGGCGAGGCTGACATAGCCATAGGCCTTGCGAGCAGGTACGGTGCGCTGGTAAGGGGCATTGACCTGCCCGAGGTCATCCGTTATGCTTTATTCCTTGGGACTCCAGCAGTAAAGATAGAGCTCAAGACCGCCCTTCTCTCGCCCAGGAGGCTCCTCAGGGCCCTAATATTCCTTGAGGACAAAGATAGCAGCTTTAAGGAGTATAGGGAAAAGCTAGAGAACCTGCTCAAGAGCTTTAACGTCGAGAGTAACATATTGTCAGCCGCCATTAGGGGTGAAATAGAAGCTAAGGGAAAGCTGGAGGCGTTGAGGGAGCTCGTCCTGGAGGCCTCAGCTAAGGCGGTCGAGGAGTTCAACAAAATGATTACACAGGACGGGCAAGTTCTGAGGATAGGCACAATGGTGCTCAGGAGGGAGGGTTCATCAATATGGCTCTACTCGCCTGACGCGCCGTCCTATTTGCAGGCGAGCGGTAGAACCAGCAGGCTTTATCATGGAGCTATGACCAAAGGGCTCTCAGTCATAATCGACAGCATGAAGGAGCTTGTAGACGCTATGGAGGACAGACTTAGGTGGATGAGCCAGGCGACCTTCGTGGACTTCAACACTATAAATCTTGAGGACGTGATGCGCGAGATAGAGACCAGCAGGTCTGAGAAGGGCGAGAGAAAGCAGGTCAACATAGTGACGGAGCTTATAGTGGTGGAGTCGCCCACTAAGGCAAAGACCATAGCTAACTTCTGGGGCAGACCAGCGAAGAGGTCTGAAGGAAGGGTTAGCATATATGAAACTACGGTAGTTGACCAGGAAACAGGCACCGTGCACTTGATAACCATAACTGCATCTAAGGGTCACATATATGACCTTGTAATAGAGGGAAGCGACGAGGCCAACAACAGCCTCTTTGGGGTCAGGTTTAACAACGCTATACAGCCTGTCTACACTACAATAAAGAGGTGCCTCAGCTGCGGCTACCAGTTCACTGAAAACGTTGACAGGTGTCCAAGGTGCGGCTCAACTGCAATAATAGATTCTAAGGGCATAGCTGATACCCTGAGAAAGCTCGCAATGCAAGTCGACAGAGTAATCATAATGACAGATCCTGATAGGGAGGGGGAGAAGATAGCGTGGGACCTTTACCTTACGATGAGACCATATAACCAAAACATCTACAGAAGCGCATTTCATGAGGTGACTCCGAGAGCTTTTATGGAGGCCCTAAGGCATCCAGGCTCCATAGATGTAAACCTAGTGAACGCGCAGATCGCAAGAAGAATAGACGATAGGTGGATAGGCTTTGTGACTAGCCAGTACCTCTGGCTTAAGATGAACAAGAATTGGCTCGGGGCTGGAAGGGTTCAGACCCCGGTCCTGGGCTGGATAATAGACAGGTATAACGAGTACAAGGAGGTCATGGGCTATAAGGTCAGGGGCCTGCTGCCCTCTGGCACCCCAGTTATATTTTACACAAAATCAGACGAGGAGGCCGAGAACGCTTCAAAGCTCAACGTAGCAGTCGCCGTTACGGAGAAGGTGTGGACCGAGGACGTAAATCCGATGCCCCCATACACCACGGATGAGATGATCTTTGATGCTTCAGCCAAGCTTGGTTACTCGGCAGAGCTTACGATGAAGCTGGCTCAGGACCTCTTCTATTCAGGGCTAATAACATATCACAGAACAGACTCAACAAGGATTTCAGAGGCAGGCATGGCAGTTGCGAAGCAGTACCTTGAGTCTCATGGACTTGCCCAGTATTACAAGCCAAGAGGCTGGGGTACTGGCGGAGCTCACGAGGCCATAAGGCCCACGAGGCCCCTGAGCGCTGAGGAGGTTGAGAGGGCTATCCTTGATGGTTCCCTAAAGGTTCCTATAGCGCTTTCAGGTGCTCATTACAAGCTATATCAGCTAATATTTGAGAGGTTCATGGCAAGTCAGATGACTCCTGCAACGCTCGAGAAGGCCTCAGTGACGCTGAGGCTCGGTAGCCTCACTCAGACTATGGAGGTGGTGACGGCGGTAGTAAAGGAGGGCTTTACAGCGATAATGCGTCCAAAGATAGAGTCCTGGGTCCTGAGAGAGACTAATAAGGAGTATGAGGTTCCATTAACTAACGTGATTATGTTTAAGGGGAGTCTCATACAGCCTTACAGGAGCGGCGACCTTGTTATGCTGATGAAGAAGAAGAACATAGGAAGGCCGAGTACATACGCCAAAGTAATAGAGGCGAACTTAAGGCACGGGTACGTGATTGAGACTAAGAAGCTGAAGTTCTTAATACCGACTCGCCTCGGGATAGAGGTCTACAAGATGCTCGCTGGCTCGCCCTTTAGCGACATGCTAAATGAGGAGGCTTCAAGGAAGCTTGAGGAGAGCCTTGACGCTATAGAGTCTGGATCCCAGGACGCTGGAAGCTTTATAATGAGCGTTAGGGAGGAGCTGTTCAGAAAGCTCAGTGAAGCTAATCTAAGACTCAGGTGACGTGCTGCCGCGGAGCATATTTAGCAGTTTGTCGTACTCTCCATCCTTCATGTGCCAGTACATGCCATCTTGGGGGAACTTGCCGTTCTCTACGTCATCCTTATACGACTTTACTGCTGAGGCTATGACCTCCTTGAGATTTACGTACCTCTTGGCAAAGGGCGGCGAGCTTTCAGACAGCCCTAGTATATCATGAATTACCAGTACTTGACCATCACAGGAGGGGCCCGAGCCTATACATATAGTAGGCACCTTAACCCTCTTAGTGATCTCTGCGGCGACCTCAGAAGCTGTATACTCTATTACAATTGAGAAGGCGCCGGCCTCGGCTATAGCCTCTGCGTCATCAATTATCTCTTTCGCCTCCCCGGCCGTTTTGCCCATAAGCCTGTAGCCTCCCAGGAGCTTGTGTTTTTGAGGAGTTAAGCCTATATGACCCATGACTGGGATGCCGGCGCGTGTTAAAGCCTTAACTACATCTACGTACTCTGAACCTCCCTCAAGTTTAACTGCATCTGCGCCGACTCTGAGGAACTCGCCAGCATTTCTCACAGCTTCATTTACGTTTACCTCATAACTTAGGAATGGCATGTCAGCCACTAGCAGCGCCTTAGGCTGAGCCCTTGACACTGCTGCTGTGTGCCTTAGCATGTCATCCATGTCAACTTGCAGGGTTGAGGGGTTGCCGAGGACAGTCATAGAGAGGGAGTCTCCAACAAGTATTATGTCAACACCCGCCTCGTCGACGATCCTTGCAGTAGGGTAGTCGTAGGCTGTTATCATTACTATAGGCTTCTTGCCCTTGAGGCTTACGATCTTGCGCACGGTGACCTTCTCCCTCTCAGCCACCTAGAGGCCACCTCCACAGCCCTGTACACAGAGAGGTTTGCTACGGCGCGTACCTGTAAGCTTACTGAGGCGTTCCAGACAGCTAGGTTAATATACTTAAGCTCCGTCTCCCTGCCAGCTGCTAGGTCCTGGACTGTTGAGCTACAGTTGTCAGCCGTTTCGCTAGCAGTCCTATAGGTAGCTTCAACAGGATCATCATGGAGCTTTATGCCAAGTTGTGATGCCACGCTGCCCGTTTCCGTTGCAAGATCAGCAGCAAGATCTCTGGCGACTTCGTCCTTAATTATTACTTCATTTCTATCCCAGGAGAGTGCCGTGACAGGGTTTATGGCGCTGTTAACTGCCAGCTTAAGCCACCTTTCTGACTGAAAGTCATCGGGCGTGACTACTGTAGCGTCAAGGCTGCCAGCGTTTAAGGCCTCGGAGAGGTCCTTTAATAGAGCTATGTCGCAGCCCTTGCGACATCCAAGTATTACTCTCCTGCCCCCATTGTACTTAGATCTGCACCTGGACATCTTTGTAGCTCCATAATAGACTATGGCACCTGCAGCCCTACTTCCAGTGGTGTCTTCAAGAAGCTCGAGCGGGCCAAGACCATTGTGAGGGGAAATGTAGAGCTTAGCATTAAGTCTTACAGCCTCTTTTATGGCGCTCTCAGCATCGTATGCCTTAGTGAAGAGGATAACAATGTCATAGGGTCCTCTTGCTGAGTCCCAACCGCATACTGGTAGATGTCCCTTCCAAAGGCCCTCTACTTCAATATCCTCGCTGCTGCAGCCCTTCTTGGCCCTATCTATTATCTCAACTTCGGCGCCGCCCCTAGCAAGGGCAGCGGCGGTCACCGAGCCCGCGGCGCCGCACCCGCCAACTATAGCAATGCGAAGCAAAGCCCCTCAACCTAGTTCTAGCGCTGGGCTCCTAAAGCGACTATGCTTCGAGAAGGGGCCCTTCGAAGAAGGCGTAGGACCAAAGTCACAGTTAAGCTAAAAAGCCAGTAAATCCATAGTGGTTTTGGGAAATGCCATGGAGAGCAGGAGCAGAATAAATGTAACCTCAAGCAGTTCAGCTGAAGACTATGCTCTGCAGGCCATACTGGAATTTAACAAGGGCTTCAAACAGGTAGAGCTTTACGCAGATAGTGACAATGCCTGTAAGCTAGTAGATGTTTACTTAATAATGAAACAGAGGATGGGCGAGGCGCTTAGAGTCGTTTCAGCTGACATTGGATCGTCAAGGCCAAGAGGAAGGAACGCCGGCTACCTTAGTATAATCATTGAGAGGCTCGCTTAGTGAGCGGCAGCCTATGTCGCGGAGGAACCTTTTTAAAGAGAGAGCGGTAGGTAGGCTTTTGGGTGTAAGACAAAATGAGCGTTCAGTTTGCCACGTTGGGTGACCTAAAGAAAGGCAATTACATTGTAATTGATGGAGAGCCCTGTAGAATAGTTGAGATCACAAAGGCAAAGACCGGGAAACACGGCAGCGCTAAAGCCCACGTAGTTGCAATAGGCCTGTTCACCGGCACTAAGAAGACGCTGGTGGCGCCCACTGACACCCAGGTTCAGGTCCCAATAATTGAGAAGAGGAATGGACAGGTTCTCGCGGACCTGGGCGACTCAATTCAACTAATGGATTTAGAGACCTACGATACTATAGAGGTGGAGAAGCCTAAGGATGACCCTGAGCTCCTGGAGAGGCTCAAGCCGGGAGCTCAGATAGAGTACTGGCTAATAATGGGGAAGCCTAAAATTATGAGAACAAGGCCTGAGGAGAGCTGACGCCTTTTGACGGGCCTTCTCTCCAATATCACTGGAGTTGTAGAGGCGAACTTAAGGCAACTTTATGGCGAAAAGCTAAACAGTGCTCAGGGCTACGGATCTCAGTAATCTAATAATTTGAAGTCTTATTATGTGAGAGGTCAAGCCTATAGCTATTGTTACCCTTAACTAAAAAAGGCATAAAATGAGAAAAGGACGTTACTGAGTTTCTCCCTTAAGCTCATCTCCCACAAGCTCCTTGTACCTGTTTCTTACGGTGACTTCGGTAACGCCGGCCACGTGGGCTATTTCCTTCTGGGTCCTTCTTAGGCCGTTCTTCAGAGCGGCCAGGTAAACAGCTGCAGCTGCTAGGCCGCTCGGGTCTTTGCCGGCGGTAACTCCCTTGCTTCTGGCTTCTCTCAGTATCTTGGCAGCTTCAATGGTTATATAGTCCGGCAGGCCAAGGGCGCTTACTATCCTGCCTATGAATAGCTCTGGCTCTATGACAGGTATATCGACTCCTAGATCCCTCACAAGCAGCCTGTAGCACCTGGCGATCTCTCTCTTGACGTCGGCGTTTTTGCTGGGTAGGTTCTTAGCTATATCATCAATGGTGCAAGGTATCTTGAGCTTACGACAAGCGGCATAGAGAGTAGCAGCAACAACGCTCTCTATGCTCCTGCCTCTGGTGAGGCCCTTCTCAGTGGCGTCCCTGTAGAGCTTGGAGGCCTCCTCCTTAACTCCATCCGAGAGCTCCATTCTGGTGGCTATCTCGTCGAGTATTTTGAGGGCCTGGTTTATGTTCTTCTCGATGCCGCTTAGCGTCCTCCCCATCTTAAAGCTGCGCTGTAGTCTTAGGTTCTCTATCCTCCTGGAGAGCCCCCTTATCCTCTTACCGCTTCCCTCGTGGAACCCGCTTAGGTAAACATCAAGGCCCATGTTTGGCTTGGCAAGCGACAGCGGGCCTCCAACCCTGGTTCTCCTGGCCCTCTCGTCAGGCGTGTAGGCCCTCCACTCGGCCTCATCACCTATAACCTGCTCCTCTATAATCTCGCCAGTGTCAAGGCATATCCTGGCGCCAGTGTTAGGGTCATAAATTATGTGGTCAGGGGGGCACTTAGAGGACCTCTGAGAGGCTGCCTCGGAGTCCTTTTTAGGCTGTTCAGCGGCTGACACTCGCTGACCCCCCAAATACTTGCATCTATCTAGTTAGAAGAGCAAAGCTTATAAGCTCAGATGCTTGCCGCAATATCATGACTTCCGGAGCTGATATAACGCATAAATAGTAGTAAACGTTTATAAACACTTAACTTGCCGCTGAGGGCCTAATCTAGGGAAAGCTATATGCAGCTGGCAGACTGGCGATCCCTGGCCAGAATAATAAAAAGGTCCGACGGCGTGCTTGAGGTCCTTGATGCAAGGGATCCGCTGGGCACCCGAAGTCTCAGAGTTGAGGAGATGGCAAAGGCCTTCAATAAGAAGGTCCTGTTAGTTATCAACAAATCTGACCTAATACCCAGGTCTGTGGCTAGGGCGTGGCTGGAGTACTTCAACTCCCGTGGTATCGCTGCAGCGCTAGTCTCAAGCCTTAAGGGTTACGGTAAGGGGACCTTGAAGGCCGAGCTTAAAAAGATGTCTCAGGCGGGCGGCCCTTCGACTTACTGCGTGGTTGGCTACCCCAAGACAGGCAAGTCCAGCCTGATAAACATGCTAAAGGGCTATAAAAGCGCCCCTGTTAGCAAGGTGCCAGGAAGCTGGGGGTACACTAAAAGTTACACTATCTACAGGGTTGCTAGCGACTTATACATCATAGACACCCCAGGCACCATACCTATCGAGGGTGATGAGCTGGAGTCTGTAATTAGAGGCAAGAGCCCAGAGGAGCTCTACGATCCAGTGAAGCCCGCGATGCTTCTGCTTGAGAGAGCTTTGAAGTATAACCCTAACTCTGTTGTGGAAGCCTATGGAATAGTTGAGAGGAATCCTTACAAGATACTTGAGGAGCTGGCGGCAAAGAGAATGTGGATATACAAGAGCACTCATGAACCTAACGTAGAGGAGGCGGCTAGGGCTGTCATAAGGGACTACCACAGGGGCAAGCTCTGGTTCTTCGTGCCACCGCCTTAGCTTAGCTTTACGTACTTTTCAAGCTCCGGTATAACGAAGTCGAGGCCTAGCCTATGGAGGGTCGCCTTGGTGGGAACGCCGTTGTAGTCCCAGCCTCTCAGCTCATAGTAGTAGTTTAGCAGCTGGTTATACTTGTCATAGTCCAGGTGCATGCCACTTAGTGGCCCCTTAGTCAAAGGCCTCTTAAACCACTTGGCGGGTGGCATGTCATAGTCCCTGCTCCAGCCTCCCTTCTCCCTTATCCAGAGAGCCCTTATCAGAGCGTAGATGCGGTCACCTATAGCATAGAGGTCGTCCCATGTGTACTTGACGCCTGTTGAGTAGTATAGCAGCAGTGGGTAGTGCTCTATGTTGAGCCCTACTTCAACCCATGGCAGCCTGCAGGTGGTGAAGCTCTCAAAGAGTCCACCCCTTATCCTCTGCAGCTCTATAACCTTGGCGGCCTTTTCCTTGCTGTACGCGAACCTGTCGTTCTGGACCTCCCAGCTTATAACCCAGGCATCCTTATGGTGGGCCCCTATAGGGCTCGTTGCAAAGGCAAGAGCCATGCCTGGGGCTGCGTGGCAGTCATATGCGCTTACCCCAAGCCCCTTGACGTCCATTGAGAAGTCGCAGCCCCCTACCTTTCTGCAGGCGCCCGAGCTGGCCTCGGCTAACAGGTCTCCCAACGGCGTTGACCTGTTGGCTATCTGGTAAGCCACGTCCGCCAGAGTCTTAGCGTCTCCCCACTCAAGCTTTAGGCCGCCGTCGTAATCCTTCAGAAGCCCTGCCTGACTAGCCTCTATGGCCCAGCTCAGGGTGGTCCCAAGGCTTTCCGTGTCATAGCCCATCTGATCCCCTATCCTGTTAAGGTACGCCGCATCTGCTAAGTGATCAATGCCAAGGTTGCTCCCAAGAAGCGCCACGTTCTCATAGTCTAGCTCGCTCTTGACTCCGGCTCTGTCAAGCACTACATTGCCGCACTGCATGTTACAGTTAGGGCAGCCCCTCTGCTCCACCTTCATGCTCTCCATAGTATAGCCATCTATTCCCTTAAAGCCGTCAAAGACCCCCTCATTGAAGTTATAGGTGGGAAGCACGCTAGTCTCCTGGGCCCAGTCTATGGTAGCCATGGTACCCTGGCGCATCCAGAACGGGTACCCAGGCCTATTCTTTATCTCTATGAGGGCCTTGGTGGCCTCAGCCATGTACTCCTTGTTATCATAAAGCTCGTACTTCTCACTGCCCCTCATGACCACTGCTTTGATCTTCTTAGAGCCCATGACAGCGCCTATCCCGGGCCTCCCCCCGCTCCTGCCCTCTTGACTTATAATGGTTGCAAACTTAACCAGGTGCTCACCCGCAGGGCCTATCTCCACTATGCCTGCAAAGCGGCCATAGCGCTTCCTCAGCCTTTCCTCGGTGGTCCAGGTGTCAAGGCCCCACAGGTCGTCAGCAGGCTCAAAGTTGACCTTAGTATTCTCTATTTCAACGACGACTGGCTTATCAGAGGCCCCGCTGAACACTATAGCGTCAAGGCCCGCCTTCCTCATCTCATTGGAGAACGTGGTTCCAACGTTGCCGTCCCCGTAGCCCCCAGTAAGGGGGCTCTTGGCCGCCACCTGAAGCTTACCTGTGCTAGGTCCTGGAAGGCCTGTGAGGGGTCCAATTGCAAATATCAGGAGGTTATCAGGTCCCAAGGGGTCAGCTCCTGGCCTCATGTACTCCCAGAGGATCCTGGCCGCAAGCCCCCTGCCTCCAAGGTACATCAGGGCCCACTCGGCAGGGTACCCAACGACCTTTGACTCCCTCCTAGTCAAGTCGATCCACAACAGCCTGCCGTTCCATCCTCTCATTGAGGGTTACCTTGCCTACAATTGTATGTTGTGAAAATTAATATAGTTATCTTCATTAACGCTATGAAGAAGTAGCAGGTGGTAATAAGGAGGGAGGCGGTTTGTCTTAAGTTAAAGAGCTGCCCAGTGCGGGCCCCTAATGCATCAAAATAATAGGCCTGGAGGCCTTTCTCGCGCAGAGGTGCGGGAAGTGTCGTCCAGGCAAGATATAACAGACTTCCTGCGTAACCTGGATAGATGGGTGCTTATGCAGCAGAGCATACTTCAGACATTCAAGGAGAACGAGAAGAGGATATCGCAGGCTGACAGGCTTGAGCTTATAGTTAACACTAGGCTCGCCTTTAGCCATATGATGAGAACCATAAAGGCTTTTGACGACTGGTTACAGGATCCCTTCATAACTACGAACGCGCCCAGGGACCTCCTCGTTGACGTGTGGGAGAGGACTGTCAAGATACTTGAGGAGCTCCTGGAGCTTGACATAGAGCACACCTCAAGCATGAGGAACACCCTTGACAACTACTTTAAAACCGGTCAACTGAACCCCATACTTACTAGGCTGAGGGAGATAGGCTCAACTCTTGGCGGCGAGCAGGAGAGGGGACGGGGAGAAATAGGGGGTACGACGATATCGTTCTAAGGTGATCCACTCGCTCTTAATCTTTTTAAACTAGCCTAAGTCGTTCATAGGTTAGGTGATGCTAAGTGTCAGAGCAGCCAAGAAGGCAGGAGCAGGGCAGGAAGGCTCAGGGAGCCAAAGGCCCAAGGCCGCAGGCCAGAGCGCAGACGGCGTTGCCCGCGCTCGACGTCACACCAGAGCTCATAAATAGGGCCAAGAGGGACATAACGAAGATGAACTACGTGACGCCAGCAAAGCTAGCATCTGCGCTCAACGTAAAGCTGTCAGTGGCCAGGAAGATACTTAAGAGGCTAATTGCTGACGGCTCTGTAGAGGTTCGTGCAAAGAATAGAAGAATTATAGTCGCTGTGCCTAAGTCCTCCTCTTAGAGGTCACAGGTCGGGCACCCGCCGGCATATTCTTCGCTGACCGTTGAGAGGGTGGAGCCCTCGACATTTACAACACCGGGTACCATCTTAGCCTTAGCCCTTATCTTCAGCTTTGGCGGCTCCCTGATGAGGGCATCAATGTTTTGATTTACACTCATAACCTGAACTCCCTTGCTTTGATCTCTAAATATTGTTATGCCCTTGCACTTAAGCCGCCAGGCCTCGATGAAAACCCCCTTAACATCATCAATGGTAGCGTCTCTCCTCATGTTAACGGTCTTACTGACAGCATTGTCAACCCACCTCTGGAAGACCGCCTGCATCTTGACGTGCCACCTCCAGTCTATGTCAAGCGCCGTGCCAAGGACTGCCTGAATGTCGTTTGGAACCCAGCTCAGGCCCCTGACGGATCCTCCGTGCCTTATAATGTCCTTGATTTTCTCCGCGTTTAAGTTGCCGCTCTCCTGGAGCCAATCTCTCAGGAATCTATTTAGCTCAACCCATGAGAAGAGGGAGCTCTGCCTTATGTATATCAATGAGTAGAAAGGCTCTATGCTGCTACTAGCGTTTGCTATTATGCTTATGCTCCCTGTAGGTGCGATCGTTGTCACAGTGGCGTTCCTGGTGCCTTCCATCATCTCAGACCTTACCTTTTCCCAGTCAAGCTTAGGCCTTGAGCTAACTATTGAGCGAACAGCATCAGAGACCTTCGACTCATCATAGATCTGCGAGCTGCTGACCTGTGGCTCAAAGTTAAACCTTCCATCCTTATGTATGCTTCCTGGAAACTCAGGGTAAGGTCCTCTCTCCCTTGAAAGCCTGTTGCTCTCGTCCCTAGCAACGTAGGCTATGAATTCCATCAGCTTATCAGCAAGGTACAGCGCTGAGTCGCTATCATAGGGTATCCTTAGTTTGGCTAGCATGTCAGCCCAGCCCATTACGCCGAGCCCTATTTTTCTGGTGCGCTTAACGGCGGCCTCTATTTCAGGCCTTGGGTACCAGGAGGTCTCTATTACGTCGTCCAGGAATCTGACTGCAATTCTTATATCATGTTCTAGCAGCTCCCAGTCTATGCCGTCATTCTTAACATAGCGCCCAAGGTTAAGCGACCCTAAGTTACAGGCCTCCCAACTCAAGAGCGGGGTCTCCCCGCATGGGTTCGTGGCCCTTATCCTGCCAAGCCTTGGAGTTGGGTTGTGCTGATTTATTGTGTCAAGGAACACAAGGCCTGGGTCCCCAGTCTCCCAGGCGGCCCTCGCGGCCTCCTCGAGCAGAGAGCTTGCCTTCACGGTTTTCCTGGGGCTACACCTTCTCCAAAGGTCAGGCAGGTCACCGCTGAGGAGGCCCACTAGCTGGGGGCATTCGCTCGGGTCATAGAGGTTCCACTCACTATCACTTAGGGCAGCCATCATGAAAGCGTCATGAACTCCTACGCTTATGTTAAAGTTCTCCAGGCCGCCTGACAGCTTTGAGTTTATGAAGTCCTCCACGTCGGCGTGAACATCGTGAAGCACCCCCATCATAGCTGCTCTCCTTCTGCCTCCCTCCTTGATTACGTCGGCTACCTCGTCGAAGAGCTTCATAAAGCTGACAGGGCCGCTAGCGGTGCCTCCAGACGAGAGCGGTGAGCCCCTACCTCTTAGGGGGGTGAAGTCAAAGCCCGCTCCCGCCCCAGTCTTGAAAATCCAGGCTGCAGTGTTGAGCGCTGAGAATATAGAGTCCATGTCGTCCTCTAGAGGTATAACGAAGCATGCAGCTAGCTGGTGGTACTTAGTCCCAGAGTTCATTATTGTAGGGCTATTTGGCATAAATCTTCCTGACGACATTATTTCGTAGAACTCCTGCCTAGCAGCGTCAAGGGAGCCTCCGAGGCCGAGCTCCGCCTCGGCCACGAAGGAGGCGACCCTTTCCAGCGCCTCGTTGGGGGTCTCAACTACTAAACCTTTACGCTTAGCAAGGTACCTTTCATAAAGTAGGTTGAGGCCTACCCAGGTCGCCCAGGACTCTATGCCCTCAAGCTTGGCAGGAGCTTCTAAGCCCCTCTCATCATATATCTCGTAGAGGACGAGCCTCCTTGCGGCCTCTTCCCACCTGGGGTCTAAGAGGCTCCATGATGCAAAGGTGCTGAGGGCCTTAGTAAAGAGCTCCTGTGGGCTGCTTGCCTGAAGCCTCAGCAGTTCGAACTCTACCTGGGATGAGTCAAGGCCTGCTTCGCGTGAGGCCTGCTTGGCCCATGTGATGACCTTAGTCCTAGTGAGCTCTCCCATAGTTACCCTGCTCTATATTGTAAGGAAAAACTAAATAGTTAGCCTCATTAATTCAAATCAAAAGGTTAGGTCGTGGGATTTCTTACGATAGATACCTAATAAAAGCCACTGCTCGGCAATGTATACACTAGGAGGTCAAATGTACGATTACATAGTAGTAGGCTCTGGCATAACGGGACTTGCCACTGCTTATCACATAAAGTCGATGAGCCCTGACTCCTCGGTAATAGTTATTGATAAGGAGGACTCCGTAGGGGCTGGTGATACATCTAAGAGCGCCGCAGCGTTCAGAGCGGCGTTCACAAACAAAGTAAATTTGATGCTAGCCAAGGGAAGCATAACGTTTTATGAGAAGATCCAAGATGAGGGCTTTAGCTTAGGGATGCTTAAGGTGGGCTACCTCTTTGCTGTCGACGCCAGCTCTGATAAAATAGTAAGACAGGGAGTTAAGGCGGCTGAGTCCATGGGGGTTGACGTCGATGAACTTCAGCCAGAGACTCTTAGCAGGCTGTTACACATGAGGACGGATGTCAGCGGGAGCGAGGAGTCTAAAATAGTTGGCGTAGGTGACATAGTAAAGGGGTACCTGTTCAAGTATGCCGGGGTTCTAGACGCCGAGAAGCTGGTAGACTATTATTATGGTAAGCTCAAGTCTATGGGCGTGGAGTTTCAGCTCGGAGTCCCAGTGAAGGAGTTCTTGATCTCCCCCACTAAGCCGCTTGGCATAGAGGGCGAGCCATTCCCCTGGGAGGAGGCTAGGGTCAGTGGCGTCAGGCTAGGGGATGGAAGGGTCCTGGAGGCCAAGAAGAAGGTAGTGGCTGCCATGGGGGTCTGGGCCAACGACCTCCTGAACCCTATAGGGATAGACACCTACAGCAGGCCCAAGAAGAGGCAGATCTTCGTGATAAAGGCCGATACGCAGGAGCTAAGGTCGGTGCTTTATGCTGAAGGTCTTAACAGCGAGAAGGTAATGCCGTTCACCGTTCTGCCTAAGGGCGCCTACATAAGGCCCAACCCTGCGGAGAATACCTTCTGGGTTGGGATGGCTGATGAGCTTGGCAGGCCCTTTGCCAGGGACGAAAACCCAACGGCCGAGGAGAGGTACTACACATACGGGATCCTGCCAGTATTGAGCCTCTACTTCCCTCAGCTTGGCCTTAAGTACCCAGAGGCCTCGTGGGCAGGGCATTATGACATAAGCTTTGACGGGCTGCCTGTAATATATGAGCCCTACTCGAGTGGCCTCGTGGTGGTGGCTGGGACCAGCGGCAGCGGTATAATGAAGGGGGACTCCATAGGCAGGGTGGCGGCAGCTCTTGCGCTGGACATGGAGGAAGTTGAGCTAGGCGACGGCACCAGCTTCAAGGTATCCCTGCTGGGCCTGGAGGGTAGAGGAGCAGAGAGGGAGCTGCTGATACTATGACTAAGGTACTTCTCGTAGTCACAGGCGAGGCTTCTAAGTTTAGGGATACTATAATGAAGAGGGCGCCTCACGGTATTGACGTTGACTTCTTAGAAGTTGATGATTTGCTTTTCTTGGACCCTGAGAGCCTTAGGGCTACAATAGTTCAAAGGGCGGGGACAAACTATGATTACATAATAATTCCAGGAAGCTATCCATGGAGCGCCGAGCTGGTAGGCGCCAATGTGTATAAAGGCCCTGAGGGCTTAGGGCTCCTGGCTCAGCTTTTGGAGAAAGGGGACCTTAATCTTAGCAAGGACCTCAGCCTAGAGAAGTATAGGCCCGACCTTGTAAGCGCCATGGCTAGGGAGGCCTTAGGGAGCCTCAGAAATCGCGAACTTATCCCTATCAGGCCTCCCCCCGTAAGGGTTCTCTCAGAGATAGCTATCAAGGGGTCTGAGAGAGTAGAAGAAATAGCTGATACAGCCAAGACTCTAGCTGCCGATGGAGCCGACGTAGTAGTGCTGGCTCCCATAACTGAGAAAGCTGAAGGCATGCTTATGGACGTCCTGGCCGCGATAAGCGACGTTAAAATCGCTCTAGGCCTTGACGCAAGGTCTGAGGTCCTGAGTAAGTACTCCTCAGAGTTTGAAGTGCTCCTGAGCCTTAGGCCGTGGCAGCTCAGGGATCTCTCGTGGGCCAGCGGCAAGTACCTTGTAATAACCGTGAGCAATGATAGTGAGATAAGCCTTGTAAGAGACTATATGAAGCATGCGATAAGCCAAGGCGTCAGGCCAATTCTAGACCCGGTGATAAGGCCCCCCTTGGTGCCAGGCCTCTGGGGTTCACTTGAGAGGCTCGCCGCGCTTAGGGAGCTTAGTGCGCCTATGATGGTAGGGCTCAGCAACGCAGTAGAGCTCATGGACGCAGACACAACAGGCTCGGCGGCGATGCTAACATTTATTTCTGTAGAGCTTGGGGCCTCGGCGCTCCTCGTGGAAGAGGCGAGCTTCAAAGCTAGAGGGCTGACGGCTGAGGCCAGGACGGCAGCGGATATGGCCTCGCTCTCACTGATGTGGCTAAAGCCACCTAAGGACGTTGGCGTGAGCCTGCTCAGCTCTAAGCTTAAATGGGGTGCAGTCAATGGTGGAAATTTTGAGGTGAGGCTCCTAGGCAGGGACGAGATAGAAGTGAAACTGGGCAACAAAACCCTCACGTTAAGTTGCAGGGACAAGTGTCCACCCAAGGCTCTTGGGGCAGTGAACCCCTCGCTTATAATAGCAGTATACAGGGCCTGCCTGCCCTGGTCATCAAGGTGGAGCTGTTAAGTGGAGGTTAGAACCTGAAGTAAGTCTAATGGATGGGCTCTAGAGGAGCCCTGCGAGGGCTTCTTTGAGCCTGCCCAGGGAGCTCACGGGATAGGTAGCGACGCTCAGGCACCTTATACATATAGGAGTCAGTGAGGCGTAGCCCTTCTTGACAACGTCAACGTCGCTTCCTTCCTCTCCCCCCGAGTAAGCCACGCCGAGGTCGTCAGTCCTCCAGCCGAGCACGTGGTAGGTGTTCTCGTCCTCGCCATTATAGATCTCTATGTTAGCGATGTTTGCTATAGGCGCTATAGTTATTCCCTTGGGCTCCCCTCTGGGGAAGTTGAGGTTTATGATATCTATGTCGGCCAGCTCATAAATTATATCTACAAGTCTCGACACTATATCAGCTGTAATCATGGATGCAGTCCTGAGACCTCTTAGATCCTTTTCATCCCTGAGGCCGCGCAGCACCGCATAGCTAGACGCCACTGCCTTAACGCCTAGCAGAGAGGCCTCAATGGCTGCGCCTATTGTGCCGCTCGTGAAGAAGTCCACGAGACCCATGTTGGGGCCAATGTTTATTCCCGATACAACCATCGCGGGTCTCGAGGGCAGCAGCGCCTTTATTCCTATGGCCACAGCGTCCGCGGGCCTCCCATCTATCGCCCAGGCCTCCCTAGCCCCCTCAACTCTACGCTTCTCCACCTTCACTCTGAAGGAGTTAGATTTGCTGGCGCCGCTCACCTGTGAGGCAGGCGCTATAACATAGACTTCGAGCCCCCTTGAGGCGAGCTCCTCCACCAGATATCGCAGCCCCACGCTATCTATGCCATCATCGTTGGTCACTAGCAGGTTCTGCAATTCCTTCCACGCTCCAGGGCTTGCGAAGCGTCAAATCTGTGATGCGCAGAAGATAAAAGCGTTAACATTGGGCAATAAGCTAAGGTCCGTCAGCCCTCCATGACTGAGAACATGTAACTGAGCTGCCTCTCTAGGGACGTCTTATTGCACTCGGGCTTTGAGTCAAATTGCCTTAGCTCGTTCAGCAGCTGGCTCTTCTCGTCGTCATTAGTGTACATTTCCACGTAGGCGAATGCGACGCTGTTCTCCTTCTCCTGGTGGCTAAGGAGCCTCTTTGTGAGGTCTCCGAGCGTGTCATCTAAGAGCCCAACATCGCCGGTCTCCCAGGCAGTCTTGAGTTTGTCTACAAGCGTCCTTATGGTGTTGTGATCCTCCTCAAGCTCAAGTTCTAACGACTTGACGTCGCCGCCAAGGGCCCTTAACTTAGGAAATATGTAAAGCTCTTCCTTTGTGAAGTGACATGAAACTACAAAGTCCCTAAGAAAGCTTAGCTGCGACGAAATAAAGTCGTCGTCCAGGCCTATGCCCGATTCTAATCTCGTCCTCGTCCACTCAAGGACCGCCGTGAACCTTTCTATTAATATGTGTTCCTCCTGGAGACCCAGAGTGACTGCCTCCACTTGAAGCCCCATCCACCAGATGTCACCTACTTGCAGCGTTTTTTAAGTTAGGGTCGCACCCAGCAGAGTTAACAAGGTGAAGTTGAGGCTAAGCTTTTACCCGTAATAGGTAAGGCTAATTGTGGAGACTCTGCGTGGAGGCCACGCTGGTGTTATCAGACGTTCATTATCCTCACACTAACCTAGAGCTCTTAAGGCGGGCTCTGGAGGAGGAGCACGACTCCGTGATCCTGCTAGGAGACTCTGTTGATTTGGCGACGTCATTGCCGGAGCTCCTGAGGCTGGTCAGTGATGGCGGTTCTAAGTCCGTCATACTGGTGAGAGGGGATAACGAAGAGGCGCTAGGAGTAGGGGGCTTAGATTCCTACTCTGCGCTCGGAGGAAGGGTGCTCATGATCCATGGACATCAAGGTAATGTGGTCAGCGAGGGCTTCACAAAGTTCGTCACGAGGCTCGCTGCCAGGGCCAGTAAGAGGCTCGTCCTGAGCATCTATGCTATGAGGCTGCACAGGCCCAGGGTTTTCGTTGTTGCTGGCCATGCCCATGCGTTATGGTACTCGCGCGCTTTCAGGGTAGCTATTGCTGGCTCACTTTCTACTAAGAGCAGCTCAAGGCCATTTAACGAGCAGGGCTATGCGGTCTTAAGCGGAGAAAGCTTAATGCTTAAGACTGATCCCGACGACCTCGTGGCCTCTATAAAAGTATCTGAAGAGAAGAAAACAAGGATATAAGGAGCCTAAGAGGAAGAAAAATCTTTGCATTGCCTTCCTAACCAAGGAAAGAGCTCCCTAACCCTGGCCAGACCTTACTCCTGGACAACTATCTTCTTAACGAGCTGGCACCTCTTGGCGAGCTGAAGCACAGGTATCCCTTTTGGAACAACCAACTCGTTGACGACCTTAATGGACCTCACCTTTGAACTTATGGTGTCCCAGTCAACATCAGGCAAGAACACCAACCTCTTAATGTTTGAGAAGACTACAGGCTTGTCTAGGCTCAATAAATCGTTCTTGCTCACTGTGAGTTCGTCTATATCGCTTATAAGGTCAAAGTCGCCAACCATGCTAACCATGGTCTTTATAGCGGCTGACTGGGCGGCCTTGAGCTTCTCAGCTATCTTGGACATCTTAGACGAGGCCTTCTGGGCCGCATCCTTGGAGACCTCAAGCGTCACCAGCAGGTTGCTCATAGCCATGTTCATTAAGTCACCAACAGTGACCCCTACCTCCTTTGCGACCTTTGTGAACCTATCATAGAGGTCTGGGTCAAGACCTCGTATGGTGTACACTTTCTCCTTCTGCTGGACCCTGTTTTCTGAGGACTCCCCTTGCTGGTTCCCTTCCGAGCTCATACATGTCACCTCTGTATTACAAGTATTCTTTGAATGCTTATAAATGTTGCTATATAAACAAATGTTCTAAAAAGAAGCTGCTATAGAGTTAAGGGGGTCACCGTGGCGATAAAGTTCACAATTTCTAAGGAGGTCTCGGACCCTGAATGCGCTTGGAGAGCGGTGACTAACCTAAGCCAGATGCCAAGATACTGGAGAGGGCACAGGGAGGTCAACGTTAGGAACTATGATGGGCGTAGGCACTATATTAGTATAAGATTCGCCTTTCCCGGGCCTCTGAATAAAGGGCTGGCGACCGCGCTAGTAAATGAAGCCGAAAGATATGTAGCCATGGAGTATGTTAAAGGCCCTGTGAGGGGCACCGTGACGATTAAAGTTCAAGGGAACAACATGATCACTGTTTGGGACGTCGGGCTCGCATGGTACTTAAAGCCTTTTGAGCCATGGGTCAAGGGCCACTTCATGAAGGGGGCCTCTGACGCCCTTGAGAGGATAGCTTTAGAGTGCAATGGAAGACACGCCTAAAAGGCTCCGCGCATTTCTACTATCTGGCCGCTGTGAGGAAAGGTTTCGGGCCTGAGGGCGGTGAAGAGGGCTAGATTGTCCGAGCGGTCCTTCACTTCATAACCCTCTTTAGCATCACTACGGCCTCTTTCACGTAGTTTATGGACTCTGGGTTATCAATTACGGGGGACTGTTCCACCTGCTTGTCAAGGGCTGCATCTCTCACAATTCTCCTCATTATCTTTCCACTCCTTGTCCTGGGCAGGTCCTTAACTGGCACTACGGCCTCAGGCTCGAAGGGCTTTCCAAGTTTTTCTGCCACCAGCTTCTTTATGTTATCTAGGTCAGCGCTCTCAAGCGTCTGGCCTGGCTTAGGTATTGCAAAGCAGACAACTACCTCGCCTTTGACGGGGTGCGGGTAACCTATGCACGCGCTCTCGGCGACCTTGGGGTAGCTGTTTACTATGGTCTCAACTTCTGCTGGGCCCAGCCTTTTGCCGGCTACCTTTATGACGTCGTCGGCCCTTCCAAGTATGTACCAGAAACCATCCTCGTCAATAAGTGCGTAGTCCCCGTGGTACCAGACCCCTGGGAACCTGGACCAGTAGGTCTCTATGTATCTCTCAGGGTCTTTCCAGAGCCCCCTTGTCATGCTTGGGGCAGGCTTCTTGGCAACTAGGTAGCCCGGCCTGCCTCTCACCGGCGAACCATTGTCGTCAAATACGTCAACATCCATGCCAAGGCCCGGGCCCCAGAGCGTGGTGGGCTTAAGCGGCACTACTGGGCTTGGCAGCAGGAAGCATCCCATTATCTCGGTGCCCCCGCTCAGGTTTATCATAGGCCTCCTCTCCTCGCCGAGGTCCTTGACCACCCACATCCAGGTATCCTCATCAATGGGCTCGCCGGTGTTACCAAAGGCCCTGAGAGAGGACAAGTCGTGGCTTTCATAGGCATCCTTGCCAAGGGACTTAAGCAGCCTGCCTGCAGTAGCGGCGAAGCCCAGGTGAGTTACCTTAAACTTCTCTATTATGTCCCAAACCCTGTCCTTGGTGGGGTAGTCAAGGGCTCCCTCTATTGAGAGGTGAGAGGCGCCAGCGCCTGGGAACCAATTACCATCCATGGCCCCATCATCCAGCCCAGGTCAGTTATCCACCAGAGGGTGTCATTGAATCCCTCCCAGCCAGGCTTTATATCAAGGTTGAAGTAGTGCTCCTTCGTAGGCTGAAGCAGCATGCCTGCATGGCTTATCACGGCCCCCTTGGGCTTCCCGGTGGTGCCGCTCGTGAACATCAGGATTGCGGGGTCCTCGGCTTCAGTCTCCGCGGGCTCAAAGGTAGGCCTCTTGGACTGCACCTCCTTATCAAATATAAGGTCTCTCTCCTCATTAATGGGAACCTCTGCGTTAAGCCTCCTTATTACTACTACTTTAGGTTTAAGTCCAGAGAGCCTAACGGCCTCGTCAGCATTAGGCTTAAGCAGTATCACTTTTCCCTTCCTATAATAACCGTCGACTGTTACTAGCACCTTGGCATCTCCAAGCTTTAACCTTTCAGCTACAGCTTCGGGCGCGTAGCCGCTAAAGATAGGCGCCGCTATGGCTCCTACCCTCATGGAGGCCAACATTGCTATGACGCTCTCAGGCATTATCGGGGCATATATAGCTACTACATCACCTTTGCCAACTCCAAGCTCCACTAACAGGTTAGAGAATCTGTTAACGTAGTCCAGCATTTCATTATATGTTAGTCTGACAACCTTTGAGTCCTCGCCTATCCACGTCATAGCAACCTTATCTCCAAGCCCCCTCTTGATAGGCCTGTCAAGGACGTTATAGCTCACATTTATCTTACCGCCTATGTACCACTTGGTCCACTCGATGCCCCTGGAGGAGTCATAGACCTCCCTGGGCTCGGTAAACCATTCAAGTTCTAGCCACTTGGGCAAGTTACCCCAGAACCACTTGATGTCTGACGTACTGCGCCTCACGAGGTCTTGATAGCTTTCTATCTTATGGGACTCCATGAAGCGCGTGACGTTGGCCTGCTGTACTAGATCTCTGGGCGGAGTCCAAATATAGGTCACAATCCCACCCTTAATACTGGACCCGATTATGTATCCAGTAAGTAGCACAGCTTTTATTTTAATAAAGGAGTTCATTTATAATAGGCAGAGTAAGTATGGGAAGTGGAAGGATAGCGGTAATAGGAGTGGGCTTTTACGGCTTCAAACCGTCAACGCCTGAGGTAAGCTTCCAGGGAATGATGTTTGAGTCATCCCACAGGGCCTACGCAGACGCTAACGTGGATCCAAGGAAAGACATTGACGTCTTTGTGGACTGCCAGGAGGACTTGTGGGAAGGCATAGCTATAACTGACGAGTTTGCCCCAGAGCCCATAGGTGGTACTTTAAGGCCTACCTTCACGGTGCCAGGCGACGGCTTGCAGGGAGTAGCTCACGCGTATATGCTGATAAAGTCGGGCCTTGCCAACGTGGTAGCCGTTGAGTCTCACGGAAAGCCCAGCGAGATAAAGACCTTACAGGACATCTACTACTTCGCTATGGACCCGCTTCACATAAGGCCCCTAAGCACGGGCAACCCGTTCTTCATAGCAGGCCTTGACGCCCAGGCCTACATGAGTAGGACTGGGGCTAAGAGGGAGCACCTAGCAATGGTGGCGGTTAAGAACAGGAACAACGGCCTTCGTAACGACAGGGCCCCATACTCATCAAGGATAACGCTTGATGAGGTTCTTTCGGCGCCCTACTCATTATACCCTATGACTAGGTATGAGATAGCCGAGTTCTCGGACGCCTCTGTAACTGTGGTGCTGGCAAGCGAGGACGTGGCAAGGAAGTTCACGGACAAGATAGTGTGGCTTGACGGCATTGGATACTCAACCGAGGTGGGGAGCGGCTCCATCGAGTGGCACCAGTGGGGCAGGATGCCGTCGCTGAGAAGCGCAGCCTTAATGGCTTACAAGCTCGCTGGGCTCTCTGACCCCCAGAAGGACGTCAGCTTTGCAGAGATAGAGGACAGGTTCAGCTTTATGGAGCTGCTCTCAGCCGAAGAGCTAATGTTGTCGCCTGAGGGCGAGGCCCACAAGATGCTGGAGGCCGGGGAGTTTAACTTTGATGGAAGGCTCCCGCTTAACCCCAGCGGCGGTAGCCTGGCCATGGGAGTTCCGCTGGAGGCCACAGGCTTAGCCAGGTTCCTTGAGGCGGTCCTCCAGCTGAGGGGCGAGGCCGGAAGGCACCAGCTCAAGGGGGCCAGGAGGGCGGTGGTCGCATCATGGAGGGGGGTTCCCACGTATACGAGCGTTGTGGCTGTTTTGTCTTCAGACGTTGAGGGGTGATGCGCGTGGTGAGTAACCTGTTCGTTAAGGATAGGGTCGCGATTGTGGGTGCGGGTATAACCACTTTCATGAGACGCGCCCTTGAGACGCCTAGGGAGCTCGCGTGGGAGGCCGCAAAGCAGGCCCTTGACCAGGCAGGGCTGACGCTAAGGGACATAGACTGCGTGGTAATAGGCTCGGCGCCGGACACCTTCGACGGCGTTCACATGAAGGGCGAGTACCTTGCAGACGGCTCAGGCGCCCTAAACAAGCCCATGACAAGGGTTTTCGTAGGGGGCGGCACTGGCGTCTTCGTGCCAGTAGCAGCCTGGTGGCACGTGGCCAGTGGCCTCTGCAGAACAGTCTTAGCGGTAGCCGAGGAAAAGATGAGCCCAGCTCACCCTCACCCGCAGTACGTCTTCAGGTACATATGGGATCCAATACTTCACAGGCCCCTAGAGCCAAACCTGATATGGATATTTGCTATGGAGATGAGGAGGTACATGGCTAAGTGCGGCGCCAAGAAGGAGGACATAGCGTTAGTCAGCGTTAAGAACAAGCGCAATGCGCTCGACAACCCTGCGGCGCAGGTGGCGGCGAACATAACAGTGGATGACGTTCTTAAGAGTGAACTTCTGGTATGGCCAGTTAACGAGCTTGACATATCACCCGTAACTGACGGCGCGGCGGCGCTAGTCATCACCAATGAGAACACCGCAAGGCAGGTTACCGACTCCCCAGTATGGATAGACGGCATAGGCTTCACGCTTGACAACCAGCACTGGGAGAACAGGGAGCTGGCATTCCCAAGGTATCTCAACTACGCAGCAAGGATGGCCTACAAGATGGCTGGAATAGAGAGGCCTTGGAAGGAGATAGACGTCGCAGAGCCGTACGACCCATTTGACTACAAGGAGCTGCACCACATAGAGGGCCTTATGCTGGCCAGGCCCTGCGAGGCGTGGAAGCTGCTTAAGGAAGGGTACTTCGAGAGGGACGGGGAGCTGCCTACGAGCCCAAGCGGAGGCCTGCTGGGAGTTGGCAACCCGATAGCCGCAGCTGGGCTAATGAAGGTAGCTGAGCTCTTCTGGCAGCTGAGGTATGAGGCTGGCAAGAGGCAGGTTAAGAAGCCGGTCCACAAGGCGGTAGCCAATGCGTGGGGCGATCTCATGCAGGCTGGAACGGTTGTTGTTTTAAGTAATTGAGGGAGGTGATATATATGAGCTCAAGGGAGGGTGTGAAGCTTCCAGGAACTAAGCTCAGCGCAAAGGAGATGTACTCTCTGTTAGGCCTTGTGGAGTCAAGCCCTCAGGCCAAGTATGAGTTCTCAGCGGGGCCTAGCATCTCAAGGTTCCTGCAAGGGCTCAAGGAAGGAAAAATACTTGGACGCAGGTGCCCTAGGTGTGGCAGAATCTACGTGCCGCCGAGGGACTATTGCGAGTACTGCCACGTGGCTCTAACCGACTGGGTTGAGGTTCCTGACACGGGCACCGTGCAGACCGCTGTAGTGAGCTACATATCTGTGAGGAGGGAGAAGCTTGAGAAGCCCGAGGTCGTCGGCGTCATAAGGCTCGACGTGCCAGGTTATAAGGAGGACAGCTATGAGTTTGCAGGCCTCTTCCACAAGCTCTGCATAGACCCAGAGGAGGCAAAGAAGGACAGTACCATAGGCATGAAAGTTAAGGCCAGGTGGAAGCCGGCCGAGCAGAGAACGGGGTCTATTTTAGATATTGAGTGCTTTGAGCCTGTGAGGTGATGGATATGAGCTGGAATAAGCATGGTAGGGTTCACGACTTAATATTCTGGCCTGAGCGTGAGGAAGTAGACAAGTACGTCTACACTCCAGGACTTCATGGGCTCGAGCTAGCCAAGGCCTTGGTTGAGGGCAGAATACTTGGGATGAAGTGCAGCGACGGCTCGGTATACGTGCCGCCTAAGACCTTCTGCCCTGACTTCAGCGAGGGCTCACTAGTAGAGATCAAGGGACCGTGGAGGCTTCAGTACTACACAGTGGTTTATGAGGACCTCTATGGCAACAGGCTTGAGAAGCCCATAGTGGTCGGCGTCATAAAGCCTGACGATGCGACTAATGGAATGATACACATAGTAAATGCAGATCCAAGCAAGGTCTACGTGGGCATGGAGCTAAAGCCTGTCTTTAAGCCCAAGGACCAGAGAAAGGGCACTATAACAGACATACAGTACTTTGAGCCTGCTTAGGCCCCGAAGTTCCTCCTCTGCAGCTCGAACCACTCGAGGGCCTTTTTCAGCTCCTCCCTGCTGAACTCGGGCCAGAGCGTGTCAGTGAAGTAGAGCTCAGCGTAGCTCGCCTGAAGCGGGAAGAAGCCGCTCAGCCTCCTCATGCCCCCGGTCCTTATGACCAGGTCTATGGGCGGCACCCCTGCGGCTATGGAGGGCGCCTGCAGGCCTGACGCTATGAGCCCCCTCTCCCACTCGCCGCTGTAGCACACGCCCAGGTGCAGGGAGCCGCCGTCGTAGCCTGAGGTGTGCTCCTCCAGGGCGGCCGCCTCCCTCCTGGCGGCCTCAGAGACAAGGCCCAGGTCACCGACGACCCTCACCCTTATCCTCTCGCCGTTTACCACCTCGTCCTCCCTCAGCTCCCTCAGCCCGTTGACAAGCAGGTCCTCCAGGACGGCCCTCTCCACCGGCGACCTCCTGGTGCAGTTCTCGTAGCTGAGCACGTAGACCACGGCCCTCCTGACCCCCTCCTCTATGACCCACCTGAGGGCGTCCCTCAGCCTGCCGTACCCCTGCCTGTAGGCCTGAAAGTAGCTCAGGCCGTGCTTTTTGGCGAACCTCCTGTTGCCGTCAGGTATGATGCCAATGGAGCTGGGTATCGTTGAGGCGCACCGTGCAGGTTAGAGGTGTCAAGGTTAATAAGAATTAGTTTCCTTAACACTCGGGACGTAACGGGTTGCAGGGCGAGGAGGGTATTTTAAGAAGGCTAGCGGAGCTGGCCGGAAACGCCGACATTTTTAGTGTAGACGCTGCAGGGCCTCAGGGTCTCCTTATTAATATAGATGGCTACGCAGCCTCCATGAGCAGGCTCCCATTCATGAGCTGGAGTGACTGGGGCTACAAGTCCACAGTGGCGTCGGCCAGTGACGTCGTGGCCTCAGGGGGTAGGCCCATAGCAATAGCCTATAGCGTAGGCGCAACGTCAGTAGACGTGCTCGAGGAGGTGGCTAAGGGGGTTGGAGACGCCTCCCACGACGTGGGGGCCAAGGTGTACAAGGCTGACGCTAATAAGTCTGTCGCTGATGCATGGATCGATGTAGCAGTGGTAGGCTCCACTAATAGGCCTGTGGCGAGAAGCGGGGCGGCTCCAGGCGACGTTGTAGTGCAGGTTGGCTACCTTGGATATGGGGCGCTAGCCTACAAGATTATGAGGTCTGAGGTTTCGCTTAGGGACATCGATGAAGGGATCATAAAGAGGATTGCAAGGCCTCGCCCCTACGTTGATGTGGCTGAAGCCATTTCAAGGTATGCTCATGCCTCATCGGACAACAGCGACGGGTGGCTTGTGACCCTCAGCAACATAGCCAGGTCCAGCGGCGTACTAATATCGTTAGAAGATGTAGTTGTGGACCCCCGGCTAGAAGGGCTGCTCACGTCAGAGGAAAGCGTCATGAGCTGGGAGGACTACAACCTGGCTGTGGTGGTGCCGGCGGGCTCCCTTGATGAGTTTCTTAGGTCCTGCGGCTCGCTTTGCTTTGTAGTAGGGAAAGTTAAGGAGGGGCATGGAGTAGAGTTTAGGGGGAAACCTTTGGAGCCACGGGGCTGGTCGTGGTGGTAGCTATAGTAGACAGCGAGAGGGTTAGAGCCGTAGCGTCGGTCATCTCGGCAGCGGGAGTAGATGGCATTCTAAGGCTTGAGGAGGCCCTTGACCCACAATATGATGACATGCAGAGGCTCGCGGAAAGGGTAGGGAGAGGGCCGGCCACCGTTTACGCTCTCCTGGTGGCCCTGTCAAGCTATAGATTGACTATGAGAGGCGAGGAGTGGTGGCAGTGTGTCTCAGACATGCTAGGTGACAGGGGGGCTCCAAGGTCCATTAATGAGGCCATAGATAATGTAGTATGGTTCCTGAGCAACTGTCCTGGCTCCCTAATTGGCAGGGACATCAAGATAAGGAGGGTTAGGAGGGTGGGAATACATATGAAAGACCTCCTGGAAAGGATCATGGCCCAACCTCAGCTAGTCATAGAGAGGCCACAAGAGATCCTAAGCTCCGTGGCAGCCTCGCTGGGCTCCAAGGAGGCTAGAAAGACAGTGGCGTTCTCCGTTAAGATGGCTTACTATGCTGCAAGGGCCAGGGGCATCATGAGACCGTTAGTCTTTGACCTTCCGATGCCCATAGATGTTAGGGTAGCTTGCGTCACTCTAACAAGCGGGCTCGTCAGAGGGCCCAGGGACTACCACGAGCTTGTCAGGTCGCCCGCGGAGGCCCAGAGGGCCTGGAGGGACGTCTCGCTGATGAGTGGTGTGCCAACGCCTCACTTGGACTCCCTGCTGTGGGTGGTAGGCTGGGCTCCGAGGGACCTTGACCAGAGCGCGGCCAGGGAAGAGATAAGGAGGGCGTTATCAAAAGTAATTCCGGATGCTGCAGAGGCTATCGCGAGGGAACTTACCTATCTACCTTGTCCCTCCGGCGGAGGCCTGCGTCGCCATTAATGCTTTTATGTGTAAGACCAATGCTTAACCCTGGTGCCAGGCAATGGGCGTGTACCAGTACAGGGACCTTAAGAAGCCCAGTGGCGGCCTCAGGTCATTGCCGCACAAGAGGAAGAGAAGGTATGCCATGGGTGACTACTTCGTACCTACCGTGCTGGGCGATTCTCGCGACGTCAGGGTCAAGAGGGTTATGGGGGGCAACTATAAGCTGTCACTTAGAGCCGTGAATGAGGCAGTGGTCAGCGACCCTAAGACTGGCAAGAGCGTTAAGGCTAAGATACTCGCTGTTGTCTCAACGCCTGCCAACAGGGAGTACGCGCGGAGGAACATAATAACTAAGGGCACTATAATTAGAACCTCAGCCGGCCTAGCTAAGGTCACCTCGAGGCCAGGGCAGAACGGGGTCATTAATGCCGTTCTGATCGAAGGGCAGCAGGCTAGCTAAATTATAAAGCCAAGGTCGTTGTGCTTAGTTTGTATTAAGAACCTAAATTCCTAAATTATTAAATGAAAAGGCCATCAGAAGTCATTAGAGTTAGGCTGGCAGGTAAACGGGGTGACTTAACGTTGAGACCTCGTTCCATGACGCCAGAAGGTTCCTTACATTTTTAGGTACGTTGAACATCGAGCGATGGCTCTCGGAGTCGTAGAACCTGTTACCCTTTACTCCTATGGAGCTGAGCCGGGAGTCCACGTCGTTCATAGAGCGCAGAGACTCAACTTCTACATCGTCAGAACCCATGACAAAGCCCCAGAGCCCCTCAAAGCTCCTTATGTAAACGTAGTAAGACACTACATGCTTGAAGGCCGCTTTGGCCGTATTATAAATGGTTGCATGCACAGAGGGCGTGAGCACAGGGCTTGTGGCCTGCGTTACGAAGACTCCTCCCCTGTTAAGTTTTGTCTTAAGCAGCTCGTAGAACTCCTTGGTGTAAAGCCTCCAGGCTGGGCCTCCCTCCTCTGGATCAACTAGGTCAGCTATTATCACGTCAAACTTCTCGTTGGTAGTTGTGACGTAATGTTCAGCATCATCTATAACCAGCTTTAGCCTCGGGTCGTCAAAGGCTCCCATGTGCCACTCCGGCAGGAGCTCCTTGCAGACGTTTACTACCTCCTCATCTATGTCCACCATTACTACCCTGTTCACTGAGGGGAACTTAAGTACCTCGCGCACTGTGGCGCCTTCGCCGCCCCCAAGTATAAGGACGCTCCTTGGGGAGCCGTGAGCTATCATGGCTGGCTGGACGAGGGATTCGTGGTAAACGAACTCATCTATAAGGGCTGACTGGGTCTTGCCGTCAATAACGAGCGCCTTTCCTAAGTCCTCGAATTCCACTACAAGGTAGGTCTGATACTTGCTCTTGCCAAATGCATAAACCCTCTTCACTGCGTGCGCATGAAACGTGCCAGGGGTGCTCCACTCATGAATCCAGTGCCACTCAGGATAGTTCGCAGACAAGGCCCTCGCCGCACTCGAGGGTTCATAAGGGAATTTAAAGTCTTTAACAATCCTCTTTGGCGCTGCTAACGCCTGAGAACTCAACGACCCTATATGGGTTCCTCACTTTCGCCTGTTCCGCTTACCCCTCCCTGCAATTTTTGGCCGCGCTATAGGCTGGTGTCAAGCAATGGCTGACGTGGTGAGCTTCATACAGCAGCTCACGCAGGAGGTCACGCTGGCGGCTTGGGCCCTCTTCCTGCTAACGTGGACTATAGGGTGGACGCTGCGGGGAGCCCCTATACCGCTCTCAAGGTTGAAGAGGGCCGGCTCGGGGCTAGTTGAGGACTCCATATGGGCAGCGCTCTGGCTGGCCCTTGGAAGCACCGTGTTTACATTCATAACTTACGTCGTAAAGGCGGTGGTAGGCTCGCCATGATTTCTTATGGCTACCTTTTTCAGCTTGCAGTCAAGCTGGCCCTGCTCTCCTTCTATATAGGGGTCCTGATCTACGCCCTGCCAATACCTATTAGGGGGATAAAGAGGTGGGGAGGCACACTGCTGAGGGACTCCATGTTCTCCTTCATATTGGCCATATCGCTAACTGCCATCATGGAGTTTGCCCAGGGCATAGCAGGCATGCTCGGCGGCTCATGGCCTTACTTCGACTCCTGGCTTACTAATGGGATAGAGCTGCTCCTGAGCGTTAAGGTAGCGCTCCTGGCGCTCTCCTCGCTGGCCTCATATGTGCCGGGCGGCTCCGCGGCCAGGGCACTTGTGTCCCCCTTCAATGACGCCCTGACGGCCGACCTGCTTTTAATGATAACGCTTGCGGCCATAGAGGCCATAGTTAGGTACGCTGGGACCTTAATTGCGCTGCTGGGCCTCGTGCTCTTCGCGCTCCCCTTCAGGCTAGGCCGTGAGGCTGGAGCGTGGTTCATAGCTTTCGTTGTGACGTTCAGTGTGGGCCTGCAGGTGATGCCAGCGTTTGAGTCAGCCATAGCTTCTTCCCCTTCCATAGGCGTCTCCCCGGGCGCGGCCGCCCTGGGGTTAACATATGAGAAGGTGGCCGTCTACACCGCCAACGGCCAGCCCTTGGGTTACTCCGTGCTCGAGCTCTACGCTAACGTCAGTGGAAGCGCCACCAAGGTAGCCCAGTACTGGGTTGAGAGTGACGGCTATGCGTATGACCCCCAGTCACCCCAGCCCCAGATGGTTTCAATGCCAAGTTCGCAGCCCGTCTACGCCTATGTCGTGATAGACGGTGTGGGCTCCGCGCTAGAGCCTTACCCATTTAACCCGTCTAACTATAGCTTCTCGCAGCAGGTAACCCTCAGGTCCCCCTACATTATCTATAGCGCAGGCAATGACGTTATGATATTCACCAACCAGCCAAACCAGGTCAGCTTAGAGCAGACAGCTAATGGCGTCAGGGTTGAGGCCAACCTTGGCTATGGGGGGCTTCTGGAGGTCAGGGCTCCACAGGGCTGCGAAGTTAACATATCATCTAGCGTGGAGCCAGGGCGCTCCACGTGGACATGGCTTGGGGTGAGTGGGAACTCCTGGTACTTCGAGGGGCCCCTGAACCTCTCGGCCTCCCTCAGCCTTGGTAGGTGCCAGGCCCCTAACGTGAGCGGATTCGTCACCATGGACTATGCCACCAAGTTCTTCGGCATAAACTACTTGTCCGTCAATGTCATTGAGGAGTTCATAGTCTACTACCTAGTTGTGCCATTTATGTATATGGCTACTCTCACCACAATAGCGTATGCGCTCGCAAGGCTGCTCGGAGGCAGGAGGGGAATAATGCCAAGGGTGTTCTGAGCATTGAACCCGTCATATGCCTTTGACTTGTTCCTAGCAGGCGTCGCCACGGCCACAGTGGCCCTAATGGTAAGGAACATGCGGGCCTCGAGGGAGCTAAGGCTTTCGCTTGGGATAAAACACGAGGGCGGCGCAAGGCCATCAGTGTACATAGATGGCAAGAGGCTGGTGGGCATAGGTTATGTGGCGGACGGAGTTCCCAGGGAGGGCAGCGACCTCCCACTTAGGCTTGCTAAGCTGGCCAGGTCGTCAAGGCTCTCGGTTACGTTCCTGAGCAGCATGTACTCGGTCAGCAAGAGCTCCCTGCTTAAGGAGCTTGAGGAGGAGATACGTAAGGCCGACTTTGCTTATAGCGCTACCAGGCATGTGAAGTACCGGGAGAGGCTGAGCTTCCTTGAGGGTCTGTATAAGGAGGTGCTCCGCTCACAGGTACCCTACGTGGGGGGCTTCTCATTTATAGTATGGGTTCCCGAGGGTGACAGGGAAGCCGAGCTGAACGCTGAGGCCTTCAAGGAGCTTGTTGAGGCAGAGGCCCAGGTGAGGCTTAGGAGGGTCGCGGCCTCAGACATATCTACCTTGTTGGGCTCGGCTGAGCCCACGTGGCTGAGCGAGAACAGCAACAACCTCGTCATAGTTAATAGAGAGGACATAAACGATGAGGACGGGGTCGTGGTAGGCGAGGACATAAATGAGCCGGGGAACCTGGTCGTGCTAAGGTGGCCCTACGCCTTCAGGGTGCACATGGGGGTCTTTGGGCCCACCGGCAGGGGCAAGACGGTGATGCTCTCTGGCCTTGCGTCCCAGCTCGCGTCGTTGCATCAGACTTTTGGCGACCCAAGGGCCGTAGTGGTTGTAGACCCTAAGGGCGACCTCGCCTCCATGCTTAGAGAGGTCGCGGATTCCTACGTGGTTCCTAGCGAGGACGAGTGCGTCCCTATGAGGAGGCTTGACGGCATAGCAGTAAAGCTTCTAGAGAGCAGCCGCGAGACGGGCGAGGGAGCTAACATTAAGGTCTGCATCGGAAGGCTGGATCCGGAGGGCCTCGTGGTTTATGATCTGACGAGGCTGCCTAATGAGGTTAGGAACGTCTACGGCTCGCTGCTCGTGAGCTCTATGGCATTAAGTGCCAGCGAGGGCGACCTCAGGGGCAGAGTCGTTATGATACTTGATGAGGCCTGGCGCTTTGCCAGGGGCTCCGCGGTTCACATGGAGTTCGCCCTGAGGGAGGGCAGGAGCAAGGGGCTTTACGTAGTCTACGCGACTCAGCTGCCCTCAGAC
Source organism: Caldococcus noboribetus (assembly GCF_055389385.1). Classification (NCBI taxonomy): domain Archaea; kingdom Thermoproteati; phylum Thermoproteota; class Thermoprotei; order Desulfurococcales; genus Caldococcus; species Caldococcus noboribetus. The sequence continues at coordinate 922,279 of NZ_AP042475.1, read as the reverse complement.
GTAGGCCGCCCAATAGTTGACAACACGGGCTACAAGCTAGTCTTTGGCGGGTTCACCAGCTATTATGCGGAGCTGGGGGCCCAGCTTGGCATTGAGAGGCCCGAGGAGCTGAAATCCCTGCCGGTGGGCCATGCCATTATGATAGATGAGGTAGGCAGAACCAGGCAGGTGAGGGTGCTGGACTTCACGAAACTGCTTAAAAACCTACCCACTTCACCTACAGAGGAGGGCGTAAGGGATGGGAAAGAGCTTAAGGCAACAGAGGGCAGGTAAAGGGTCGCCGACATTTAGGAACCCAGACCACATACACCCAGGTCCGGCAAAGTACCCTCAGCTCTCCGACAAGACCCTTGAGGGAGTTGTTAAGGAGCTAGTGCACGACCCTGGCAGGTACGTGCCCCTTGCCAGGGTGGTGTTAACTAACGGCGAGGAGTTCCTGATGCCAGCAGCCGAGGGCATGTTCGTTGGCCAGAAGATAAAAGTAGGCCCTGACGCTGAGCCTACATTTGGTAACGTGCTTCCCCTCTCTAAGATACCTGAGGGCACCCTGGTCTACAACCTGGAGCTCAGGCCTGGTGACGGGGGAAAGCTGGCCAGGCAGGCGGGAAGCTACGCTATAGTCCTAAGTAAGTCAGGCGACACCGTGAAGGTGCTGCTGCCGAGCAAGAGGGAGAAGGAGCTCTCAGGCGACTGCAGGGCTACCATAGGGGTCCCAGCTGGGGCTGGTAGGATAGAGAAGCCCCTCCTGAAGGCTGGCAACAGCTACTACAAGTACAGGGTCAAGGGAACTAAGTGGCCCACAGTAAGGGGCGTCGCTATGAATGCCGCCAATCACCCGTTTGGAGGAGGCTTCCACCAGCACGAGGGCAGGCCGACGACGACCTCAAGAAATGCCCCGCCGGGCAGGAAGGTAGGTCACATAGCTGCAAGGAGGACCGGGAGGAAGCGTTAGCCCTACTTCCCCTGCTTCATCAGCTCCCTTACCTTCCTTCCAATTTCAATCATCCTGCTGGCAACCTCCATGGCGTTGCGCCCAAAGACGAAGGATCCGGGCTCTTTGCCAAAGTCCCCGTTGTCGTAAATTACCTCGACAGGTCCGCTAGTCTTCTCAAGGGCCCTCCTGATGCCCCACGGTATGGAGCCGCCCTCGGCCTCCTTGACGTTCTCAGGCTCCTCGGACCTGTCGTAGTAGGACCACCTAAGTCCTAGGGACTCAACGGCTTTCTTTATGTAATCGTTTAGGGCTATGTTGGCGGCAGCCCTGTACTCTGGGTACTTGCTCATGTATGCAAGGATAGCCCTAGCTACATGGCTTGAGGCCCCTGGCGTAGGATCGCCGTGAACCATTATTTTATCACCATACCTTGTTATCCTGCCTGGAATAGCTATCACATCATTAACGCCCCTGGCGTAGGGGTGCTCGAGCGCCTCCCCTATGTTTATTGATATCTCAGGAACGAGAACTGAAACGTAGTACTCCTGCTGCTTAAGCATGTCTATGGCTGCTCTGAGGTCCTCTATGGCGCTGTACTTCATCGCTGGTACATAGCTCCACGCTGAGGGGTTCACGGGCCCATGCCCCTTGCCCAGCCTAAGCGAGTACCTTATAGACTCTGTTATCACGTCCTTGGCAGCCCTCACGGCGTCAGGTAGCTGGAGGCCTTTGGCTAGGAAGGCGGTTATGGCAGCTGATAGCACGTCCCCTGTGCCGTGCGTGTCCTCAGTGTTTATCCTAGGGGCCCTGAACTCCCAGTAGCTTCCATTGTAATACAGTACGTCAACAGACTCGTCGCCCCCCAGGTGGCCACCCTTGACTAGGGCTGCGACGGCCCCTGTCCTGTCTACGATAGCCTTAGCCGCGCGGCGGGCATCTTCAACATTTCTTATTGTAATGCCTGAGAGTCGCTCTGCCTCAGGCGCATTTGGAGTCACGAGCGTGGCCCTGGGCAGGAGCTCCTTAATAAGCACGTCTACAGCATCATCCTTAAGCAGCTGCGCGCCGCTCTTAGCGACCATGACTGGGTCCACAACTAGGGGGAAGTCATACTTTTTCAGCTCGGCTGCAACGGCATGAACTATGTCCCTGTTACTTAGCATGCCGGTCTTGGCGGCGTCTATACCCATGTCCTCATAGACCGTCTCTATTTGTCTTACAACGGCCTCTGGGCTCATGTCATATATGCCCGTCACTGAGTACGTGTTCTGAGCAGTGACGCTAGTCACGGCGACAGTTCCATGAACTCCGAGGGCGGCAAAGGTCTTCAGGTCGGCGTTGGCCCCAGCGCCGCCGCCACTGTCTATGCCGGCTATGGTCATTGCCACTGGTACGCTCCACCTGCCCACGTCAGCTCACCTCCGCATCTGAAGCACTTTGAAGAAGAGCTCCCAGAAGGGGTCCTTCTCGGGCTGGGAGATAGGCTTCTCACTGCCGTCGTCCACTAGGTAAACTCCCTTGCCCTCCGTCACCTCGCCTATAACAGCTGCGTCAATGCCCTTAGACCTCAGGAGCTGCACCGCCTTTTCAGCAACCTCAGGCTTAACGGTGGCTATCAGTGTGCCCTCGCTTATTGATGCGTATGGGTCTACAGGCACAGACGTATACTCCGAGAAGGCATCAACTACCTTCTTTACGTCATCTCTTATGAACAGTCTCTCCCTGTGAACCCTTATCGAGACTCCGCTGGCCTCAGCTATGTCGTTAAGCGCCCCCCATACGCCGTATTCAGTAGCGTCGTGCATTGCTGTGACGCCAGTCCTTAGTCCTAGCTGCGAGAGTGTGAGCGCATCGTCGACCACGGACTGGAGCCAGAAGATACCCTGAGCCTTTCTGGCGAAATCATCGCCGTACTTTCTGCTCAGCACGTCGGGGAACATGGATGCAAGTATCCCCGCGGTCTCCACAGCGGCGCCCTTAGTCATTATGACGACGTCCCCAGGCCTCGCCATGCCGGGCGTCACATAGTGATCTTTAGGGGTCACTGCAACCATGGTGGCGCCGCCGATCATCGGGTAGTCAACGCCTCCGTAGCGGCCTGTGTGGCCGGCAACTATTGATATGCCCAGCTTATTACACTCCCTGTGTATATAGCTCCACAGCGCGGCCAGCTCCTCGTCCTTCATGTTGAGTGGCAGGTTAAGGTCTATGAATAGGTACCTTGGCGGTACCCCTGACACGGCAACGTCGCTGGCAAGTATGTGCACCGCGAACCACGCGCTCTTTTCCCAGCCATACTCAGGCACGACATAGACGGGGTCTACCTCAAATATCAGGTCATAGTCTCCAACCCTCACAACCCCGAAGTCAACCCCGAACTGAGGCCCAACTATGACAGAAGGGTCCTTCGCGCCCAGCTGAGGGTAAATGACCTTCTCAAAGAGCTCCCTGTTCACCTTACCTATGACTATACTCAAGTTCAGCACCTCGTTACTATTCCTGGTGGTAACATAGAGCAACGCGTTAAAATACGCTTTAGTACGTGCTTCAGGTGCGAGGCTTGAGGCTTAAGGTACTGTACGTTAGCTCGAGCGTAGGCCTAGGCCACGTGACCAGGGACTACAGGCTCTCGAGGCTGCTCAGCTGGGCCGACATAACGTGGCTTACAGCCGGCAGGGCAGCTAAGTACCTTGAGGCCAGGGGCGAAAGGCTTCACGAGTTGTCCAAGGAGTTAAGGAGCCTTGGGGACTCGATCACAAACATAATAAAGGACTGCAGGGTGACGTTCTCGCCTGTTGGGTTGGCTAAGCTTTACCTTGACTTGAGGCGCAACTCTCGAGCCATAGCTGAGCACCTGGACCTGGAGGACTTCGACATGGTTATAGGTGATGAGCCGTGGGAGCTTCTCATGAGTGGCCTTAAGTTACCTCAGCGGTCAGCGCTCATAACTGACATAACGTCACTGGGTAGCTCAGCTAACTATGTTTCCAGGAGGATCAACTCATGGGTCCTAAGGAACTTTCTCAGGTTTACCCTTAGATTTAATGTGGGCCTCTGGGATGATAACAGAGGCTTTCTGAGGTATGGCCAGATCCCAACTCATGAAAGCTATCTTGAGCCTAAAGAGGATGATTATGTGGCAGTCAACATAGGCGGGACGAACGCCGGCCTTAGGCTGGCCATGCAGCTGGAGGCTTATCTAACTAAGGCAGGCGTTAACACCATTATCCTTGGCGGAGAGAACTTCGTTCCTGACCCAACTAAGGTTATAGCTAATGCTAAGGCACTGGTGGTGCTAGCCGGTTATGGGAGCCTTGTTGAGGTCTCAATGATGAGGAAAAGAGCTATCATACTGAAGATCGATGGACACTTTGAGCATGAAGAGAATGCAAAGCTGTTTGAGGGCAGGAAAGGCTACAGGGTGCTCAGCTGCAGCGAGGCAACGCCTGAGAGAGTCCATGATGGCTTGCTCCAGGTTCTCAAGGAAGAGCCGCAGCCTCCCCAGCTAAGGGACGCCTCCTATGATATAGCGTCAGAAATAGGGAGGCTGGCTAGCTCGGGTAGTCTAACTTAGTATTGAGGATTTTATAGTAAAGGAATATTTAGCTTAATGCGACAGCCTGAGCCTGGTGTGAGGATTGGGCATAACTGAGCAGGATCTAGTGGGAGTCTTCTATGAGATGATAAGGACGGCCGCCACAAGCATACCTGAGGACGTCTACAGGGCGCTGAAGGAGGGCTATGAGAAGGAAACAAACCCGCTGGCTAAGAAGCAGCTCGAGGCTATCTTAAAAGATATAGATATTGCATGCACAAGGAAGGTCCCCATATGCCAGGACACGGGAACCCCCTACTTCTTCTTTGAGATGGGTGAGAACTTCCCCCTTAGGCTGGGCGCTGTTAACGCTGCACGGGAGGCCGTCAGGAGGGCTACTAAGGACGGCTACCTGAGGCCCAACGCGGTGGACCCGTTCTATAAGAAGAACAGCGGCGACAACACAGGTAGGTATATACCATGGATTCACATAGATATAGTGGAAGGCGATGACTTAAAGGTATGGTTTATGACCAAAGGAGGCGGGAGCGAGTTTCCGGCAACGCTAATAATGAGCGAGCCTATACTTGGCTTTGAAAAGCTCAAGAGCGGCGTCATAGACACCATAGTGAAGTACGGCCCCCTGCCATGTCCCCCCGTGATAGTGGGCGTCGCGGTGGCTGCTGGCGCGGACATAGCCTTAACCCTTGCAAAGAAGGCCCTGCTGAGGCCCGTTGGGGAGCGCAACCCTGACCCCAACATAGCCAAGTTAGAGGTTGAGCTGCTTAACGCGATAAACAAGCTCGGGCTAGGGCCTCACGGCTTTGGCGGAGGCCTCACGGCCCTGGACGTTAAGATAGATTACTCTTACAGGCACCCAGCAACCTTCGCCATAGGTATAGTGACCAGCTGTTGGGCCACCAGGAGGGCCTCTGCAGTTGTGCACTCGGACGGCAGTTGGGAGATGACAAGCAAGCACATAAGGTACGCTGGGACGGGCTGCGTAATATGAGGTGGTGAGAATGAGCTCGGCTAGGGAGTTTCACCTGAGGACTCCCCTTAGGGACGAGGACGTGGAGAAGCTCAGGATAGGTGACGTCGTCTACCTTACTGGCACCGTGGTCACTGCGAGGGACGAGGCGCACGAGCTGGCCCTTGAGGTGCTCCGTGGGGGAGGTTCTCTTCCTGTGGACCTCAGGGGACTGGCGCTTTACCACTGCGGGCCAGTAGCAGTCAAGGATGCTAGCGGCAGCTGGAAGATCATAGCCGCCGGCCCCACGACAAGCATGAGGATGGAGCCCGTGGAGCCGGAGTTCATAGAGAGGACCGGAGTAAAGATGATAATCGGCAAGGGAGGCATGGGCAAGGGGACAGCAGAGGCCATGAAGAAGCACAAGGCCGTCTATGCGGTCTTCACTGGAGGCGCCGGGGCGCTCGCAGCCGAGGCAATAAAGAGGGTGCCGGCGGTCTACTGGCTCGACAAGCTTGGCATGGCAGAGGCTATGTGGGTCTTCGAGGTAGAGGAGTTCGGTCCGTTAACTGTAGCCATAGATACTACGGGCGCCAACCTTTATGAGCAGAGGCTGGCGGAGGTGGCTGAGAAGGCAAAGGAGGTCAAGAGGGAGCTTGGGCTTCCTGCTGAGGAGTAATCTTTGTCCCCATGGCCTCAACGGCTTTCTTTATCAGCCTTATTCCTAGGTCCTCGGCCTGGAAAGTCAGCTCGGCCGGCAGGCCTTCTAGGGTCGACTGCAGCTTGCCCCTGAGCAACAGCTCGAAGGCCTCCCGCTCACTAAGGCCCCTGGATTCAAGGTAGAAGAGCTGGTCTATGGGCACCCTGTACTGGGCTGCACGATGGGAAGCAGCACTTATGTCCCCTGTGTCTATCCTCATCATAGGCATAGTATAAGCCCTGGACTCCTCGCTCAGGAGCAGGGCCTCAACTATGAAGCTTGACGACGAACCGTAGGACTGTGGGTTCATGATTACTGTACCCCTCACGGACACCAAAGACTTGCCAGATGAGAAGCCAAAACCTATTATATCGGCGGCGCTGTCGTGGCCCGTCTGGACAGTGTCTATTATATCATCAACTGTCTGGCCCTCTGATGACGCTACAAAGGACCTGTGTACGAGCTTTGAACCGGAGCTCAGGAGGCTCTGTTCGTCAACTCTGGTCATAACGCTGCCGCCTGAGACCACAGTCGACCTAACCCTGGCCCCAACCCCTAGGGCCCTCCTTAATATGAAGGCCATGGGCTTCTCGGCCTGCGGCTCTGCCACCACCACAAGGTTAAGGTTTGAGTTCCTCTTGGCCCTGACCTCTATCCCAGTAGTTCCAGGTGCGGCCCTCGGCACGTAGACCAGGATGTTTGCGTTGACCCCCTCATTAACATTTATGAGAAGGTGGTAAGAATACCACCCGTCCCCCTCAGGCTTGCAAAGGGCTATCTTATAGGTGCCGCTCGCGGGCTCAAGCTTGTGCGCACCGGCCAGCCTAGCTATGTGCTCCGCATAGAGCTTAGAGGCTGATAGGTCTAGCACGCTTTCATCAATGTCATAGTTGTAACCAACCCCGCAGGGCCCCAGAACCATGTCCCAGCTGCCCTTGGGTTGCGAAAAGCTCAGAGGCCCGTTTAAGGTCAATGACTCCTCAAAGAGCCTCCAGTTGGTATAGTTCTTAGTAGTAGGCGAGTCTGCAATCGTTTGCCACGCTACTCTGGAAGCTATTCTCCTTGCTCTCTCAACTAGGAGTGAGGTCATCTTAGTGTTCACCCAACGCTCCCAAGCTGGCTGAACTCAAGCTCTATTACCTTTGTTAGTATGCTCACAGTTTCAAGCGGCAGCCCCTTCAGCACGTCCCTTATGAAGCCGTTGACTATCATGGCCTTGGCTTCGCCCTCGGTTATGCCTCTCGAGGCCAGGTAGAACAGCTGGTCCTCGCCGAGCCTTCCAACGGTGGCCTCGTGGGTCACCTCTGCAGTAGGCTCGTCAACCTCATTCCTCGGCAGGGTGTAGGCCCTGCTCTCCCTGTCCATTATTAGGCTGTCGCACTGCACATGGGCGACGCTGTTCTTAGCGCCCTTAAGGACCTTGACGAGGCCTCTGTAGGCAGCTATGCCACCTCCGGCGCTTATGCTCTTCGATATTATCAGGCTTCTGGTCTCTGGCGCCACGTGTATTGCCTTGGAACCAACGTCCTTTATCTTGGATGGGCCGTTGGCTATGCCTATGGATATGTTCTTAGTTGAGGCGCCCCTTCCCTTAAGTACAGTGCTCGGGTAGGTGAACGTTATCCTGCTCCCTATGCTGCCCTCAACCCACTCTACGTTGGCGTAGTCCTCTGCTATGGCCCTCTTGTTGTTGAAGTTAATTATGCTGCCACTCCAGTTCTGTATTGTTGTGAAGTGGACCTCTGACCTCTTCTTAGCGTAGATCTCAACCATGCCGTCGTGGAAGCTGAACTTAGGCAGTATCGGGGCTGCGCAGCCCTCTATGAAGTGTATGAAGCTGTCCTCATCGGCTACCAGGAGGGTGTGCTCAAACTGGCCCTCAAGCTCGCTGCCTATCAGGAAGAAGGCCTCGACAGGGTTAAGCACCTTGACCCCCTTGGGGACATATACAAATGCACCGCCGCTCCAGAGGGCATAGTGAAGTGCGGCGAACTTGTGGTCATTGTATGGGAACACCCTGCCGAAGTACCCCTTAACTAGGTCAGGGTACTTCTTCACGGCCTCGTCCATAGACGTGAATATCACGTTCTTCTTCTTCAGCTCCTCCTTGACCCTGGTTATCATGTTCTCGCTGTCAAAGACCGCCGTGAGACCTGAGAGCACCTTGGCCTCGGCCTCCGGAAGCCCGAGCTTCCTGTAGGCGTCCTTCATCCAGTCAGGCAGGTCCTCCCAGTCGCTGGAGCTCTCGGCCTTTGGCTTAACGTAGGCGGCTATCTCATCGAGGTCTATGCTCTCAACGCCTTCAAGCCAGTTGGGCATGGGCAGCCTCTCGAAGGCCTCTAGTGCCCTGAGCCTGAGGAGCCTCATCCACTCGGGCTCTCCTTTAGACCTTGAGATCTCCTCCACAAGGTCCCTCGAAATCTTGCCCTTAACCTCCACTTCCTTGGGGTAAGGCATCGACCTGCCTAACAGTGACCCCACGTCGAAGTGCATGACTTCCTTAAGTTCCCTCTCCCTCACAAGCTTAACAGGCTCAGTCAATGCCATCACCTCGCCACTTGAAGGTTCTCATAGCCCTTAGTGAGCACCTCATCAACCAGTTCGGGCCCTCCAAAATTCACTATCCTCCCATTGATCAGCACGTAGGCCCTTGAAGGTCTTACGAACTTTGTTATCTCGGCATGGTGAGTTATTATTAGTACCCCTATGCCCTGGGACGCCATGGAAGCTATGGTGTTCCCTATGATCCTTATGCCATCAACGTCAAGGCCGCTGTCAGGCTCGTCAAGGATCACGTACTTAGGTTTCATAGCGAGCACCTGAAGGATCTCTGACCTCTTCTTCTCACCGCCGCTGAAGCCAACGTTGACTTCCCTGTCAAGTAGGTCCTTTGACATGCCAAGCTCTGACGACTGTTGCCTAACCCACGAGACAAAGTGTGGGTCTACGTAGCTCAGGTCAAAGCCCTTAACTCTCTTGGCATTTATTACATTAAGTAGGTAGCTCAGCTTTACGCCTGGGACCTCTACCGGGCTCTGAAAGGCCAGGGTGAGGCCCCTGAGGGCGCGCTCGTACGTGGGCTCGTTAGTTATGTCGACGCCATCTATCAATATTTTGCCGCCTGTAACCTTATATCTTGGATGTCCCATGAGGGCGTATGCAAGTGAGGTCTTGCCGCTGCCGTTAGGGCCCATCAGTACTACGGCTTCGCCCCTCTCAACCCTGAGCGAGACGCCCTTCAGTATCTCCTTGTTATCTACGCTAACTCTTAGATCCTGAACTTCTATAGCCAACTCGCTCACTCAGACCTTTAACGCGCGTTAAAGTTAATAAGCGGTGGTCTGTGCCTTGAAGGGGGACCTACCTTACTAACCTGGAGGGCTCCCCTAGGGCCTTTCTGACATACTCAATTATAACCCTCGCGCACTCCAACGCCTTTACAGCATCCTCCTCAGAGGCCTCGCTGACCTCATAACCGCCTGGGAGCTCGTCGCTGCAGGCATCGTCACAGGAGTCGCTTGTAAGCATGCTAAGCGAGTCCAGGATTCCAAGGCACGCAGGAAGCTGGGGATCCCTTGGCGCGCCCCTCTTAACGGCCTCTGAGTAGGCCTCCCTTAGGCTATGCGATGACCTGGCCCCAAGCATGGCCAGGGATGAGAGCGCTGCCTGCCTGGACTCGTAACACGAGACTCCGTAGAGCCCAGCCTTCAGGTGCCTTTCTGCAGACTTAAGCAGCTCCTCGCTATATCTGAGCGACAAGCCAGAGCCCTGGGAACTCAGGAGGTCTAAGGCGTAAAGCCTGTAATCAGGTTCCATAAATGTTAATTTAAGTTAGTACTTTTAAAGTAGCGGTATTCTACATATCTACATGTGTGCCGCAGGTGAAGGTGATGAGCGAGGGCTTCAAGGTAGTGCTGACAGCCGAGGGGGCCACGGCCAGCGACACCTTGGGCGCCAGCGTGGCAGGCTTTGTAAGCGCCCTGCCTGACAGCTACATTAGGCCCCTCATAGCGAGGACTTACTTCAGGGTGAAGTCAAGGAATGGCATAGCTGAGAGGGCTCCGTACGGCCTGGCTAAGGTAGAGGCCTCGCTCGTGGCCAAGGGCGTGGTAAGCAGGGACGAAGTTGTAATAGCTAGCCCCTACGAGCTTGACAAGGTCATAGGGCCTAACACAAGGGTGCTCGGCATATATGTCATGGATCCTCTCGGACTTAGTTTTGGGAGCGGGATAGTCTACTGGATACTTAAGCTTGCAGGCCTGCCCTATAGGGGCATACCCTTCATTGCTAGGTCTTTCCTGGAGATATTTACAAACCCGGCCGTTAAGGCGCATAGGAACCACATGAAGGTAATTGTCGGAGGACCTGCCACGTGGCAGCTGACGGACACGGGCTATCATAGAAAGCTTGGAATAGACGTCGTGTATGAGGGGGAGTTCGAGAGTCTAGGCCCCTCAGTGTTCTCCAGGCTTCTGAAGGGGGAACCCCTGCCTCCAGTAGTCTCAGCTCCTCCGGCTAAGCTTGAGGACATTCCAATAATACTGACGCCCGCAAACGGAGGCCTGGTAGAGGTCTCAAGGGGCTGTGGCAGGGGCTGCGCCTTCTGCACGCCAACGCTCAGTGGTGCCATAAAGTCGCTCCCGTTCGAAGGTCACATAGATCAGGAGATAAGGGTCAACATAGAGAAGGGTGGGATGAAGGACATAAACCTTCACAGCGAAGAGTTCTTCAGGTATGGGGCCAAGGGCGTAGAGCCCAACCCTGAGAAGGTTATAGAGCTCACCCAGAAGGCTTACAAGCTCGTCAAGTCGTACGGCGATGAGTATACGATATCTACGGACTTTACAACAGCCGCCGCAGTGGCCTACAAGCCTAAGATGGTTGAGGAGGTAGCACAGTACATAAATGAGGGCAGCAGGAGGACGTTCATAGAGATGGGCATAGAGACGGGGTCCCCCAGGCTGTTAAGAAAGCTCATGTCTGGCAAGGCGCTTCCCTACACTCCAGAGCAGTACCCTGAGGTGGTGGAACAGGCCATAGGCATACTTAATGACAACAGGTGGGTCGTGGTTGGCACAATGATAGTTAACCTCCCAGGGGAGACAGAGGACGATATAATGTATGACTTAGAGCTCTTGGACAGGATTAAGAAGCTAAGGGTAATAACGTTCCCACTGCCTTTCATACCAATGGGGGCCCTGAGACACACCTACTTTACTCTCTTGAATAAGATGCTGCTGGATCCTGTCAGGGGGCAGTTTATAATTGAGGCGCTGTCAAAGGCTTTCAGTGAGGCCGCAATGGACATGGACATGGCTGTGGAGAAGATGGAGAACCCCTTCGCTAAGGCAATAATAGGAAGACTTGGCAAGGTATTAGCCTCCATGCTAGTTAAGCGTTACGAGGAGGCAATGAGCGAGCTTGCGTCAAGAAGGCTGAAGGTGCCTGAGGTGAACGAAAGTTACACAACGTTAAGAACAGCAACTACCTATTAAAATGTCTGTTGCATGTAGCGTTGAATCAAGTAGCCGTTATATATAATATAATTGAGGGAGTAAGGGGGCCTGCTTTACGAAGAGCTCGCGCTGAAGACTCCCCATGGGAGAAACACTAGAACCGAGACAATGGCCACTAAGATGCTCGCCGGTATGAAACCTATGATTGAGAGAGCGCCATCGCTGCCTATGTAAGACATTAGCACTATGAAGCCTAGGTATGCAAGGTACCATAAGGAGCTTAGGAAGCCTCCTTTAACCCTAAATATGGCGCCAAAGACTAGGGCGCCGGCAAGCCCTATGGCTACTGCATAGGGCACCGCAGGCCAGCCGCTCCAGAACGATATGAGCGAGGCACTGGCAAAGGCCAGGGCCGCCCATATCCATGAGCCTGGCAGCCTATACTCCTTAGGTATCAGGCCCTTCCTGTGGCCAGCTAGCATGGCAACGGGGAGAGTTGCGAACGCCAGGTAGCCGCCCACCACGGCATCCTGAAGCATTGCATAGATGGTCGGCACGGGGGCTGTCAGGAAGGTCAGGACTGCGGCAACTACAGCAAATGCTATAAGGGCCCAGTAGGGGATTGCGTAGGACTCGCTTATTTCCTTAAGCTTCTCTGGCATGTAGCCTGATCTGGCCATGGAGAACAGCACTCTAACTCCGCTGCCCAGGTAGATGTAACCTGTGACGAACGGGCCTAGTATGGCTACGACAAGCGTTAGGTAGAGCGCAAGCGAGGACCTGGCGGCTTTTGCTAGGTCTACAAAGGGATTTCCTGGCAGGGAGCTCACGGCAGTCCAGTTGCCAGGAGCTATGCTAAGCGCGCTCCACTTTAGTCCACCAATGAAGATCACGCTGAACAGTATGTAGAAAAGCGTCTGGCCCAGTACAGTCAGCAGTATGGCCTTTCCTAAGAATGACTTGTCCTTCACCTCCTCGGCGAAGTCAGGTATGACCCTTATGCCTCCATATGCAAACATTGCAAAGGGTATCGCGAGGAAGATGCCACTGAACCCAAACGGCATAAAGCCTCCCTTGACTGCAGTGAAGTTCCTGACGTCAAAGAACGCAAAGGCCAGGGCCAGGGCTGCGGCAACGTAGACGAGCAGCTTTATAATGCCAACAGAGGCCGTGGCCTTACCAAAAGCCTTTACACCGAAGTAGTTAAATGGCACGAAGAACAGCAGCAACAGGGTTCCTACTGCCGCTCCCTGTAAAGTTGGAATGGTAGTATGTGGAACTATCAGTGATGGAAATATGAAGGAGAGCCCTTCAACAGTGGCCAGGGCCTCTATCGGAGGTATGAAGAGGTACCAGACCAGGTTCATAAATGATGATATTAGGTTCAGGGTGTTGCCATGGGTATATAAGGGGTACCTGGCAGGTCCTCCGGCCTCAGGCCAGGTGAGGGCCAGCTCTATGATGGGTATTGAGATGAATGTGTAGAACACGGCGCCGAGAATCCATGCCACTACTAGGCTCGGCCCCGCGTCGACAGCCATCTGAGCAGGCGCAAAGAGCACGCCTGTTCCTACGGCGCCTACTATTCCAGCTATTAGTATCTCAAGGAACGAGAGCTCCCTCCTTAGGGACCTGCTAGACATACCTACCACCTAAAACTTTGGGCCACTGACGGTATCCATGTTTATAAGGTATTAATTCATGGACACAACTTTCGTACAGATCCTACGTAGAGAACAACAGCTTTGGTCTTAGTCTGGACAGCTAGCTATGTCTAGGAAGTCATCATCATGAGGTTTCTCGGCTCGCCTTAACAGTTTTAACTCAGTTGTAATAGTCCTGGTAGATGGGTTATGGAGGTTGAGGTTGAACGAGGAAGTAATGGAGGTAGTTGCAGACGTTGCGAGGCTCCTTTACCAGAGGGGGTTGGTACAGGTGAAGGGAGGCAACGTTAGCGTCATAGACAGATCGTCGGGGCTCGTTTACATAACCCCGACGGGGGTTCCAAGGCACCAAATTAAGGCCGACGACATAGCAGTTATGACGCTTGACGGAAACGTGATAGTCGGGACTCCAAGCAGTGAGTTCAGGATGCACCTAGGAATTTACAGCTCAATACCTTCAGCTGTAGGCGTTGTGCACGCCCATCCGTCTAAGGTGATAGCCCTCTACGAGCTCGGTTCCAGGTTAGACCTTTCCATAACTACTGAGGCCAAAGCGAGAGTTAACTGCGTCAGCGAGGTCCCCTATATAAAGCCTGGCACCCAGGAACTCGCGGCTGCCGTGAGCGACGCACTTAAGCAGTGTCAGGCGGCAGCGCTCAGAGGTCACGGCATAGTTGCCTACTCCTCCCGTGACATCTATGAGGCTCTAGATATCGTTGAAGCTCTGAGCGACTTGGCAGAGATTCAACTATATATTAGTTTGATGAGAAAGTGAGCATGATATAGAGGAAAAGGATCTTTAGTCAAAAGGCCCTCAATTCAAAAGAGCATCACGTACATAACAGGGAGCTTCGTTGGTTAGCCTCCCGGCGTTCCATGATATGTCGCGTCACGCCACACGGCGTCCCAGATCTCCTGCTCGCTGAGGGTTATGTTCTTTATTATTGCATTGTAAATCTGCGTGAGGAGGGCATGATGGAAATTCTCGTCCCTCAGAAGCATATCTATAAGGAACATAAGCGCTGGGTCTGACTTTATTATATCATCGTTTTTAAGCTTCTCAAGCTCCTCTATGCTCTCCTTCTCCATCTGTATGTGCGACTCTATGTCATTGAGCACCGCCGAGGACTCTGCCTGGTCTATGAGACCGGCGCCCTGAAGTATGGAAGCCATGGTTTCGTAAATCTTTGAGTGCTTTATTGAGTCCTGGGACACGGCCTCTATTATAAGCCTTACCACCGGGTTCTGGGATCTCTCGGAGGTAGCCCTCAGTTTTTCCGCATACTCAAGCTCGCGCTTAGACTCGTTCCTAAAGTACTCCGCTAGCCTTTTCTTGGCTTCAAAGTTTTGCAGAGCCATTTCGCTCACTAGTTAGAAAGCCGTTCTAGCTACGTATAAAGCTTCAACGCATGAACGTATAATACTCAGCATTTAGCCATAGGCTGCCCTGGTGGGATCACGAGGCTTATTGACTTACATGAGGATATAGGGTACTGGTACTCCAGAGGCTATGACTTCGTGTCAGGGCAAGGTCCCACGAGCCTTGATAAGCTTTCAAAGCTGGGCGACGTTGCAGTGGTTGCTATGATTTTCCCTGCCGTTGGCAGGGGAAGGTATGACCTAACTCTTAACGTGCTGCTCAACCAGCTTAAGTACTTCCTAAGCCTTGAGCACGATGGTAAAGTAAAGATAGTGAGGAGGGCCAGCGACCTGAACCAGCCTGGGGTGAAGCTAATAATAGGGCTTGAGGGTACTGACGCCCTCAGCGACGCCTATGACCTGCTCTGGCTCTTTAATGCCGGCCTCAGGGTAATAGCTCCTACCTGGAACTATAGCACTAAGTTTGCGTCCTCCTGCACCTCTAAGAAGGACTATGGCCTTACAGACCAGGGCGAGGAGCTGGTCAGGCTTGCCAACGAACTCGGAGTAGTAATAGACGTGTCACACTCATCCAGGCAGACAACCCTTGACGTGACAGCCATAAGTAAGAAGCCCGTTATAGCTACGCACAGCAACGTAATGGCATTGAAGCAGCACTACAGAAACCTTGACGACGCCGAGATAGAGGGCATAGTGAAGACCGGGGGCGTAATTGGTGTGACAAGCATACCTGGCACTCTGCCGTCTGACGACATAAATGGTATGGTCGCGGTGGCTAACTATATTGGCGAGAAGTTCGGGTGGGACTACGTAGCCCTGGGCACGGACTTCCTAGGACTTGACAAGTACCCGCAGGGGTTCTCAGACCTCTCCAATATAGATGACCTAGCCTCAAGGCTTGGAAGCCACGCAGAGGCCGTCCTGTGGGGCAACGCGCTGTGCGCCCTCAGGCAGGCGCTGCCACAGTAGCCGAGCGGCTGGCCAAGCGATTTTACTTGAGCTTTTAAGCGTCCCTCCTCATTTTAAAACCTTGAGCTGATTAGTATGGGGGATAAGCTAGTTTACAACATAATAAGGTCAGAGTCTGGCACGGTGCTCGCAGTAGCTGACGCCGAGCTGCTGAATAGGAGGTTCACAAGGGAGGATGGAGCGGTGCTTGAAGTTAACGAGGAATTCTTTGGAGACAAGGTAGGTGATGAGAGTGACGTGCTAAGGCTCATTGATGAGGCGGACATGATAGTGCTTGTCGGCAAGAGGTCTGTTGGGCTTGCCACGAGGCTTGGCCTCGTAGCTCCTGGATCTGAGATAGTTATAGGCGGGGTGCCCTACGTGCAGGTCTTTAAGTCGCCCATGCTAGGGTAAACTCCAAAAGAGCTAATCCAAGCCCCTTATATGCAGCTCATAGGCTTGGCCTTTTATTTACAGGGCCAAACATAGCAGGAGGGTGATCACGTGGGAGACATAGTGGTATTGCTGAAGCCTGCCCTCAACCCTGAAATGATAAGGGGAACCCCCGAGGGTCTCGTGGACTTCGACTACATGCCTTTGAAGCTCTCCGATATTGACAGGAACGCAGTAGAGGAGGCCGTAAGGATTAGGGACCAGTACTTCAAGGGCTCAAAGATATATTCTATAAGCGTGGCCACCTGGGGCCCCATTGCGAAGAGGGACAAGGACATAAAGATGGCGGTTCAGGAAGGCCTGGCGAAGGGAGTAGACGAGGCCTACATAGTCGAGGATGACTCAATAACTCCCGGGGACCAGGTGACCACTGCCTCCGCTATAGTGGCCGTACTCAAGAAGTTTAACATAAAGCCTGACATAATACTAGCTGGTGAGGCCACCATTGACGGGTTCTCGGGCCAGATAGCGGGCAGGGTGGCCGCGAAGCTTGGCTTACCCTATGTGAGCTTTGTGAGAAAGATAGACATTAAAGGCAATACGCTTGTGGCCGAAAGGGACGTGGAGGACTATGTAGAGGTCGTAGAGGCCCCGCTGCCCGCGGTTGTGAGCGTCACCAGGGAGATAAACTCCCCAAGGCCTCCAACCCTGATACAGATAAGGATGGCCTCAAGGAAGCCGCAGCATGTGGTTAAGTTGAGTGACCTAAGTGATGTGGCAGCGCCTAAGAAGAAGCTCTCCGCTGCCAGGGTACTTGCGGTCAAGAGAAAACAGGTAATGATAGAGGGCAAGACTCTCGAGGAGACAGCTGACAAGTTGATAGATGCTCTGGTCTCCGAGGGCGTGATAAAGGCGTGAGGTGATGGGTATGGCGTCCTCGCTGGTCGTTGGAAGCTCCGAGGACGACATAGCTGAAGCCCTAACTATAGCCAGGCAGCTGGGCGACGTCTACATAGTGGCTTATGGTAACGTTAACGCCGACTCATTGACTGAGTACGGCCATACAGTGTATCACATAGCCCAGGACGACCCCGAGTCCATATTTAAGGCTGTTAAGGAGGTCTACGACCAGGTTAAGCCATCCCTTGTACTTGCCCCAACCTCCAAGAACCTGAAGGACGCGCTCTCGAGGCTTGCAGGGCTCTACGATCTTCCTATGGCAACGGAGGTCTTCAACGTGAAGCTCACAGGCGACCAGGTATCGTACACCCGTGGCTTCCTCAGCGGGAGGGCGCTGGAGGACGACGTAGCCCCGCTGCCAGCAATACTGCTTCTAGCTGCCAGGAAGATGCCCAAGGCGCAGAAGTCTCAGGCCAGGGGCAGCGTAAAGGAGCTGAGCGTTGCGCCCTCCCTTAAAGTCGTCGAGAGGAGGCCCAAGGAGAGGGGCGGCGTTAACATAGAGGCTGCCGAGATAATAGTGAGCGTCGGTAGGGGGTTCAGGAGCAAGGACGACCTCAAGCTGGCCTTCGACCTGGCCGAGGTGCTTAATGCCCAGATAGGCTGCTCAAGGCCCATAGCTGCAGACCTCAAGTGGCTCAGCGAGGATCACTGGGTTGGCCTGAGTGGCCACAAGGTGGCCCCAAAGCTTTACATGGCAATAGGCATAAGCGGCGCACCACAGCACCTGGCGGGCATAACCGATGCTAAGCTCGTGGTAGCAATAAACAACGATAAGAGTGCCCCAATATTCAAAAACTGCGACTATGGGGTTGTGGCAGACCTATACCAGTTTGTGCCAGTCCTTACGAAGAGGCTGAGGGAGAGGCTTCACAAGTAATCTGGATACACTTTATAATACTTTTCTATAAAAATATTTTGAAGAAATTATTTAAGATTATGAAAAAGAAAAATACATACATCAGTGTAAAAGCGTTTTAGGCTAGCTTAATTTGACGAGTGCGAGAGATGGCACTTAAGGAAGTTCACCTGTTACTTGGCGGGCCGCAGGGCGCTGGTGTTGAGACCAGCGCCTCGGTGCTCACAGCCTCCCTGGCAGGGCTAGGCTACGGCATAATGTCAGACAGGGAGTACTACTCAAACATAGTAGGGAGGCACTCGTACGTGCACTTCACAATATCCGCCACGTCGTTCCCGCGCAGCTTAACCTACCCTGTTGAGCTTATAGGGGCTATGGACGCTGAGTCCGTCCTGACCCACTTCCACGAGGTTGCGCCAGGAGGGGCCTTAGTCTATGACGCTGGAGTGGAGAAGACCAAGATCTCCCAAATAATAAGCATGGAGCCGGAGGTAAGGGAGAGGGTGGAGGCGAGGTTCAAGGAGTACGGCCTTGAGCCCACGGTGGGCAACGCTGCCAAGATAGTCGAAGAGAAACTGAATGCCCACGCTGTCCCCCTTGACTTCAGGAAAATACTTGATGATGCCAGGCAGAAGCTCGGGGTTAGCAGCGTTGAGGTGCAGCGTTACAGGAACAGCATACTGCTGGGAGCCACGGCCGCAGTACTAGGCGTTGACCCGGAAGTCATAAGGGACGGCCTTAACGTGAGGTTCAAGGGCAATAAAAAGGTTGTTGACGCTAACATGGTTGTCGTAGGACTTGCAATGGAAAGCGTTCCTAAAGACGTGAGGGGGCTGGCCAAGCTTGACGAGCCCAAGCTTGACGTTGAGGAGATGATAAGCGCCAGCGGAAATGATGTCATAGGTATGGCCAAGATAGTGGGCGGCGTCAGGTACCAGTCATACTACCCGATAACACCAGCGTCAGACGAGTCGGTGTTTATAGAGGCTCACCAGGCCGTCAGCGTTGATGGCAAGCCTGTGGGCTCAATAGTTGTCTTCCAGACAGAGGACGAGCTGGCCGCGATAAACTCTGCCATAGGCGCCGCCCTTACTGGAGTGAGGGCTGCCACGGCAACCAGCGGGCCAGGCTTCAGCCTGATGGTTGAAGGCCTTGGCTGGGCCGGCCACAACGAGGTACCGCTGCTAATAACCTTCTACCAGAGGGGAGGCCCAAGCACCGGACAGCCCACAAGGGGGGAGCAGGCCGACCTGCTGTTCTCACTCTTCGCCAGCCATGGCGAGTTCCCAAGGATTGTCATTGCTAGTGGTGACATAGAGGAGGCCTTCTACGACACGCTGAAGGCCCTCAACTGGGCCGAGAGATTCCAGGTGCCCGTAATACACCTTGTTGACAAATATATGGCCAACGTTATATCATCCATGAGGATGCCTGATCCGTCTAAGGTTAAGGTCGATAGGGGCAAGCTGATACTTAAGGCTTCAGGACCCATGAAGAGGTTTGATCTCAGCGATCCCATAAGCCCAAGGCCTGCCATAGGCTCAGGCGCCATAACCTGGTACACAGGCGACGAACATAACGAGTGGGGCCATATAAGCGAGGACCCCATAAACAGGGTCAAGATGTATGACAAGAGGATGAAGAAGCTTGAAATCATGGATCAGGAGATACCTGTGGAGGAGAGGGCCGTATACTATGGCGATGATAACGCTGACTTCCTGCTGGTTGGCTGGGGCTTCGTGAAGGGTGCGGCCCTTGACGCGCTCGAGGAGCTAAGGCAGGAGGGCTACCGCGGCGCCTACCTTCACTTAAAGGTCTTCAGCCCATTCCCATCAAAGTACGTGGCCAGCATACTTTCAAAGTTTGATCCCAAGAGGATTATAGATGTTGAGCACAACTACCTTGGCCAGGCAGCTAAGGTCATAGAGATGAACACGGGCTTTGAGATATCAAGGTTTATTTTGAAGTATACGGGGAGGCCCATGTATCGTATGGAACTCAAGGAGGCCGTGAAAAGGATCCTTGAGGGTAAGAGCGTGAGGGAGGTGTTGACCTATGGTGAGTGAGGCCGCATATAAGACAAACGTGTGGGTCGACTGGTGCCCTGCCTGCGGCAACTTCGGCATACTGACTGCCGTACAGAGGGCGCTGGCGGAGCTTAACATACCTCCAGACAAGGTTGTCGACGTCTCAGGCATAGGCTGCAGCGGCAAGATATCACACTTCCTCAATGTAAACGGTGTCCACAACCTTCACGGAAGGTCCATACCTTACGCCGAGGGCATAAAGCTCGCCAACCCAGAGCTCACGGTGCTAGTTGACGGTGGCGATGGCGATCTCCTCGGAATAGGCATGGCGCACTTCGTGGCGCTTGGAAGGAGGAACCTGGACATAAAGGTGATTATCCACGACAACCAAGTATATGGCCTGACCAAGGGACAGGCGTCGCCAACCCTGAGGGCAGGCCAGAAGGTCAAGTCAATGCCTTTACCTAACATGCAGGACTGGGTCAACCCAATATCAGTTGCACTCGCGAGCGGTTACACCTTCGTAGCCAGAGCTTATGCTCTGTGGATAGACGACCTTAAGGAAATACTGAAGGCCGCAATAAAGCACAGGGGCGCGGCCGTTATAGACGTGCTACAGCCGTGCCCAACCTGGAACAACATCTACACGCCGGACTTCTACAAGCAGAAGCTTTACAAGCTTGACAGCGAGAAGGACTGGGATCCATATGTAAGGAGCCCTGACCCAAAGGAGGCGGCCGAGAAGCTGAGCAGGGCATTCGCCAAGGCCCAGGAGTGGGGCGATAGAATACCCGTCGGCATATTCTACGCTAACCCCTACGTTGAGAGCTTTGTTGACAACGTCTCTAAGGTAAACCCAATGTACATGCAGATGCCGCCAGCAAAGAATGTGATAGCGAAAGAAGACGGGACGCCCATAGTGGACGTGCCAACGATGAGGGCTATATTCAAGGACTATATAATAAACGTTAGAAAAGGGCACGCTTAGCCGCGCGTTTCTAAACCTAAATTATTAGCTAGCTTTTTTGTTTTAATAATTACAATGATATTGTCCCTGAAACTAAAAGTATTCCAAGAAATGCTACGCAGGCCGCAGTCCAGTGCCTTATCTTAGGGTGCTTGCCAGCCTCCCTGGTAGCGCCGTAAAGTAGGGCAGTCGCCACTATGGGCCTTAGATTTTGAAGCGGCGTCACGATGTCAACTCCCAAGGACGTGAGGGCCACATACCTGAGAAGCTGGCCCAGGGCTGCGGCTAGACCCATTATAGTGACAGGTCCCCCAGATCTCCTCAGCAGGCCTAGGTTAGCCCTAGGGCTAAGGGCTGCCAGCCCCGAGAGGTAGGCTATTATAACGCCAAGCCCTGGGCTGCCGCCGTAGAGGTCACCAAGTTTTATTATAGCTACAGATGAAGCTATGGCGAACCCTGTGGCAAGCCCAAGGCCAAGGCCTGAGGGGCTGAACCTCTCGGTGCCCCAGTCCGACGCTAGGTAAACCGCGGCCATTATAGCAGCTACGCCTAGGACTACTGATAGCGTTATCCGCTCACCAAGGATCAAGCTCATGAGTATTGAGAAGGCCGCGCTGGAGCTAGTCATGACGCTTGCACCGCTGGAGGAGAGCCTGGATGTAGCGGCATACATGAGGGTCCTTCCGACGCTGAAGTTTATTATACCGGCTGCTATGAAGAGTCCAGCTGATGCAAGGGTTAGCCTAAGGCCGCCAGCGAAGGGCAACATTATAACGAGTAGCGGAAGCCCTGCCAGGAGCGTTGAAAAAGAGAGAAGCGAGGGATCAGCTCCCTCAAGCTTCATTTTTGCAACAGCGTCGTGTATCCCAAATGCTATGCCAACCGATACAGCCATTACAAGGGCTGCTGTCCTGGGTATCAAGCCGGCGGCCTCACAAGGTCAACGCCGGTAGCCCTATTGATTGGTCCATGAGCCTCCTGAGGGTCCCGGAGGTGCTCACTATGAAGACTTCAGCAAGAGGGCTGACCACGCCCTTAAGCAGGTGTCCTGACACGGGCTGATGATTTGGCAGCGTCGCCGTCACGTGTATATGGGGCGAGGGGGCCCCCGTCTCATCAAGGGCTAGGCTCCCTATGGCGGACGTGAGCTCTATGGTCTCACCCTCACCTGCGTCGAAGCTTTGAACGTCGTATTTCCCCAGCTTGTAAACACCCACCTCCAGATGCTTCAAGCCCCCGATGGCTATTATGAGGCCACCGCTTATCGAGTACTTCTTGGAGAGCTGCCTTATAGAGTCGAGCAGCTCCTCCCCAGGGTGAAGCCTTGCAACCACCAGGGAGGAGGGTGAAAGGCTTACCTCCACAGCCAGCTTCACCTGTTAAGTTTTGTCCGGGAGGCAATTAACGCGTTAGCTAGTCCTCAAGCTTTACTCCTCTAGCCTCTAAGTCCCTGGCCACCTCCTCTAGGCCCAGCCTCAGTAGGGTGGACCTTCTAGGCACCCCATCCCTGGTCCAGCCTCTCACGTCATAGTACTCGTCAAGCATAGCATCAAGCTCTATCACGTGCCCCCTGGCCGGTCCGCTCCTTAGCGGCTCCTCAAGGAACCTCCTCGGCAGCCTGTCGTGGGCCCTCCTTACCCCCTCCCTAACAAGGTAGGCCCTCTCTATGTTAACTATCCTCATGCCTGCCTCTCTCATATCGCTCTCCGTGGTGTGGATGCCGGTTATTGCGCTGTAGGCTCTAGCGGCCATCTCAAAATCCAGTATTAGCATGTTCTCCGCGGTGTTCTTGCACGACTCAAAAGAGTCTACGATTGCATTGAGGTCCTCGAAGTAGTTTATTAGCTTGCCCTTACCCTTAACTCCTAGCCTCATCGTAGCCTCTGGCTCCCCGAACATCCTCTTGCCAAGCTCAGGGTCGTCCTCAACCTCAACGAAAGGCTCAGACCTAAGGTGATCCGCGCCCCTGCTAGCCACTGCAAAGCCAAGTCCGTAGCCCTTGAGGGCCCTTGGGTCCGCCTGTATCATCTCAAGCCCCTTGACGTGGAACGCTATGTCCTTGCCCTTGTTTAGGATCTCAGAGGCCCTTTTGACGCCCTCAGCCAGAACCCTGCCTATGCCCTTCCTGTAAGCTATCATATCTACAAGCTCCTCTATAGTGTCAGGGTTGCCCCACTCCAGCTTCACCCCAACGTCCTCATCGCTTATCTCGCCGCGCTGCCTCAGCTCCATGAGCCACGCTATGACTTCGCTTGTTGTTATGGCATCCATGCCGTAGTCCGCCACCTTGAGTATTATCTTGAGCGCCCTGTCGAGGTCCCTGTTGCCCACCCTGACAGTGAAGCCGCCAAGGGGCTCGTACTCGGGGCCCTCTCCCATGAGGCCTGCCAGCGGCCCTCTCTTTATTAAGAAGAACCTCGCGCAGGGCAGAGCGCAGCCAGCCGAGCACGCCCTCACCTTGACGTTGTACTCCCTGGCCAGCCTCTCGCCACTGACCTCATAAGCGTAGTCAACCACTGGGTCCTGGAAGTGCCTTCCTGGGAGGAAGCCAAGCCTTTGTCCAGCCATTAATACCCTGGATGTACCCATTATCCTCCTTGGCCAGTACTGGGGGTTCTCATAAATTCTGTGTAACATCTCATCTATGACCTTTAGTAGCTCATCTACGTTCTCGGCCTCGATGTAGCCGTCCCCCCTCACGGCAATAGCCTTAACGTTCTTAGAGGCTAACACCGTTCCCATGCCTGTCCTGCCGGCGGCCCTGTAGATGTTGAAGAAGACTCCAGCAAACTTCACAAGGTTTTCAGCGGCGGGCCCTACTGCGCCTATCTGAACCCTCTGGTCTCCGAGGTCGTGCCTTATAGCCTCGTGGGTCTGCGAAACGGTTAAACCCCAGAGGCCCTCGGCATCCATGAATTCAACGCCCGACTCCGTTATGTAGAGGTACACGGGCCTGTCGCTCCTGCCCTCTATGATCAGCTGGTCATAGCCCGCGAACTTCATCTCCTCAGAGAAGTGCGTGCCGGCGTTGGAGTCGCCAAGGAGGCCCGTCAAGGGCGAGCGGGAGGTCACGTTTAGCCTGGATCCAAGGCCGTGGGGGAAGCCGACCAGGGGACCCGTAGCTATCATTAGCTTGTTCTCAGGCCCCAGGGGATCGGTGCCTGGCGGGACCTCCCAGTAAAGCCTGTAGACGTTGAGCCCCCTGCCGCCTATGAACGCCTTGGCCAGTGAGGGGTCGAGCTCCTCGGCCCTGTAGGTCCTGTGGGTGAGGTCTATCCTGAGAACCTTGCCGCCATAGCCCTTAAGCCTCGTCAACGTCTACACCCCACTCCTCCGCCAACTTCCTGAGCTCGCTTATAGCGAAGGCCTCGGCAGCGTTGCGGGGCTTTACCTTTACCTTAGTTACATTAGAGAGCGACAGCGCGTTAGTCGGGCATCTGGCGACGCACATGGGCTCTCCGCCGCAGAGGTCGCAGATGAGGGGATAGCGGGCCTCCCTGGGCTCCATCCTTGCGGCGCCGTAGGGGCAGACCTCGCTGCAGACCCTGCAGCCTATGCACTTGCCCTTGTCTAGGTTAACCTCGCCAAGCTTGCCCTTGCTAAGCGCACCGTGGGGCACAGCTCAACGCATGGGGCAGGCTCACACTGCTGGCATACAACTGGGTAATCAAAGCCTAGGCGTTCATAGGTTATGACCGATATCCTGGAGAGGGACCTTGAGAACACGCCTTCATGTTCATACGAGCACCAGAGCTCACATATGTTGCAACCTACGCACTTAGAGGGGTCCACAACTACGTGGACCCCCCTAGACTCCATTGGCTCAAGGTCTCACCACTGGGGTGGGCTGAGGGCTTTACCATTTTAAAGGCTAACATATATGTGCTAATGAGCTTCACGCAAGTCCCTTTGACAGATTATTAAGAGGAGAAGCCTGGTGCGGCGGCCGGGATTTGAACCCGGGACCTTCGGCTTGGGGGGCCGACGTCCTAATCCAGGCTAGACGACCGCCGCACCCAGGTTAAGCTTAAGGTGAGGGCTTTAAAATATTCCCTTGACATCCCCAACCTCCTCTATAGCCTCAGGGACCTCGGCCAGATACACCTTGAGCCTCATTCTTAGCTCATCCTCATCCAATGCTCCTATTACGTGGCTCCACGGCAACGGGGACTCCCTAGGCTTCAACGCGTTGGAGAGCATCCCCTCGGCGGCGCGCCTTCTCCAAGCGCCCCTGTTAACGCCTTCCATGGCCGTCTCAACTATGTACTTTAGGGTGTCCCTGCTGCCGAGCGATATGGAGGCCTGGACAAGCGCAAGGAAGGGGTCGTAAAAACCGAAGTTAAGTCCTGGCACAAGCTCACGGAAAAGCCTCAGCCTCCTGTTGAGCTCCTCCTCGCTCTTCATAGGGAGCCACTGGAGCGGGGTCTGCGGCTTAATGATAAGGGGGTTGACGCTGAGCTCAACCCTGGTCACCCGTGACATGCTTTTAACCAGCTCCGCGGCCTCCCTAAGGTCTCCCTCCCTCTCCCCAGGTACTCCAACCATCATGTAGAGCTTAACCGTGAGCCCAAGCCTACCAGCTCTCTCGGCTACACTTAGGAAGTCCTCGTTCCTTGAGGACTTACCGAGGGCAAACCTGAGCCTCTGCGAGGTCTCGGGCGCTAGCGTTATTGTCCTCTGGCCAGCGGACGCTATTAGTTCCATGGACTCTTCATCGAGAAGCTCAGCCCTCATGGAGGGCAGGGAGAACTTTATGCCCTCCCTGAGGAGTGACCTAATGACGTCCTTAAACCATGGGCTGGCGTTCACAGTGAGACCTATCATGGCGACCCTCTCGTTGTACCTTTGGTAAAGCTGCTTGGCCTCCTTGACCACGTCATCAGCGGGCCTAGGCCTGAATGGCTTAGTGAGGTAGGAGTCCATACAGAAGATGCACGAAAAGGGGCAGCCCCTCACGAGTTCGACGGCTATTGTAAACGCCGCCTCAGGCGCCATTATCCTCCTGGGGTCCCCCTTTACCTCGCTCGAGGACGCTATGTGTACTTCGTGGGGCCCACGCGATGGAACGTAGACGTGCTCCGACGGCTCTATGGGTGCGCCCTCGTTGAGTACCTCCTCAATCCACTGGCTTGAGGGCTCCAGGTCACCCATTATTATAGCGTCAGCCACGTCTGCCATAGGCTCTGGGTTCGCAGTTATGGCTGGTCCTCCCATTATTATCTTTGGTCTAGGCCTACCGGCTGACCTCACGTCGACTCCAGAGCCTATGAGCGCTCTGACGATGTTTGCATAGTCAAGTTCGTAGTGCACCGGTATCAGGAGGTAGTCATAAGACCTGAGGGGCGTGCCGCCCTCCAGCCCCCTGAGCTGCACTGGGCCTCCAGAGGCGCTGGGCATCACAAGCCTTTCAACGTAGACGTTCTCCATGTCGTTTAACATGAAGTAGAGCCTGTGGTATATCAGGGATGACATGGCAACCTCATAGGTTGATGGATAGAAGAGTCCTACCTTTGTCATACCCCTCCTGTACTTCTTTATTATGGCGCCGGCCTCCAGTTGGTTTGCCATTAGCTTCCTAGCAGGTAGGAGTCTTACTAAGACTAATAACTGCTAGTAGCTAAGTAAACCTTGGAAGACGTGTTGAAAAGCAGCGAGAAGCTCGACGACGTCCTTGCGAAGGCGTTCCTTACTGAGTGCCCGGCTACGCCTCTGAGCCATCTGGTTGAGGGCTCGGAGGGCCTAACTGTTGAGGGAGTTCCATATCAGGTCTCGGCGTACGTTACTAGGGCCTGTAACCTCAGATGCCTTCACTGTTACATCTCAGCTGGCAAGCCCCTCCCCAATGAGTTGAGCTATGATGAATGGTCCAGGGTGTTCTCAGAGCTCGCAGACCTGGGCACAAGGGTTCTGTACATTCTTGGCGGCGAGCCCATGCTTAGGAGGGATATCTATGATATCATAAGTTCAGCCTCACGGTTAGGCATGAGGGTCTCCATGAGTACCAACGGCACGCTAATAGGCAGGAGCGAGGCCGTCAGGCTGAGGGACTCAGGAGTTTCTGAGGTTCAGGTCTCCCTTGATGGTCCAACTGAGGGCATAAACGATTCCATAAGACCGCCAGCCTCCTTTAGAGCCGCAGTCTCGGCCATAAGGTACCTAAAGGAGGTAGGCCTCAGGGTCACCATAGGGGTCACGCTATTCAGCGCAAACGAGGCCTATATCAAGTCCATGGTTGACCTAGCAAAGGAGCTGGGAGTGGATGGTATAACTTTCGAGGCGCTGGCGCCCTTTGGAAGGGCGTTGGTAAACGGGCTCAGAGGGCCCTCAGGGGGCGTCTGGGGCGTCATACTGCCTTTGGCGGCCAGCAGCCCAAGGATCTCCCTGAGCTCTATGAGGTTCCTTATGCCTGTGAGCCTATTGCAGGAGAGCTATAGGAGGTCCAAGGAGCTGTTGGGCAAGGTCAGCTATCAAACGTGCCCAGCCGGCAGGTCAAGGATGGTAATAGATGCCAACGGCGACGTTTATGGCTGCGAGCTCCTAATAGGGCTCACGAAGCCCGAGGGCAACGTGAGGAAGAGCAGCGTTAGGGAGCTATGGAGGAGCGGCTTCAGGGACCTCAGGCAGAGGGACCTGAGCAGCGTAGAGCCGTGCAGCTCATGTAATATGTACAGCCTCTGCCACGGCGGTTGTCCCGCCAGGGCGCTGCAGAGGTTCAAGACGCTCAGGGCCCCTGACCCTATGTGCCCATACGTCAAGGACCGGCCTGTCCTCCAAGCTTCTCAATTATAGCTTCAAGCCTCCTCTTTGCCTCAAGCAGTCGCTGAAGCTTGTCCTTGAGCGCCGCCGGGGACCCATTAAGCTGCTCCTCAAGGTCCCTCAGTGCGTTGTCAAGCATCACGAAGGGGTCAAGGGCCGACGCCAGCGGCGTGTAGAGGGTCTGCGCCAGCTGCAGGCCCCTCTCGGTGAGCTCGTACCTTCCGTCCTCACGCCTTGAGATGAAGCCCTCATCGCTGAGCTCTGCAAGAGTAGGGTAGATGCTTCCTGGCGAGGGCCTCCAGAGCCCTCCTGTGAGTCTGTAGATTTCCTCCATGAGCTCCATGCCATTCATGGGCCTCTTAGCGAGGAGGGAGAGGACAAGCGGCCTAAGCCATCCCCTTCTCCTCCCCCTGGCCATATGAACCCATGGTGGTCCCCAGCCCTGCAACTCAAGGGCCCTCGTGTGCTGGGTTTTTAAAGGACTTATATCTGTTAGCTTGGCAAAGGCATGTGGTCAAAGGCATGTGGTTATAGGCCCTTTCCTGCATTTATTACCTGACGCTCACTTTACGACAAGCAGGTGAAGTCACACTAATAAAGGGGCCCGCTATCTGGACGATGTAGTAATAACCTCAATGGGGCTCACCATGGTCACTAGGCCTCTCACGACCTTTTTGAGGAACTCGCGCGTTGAGGCGGCAACCTCCGCGCTTTTTGACGCCTCTTCAATGTCAAACAGCCTGACATCTATAGCATCGCTTGAGGCCCTTGGAGCTCCCCTGCAGTTTTCCATGAGTACCGTTACCAGGACGTAGTGAAACATCACCTTTCCATGTTCGTCCCTAGTTATTATTTCATCAACGTTCACCACGCCCTTGGATTTACACAGCAGGCCCGTCTCCTCAGCCAGCTCCCTCTCGGCGGCAGCGTAGAGCCCCTCTCCGAGCTCCACTTTGCCCCCAGGTATGGCCCACTTGTCCTTGTCAGGTGGCGCCGCCCTCTTAACTAGGAGAACCTTGCTGTCGATTATTACGAGGGAGCCGACGCCCACAATAGGCTGATCAGGGTAAAGCCCGCGCAAGACTGCGCACACCCGTTAGCTGATAAAATGTGTTGTTAACTATTTACTGTGCTAACTGAGGCTCTATTTATTTTTTAGTATGAAAAACTGCTTTGGAAAACTTTTTAAATAAAATTACTATCAAAGAAAGCTGGGTGACTTTAGTGAGCGGCGTACTCTCAACGCTAAGCTACGCCCTTACTCAAAGCCTGCCCTCAATAATAGAGTTCATTATAATAGTGGTAATAGGCGTCATCGTTGCTTACGCGGTCGCCGCGATCCTAAGAAGGGTACTAAGTCTCAGGTTCTTCGCCCAGTACCCTGACGTTGCCAACCTATTGGGCCTCAGCGTAGGCGCTGTAAAGGCGTTCATAATACTGATATCGTTGGCCATAGGCTTCTCAGTGCTAAAGCTCGGAATGGCAACAGTCTATATGGCTGAGATAGCCAACTACTTACCCTCTTTGGCTGGCGCTATAGTGCTGCTAACGCTTGGAATAGCGCTTGTTAACATACTCGTGGACTACATGCAGAAACAGGTGGGCGGCTCTGGGAGCCCGTTCTTCGGGTCCATATTTAACGTGCTTAGGTTCGGCCTCTACGCGGTGATAATAACAGTTGCAGCTCAGCTGGCAATATTCTACTGGATAAAGTTCGTAAACCCATACCTATTCTATGACATCATAATAGCCTCCGTGATACTTGTGGCCACCTTGAGCATAACTGACACAGTAGTTGACAGCCTACTGAAGTCGCACCCTGAGCTCAAAGACCTGGCCGGCTACGGCAGGTTCCTGCTTTACGTCGTGTTCTTACTCATAGCAATAGCTGTCATAGTGCAACCATTCTCTAACGTCACGAGCATCATATATGCGTTCAGCTGGGGCTTCGCCGTGGCCTTTGCAATAGCTATCATACCCTTGGTCTACATGCTCATAAAGAAGGTCTCTAAGGAGCTGGCATGAAAAAAAAGGAGGGATGTAAAAGGAGATAACGAGCTATTTTTTGGCTGTAACCTTTATCACGGCAACTATTTTGTCCTTCTCCTCCCTGACCTCTACCAATTGGTTTCCAGTCCTCTTAACCCAGGCCTCAACGTCAGGCTTGAAGCCGGGGTCTGTGGCCCAGATCTCTATGGTGTCTCCGTTCTTTAGATTCCTGTAGGCCTTAACTATTTCAGTTATGGGGCCTGGGCACGAGAGCCCCCTGGCGTCTACCAGAACCCTTCTGCCCTCGCTCATGCTTCCACTCTCATATTAGAGAAGGGCATTCTCTCTATAAAAATCTTACCCTATAGCGCCTACGCTTTTCTAAAGAGAGAAAGTTTTTAAGCAATTTCTCTATAATGAGAATTGGTGGGAATAGTTGACAGGGGTCCCCCTGTTCAGAGTGGACCCCTGGGTTGACGCAGCCTTCTACGCAGTCCTGGGCTTCCTGTTCGGAGTCCTGGCGGAGAGGACTACGTATTGTATAGTGATAGCAACCCATCAGGTCATGGGCGTTAAGTACAGCAGAGTTTACGAGATGATACTTGTTGGCGTGGCCGTCTCCGCGCTCCTTGACGGGCTCCTGGTGGCGTCA
The DNA here is from genome assembly GCF_055389385.1 of Caldococcus noboribetus. Classification (NCBI taxonomy): domain Archaea; kingdom Thermoproteati; phylum Thermoproteota; class Thermoprotei; order Desulfurococcales; genus Caldococcus; species Caldococcus noboribetus. The sequence continues at coordinate 892,092 of NZ_AP042475.1, read as the reverse complement.
GGGCTTGTGCCTGCGGTAGACGCCTACTTTAAGGTGCCAGGAGCTGGCTGGTACACCCTGTTAGGCTCTTTCATATTTGGCTTCGGCATAATGCTCGGCCAGGGCTGCATGGTAGGCATGCTTTGGAAGGCCGGTCAGGGCTACCTGGTCAACTGGCTTGAGATAGCTGGCATGATAGTTGGCACTGTCGTATTTGCCTTTCCAATATTTGACGGGCTCAACCTTAACTGGTGGTGGCACCACGACACCTCGCTCAGCATAATGAATGGGGCCCCTCAGAACTACGTGCCAAGCCTCCTTGACGGCTTTCTGTCAATGAGGCTCGCCGCTGCCCTTGTTGGCATCATATTCTTCACTGGAATTATGGCAGTTGCCCTCTGGCTGAGGCATAACAGGCTTGCGTGGACAGGCGGCGAGAAGGGAAAGGTTTGGAGCTCGCCGTACTTGCTTGGGACTGTCTTTGGGCTCTTCATGGTGGCATCCTTCGTGTTCCTGGCGGGCAGGGGCTTCAACTACCTCGGGGTGACCACGCCCGTTGGGCTCCTTGGCGAGTACCTAACGGCTCCCTTTGGTGGGGTACTCGGCTCTACGTCAATGCCAACTAACTGGTTCCAGACAGTTGGCATAGCCAGCGTGTTCACCTTCTTCATACTAATGATACTCTCCGGCGCCATGGTGTCAGCCATCTGGAGGGGCACGTTCTCAATCAGGCTCCCAGCCAGGAACACTAACGCCGCAGCTGAGATGGCGATAGCGTTCCTCGGAGGCGTTATACTTGCTATAGGTGCCAGGATGGCTCAGGGCTGCAGCGTCGGCGGCTTCTGGAGCGGCCTTGCCGCGCTGAGCATCTTTGGGCTCATATTCACAGCAGGCTTCATACCTGGCACCATAGCTGGTTACTATGCCTACGTTGCGATGAGCAGCGCGGCGGCGCGGAAAGTTAGGACAATAAGGCAGGCCTCATCTATTGAACTAAAGGTTGGCAACGACGACGTGAGCGGACTTGTAGCTGCAGCGCTTTGGTCGCTAGCTCTTGGCGCCATTGGGGTAGAGTTCAGAGCGTTTAACTCCGCGCTCAGGGTTCACATGAGCCCTGCGGCGGTGTCGCAGTGGTCCACGGTAATGGAAGTGGCAGCCCTTGTAGTGTTGTTACTAGCAATTATAGGTTGGCTTAGGAGGAGTCGCTCAAGGACTTCCTTTTAATATCTTTTTTAGAAAAATGGTCTATTTCTTTTAAAGCCTATAAGAATAACTCTTAGACTATTTTAGCAAGAATTTATATATCTTGTGAAACATCTCTGTATACACGCGAGGTGCATTTGCGTTGGCCGTAAGGCTGGACCCCTATGAAGAGGCTAAGAAGCAGCTGGAGGTCACGGCAAGCATATTGGGCCTGAGCAAGGAAGTCTATGACATGCTGGCTACGCCTGAAAGGATAGTGCAGGTCAAGATACCCGTTGTTATGAGGGACGGAAGCCTAAGGGTCTTCATAGGCTGGAGGGTTCAGCACAACAGCGCCCTCGGCCCTTACAAGGGAGGAGTCAGGTACAGCCCTGAGACCAACCTGAGCGAGGTAATGGCCTTAGCCATGTGGATGACCTGGAAGAACTCACTGGCAGGGCTTCCCTACGGAGGCGCTAAGGGAGGCATACAGGTAGACCCATTCCAGCTTAACCAGTATGAGCTCATGCAGCTCTCCAAGAACTACTTCTCAGCAATATCGCCCTTCGTGGGCGTTGACCTTGATATACCAGCCCCCGACGTAAACACAAACCCGCAGACCATGGCATGGTTCCTGGACGCCTACGAGTCAAGGACTGGGCTAAAGCAGTTGGGCGTCGTTACTGGCAAGCCTCTTGAGCTGGGAGGCCTCGAGACTAGGATATACTCAACAGGCCTCGGCGTGGCCACAGTCGCCCAGGCCGCGGCTAAGAAGCTCTGGGGAGGCATAGAAGGTAAGACCGTGGCCATACAAGGATTTGGCAACGTGGGCTACTACACCGCTAAGTTCCTCAAGGAGATGGGCGCTAAGATTGTTGCAATATCAGACATAAAGGGAGGCATATACAACAGCAAGGGCTTCGACCCTGACGCCGTTAGGGACTATATAACTAAGAAGGGCTCCGGCTTTGTCATTGACTACCCGGACGTTGAGAGGAAGATAACCAATGACGAGCTGCTGACCAGCGACGTTGATATACTGATCCCTGCGGCTGTGGAGAATGTAATAAATGCCAGCAATGCTAACAATGTGAAGGCTAAGCTCATAGTTGAGGGCGCCAACGGGCCCACGTCCCCCGAGGCAGAGCAGATACTTGTAAAGAAGCAGGTGGTCATAGTGCCCGACATACTTGCTAACTCAGGAGGAGTAGTCATGAGCCACATAGAGTGGGTCAACAACAGGATGGGCGGCTGGATAACCGAGGAGGAGGCCAAGAACAAGCTGATGCAGAAGATGACTGACAACTTCAACGCTGTCTGGAACTACTGGGAGCAGAAGCTCGGAGGCCTCGGAGGAGCCTACAGCATGAGGACGGCCGCGCAGGCCATAGCTGTGGACAAGGTAGTAAGGGCAATGAAGCTGAGGGGCTGGATTTAAGCCTTGTCTTGTCAAGCTTGGCCCCTTTTTGACTTAGATTAGCCTTATATTTTTGGCTTGCAGCCAATATTTCCTCTCTTTCCTCGATAGTCTTTGATAGAAGCCTATGTTTTAGGCTTCAGGGCCTCCCTAAGGACTTTAAGGCAGGCCTCCTTGTCCAAGGCTGAGATCTTCATATACTCTGAGACGCCTAACTCCAAGAGGAGGCTCTCCACAAGGTTAAGTCTGTTGGCATCAACTGCATCTATCTTGTTAATTACTACAATAACTTTGCGGTTACTTCCCAGCATATCCTCGATTCTGAAGAGGAGGTTGACCTGGGACTTCAGGTCTAGAGAGGCCTCAGGCGTCGGATCCATAAGGTAAAGAACAGGCCCTGGAAGCTCCTGAAGGGCTGTCACTGCCCTTAGTTCAACCTCATTCATCTTAGAGACGTCCCTGTCAAGCAGGCCTGGGGTATCAATTACTTGAACTTCAACGCCATCAATGTCAGCGTGCCCTACTATAATGTTCTTAGTTGTGAAGGGGTAGGGGGCTATCTCAGGCTTTGCCCTTGAAACTGACGAAAGGAACGTGGACTTGCCGGCATTTGGGGGGCCAGAGACTATAACTATGTGCTTGCTCACGTCTATGCCGGGCAGCTCGGCGAGGAACTTAACTATCTCCCTGAGCCTCTCAAGGCCCTGTGAGCACTTCTTAAGTTGGGACATCATCCTTCCTCTGGCCTCCCTGCCTATGGCTCTGGCTTCCCTTTCACTTTCGGCGGCGAGCAGCCTGTACCTGTAGCTCTGCCACATCCTCTGCGCTAACGCCCTGGCCTTCATGACACACTCTATGTCCTTGTTAACCTGTTCCATGTCAAAACTTATGCTGAGGAGCCTTAAGTAAAACGGGTGGAGCCCCCTGAGCAGCGACCTCAGCTGAACTACGGGCTCCGTCTTCCCCACTATTACGTCCTTAACTAGGTCAAGGGATCTCCTCTCCCTCTCGTAAGTGCCCACGTTGTGAGGGTACCTGTTCTTAATTCTCTGCATCACCTCGCTGTAGGAGGGCACGTGTATCTTCTTAGCTATGGCAGCTGGGTCTGGCAACCGCTAACCCTAGATTTCGGAGGGAGCCCATGGTTATTTGCGCTCTGGGCTCAGGAGCCTCTCCCTCACGAGCTCCTCATACATCATGAAGGCCGCCCTGTGCCTCCTTACGGCCGTCTCTATGGACTTAGGTGAGGCCCCTGACCTCCTTGCAGCCTCGGAGAGGGCCCTGGAGGAGCTCATTCCGAGGGCCTTAAGGGTTGCGTAGACTGCCAGGCCAACCTTAACCCTCTCGGTTCTTGACTTAAGCTCGGGAAACTCCTCTATTACCTTGAGGGCCTCCAAGGACTCACTGTCATGCCTAGTCGCAGGCGACTTAAGCCTTATAATGCCATTTACGACTTCAACTAGCTTGCCTCTGCTCACGGCCCTGGCCGAGGCCCTCTCAAGGGCCACCTCAAGAGGCCCCTTAGGGGGAGGGCCTTCAATGGCCCTCCGCGCATCATCACCGAACCGTGGAGGTCTATCATCTATCAGGTCCTCTATTATTGCCCCGCAGTCCTGGCATACTAGGTGACCTGTCTCTTCACTCCACGCAAGCCTTTCGGAGCCGCAGTAAGGGCACCTAAGCACGCTAATCACCACGGGGTCCCTATAAGCAATGGGCTGTAAATTCATTGTGATAGCTCGGTTATGCAGGGAGGGAGGCCCTGGCGTAACTGAGATTATGTTTTGTGAAACTGTTGCGGTATCACTGGCTCCGAACCCTTAGCGGGCCCAGCTGGCTACTCGTCTCCGGTGAGCGATAAGTTTGCCTGCTAAGAGGCTTCAGCCGCCCCAGTCAGATATTCATTTAAGGAGCGTTGCCGACGCCATTGAAAGCTTCCTTAGCGCGTTGGAGGCCTCTGGGGCCTCAAGGCTAACACTCAAGTCGTACAGGGCGGCGCTGCAGTCCTTCGCGTCTCACGTAGGCGCCTCAAGGCCTGTTTCCCAGCTGTCTCAGGCCGATTACCTTTCCTGGCTTTCGGAGATGAGGTCCAAGGGGCCTGTGGGACCAAGAGGGGGCAGGTGGAGCTCGACAGTTCACTATTACACTATCTTTGTTAGGAGGTTCCTCCAGTGGCTCGGCATCTCAGGCCTTCCGGCAGAGCCTCAGCATAGGTCTGAGTTCAGCGGAGCCTTAAGTTGGAAGGAGGTCGAGGCCATGATGTCTAAGGCCAGGGACCTCTACGACCTGCTCATACTCTCCCTGATGGCTGAGTCAGGACTAAGGGCAAGGGAGGTGGTCAACTTGACGTGGGGCGACATAGACTTAGCTAAGGGGGAGGCCAGGGTCAGGGGAAAGTACGGCAAGGAGAGGCTTGTGGTGCTTGGCCAGGTCGCCAGGTCAGTGCTCTCTGTGCTGCCGCCCGGCGGACCTAACGAGAGGGTGGTGAAGCTAAGTTACCAGGCAATATACGACAGGGTAAAGTCCCTTGCGAGAAGGGCCGGCATAGATGCCAACAGGGTGAGGCCTCACGTGCTTAGGCACACCTTCGCGACCGAGGCTCTGAGGAGGGGGATGAGCCTTCCCGTGCTTCAGAGGCTTCTAGGCCACAGCGATATAAGGATCACGCAGGTGTACCTTCACCTGCTAGATGAGGACATCAGGAGAGAGTACGAGAGGGCCTTCGTGCAGGCCCAGCAGCCTTACTACATGGCGCCTCAGTACCCAGGGCAGATCTACATGGGCTACCCTCCATATCCGCAGGGCTTTTACCCAGGCATGGCAGGTCAGAAGGCTTGAAGCCTTATATCATGCCCTCCTCCATGACTTGCTCTCTCACCTTTCTTCTGAGCTCCCTGTTCTCAAACGGTATGAGATCCTTAAACTGGTCAGGGACGCTGAGCCTAGAGTTCTTCATCATTTTTAGCAGCGCCTTGTAAGCGCTGTAGGAGGCCAGGCCCTCGTCACTTATGTCGGCCTCAGCTATGGCCTTGGCTATCTTGTAGAGGCTCCTGAGCTCCTCCTCGTTGCTCACCACGGCGACCTCCCCATCTCCTCCCTGGACTATTTTAACCAGCTGGGCGAAGTGCTTGGCCGGCAGCTTAACTATAAGCTTGTCTCCATCAAGCAGCTCAGCCTCCGGTTCATCAGGTTCGTCCAAGTCGGCGTCATTATAATAATCCTCCCCCTCATCGCCTTCAAGGCCAAGCTCAAAAGGCTCAGGGTAGAAAAGTACCAAGTCATCAGTGAACGCCACCATCTCTACGGATTTAAGGTGGCCATATATCTCCTTGGCTATGTTTGAGACTAGGTAGTACACAAGGAACACGTCCTCATTATCATACTCATCATCGCCATCCTCCATAGTCTTGTCGCCTCCGTAATCCCCTTCGTCCTCGCCAGAGCCTACCGCGGCCGAGATTATATTGCTAAGCCAAGTCTCGAACTCCTTTGAGGCCCTCCTGAGGAACACAAAAGATAGAGCTACTGTGGCTATCCCAACAATTGGCGGCACAAGGGAGGGCCACCTGAAGATGTTCGAGAGCACCAACAGTGATGAGAATGTGAAGACTCCAAGTAGAGCTGAGATGACTGTGATAGCTATGTAGAGCCTTACACCCGTCCCTATCAGCCCAACCTGCAGTATGTTAAGGGCCCTATTAAGGCTAATGCTCTATCGAAGCCTTTTTCACTGGTTCACTAACCCTTAGGCTAGAATTACCAGGTGAGCGGCTTGCCGAGAGTCGACACTGGCATGTACCTTGTGGAGTCAGCCACCATATTCACGCTGGGCAGGCAGGAGATCATGTCGCTAAGGGACTGGGCCCTGGCCAGCGGCGCCATATTTGTTACGTCGCCGTCGATCGTCAGCGTGAGCACCTCATCAGGCCCAGTTAGGCTAGCCGCCGGCGTGGGCTCCCTCATAAGCAGTGAAAGGCCTCCAGCAAGGTGGCTTCAGATAGTATCGCATGACTGGGTTGACGGCTGCCTCTCAGGCTCGAGGGAGCCCAACTATCATGTGACGGCCTCAGGCGACGTTATGGTCAGGGGCGTTGCTGTCGCCATAGACTATAGGGATCCTCCGTCACTTATGGTTAATTCTATGAGGACTGAAGCCCTGCTGGGGTCGCAGCCCGAGGGGCAGCCGCTACTGGTTCTTGTTGAGGATGGGACAGGTAAACAGTGGCCTCTTGTAACGTTGAGGGGAGATGTTTATGAGATAAATGTGGCTGAGGGCAAGGTCAGGGACCTGTTGGAGTACGCGACCTCCCTTTACTCCTCTTGCGCTCAGGGTGATTAGCCTGAGGAGGTTAGCTGCCTTAGCTTTGACCTCAGGATCTCTGAAACCGTCTTACCGTCAACCTTACCCCTGAGAATTCCCATGGCCTTGCCCATTAGCGTGCTGAACGAGGCTTCGCCCTTCTGCTTTATGAGTTCCATGTTCTCAGCTATTACCTTGTCTATCACTGCCTCGGCCTCCTCCCTGCTCATGCCCATGAGCCCCAGCTGCTTGGCCGCCTCCTCGGCCGTTATCTTGGGGTCCTCGGACATCTTAGTGAGTATAGGCTCAATGGCCTCCTTAGCTATTTTGCCGTCAGCCAAGAGCTTTATGAGGCCTTCAAGTCTGTCCTCGTCTATGGAGTCTACGTCAACGCCTTTACCCCTCAGGCCTTTCATTATTGTCACAAATATGGAGGCTATCAGCGTGGGCTGCACGGAGGAGCCATATGTATATATCATTTCCTCTATTATGGGCAGCCTGGGATCTGAGACAACCTTCTGTGCAAGCTCCCTGCTCATGCCATACTTTTCAACGAAGCGCCTTACCTTGGCCTCGGGTGGCTCTGGCACAAGCTTCTCTGCCTCAGCAAGTATGTCAGGAGTCACCCTCAGCGGGGGTATGTCGGTCTCAGGGTACATCCTCTCCTTGCCAGGCCTTGGCCTCATGTACTTAGTCGTGCCGTCCTCGTTGGCGGCCCTTGTCTCCTCTGGGACTCCGTCAAGCGCCTGCCTAACCCTGTCCACAATGACTGACAGCGCCTTGAGCGCCCTGTCCTCCCTCTCAGCCACCATGGCGAAGGCGTCTACGCCTGGGTCAGCCCCCAGGGCCTTATAGACAGCATTCACCTCGTCCTGCGATATGCCGTAGTTTGGCAGCTCGTCACTGTGGAACAGACCCTGTACGTTGGCCCAGAACCTAACGTAGTCAGCTATCTCGGTGCCAAACCTCCTGCCAGGCTGCACATAGGTGCCGAGGAGGCCCTTCATCTTGGGAAGCTTTATAGCTAGGACGCGACCGCCTGAAGCTACGGCCTTAGCTATTACCTTGCTCTTGGTGTCCCTGAATATGTTGGTCACGTCAACAGGCTCCATCCTTATGAGCTCCTTAGTTATGCCTCTCTTTATCATCTCGTCCCTTATCTTGAGTAAGTTTACCTGCCTCATCACCTCATACTTGACTATCTTATCTATGAGCTCCAGGGTCTGGACTCCCTTAATCTCGGTCTTGGCGCCCCCCACTATGCTTACGTTAAGGTCCTGCCTTATGGTTCCAAGCCCCCTTCTAACGGCGCCTGTCATGCGGAGCAACATGCCTATCGCGAGTGCCACGTCCCTGGCCTCGGAGGGCGTGTGCATGTCAGGGGCCGTTGAGATCTCTATAAGTGGTATTCCAAGCCTGTCAAGCCTGTAGGAGATCTCAGGCCCGCTCTCGCCGACCTTCCTGGCAGCGTCCTCCTCGACAACTATTGTCTGTATGCCGTAGTCCTTCCCGTTAACAGTTATCTTGCCGCCCAGCGCAACTATCGCAGTCCTCTGGAAGCCGCTTGTGTTGCTGCCATCTATGACTATCTTCCTCATGACATGAACCTCGTCTACAATTGTTGATCCTAACGCCTTAGCTACGGCAATAGCTATGGCCACCGCGTCCCTGTTTATTGGGTGTGGCGGCTCCTCGTCAGATTCTACAAGGCAGTAGTGCCCCCTGGGCGCCTCGTACCTGTAGACCCTGCCTTTCCTGTACTCGAAGAGCGCGGCTATATCAACGTCTCCGGTCTCGCTGCGCGTGGGCCTGAGCCTTCTGACGAAGTTTTCAGGTGCGCTCTCCTCTGTGAGCTCTGCTGGGCAGTTGCAGAACAGCTTAGTCCTGGTCTTGAGCTGCTGGTGTATCTCAAGGCCCACCTTAAGTCCTAGTGCCTCATAGTTAAGTTCGTCACTCTCTGTCATGGTACCACCTCGGGAACAGCTTAAGCTCATGCCTTGGATTTATCTCGCCCGCAAGGTTAGTTAGCATCAACCTCCTGACCTCTCCCAGGTCCCTGGTTCTGTGGAGCGCCCAGGAAAGCTTTACGTAGGCGGTCTCCGGCAGCATGTCTTCCGCCGGTATGACCCCGGCCTGAAGCATGCGCCTTCCCGTGCTGTATACATTGAGGTTAACCCTTCCAAACAGTGTCTGGCTGGTTATAACCACGGGTACCCCCTCCTCCACGGCCCTCTGCACGGAAGGTATCAGGGCGTTGGCTATGTGGCCGAAGCCCGTGCCCTCTATCACTATTCCATGGTAACCCTTGTCGACGAGGAAATCTATTATGTCGTTTGTCATGCCAGGGAAGAACTTTACTAGCGCTACCTTGTCGTCAAAGCCGTTCTCGGGCCTGAGCTCCCTCGACCTACGCTTGTAGTCGTCCTTGAGCATCTCTATCTTGCCCTCATAGGGCCAGACCTTGGCTAGGGGCACGTCATTTATGGACTGAAAAGCGTCCCTCCTGCTGGTATGCATCTTCCTCACCTTTGTCCCCCTGTGGGCTAGAGCATACGTGTCGCCCGTCTCACCGTGCATCACCACGCAGACCTCCCCGAAGGGCGCCCTTGAGGCCACGAGGACAGCGGAGGTCATGTTAAACGCCGCGTCGCTGCTGGGCCTGTCGCTGCTCCTCTGGGCGCCGACCAGCGCCACGGGCCCTGGCAGGCCACTGTGGAAGACAAATGAGAGGGCGGCCGCTGTGTACGCCATGGTATCAGTCCCATGAGCGACCACTACGCCGGAGTACCCCTTGTCAAAGTACCTTGCTACCTCCTCAGCTATAGCTTGCCAGTTCCTTGGGGTCATGTCCTCGCTAAATATTGACATGAACTGAACGGAGTCTACAGCAGCGTACTTAAACATCTCTGGCACAGAGGCTGCCAGTTCCTTGGAGTCCATGTATGGGTTAACAGCCCCAGTTTCATAGTCAACCCTGCTCGCTATAGTGCCTCCGGTGCCCAGGATAAGAACCCTCTCGGCTGGGGGCCTAACCTCCTCCTCCGAGAGGCTCACAGGCTCGCCTGGGTGGCTCGTTAACGACCCCTCCTCTACGACCCTAACCTTGGAGGCCTCATCTATCCTTACACCTACGTTATAACCATTATCAAGCTTAAGTACCACTATGTCAGGCGCGGAGAACTCGCTCTTAGGCATTAAGGTTCCCACAAGGCTGGAGCCGTCGGATCTCAAGACCTCTATTATGTCCCCTGGCTTTGCTGAGGCCTCTATCAGCTTCTTTGCCACGGCGCCTGTGTAGCCGTAGTAGGGTCCGCTCTCGTTGGGCGAAATACGCCTCACCGCAGGCTACAGGTGAGCTCAGGGTTAAATAACAAGTAAAATAATGGGTCGAAAAGAAGAGGAAGGCAGCTCAGCTGGCTGCCCTTGAGGGAGCGGCCTGCTGGGCTGCCTTGAGCACCCTCCTGGTGAACTCTAACTTGTTCCTTATCCTTGGCGGCTGGTTCTTCTTATGCTTGGGCTCTATCTTGGGCGTCGCTTTCCTGACCTTACCAGCCTTGGTCATTGATCCGTGCGTAGGCAAGTAGCGCTCACCGCTATGGAAATACCGCCTGCACTTAAAACCTTTCCTCCAGCGCCTCGTATTTCAATTCAGTTTTTGCACTTCTGACGCTCCAGCTGAGCGAGCCTAAGCCATGGCCTTCCTCCTCACTTCTTGTTACCCTCCTCAGGTTTCTGGTATCAGCGGAGACGCCTTAACTGAAGAAGTTCTGCCGGTTGACAGCTATGCAAGAACTACTGGCAAAGGGCTCGTTTAAGGTTATAATCTTCTTTTATCAGACGTTAGCCAGGAGCGGTGAAAGGGTTGAAGATTTACATCGTTGACACCATGGCAGGTAGCTACGTTGTCGACGAGAGCGGCAAAGAGCTAGCATTTGAACCTTTGCCGAAGTCTTTTGACGATCTGGTGGCCGAGACTATTAAAATATCCAAGGGCGAGCTGAGCGAGTCGTTTATCAAGCTGGTTGACAAGGTAAAGCAGCTCAACCCTGAGGAAGTAATAGTGGAGAGCGAGGAGGAGGCTAAGTACCTAAACCAGCAGGGACTTAAGGCCACCGTTGACGAGGGAAATAAGGTGGCCCTTTCTGTGAGGTCCAGAATTCCTCAGCTTTTGGTGGAGTCGGAGTTCATTAAGAACGACTCTGAGGCTCCTGCCTTTGAGTTCAACGTGGCCTTCGAGTTTACAAGAAGGGGCCTCATGGGGGCGGCCAAGAAGCGTGACCTCCTGGCAGCACACTCAATAAGGACCATAGATGACATAGATAAAACTGTGAACCTGTTTGTAAACAGGCTGAGGGAGTGGTACAGCGTAAGCTTCCCTGAGCTTAACGATATTGTAGAGGATCACAGGCTGTACGTCAAGCTTGTAGCTGAGCTAGGCGACAAGGAGAACTTCACGGAGGACAAACTAAAGGACCTTCACGTCCCGCCCCAGCTGGCTGAGAAGATAGCCAGCGCCGCGAAGAAGAGCATAGGTGCCGACCTATCAGAGCACGACATAGAGGCTATGAAGACCTTCGCAGGCATAATACTTCAGCTCTACGACCTCAGGGACCAGCTGGAGGGCTACGTAAGCAGGGTAATGAAGGAGGTGGCCCCCAACGTAACCGAGCTGGTAGGGCCGCTGCTCGGCGCTAGGCTCATAAGCCTTGCAGGTGGCCTTGACAGGCTAGCCACGATGCCAGCGAGTACCATTCAGGTGCTAGGCGCGGAGAAGGCGCTCTTCAGGGCCCTCAGGACCGGCGGCAGGCCGCCAAAGCATGGAGTAATATTCCAGTACCCAGAGATATTCAGGGCCCCCAAGTGGCAGAGGGGCAAGATAGCCAGGGCCCTAGCGGCAAAGCTTGCAATAGCGGCCAAGGTTGACGCCTTCAGCGGAAGGTTCATAGGCGACAGGCTCAACTCTGAGCTTCAGCAGAGGATAGCAGAGATAAAGAAGGTATACGCCTCGCCGCCCAAGAGGAAGGAGGCCCCGCAGGCCCCACAGAGGGGGCAGAAGCCTCCAAGGAGGCATGGCAAGGGAGGAAGGGGAGGAAAGGGCAAGAGGTGATGAGAAGTGCGCGTGTACGAGCACCAGTCTTGGAAGAACGTGTATGTAGTCGAGTTGGACGACGGCAGCTTAAGGCTAGCCACGAAGAACCTGGTTCCAGGTCAGAGAGTCTACGGGGAGCACCTTTACTCTTATGAAGGCGTTGAGTACAGGGAGTGGAACGTATACCGCAGTAAGCTTGCGGCCGCGCTGCTCAAGGGCCTTCAGGAGCTGCCTATAAGGGAGGGCGACAAAATACTTTACCTTGGCATAGCGAGCGGCACCACGGCAAGCCACATAAGCGATATCATAGGTCCCAAGGGCCTGATATACGGAATAGAGTTCTCGCCAAGGGTAATAAGGGACCTGCTCCAGATAGTGTCTGATAGAAGGAACATATTGCCCATTCTGGCGGACGCCAGGGAGCCCGTCAAGTACAGGCACCTTGTTGGTGCCACGAGAGGGCTTTATGCTGACGTAGCCCAGCCTGAGCAAGCTGACATAGTGGTGAGGAACGCCAAGCTATTCCTTGAGGATGGAGGCTACCTGTTGTTAGCGATAAAGGCAAGGAGCGTGGACGTTACCAGCGAGCCGAGCGAGGTCTACCTTAAGGAGATGAGAACCCTGGCAGAGGGAGGCTTTGAAATAAAGGACGTAGTTCACCTGGATCCCTTTGATAAGGACCACGCAATGGTTTACGCCATATACAGGAGGGGCTGAAGTGGGCTCTGAGGAGGGGCCTGCAAGGCACATAGCCAGGATGTATACCGAAGAAGTCAGGAGGCTCCAGGCCTCCTGGCCGAGCAAGCAGGTGAGGCTGCGAGAGCTGAAGGACGTTGATTACATAACTCTTAACGACGGCACGGTGCATGAGTTTGATAAGGACGAAGTCCTCAGGCTTCTTTCTCAGGTGCCTGAGTACTTCTGGGACTTCATGATGGTACCCCTGCTGCTTTACTATGTGAGAACGGAGTCGGGCGTGGCCAAGTATATAGTGGTTGGTAACAGGTGGCAGAGGAGACTGGCAGAGATAATGCTAAGGGGCGACTACAGCGCGGAGGGCATAGGGGAGCTAAGCGTTGATGAGTTCCTAACTGTTATAAGTAAGTACAGGAGCCTAGTCTTTGTCTCGCTTAGCGTGGCTTGACGCGCACCTTTTATAACTCTGTATACACGTCAAGTCGTGGTGTCAAGCTTTGGAAAGCGGCCTAGTAGATGAGATTTACCAGAACGCCCTAAGGGCCAGGGACGTGCTCAAAGGCCTTATACATGAGACCCCCTTGACCTGAGCTCAACGTTCTCGTCTATGACGGGCGGGGAGGTCTACCTTAAGCTGGAGAACCTGCAGAAGACTGGCTCCTTCAAAGTTAGGGGGGCCTACTACAAGATGTGGACCCTGGGCGACGCTGCCAAGAAAGGGGTGGTGGCCGCCAGCGCTGGAAACCACGCTCAGGGGGTGGCTTTTGCAGCGAAGCTGCTGGGAGTCAAAGCGACCATAGTGATGCCACTTGTAGCTCCACTCTCCAAGATACTTGCCACGAGGTCCTATGGGGCTGAGGTGGTGCTCTATGGAAACGTAATAGATGAGTCCATGAAGAAGGCCTACGAGATAGTCGAGCAGACAGGGGCCACGCTGATACACCCCTACGACGACCCTGCTGTTATAGCTGGCCAAGGGACTATATCGCTTGAGCTGCTTGAGCAGATGAGCGAGCCGCCGGACGTGGTAGTTATTCCAATAGGCGGCGGAGGCCTCATATCAGGCAACGCCGTGGTTCTTAAGAAGAGGCTCGGCAACAAGGTAAAAGTAATAGGCGTTGAGCCCTCCTACCTGCCCAAGTACTCTATGAGCCTCAAGGAGGGCAAGCCGGTCAATATAACTGGCGCCGTCTCAGGGCTGATGGACGGCCTCATAGTGAAGACTGCAGGCAAGCTCACCTTTGAACTGATAAGGGACCTCGTAGATGACGTTGTTACAGTTGATGACAGGGAGGTCGCCAGGGCCATGTTCCTCCTGCTGGAGAGGGGCAAGACCCTCGCCGAGGGCGCGGGGGCCGCCTCCCTGGCGGCAATACTTGAGGGCAAGGTCAACGTAAAGGGTAAGAGGGTAGTCGCCCTCATAAGTGGGGGCAACGTTGACCTGACGAGGCTGGCCAACATAATTAACTACGAGCTCTTCAGGACTAAGAGGTTGATAAAGCTCGTGGGCACAGTGCCTGACCAGCCGGGCTACCTTGACAGGGTCCTGAGGAAGCTCGCTGACGCCAGGTTCAACGTAATAGACATAAGGCACGACAGATTCTCGCCGAGCCTAGTCCCAGGTTACGCCATGGTGGAGGTGCTTGTTGAGGCTCCAGATCCAGACGCCGTGCCCGAGGCGCTGCAGGCCCTAAAGGCTGACGGCTTTGACTTCAGGGAGGCCGAGGGGTAGCTCCTAGAGCTCCTTTGCCTCGCTAGCCGAGTTAACTACCTTCATGTATTCTTTGTCAGAGTATATGCCCTCCTGCTCCTCCCTAACCTTCTCCAGCAGCCCGCTGGCAGTCCTTGAGACGAACCCGGCGATCCACTCTATGTCCTCAGCCGCAGAGCCTTTGGGATTATAGGGTAGCGCTGACCTCCCAAAGCTACCCTTGCCAAGCAGCCACAGGCCTACTACCTCAGGCCTTGAGAGCTCCCTGACGTGTTGAGGCGTCAGGGCGCCGCCGGAGGCCCAGTAGAGCTCTCTGACAAAGCTTACTGAGAGCGCCCTCCTCAGCTTCTCACGCCAGTTTGTAAACAGCTCCCTGTCCCCTCTAACTACTTCATCTATGACCTCTTCTGGCCTAACGCCGCTCACTGGGGACCTCACGGCAGCACTGGCCAGCTCCCTGAGGGCCACGGGGACTAGGGAGCCGTGAAGGATGGCGACTGCTGACGCCAGGGAACTGTGAAGGACCGCGTTCATGAACGCCTCAACGGGATCCCCTACGTCTATCCTTGAGCCGTTAACCATTTCGATAACTTCCTCGGCGCTCACTGGGTCGGTCGCCGCGGGCGCGCTGCCAACCGTTATCCAGGGCACGCTGAGAACCCCTAGCTTGACAGCCTCAAGGGAGCTTACCCTCACCAGCCTAACCTTATCCAGGATCCCAGCCTTACGGAGTCCAGTTATCACTTCGTAGCTTGTCTCACAGGAGGGGTGGAAGTATATCGTTATATCGCGGCTTGACAAGCCTGAAGCCCTCTAGCTCGCTGTTAGATTAGCTTTTAGACTTTTCTGACCAGCTCTCGTAGATGCTGGCAACGCTCGTGGTTCTCTTCAGCTCGCTTATTACCATTATTGACGAGACCTCCACAACTCCAGGCGCGGATGCTATGCCATCTAATGCTACAGAGAGGTCCCTCTGCGTCGGCGCTAACACTTTGATAAGGAAGTTGTAAGGCCCGCTGACCTCGTACGCCTCAGCCACATAGTCGAGGCTTCTGAGAAGCTCCCTGACCTTGCTGAGGCTGTCAGCTCTGGCCTTTACCAGGAAATAGGCAGAGACCTCAAGGCCAAGCTTTGATGGCTCGACGTTTACCGTGAACCCCCTTATGACCCCCTCGTTGATTAGCTTCTTGACCCTCAGGTAGACAGTAGCCTCGCTGACCTCCATCTTAGACGCTATCTCGCTCCACGGCATCCTTCCGTCCTCCTCTAGGTATCTTATGAGCTGGAGGTCCCTTTCGTCGACTACAGGGGTCGCCTGCCTCCTCAAGGCTCTCTCACCGGCCGGACTTCAGGCTACGTTGCCGTCAGCTAATCATAATATACTTCATTATCTTAGCCGCTAGCAGGGGCTTTGAGGCTAGGGCTTTCACTATCCTACTCATATTCATGGTGCCCAGGGCCACCTCCTCATGAACGGCTGCGGGGATCTCAAACATGAACTCCCTCCTCCTCTCCGGACTCATGCCCTTAAGCGCCTTGAGTATGGACCTGTGGACCCTAATTACCCTCGATATGTTAAGGGACTCAAGTGTGTTATTAACGTCGAGGCCTGTAAGGTAGGCCTTGGCGGCCTCATAGCCGGATATGGCTGAGGGTCTAATCCCCTCCCCAGTCAAAGGGAGCACGAAGCCGGCGGCCTCGCCGACTTTGAAGAGGCCTCTGACGCTTCCCGTTGACACTCCTCCCACCGCTATGGGGGCCCCCGAGATTGAGAGCACGGAATAGCTGCCCAGGAGCTCCTTATGCTTCTCAATGTACCTTTCCAGGAGCTCCCTGAGCCTCTGGGGGGACTCAAAGCCTCCAACACCAACTTCAACCCCCTCCTCGGCTGGGAATATCCAGTAGTAGCCTATCAGGTTTGTGTCAAAGTCTATGTAAAGGTAATCCATGGATTCAAGGTTAGGCGCCCTGACTATAGCCTGGACTCCGTAGATCTTCTCACCCTCGTAGAAGGCAACGCCGCCAGCCAGGAGGCCTGTCCTGACGTCCCTAACCTGGCCGTTCACCTTAACCGTGCCGTTGGACGCGTTGTAGGGCGACGACGTGTAGAGCTCCGCCCCGGAGGAAGCTATTACGTCACGTATCATGCCCTCCTTGTCAACTATGTACCCCCTGACGGTATCTCTGACCTCAACCGACTTAACTCCATCAACGTAAAGGACGGCACCCCTTATGTCAGCTATAACCCTTTCCCTGGGAACCTCAAAGGGCAAGTTGGAGAGCGTAGGTATGCCCCTTCCGCACGGTTTAACTGCAGGCCTTGGGTTGGCCTCGTAGACCACGGCCTTAAAGCCAAGCTTTGAGGCAGCATAAGCTGCAGCGGCGCCCGCGGGACCTGCTCCAACTATGTTTAGGGCCTCAGCCAAGCCCGTTCCTCTAAAGCCTTTTACATTTGTAGCAAAGTAATAAACCTGCGCAGGGTGAGAGGTTGCAGGGGTGCCCTGGCTATGACTTTCTGGACCACACGGCTGACGTACTCATAGAGGCCAGGGGAAGGACCAGGGAGGAGGCCCTGGAGCAGGCAGGGCTGGCAGTCTACGAAATAATGACTGACACTTCAAAGGTCAGGCCTCTAACGCATGTAGACATAGAGGTTAACGGAATGGATCTCTACAATACTGTTTACAGGTGGATCGAGCAGCTCCTGGTGAACACTGACGCTGACGGCCTGGTCTTCAGCATATTTAGGGTGTGCGACCTGAGCGACGACGGCACTAGGCTTGTGGCCAGAGTCTGGGGCGAGAAGTTTGACCCGTCAAGACATGAGCAGAGAACCATAGTAAAGGCCATGACCTACTCTCAGATGGAGTTTACTGAGGAGGACGGCTGCTGGAGGCTCCGCTTCGTGGTGGACATCTAGTCCGAGGGGTGAAGGGACCTAAGCTTGAACTTACAGTCATCGCAGAAGTCGGCAGACTTAAAGTCGACGTCGCTCAGCGAGTTACTGAACGACATGACGCACAACCTGTTACTGCAGTGCCCAAGGCCAAGGAGGTGACCAACCTCGTGGATGGACTCCTTGAGGAGCCTTTCTATGTACTTGTTATGATCTTCGGACTCAAGCCTTGCGGTGTAGACGGTGGCAACTCCAAGGTTTGGGTCCGCGAGGCCAAAGACGTAGTTGAGGCCAGGCACGTAAGCGTCAGCTCCCACAAGGCCCAGGGCCAACCTTCCGCTCTTAAGGAGGGGCTCAAGGTTTCTGTGAAGCCATGAGTTGATCTCGTCGGCCCTGTACTGCATCCTGCTCCAGTCATAAGTTGACGCAGGGGGCTGAAGCGACCACATGGACGGCATGGCCTTTAACTTTACTGGAAAATGCTTCACTATCTCAGAGCTCACGAAGATCGCATCCTCAGGCCTGGTCCTGCCCACGGGCTGCACTATCAGCTCTATCATGACTCTCAACTGCCAGGTGCTCCTTAAAGTTAAAACCTTAACTTAGACAAAGCTAAGGGGACAGCCTTGGGAAATGGGCAGAAGGTCATATCTGCGGATGGCGTCACCGTCTACAATATACTTAAGAAGAGCGTCGTCATAAGGCAGGAGGATTTCACGGCGCTTCACAGCCTTCCTGACGGTCCCTTCGCCCTCCTGGTTGCAATAATATTAAGCCAGAACTCAAACGACAGGAACTCTATAGCCGCGTATGATGACCTCAAAAGGGCCACGGGCCTGGACCCGGCCAGGATACTCGCCCTAGGCGATGGACTGGAGAGGGTGATCAGGAGGGCTGGAATGGTTAGGCAGAAGGCCAACGCTATAAGGGAGTTGGCCAGGCTAACTCTTGAGAAGGGCGTCGACTTCCTTGAGCACGGCGATATCAATGAGGTCGAGAGGGCATTGCTCTCAATAAGGGGCGTCGGCTCGAAGACTGTTGACGTGTTCCTCTCGCTCTACAGAAAGGCGCCCAGGTTTGCGGTGGACACCCACGCCAAGAGGATAGCAGCCAGGTGGGGGCTAGCAAGGAAGGGGGCAAGTTATGAGGAGGTCTCAAGGGCCCTGCTTAACTTCTTCGGGCCCGAGAGGTCTGATGAGGCCCACAGGCTATTAATAGCCTTCGGCAGGGCCTACTGCACGGCCAGAAACCCAAGGTGCTCGGAGTGTCCCCTGAGGAGCTACTGCCCCTCAGCTACTGTGACAGGTGCCCAAGGCTAGTGGTCACCTCACTTCCAGGGAGGGACTCCTGGGCACTTGAGGAGCTCATGGATACCGTGGTCGCGAGGGACCCCTCGGCTAAGTTTGAGGCCACAGGGTACAGGGGGGTTGTGGAGGTCTACTCAAGCCTCAGCCCTAACGAGATCGCAAGGCAGTTCCTGCTGTATCAACATGCCTTCATAGCCAGGGTAGTCCCGGTGCTAGCATGCTCGACGCTTGAAAAGCTGGGCGATGCGATAGCGAGGCTTATACCTCAGGGGCTTTCGGCTGGCCTGGAGTTCAAGGTAAGGGTGCCCCTTAAAGGCAAGGTTAGTGAGGATGATATCAAGAAGATTCTGAGAAGCGCTGGGGTGTTGCTTCAGGGCAGAGAGGCCAACCTTAAGATTGTATTAGAAAGTGTTAGGAGCTGTTTTCTGATATCACTTGGAGAGTGGCGCAGCTGTGGGCCTCACTGCGCCGTCCTGATTCCGGTATTACCCTGAAGGGGGTACTAGTGAGGCGCTCGGGCGGGGCTCGCCGATTCCCTTAATAAGTTCAGCTTCTCTTCCGTTAATAGAAGGTATGAAAGTACCCTAGCCGACCGGAGGACAGGCCTTGATGGGAGGGAAAATATTTACTGACAGGAGGGTGTTTGAGGAGACTTACGTACCCAACATACTGCCCGTTAGGGACAAAGAGGCGGAGATGCTGCTGAACAGGTACATGTCTAGGTTCAGCGAGGGCCCGGGGGCTACCGACATAACAGTAATATATGGTTCCATAGGAAGGGTTGGCATAGGCAAGACCACGCTGGCAAAGTACGTGGCCCACGCCCTCGAGGAGCACCTGAAGAGAAGGGGCGTCAACCTCAGACCTGTCTACATAAACGTCTATGGCGCCCCCAGCGTACACCAGATACTTTCTGGCATAGTCTCAGAGCTCAACATAAACGTGCCAGTGAGAGGTACCGCTGCTATAGAGATGCTTAAGGCGATAACGGACTACCTTTACATAAAGGACTCATACGCCCTCGTGGTCCTAGACGAGTTTCAGTCGCTCCTAATGTCAACCAGGGTCAGCAACGAGGACCTCTATATGCTGCTAAGGGTTTATGAGGAGATACCCCCTAAGGATAACGTAAACAGGCTCAACTTCCTCCTGGTCTCACAGGACTTCAAGGTACTCAGCTACATGAAGGAGAGGATACCGCAGGTAGAGTCACAGATAGGTTTCAAAGTATATCTGAAACCTTACACGGCCGACGAGCTGAGGGCCATACTTGAGCAGCGGGCCGCCCTGGGCCTTGCGGACAGCGCGTGGAGCCATGACATAATTGACATGATAGCCGATTACTATGGCTACTCCGAGACTAAGGGAGGCGATGGCAGCGCCAGGAGGGCTATACTTGCGCTTAGGATGGCGGCCGAGATGGCAGAAGCCGAGGGGGCCATCAGGATAACGGAGGAGCACGTGAGGAGAGCCATAAGCACCGACGCCATATCAAACGTTCCGCTGGACGTCATGAGGTCTTTGAACATACACGAGCTACTCATACTGTTGGCGATCTCAACACTTATAGCAACCAAGGGAGGCTGGCTCTCCACCGGGGAAATAAAGGGCGAATATGAGAGCCTTGCCAGGGCCTACGGCGAGGAGCCAAGGAAGCACACCCAGTTCTACGAGTACCTCAAGGACCTCTCAAACCTGGGCCTCCTTGAGTCCAGGGTGACAAACCTGCCTCAGAGGGGTAGGACAACTATGGTGAGGCTTCCGCCCGAGATACCTGCGGACAGGCTCAGGGAGGTAGTTGAGTCCATAATAATGGACAGGGTAGGAGGCCCAAAGGTCTCGCCCTGAGGTGTTAGGACTTGAAGGTAGAGGACCTGCTCTCCAGCAGGGGCAGGGTGAAGGTACTGAAGGTGCTCCTGAGCGAGGGTCAGGCCAACATAACGAGGATAGTGAGGGAGTCCGGGCTCAACCACAGGCTCGTGGAGAAGCACCTTGAGGAGCTGGTTAAGATGGGCATAGTTCAGGAGAGGAGGTACGGGAGGCTTAGGATGTTTATGGTTGACCTTAGGGATCCCAGGGTCAGCGGCCTCAGCGAGGTCCTGAAGCAGCTGGAGAGCCTCTAGGTTTATGCAAGTTGATTTAACTTCAAGCGTGTAGGTCTCATTAGGTGACCTCAATGGCCCACATGGTTGACGTCACTAATAAGCCCGTAGTTTACAGGGAGGCCACGGCCTCCGGCGAGATAGTGCTTAGGCCTGAGACCGTTAGGAGGATCAGGGAGGGCCGCGTCGAGAAGGGCAACGTGGAGGCCGTTGCCTCCGTGGCCGCCATAATGGCCGCCAAGGACTCGTCGAAAATTATACCACTGGCTCACCCGATACCGATAACTGGCGTTGACGTAAGCTTTGACTACACTGAAAACAGCGTCAAGCTGAAGGTAACAGTCAGGACCAAGGCTGAGACGGGCGTTGAGATGGACGCCCTAGCAGGCGTCATGGCCGGCCTCCTGGCCATATGGGACATGGTCAAAGCGTATGAAAAGGATGAGAAGGGCCAGTATCCTGTAACTGCCATAAGGAATGTAGTGGTCAACTCTAAGATAAAGGGAGAGGCCTAGGTGCACCCATTTTTCCTCCCCCTCCACCTAGAGCTTAGGGAGCTGGCTTGAGGGTTCACGACGCGCTCAGGAAGGCATTCACCAAGTACAACGCTTACGCGGACCCATTCACGTTAATGGAACTAGAGACATTCGTTCAGGCGGCCGTCAGGGAAGGGCCTCAGGGTAATAGCATGAAGTCGCTGGTTGACAACATAGAGGTTATACTGAGGAGGTCCGAGGACCCTGACGCTGAGACGAAGGCGAGGGAGATAGCCGACTACGTGCTCCAGCTCTGCAGCTCAGGGTGCGACTAATGAGCCTCAGCAGGAACTCCCTGGCGTCACTGCTAGCTAATGCGGAGCCCCTGATAATACATCACTGGGACGTTGATGGCATAGCGTCCGCGGTGACCGTGGCTCAGTTCGTGGGGCCAGGGGCTGTTTTCATGGTGCCGCCCTTCACCTACAGGCCCCAGAGGGACTTTATGGGGCAGGTGTCTAAGCTGGCGGCCAGCAAGGACGTGATCCTTGTTCTAGATTATGACGTCTCTCCAGAGGTCTACGCGTCAATTGTGGCGGCCTCGGGAGGAAGGCCCGTGGTTGCCGTGGATCACCACACGACCACTTATCCAAGGGTCTCGAACTTCTATTACTATAACCCTGCAGCTGAGGGTGACCCCAATGGCCTCTGGCCCAGCGCGGCTCATGTAATAGCTGACGCCCTAGGCTTCTATGACCCCATGCTGGTTGCCATGAGCATATATGGCGACCTATGGGATGAGGCGGTTAATAACAGGGTCTACAGGGAGTATATGGAGGAAGTAGGGCTCGACGTTAAGGAGGACTCCGACCTGATAAGGAACTGTGCCATGCAGATATGGGCGGCGGAGGCGGCAAGGCTTAAGGACGTAATTGATGGTCTTGCCTACTCCCTAGCTTATGGCGGGGCAGACCCGTGTGAGGCCATAATGAGCGACCCCCGGATGACCAACGCAAGGGAGGCGGTAGAGGAGGAGCTGAGGAGGGCCCGCTCCTCCGCCTTAAGGAGGGAAGAGCTCAACGGAAGGGTGCTGACCTTCGGGGTTACAACCAAGTATAAGATAACGGGCATGCTAGCCAGGGAGCTTGCCAGGGAGAACGCCGGCAAGGTAGTGGTAGTTTACTCTATAGAGGAGGGATCCACGGGCAGGATCTACGTCAGGGGTCTCGCCCAGGCCAAGCCCCTCATAGAGGAGCTCCGCTCAAGGGGGCTTAACGTGGGCGGGAAGAGCCAGAGGGGCAACAACGTGGTCTCGCTTGAAGTTCAGCCAAGTAGCCTCGAGCAGGCGCTGGACCTAGTTATTAAGTCCATAGGAAAGCTTGCTGACCAACAGGTCAGCAGTTAGACCATATCTGCAAGGATTGACGCCAGAAGCCTAAGTGAAGTCATGGGGCTAATCTTTACTGCATCGGCTGCAGCCAGGTAAAACCTCCACGACTTAATTGACTCCCTGAGGAGGCTCTCATGAAGGTCATAGTCAACCCTGCCTGATACCCTCCCCGCAAGGCCTGAGTCCGTGGCGGCCCTAATAAGAACGTCAACGGCCTCTGGCCTATCGTGAAGCAGCCTGGAGAGCCTGTAGGTCCTCCTCAGGCTCTTAAGTACGTTCAACACGGCGCTCTCTACAGCGTCAGCGGGTTCAGCCCCGCCATTAATCAGGGCCTGAGCCTTCCTGGCGGCGGCCGCTGAGGGGTAAAGGCCTCCGCCGGTGAGCGGCTTATTCATCGAGGCAGCGTCGCCAACCGTTATTACCTTGCCTAGCCTCACCTTCCTCGGCATTGGGCCAGTTAATATGGGCCCCCCGTAGGTCTTCAGTGGCCTCCCCTCGGCCCCGTGAACCCTCATGGACTCCTCCAGCAGCCTTCCGAGGGGCCTTGGGTCCCTCGAGGCAGTGCCTATTATGGTGAGGTCGCTGAGGGAGACCCTCCACGAGAAGAAGCCGTTTGACGTGGTCCTGTCGAACTTAGCCACAAAGTCATCGCTTCCGCCAGCCTCAAACTCTGCGTTGACCCCGAAGAGGGGCTGCCCCGAGAACCCTATGCCTAAGGCTTTCCTCAGGCGGCCGTTAAAGCCCTCTGCTAGCACAACTACATCATAGCTCCTGCCTGAGGGAAGTACCTCGCCCGAGGGTAGGGGCCTAGCCCTGGCCCCCTTCACGAATTTCACCCCCTCGGCCTCGGCCTCCTCAAGCATAAGCTCCTCAAGCCTCACGCGGTCAAGCTTTACTATGGGCTGCGAGGCCCTGAGCCTAAGGGACAGCCTGGGGCCGGCTATGACGAAGCTCTCTATGGTTCCCAGCTCGGAGCTCAGGGCAGGGCGACCTATCATCTCCTGGGTAGCCTTGGATATGAGCCCTGTGCAGTGCTCGGGGTAGCCGACCCTGCTATGCTCCTCGTATAGGTCAACGTTCACTCCGCTCTGGGCCAGCGACAGGGCGAACATGAGCCCTGAGAAGCCGGCCCCTATTACGGCCGCCCTCATGTCCTGGGCCTGTAAGTTCACGCCTAGATGCAATAGCTAAAAATCCAGATGCTTAGGTTAGGAGGGGACTGAAGTTTGAGCGCACAGGACATAAGCGTGGCCTTTGAAAAGATGGACTCATACGCAGGCCCAGTGACAATAGTGAACCTCCGCAAGCTCGAGGAGAAGGGCCTAGTAAAGGTCAGCGAGATGCCCTACTCGATAAGGATCTTGCTGGAGAACATAGTGAGGAACTATGACGGCTTCGTGGTGAGGGACGAGGACCTTAAGACCATATTTAACTGGAAGGAGAACGCAGGGAAGGTTGAGATACCTCTCCTGCCTGCGAGGGTGATAATGCAGGACCTCACGGGAGTTCCGGCCATAGTGGACCTGGCTGCCATGAGGGACCAGTTCGCCCAGATGGGGTATGACCCTAACATGGTCAACCCTCTCATACCGGTTGACCTGGTCATTGATCATAGCGTCCAGGTTGACTACTATGGCACTAGCCTGGCCCTGAAGAAGAACATGGAGAAGGAGTTTGAGAGGAACTCGGAGAGGTACAGGTTCCTCAAGTGGGCGCAGAAGTCCTTCCAGAACCTGAGGGTCGTGCCTCCTGGCAAGGGAATAATTCATCAGGTCAACCTTGAGTACCTGGCCAAGGTTGTCTGGATAGGTAATGACAAGCGCAGGGGCCTCACCGCCTACCCTGACAGCGTCCTTGGCACTGATAGCCACACGACTATGATAAATGGCCTCGGGGTGCTTGGCTGGGGAGTTGGAGGCATAGAGGCGGAGGCTGTACTCCTTGGCCAGCCATACTATATGTTGGTACCGCCTGTGGTTGGAGTTAAGCTCGTGGGCAAGCCAAAGGAGGGCGTCACGCCAACGGACATAGTGCTCTACATAACCGAGACCCTGAGGAAGGCAAACGTCGTGGGCAAGTTTGTTGAGTTCTTTGGCCCAGGCCTGAAGTACCTGAGTGTCCCTGACAGGGCTACCATAGCTAACATGGCGCCAGAGTACGGGGCCACCATGGGTTACTTCCCAATAGATGATATAACCATAAGCTACCTGGCCATGAGCGGAAGGGATCCGAGGCACGTGAGCTTTGTGGAGGAGTACGCTAAGAGGGTGGGCCTCTGGTACGACGAGAACGCCCCACAGCCTTCCTACAGTCAGCTTATAGAGGTGGACCTGAGCAAGATAGAGCCAGCCATAGCTGGCCCAGCCCACCCCGAGGACAGGATACCCCTGAGCGCCGCCAAGCAGCAGCTTAACGCCATATTAGAGTCATACGTCAAGTCCCAGGGCAGGCAGAGGAAGGTCTCGAAGCTCACTATAGACGGCGAGACCTACGAAGTGGGCGATGGCATGGTAATAATTGCAGCCATAACCAGCTGTACCAACACGAGCAACCCAACTAACATGATAGCAGCCGGCCTCCTGGCCAGGAACGCAGTCCAGCGCGGCCTAAGGACGAAGCCGTGGGTCAAGACAAGCAACGCCCCGGGAAGCAGGGTGGTCACCGAGTACCTCACAAGGCTTGGCCTCATGCCTTACCTTGAGGCGCTGGGGTTCCACATAACTGGCTACGGCTGCACGGTCTGCATAGGCAACACTGGGCCTCTGAGGAAGGAGGTCGAGGACTTCGTAAGGTCTGAGAAGGTCTACACGGCTGCGGTGCTCAGTGGTAACAGGAACTTCGAGGGAAGGATACACCCGCTCGCCACGGGCGCCTTCCTGGCCTCGCCGCCCCTGGTGGTTGCGTACGCCATAGCCGGCAGGATAGATATAGACTTCGACAAGGAGCCCATAGGCTACGACCCCAACGGCGAGCCTGTTTACCTGAAGGACATATGGCCCTCGGCTGAGGAGGTGGCCAAGTATGTTCAGGGAGCCCTTGACCCGAAGGAGTTCCAGGAGAAGTACAGCGACGTATTTGAGGGGACGGAGGAGTGGGTGAAGCTTGAGGCGCCAGCCACGCCAACGTTCCAGTGGGATCCCAAGAGCACCTACCTCAAGAGGCCCCCGTTCTTCGAGGGAATGAGCGAGAACCCTGAGCCACTTAAGGACATAAAGGGAGCGAGGGTGCTAATCTATGCCCCGGACAGGATAAGCACTGACCACATAAGCCCGGCAGGCGCCATAAGCCCAACATCAAAGGCAGGCCAGTACCTGCTCAGCCTGGGAGTGAAGCCTGAGGAGCTCAACACGTGCGGGAGCAGGAGAGGCAACCACGAGGTAATGATGAGGTGCACCTTTGACAACCCCAAGTTCAAGAACCTGCTGACCCCTGACAGGACTGGAGGCTACACCATATACTGGCCTACCAAGGAAGTCATGCACGTGTTCGACGCAGCGATGAAGTACAAGGAGGCAGGCATATCCGTCATAGTACTGGGCAGGAGCCAGTACGGCATGGGGAGCAGCAGGGACTGGGCGGCCAAGGGACCCTACCTACTCGGCGTCAAAGCAGTCATAGCTAAGAGCTTCGAGAGAATTCACAGGAGCAACCTGGTAGGCATGGGAATAGTTCCCATAGAGTTCATGCCTAACGAGGGCCCTGACGAGCTGGGGCTTGACGGCAGCGAAACCTATGATATAATAGGGCTCTCTGACCTGACCCCAGGCAAGATACTGACCATAAGGGCGGTGAAGCCAGACGGCAGGGTGATAGAGTTTAAGGCCAAGGCAAGGGTTGACACGCCCATAGAGGTCGAGTACATAAAGCATGGAGGGATACTGCACTACATGCTAAGGCAGCTAATGAAGGAGGCAAAGGAGAAAGCTAAGGGGTGAGGGGTGCAGCCCTGAACGTCAAAAACATTTACATAAAAGTTTAGGAGGCCGGAACTTTTTTCTATATGTCTTAGTTCCTTCACCTCCCACAGAAGTGGGTAACAGGCGGAAGTTATAAGTGTTCACCTGCGAGCGCGGCTCAGGTACCTTCTTACGGGACCCCTTGAGATTGACCGACTTCCGGGCTGCCCGCCTCCGAGCATGTCTAGTATCTCGGCATAGAAGAAGCCAAGGATTATCCACCCCATGAAGACGTAAACCACGTACTTGTTGACGCTGGGAAGCGAGTAGAGGAGCACGAATACGCTGAGGAGGCCGCCGGCAAGCCCTATTATGAGCTCATGCAGGTGCTTGAGGGCCCTCTTGGCCGAGAGCCTAGCCAAGGAGAAGTTAGCTGAGGAGTGTATGAACAGGTTAAACATGCCTGCGAGGGAGCCAAGGGCCACAAACGTGTAGAAGAGCCCGAAGCTGTAGGCAAGGAGCGTGAGGACTGTAACGAAGAGGGCAGCTGCCATGGCCTCAGCGTAGAGAGGCCTGCCCCTCACCCTGGCTGACAGCGCCTTCGGCATGTAGCCGTCCAACGCTATGGCCTCTATAGTCCTCGAGAGCGCAAGCATATAGGAGACGCCTCCGAGGGCGCCATCATTTATCGCTATGATGGTCAGGGGGATCAGGCTGTAGAGGCCAAACCTGTGAAGAGAGTACCTAACCAGGTTCCCTGAGAACTTCATGGCTTCAAGCGAGTACAGGAAGAGGGAGGCCAGCGAGCCACCGTAGAGGACAACCATGACGGCAGCCTTGCCTATGTTCCTGGGCTCCGCGTCGTTGCCAAGGGGCGCTATGGAGCCGTAGCCCGTCGGTATTCCAAGTCCCAGGAGGGTGGCCGCGAGGAGCGTCGAGCTCAATCTGAAGCTAAACGGGTTGTAGAGCCTCCAGCCCGAGTCCCCGAGGAAGATTACAGAGAGCGACACAATTATTGCCATCTCAACTATGGAGAAGGCCTCGGCGTACTTGGCTGAGTACCTTATGCCCAGCATTACTACGATAGCTGCCGCGGAGCTCAGGAGAAGCGCGAGTGCCCACTGGGGCAATATATCGCCAACTCCCTGCTGGAGCACGTAGGCGCCTCCGGTGAGCAGGGTGCCGCCGTAGGCTACTGCATAAGCCAGGTACGTCCAACCCGTGTTAAGGCCAAGGTTTGGAGTTAAGGAGTAGTAGGCGTAGACGTAGTAGCCCCCTCCCCTCTTAAACCTCCTGCTCATGAAGTAAACCACGAGGCCATTTATGCTGACCACCGCAGTTGCTATGAGCATGGCCAGGGGCGCGGCCTCCCGCGCAAGTATAACCATTGCGGTTCCAAACGTGAGCAGCGATATAAGCGGCGCCTGGCCTCCAAATGAGAGGAAGAAGAGCTCCCGGAGGCCGAGCTTCCCATGTTTGTCTTCCTTTACCTGCAGTAGCTCAGCCCTTTCTGGCACCAGAACTCAGCCAGGAAGCCCTGGGGCTGAGAGGGCTAAAGGATATTCCAGGAACAAAAACTTAAAAGGCTCAGGCCTGAGCTACCCTGCTCCTCAGGAACTCTACCACCGTCTGCACGAAGCCCTGGGGGTCATCAAGGTAGCAGGCGTGCCTCTCGCCTATTCTGACCAGCTCAGCAGTGTTAACCCTACTCATTACAGCTTCGGCGTTGTCTATCGGAGACACGTCATCGTGCTTGCCCCATATCAGCAGTATTGGTTTGCCTGTAAGCACCTTGAACTGAGGCCCGTGCCTCACGAGGTCCACAGCGCCCACCAGGACCAGGCCAAGCACCTTGTCGGGGTGGGCCAGCGCGTATGTGGCAACGGTGTTGCCTCCAAGGCTCGCGCCAAGCAGCACCCCTGCGTTGAAGTTGACCATGGGCAGGAAGTCCTCCAGAAACTTCAGGCCTCCCCCGAAGCCATACTTGCCCTGGGGGGTCTCGCCCTGGCCAGGGGGGTCAACGGATACGGCCCTGAACCCGGCATCAGCTACTGCCTTAACGAGGCCTACCTGCACCCATGTCCTGGCGTTGTAGGCGGCGCCGGGCATCATGACAACGGGGGTGCCGGAGCCCTCCTCTATGTAGTGAACCCTGACTCCTCCAACGGTCACATACTTGTCGGGCACTCTGGGTCCCAGAGGAACTTCAGGTGCTTGAAGAAAAACGGCTATCTCTGCTTACCGCAGCCTCAGCCCAGCCCTCCTAATCTTGCCTATGGCCTTCTTTGTTATCTCCATGTTGCAGGATCCGTGGGCTGAACACCACGACTCACAGCTCCTGGCGGTGTCGCTGTCGGCATATATCATGCCGCAGACCTCACAGGCATAGTATCTCGAGCTCCCTAGGACTACCTCCAGCACCGGAAATCGCCACTGGTAACATGCACTCAATACTTTTATAAGAGTAGGTCCTTATTGAGGCCGGACACGCGCTTGCTTAGGTAAACGGCAGGACTTTTAGTGGGCATCTGTGCGCTAAGAATGCTTTTAAATAATTGAGAACAGTTGTTCTTAATGGTGGCGAGAGTTGCCCGAGGACCTTGGAGGCCTAATAGACAGGGCCCGCTGGGGGAGGGCTCACACGCTAATATTTGCGTCAACAGCTGTGGGCTTCTTCATATGGGGCATAATTAACGCCCTCGCGTACTCTGTCTACCCGAGCTATAACAACATCTACTACATAGTGGTTGTGGCCGCAGCGCCACTGCTGGGCGACCTAATACTTTCATGGCTTTCGGACAGGTCCCTCGGTAGGAAGAGCATGTACATAATAACCATGAGCCTTTATGGCGTAGGAAGCGCGATAATAGCTCTTGACCTGTTGATGCTTAAACCGGGCACCTGGCAGATGATAATATTCCTGGCGGCCTACGCGCTCTCCATGATAGGCGTTGAGGGTGAGGTGCCCGTAGGGCTGGCGCTTCTGGCGGAGATAATGCCTGTCAAGTGGAGGCAGAAGAGCCTGATCATAAGCCCTAACTTTGAGAACATAGGGGCAGCCGTGGGCGCGGCGGCTATATACTTGGCATACTTCCTAGGCCCTCACGCCCCGGTCGTGGACGCGCTCTCGATAGTTGGCATAGCCATGGGAGGCCTTATAGCAGCCATCGTAATTAGGCTCATGATGCCTGAGTCCATAAGGTGGCTAACTACCAAGGGACTGGCCAGCGCAGCCAGGAAGGAGGCTGAGAGGGCCAACTTCACCGAGGACCCTGACGTGAAGGTTGAGGATGTTAACAACAGGCTGGGCATGAAGTCAAGGTTCCTCGTGCTCACCTCCTGGAGCATCGCGAACTACCTGACGTGGTCACTCATGGCTTTTGTGCTGGCAGACTACTACTTCAAGCCGCCGCAGCTCTACCTGGTGATGTTTTATGCTAACCTGGGCGCTTCAATGGCAGGCCTGGTGGTTCCGCTTTTCATAGAGAGAATCAACACTAAGAGTTACAGTCTGCTGTCGTTCGCGCTGGCGTCGCTTAGCTTTATACCGGTGCTGCTCTACATAGCTCTAGGCCTTAACAACGCTACCATATTCTACGCCCTGACGTTCTCTAATCTGTTCTTCATAACATTCACCTGGTTTGCCAGGACTATATATGAGCCGCTGCTCTTCCCGACAGACAGGAGGGCCTTCATGGTGGGCTCCGTGAGGGCAGTGGCGATGACCGCGTACACAGCGTCTACCTACGTCACTTACAGCTTCTCAGAGCTCGACTTCGCGCTCTATGGACTTGCCATGGAGCTCATTGGGCTGGCCGGGGCCCTGTGGTGGACCTTAAAAGGCTATGACGTGAGGATGAAGTCGACCGACTCCCTGTCGGCGATGCCAACAAGGCCTTCCTATAGACCGCTGCCTTGAGGGAGCGTCAACTTTTTATAAACTAATTATTATAAACTAAATTAATTAATACATTAGTTTTAAAGGATTCATTGCCTTGTAGAACTATGGGACTCCCACGTTGGAGATTCCAAGCTACCTGGAGCTACTGGACTACCAGGACGACAGCATAGCCATTAAGGCGTGGGGCGAGGCCATTAAAAACCTGTCAATGGACTACGTGAGAGCCAGAGTAATAGCCAGCAGGGCAAGGCTCCTCTCGCTGCTCTCATCGAGCAGCATACAGGTCAGGGTGACAGCTTGGCCGATGGCTGTAACGCTACTAAAGGAGGGGCTGCTAAGCGAGAGCGAGCTGAGGCCGTTGGGCAAGTACTATGTGGAGGCCTTGAACTCCATAGGCCCTGAGGACTACATCAAGGCGATCTTCGTCTCCGTTGCTCCAGAGCTTATCTCAAGAGGTATAATAGGTAAAGAGGACGTCAAGGCGGCCAGCGGCACTATATGGGGGCTTGTGGACAGGCTAGGCGCAAGCCTCCCCCAGCTAACTAAGGCTGTGGAGGAACTGCTCAGGGTCGGTGCGCTTTCAAAGAGAGGGAGCTGGTCCAAGGGCGTCAGGATCCTGAGCGACGACACCATAATTCTTTAAGCTCAGTTAAACTTTTTAGCCTGTGCTAAACAAGTATAAAGGTAAGTGGGTGATCCTCCAGAGTTGGAACGACGGAAGTCGGGTAGGCTTATGTATGTAGTTCAGGGTCTGGTTTTTCTTGTCTCCCTGGCGTGGGCGCTGGCAATGCAACACCAGGCCTCCCTGGCCGGGCTCGCAGGGGCTGTTGGGGCCTCAATGATAGATGACGTGGCCATGGCGGCTGCCCCGCTGCTAATTAAAGCTGTGAGGGGGAAGCCTAGATAGCTAAAGGATTAAGCCATGGCTGAGCTGACGTCCCTCCATATCAAGGCCGCCGCGCTCGTGCCAATCCTAAACCTTGAGGGGTCTGGGGGCCTTCCAGAGGCCTCAAGTAGCTCTTGGACCTGCCTCAGGGTCCTTATGCCGCCGGCCGCCTTTATCCCAAGGGAGGGGTTGTACTTGTTAGCAACCTCTACCATAAGCCTTACGTTGTCGGTCTGGGCCCCTGGCCTGTTACCTATTGAAGACGTGTACTCCTTGTCCTCAAAGCCAGTGCTGGTCTTTATGAAGTCGGCCCCTGACGTGGCCACCATCTCGTAGAGTTTAAGCTTCTCGTCCCTCGTCGTGTAGGCGTCCTCCACAATGACCTTTATTACAAGGCCCTCGTCGTGGGCCGCCCTGACCACCCTCTTCAGGTCCCTGGAGACCTCGGCCCACCGACCTGACTTGACTAATGTGATGGGCGCCACTACGTCCACCTCATCTGCTCCATTGGCCGCAGCCCTGACTACCGCGTTAACCCTGGACTCCGTGTCCATGGCTCCAAATGGGAAGTCTATGACAGAGCAGACCCTCAGGTTGGCCCCTGAGTCGTCCACAAGGCTCCTGACGAAGCTCACGTAGACAGGGTTCACACAGATGGAGTAGCAGCCAAAGCTGACAGCCTCCTGAAAAACTTTCATGACGTCGTCCCTCGTGGAGTAAGGCTTAAGGATGGTGTGGTCTACGAGCCTCATAATATCAGCTCCGGTCAGGCCCAAAGTTACCTCCCTAAGGCGCTAGGCTTATTGCCATTATAAGCCTAAGATACGTGGTGCGGCCATTGGAGGACAGGGTAAGCGAGGCCGTCAAGCTTCTGAGGGGTGAGCTGGGTGAGGATAAGATAATAACTGACCCTAACGTGGTGGCTCTGTACTCGAGGGAGCCGGACGGGCTGGCGCATCAGGCCAGCGCTGTTGTGTTCCCGTCGACGCCTGAGGAGGTAAGCAGGGTCTTAGCCATAAGTTACTCCTACGACGTCCCTATATACCCTCAGGGAAGCTCAAGTAGCCTCTCAGGCAACGCTGTGCCTGTAAAGGGAGGGCTCGTGCTTAGCCTCGAGAGGATGTCTTCAATACTTGACGTTAGCCTGGCGGACTCCGTCGTTGACGTTGAGCCGGGCGTCAGGATAGACGAGCTGAACGTCGAGCTATCAAAGGTCGGCTACATGTTCCCCGTCGATCCAGCGAGCCAGGCGGTGGCCACCGTGGGAGGGGCGATAAACAACGGCGCAGGCGGCATGAGGGGAGCAAAGTATGGCACCATGAGAGACTGGGTCAACGGCCTTGAGGTAGTGCTGGCGGACGAGTCCGGCACGAGGATCTGGCTGGGGTGCCGTACGGTTAAGTGCAGGGAGGGCTATGACCTGGTTAGGCTTATAGTTGGCAGCGAGGGCACCCTGGCGGTTGTGACAAGGGCTACCCTCAGGATAGCGCCTCTGCCCGAGAAGGTTGTGACGGCGCTGGCGTTCTTTGATGACATAGATTCGCTGATGAAGGCCTACATGGCCATTAAGACCAGCAGGGTGCAGCCATACATAGCTGAGTTCATGGATGCGCCAACAGTTAAGCTCGCCTCGCAGGCCGTGAGCCTCCCGTTTGAGGCCAGCGGAAACATGTTCCTGGTGAGCCTTGAGAGCACGCCTGAGAGCTCGGAGAGGCACCTAAGGTGGCTTGAGAATGTAATGAGGTCCTCAGGGGCCAGGAGCGTCTACACGGCGGACAACGATAAGGATGCCGAGCCCCTCTACCAGCTCAGGAGGTCCCTGTTTCCAGCCCAGGTTAACATGTTCAGGAGGCCTGGGAGGCCGTTCCAGCTGTTCATAGAGGACATAGTGGTGCCCCCTTCCAGGGTGCCTGAGGCCATAAGGGAGCTCAGGGCCCTTGACGACAAGTATGGCCTAACCTCGTCCCTGGGAGGCCATATAGGCGACGGCAACCTGCACCCTGCTATAGGCTTCGACCCAACGGACCCCGAGTCTAGCAGGATGGCCCTACAGTGGTTTGACGACGTGGTTGATATAGCCCTGAGGTTGGGAGGGGCCGTGAGCGCGGAGCACGGCATAGGCATAATAAAGAGGGAGGCGCTGAGGAAGGCAGTCGGCGACAGGCAGCTCGAACTTATGAGGTCCATCAAGGCAGCCTTTGACCCGAAGGGCATACTCAACCCTGGGAAGCTTTTCTAACACGAAGAGGAAAAGATTACCTTGTGAACCTGTAGAGGCCGCTCTGCACTAGAAAGCTGATCTGCAGGGAGTCCTGTTGGCCGTGCGGGGACCTAACTATCCTGGCAGAGCTCCTGTTCTCACTCCTTATGGTTGACATTTTTCTCTCCCAATCGGTGTGTACTGTTTCAGCACTTTTAAACAGTTATTCGTATTAATGAATCAGTAAAAATAGACATTGATTGATAATAAAATGTGTACAGCGAGCTGTTCACGTGGTTATGGCCTTGGCCAAGCCGGGCGGCGAGTCTATAGGCAGGCCCTTCTCAAAGCCGACCCTATATGCAAGTAGCTGAAGCGGCACAACTGCGGCTATTGGATAGAGCTCAGGCCTCACTGCGCGGGGCGCTTGGAGGGCGGCCTGCGGGGAGTCAGAGACCTCTATTACCTTGGCCTCCCTAGCCCTCAGCTCCGACATGACCCTTGAGTAAAGCTCCTCGGCCGCCTCCTCCCTGGGCTTAATAACTATTATTGGGTAGTTGCCCCTAGCCAACACCATAGGGCCATGCCTCAGCTCTCCCAGCTGAACGCCCTCGGCGTGAAGCATCGCGGCCTCCTTGAGCTTGAGAGCCCCCTCCAGCGCCACGGGGTATGTTATGCCGCTGCTCACCACGTAGGCGTCCCTGGAGTCCCTCAGCTCCCCCGCTATCTTTGACGCGGCCGCGTCTATGATCTGCATGCTCTCCGCCAGGGACTTGGAGAAGGACCTCACGTCATTGTAAAGCTCGTTGAGCTCCGCCTGGGAGAGCCTGCCCGCAGTGAGGCCTACGTAGGCTGCCAGGAGCATGAGGGCGACCAGGGTCGACGTGAAGGTCTTGGTTGCTGGCACTGCGAGCTCAGGCCCAGCGCCTATTGGAAGGTAGACGTTGGACTCCAGCGCGAGCCTTGAGCCCAAGACGTTGGTGACCCCGACTATTACAGCCCCCCTCTGTTTAGCCATCTTAACGCTCCTTATGACGTCGCTTGTCTCGCCGCTCTGGCTGACCGCCAGCACCACCGTGCCCGTTCCGACGCTGTCAAGGGCGTAGTAGGGGAACTCCGCCGCGCTGACCACGTCTATGTTAATGCCTCCAAGTGACGAGAAGTAGTAGGCCGACACCATCCCTGCGTGGAGGCTGGTCCCGTTGCCTATTATGAACGTCCTCCTGGCGCCGTAGAGTATCATGCCTGAGAGCCTCAGGTACTTGTCCATCAGCGAGTGGATGGTCCTCTCGAGGGCCTCAGGAATCTCATAGATCTCCTTAAGCATGTAGTGCGGGTAGCCTGCCTTGTCAAGGGACCCCGGCTCGTACTTGACCCTCTTGGAGGTGAGCTGCTGCAGGGGGCTCCCATCGGCGCTGAAGATTGAGAACTCGCCTGAGGCGGATATGTAGCCATAGGAGCCCTCAGGCACTATTATGGCCTCATCGGCGAAGCCGTAGAGGCTTGGCAGGTCGCTGGCCAAGTACAGGCAGTCCTGCCCCTTGCCTACCACCAGGGGCTGGCCTACCTGTATGAACCAGACCCTCTCGTCGCCCGACCTCACGTAGGCCACTGAGAATGTGCCATGAAGAGCGCCCAGCAGGTCCCTGGGGCCCTTGCCCTCCTCAAGCAGGTGCGGCACTACTTCAGTGTCAGTCGTGGTTACAAGCCTGTGCCCCCTGGAGGCCAGTGAGGAGCGGAGCTGCTCATAATTATCTATAACCCCGTCCATGACGACCGCCACGCTTCTCGTGCAGTCAAGTATTGGGTGGGCGTTCTCAATGGTTGGCCACCCCCTGGTTGCATACCTTGTATGGCCCAGGGCCACGCGCGACGTAAACGAGAAGAGCCCAGCATTTCTGTCCGCAGGTCCCATGGCCTTCTTAACCTCAAGCCTGTCGTCCAGAAATGCGACGCCGACGCTGTCATAGCCCCTGTAGGTTAACCTTCTCAGCCCCTCAAGTATTGCTGAGCCGTCCCTTCGCGACCTGCAGGCGAACGCGAATATTCCTCCCAAGTTTCCACCAAGTAACCTGGGCCGCGGGAGCTATAAAGGAGGCCTCTGTCCATGGGCAGCTTAACCCTAAGGCACGCAGTGCTAGTAACACCACGGGAGGTCATACCTGACGGCTTCGTGAGGATCGTTAATGGAACAGTGACAGAGGTAGGCCCTGAGCCCACAGGGCAGGGGGCCGACGACATTAACTTAAGGGGCTACTTGGTGGCCCCAGGGCTTGTGGACGTGCACATACACGGCGCGGGCGGCTATGACGTTATGGACCTGACGTCAAAGGACCTGGAGGGGATGGCCAAGTTCCTCGCGTGCAGGGGCGTGACGTCCTTTGTGCCGACCACCGTCAGCCTTCCGCCCGATGATATAAAGAGGGCGTGCAGAGCCCTGGTTGACTTCATCGAGTCTAGGCCAAGGGGTGCGGCCAGGGCCCTAGGGCTTCACCTCGAGGGGCCTTACATAAGCCCTAGAAGGCGTGGCGCCCACCTCGCGGCTAACCTCAGGACCCCAGAGCTCGGCGAGATCAAGGAGCTACTCGCTGAGTGCGGCGGGGTAATAAGGGAGGTCACAATAGCGCCTGAGCTGCCGGGCGCCATTGACGCTATAAGGCTGCTGTCGTCCAGCGGGGTTACAGTCCAGCTGGGCCACACTGACGCCACGTTCTCTCAGGCCATGGAGGCCCTCAGGGCCGGAGCCACTAAGTTCACGCACCTCTTCGACGCCATGAGGCCCTTCCACCACAGGGAGCCGGGCACGGTGGGGGCGGCGCTTCTCAGCGATGCCTACGTTGAGCTAATAGGTGACATGATCCACGTGTCCCCTGAAGCGGTGCTCCTGGCATACAGGGTCGTTGGACCCC
Organism: Caldococcus noboribetus; assembly: GCF_055389385.1. Lineage (NCBI taxonomy): Archaea > Thermoproteati > Thermoproteota > Thermoprotei > Desulfurococcales > Caldococcus > Caldococcus noboribetus. The sequence goes on along the minus strand of NZ_AP042475.1, from coordinate 855,755 downwards.
ACAGGCTGGTACTAGTCTCAGACGCAACTCCGGCCGCAGGGCTGCCTGATGGGGAGTACTCGTTCTGGGGCCTCAGCGTGGTCAAGAGGGGCGGGGCGGCGTGGATCAGGGGCTCTGACACGCTGGCCGGTAGCGCCTCAACCCTGGAGACCGACATGGCTAACCTTTACAGGGTTGTGACTAACGTCTCCGATGCTGTAGGCGCTGCCACCCAGAACCCAGCTATGTCAATAGGGGCCCACGTGAAGGATGGCGTTGGCGAGCTGAGGGCCGGCATGAAGGGTGATGTAGTAGTCCTCGACAAGGACCTGAAGGTCATAGCTGCTATAATGGGCGGGGACGTCGTCTGCGGAAACCTTTAGGAGCGCAGGATTATATAGAAGACCTTTCCCACTAGCAGGGGTGCAGGAGCTGCAGGCGCTCCAGCTCATAGGCCTCACTGTGGCCCTCTCAGCGAGCGGGGCCCTCTCGCCTGGGCCCCTCTCAGCTGCGGCGGTGGTCAACGGTGCCAGGCACTCCTGGAGGGCAGGAATTAAGATGGCCGCCGGCCACATGACCTTTGAGCTCCCCTTCGTCATAGCAATAGGCCTAGCCGCCTATGAGCTCAGGTGGGTCCTCAGCATAAGTCTCGTCAGGTACTTCCTTGGAGGCGTGCTCGGGGCCTTCATAGCTTACTTCTCCGCTATAACGGCGGTTGACGGCATAAGGATGCTCAGGGGCAGGGACCCAGAGGCAAGAGCCTCTATTGCCTCAACCCCATACATTACTGGGCTTGCCCTCACGGCCCTCAACCCCTTCTTCCTCCTGTGGTGGCTCACGGTGGGTCTCCTGCTGGTGGAGGCCGCGTCTACTATGGGCCTCGTGGTGGGTTACTCAATAATGTACCCAAGCCACGTCTGGATGGACTACGCATGGCTCACCCTGCTCTCGGGCCTTGGCCATCAGGGCAGGAGGCTCCCAGGCAGGAGGTACGGCATCCTCCTCCTGGCCCTCTCAGCCGTTATGCTGGCCGCCGGGGCCTACTCGCTTATGGCCCTGGCCTAGGGCCTTCTGGCTATCAGTATGCCCTCCAGCGTGGGCACTACGGCGTACCTCCAGCCGGCGCTGCTGAGCTGCTGGAAGGTCTCGGCGGGCGGCGGGGGCCTTATGGCGTTGTGGAACAGGACGAGGCCTCCCCTCTTAAGCTTCCTAAGCATGAGCTCAGCGACCCTTGGGTAAAGGCTCACGTGGACGTCTACAAAGGCGGCGTCTATACCCTCATCATCAACCCCCTCAAGCACGTTGACCGCGTTGCCCTCAATAAACGACACCTTGGCCTTCTCAAGCTTGACGCCCTTAAAGAACTCCTGGGCGGCCTTGACCCTGTCGCCCCTGAGCTCGACAGCTATGACGTCGCACTCGCCCGTGCATGAGTCCTCAAGGGCCTTGGATATCCAGAGGGTTGAGTAACCCATGGCTGAGCCCAGGTCAAGGACCTTGGCCCCGGAGGCCCCGCTCAGGTGGGTGAACAGGGCGGAGTAGATGACAAGGCCGTCCTCAAAGTCAATCCTGCTGACACCTGCGGAGTCAGAGTCAAGCCTGAGCTTCAGCTCCAGGTCCCTGAAGTCGCTCTCCCTCAAGCTGTAACCCCTGCGCTTGGTTAGGGCATTGCTAATTTAAGGTAACTCTTTTTTGAAATATAATAATTACTAATTTAAAACGTAATATAGAGACTTAGGATTTGTATGCGAATTGTACATAATTTTGAAAAATCATTTTAAATTTAATTTGACCTAAACTCCCTTGAGGCGAGACAGTGGACGTAAAGCTGGTGGGCCTCTCGGCGCTTGTAGTTGTGCTAGTGATAATTGCCGGCGCCCTAGGGGTCATGTACTCGTCGTTGGTCTCAAAGTACTCCAGCCTGAAGTCCAGCTACTCCTCGCTGAAGAGCAGCTACTCCAGCCTGAACACCAGCTACACAAGCCTCAGCTCCAGCTACTCTTCACTTAAGAGCGAGTACTCCTCGCTGCAGAGCGACTACTCAGCCCTCGAGAGTATGTACAAGAACCAGCAGGTTGACGTTGTGCTGGCCGCAGCAATGAGCCACTGGAACGACATAGCCATAGAGAGCCCCAGCCTCGTCATAATGCAGTACGCCCCTGACGCGACCCTTGACTGGATTGGCGGACCACTGAGCGGCGTCTACAGCGGCATCTCCGCAATTAATGCGACGTGGAACAAGTTCTTCAACATGTATGAGACTGTCTACTGGTACACAATTGTGCCCCCGACGGTGACCATGGTCAGCCCAGTGGAGTACAATGTGACTGGGTACGCGCAGTTCCTCAGTAGCGCCTACCGCTGTTCCAATACACCCGCTGGTGCTCAACGTGACTGAGATTTTGACCTACACCTACAACGTGTCAGCGGCCCAGTTCCAGATAACTCACGAGGTCTGGAAGGTCAAGCCGCTCTCGCTCAGCGACGTAATAGCTGGCTACCCGCCGCAGACTTACATAGAGGAGCAGATGGCGCTTGCGCAGGCTTACGCGCACTGGAACGACATAGCGATAGAGAACGCCTCCCTGATAATAACAGAGTACGCGCCGAACGCCACGCTGCACTGGATAGGAGGGCCGCTTAGCGGCAACTACACTGGGATCTCCGCGATTAACGCCACCTGGACAAAGTTCGACAACATGTATGAGTACGTGGTCTGGTATGCCCTCGTGCCGCCAACAGTGCAGGTCAAGGGAGACATGGCCATGGTAAAGGCCCCGCTGCAGTTCGTCGTGTTCCCATACCCGACTGCATCTAACCAGCACCCGGTCGAGCTGGTGCTCAACGTGACTGAGATACTGTACTACAACTACAACGCGACAGCCATGCAGTGGCAGATAGTCAACGAGTACTGGATAGTGCACCCGCTCCCAATCTCCGACGTTGCCCCAGGCTACTCTCCTGGCCAGTACCAGGGCTGAGGGGCACGGGCTTGATGAACTACCTGAACTTAAAATCAAGGTCTTTTTTATTCAATCTGCTTATTTACTCAGGCTTACATATGACCTCCTGGGAAACTTATGAATGCCTGAGGGGGGCCTCGGCTTCCGAGACAGGGACCACCTGCTCTGGTGGCTCTTCATAGGATCAAGGGGAGGGGAGATGAGGCTGAGAATCGTGGAGCTGCTCGCCAGGGGGCCTGCAAACGCAAACCAGATAGCCGAGGCCCTTGGAGTTAACTACAGGACAGTCAGGCACCACCTGGAGCTCCTGGTGGAGTCAGGCCTGGTGGTGACCGAGGGCCCCAGGTATGGGCAGCTCTACTACCTTTCGAAGGACATGCTCGAGTCCCTTGGAAGGGTGAAGGAGATTGTCAAGGAGGGGAGGCTGGGGTGGCGCTGACTCTCATGTCGTACTGGAGCGTTGAGATAGCCGTCTCCGTGGTCGGCCTCGCGCTGGCCGCCTACGTGTTCTTATTCTACTACAGCTCAGGGGTCAGGAGGACCTCCATAGGTAGGAAGCTGACAGCGGCTGTGGGGGTATTCACCGTTCAGATGCTGGTCACTATAGCCCTCTCGCTCTACCTCGCCAGGAGGTTCTCAGCCGACGTGGCCGTGCCAATGCTTGCGATAACGGCGCTGGAGGTGGCCGGGCTAACCCTCATCACCCTGGCCGTCAGGGAGTGACCTTTCCTTAGCTATGGAGTTAAGCTTCTCCCTGTCCCAGCCCGGGTGCAGCCTGAGCAGGGCCTCCAACTCCTCCTCAGCCCGCTCAGCTGCTGGCCTGCCGTGGTAGAGGGCTACAACGGCCGTGAGGAGCAGGATCACCAGGACCTGGCCCTCAAGCGAGCGGACGAAGTAAAGCGCCTCCTGGGCGAGCACCCGCAGCGGGGGATTTAGCCAGAGGAACTCAACTATGTAGGCGTCGCTGCTGTTAATAAGGGACTTCACAGCGTTCGAATTCTCGGCCTGGGAGAGTAGCTCGCCAGAGGCAATGTATGGGTCTGAGATCACTATTAGCTCTCCGGCGCCGACCTGTTGATACGCTGCAGCCACGTATGGCCCGCCCCCGGTCAGCGTGCCGTTGACCAGGAGCCTTGAGTTCGGGGGCGCCTCTATGAGGGGCTGGGCCCCAGGGCCAAGCTCAAGGGGGGAGGCGTTGAAGAGCACTACCGTGAAGTTCTTGAAGGCCGCAAGCGGGGCCAGTGGGGTTCCAGCGTTAATCGAGGGGTTAACAATCACGCCCCCTTCGACTCTTATGCTGGAGTTCAAGGAGCTGAGGAGCTCGTTGACGCCAGCCCCTGAGCCTATCACTACGAGCCTCCCACCCATGTAGAGGAACTCCCTGAGGGAGGAGGCCTCACCTGTGGTGGGCCTAAGCTCAGGGTCCACGACTATTGCCACGCTCGCCCTGCCGCTGAAGAGGTCGTTTGGCTGAGGCGCAGGAATTAGGTTAACAATGCGCGCCAACGATGACCCAGGAGGGCGCCCCCACGAGGCCCCTATGGCCAGCCCTACAACAACAGCAAGGACAAGGCCGAGAGCTATGTAACCCAGCGACAGCCCAAGTCTCAAAGCCTCTCGGACCTCCTCAGCTCGTCAACCAGCTTCCTTATGCTCCCAACCGTGACCTCATCCCTCAGCCCGCCGTAGGCCGCCCTCTCCATGAGGTCTGCAAGCGATGAGAGCTTCTCTGCCAGCTCCCTCCTCCTTAAAGCTATGGCGCTGCTAAGCTCCCTTATCGTGGTTGACGGCAGCACCGGCACCCCAAGCCTGCTGCCTATCCTGACCAGGAGGTTCCAGGCGTCGCTGAGCGCGGCTATCGACGTCTTCAGCTCTGGCGGGCTGGGCAACGCCGGCCTGTGGCGGCGGCGACGTGACATGTAAAGCAGGGCCGCCGCCACAGCAATAGGCGCCTCCGTAGGTATTGTAACCAACCTCACAGTCTCTGAGTAGGGCGCGAAGGTTACGTTAACCGGATACATGGCTATGCCCACTGAGTAGCTTAGCTGTAGCTGCGGCAGTGGAACTACTGTAATAAAGGCACCTCTAGAGACCGTCATATATACGCTCTTGTTTTCAAAGCTCACGCTCAGCCTTGAAGGTGTTGGCGAGGTTCCGTAGATTACCAGCAGGCCTGGCGAGAGGCCCCACGCCGTCAGCTCGCTCGGCCTGTCAGGCGGCCTGTAAACGTAAACTCTAGCAGTAGCTGTCGAGGGGCCACAGCTGCCATATGGGGAGGCCGTCACGGTCACGTTACTGTAACCCGAGAGCCCCGGGGGCACGGTTATGCTAACGGTCGCGCTGCCGTTAACTATAACGCCGCTGTAGCTTAAGGCGCCTAAGGTCACGGCGTAGCTAGGCCTGCACGTTGCATTAGAGTAAACTATATGAACCAAAATTTCTTTGCCTGGCATGACGGTGGATGGACTCACACTGATGTTAAGGTGCGTAGGGACGAAGCTCAGTGGTCCGCACGCGTATGAAGTAAGGCTTCTGTTTATTATTATTGCGCTATCAGAAACAACCTTTGCATAGACGCACTCAAGACCTGAGGCATTGTAGATAGGCCGCAGCTCCACGCTGAAGTGGCCAGAGGGGTTCGACGTGACCAGCGTTGTGAGGTTCCCAACGCCTATTTCTACCAGAGAGTTGCCCAGGGGCGAGGACCCGTTCACAAGAACGGTGCCGTTTACATAGAAGGTCTGCCCAAGCACGTAATGCCTAGGGGCGTTAAGGTTTACAGTAACAACGCCGTTAACCTTCTTGGCGACGGATAGCTGTATTATCTTGAGCTCTATGTAGTCCTCCTCGGTGAAGAGGCCCGTCGTCGCCAGCGCCCTGTGGGCTAACGCCATGGCACTCTGGTAAACCTGCGGCCCCAGCTCCGCTTGCCTCACGTAAATATATGAAATTAGCGTGTAGAGCGTGGCGTTGGCCCTGGCTAGATATTGAAGTGAAAGGTTAGCATAGTACGCGGCGAGCGCGTAGTCACCCTTGCTATAATAGCTCTGTGACAACAGGTAATAGCTTCCTCCCATCCTGGTCAGGTTAAAGGCCTCATAGGCCTGGTTGAACAGAGGCGCGAGCTGGGGCGTGGCAGTGAGCTCCCTCTGGGCAATCTCAATAATGGACTCCACCTGTGATGGCGTTGATACTGAGGAAAGGTTTTCTACAAACTCATAAGCCACGAGCGAGAGAGAATTAACGTAGGGCTGGAGCGACGGCAGTTCTTCACTCTGGCTGAAGCTCTGGACAAGCCTGGACCTCTCCCATGAATAGTAGCTGGCCGAAGCAATTACTATGCCCCCTAACGCCGCTAGGGCAACGGCCAGCGCTATGGCCTGCCTAAGGTACAAGCCCCACCACCTTAAGGGAGCTGTAAAGTATGAACGCCGCCGTCACGGCAGCGGCTATAGCCATCACGTACCTATATCCTCTGGGCTTAGCGTACCAGGCCGCAGGTAAATAGCTTAAGGAGTAGAGCCCCAGGTAAACCCCTAGGGACCTCTCACCTCCCGTGATCAGGGCCAGCCCGATGATGGCCGTTGCAAAGAACACGTATATTAGGAATGCCTCACTTCTGTCCACTGCTTTCAGCCCCCAGCAGCCTGAGCTCAACGGCCCAGCCGTCCTGCGTCCTATAGGAGTCGACGACTGCGACTGGGACGCCCCTAAGGGAGGCCACCACCGTAGCTCCAAGCAGCAGTGGAAGGGTTCCCGCCCTGTTCAGCCTGGGCAGGTCATCCAGTACAGGCCCCACGGCCTCGACCACGAGGTTGCTCCCCCTCTCCTCAAGCCTCACGGCCCTGGCCATCTCGGACCTCTCAACAATGACCTCCCTCAGGGCGGACTCCATGTCAGTGGAGCTCAGCGGGAGCGGCGATGGCAGGAAGGCCAGCACCCCCTTGTGCCCGGCTGGCGATGGAAGCAGACCCTGCGGCGTGCTCATTAGGGCCCTGGCCACCGTCTGAGGGTCCACGCCCTCGCTAAGTGGTATGAACATAGCGCACTTTCCTCCCATTGGGGGCATCACTATTGCCTTGCCCCTGGCGTCCGTCTCCTCAAGAACTGTTTCCAGGTTAACGCCGAGAGCTGACAGCATAGACCTAAGCTGCGGCGGCTGCGGCCTCGGCGAGTCCCCGATGACTATTGCGCTCACGCCGGCGATGACAATGCCTATCATGGAGAACGCCAGGGGCCTGTAGTTGAGCGAGAAGTAGGCTATAAGTCCCAGCGCTGCGGCGAAGGCCGTGGTCGTGTAGCCCAGCTCCCTGATGGCCACCCAGCGTCCCAGTGAAGGGCCGTCAGTGCCATTAAAAACATGACGTCAGCCCCTCCTCATGGCCTCCTCGTAGCTGGCTCTCCTGGCAGCTGCAACTAAAATTAGCGCCGCCGAGAGGCCATCCACAGAAATTAGGGTAGTGGTGACGGTTAGGTCAACGCCTACGGTAATCAGTGTTATCCCTATGACGGGCAGCAGGGACAGGCTCATGACTATCGCCAGGGCCGCCTCGTCTAGCCCCCTCCACTTCCACTCAGGGTATAGGGCCCTCACCAGGGCCAGGCCAGGTATGTAAAAGAGTGACGGCGCGCCCATGGCCACCTTTATGAACTCGAGCTGCGCAGGCGAGTGTGGCACTAACAGGGCAGCTATTACTCCTAGGGCCACGCCAAGGAGGGCCAGCCAGGCCCACCATGAGGCAGGGCTCAGCATGTAGGCAGCGAAGCCCCTGCCCTCCCCCCTGATGTCAACCTCCCCTGACTCCCTCATAGACCACAGGGCCCTCGCGACCTCCTCCCTATAGCCCATAGAGCTGGCTAGCTCCCAGACGTAGAGGGATCCTCCCCCCTCCTTAATGGCCCTCCTAATGGCCTCCTCGCTCAACTCTGCCCAGGGCGGAGAGCCTTGGAGACAACTTAATATCTTAATATAACATAAAGCGTTTTACTTCGACCAAGGACTCACTTACCTTAGGGTGACCATGGAGCCCATAAAGGCCAAGAGGCTTGGCAGGGACTCCACGGACGGCGTCTACTATTTTGACTTTAACAGCGGCTACTGGGTCATGATGGAGGAGTCAGCCTCGCCGCTGGTCCCCAGCGAGAGGTACTCCGTCGTTTACTTTGACAACACCCTGTGCCCAGTGTGTAGGAGGTATGACCTGCACTGGTACCCGTTCGTTGAGTCAAACCTTGAGAGGCTCAGGGGCTTCGGGCTTTACATAGTGCTCTGCGACTGGTTCACCCAGCAGTGCACCTCAGCCAGGGGGGCCATGACGTTCATAGAGTACAACGTGAGGGCGTCGCCGACAACCATGCTGATGCTGAGCGACGGCTCAAAGGTTATCTACACGGAGAGGTACGAGGGGCTGCTGACAGAGAGGGACCTGAGTAACATAGTTTTCACCTTCCCTGAAAGGGCGGAGAGGGCGGCCAGGGGGGAGAAGGTCGAGAGGCCCATGACTGAGGAGGAAATGATAGAGCGGCTGTCAAAGACCCTTGCGCAGGGGGAGCGCTAATGCTAGGCCCTAGCACTATACCTTCTATGGCGGCATAGCTTAGATCAAGTCCTGGAGGCCTTATTAAAGGGCTTTTATCCTGCGCCCTCACCTACCTCTTGAGGCAAGAGGGTAGCCAAGACACAGCCCTCTTAGGAGAGAAGAGGTGTGACGAAGGTGTTGAAGTACCTCATAAGGGCATCATTTGAAGTCGACGGAAGGGTGGAAAAGCACGACATAATAGGGGCCGTCTTCGGGCAGACGGAGGGGCTCCTGGGATCCGAGTTCAACCTAGAGGAGCTTCAGAACAAGGATAAGATAGGCAGGGTCCACATAGACCTAAAGTACCAGGGCACTAAGACGGTGGGCGAGATACAGATACCAAGCAACCTTGACAGGGTAGAGACAGTTCTGCTCGCGGCCATGATAGAGACCGTTGACAAGGTGGGCCCATACACTGCAAGGATAACGGTTGAGTCAATAGAGGACCTGAGGGCTGAGAAGCTGAAGTGGATAGTCCAGAGGGCCAGGGAGCTGCTGCAGACAGTTAAGGAGCAGGAGCCTGACATAAAGGAGATAATAAGGGAGGTAACGCAGAAGATAGAGACGCAGCCCAAGGTAATAGAGTATGGCGAGGACAAGCTCCCCGCAGGGCCGGACGTCGAGAAGTCGGACACCATAATAATAGTCGAGGGCAGGGCTGACGTAATAAACCTGGGGCGCTACGGCTACACCAACACCATAGCCATAGGGGGAGCCAAGGAGAAGGTGCCTAAGACCATAATTGAGCTGGCCAAGGGAAAGAAGGTCATACTGTTCGTCGACGGCGACAGGGGCGGGGAGATGATAATGAGGACAGTGCTGAGCCAGATGCACGTTGACTACGTGGCCAGGGCCCCGAAGGGCATGGAGGTTGAGCAGCTCACCGGTAAGGAGGTGGCCAGGGCCCTGGCCCAGATGGTGCCAGCCGAGGAGGCGATGAAGCAGCTTGGCATGATCCCTGCTCAGCCTCAGCAGCCGCAACCTCCAGCTGAGGCCGCCGCCCAGCAGCAGGCCGTTGTGCAACAGCCTCCTGCTCAGCCTCAGCAGCCGCAACCTCAGGCTGTCGAGGCCCAGGCGCCGCCTCAGCAGGCCCAGCCCCAGCAGGCTGAGGCCGCTCAACAGCAGCAGGTGGGCGTTACATCGCTAATAATGCCTAAGCAGGTCCTGGACAGCATGAAGGAGCTTAAGGGGACGCTTGAGGCGGTGGCCTACGACAGGTCCTGGAACGAGGTGGCGAGGCTCAAGGTTAAGGATCTCTTCAACTGGATGCAGCAGATAGAGCCAGGCAAGGTCTACGCTGTCGTCTTTGACGGCATAATAACGCAGAGGCTCCTTGACGCGGCCTCTGAGAAGGGGGTGGCCCTGCTCATAGGGGCCAGGATAGGAAGCAAGGTGTCCTCAAGGAAGGGAGACGTTGTATTCATGACTTTCAGTGACATCATGTGACCAGGGCCCCTCCCGTCCTCTCCCTTTTTGTCACTTCTTGTTTATGTAGTCGAAGAGCGAGGCCTGCCTGCCGCCCGCCTTGAGCTCCTTCTCGCTGATGCCGAAGAAGCTGAGTATCCTGAGCGCCGCCGGCACTATCTGCTTGTCTATATAGTAGTTAACGTCTATGTCCTGCGGCTTCACCAGGAAGTAGGGCCTAGCCCTCCTGCTCAGCGGCCCATCACCTTTAACAATGACGTAGCCTATCTTTGAGCCAACGTCGACCTTGAAGCCCAGCTTCTCCATCATTTTTGCCACGTACACGTGCGGCGCCTCGGCCTCGTACTTGTCAACGCTCTTGGTCAGGGTCTTCCATATTATGAGCTTCTCCACCTCTACCTTGCCGTTCCTGAGGTCGTTTATCACCTGCCTCACGTAGTCAACGGCCTTTCTCACGTCATCGCTCCTAAGCACTATCTCAGCCACCTTGGCCTGGGTGTCCTTGGCCAGGTCGCTCCAGTCGCCCCTGACGGCCTCAAAGCCCACTATGTCTATCTTGCCCTCCGGCGTGAGGCCGGCGTACCTCTTCTTGGCCTCTGTGAAGAAGACCCTGCTGTAGACCTTGTCTATCTTTATGTCGAACTCGAGGCCCTTAGTTATGCCCTCTATGACTTTCTCCACCTTCTCCGGGTCGTTCTCAACGAAGAGGCTGTCGGTGTCGCCATAGTAGACCTTGAGCCCGAGGGACTTGGCCAGGGAGGCCGCCTTGGTTATCAGGTCCCTGCCCCACGCGGTGACCGACTCGGCGCACTGCTTGCAGTACCACCTGGCCCCAGCCCAGCCCATGTAGCCGTAGCTGGCGTTGGCGAGCACCTTTATGGCCCTCTGCCTCTCGTTGAGGAGCCTGTACTGTGGGCTCCCCTCGGGGTACTTCTTCATGGCAGCCTTTACTTCAGCCCTCCACTTAAGGAACCTCTCCAGGACCCTCTTGAAGAACGCGTCCCTGTCCGCGCAGAACCTGTGCCTGACGCCCGGCGCCTCATTTACCTTCTCGCAGGTCTCCCCCTCCTTAAGCAGGGTGTCGGGGCCAACGTTGTACTTTACCATTATGCTCGGGTACATGCTGGCAAAGTCAAGGACAGCGACGTTGTGGTGAACCCCTGGCCTGGGCTCAAGCACTATGGCGCCCGTGTAGGTCTCCAGCTCCCTGGTCTCCTCCTCGGCCCTGTTGGGAACCAGCTCCCCCAGCTTCCTGGCCTCCCTCATAAACCTCATCTCAAGCCTGAAGGCCACGCTGGCGGCGGCCACCTGGTCGAGGGGCATGCCGCTTATCTGGCTCAGCTGCGCCCCGAATGGCAGGAACTGGTAGGCGAGGCCTAGGGTTGACACCACGTCGTCCATGTTATATGCAAGTAGGGTCTTCCTCTTCTCTGGGTCGTCCCAGTACTCAGCTATCCTCCACCAGTCAACGTTGACCCTCTTCTCCTTAGGCATGACTCCGAGGTAGTCAGCGACCTCGTCAAGTGTCTTGACCTTGACCTCCTCTATCTCCTCAGCGAAGTTGTAGAGGTCAACGTTAAGCCTCCCCTGCACTGAGATGTGCCCAAATACGCTTGGAGTAGGCTCGGCGCCCCTCTTCCTGCCGACCTCAAGCTTGACCCCGTTGACTTTTGCCCTCTCAAGGAGGTAGGGCCAGTCAAAGGAGTTCTGGTTGTAGCCAACTATTATATCGGGGTCCTTGGTCCTCACTATGTCAACAAACTTCTGTATGAGCTCCTTGTCCGAGTGGCCCGCGGCCTCCAGCTGCAGCCTCTCGCCGCTATTAAAGGCGACCCCTATTATGATGACTGGGTCCCTCGATGGGTTGGGCGAGCCCTGCGGGTTGTAGGCCTCTATGTCAAACGCCATTATTCTGAGGCCGTCAAGGGGGTCAACGTCGGCCATTGAAGGCTCCTCAACAGGCCTGTCTATGAGCTTATAGGCGCCGTCCGCGATTATGTCGCTCCTGCTGACGGGCTCCACGTCAGCCACATACCACCTCATCGGGTACAGGTTCAGGTCTATCAGGTACCTCATGGAGAACCTCACGTCGGCCTCCAGGACCTCCGCGACCCCTGGAAGCTTGGCGGCCAGGTCGCGGTACTCCCTCACGCTCTCAGGTATCAGGGTAGTCACCTTGAGCGCCGTCACAGGCCTTCCGAAGTACTTCATGTCAACCTTCTCAACTGACGTGATGGGGCTCCTGGGCCTCGAGAGCCTCCTCAGCTCCTCTGCGAGTTTGTCAGGGTCTGCGTCCTTCTGAGGCAGCACGTAGAAGTAGGGCCTAAAGTTATAGTCCAGGAGGAGGAGCCTCCTGCCCTTTACGTCCCTGGCCCAGACCTCTATTACAGGCCTCCTGCCCTCCACCGAGTAGCTCACGTCAAGGAGCTGGAACATCAGCTTCTCGGCCACTAGCTGCACCAGGCTAATAAGGGCGTCCGAAGGCTTAAGCCCTTGCTCTTCAGAGTGACGCGGCTATCGCTATAAGCCCTGAGGCCACGACAAGGACTGACATGACCCAGTAGGCAGTTGCCCTCGCGCCCTTGAGCCTCGCGCCCCCCATTATGTCCTCCCTGGAGGCTATCCTGCCCAGCATGTAGAGCAGCGGCGCCAATATTATAGTGAAGGCCGCCATAAGGTCAAGTATCAGGTTGACTAGGTTGCTCAGGGAGAGGGACACTATTACAAGGGCCGGAAGGCTCTCGAGCACGTAGGTCAGCCTGTAGGCCGTGGTTCCCCTCTTGAAGTCCACCGCCTCTAGGAAGCCCCAGGCGGAGCCGAGCGATATGACCACCAGGGCCAGGAAGCCCGACGCCACGAAGCCAACGCCCATTACGTACCTGCTTGCTGGGCCCAGCGGCTCCAGGGCGCTGGCAAGAACCCTGGCATCAAGCGCCGCCCCGGCCCTCTCGCCGAGGAATATGCCTACGACGACTGTTGCAACCATGAGGAGCTCTGACACTATGGCTCCAACGAGCGTCTCAAGCCTCTCTGGCCTCAGCTCCTCCGGCCTTAAGCCCTTCCTGACGTCAGCGCCTGAGTGAAAGAAGAGCATCCACGGCATTATCACGGAGCCCGCGCTGGCTGCCAGCATGTAGTCGAAGCTAGGCCTCCAGAGGGGCCAGGGGCTCAGCAGGGCGCCGCCGATCCTCCCGGGGTCAGGCCTCGTGATCAGAGCTGTGTAGAGCAGCGCCGCCACGAGCAGGAAGCTCACGGGCAGCAGGAAGGCCTCGGCGTGCCTGTACCTGCCGCTCCACGCCACCGCTATGTGCACCAGGAAGATCGCCAGCAGGCCGGGGAGCACCGGGAGTCCCAGGAGCTTAAGGCCCACGGCGATTCCAGCGTACTCGGCCACGTACTCCATAACGTCGGCAATTGCCATGGGAACCGAGGCCAGCTGGGCGGCCCTTCGGCCGTAGAGCCTCTTTATGGCAGTGCCCAGCCCCATGCCTGAGACGGTCCCAAGGGTGCCCGCGGCGTCCTGGATCACAAAGAGGGGCACTGTGAGGGCCAGCATGACGCTTACCATTATGTAGCCCCAGGCAGCCCCTACCTGGAAGCCAGTTACTATGGAGGCTACGTCGACGTCGGCTATCATTACAAGCCACGCTGGCCCGAACGTCCTAAGCGAGTCCTTTATCTCCCTGCTCAGCCTGCTGGCGTCCATCTTCAGCTCTAAGCTCTTTTAGTTGCCTGTGGCTTTTTTAAGTGTGCCTAATTTTTAAGGTTATTTAACTAATATCGGTTATCCGAGGTAAGCTGTAAATTAATGCCCTCCAGCCGTCAGTTGGTCAGGCCTTGAAAGGCGCCATAGTGGCCCTTGAGGGGATAGACGGAAGTGGGATAACAACGCACGCGAGGCTGCTGGCCCAGGGGCTTTCCTCGATGGGCTACAGGGCCATATATACCAAGGAGCCCACGGAGGGGCCGGTGGGACAAGTCATAAGGCAACTCCTGGCCCAGGGAAGGCCTGAGCCAAGGCTTGCGGCGCTGCTCTTCGCCGCTGACAGGTCGTGGCACCTCTGCTGCGACCCCTCCCTGCCGGGGGGCGTCGTGGGGGCCCTGGAGCAGGGCTACATAGTCGTGATGGACAGGTATAAGTACAGTTCCATAGCCTACCAGGGGGCCTCAGGCGCCGACCCGGGCTGGCTCTGGGAGGTAAACAGCTTCGCGCCCGAGGCCGACCTACTGATATTCATTGACGTCCCAGTGGAGGTAGCCATGTCCAGGGTGGCCGAGAGGCAGAGGAGGGAGGGCTACGAGGTCGAGGAGTTCCTCAGGAGGGTCAAGGAGGAGTTCTATAAGGTCCTAAGTCAGGCCGAGGCCAGGGGCGTGACCGTGGTCAGGCTGAGCCAGGTAAAGGATGGCAGGCCCCTCAGCGTCGATGAGTTCTCATCATTAGTCTTAGGGGAGGCCCTCAAGTTCCTTAAGGCAACGAGATAAGGCGTGCTGGGAAACGCTTAAAACTTGGACAAGCAGGGGATTCACTGGACGGTGAAGGTAAATGGCCAGAGACAAGGTTACTGGCGCGGCACTGCTGATAATCTCTATTTTCATAATAGTTATCTACAACGTAGCCATGTGGTACCCGCCGCTCTCCAGCCTGGCCGCGTCGTTCCTGCTGAAGCTCACGGACTCCATAATAGTCATAGTGGTGCTCGCCATACTTGCCTGGATAGGCTACACGCTTGTCACGACCCCTCCGCCTAAACCCATAGAGGAGATAGAGAAGGAGCTCGAGAGTGAGCTCAAGAGCCTGACATCGCAGCAGGGAAGCTCCTCATCGTCCTCAAGCCCCAGCGGCGGGCAGAAGCAGTGAGGTTGCTTAATTTAGAGAACGTTCAAGGAGTTTTATTACCGTCAGAGGCTAGGGGGCCCGTGGGTGGTGTTTTGAAGGGTAGGAAATCATTAACGAGCAGGGTTGAGGCTATCATTATAATAGTTATAGCAGTTGCGGCCATAGCTGGGGCGGCCTATGTACTGAGGCAATTCTCGTCACATAGCAGGGCCCTGGCGACCACCACACCAGAGCACCAGACAAGCTCGTCAAGTGTGACCTCGTCGGGCCCCCTGACTCTGAGCGACATAGAGTCGCTGAACTCCAGCTGGATAATATCGCTGGGCCCCCCTAACTCATCAAAGGTCATAGTTGTAGTTTATGACCCTGAGTGCCCCTACTGCTCCCTTGAACTTAATGCCACCCTTCCCTTCCTCTACTACGTTTCAGAGAACACCAGCCAGGCCAGGGTGATATTCCTTGGGCTTCCAATACACGAGTACTCCGTCCAGATGCTCGAGATACTCTACGAGGTCTACCACCTCTACGGTCCAGTGGCCTTCGTGAAGCTACTTGACGTCAACTACGCTTACTACACGAGGAACATAGAGCTGTACCTGAACCACACAACGAGCCAGCTTATCATACCGACAAACTACACCCTAATATACATGGCTGACGCCCTGGGCTATAACGTCACTCAGCAGGAGTCAGAGGCCTGGTACCCTGCCGTCGAGGGGGTTGCAGACTTCCTCCTGTCGCACAACATAAGTGCCACGCCGACCCTCCTAGCCTTTAACGGAACCGGCGCGCCCGTGTACTATGAGGTTGGGCTGCAGCAGCCCCTGTATATAGAGGGCAACCTAACGGAGAGACTTGGCCTGAAGGTGCCCGGGCTTGGCTGACTGCGACCTGAGGGAGGTCAGGGTCCCGTGGGGAAGGTACCTGGTGGCTATCTGCGAGGGCCGCGTTGACGACAATGAGCTTGAGAGGCTGTCGGCCGAGCAGGGCCTCAGGGCTTTAGTGCTAAGGCACAGCAGGAGGCCTGACCCCTGCGAGGCAGCCCTTTACCTTGCCTACTCCAGGGAGGACCTGGACCAGGGCAGGGTGAGGCTTAGAAAGCAGCACTTGCAGGCCCTCCTGTATGCGACCAGGTCAAGGCAGCTGTCCGAGGCCCTGAGCAAGTCTAAGGGAGGCACCGTTATTGTGATAGTGTCTGACGACCCTTCAAGGCTTGAGGAGGTGGCCTCGGAGCTCGGCCTGAGCCTGGGCGACGTTAAAGAGGCCAGCTGCGACCCCTCGTCACTTCAGGACCTAAGCTCCTTCAGGGTTCAACTGCTGCTCAGCTGAGAAGCCAACAGGTCTATTTAGTAAGGCTAAAGTAGCCTTAACTCCTTGTCCACAAAGATGTAATCGACCTAGCTAGAGAAAATTTGAGCTCTAGAGGCGAAGCGCTCAGTGGCCCGATGATTTGATGGACCGCTGCTGAGCCGTGAGGATGGAATCCAAGGCTATGAGGGCCTCTTGGGCCTCACGAACTCTATTATCTTAGTGTAGTCGAGGTCTCCCAGGCCGTGGGCCTCAGCGCTCTTGTAAAGCCTTGCGGCTGCCGACGTCACGGCTGCCGGCAGTCCGGCGTCAAATGACGCCCTACTGGCGTATTCAAGGTCCTTAGCGGCCAGGGAGAGCCTGAAGTGAAGCTGCGAGCCTGAGAGCATCCTATCTATGTACTTTTCGGCCACCCCGGCAAAGGCGGTCCTCCTCATCACTTCCTTCAGCCTCTCAGGGCTGACCCCATAGGCCTCAGCGAGGGATATGGCCTCGGCAAGCGACGACATAGTTGTTATCAGCACCGAGTTATAGGCCAGCTTGAGCGCCATGGCTGAGCCAGGGCCGCCGCCCACCTCCATCAGCTCCCCAGCCGCGCTCAGGACCCCCCTTGAGAGCCTGATGCACCCCTGGTCACCGGCCACCAGGAAGAGGGCGCTACCCTTCTCCAGGTCGTTGGCCCCGCCAACTACGGGGGCCTCGACGTAGCATATGCCAAGCCCCGCGAAGTGCTCTGCCAGGGCCCTGCTGGTGTTAGGGGTTATGGTGGAGGAGTTTATGAAGAGGAGGCCGTCGGCCCTCCTCATGTCAGTGGCCACTGATATTATTGCGTTGTCGTCAGAGAGGAACGCTATGGCCGCGTCAGCGGCCTCCACGGCCCTCCACGGGGAGCTGAAGGCCTGGCCTCCCACCTGTTTCGCCAGCGCCTCCGCCTTCTCCTTAGTCCTGTCCCACAAGTGCACCTGGAAGCCCTGGGAGCCAAGCCTCCTGGCCATGGCTGAGCCCATGAGGCCTGCCCCTAAGACGGCTACCTTCACCTAAGCCACCGAGGTATTTAGCTTCAGGGAGCTATTTCTGCCTGTGCAGGGAGGTTGGAAGTACAGCCTTGCCTGAAAGGATCTGTCCAATGTGCGGCAGGAGCAGCAGGGAGGTGGAGTTCATAGGCAGCCTCTGCAAGGACTGCTTCGTAAGGAGGAACGGCATAGCGAGGCTGCCCGAGCAGGTGGAGGTCACCTACTGCACGTCGTGCTACGCCCACAGGGCCTCGGGCAGGTGGTCAGACCCGTACTCAAGCCTGGAGGAGTCGCTAACTGATTACTTAGAGGCATACCTAGCTAACAAGGTTAAGCCCGTGGAGCCCCTGGACGGCGTGAGCATAGACGGCGTGAGGCTGGAGCTGCAGGGGGGCGCGGCGACCGCCTACGTTGACCTCGAGGGAAGCTACGGCAACGTCAGGGTTAAGGGGACGGCGGTCGTCAAGATGTTGCTTAAGCCAACCCTCTGCCCCGTGTGCTCCTCAAGGAAGACCGGCGAGGGCTACACGGCCGTGGTGCAGGTGAGGTCGCACCCAAGGCCCATAGGCGAGGTCAAGCACCTGGGCGAGAGGCTGCGGAGGATAGTGGCATCAATAGGTGACGACATAGTTAAGGTTGAGGAGCGCAGGGAGGGTCTTGACGTATATGTCAGGGAGCACTCGGCCGCGAGGGTGCTCGCCACGAGGCTCAGGTCCGAGTTTAACGCCAAGGTAATAGAGACATACAAGGGGAGGGGAGACAGGCTGAAGCTTTACGTCTCCGTGAGGTTGGCCACCGTGTCCCCAGGTGACGTGCTGGACGTGGGCGGCATGCCCTACTTCTACATGGGGGACTCCCAGAACGGCCTGCTGTTGGTGAACCTTGACACGGGCAAGAGGGCCACCATGAGTCCAGAGGAGCTGTGGGATCGGGGCTTCAAGCTCTACGAGGGCCAGAACCTGGAGAGGATGATGCTGCTGAGCAAGCAGGGCAACAGGTACGTGCTCGTTGGCGACGAGGGCTCCATAGAGGTGCCTTCAGACCAGGTGGAGGTCTTCACTGAAAGTGTAAATGAGGGCGACCACTTCTTAGTTTATTTATCCAGGAGGCGCATCTACCTCGTGAGGAGGGAAGAGTAGCGCTTGGTGGAAAAGAGGAAGCAGAGCAAGGGGGAGACGCCCCTTCCAAACGATGAGGAGGGCACAATGCTCTGCGTGACTGAGAGGATACTCGGGGGTAATTTCGTGGAGGTAGTTTGTGCTGACGGCAATAAGTACAGAGCCATGATACCGGGCAAGATGAGGAGGAGGGTTTGGATACACGAGGGCGACCTGGTGCTCTTCCTGCCCTGGGGGACCCCAGACAACAAGGGGGAGCTGGTCTACAGGTACAGCGAGTCCGAGTCCAAGGAGCTCACCAAGAAGGGCCTCGTACCTAAGGACCTCCTTGACCTCATGAGTGGTGAGGGCGCCGCTTGAGCCCGCACAGGATCAGGATTGACAGGGAGGAGAGCAAGGTAAAGGATGAGGACGTAATAAAGACCGTGGAGGAGGTCTTCGACTCCTTCACTAATTACCACGTCTACAGGCTCAGGAACTCGTTGAGGGCCTTCAAGGAGCTCAAGGGAGCCATAAGCGCGGGCAAGGAGGCCAGGGTGTACTGGGCCAAGGGGTGGAGGGGCGAGGACCTGGCGGTAAAGATATACCTTACATCATCGGCGGAGTTCAGGAAGAGCATAAAGAACTACATAGTGGGCGACCCCAGGTTTCCATCGGTGCCGTCCAAGTTCAGGAGCCTCGTCTACCTGTGGGCCAGGAAGGAGTACGGCAACCTTGAGGACATGTCTAGGGCGGGCGTCAGCGTCCCGGCCCCCGTGGCTGTCTCAGGTAACGTGCTTGTCATGAAGTTCCTTGGCGAGAACGGCCTCAGGGCCCCCCTGCTGGTGGAGGCCTGGAGGGAGCTCGAGGACGAGGACGTAAAGAGGATATTCAACATGCTAGTTGATGACATAGAGAAAATGGTGTGCAGGGCCAGGCTGGTCCATGGCGACCTGAGCGAGTACAACATAATGATATGGGAGGGGAGGCCCTGGATAATCGACGTGGCCCAGGCCGTGAGCCTCGACCACCCCAAGTCGAGGGAGCTCCTTGAGAGGGACCTGAGTAACGTCTTTAGCTTCTTCTCTCACAGGCTGGACGTGAGCGGGAAGGAGGAGAGCCTCAGGAGGTCCTTAGAACAATGCCTGGAGGCGAGCTGAGGTCCCAGCCTCAGGCCAGGGCCTACGAGCCTGTGCCGCCTGAGGAGCTGGGGAGGATTAAGGAGCTCATAGGTGGGATCTCCAAGCAGGTCAGGGAGAGGCTTGGGGTCTCCATAAGGGTTGACGAGCAGAACTCAGCCGTCATAGTGGAGCCTCTGACGCCGCAGGGCTCAGCCAACGTGCTCAAGGCTAAGGACATAGTCAAGGCTCTGGTCATAGGCTTTCAGCAGTCTGACGTTACAGAGCTATTTGATGACGACGTGATTCTGGTGGTGGTTGACGTGGCTTCAGCCCTGGACGACAAGGAGAACCACGTGAGGAGGGTTCTGGGCAGGATAATAGGCGAGAACGGGCGGGCAAAGAGGGCCATAGAGGAGATAGTGGGCGTGAGGATAGCAGTTAATGACGGCAGGGGACTTGTGGGCATAATTGGCGAC
Organism: Caldococcus noboribetus; assembly: GCF_055389385.1. Classification (NCBI taxonomy): domain Archaea; kingdom Thermoproteati; phylum Thermoproteota; class Thermoprotei; order Desulfurococcales; genus Caldococcus; species Caldococcus noboribetus. Next base: position 835,957 of record NZ_AP042475.1, on the reverse strand, counting down.
TACGAGAGGGCGATGATAGCCAGGCACGGGATTGAGATGCTCGTGGAGGGCAAGATGCACGGCACCGTCTACAAGAGGCTTGAGGCCATGATGAGGGAGCTCAAGAGGAGGGAATCCACTGAGCTCTGGTACAAGTGAAGTGACCAGCTTTATTTCCGCGGCGTTTAAACCATTTACTGGGAAGGGGCTTGTCGTCTACGGTCCTCTCAGGTGACGTGTCGCTCCTAAAGGGTAAGGTCATAGCGGTCCTAGGCTACGGCAACCAGGGCGAGGCGCAGGCCAAGGTACTCAGGGACAGCGGACTTGATGTCATAGTTGGCAACGTTAATGATGAGTACAGGAGGAGGGCTGAGAGGGACGGCTTCAGGGTCTATGACATACCGGAGGCGGCCTCCAGGGCTGACGTGATAATGATGCTTCTTCCTGACGAGGTTCAGCCCCTGGTCTTCAATGACGTGGTTAGGGCCGTGGGGGACAGGGACGCCATAATAGACTTCGCCAGCGGTTACAACGTCGCCTTCGGCCTTATAAGGCCCCCAGACAGATATGACGTGGTTATGGTTGCCCCCAGGATGATAGGCGCTGGCATCCTGGAGCTCCACTCGAAGGGCATGGGCTATCCCGTGCTGATCGGAGTCGCAAATGACCACAGCGGCAGGGCGTGGGACTACGCGGCGGCTATAGCCGCCGGCATAGGGGCCATAGGGAGGCCAGGAGGCATTGGGGTTAAGGTCACGTTCAAGCAGGAGGCCTTCATAGACCTTCTTGACGAGCACACTAACTGGCCCCTGATACTGGCCAGCTTCATGGCATTCTTTGACGTGGCCACCGAGAAGTACGGGGTGCCCCCAGAAGCGGTCCTGCTGGAGATGTACGCCTCTGGGGAGATGGCTGAGGTGGCCTCGAGGATGGCCAGCATGGGAGCCTTTGAGCAGCTGAAGCTCCACTCCACCACGAGCCAGTATGGACAGCTGAGCAGGGCCTTCAAGTTCTATGACATGGTTAGGCGGGTAGTTGAGGACGAGGCGTCCCAGATATGGCTCGGCGACTTCGCCAGGGAGTGGACGCTTGAGCAGCTGGCCGGCAAGCCCAAGTTCAACGCCCTGTGGGACGCAGCCAGGGGCTCTGACCTGGCCAGGGAGGAGGACAGGCTGTTCAGGCTGTTGGGAAGGAGGTAAGCGGGCGGTGCGCCGTGGCGCCGCGGCCGGGATTTGAACCCGGGTCACGGGCTTGACAGGCCCGCATACTATGCCGGGCTGTACTACCGCGGCGTGCCATCGCATATAGCCCATGTTAGGGGCTATTAACCTTTTTGCGTGAGCTCTGCCTGGGCTTCGCCTTGAGGCTCGGCGGCTGCATAGCTGTCAGAGGGCCATCAGTAGTAACAGTCAATGAAGGGGACCTGAGGGTCCTTGGCGCCCAGGTGCCGCCAGGCTCCTCGCTCACCGTGCCTGTGGGCAGGACTGTAATAGTTGAGGGCGAAGGGGACCTGGCGGTCAGCGGCCAGGCGGAGCCCTGCGACAGCGAGGCCCTCAAGGCTATAGAGGGCGTCGTGGAGGAGGTCAGGGGCGCCAGGAGGATCCTGCTTGTAGGCCCCACAGACAGCGGCAAGAGCACGCTGGCAGCCTACCTCTATAACTCAGGCGTCGTGAACTCACTCATATCAACTGACGTGGGCCAGAACGAGGTCTACTGCCCCGGCTTTGAGGCCCTCTCGATGCCCAGGAGGCCCTTCCTGCCGGGCTCCCCCCAGGACCAGCCGCTCTCCGCCTGCCTCGTGGGGGACTTCACGCCTAGGGGGCTCGAGGGCAGGTACATATCATGTGCCATAAGGCTCTCAAGGCTGTCGGGCAGCTTCGTCATAGACACCGACGGGTGGGTGTCGCAGGAGGGAGTTGAGCTTAAGGCGGCGCTGTCCCTCGCGGTAAACGCCGACGCAGTGGTTGCCATAGGCCTTGACGACGAGGCCGTGGCTACCCTTAGGCACGAGAAGGCAGGCCCCCTAGTGGTCATACCCAGGCTTGCGCCTGCCTCTAAGAGCGCCCCTGAGAGGAGGACCAACAGGGACAGGCTGATAGCCTCGTGCATTATGAGGTCAAGGAGGAGAGCCCTGAGGCTCGAGGGCCTCGCCATAGAGGGCAGGAGGCCTGACGGTGACTGGCAGGGGCTCCTCGTCGGTCTTGAGGGGCCTGGAAGCGACTACTTTGGCGTGGTTGAGAGGGGGCCCTCCAGGTCTGGCGCTGTGTCCGTGATTTCAGAGTACTTAGGTGACGTGGCGGCGCTTAAGCTGGGCAGGGCAAGGCTCGACCTGGGCGCCTTCAGCGGCCTCATTGGGCAGGCCTGAGGAGCAGCGTTATGATCTCCCTGGGCCTGTAGGAGAACCTCACCGTGTCGCCATCCACGCTCAGCTCCCTTGGAACCTCGTCCTCCTCCAGTATGTTAACGCTCCTGGCCTCCCTGACCCTGAACGGGGCCCTGAGTACCCCTGTGCCAGACGAGTTGTTGGCCTCGAATATTCTAACAACTATGCCGTCGCCGTCCTCGGGGGCCTTAACGGCCTCAAGCACCAGGTTATCAGGGGAGAGCTCCATCAGTGACCTCTCGCCGCTCCCTGGGCCCACCGTGAGCTGGAAGGCGTACTCATAGGCAACCCTAGGCACGTTGGCCGACCTCCAGTCGCCCTGGTGGACGTATATGGCGTAGGTGAACTCCTGCCTCCCAAGGTCAGTGGCGGGGTCAGGGAACACTGGGGTCCTGAGCAGGGTCAGGCCAACGCTGTTGCCGCAGACGCTGGCGCCGTACTTCTTAGGCGACAGTATGGCTGCGCCCCTTGAGGAGTCGTAGACATCTATGAACTTCTGGAATGGCACCTCGAACATGGCCCTCTCCCAGCTGTTGTTCCTGCGGGCCGGCTCCTCGAGCACGCCCAGCGGGGCTCCGTAGGCGTAGTAGTCGTTGTTGACATTAAAGGAGTGCCACACCTTGAGCATCTGTTCCCTGTCTATGGCATCAATTGTTACCTTGAACTCAACCAGCGGGAGCCCGGCGTACACCCTGACCTCCTCGGTGACCCTGCTCCTGCCGAACGAGTACGTTATGGTTGCCGAGGCCCTGAGGGGGCCTGACTCCTTGACTGTGACGGAGTCGGCCTTGAGCTTGACCTCGCCGAGGCGGTAGCCGGGCTCTATGTCCCAGGCGTCCGCCCAGCCGGGCGAGTTCTGGTATAACGCAAGCTCGTTGGCCCTGCCCAGGACGAACTCGTGGTTGCCCTTCTTCAGCAGTATTGACGATATCGTGCCGTCGCGCTCTATGACAACCCTGAGCGTGGAGCTCTCGAGCACGACCTTATCGCCATCAACTTTAGCGGTAGCTGAGTCGCCTGGGTCCGCCGGCCTGAGGGAGGAGTAGCCCATGGGTGGGGCCCTGACAAAGGTAAGGTAGCCTTCGTCTACCCTCTGGGCCCCGTCAACCGGAGAGTTTACTACGACGTACCCTGACCTGGGCCACGGCAGCGAGTTGAACACGGCGACTCCCGAGTCGCCGGCTAGCATTGACATGGCCTTGGAGGCCCCGGCCCTGGCCCTGTCTATCACGTCCTGCAGCTCCCTGTAGACCTCGTCGTAGACCTCCCTTATGGCGGAGCCCGGTAGCACATCATGGAACTCGTCCTTCATTATGACCTTCCAGAGGGACTGCACCTCCGACCTGTCATAGGCGTTGGCAAGGGCTGACCAGACCTCGAGCTCCCTCACCCACCTCTCAGCGTCAAAGTGAAGGGCCTTCATGTTAGAGTGGCTGGTGTACGTGCCCCTGTGAGTCTCAACGTACAGCCTTCCCCTCCACCTGTCGAGTGACGAGATGTCAATGTAGCTGAAGTACTCCGACGGCCTTGAGTGAACAAGCCTTGGGAGCCCTGGCATCTCGTTTATTATATTGAACAGAAGTTCCATGTCCTCAGTTGGTCCCCCGCCGCCGTCGCCGTAGCCATAGGATATGAGCGTCGGGTACTCCTTACTAGGCCACCTGTCCCACTGCTCTAGCACTGAGGAGGCCGTCAGCGGGGAGTTGTAGCCCCTGTCCCCGAAGCCGAAGACAACCGAGGGTATAGGGTTCCCCTCTCCCCCGTCCCAGAGGAACGGGCCGTAGGGGAACTGGTTTGTGTCGTTCCAGGTGAGCTTGTGGGTAGCGAAGTACTTGATGCCCGAGAGCCTGGCTATCTGGGCCAGGGTCGCCTGGTAGCCGAAGCTGTCTGGCAGCCAGAGCACCTCTGCCCTCCTGCCAAACGTGCGCTCAAAGAACCTCTGGGAGTACAGCAGCTGCCTCGCCATGGACTCGCCCGAGGTCACGTTGGGGTCGAACTCGACGTAGCCCGCCCCCAGCTCCCACCTGCCCTCCCTGACAAGCTGGGCTATCCTGTCAACGAGCTCAGGGGCGTCCTGCTGGAGCCACTCATAGTAGAGTGAGGACGACTGAACGTACTTCATGTCCCTGAACTGATCCATGAGGGTGAGCACCGTGGCAGTTGTCCTGAGCACCTTCCTCCTGGTCTCGCTGAACGGCCACAGCCACGCGGCGTCTATGTGTGCATGACCAACGACGTGGGCGACCCCTGGCTTGCCGTGCCTTTCGACGAGTTCCTTCAGGCCCTCCCTCAGGGCCCTCAGCGCCTCCGAGAACTGGACGCCCTCAGGCTCCACGTAGACGGTGGACAGGCCCTCGTCAAGTGAGGTCAGCACCCTCCCCACGTCGTAACTGGTCCTGTAGATGGTAGAGGCCACCTCAAGCTGTGCCGGCGAGACCGAGGGAACCCTGACCAGGGACAGCGACCTTGAGAGCAGCGAGAGCAGGTCGTCCCTGAGCTGCTGGCTATGCGTTGACTGGGCCACCTCAAGGGCTGAGGAGGCGTAGAGGAACAGCGCGTAGCCATCAGGGTCCCTCAGCGCAGTGTAAGCCCTCGGGGGGTCCAGGGGCCTGCCCATCTTGAGGGCGGGCTCGCCAAAGTCGTCGTATATGGTGAGCTCAGCGGTCACAGTGTGCTGGCCCTGGGGCAGGGGAACCTGGTGGTGCTCCCTGTCAATTTCATAGTACGGCCTTCCGTCAAGCCTCACCAGGGCGGGCACGGGGTGCGCGGTGACGACCATGTAGAAGTCCTTGGGCGCGTCAGACGAGTACCTGTAGGAGTAGAGCAGGGACCCCTCCCGGAACCATGGGACTGGCCTCACATCCCTGAATGATGAGGCGAGGATCAGCAGGATCCTGTGGGCCAGCGCCTGGGGCGTGAGCTTCTCCAAGCCCAACACCAGGGCAGAATGGCTTAAAACTTACTCTTACGCGTTTTCTGCCCCTTTCTCTCTACCAAGCCTTGCCGCGCAGCGATCTCGCAGGTCAAGCCTTGTGAGGGTTTTTAAACCTTGGCGGGCTGAGCCGTCACGGTGAGGAGCGGGTCGCCAGGAGGATACTCTGGCTCAGGGCGGACCCGGAGGGCATAAGAGAGCTGAGGAGAAGGCTGTGGCTGTTGGTTCCTCAGGGCGTGGGAGTAACCTTTGACGTGACCTCGCTCTGGGAGGTAGCCGTTATGCCTATGCCCGGCTCCCCTGAGTACAGGCTGCTGGCAGACAAGGTGAACGGCAGGCCCAAGATCTTCGAGGAGAACCCGCTCAGGGCGCTGCTCCTGGCCATAGCTTATCCCCTACGCAGCTTCTCGAGCCTAAGGGTTGGAATAGACCCCGGCAGGAGGTCCTGCGGCGTCGCGGCGCTTGCAGACGGCCTGCTGTTCCACGCGTCCTCCATAGACTGCAGCGAGGTGGGCCGCGAGGCGTCGTCAATAATTAAGGCGGTCCCATCTGGAAGCTCCTCAGTGTTCCTGGGCTCTGGTACCGGCTGGGAGGAGGCCGCTGACGCGCTGCTGGAGGCGGGCGTTGAGTTTAAGGTAGTTGATGAGTATGGCACATCAAAGGGCGACCTGGGCCTCCCGCTCCCCCTTAAGGATAAGAACATGAGGGCGGCGGTCAGGCTGGCGCTCTCACCTCCTGGGGATTAGGATCTTTAACCTGAGCTCAGGTGCTTAGCGAGGGCTTAGCTTGAGGGCCTCGCTCAGCGAGTTCGTTGAGGAGGTAGGTTATGATAACGTGGGCCGCCTGCCCAGGGAGTTCGCCGTAGCCGCTGAGCTCAGGAGGAGGCAGGGCAGGGGCAGGGCAGTCAGGTTCCTGGTCGAGGGCTCAGAGCAGGAGGCCGTAGGTAACGTGGTTGACAGCAGGGACAAGGTGATCAGGGCCCTCTCTGCGAGCGACCTGAGGGATGCGTACCGCAGGGTCCTGAAGGCCATGAGCGAGCAGGGGGAGCTCAGGGAGGTCGGCATGCCAAGGCTTAAGGAGGCCTCCAGGGGGCTAATGTCGCTCCCCGCGGTCAAGTTCTATGAGAAGGACGGGGGCCTCTACCTCTCAAGCGCCATGTTCATAGCGTGCTACGACGGCATATGTAACGCGAGCATACACAGGGTCATGTTGTTGGGCGAGAGGAGGGCCGTAGTGAGGCTCGTGCCAAGGCACCTCTGGTACCTCTACAACAAGGCCATGTCAAGGGGCGAGCCCCTGCCAGTGACCGTGGTGGTGGGCGTCCATCCCGCAGTGCTCCTCGCGGCGGCCTCGTCGCCGCCCCTTGGGTTCTTTGAGCTCAGGGGGGCCTCAGCCATAGTTGGCGGGCTTGAGGTATTCAGGAGCCCCCTCCACGGCAACCCAGTGCCTGCCAGCGCCTCAGCTGTGGTGGAGGGCTACCTGACCCAGGAGCAGGCGGACGAGGGGCCCTTCGTTGAGGCCATGGGAGGCTATGACAGGGTCAGGAAGCAGCCCGTGCTCGAGGTGAGGTCCGTCCTGATAAACCCTGACGAGGTGTCCCACGTAATTCTCCCCGGCGGCCTGGAGCACGGCATGTTGATGGGCTTCCCCAGGGAGGCCGCTATATATGACGCCGTCTCCCGCGTGGTGCCCGAGGTGGTGGCGGTCAGGCTGACCCCGGCCAGCGGCACGTGGCTGCACGCGGTGATATCCATAAAGAAAAGCCACGACGGTGACGCAAAGAACGCAATAATGGCAGCCTTCGCCGCCCACCCCAGCCTCAAGCACGTGGTCGTAGTTGATGACGACATAAACGTTGACGACCCTTATGACGTCGAGTGGGCCATAGCTACGCGCTTCCAGGCCGACAGGGGGCTTGTCATAGTCACAGGGGCCAGGGGCTCGACGCTCGACCCCAGCAGCTCCCAGGACGGCCTCACTGCCAAGGTTGGGGTTGACGCCACGAAGCCCATGGGTCAGGGGAGTGCTTCGAGAGGGCCAGGATACCTGGGCTCTGATAACGTAAATTTACCCCTGCTCAGCTCACATCTTGGGGTCAGCTTGGACGCAGAGGAGAGGCTGTCGCTCATTACGAGGAACCTGGTCGAGGTAATAACTTATGACGAACTCAAGGAGAAGGTGAGTTCAGGGGTCCAGCTCAAGGGCTACATAGGCTACGAGCCAAGCGGCCTGGCCCACATAGGCCACCTCATATGGATGTTCAAGGTTAAGGACCTGGTGGAGGCAGGCGTGCAGTTTAACATCCTTGAGGCCACGTGGCACGCGATGATAAATGACAAGTTCGGGGGCAACATGGAGCTCATAAGGAAGGCCGCGGTCCTCTTCAGGGAGGTCATGAGGTCCCTGGACATACCGGTGGAGAGGATAAACTTCGTTGACGCTGAGACCATGGTTTCAGACAAGGACTACTGGGCCCTGGTGCTTAAGGTCATGAAGATGACAAGCCTTGCGAGGATGAAGAGGGCCCTCACAATAATGGGAAGGACCATGGATGAGGCGGAGCTCGACGCATCCAAGCTGGTCTACCCTGCCATGCAGGTCTCCGACATAATTTACATGGACCTTGACATAGCGCTTGGGGGCCTCGACCAGAGGAAGGCCCACGTGCTCCAGCGCGAGGTGGCCGAGAGGATGGGGAAGAAGAAGGTGATAGCGCTCCACACGCCGATACTCACGGGCCTCGAGGGCGGCAAGAGGATGGACAACGCTGAGAGCGACGAGCAGGCCGCAGCATTTAAGATGTCCAAGTCTAAGGCCTCGTCAGCCATATTCCTCAACGACAGCCCAGAGCAGGTCAGGGCCAAGATAAGGGCCGCCTACTGCCCTCCAAGGCAGGTTGAGCTCAACCCGGTAATTGAGATAGCCAGGTACATACTCTTCTCGAGGCCCGGCTTCACGCTTCACGTGGATAGGCCAGCCAAGTACGGCGGACCTGTTGACTTCACAAGCTACGAGGAGCTCGAGAGGGCCTACGTGGAGGGGAGGCTCCACCCCCTGGACCTAAAGGAGGCCGTGGCCGAGGCCCTCAACAGGATCCTCGAGGGCCCCAGGAAGCTGTTTGAGAGGCCTGACGTGGCCGAGCTCGTGGCCCAGCTGGAGTCTAAGGTGACTAGGTAGCTAGGCCTGCCTGAAGGCCTCCGCCAGGGCCTCCATGGGCGATGGGTGGGGCGGGGCCAGCCAGTAGAGCCTCTCGGCGTCAAGGCCGGAGCCCATGGCCATGGCGAAGGCCGTAAGTATGGCGTGGGCCTCAGGGGCGAACGCCTGCGCCCCGAGCACCCTCCCGGACTCGTCAACCAACACCTTGACCCAGGAGTCCTGGTGGCCCAGCATCAGGGTGTAAGAGTTAGCCTTCATGCTGTACCTTACGACGTCGAACCTTATTCCCATGGACCTGAGCTCCTCCTCCGTGTAGCCCACGTAGCCCATCTCAGGCACCGTGTAGACCACGGACGGAACGTCAAGGTAGCTCATCCTGTAGACCTCCCTGCCCATTATAATGTTCCTGGCCGCCACCAGGCTGCCCCTTACTGCCGCGTGGTAAAGCATTGCCTTGCCGGTGACGTCGCCCGCGGCGAACACGTTGTCCCTGCTTGTCCTCATGCCTGGGGACACCCTTATGCCAGGGCCCACCTCAAGGCCGAGTACCTCAAGGCCGTACCCCTCGAGCCTGGGCCTCCTGCCCACGGCCATTAGGACCTCGTCAGCCTGCACCTCTATGGAGCTCCCGTCCTTTGAGACCGCCCTGAGGACCTTGGCCTGGCCTCTCCTCTCCACTGAGGAGGCAGCGTAGCCGAGCCTCACCTCAACGCCTCTCCTCTGCAGGGTCCTGAGGGCCGCCCTTGAGAGGTCAATTGGCATGTTGGGCAGGAGCCTGTCCATCATCTCAACAAGCGTTACCTTGACCCCAAACCTTGAGAGGGTCTCGGCTGCCTCGACGCCTATATAGCCACCCCCAACGATTGCTATGGAGTCTGGCAGCTCCCTGGGGGTCCTCATGTAGGTATAGAGGTCGTCGCTCGTGATGCACATCTCAGCCCCTGGGATCCTGGGCACAACGTTGACAGAGCCGGCCCCTATGTGAAGGTACCTGAAGGACACGCTGAGCTCGCCCTCCTGAGTCCTAACCCTGAGCTCCCTGTCGCTCACTATGGTCGCCCAGCCCCTGATCACCGTGAGCCTCTCGGACAGCTGCTCTGCCATCCACTTCAGCTGCGAGAAGACCTGGGACTGGACCCTGTCCTTGGCCTCAACCGCCCTCCTCCAGACCTCGTCAGGGTCAACCTTGGCGCCCGTTGAGGAGGCCTCGTCAACCCTCAGGGCCCACTCCCTGAGCGCCTTGGAGGGCACGCAGCCGCTGTGAAGGCACTCGCCTCCGAGGAACTCCCTGTCATCAACGAGCACCGCCCTAAGCCCTGCCCTCGCCAGCTCAAAGGCGCCTGGGTAGGAGGCGCCGCCCCCTCCTATGAGGGCCACGTCTGCGGTTAGGGCGCCGGACAAAAGCTTCACCGCTGGGCCTGGGGAGCCAAGGTATTTCAGTCTTGTCCTTGAGCATTACAATATTTACCTTGGCCTCCACAGGGCGCCCGGTGGGCGGGTGCTCAGGGCCAGCGAGTCCATAGCGGCCTCTCGCCTGGAGTCCATGGGCTTCAGGGTGCTCGAGTTTCACAGGAAGGTAGTGGTTGACGGCGTCGAGGTCTCAGACATAGACATAGTTGCAGAGAAGGACGGAGTTACCTATGCCGTTGAGGTGAAGGCAGGCCTGGTGGACGTCTCATCAGTGAGGCAGGCCTACGTGAACTCAGTGCTGACCGGCATGAAGCCGGCCATAGTGGCCAGGGGCTACTCCGACGAGGCCGCCAGGGCTGTGGCCTCAAGGCTTGGAGTTGAGGTTATAATACTGGATGACCAGCTCTTCGTTCAGCCTGACGAGCTGAGGGAGCTCATAGTTGACGCGGTTGAGGAGGCCCTGGAGAGGGTCACGCTGCCGCTCTCGTTCTGCGGCAGCCTGAGCGAGGAGGAGCTGAGGGCCATAAGGGCCATGGCGTCTGCCGAGGACTTCAGCTCCGCGGCTAAGGCGCTCGGGGTCACGGCGGAGCAGCTTGGAAGGCTCGTGGAGTCCATGAGGAGGAGAGGAGTCATGCCGAGGGGGGACTTCAGGGCCATGAGGGTTGCCTCAAGGCTTCTACTGCTCTGCAGCAGGTGAGCTTATATCTAACTTATGTTACCGATATATCAATGAGAGAGTGAAGCAGCACGGAGGCCGTGGAGACCCAGAACCTCACAAGGATCTTCAGGGTTAAGTCTGTTGAGGTCAGGGCGCTGGACGGAGTCAGCCTAAGGGTTCCAAGGAACTCAGTGGTGGCCCTGGTGGGGCCAAACGGATCAGGCAAGACTACCCTGATAAAGATACTCTCGACCCTACTGCTGCCAACCTCGGGAAAGGCCTACGTCATGGGTCATGACGTCACCAAGGACATAAAGGAGGTCAGGGGCAGCATAGGGCTCGTGCTGACGGGCGAGAGGCTCTTCTACTACAGGCTGACCGGCTACGAAAACCTGCTCTTCTTTGCAGGCCTCTACAACATGAGCCTCAGCGAGGCGAAGAGGAGGGCGAGGGAGATGCTGGAGCTCGTTGGCCTGAGCAGGTGGGCCGACGTCCATTACATGAAGTACAGCCTCGGGATGCAGAGGAGGCTGGCCCTGGCCAGGGCGCTGATTCACGACCCTCCCGTGCTCCTGCTTGACGAGCCCACCCTGGGCCTTGACCCAGTCTCCGCCAGGGAGCTGAGGGGCCTCGTGAGGTCGCTCTCCAGGGACAAGGCAGTGCTCATGACTAGCCACTACATGGGCGAGGTGGAGGGCCTGGCGGACTATATCTACGTGATAAAGTACGGCAGGATAATAGCTGAGGGCACGCCGGCGGGGCTCAAGGCAGCGGTGGGCAAGGTAGTGGAGGTGTCGCTCCCCTATGAGGCTGTCTCCCAGGACCTTAGGAGGTTCATGGTCCTCGTCAGGGGGAACAGGGCGGTGCTCAGGGTGCCCAAGAACATGGCGGACAGGTTAGATGGCAGCGCGGAGTACTACAGGGAGGACGAGCCAACGCTGGAGGACGTGTACGCAGTCCTGGTGGGCGAGGAGGCCATGGAAATAGACCACAGGGTCAGGGCCAGGGGGGCCTGGGCCTGGAGGGGTGGGATGGCTTGAGCCTCGCCAGGAGGCTGAGCATACTTGCCACGAGGCTCTACGTCTACGTTTACCTCAGGGGCTTCAGGGTGTGGAGCACTTACAGGACGCAGATAGCGCTGAACTTAATCAGCTGGGTTCTCCCGGTGTTCACCTATTACTTCACTGGAACCGCGCTGGGAGCAAGGATAGTCAGCGGGGCCTTCAGGATGAAGCCTCAGGACTACACACCATTTGTTGTCATAGGCCTGGCGTTCCAGGGCTACGTCTCATCAGTAATAACTACAATAAGCGGGAGGATGAGGAACGAGCAGCTGATGGGCACCATAGAGTACTACCTGATGACGCAGAGCGGGGTCCTTGGCATGCTGATATACTCTGCCCTGTGGGGCTTCATAATGAACTCAATAAGCATGGCCGTGACCCTGGCCATAGGCTACGGCCTCGGGGTCAGGTACATGGCCTCGGGCCTGCCAGCCGCAGTAATCATAGTGGCTGAGCTGCTCACGGCAACTGTCGGGCTCTCTATGATGGCCGGCGGCATAGTGATGATAACAAAGCAGGGGAACCCGGTGGCGTTCTTCTTCTCTACAGTGACCACCCTGATAGCCGGCACCGTGTTCCCAGTCTCGGTGCTCCCATCGTGGCTGAGGTACGTAAGCTACGCGGTGCCGCTAACGCCGGCCCTGCAGGGCCTCAGGCTCGCCCTCCTTGAGGGCGCCAGCCCAGGGGGCGTCCTCTGGTACATCCTGGTGCTCCTGGCCTACGATGTAGTTCTGCTGCCCCTGGGAGTCGCTGTTTACACCTACGGCTTCAACAGGGCCAGGAGGGACGGCACGCTCAGCGAGTACTGAGCCTCAAAATTACCTGCGGGAGCCCCCTGAGGTCGGGCAGAACCGCAAAGCCCAGGGAGTCAAACACTGAGGCCTCGCTTACCTTGCCCCTGGCCACGAGCACCGCCCTGAGTCCCGCGGCGAGGGCGCCGCCAAGGTCCTCGGAGGCCCTGTCGCCCACGTGCACCACCTCGCTGACGTCAACTCCTAGTCCCCTCGCCGCCGCCAGGAAGGCCTCAGGGCTCGGCTTCGAGTGGCCTATCTCATCTGCAAATCCCATGAAGTCAAAGGCGTTGCCAAAGGCCCTGCTCAGCAGGGTCTTAGTAGCGGAGCTCGACCAGAACAGCGTGTTGCCGAGGACTCCAACCCTCAGGCCGAGCCCCCTGACCTCCCTCACAGCCTCAAGGGCGTCCTGGAAGGCGACGCTGCTCACGTCAAGGGATGCCACCGCGTCGTTTATAACCTGCAGCAGGTCGCCCTCGTAGCCGAGGTAGGAGGCCAGGTAGCTGACCGAGGCCTTGACGCTCTCCGCGCCCCCAAGGCCCCTGAGCTGCCTAAGCCTCCTGACCTGCCTGTCAGCCTCGCCCACGGCCCTCCTAACGTCGTCCAGGGGCCTCCCTGTGACCCTTGACACGGCCCCTACCATCGCCTCCCTGGCCACCTTAAGGTTGAGTAGCGTGTCCCAGACGTCAAAGGTGACGGCCCTTATCAAGCCCCTTCCCCTGGAAGGCTGTCGGCCGCTTGTCCCTGCGACTTCACCTTAATCACTTTATGTTCGCTCATGGTCGAGCGCAGGGACCTGGCCCTCAGCCGCTGGCCAACGCCGGGCCAGCGGGTCATGGGTCCCCGTCGAGGCTAAGGGCACGGGTCTCCCATCGCCTCAGTCCTCCTCGGCCTTTTGGGCGGCGCCCACATCGGCCTGAGGGTCACCCTTATCAATTGTTGCCATAGATCAATATAAAAGGGTTTCTAGTGATGTGAGGAAGGACTTAGTCCTCCGCCTCTTCTCCCTTCTGCAGGCCCAGGACCTCTGAGGCCTCTGAGGCTAGCCTGTGGGCGACCCTTATGGGCTCCGGGACCCTTGTGAACACCTGGTAGAGTTCCACAAGCTTAGCTGCCTCCTCGACGTCTATGCCCCAGGTCACGAGGTAGAGCCTGCCCCTCCTAGTGTTGACCTCCCTCGCCCTCGAGACCAGCGATAGGGCCTTAAGTCTCAGCTCCGCGTCCCTGAAGTGCTGCCTCAGGGGCTTCGAGAGCCTCTCAAGGCTTGGCATGTAGGAGTAGGCTACGACCACGGGCATGCCCGTCAACCTGCTGAGGCCCGGCAGTGAGACGAAGTTGAAGCCCCCTATGGTTATTGAGTCCAGCATTATGACGCCGGGAGGCCTTGCCATGAGCGACACCACGCCTGAGATCACTGAGGTGGCGTCAAGCCCATCGACGTGTATAAGGCCTATTGAGGCGCCCTCGGGCCACAGCTCCCTGTAGGAGACGCAAGCCACTGCAGTGAGGCCGCCCCCCAGCTTCCTGACGACGCCGTCGTCGCACGCCACAGCAGTGAACTCCAAAGCGATGGCCCCTCAGTAGCTGGCAGTGGCCCACAGGTAGCCGCTGCGGCCCCTGAGGATGACCTCCTCAAGTCTCACCGAGCCGCTCAGCCTTATGTCGGCTGAGGAGGGGCCTACGTAGAAGCTGTAGGTGCCCCCAGGCACGACAAGCCTGTCCCCTGGCAGGTAGACAGAGAGCGCATCATAACTGACCCTGAAAGTAACCCGCCTGGCCTCGTTGACCTTTAGGGGCACCCTGGCGAAGCCCACCAGCTCCATCTTTGGCCTCTCGTAGACCTGGGAGGGAGCGCTCATGTAGAGCTGTGACACCTCCTCAACATCAAGGGGGCCCAGGTTCCTCACGACAAAGGAGGCCTCAACGCCTTCATCATAGGTCCTCAGCTCGAGATCAGAGTACTCGACCCTGGAGTAGCTCAGTCCATGGCCAAACGGGAAGAGCGCTGAGGGCCTCCTCCTGGTGATCCTGGAGTATGAGGACCTGCGAAGGTTGTATCTGACAGGTATGTCGCCAACAGACGCGGGTATCGTCACGGGAAGCCTGCCGGAGGGGTTGACGAGGCCTGCCAGAGCCCTTGCTATCGCGCTGCCCCCCTCCTCGCCAGGGTAAAAGGAGTACAGGATCGCTGAGGACGAATTAACCACGTCCTGAGGTATAACCAGGGGCCTGCCGGAGACTATCACTGTTACCAGCTTAACTCCAGCGCCCGCCAGCTCCCTGAGGAGCTTCACCTGGCACTCAGGCAGCGTCGGATCCCTGTCCACACCCTCGCCGGAGGTAATCTCGGGGTTCGCCAGCCAGAAGCCCCCAGCAAGCTCGCCGACCACGGCCACTACTACGTCGTGCCCTGGGGCCGCCTCAGCCGCAGCCCTGACCTCCTCGTCGCTGCAGCTGGTCCAGCTGCTCACCCTGACAAAGTCTACGCCGAGACCCAGGTCCCTAAGGCCTTCAAGGACGCTTATAACCTTGGTGACCTCTTCCCTGAGGCCCCTGTGAGCCTGAAGGTGATAGTCAAAGAGCAGGGCCTTGCCTTCCGCCGCGCTGGGGCCCGTGAGGAGAACCCTTGCACCCTGCTTCAGCGGCAGGACTCCGTCGTTCTTAAGAAGCACCAGGGACCTCTCGGCAGCCTCCCTGGCCAGCTCCCTGTCGCCTGGCTCCTCCAGGGGCTCACCTGAGTAGCTCACGTAGGGGCTCTCAAAGAGGCCCAGGGCCACCTTGACTGCCACCACCCTCTCCGCCGCCCTCCTTATCACGGACTCCGGCACTCTGCCTGACCTGGCCATGTCCACCAGGGCCCAGTACAGCCTCTCCTTCATGGGCGCGTAGCCGTTCTCCATGTCAACGCCTGAGGTTATCGCAAGAAGCGAGGCCTCCTCCTTTCCCTGGGCGACGCCCTGGACGTCAAGGAGCATTCCTAGCGCCTCGGCGTCTGACACTGTGAAGCCGCTGAAGCCCCACTCGCCCCTGAGGACGCCGTCTATGAGGAACCCGTTGGCGTGGCTCGGAACCCCGTCGACGTCGTTATATGAAGGCATAACTGAAAGGGGTGAGGCGGCCTTGACGGCGGCCTCAAAGGGAACCATCACGAGGTTCCTGAGGTCCAGGTAGCCCATGGCTGCATTGGCCCCGTTCCTGCCGCCCTCGGAGGCGCTGTAGGCTACGAAGTGCTTCAGAGTCGCGGCAACTCCCTGGGACTGAACGCCCCTGACGTAGCTGACCCCCATGGCTGCCGCCAGCCTGGGGTCCTCACCATAAGTCTCCTCGCACCTGCCCCACCTCGGGTCAAGGCAGAGGTCAAGGACCGGGGAGAAGAGCTGCCTGACGCCAAGCCTTGATGCCTGCCTTCCAATGGCCTGGGCTACCTTCAACATCAGGCCTGGGTCAAAGGTGCTGGCCATGGCCAAGGGGGAGGGGAAGGCTGTGGCCCAGGGCACCATTAGCCCTCCGGCCCCCTCCTCCTCAGGTATGGCAGGTATGCCTACCCTCTCCATCAGGAACCGCTGCAGCCTGTTGAACTCCCTGGTGGCAGCGGCCAGGTCCATCACTACTCCATTGCCATAGACTCTCTTGACTATGCCAACCCCGCTGCCGACTAGCTCTCTCGCCTTCTCTTCAGAGAACTTCCCATCATCAAGGAGGTCCGTGAACGGTATGGCCTCCAGCTGGGCCACGGCCTCCTCTAGGGAGAGCTTTGAGACCATCTCCCTTGCCCTAAGGAAGTGCTCAGGCCTAAGCTCCAGCAACTCAGCCCTGCGGCGTCGCTGGCCAGGCGGAATAAAAGCTCGCAAGCGGCCGTTTTGAACGGACGTCAGATGCAGCATTAGGCGCTGTATACTTTTTTCTACTCATTCATGTCTATTTTAATAGATTCTTCAGTATTAAGAAAGATTTTTAAAGGTCAGAATGTATTTGCAAAGTATGGTGATGAAGGTGGCCTACCAGAGGAAGGACATTAGGGAGAGCGAGATCAGGTACTCTACGGACGCTAGGTATGTGATATGTGAGAAGCTAGGTTACACCACCTGCCTCAGCCTCTACGGGTTCAAGTGAAGCTGCCTTTTCTCCTAGCTAACAGTGCTACAGCCGCTATTAGGACAACTATTATAATGATAACTGCGGCAGAAATAAGCAAGCGTCCGCCCTCGTGGGCCTTGCTTGGGGTGGCAGTCAACGAGGGGGCAGCGCTGGGGGTCTCCGTGGCTACTGAAGCGTTGGCAGTAGTGCTTAGCGTCGCAGTAGCCGAGGTTGTTGTAGTGGCAGTCGCGGCTGTCTCGCTGCAGACGTTTGTAGGGGAGCCATTGACCAGGTACCAGGAGCTGATGTTGAAGTTCATGATCATGTCGCCGCCCGGGGCGTCAACCTCGGCTCCAAGCTGTATAACGCTCAGGTAAAGCCCTTGCTCCCACTGGGTGCCGTTGAACTCCCCAATTATGTTGAGGGTCTTGTTCATCAGTTCGCCTAGGTCGACGCCGTACTCGCCCCTGAGGAGCCCGTGGTACTGGCCCCCGCTTAAGTTGATCTCAGGTATCAGTATTATGAGCATCCAGCCCGAGGGACCTCCGTTGCGTGGAAGTATGAAGACCTGATATGTTACGTTTTCAATAGAGCCGTTAATGAGAGTTGGCATTGTTATAGGCTTCCACGTGACCCAGTACGGCAGCCCAGCGAGGCTCTGGTTGGCAAACATCCAGAGCATTAGTTCAACGTCGCTTGGCCCAAGCGATGTGGCTCCCGGGCTCCTGACCAGCCAGATGTCGTATGAGAAGTCGTTGTAGGCCCCCCTGATGAGCGAGAGGGAGTAGTTCACCACGGACCAGACGTTAGACACCTTTGAGGCAGGCATGGGGAGGCTCAGGAAGCTATAGCTTGAGGTCCTCGTGTAGAAGGGCCCCCAGGAGTACCAGCCGTACATTATGTCAGGGAAGCCCACCACCGGCGTGAACTTGACGGCCCTCGAGACGCCCATGACGTTAATGTAAACGTAGAGGTGTCCTCCCAGCAGCACCATGGTGACGTTCCCAGAGCCCCCAACAAGGTTCCAGAGCATGGTTGATATCATAGCAGTTGCCCCATCCTGGAGGTTACCTATGTAGGCGTTGTAGTTGTTAACGCCGGCCAGCGTGAGGAGCGTGTAGTTCTCCCTTGGTATCATAGTGTAGTACTGACTGCACGCCGCTGCCCAGGGGCTGGCCGTTGCAAAAATCGCTAAGCCTACAGCCAGGGCCAGGTAAAGAAGCCTTATATGCATAGCGTTAGTCACCCATCAGGAGGTAATCTTCAGGGCCTCTGCTGCATAATGGCAGGAGGTCCAGTGGCCTGGCTCAATCTCCCTCAGCGTGGGCTTATTAGACCTGCAGTAATCCCTCGCCATTGGGCACCTGTCGGCGAACACGCAGCCCTTTATGTAGCCGGTCTTGAACTCTATGGTTGTAGTGGTTATGCGATCCTTCCACTTGGAGGTGACGCGGGGTATGGACTTCATCAGCAGCTGTGTGTAGGGGTGGGCGGGCCTGCTGTAGACGCTGTCAACGTCGCCATACTCCATAATCTCACCCTTATAAAGCACTAGTATCCTGTCCGCTATGTAGGACGCCAAGCTAAGGTCATGGGTTACGAAGAGCACCGAGATGCCCTCCTCAGTCTTGAGCTTATAGAGCAAGTTAAGCACGTTGGCTCTTAGCGAGGCGTCTATCATCGAGACTATCTCGTCCGCCAGGAGCACCTTTGGCCTTATTAGGAGGGCCCTGGCTATCATTATCCTCTGCAGCTGTCCGCCGCTCATCTGATGCGGGTACTTGCCCAGGGTCTCGTCAGGGTCCAGCCCCACGAACTCCAGGGACTCCCTTATGGCCTTCATCCTCTCAGCCTCGGACGCGGAGGGCATGTAGGTCTTTGCAGCCATGTATAGGGGCCTCTCAACCCTGTAGAATGGGTTGAAGGAGGAGTAGGGATCCTGGAGCACGGCCTGAACCTCCTTCCAGTACTCCTTGTTACTCCACTTCTCGAGCGGCCTGCCCCTGTAGAGCACGGTGCCCGAGGTGGGCTTCTCTACCTTCAACAGTATCTTGAGCAGCGTGCTCTTCCCGCTGCCGCTCTCCCCTACGATTGAAAGCACTTCGCCCTCCTTTACGTTGAATGACACGTTGTTAAGCGCGTAAATCCTCGTTGTCCTGAAGAAGCCGGTGCTGAAGACCTTAGTGAGGCCTTTAACCTCATAAAGGTCCTCGCCGCTCACTGGGCCTCACCTCCGGCGTATAGCCAGCAGGTAACCGTTCTCCTCCCGCCGTCTAGGTGAACGTCTGGCGGGGGCTGGCGAGAGCATATGTCCTTTGCCACTGGGCACCTGGGGTGGAACCTGCAGCCGCTGGGAGGCGATATCAGGGATGGAGGCTCTCCTTTGAGCCCCTCGACGCGCCTCTTAGTTATCCTGACCCCTGGCTCGGGGATGTTTGATATGAGGACCTTAGTGTACGGATGCTTAGGGTTAGTCATTACGTCCTCTGCAGGGCCTGTCTCAACTATCTGGCCAGCGTACATGACTGCTATGTCTGTTGATATCTCGTTTACCAGGGCTATGTCATGAGTTATAAACACCATGGACTTTATGGAGCCCTCGCTAACCAAGTCCTGCAGGTACTGTATTACCAGCCTCTGCACGACTACGTCTAAGGCGCTGGTGGGCTCGTCAGCTATAAGAACCTCGGGGTCCAGGAGGGTGCTTATCAGGATGGTCACCCTCTGCCTCATGCCACCGCTGAGCTCTATGGCGTACCTGTCAAAGACCCAGGGAGGAAGGCCAAGCTTCAGGGCCCTCTCCCTTGCCAGCTTAATCCTGTACGCGAACTCGTCAGACTGGACATCATGGGATATCAACAGGTCCCTCACTATGTCCTTTATTTTGCTGGTGGGGTTCAGGGCATTCATGGCGTACTGTGGTATTATCGAGATGCCCGTAGCCCTCAGCTTCCTGAGCTCCTCAGGGTGCATGGTAAATATGTTTACGCCCTTGAACAGGACCTCGCCAGAGACAACCTTGAGCGGAGGCCTCATAGTATTTGATAGGACGCTGCCAAGCGTGCTCTTCCCGCTGCCGCTCTCCCCTACGATTCCCAGGACCTGCCCCTGCTCTAGGTCGAAGGAGACGCCGTCCACAGCCTTAACCTCGCCGGCAGGCGTGAAGTAATAAGCCTTAAGGTTCCTTACTTCAAGCAGCTTCAACCCTCATGCACCCCTCAGCCTTGGGTTAAACACCCTGTCCATGCCTATGGCTATTGCTGTGAGGGACGTGGCAATGAGTATTATGACAACCACTGGCGGCATCCACCACCACCACCAGTTGTAGACTAGGGCTCCCCAGCCCCAGGCGTAGCCTATCATGAGGCCAAGTGTTATGGTGTTTCCAGGGCCAAGCCCTATGGCGTCAAGGCCCACGTCCGCCATGAGCGCTCCGTTGAGGGTAGTCACTAGCATTATAGCTATGTAGGGGAGCATTTGCGGTATGACCTCAGTGAGGGCTATGGCGAGCCCGCTCATGCCGTTAAGCTTAGCGACAGTAACGTAGTCCCTGCTTCTCATGTTCAGGGCAAAGCTCCTGTAGGCCCTCGCTCCCCAGGGCCACGAGAACGCGCCTATTATTATAGCCTCGAGCTGAAGGCTTGGATGGTGCACTATGGAGGCTATCAACAGAAGTATGGTGAAGGTCGGTATGACGAGGAAAGTGTTAGTAAGGAAGTTAAGCACGGCGTCAGGTATGCCGCCCATGAAGCCAGCTATGACGCCTATGGCTAGGCCTATGAGCGTGGCCAGGACGGCTGCCACTGTTGCGACGAACAGCGTGTGCTGAGTGCCGAAGAGCAGCTGGGAAAAGACGTCCTGCCCGAAGCCTGTGGTGCCTAACCAGTACTTAGGTGACGGAGGGCTGTTGAGCGGCCCCACTGGGGCCAGGTAGTCCTTGTAAGGGGCTATTATGCCGGCCAAAAGGGCAGGGATAACTACTATAAGGAGAACGATCACTCCTCCCAGGAAGAACTTCTCCCTCAGGAGGGACCAGAGCAGGGAGCTCCTGAGGTTCTGAACCTCGATCCTGGGCCTTGGGATCCTCCTGCTCAAGGCCTTTCACTCTCCCACTTCGGCTACTCTGACCCTAGGGTCAAGCACGCTATAGAGTATGTCAACAATGTAGTTGGCCAGCAGCACCACAGTGGCTATGACGACGAAGACTCCAGCCACGGTGAGGTAGTCGTTGTCCGTGGCGGCTATGCCCATTATGTAGCCCATGCCAGGGTAGCCAAATATGAACTCGAGGACGTAGGAGCCGCCCACAACAGTTCCAAGGCTTAGCGCTAGGCCAGTTATCTGGGGCAGGAAGGCGTTCTTCATGGCGTACCTGGACAGTATTGACGGGCGAATTCCCAGGGCCTCGCCATAGTTCATGTAGTCGCTGCCCTTCTCGTTAATTATGAGCTGCCTCATGCCGAGGACCCAGCCACCAAGCGAGACGATGGTTACGGAGGCAAATGGCAGTATCCAGTGCCTGAAAAATATTGGGAGGTAGGACCAGGTGAGCCTGGGTATCGCTGAGAAAGTGTACCCTGTGGCTGGGAGCCAGTGAAGGTCTACGGCGAAAACTAGTATGAGGAGGAGGCCAAGAACGAAGAACGGTATGTTATTTATGGCCACGAAAAGTATCATAGAGGCCCTGTCAGTTATGGTGCCAGTCTTCCTGTAGCCTATCTGGGCCCCCAGCAGGTTGCCGATGAGCCATGCAACTACAGTGGAAGGTATTATTAGTATAAGGTCATAGGGCAGGGCCTCCGCTATTACTTTGTTAACGGTGGCTGGGAAGAACGCTATTGACGGTCCAAGGTTTCCATGAAGCAGGTCCTCCCAGAAGTGGACGTACTGCAGCCACAGCGGCTCATTGGCGCCGAACAGGCCCTCTATATAGTTTACCATCTCCTTATACTCCTGTGGAGATATCATGGAGGAGCCCTGGGTCAGCGATCTGACCATCTGCGAGACGGTGATCTCAACGGCGTTGTAGGGCAGGAGGCGAGGGATTATCCATGCAACCGTCACCGCGACGAACCATGTAAGCAGGTAATATAACCCCTTATACAGCACGTGCTTTACAAACGGCGAAAGTTTAAACATATTCACGCCTCGTGTATTAGGTTTAACTCCCTGTGTGGTTTTAAGTATACCTTTCACTGTGCTAAACATGCACTTAAAAATGTGTACAGGATACTGTTGTACTTGAGTGAGAACGTGAAGGGGAGGTCTTTAGGACTTCTTGCCATGGCAGTTATAGCGGTCTTCGTTATAGCCATGGCAGGATACCTTGCCCCTGCCGTAAACTTTAGCCCCGTAAGGGCTCAGACCACAACGTCGCTGATCTCGCTGCCCCCTGATCAGACGGTGTACGCAGGCGGCATCTCATGGAGCCCGATAACCACGCTCAACCCGTTCTCCACGGCAAACGTAATAGACGCGCTGGAGCTGGGCCTTGTTTATCTGCCGCTGTTCCTCTGGTCCCCTGCGACGCTACAATATTATCCGGCCCTAGGAGAGAACTTCACGGTAACCTCAGTCACAGTGCCCGCCTCCATGGTCTATGGTCCCAACGCCACTGGCACTGTTGAAAGGGCTGCCCTCCTTGTGTGGATCTGGCCCAACGCCACTTGGCAGGACGGCGCCCCCGTCACCTCAGACGACGTTGTCTTCACGTACTACCTTGGCAAATACTATCCCTCGCTGGCATGGGGCTGGCTGTGGTCCCCAGGTCCTGGGGCCCTGCTGAACGTCACGCCAGTTAATGAGAAGGAGGTAGAGTTCATATTCAACAGCTCACCGTCATCGCCGCCGTGGGGCAACATACTTGCAATTCTAACAAGCCCCTCGTACCCGGTGCTTCCGCTCCACGAGTTTTACCCGAGCCTCAGCGCCTTCTTCGCCAACGCCTCCAAGTGGAGCCCAATAACTTGGAGCCCCAACACCTCGCAGGTTATAGGAGATGGCCCATACGAGATATACGCCTACACCCCAAGCGAGGTCGTCTTCAAGAAGTGGAGCGGCTGGTGGGGCTGGAACATATGGAACGTGCCTGACAACGGGGCCTACGCGCCAACTTACCTGGCTGACGTAGTGATAACCTCGAACCCACAGGCCATATCAATGTTCGAGAGCGGAGAGATGACGTGGGGCGGCTACTTCCTGACCAACGTGTGGCAGCTCAGAACTAACGGCATCTACACCTATCTTAGCCATGCACCTTGGAACCTGCAGGAAGGCCCGTGGGTGGTGCTGCTCATAAACGAGATGTACCCGCCCTACAACATAACCCTCGTGAGGAGGGCAATAGCCTATGCCATAAATACCGAGCAGCTGGCCCAGGTGGGAGAGAACGGGCAGGAGGAGCCAACTAACGTAAGCAACGGCTTCGGCTTCTTCGCGCCATACAACATTTACAGTAAGGCGTGGGGCAGGTACATCAATATGAGCATAGTGCAGAAGTACGGCTGGACCTTCAACTTGACTGAGGCCAAGCTCCTCATGGACGAGGTCGCTAAGGAGTACGGCTGGCACATGAACTCGCAGGGCTACTGGGTGACGCCACAGGGATGGGTAGTCAACGCCACAATAATAGCGCCCTACGGCTGGACTGACTGGATGACTGATGCCCAGCTCATAGCCCAGAACCTGTCTAAGATAGGAATAGATGCCTCCACGGTGTTCCCGTCTTACAGCCAGTGGTACAGCGACGTAGCAGAGGGCGAGTACTCCATGTCGCTCATGTGGTCATGGTCAGGCGTGATACCCAACACGTGGTTTGAGTACTTCCTGTGGACCCCTGGCACCGCGGCTGTTGGCAGCTGGGCGTGGGCTGACATGGAGAGGTTCAACAACACGGCAGCGTGGCAGGCCTATAACGACATGAGGGAGATATACACCATAAACCCAGACAACATGAGCGCGCTCATGCCGCTCTACGACAACCTGCTAACGATATTGCTAAACTACACGCCAGTCGTACCGCTGTTAACTAACGGTATATGGTACGAGTACTCAACCACTTACTGGCAGGGATGGCCTAATGAGACCACAGGCTACCTGTTCCCACCGGCTCCATGGGACAACCCAGGCAACGCTTACGTGCTAGTGCACCTATATCCCAAGGGAGTTACCATTACGACGTCTACCACTACATCAACGACAACTACAACAACCACGTCCACCGTTACAACAACTACCACCACTACATCAACGACAACAACTACCACCACAACAACATCAACGACAACTACAACAACCACGTCGACTCCAACACCAGTGCCCACCAAGAAACCCTCGTATACTGGGCTCTACATAGGTATCGCTGTAGTAGTCATAATAATCGTGATAGTAGCGGCGGTGTTAGCCCTTAGGAGGAGATAAAGGAACTCCTATGGGTGAACTTGTTGCCTAAACTGTTTCTTCCTTTTTTTCTTAATAACAATGGTAATTATATCCTTGGCTTTTGTTGGTCTGCCGAGCTCGCAGCGCTTGGCAGGGCAGGTAGCAAGAGGCCAAGGCATGGGTGAGTGGGAGAACATCCAGCTAGTGCCTGCAACTAACGCAGCTCAGCTTCAGGCAGTTCCGTGCATAGCGATATCTCAGGCCCCTGGCGGCCCATATGCCCAGCTTAACCTGACGCTGCCTTCAGGGGTAAGCGTTGTGGTCATGACAGACGTCTGGAACACCAAGAGCGGGCGCGGGGATGTCACGGTAAGAGCCTGCAGAAATTACGTCTCAGCTTATGTGAACGTCAGCAACGCTACTGCGTCTGACGTTTACGACACTGTTATGGGATACCCCGAGCTCATGTATGGCTACAAGCCGTGGGGGCAGACGATCACAGGGGAGTCCCCTTACCTGCGGCTGCCACAGCGTGTAGGCGAGCTGCCCCCTGTACTGGCTTACATCAACTATACCCTCAGCTTCACTGACGGCAGGGGCGACTTCTCATTTGATATTTGGCTCACCAGGAGCTATGAGCCGTCCTCGGCCACTGTGGGGGACCTGGAGGTAATGGTGTGGTTCTACCACAGCCCCGGCTTCAACCCCATGGGCTACCCAGCCCCCAACGCAACGTTCTACGTGCCCACCTTCATAAACGGCACCCTCGTGAACGCGACGTGGCAGGCCTATGCGGCCAAGAGCATACCGTGGACCTACATAGCGCTAGCCCTTAACCCTCCCCTCAGCGGCGGCTCCATAGAGGTTCCGCTGACCCAGCTCCTTGATGACGCGGGCCAGCTGTACGACAAGATATGGAACTATAGCTTTAGTGACCTGTACCTTAACGACGTTGAGCTCGGCATGGAGTACACGTCGCTGACCTGGCCCCCGGTGGACGTCAGCGTAAGCGCATGGTACAAGGTTTACTCCTTCGGGTTCCTCGTGTCGCCTGAGGCCATCACAACAGTGACAAAAGTTGTTACCCAGGCAGCTTCGCCTATAACGATAACTAGCGCCGCAACGGTCACAACTGCCACAACCTCCATCACAACCAGCCTAGTCACGGTGACCACGAGGTCCTGGGGGAGCAGCACCCTTTACCTGGTGGTAGCTGCAGCGATTGCGGGCCTACTGGCTGGCTTCTACATAGGGGGCAAACGTGGGGCAAGGCGTTAGCTACTTTTTGTATCAATCAATGCATAACGATATAGATCCATAAGTTGTAACAAATGTATTAAAAGTCCAGAATAGATTAAGGAAGTTGGTGATAAAATGAGCAGGAGGGCCCAGAGGAGCTCCAGGAAGGAGGGCTCAGGGGATGAGTGGCTCAGGTACGTGGTCCTAGCCATGATGTCGGCGCCATAGTTTAAGCGGGCGGTGACCTCAGGCCTTTAACTTCCTCCTCCCTTTTAAGGAACCCTGGGTGTCGCTGCTGATTCAGCTCGGTGATAAGCTGATACCAACGCTTGACGACCTGAGGCCCAGGAACTCCAAGGTTTTGGTCAGGGTAGACTTTAACTCCCCAGTTAACGACTCAGGCATGCTCATGGACGACTCAAGGATAAGGGCCCACCTTCAGACCATAAGGGAGCTTGTAGAGGACGGCAACGGCGTTGTCCTCATGTCGCACCAGGGCAGGCCGGGCGAAAAGGACTTCGTGAGCCTCTCGCAGCACGCCAAGGTGCTATCAAGGTACCTTGGAGTTGAGGTCAAGTTCATAGATGATGTCATGGGCCCCTACGCGAGGCAGTCCATAAGGTCGCTGAGGCAGGGCGAGGTAGCCATGCTTGAGAACGTGAGGTTTGCCTCCGAGGAGCTTGTGGAGTCGCCGCCAAGGCAGCAGGTTAACACGTTCCTGGTAAGGTACCTGTCGCCGCTCTTTAACTACTACGTTAACGACGCCTTCGCCACCGCCCACAGGAGCCAGCCCAGCGTCGTGGGCTTCCCCCTTGTTCTGCCATCAGCGGCGGGTAGGCTCATGGAGAGCGAGGTCAGGGCGCTGGCCAAGGTGCTTGACAGGTCCCTGGGACCCAAGGTATTCGTGCTGGGAGGAGCTAAGGTGGCCGACACGCTCAAGGTAATAGAGAACTTGGTGAGGAACAGGCTCGCCGACAGGATCCTCACGGGAGGGCTCGTGGGGGAGCTCTTTGCGGTGGCCAAGGGCGTTATGCTCAGCATACAGAGCATGGAGGCCCTCGAGAGGTCAGGCGCCCTGGCCCTCCTGCCAAGGGCCAGAAGGATATTAATGAGCGGGGCCCCCATAGAGGTGCCCATGGACTACAGGGTGATGGTCGGCGGCGAGGTGAGGGAGGAGCCCTTGGGCAGGGTGAGCGGGCTAATAATGGACATAGGCAGCGGCACGGTCGAGGTCTACTCATCAATGATAGAGGACGCTGGCCTAATCGTAATAAGGGGCCCCATGGGGGTCGTGGAGCTCCCTCAGTTCAGGGAGGGCACAATGGCAGTCCTCAGGGCCGCCATGGAGAGCAAGGGGTACACCTTAATTGGAGGGGGGCATGTGGCCGCCCTCAGCGGCCTCGAGCCTGGCACCAGCAACTCCAGGGTCCACGTCTCCACTGGGGCCGCGGCCTTCCTGGCATTCCTCTCTGGGGAGGGCCTGCCGGCTATTGAGGCCCTCTCCCAGTCTGCCAAGGGGGTGAGAGCTTGAGTGGGCAGGGGGGCTCCGAGCCGAGCTACACAGTCAGCTTCTGGCTTAAGGAGCTGCTGGTGCCCGTGGACGGCTCAGGCTCAAGCATGAAGGCCCTTGACTTGGCCCTCGACTTTGCCATGAGGTACGGCTCTAGGATAACTGCGCTCCTGGTGTGCAACGACAGCTCAAGGGCTGAGTCCGTGAGGAAGCAGGTGGAGGAGAGGGCCTCGGGCAAGGCAGAGATAGCCTTTAAGGCGGTCAGCTACGACCCCTCCATGTCAAGTGTCGCCAACGAGATACTGAAGGCCATAGCTGAGGGCTCCTATGACGCGGTGATCATGGGAGCCCGGGGAACCAGCATAAACGGCGACATAAACGTGGGGTCAGTGGCAATGGCTGTGGCTGCGCATGCGCCGGTGACCGTGATACTGGTAAGATGACAGCATATCGAGGTATACTAATATATCTGTTACTCATATATTCTCGCGGGCTCCTAGGTTGAGCTCAAGGTTAGCCCTTGTTGGGGTCCTCGTGCCTTTCATGCTTTCAGCGTACGCGGTCTTCTCAATCTCGCTTGTGGTTAGGCAGCTCTCAGAGTACCTCTTGGTGCCGCCATCCCTAATCCTCGTTGCCGTGCTGCTGAGCTTCATAGGCGGCGCGGCCGGGGGCGTCGTGATGGGCTATGTGGCTGACAGGCTCGGGAGAAGGCCGGCCATAATGATATCATCCCTTCTCTTCGGCGCCTCCGTGCTAGTAGCGTCGCTCACAAGGTTCCTGTGGGAGCTCTACGTCCTGTGGTTTATTGTCGGCGTTGGGGTGAACTCACTTAATGGGGTCTCATATGCAGTGGTGGTAGAGGTCCTCAGGTCCTCCAAGGGCGTCTTTGGGGGGCTCATGCAGGGCCTCTACTTTGCCGGCTTCCTGCTTGACGTGGTGACTTTCGCCCTTCTCAGGTACTGGAGGCCCTACCTGCTCACCGTAGGCGCCGTGAGCCTGGCCGCCTCGCTTGCGGCCTCGCTCCTGGTGCCTGAGACCGCCAGGAGATGGGCCAGGCCAGCCTCAAGCATGGCCAGGATGGACAGGGGGCTCGCTGTCATAACAGTTGGCCTCACCGCCATAGTTGCTGGGCCTTCATGTTCTCGGTGCCCCTGCTCTCCGTGACTCCATCCTTCCTGCCCAGCATGGGGTTGGGCCAGGGACTGCTAATAGGCCTCTCGCTCCTGGGCCTCGCGAGCTTCACGTTGGCGGGGTACCTCTCGGACAGGTACGGCAGGCTGCCGGTTCAGGTGGCCTTTGCTGCCATGGGCCTCTCCTCCTCGGTTCTACTCATATTTGCTTACCGCGGCCTCCTGGGGGCCCTGGCGCTAGCCCTCATGTTTATCTTCACAGGCTACTTTGGCTACGCTGGCGTGTGGACCGGCGAGACTTATCCTATAGAGTACAGGGCAACGGCGACAAACTTGGTCTTCGTTGTGGGCAGGGTAATGGGAGGTCTGTCTGCAGTCATAGCTGCCTCGCTCTTCCCTAGCTCACTTAGGGTAGGCACTGCTCTCACATGCGTTATAGCTAACGTCATAGCCCTGGCCGGCTCAGGCGCCTACCTTTACGGCAGAAGGCTCGAGGGGAGGTCACCTGTGGCCTGAGTTCAGGCCCCTGAGCGGTGGCACAGAGTTAAGGTGCTCTATCTCGTCAGTTATTGCCCTGTTCCTGGCTATCTCCCTGTATATTAGTGCTGAGGGCCTCCAGTAGAGCCTCTTGGTTGAGTAGTCCACCATGAGGAGCCCGAACCTCTTGCTGAAGCCTGACGCCCACTCGTAGTTGTCGGCCAGGGACCAGTGCAAGTAGCCCAGCACGTTAACGCCGTCCTGCAGGGCCCTGTGCACCTGGTATATATGGGACACCAGGTAGTACGGCCTCTGGTAGTCGCCCTCGTCAGCTATGCCGTTCTCAGTCACGAGGAGCGGCAGGTGGTACCTGTCCCAGTACTCCCTTAGCACGTTGTAGAGGCCCTCAGGGTAAAACTCCCAGCCGAAGTCACTGCACGGCCTTCCTGCGGGGCTCACGCCGTTAGGCTCGCAGCCGTGACCGTACCCAGGCACTATTTCATAGCCGTCCCCTCTGGCCCTCACCACCTGCCTCGTGTAGTAGTTAACGCCTATCCAGTCAAGTCTACCCCTCAGGTCATCCCTCGCAGCTCCCCCGAGCTGCCCTCTTATCACGGCGTCAAAGAATGCCCACCTGTTGTCGAACTTGGCCCTCTCGGCCGCCTCCCTGTCAGCCTCGGTGAGCGGCGTGAAGTCAGAGTTTGCATAGATGACTCCCACGGGCTTCTTAGTGATGGACTTGACGACGTCGTAGGCCCTGGCGTGGGCCTGCACGAGGTTCCTCATAGCCTTCCCAGCGCACTCAAGGCACAGGTAGCCGGGCGGGAAGCCAGACTTGACCGCAGCGTAGCCGAGCCCCCAGACGACGTTTGGCTCGTTCATTGTGGAGTACATATATACCAGGTCATCAAGCTTCCAGGCCACATAGGCTGAGAACTTGGCGAACTCGATCACGGTCCTCACGTCAAGCCAGCCCGAGGGGGCCGAGAGGTTTCCCTTTCTCACCGCAATGGGGTCGTGGAGCCAGAGGGGCAGGGGCCAGTGGTAGAGGTTCAGTATGAATGTTATCCCCCTTGACCTGAGGTCGCTGAACATCTCCCTGTAGTGGTTAATGGCGTCCTTATTGGCAATCTTGTCAAGCTGCTCCAGCGCCCCCTCGCTCACGTCAACGGAGATAACTTCATCACCCTTAACCTCGGCGTCTACCTTGACGTCAAAGGTAGGCCTTGGGAATATCCTGCTCCACTCGACCCCTATCCTGGCGGCCGTCAGCCCCATGGCCTGGGCCGCGTCGTGGAACTTCCTGTAGTTGCCCCAGTACCCGGGGCCGTTCTCAGGGAAGTCCCCGCTCACGAGGCCGGCGGCTATGTTCTCGCGGTCGTGGACCCAGGCGTACCAGTCGCTGTTGGGGTCCTCGCTGCCGGGGGTCCCCATCTCTGACTGGAAGCCTGCCTGGGACCAGCCAAACAGGAAGTCCCTTGGGAAGGTAACCGCCAACTTAGTCGCCACCTGCCGTTCAACCTTACTACATTTTAAGGGCTTCAGGGTGGGACGACAGGGCTATCGCAAGGGAGTAGACGGTGGCCAAAATAAGGGTGACGTAGAACCTGTACCTGTTGGCCTTCAGCAGGGGCTCGCTCCTGACGCCTAGCACCGTGAGGACCGCCGGCATTGCTGCAGGGGAGGCGGCCAGGGTCAAAAGGCCCCAGGGCCAGAGCAGGGCGGCAGGAAGGAGCAGGGAGGTCATAACCATGGCGGCGTAGAGCCACGAGGCGGCCCCCTTGCCTAGCCTGACGGGCAGGGTCCTGACCCCGTGAACCCTGTCCCACTCGTAGTCCCTTATGTTGTCTGCTAGCACCACAGAGGACGTTATGAACGCCATGGGCAGCGAGAGGGCTGCCTCTCTGAGGGAGATGGCGCCGGAGACCGTGTAGGCCGCGCCAACTATCATGAGGACAGCGGTGACAAAGACGTCGAGCTCGCCGAGCCCCCTGTACTTGAGCCCCACTGGGCCGCTGTAGCAGAACAGCAGGAAGGCGCCCACAGCCAGGAAGAGGGGCAGCAGCGGCCTGTTGAAGGCTAGGGTGGCCACTGCCACCAGGGCTGAGCCGAAGGCAAAGAGCGACAGGCCAAAGGACCTGAGCCTCCCAAGGTCTATGCCAAGCCCGTAGAAGCTGTGAGGCCTCATCATGACGCCCGGGGCTCTGGGGGCGTCCACGCCCCTTAGCGTGTCGAAGTAGTCATTTAGCACGTTCTCAGCGGCCTGGAAGGAGGTGACCCCGAGAGCGACCATTATGGTGAGCAGCACTGGCACTGGCCTGAAGCCGCAGAAGTAGCTCATAGCTATTACGCCTCCCACCACCGCCCTTGCGAGGCTGTTAAGGAGGGACCACGGCCTAGTGGCTATGAAGTACCTCCTCAGGCTACAGGCCATACTCGGCCCACCTCATGCTAACCAGCTCTACTACGTCCCTGTCAGGCTCCAGCTCCTCCGGAGGCTCCGCCCCAGCCTCGTCCTTCAGCTTCCTGGTGGCGTCGACTATCAGCTTGCTGCCCACCCTCCTCCTGGGCAGGTAGGAGATGTCAAGCTCGTCGGCCGGGGCCTGGGGCACAACTATGACGTCCCTTGACGGGTCCACGAAGCTTGAGACCGCCCACGTGACCTGGCCCATGTCGTGCGGGTTTATGTCGCTGTCAACTACAATTATTATCTTTGTGAGCGACATCTGGCCAGTGCCCAGGAGGCCCATGGCCACCCTGACGGCCTCCCCTGGGAGCCTCTTCCTTATTGACACTATGGCCATCCCCTGGACCCACCCCTCCGCTGGGAACGAGATGTCAACGACCTCCGGGAAGAGGTACTTGACCAGGGGCAGGAAGGTCCTCTCAACGACCTTCGCTATGACCGAGTCCTCCATGGGTGGCCTGCCCACCACGGTGCCGTAGTAGATGGGGTCAGGCCTGGCGTACGCCCTCTCAAGCTTGAATGTCGGGAAGGGCCTGTCGGGCCTGTCGTAGAAGCCCACGTGGTCCCCGAAGGGCCCCTCGGGCCTCACATCGCCCAGGTCTATGTAGCCCTCAAGCACGACCTCGGCGTGAGCGGGCACCCTTATGCCGTTAGGGAGCTGGTGGACCTCGACTCCCTCCCCCCTCAGCGAGCCGGCCACGAGGTACTTGTCAAGGGGATACGGCGCCGGCATGACCCCGGCCAGCAGCGTGCCTGGGTCAGCGCCTATCACCAGGGCCGCCGGGATCCTGCCCTCACCCCTCTCCCTTGACCTGGCCTCCTCAAGGTAGCCCCTCTTGTAGGTCTGCCAGTGGACAACGGCCTCCCTCTCGTTGGCTATCATGACCCTGTAGACGCCGAAGTTCGTCGACTCGCCCAGCTCGCCTGACTCCCTGTGCACCAGCAGCGCGTAGGTGAGGTACCTGCCCCCGTCCTTGGGCCACGTCTTAAATGCAGGTAGGTCGGTCAGCCTGAGGTCAGGCCTCTCCTCGAAGTCAGGCCTCCCCTGCCTAGGCACATATGACGCTGCCCTGAGCAGGGAGGTCAAGTTGCCCCTGATTATGTCCGCCGGCGAGGGCATCCTGGAGCCGAGCTCGTCCAGGCTGCTGGCCCCAAGGCCAAGCTTTACGGCGTCCTCGCAGCAGAATATGTTGCCGGCCACCCTCCACCCTGGGCTTCCCTCGACGTTTTCAAAAAGCACAGCTGGCCCTCCAGACTTCATGAGTCTCCTGAGTATCTCAGGTATCTCAAGCACGGGGGAGACCCTGGCCTTAACCCTCCTCAGCATTCCCCTGGACTCAAGGAGCTCCAGGTACTGTCTCAGGTCCCTTAGCGCCATCATGACCACCCTGCCGCCTTCCTAATAACCTCGGCCCTCTCGCTCGGCGCCGCCTTCCTAAGGTCCTCATGGGCCACCACGGTGCCCGGCCTTCCAGCTATGGCCGTGACCACGTCCGCCACCTGGGCCGTCTCCTCGATCTGGTGACTTACAATTATAACAGTCTTTCCCTCGCCCGCCAGCGACCTAAGTATGTCATTGAGGGACCTGACGGCCTCCAGGTCAAGGCCCGTGTAGGGTTCGTCAAGGAGCAGCACGTCAGGGTTAGTTACCAGCGACCTAGCTATGGCCACCTTCCTCCTGGTGCCCCCGCTGAGCTCCCTGGGGTAAGAGTTCAGGAACCTGGTTATGCCAAGCCTCTCGGAGGCCTTCACGGCCTCCTCCCTGGCCTTCTCGACAGGAACGCCGTAGACCTCGAGCGGCAGCGTTATGTTTCTCAGCGCGGACCTCCAAGGCAGGAGGGAGTCCCCCTGGGGCACGAGCGAGACCCTTCCCTTGACCTCTACGAGGCCGCTGTCAGGCCTTATTATGCCAGCTATGATCCTGAGCAGCGTCGTCTTGCCAACACCATTTGGCCCCACCACGGCGTGGACCTCGCCGGCCCTGGCCTCAAGGCTCACGCGGTGTAGCACGGTAACCTTGCCAAAGCTTTTGGACACTTCCTTAACTAGCACGGTCACTCCATCCATCTCATGGCCCACCTCTCTATGGGCCTCAGGGCGCCCAGGTCTATGATTATCATGACGAGCACCAGGAGCAGCGACCAGGCCTCAAAGGCGGCGTACTGGTGGAGCTCGAAGAAGAGGTAGAGGCCATAGCCTATGCCCCCTGCAGTGCCGAAGGCCTCAGCCACGGGCGACACTATGAGCGCCACCCCCAGGGCTGACCTGGAGCCTGAGGCGAAGTAGGGGACCGAGGCGGGGAGGTCTATGTAGGCGAGCCTCCTGAGGCCCCTGAGCCTCAGGGCGGCGGCCAGGTCCCCAAACCTTGCCCTTGACGTGTTGAGCCCCTCTATCAGCGACGTCTCAAGGGGAGGGAATGCAGAGAGGCCGCTGACGAGTATGGGAACCAGCCTGCTGGAGAAGCCTAGAAGTATGAGAAGGGCGAGGCTCCACGCCACTGGGGTGACGCTGTGGAGCACCTCCCTGACAGTCTCCACTGTTGACTCGCCCAGGTCCCCAAGCTCATATATGGCCGCCCCAGCAACCGCCATGGCTGAGGCCACCGCGTACCCTCCCACGGCGTCAGCAAGGGTTATCGCCGTGCTCCACGCCGCCGCCCCTGGATGGGCGGCCAAGTACCTGAGGGCTGGGACCGGGCCAGGTATGAGGCCGGAGGATAGCGTGGAGGAGAGCTGCCAGGCTATAACGACCAGGGCGACGCCGAGCACGTAGCCAACGGCCCTCTGGGCCCTCATGTCAGCTGAGCCCCAGGTCGCTGCACGTTATTATTCTTGATGTGTTAGGCATCGTGGGCAGGAACCCTGACCTGACCAGGTACTGCCACTCGGACACGAGCTCCTGGTATTCCTGTTGGTTTATGCACACAGAAGTCGGCGTGTCGTTAGTAGACGCCCATACCAGCTGGGAGACGTTGCCAGGGACGCCGTAGAGCTTCTCAAGGGCGAGGACCGCAAGGCTCTCGTTGCTGTCCCAGGCATTAGCGGACTCGGCGTGCAGCGTGAGCACGTTAACGAGCAGGTGTCTGTTGTTGACAAGCTTTGAAGTGGCTACCCAGACCAGGAAGGGGGCCGTCTCCTGCCCGGTCAGGTTGTGCCACATCTCCTGGTAGGTGGCGATCACCTTCATGTGGTAGAGCTCAACGGCCTCTGCCAGCATGGGCTGCCATATGACTCCCGCTTGGGCTGAGCCCGTGAGGACAGCGTCTATGACGTTGCCTGGGGCCGCGTTTATCACGTGAACCACGTCAGGGCCAGTTAAGTTGGGGGACACCGTGAGGTTGTAGAGCTCCTTCATCATTATCATGAAGAGGTAGTAGGTCCCAGTGCCCACTGGTATGGCAACGGTCTTGCCCGCCAGCTGGGCCGGCGACGTTATGTTTGAGTTGGCGGGCACTATTATACCCTGGAAGAGCGGGAAGTCAACAGCTATTACATAAGTGCTGTTGCTCTGCAGCAGGGCCAGCCCAGCGAGGTCGGCTGGCAGTATAGCTATGTCAACATCGCCC
This sequence comes from Caldococcus noboribetus, assembly GCF_055389385.1. NCBI lineage: Archaea > Thermoproteati > Thermoproteota > Thermoprotei > Desulfurococcales > Caldococcus > Caldococcus noboribetus. The sequence continues at coordinate 801,739 of NZ_AP042475.1, read as the reverse complement.
TTGAGCAGGGCGTCATACAGCGAGGGGGTCAGCGAGTATATTACGTAGTTAACCTTGACAGGCACATTTGATATCGATGGGTTAACCCTGTAAGCATCAAAGGAGGAGACGCCAACTGATATACTTCCAACGCTCACCGCGTTGCTGTTGTGGTTTACCAGGAGGGCCACGGATGCCCCCACTACGACAATTATGACAATAATAGCAACAACCAACAAGGTGAGCCTCGTTGTGACCACCGGAGAGTGGTGTAGAGGTCTTAAATTTAAACTTAACCTGTCAGATTTAAAATTATTAGAGTTTTTAATTAAAACACCTTTAATTTATTGATTAAAATGCTCAAACATTAGCTGAGAACATTACCTTGAGGTCCGCGGCAACAACTATTATATCACTAAAGTCCCTGACAACGCCAAGAACCCTTGGCACAAGCAGCCCTCAGTTGAAGGCGGCAGCAGCTTGCCCAGGCCGACCTTAACGGGGCCGTATCGCTGTTATTTCAAGCTTTCTCGGCGCCCTTTCCACCGCGGGGCACGAGGAGCGCGGCCCAGAAGGCCACGGAGGCCAGGAGCATGGCGGTCCCCGCATACATGATGTACCTGCAGGTCCCGCAGCCCAGGGCAACAGCTAAGGCGCTTAGGAACATTGCGACGGCGCCAAGTCCTCCGAGAAGCGACGCGGCAAGCGTGGAGGCGTCGTCCTTTTCCAAGAGGGTCCCCTGTAGCTGACGCCCTGTAGGCCTTATGTCTGCAGCGGCCGTCAACGGCGCCCTTGCAGGAGCCGTGGCTAGGTGAGCTTGCTGGCCCTCAGGCGAGCCGCAGCCCCTTGACGCTGGGTCTTAGCGGCGGCGCAGTAAAACATGACATGGACCCTCACGGTTGCCGCGCCCTTCAGGGGCAGTAACAGGTCTACAAAGGCTTAGCAATCGCTTTTGCACCCCAATAATTCTCCCTCTTCTTACTTGCGCTGCGGTGGTCGCGCTGATAACCTATCAGAGGGACGAAGCCCTCGAAAGAGCCGTGAAGTGCATAATAGAGAGCGCGGGGCTTGACAACATAGACCCAGGCAGGGTGTACGTAGTAAGGAGCAGGGGCTCAAGGTCAAGGGCCGTAGCAAGGATATACTCGATGCCCTCCGCCTGGAGGTACGTCCTCAACATGGAGCCAGCCTACCTCATAGAGTTCATCTCAGAGAGGTTCGACAGGCTGCCGCCAGAGAGGAAGGCAGAGGTCATAGTTCACGAGCTGCTTCACATACCGATGACTTTCAGCGGCGGCCTGAGGCCTCACGGCAAGTATGTAAACGACAGGATAGCGGCTAGGATAGCCGCTAGGGTGGATAGGCGGTGCCTTGAGGCTTTAAGCCTAGCTGGACAGCGGGGCCTGGGCCGGTGATGTCACCATCAGTGTCGGATTGATGAAGACGGGTTATCCCCCTGAGGCCCTAGACCTTCATCAGCTGCCTGGCAGCCAAGACTATGGGGTCCCAAGCCCTGCCCGAGCTTGGGTGATAGCCTATCTCGACGAAGAAAAGGTCCTCCGCGGTCATCCTCTTCATGATGGCTGCCGCTATGATCCCCAGCCTCCCCATGACCTCCTCAGGGCCGGAGACCTGGCCGCCTATTATGACCCCGCTCGACTCCTCGGCCAGGAGCTTTACTGTGACGTCGCCGCCGCCCGGGTAGTACCTGGCCCTTGACCTAGTGGTCACCGTCGAGGTTACGTACTTTATGTTGGCCCTCCTCGCCTCAGCCTCGTTGAGGCCTACCCTGCCAAAGGCAATGCCCTCAAACCTCGTCACTATGTCCCCAAGGACTCCCGGGAACCTCTTGTCACCCCCTGCGGCGTTGACGCCCGCCACCAGGCCTGACTTGTTTGCTATAGGTGCAAGAGGCCTCCAGTCCGGCTGCCCAGTGACCATGTTCCTGTGCTCCATGGCGTCGCCTGCAGCGAAGACGTAGTCGTAGGTGGCCTGAAGCCTGTCGTCAACGGCTATGGCCCCGTGGGGGCCCAGCCTCAGCTGCCCCCTGACGAGGTCAACGTTGGGCTCAACGCCTATGGCAGCTATTACTAGGTCCGAGGCCAGCTCGCTGCCGTCCGTGAGCCTAACCCTGTCCCCGTTCACCTCGGCCACCGTGGCCCCCAGCCTGAGGTCAACGCCAGCCTTCCTGGCCATATCGGTTAGCCTGGAGCCCAGCTCCTCGTCCAGGTCCCTGCTCATCAGGTAGGGCCCCCTGTGCACCAGGTGGACGACCTTGCCCATGTTCCTCAGCTGCTCAGCCATCTCAACGCCCAGGACCCCTCCCCCAACTACCGTGACCTCTCTAGCTGCCTCGGCGGCGCTTCTTGCTATCTCGGCATCAGCCGGGTGGTGAACGTAGACTACCCTAGCGCCGTCGGCGTTGGGAAGCCTCCTGGGCCTCGCCCCAGTGGCTATGACAAGCCTGTCAAACTCAAACTTGACCCTCTGCCCACCTACCCTGGCCACTGCAGCCCTTGACTTGACATCGAGCTCCTCGGCCTCCGCGTTTGTAATAACCTCTATGTTCCTCCTCTCCCTGAAGAACTTAGCGTCGTAGGCCTGGAGCAGCCAGTAGTCCCTGAAGAGCCCACCTATGTAGTAGGGAACCCCGCAGGGGGCGTGGCTTATTATGTTGGTCCTCTCGAGGACCGTTATCTTCGCGTCAGGCGCCTTCCTCCTGGCCCAGGAGGCCGCTGACATGCCGGCGGCTCCGCCGCCTATCACAAGTATCTCCACGCACTTCCCTCGCTGTCCGCTGATGCCAGGGAGTTTAACGCTCAGCTACAGCCTCCAGCCTGAAGCCCCTGTTGAGGAGCCCCCTGCAGCCCCCGCTCAGGTCTACCTCTATTGGCTTTACCGGCGGCGTGGGCTCCCCCCACACCCGGAGCGGTTCAAGAATGGCTTTCTCGCCCCTGGCTGACAGGTAGAAGACGTAATCATAGTAGCCCGAGAGCGGGATGCTCCAGACAGACTCCCTGGGAGACGCGTAGAGGTGGAACGTGTTTATGTTCATTGAGGCCCTCCTGAGCAGGGTCCTGTAGACAAGCCCCACGTAGTCGCTTCTGTCGCTGAACTCGCCAAGCAGGTGTATGCCCTCTACTATAACAACATCCGGCCTGAAGCTGAGGTCGCTAGTGTAGGTCATTATCTCCGCCTCGCCTATGGTGAGCGAGGAGGCGTCGTAGCTCTCTATGAGCAGGCTATCAGCCCTCCTTGCGACTTCGGGTCCACAGCCCTCCAGCAAGTCCCTCATACTTGCCACGCCATGTATGTAGGAGCCCACCTTAACCTTGAGGCCCGAGGCCAGGGCAGGCGCGGCCAGGTACCAGAGAGAGAACTTAGTGGGGTCGAGCGATGGGTCATAAACTATCAGCGTGCCGGTGCCCATAGGCATTACAAAGTCGTTGAGGCGGTACCTGCGCGCCGGCTTCACGCCGCTGGGAAGGGCCTCAGGCCTCAGGGGTGGGGCGAACTCAATTCCTCTCCCGGTGAAGGCGTAGGGGAGGGACGCGTACCCTATGTTGGTCCCCCTCATCTTCCTTATCTCGGCGTACCTCTCCAGCTTCCCCTTGACGACCCTGTACCTCAGGACTATTATGCCGTCAACTATGAACTCCTCCGGCCCCAGGCCCGAGGACTCCTGGCCGACCGGGAGCTCAGCTATGAGCAGGGCCGTGGCCCCCCTCCTCTTGAGCCCAAGGTATAGGGCTGAGTGCATTATCTCCCTGGCCCTCGGGGGGTCCCTGGCCAGCTGCTCAACCGCCGTCACGCTGTCAACCACCACGCGCCTGGCCCCCATGCTGTCGGCCTGCGAGAGCACGTCCTCGACGACGTCACCGAGGGCGTCGGGGTCGCTGACGCTGAGGGCCTCGTAGTACCTGAAGAGGCCCCTGGACTCCAGGGGCCTGAAGTCCATGCCGAACTGGGAGGCGTTCGCCATGAAGTCCTCCCTGGGCTCCACGAAGCTGACGTAGAGCGAGGGCTCCCCGGCCGCCGCCCCGGCGTAGGCGAACTGGCTGGCCAGCGTCGTCTTCCCGGCGCCGGGGTAGCCCGCAACGAGTATTATGGAGCCCCTGGGCACGCCCTCCGAGAACATCTCGTCTAGGCCTGGCACTCCAAGGAGTATTCTCTGTCTGGCGGCCTGGCTGCCCTGGCTCAAGGCGACAACCTCTGGCTCAGTCATGGCAGGATGTTGTTGCAGTGGGTTTTTAATTTAACTCCCCCAGCGCAGACCCCAGCTGATTAAGTAAGTTTCTTTTGGTACCAGGCCTTCATGGGCGCATTTTACCTTACTAGGCCGCTGAGGCTGGGTGCAGGGCTTGATACCCAGAGTCTCTGAGGCTGAGCTCAACAGGAGGCTGAACGCGCTCAGGGAGAAGGTGGCCGCCTCAGGGGCCCAGGCGGCGGTACTGACGTCGTCCATAAGCATATTCTACTTCACTAACCTCTCCTTCATAGCTACTGAGAGACCCGTTGTAGTAGTGATACCAGTGGACGGCGAGCCGTTTGCGGTGCTGCCCAGCGTCGAGATGGGCCACGCCGAGTACAGGAACTCCAGGTGGGGAGGTGTCGTCAGGCACTTCGAGTACTACTTCGACTACCCGGGGGAGGTTCACGTGGCCAACAAAATAGCCGATGCCATAGCTAGCTCTGGGCTCAGGTCAGTCATGGGGGAGCCGCTGGGGCCCAAGGGAGCATACGGCTACGCCGGCCCGCCGCTCCAGGAGCTGCTTGCCAAGAGGGGGGTCAAGTGGAGCGACATGGGCGACCTAGTGGCCAGCATGAGGCTCATCAAGTCGCAGGAGGAGCTCTCGCTGATAGAGGAGAGCGGCAGGTGGGCAGCAAGGGCCATAGACAAGGCCATGGAGCTCATAGCCCCTGGCACTTGGGACTGGGAGGTCTCGCTGGAGGCCAGCCTTGAGGTCAGCAGGGAGATGAACAGCTACTACTCGCCCTATGTGCCTTTGAGGGGCACAGTTGGCTGGGTTGTGGGCTTTAGGGGGCAGGTGGGCGAGTTCTCGGCGTATCCCCACGCCCTGGTGGCCGAGAGGCCCATGAGGGAGGGAGACGTTATTGGGATAGGCTCTGGGCCCGAGGTCGGGGGCTACTTCGCCGAGCTCGAGAGGACGCTGATCTTAGGAACACCAAGCGGCGAGGCCAGGGACTACTTTGATAAGATGCTGAAGGTGAGGCAGGCGGCCATAGACTCCCTGAGGCCAGGGGCCAGGGCCTCAGAAGTGGACAGGGCCATGAGGGCCAAGGCTAGGGAGCTTGGGGTTGAGGGCCTGCTGAGGCACCACAGCGGCCACGGCCTGGGGCTTGAGGAGCACGAGCCGCCGTTCCTCGACGTTGGAAATGACCAGGAGCTCAGGCCAGGCATGGTAGTCACCATAGAGCCGGGCCTTTACGTGTCAGGCCTCGGGGGCTTCAGGCACAGTGACACCTTCGTCATAACCGAGGACGGGGCCAGGAGGCTTACCAGGTACCCTGAGGACATTGACGAGCTTACAGTCAGGCGCTAGAGCTCGTAGTAGGCGTTGGCTATTGAGCAGGCCACGTCCCAAGACTTGAGGGGCTCCCCCTCCCTTATCCTGTAATACTTGAGGGCCAGCGACCTTACCTCGTCTGAGAAGTCGCCCCTTGGGAAAGCCCCGAAGCCCACGGGCACCCCAAGCTGTGACGCCTCCCTGATAACTGAGAGCGCGTCAGAGCTGGCCCCGCCCTCGGAGAAAACTATGATTTTCCTGCTCCCCAGGAACTCCCTGAGGCTGTCAGCCACCTTCCACGCCAGCGGCCTCCCGCTCGGCGGCACCCTGTTGTTCCTCAGCAGCTGCGACATGAGGCCCTTGAACCTGTCGTAGTTCTTTGGCACCCTTATGTCAGGGGCGAACGCGAAGACCCTGCCATCCTGGAGGTGCATGTAGACCTCCACCACGCCCTCGAGCACTGGCCTCTTCTCGAGCAGGTTAAGGAGGCTGAGGTGCACTATGTCGGGTCTGCCCCTCCTCCACCAGTCCCTCAGGGACCTCATGGCCTTCCAGTGTAGGCCAGCGTCAAGGACCATCTCCTCGGGCCTCAGGCCGTACCTCCTGGCTGACTTGAGCACCTGGGGGTGGGAGGCAAGCTCCTTGGGGATTACCTCAAGCGCGGAGTCAAGGAGGATCACTGTAAGCTTTGCCAGGACCCCTCACCCTTCCCATTTTATAAAATTAGGTATAGTTCAGTTGCGCGATTATTCATAATCCTCGTTATCCTCAGCGCCCTCCTCGCCCGCCCTGCCCCAGAGCTCCCTCCTCCTGGCCTCCAGCTGGTTCACCTCGACGCCCATCAGCTCGGCCGCGGTCAGCAGCCTGACGCCGGCGTCCTCAGCGGCCCTGTAGTGCTCCCTAAGCCTCTCCCTGTAGTTGAGGTCCCTGAGGAGATGATGATCTACTACTATGGTGTCAGCCGCGTGGGCCTTGATCAACTCCATCAGGCCGTCAAGGCCCCTCTGGACGGCCTCAACGGGCACCTTGAAGCCAGCGAAGTAAGTCGGGGGGCCGCTGAGCACCAGGAGCCTGGCCCCAGCCCACGACTTGAGCTGCTCCACCGCCTGTGGGTCAGCGGGCCCCTGGGAGTCGCTGGCGAATATTATGGACTCGCCGTCACACGAGGCCCTGACCATTATCAGCCTGCCCACCTTGGTGCCTGGCTCGCCGTGCCACACGGGCGGGGAGAACTCGAGTGTTAGGTCGCCCACCTTGAAGGACTGCCCATCCGCGTAGGAGACCTGGGAGTTCTGCTCCACCTTGCCCTCAACCAGGAACCTCCTAGCCCTCCCCCTCTGGCTCCAGTTTATGTTATTTGTTGGATCCTTGATGAACAGCCTCTTGCCGTAGTAGAGGTCCGGCCTGTCCTTTAGGTAGTGGTCATAGTGGTAGTGAGTTATTATTATGGCGTCTGACCTCGAGACCTCCTCGGCTATCCTCTCAAGGGCGCTGTGCAGCGCCTGGAGCTCAAGCTGGTGAGGGGGCAGGCCGTACCTCCTGGGCGCGAGCGAGGCGCCCAGGTCTATGCCAAGCCTGACGCCGCAGGCCTCGGCCACCGTGGCTATGCTCCTTACCCCCATGCTGTCGGCGGCGAGTATGGAGACCTCAAAGGGCCCAGCCCTTACCAAGCTCCCGCCGGGGGTAGCCGTGGTCCCCGGCAATAGTAAGCGTTACACCCGCAGCTCAGGGTTAAAGGCCCAAGCGGGCCCAGGGCCCAGCAGGGGATAGAGGCGCTCTCAGTAATACTCTCAAGCGAGAACCCGACGCTGCAGAGGGACCTCGAGGCCCTTTACCCGGGCCAGTTCAGGTTCTTCTACATGCAGTACAGGCCGGGCCACGGGATAAGGAAGGACGAGATGGACCTGATGTTCGCCGAGCTCTCCAAGTTCAAGAAGGAGGCGGAGCGGGCTGACGGCATACTGTACGCCAGGTCCTACGGCGCCTTCAAGAGGTTCCAGTTCAAGCTGTTAAAGGACTTCTTCTCCGTGCCGGTTATAATAGCCACGGAGGCCATAATTACTAGGCTCACGGAGCTCGGTGCCAGGAAGGTCTACCTGGTGACGCCCTACAACCAGTGGAGGCACGACTACGAGGTCAGGTGGCTCAGGCAGAACGGCTTTGAGGTCGTGGGCTCCATAGCCCTTGGCAGGACAGGGGGCAAGGCAATAGCCTCAACGCCCCACGAGCTGGTGGTAGACGCCGTGAGCGTGGCCCAGAGGAGCGAGGCTGACGCAATATACGTGGCGTGCACGATACTTTCAACGCTCCCCATACTTGACAGGCTCAGGGGGAGGCTGCCGGTCGTGACGGCGTCGTCGGCGATGCTTGACGTGGCTAGGGAGATGGGCATCTTCAAGGGGTGATCCCTTGCTCTCCATAAGCTCCGAGGTGCTGGAGTTCCTGAGGCTCAGGGAGGGCACTGTGGAGGTCATAGACAGGGCCCCTCCCTCGGACGGCCAGCTCGTGGGGCTAGTCAAGGAGGCCATGGAGAGGGAGAAGTCCCTGGTCTCCGGCCTAAGGCTGGGCGACGACATGAAGTATGCCATAGACGTAGGCCTCACCAATGCCTCGGCTGGGCTCCTCTACCCTGCTGAGGTTGCGGTGAGGTTCTTCCTAGAGAGGGGCTCGCTGTGCCTCATAGCCTCAAGGACCACGGACCTCTACATAAAGGCCCTGAGGGAGAGGGCCTGGCACGCCATGGTTGACGACGGCTACATAGTTAGGAGCGGGCCGGAGGCCGTGGGCAGGGTCAAGAAGCTCAGCGGCAGGAAGAGCCTCGAGGGGGACGCCATATTCCTTGCTGGGAAGCCCGTGTGCGAGAGGCACCTGAAGTGGCCAGAGTACTCAAAGCCCATAGAGGACCTGCCCCTGGAGAAGAAGTACCTCAGGGCCACGCTTGAGACCAGGAAGAGGAAAAAGGGCTCCGCAATAAAGTGCGCCTTCTGCGGCAGGGAGGCCAGGTACTTCACGCTGCCCATGATAAAGGCCAGCGCACTGGTGTTCATAGCCAGCTACCTGGCGGGCCTGAACCCTGATGGACCCATGGAGCTCTACTCCAACCTCTCAAGGGTGCTTCACCCATACGGCTTCTCCTGGCTGAGGCCAGAGGTCGCGTTCACCGTGTGGGCCAGGGACATGCTAACTGCGGCCTTCTACGTAAACGCAATGCTCGGCTTCCCGCTGCCCAGGGTCAGCCCAAGGAAGGCCCCGGCTGAGGCGGCCCTCGAGCAGCTGCTGTCCATAAGAGACACTGACGAGGCCTCAAATGCCCCGGCCTAGGGCCCTCCAAGGGAAGGAAGTTGCTGTGGCTGGTGTTCACCACAGGCTTCTGCAACCTGAGGTGTGACTACTGCGGCGGCTCCTTCCCCAGCAAGGTGGTGCCATACACAGTAAAGTATGACATTGAGAGGCTGAGGAAGCTCGTGGAGGCGGACCCCCAGGCCACAGTAATATTTTATGGCGGCGAGCCCCTGGCCAACCCCAGGTTCATAGAGGAGTTCATGGACAGGGTCAGGGCCAGGAGGTACGGTGTGCAGACCAACGGCACGCTCTACAGGCTTCTGCCAGACTCCTACTGGAAGAGGATGAACGTGGTCCTGCTCTCGATAGACGGCAGGGAGTCGGTCACTGACAGGCACAGGGGCAGGGGGGTCTACAGGAAGGTGCTGGAGGCCGCCAGGCACCTGAAGTCTCTTGGGGTGGAGACCATAGCAAGGATGTCAGTCACCCAGGACACTGACATTTACGAGGACGTCACACACCTCCTGGGCCTCGGGCTCTTTGACAAGGTTCACTGGCAGCTCGACGTGGTCTGGTCCCCCAGGTGGGACTTTGAGGGGTGGGCCGAGAGGAGCTACCTGCCGGGGGTAAGGAGGCTCGTGGAGCTCTTCATATCAGAGCTGAGGAGGGGCAGGGTGCTCAAGATAGTTCCAATACTTGGAGTTATCAGCGCCCACTTCTTCGGCGGCTACCCTGGCTCCCCCTGCGGGGCCGGCTACAGGAGCGTTGCGGTGAGCACTGACGGCAGGGTCCTAGCATGCCCCATAGCTGTATATGAGAGGTGGGCCGAGCTGGGCACCGTGGACAGGGGGTTCAGGCTCATGGGCCCCTACCTGGCCAAGGAGTGCGCCTCCTGCCCTTACAGGAGGTACTGCGGGGGCCGCTGCCTCTACGCCTCAATAGAGAGGGACTGGGGTGACGAGGGCTTCATGGCAGTTGACAGGGTCACAAGGGCCTACCTGGACTCCGTGCTCTCAATAATGCCGGAGGTGGAGAGGCTTGTCAAGGAGGGCGTCGTGAGGCTGGAGGACTTAAGGTACGACCCGACGGAGGACTCCACGGAGGTCATACCGTGAGCTCTCTAACTCAGGGATATTAGCCTTGAAAGCCCATACTGTAGCTGAAGATCATGTCCCTGCTGCCTGACCTGGGCAAAAGGAGGCCGGTGAGCCCCAACAGGTCGTGGAACCCGGTTACCGGCTGCCCTCACCTGTGCACCTACTGCTGGGCCATGAGGCTGATAGAGGGGAAGCTCAGGGATAGCCCCAAGTACAGGAACGGCTTCGTCCCAACCCTCCATGAGGAGGACCTCGAGAGGGCCAGGTTCAGGCCGGGCGACACAGTGTTCGTAGTTGACATGGGTGACCTCTTCAGCGACGCCATGCCCTCGGAGTGGATAGCCAGGGTGTTGAGGAAGGCCAGGGAGTTCCCCTCAACCAGGTTCATGTTCCTGACTAAGAACCCGGCAAGGTACGGCGAGTTCCTCGACCTGTTCCCCAGGAACTCTGTGCTAGGCGCCACCATAGAGACCAACAGGGACGACCTTGCAAGGTCCGTGTCAAGGGCCCCTCCGCCGTCGGCCAGGCATGAGGCCATGGCAGAGCTCAGGTGGCCCTACAAGTACGTCTCCATAGAGCCCATAATGGACTTTGACCTGGACGTCATGGTCTCCTGGGTGGCTGATATAAGGCCCGTGAGCGTGCACGTGGGCTACGACAACTGGAACTCAAGGCTGCCCGAGCCGCCCCTCTGGAAGGCCAGGGAGCTGGTCAGGAGGCTCTCCTCCATGGTTCCCGTGGCCCTGGGCTCCATGAGGGAGCCCTGGTACGAGTCCGCGCTCAGGAGGAGGCTGGGGAGCGAGGTTCTCTGATAGTTTAGAATACGTCAGCTAACTGGCGAGCCCGCTCGCCACATGGACCAGCGGCCTGAGGAGGAGGCTCGTCAGAAGGCCTTATCTTTGACGAGTCTCCTCAAATAATTGAGCGGGTGAGCAGTTGTCAGAGGACGTGTTCGAGGCCCTCTCGCACCCGACAAGGAGGGCCATAATAAGGGCCCTCGGCGACAGGGGGCACCTGACGTTCACTGAGCTCATGGATGCGGCCGGGGTCAAGGACACCGGCACCATGACCTTTCACATGAGGAGGCTCTCAGCGCTGGTGACCAGGAACAGCTCCGGCGAGTACGAGCTGACGGAGCTTGGGAAGAGGGCCTACGAGGCCATAAGGCTCGTGGAGTCGCAGGGCCAGGTCAAGGTAGAGAGTGGCGGTAAAGGCGAGTCGGGCCTCCTGGTTATGTCAAACAGGCTACACGTTGACGTCACCAGGTCCCTTCTCGAGGACGCCAGGGCCCAGGGCAGGAGGGTGCTCGTCAGCGACTGCGTGAGCGTGAGCGTAACTGACGACGTTGACGAGGCCCTGGTCAGGGAGGCCCTGGAAGGCATAAGGAAGGTCGTGTCTGTCGAGGCGCCTAAGTCGCTGGCCGGCGTCCTGGAGCCCAGGCTCAGCGACGTGGCTGTCGTAAGCTACAAGGACCACGTCAGGGGGTACCACGGCACCTACGCCTCTGGCCTTGGCTGGCTCGACAGGCTGCTGGGGAGGGCAATAACTAGCGCCGTCGGCGCTGCTCTTGGCGAGGCCGCTGGGAGGGGGTCCGAGGTTTACTCCACTTCAATAAGGCCGGTCAAGTCTGTGAGGGCAAGCCTGAGGAGGAGCTCCCTGAGGCTGGGGCAGGGCGAGGGCAAGGTAACGGTTTACCCCTACTGGAGGGGCTGCAAGTACGACGTGAGCCTTAAGGACGACGAGCTCGTAATAGATTCCAACGGCTGTTACGTTGAGGTCTCCCTGCCGCCCGGGGCCTCCTCCCTGTCAGTGGAGTCCGAGGAGGGGGACGTTAAGCTGGCCTACGGCGGCCTGGGCTCGTTCAGGGCCGACCTGCTGGAGTCATCCATGTCAGTGTCCCTGAAGGACCTGGGCAACCTGGCGGCTGAGCTCGACCTCAGCGACAGCGAGGCAGACCTTGAGCTCTCATATGGGGAGCTCAGGGGCGAGTCCAGGATAGCGGTGGACGCCGAGGGGAGCAGCGTTAACATAGATGCCACGGCCAGGGAAAGCGTCTCGGTGACGCCTAAAGTTAAGGAGAGCGAGGACAGCTCAATCTCAGTAGACGTTGACAGCTCCCTGGGCGGCGGCGAGGGCTCCATAGTCTTTGAGCTAAGCTCCAGCGAGAGCCGCGTGAAGGCCAAGTTCAGGAGGGGGTGAGGCGTGGAAGCTGCCATAGAGGTGGAGGGGCTGAGCAAGTCATATGGTAAGGTCGTGGCCCTGGAGAACGTCAGCCTGAAGGTTATGAAGGGGGAGCTTGTCTCCCTGCTGGGCCCCAACGGGGCGGGCAAGACGACCCTGGTGAGGCACCTGTACTGCGAGCTCAGGCCGCAGTCGGGGAGGGTCAGGGTCCTCGGCGGCGACCCGTGCGACAGGAGGGTGAGGCTAAGGCTGGGCGTCGCCCCCCAGGAGGCGGTCCCCTTCCTGGACCTCAGCGTGTTTGACAACGTTTACTACGCCGCCAGGATAAGGGGGGTCCCGCGCGGCAAGGCCAGGGAGATGGCTGAGGAGGCTGTGAAGGCCCTGGGGCTCTGGGAGCACAGGGACAAGTACGTCATAGACCTCTCGGGAGGGCTGAAGAGGAGGACCCTGATAGCTATGGCTGTTGTTCACAGGCCAGAGGTGCTCATACTGGACGAGCCCACCACTGGCCTCGACCCCGAGGCCAGGAGGGAGCTGTGGGGCCTGCTTAAGCAGCTCAGGGGCGAGGGCAGGGCCATACTCCTGACCACGCACTACATGGAGGAGGCCGAGGCGCTCTCCGACAGAGTTTACTTCATTAACAGGAAGGTCATAGCCGAGGGAACGCCGACGGAGCTGAGGAAGAGGTTCGCGTACTATTACGAGGTAGTTGACCTGGACGAGGGCAAGGTCTACAGGGTCAGGGAGGACGAGGTCAGGGACTTCGTGTCAAGGCTTAAGGGTAGGTTTGAGGTGAGGGCCCCGTCCCTTGAGGACGTGTACCTGGAGGTGATGAGGGATGCTGAGGGAGCTTGAGTCGCTGGCCGAGATGTTCATTAAGGAGGCCAGGACCTGGTTTGCAGTGAACATATTCTACTTAATAGTGTTCCCAGTTGCCATAATAGCGTCATTCGGATACATAGTGAGCAGGCAGGACATCTACTACCTGGTCTCAGGGACCATAGTCTTCCAGGTAGCCCTCTCCGGCGTGCTCTCAGTGCCAAACAACATAGGCATCGACAGGCAGGGCGGCAGGATCTCCATCATGGTTGCCAGCGGGGTGCCCCTGTGGGCGTACGCTATAACGTCAGCGCTGGTGAACAACATCTTCGCCATGCTGTCGGGCCTGCTCATAGTTGGCGTGGCAGTGGCGCTCAGGTACATGACGCTTAGCGACGTCGGGTTAGCCTACCTTATCATTGCGCTGCTACTGAGCACCTTTGAGGGCTCCATGGTTGGCCTCCTGATAGCGGCCAAGGTGAAGAACTGGAGGCTGCTGCAGCAGGTGAGCCAGATAGCGGCCTTCTCGCTCACCTTCTTTGCTCCTGTCTACTTCCCGCTCTCGGCTGTGCCCAGGTACCTGCTGCCGCTGGCCATGCTTGAGCCCACGACTTACGCGGCGCAGGCCGTAAGGCTGGCGCTGCTCGGCAGCCCAGCGTCGCTGCTCTGGGGGCTGGCCGCCCTGGCTTATGGCATAGCTGCGGGGGCCGCGGCAGGCAGGTGGGGGCTCGCCTGACCTACCCCAGCTCCTCAAGGTACCTGGCCAGGGTCTCCTTGAATGAGCTGTAACTGAACCTCCTCGCCACCTCTGCCGAGGCAGCTGACAGCTTGGACCACCTGCCCTCATTGCCCAGGAGCTCCGCTATGACCTTGGCGGCCTCCTCTGGCGTGGCGTAGCCGAGGCCCTGGTCGACCCTAGAGGCCATGTCGGTCCAGCCTCCCCCGTCCCTGTAGACTACCGGCACGGCCCCAGCAGCCATGCCCTCCGCAATAGCTATGCCGAAGTGCTCCGCGAAGGGCGGGTGGAGGTACACCTTGGCCCTGGCGTAAAGCCTCAGGAGCCCCTCCCTTGGCACATTGAACTCTAAGTGGACTATATCATCAACGTTCAGCCTCCTCGCCTCCTCCCTTATCGAGTCTATGACCGGCCCGGAGTAGCTGGCTGTGGAGCCGACCATGTAGAACTCAGCCCTCACGCCCATATCCCTGACGGCCCTGGCTATCGCAGGGATGACGTCAAGTCCCTTCTCAGGGCTGAACCTTGACACGGTGAGGACTATGGGCTCCTTCTCAGCGGCCCTCGCAGCCTCCCCTATGGCCTCGACCTCAACTGGGGGGTAGAGGACCCTAGCCTCAACGCCGTAGGCCTGCTTAACCTTCCCAGCAGTCCACGAGCTGTTGGTCAGCACGAGCCTTGGGGGCCTCCTGGAGGCTTCCCTCAGCACGGGCCTGGCCGCAAGCCTCACAGCCAAGTTGTAGGCCCACCTGAGGCCACCCCCTCCCATGTAGTCCAGGAGGGCCGGGTAGTGTATGTAGACAGCGTCGGAGGGGAAGGGCAGGTTTGCCTGGGTCTCAAAGATAAGCTCGTAGCCCTCCTCCCTGAGCCTGGGGAGGCCCTCCCTCATGAAGGCCCTCAGGGCCATTATCCTCCTGAGCCTTGTTAGCCTGTTCCTGGAGATGCCCTCCAGGGGGAACCCTATGTCTAAGACCCTGGGCGGCGGCTCCCCGGGGGCCAGGAGCTCCCAGGCCTTGGCGTTGAGCCTCATCGTGTAGAGGTCTGCCTCGTGGCCCAGCTCCCTCAGAGCCCTGTAGATGCTTATGGCCAGCCTCTCCCCGCCGCCCGCCTCCTCCATCAGCGTGTGGACCACTGCTACCTTCATGACTTACCGATGCTGTAAGTTGAAGCGGCATATAAAAAGCGTGAGGAGCGCAAGACGTGGGCAGGCAACATGGAATATAGCCCCCTGCGGCCTCCCTAGCTGGGAATGCCCTCTTGGCGTCCCTTGGAGGCTACCTGAACCTGGTCCCTCCCGGCGGCCTCAGGGACTGCGTGGCCGCGTCCTCCACCAAGGCTGGTGAGCCCAGCTGGGTCACGGTGAAGGATCCCCAGGGCCACGGCATAGTAGTTGACCCAAACCCGTGGAACACCTGGGAGGGGTCCGGTAGCTCCTCAGCGAAGCTCTGCAGCGACGGGCTTGACGTCGTGGTCTCCTACAGCGAGGCCACGGCCGCCAGGCCGCCTGAGACGGTACTTGGCTACCCTGAGGTGATCTATGGCTACAAGCCTTGGGGCACGCTCTCGACGCCCACCTCACCACTGCTCCAGCTGCCGGCCAAGGTAGGCCAGCTCCCCCAGTCGCTGGTGTACGTTGACTACTCCGTTGAGTTCCCCAACGGCAGGGGGGACCTGGCGTTCGACCTCTGGCTCACCAGGGGGCCTGGCCAGAGCAGCGTGGGGCCCAGGGAGCTGGAGGTCATGATATGGCTTTACCGCACCCCCGGCTTCAACCCCATGGGCTACCAGTCGCCCAGCTCAACCCTGGCCCTGCCCACTATAGTTAACGGCAGGCCTGGTGTCGTTAACTGGGGAGTTTACATAGCTGACCCCATGGGCCCAGGCCGCTGGACCTACGTGGCCTTCACGCTGGAGCCTCCGCTGGCCTCTGGGAGCGTCATGGTGCCCCTGACCCTTATGCTGAGGTCTCTTCAGGGCCTCCTGCCGTGGGGCGGCGAGGTGGGCGAGCTCTACCTCAACGGGCTTGAGTTTGGCATGGAGTACACGTCGCTGACCTGGCCGCCAACTAAGGTGAGCGTCATGGCCAGGTATAGGCTGAACTCATACGGTGTCCTGGTCCTCCCCCAGGCTTAAGGCTTAATAGCCTCCGCTGAAGCCGCTTAGTGGCCCCAGAGGGGATTGGGGGATGTCGGTTCGCGTGTCACTCGCGGGCCTCCATTAGTAGGCTCGCCTTGGGTCTGTTCGTAGTCCTTGTTGTAGTCCTTGCGTCCCTGGGCGTCCTCCTGTGGCACCAGCACGGCTCTAGCAGTGCGCCATACACGGCAGGGCCCACGTACACTTTGTCGCCGCCCGCGCTGAGCTCCTACACTACAATAGCCGGACAGCCCATCTACATAACCGTGCCCTCGTACTCGCCTTCCCCTGGCCAGTACGTTATCATATATGTTGGCAACGGCAGCGCCGTGAACTCAACGACGGGCTCGGCGCAGGTTACGTACAGCTACCCAGGCCACTACCTGGTGTACTACGCCATCTACAGGAACGGCCAGCTCGTGGGGAGCTCCCAGGGCAACCTGCTCGAGGTCCTCGTCACGCCGCCTCAGTTCAACGAGAGCTATGCCCAGCTCATAACGGTGCCGGTGGTAGCTCCCTCGGCCCAGGCGGTTAACGTTGATCAGCCGGTCAACCTCTCAGCGGGCTTCCTGCAGCCGCCGTCCGGGACAAACATGACCATAGAGGAGTACGTCTGGAACCTGGGCAACGGGACCACAATAACCATACCTTCAGTTAACGGCACGGGCTACGCGGAGCAGGTAGCCCTCACGGGCCTAGGTAACGTGACCTACCTGGAGCCAAAGGAGAACCCCATAACTGTTAAGTATGACAAGCCGGGCCTCTACACCGTGTGTCTAACAGTTGTAACTAAAAACGTGAGCGATGAAACCGCGTATAACTATACCTCGTGCTATACCCTGGCAGTAAGCTCCGTGAAGGACAAGTTCTCCATATTTGCGCCGCAGCTGTCCGTGCCCAACCCGGGCACCATCGTGGTTGCAGAGAACGTGCCGGGAGGCCCCTTCAGCTTCGACCCAGCTATAGATTATGAGACCGTTGGCTTTGAGGTAATAGATAACATATTTGCGTCCCTGCTAATATATGATGGCCCCTACACGGACAAGTTCATACCCATGGCGGCCGAGTACCTGCCCACCGTGGGCAACTGGTCCAACGCCACGGCCAGGTACCTTTACGGGGCCATATCGCCGAACTACACGGTGTACATATTTAAGGTGAGGCCTGGCCTTAGGGCCGCCAACGGCGACCCGATAACAGCGTACGACGTCTGGTACAGCGTGATAAGGGACATACTGCTGGCCGGAGGAGTGCCCTCCACAAGGGGCTGGATATTAGCGCAGTACCTCATACCGAACTACACGCCCTTCACCTTCGTCGTCACGTCGCCCAACGACACCCAGGGGGCCGAGGAGATCATAAACGCTGTCAGCTACAACAACGAGACCGACACTGTCACGTTCCACCTGGTGAGGCCTGTCAGTCCACAGGTGTTCTTCACGGCTCTGGCCGAGGGATGGGGGCCAGGAATCCTTGACGCGAAGTGGCTCGAGGAGGTGGGGGACGGCATAAACTTCACAGGCCTCTACGACCACAACATGACCCAGCTGGCGGAGGCCTTCTACAGCTACGAGCAGACCGCCAATGAGTGGGACTACAACGAGGAGGTCAGGTGGGACCCCATGGCAACAGGGCCTTACTACATAGCGGCGTACACGCCGGGCCAGAGCATTGTGCTTAAGCCAAACCCCTACTGGCCGAACAACATAACTGACGTGCCGAGGCCAAACGATACCGTGGTTATAGAGTGGGTCAAGGACCCGACGACCGCCTATGAGCTCTTCGCCTCCGGCCAGGCGGACATAGTGACTGGGCTGCCCAGCAGCTTCATACCAAGCATAGAGCAGCTTGAGAGCGAGGGCGAGGCCAAGGTTTACGAGTTCCCCAGCCTACTTGAGGAGTTCTTCGGCTTCAACCTTAACATAACAGAGTCCCTGCTCTCGCAGCTCAACCCCGCGTACCACGTACCCAGCTGGTACTTCGCCAACCCCCTGGTCAGGGAGGCCTTCGCCTACGCCTTCAACTACACTGAGTACATAAACGACATAGTTGGGAACGTGAAGTACCACTTCAACTTCGGCAGCCTTTACTGCGGGGCCATAATCAAGGGTCTCGATATCTACATACCCCCCTCGCAGCTCGCCGGCTGCCCCACGTTCAACCTGACGTACGCCAAGGAGCTGCTCGAGGAGAGCGGCTTCTATAACATAAGCGTCTACTTCCCGATAGTAATATCAAGCGGCGACACGACGGACTACACGGCGGCCCAGATGTGGGCCGCGGCCCTCCACAACATAGACCCGAACATAGTGGCCCAGCCGCTCTACCTCCCGTGGCCTACCATGCTCTCCTACTGGGTGCCCGGCATGAACCCGATGGCCGTATGGAACAGCGGCTATGTAGCTGACTACCCACTGGCCTCAGATATGATGAACGCCCAGTACACCGGGACCGTGTGGGTGGAGCCTGACGGCTGGAACGTGACCTACCTGGAGAACCTCAGCGCCTACTTCAACCAGTCAAAGATTAGCTACCCAGGCCTGAGCCCGAGCGTCGAGCCCGAGATAGGCAAGTGGCTCTGGCAGGAGGCCATGGAGTACCAGGAGCTTCAGAACCTCATATCTGAGGCCGACAGCGTCGAGCTGACCAACTCATCAGCGTCACTGCCCATCTTTAGGCAGGCTGAGGACCTGGCAGTGGAGCTCTACATGTACGTCTACACCATACAGCCCAACGCCTACTGGGTTGTGAAGCCTTACATAGTCGGCTACGAGGGCTCGGTCTCGTGGGAGGAGAACCCCATGATAGGCGGCGGAGGGGACTCCATATACTGGTGGTGGGTCAAGGTGTAGGGGCCGCGCTTTATAGGCCTGAGGCCCTCCAATTCCTGGGCCCGTGGCGCAGCCAGGATCAGCGCGCCAGCCTCCGGAGCTGGTGGTCCCGGGTTCAAATCCCGGCGGGCCCGCTGTCCAGCTTCAACAAAGCCCACGCTTGTAACTTTATAGCAAAACATATTTTTCCCTCCAGAGTTACACACCTGCAGAGGCTAAGTGGTGGACATTATGAGGTCTCCGATCTTTGCCATAGCGGCCGTCCTGCTTGTCGTGCTGTTCATAGCACCGCTGGCCGGCGCTGTCTCTCCAAGGACTTACCCACAGCTGCCAGCCGCCCATGAGGTCGCGCCGCCCTCAGGCCTCCTTAACCTGGCAGTTAGGGACGCAGGGGTAGCCGGCAACCACGACGGCTACTACTCTTTCCAGGCTTTCAGGTACGTGCCTCCCAACGAGACGCCCATAGTCATATGGATAGGCAAGAACGTGGTCTTCAACCACACGGGCCTGCCCTACAACGCCACCGTTTACATACCTCCAGGGAACTACAGCCTGATACTGCTCAACATGTCAATAAGGGAGCTAGGGGGCACCCAGTATGACACCGTGGCTTACGTCTTCGCCAACGGGACCCCGCTTCTCTGGGGCTCGACGCAGGAGATACTGAACTCCACCACGACCGTTGACGTGACCCTGTTCGAGAACCTGCTCAGGGGCCCGGTGAGGTTCCAGTTCATGGTGCCTAACGGCTACGCTCCCTCCATAGGGATAACTGGATACTACATAGCTAACGTCAGCCTGCTCCTCTACAAGGGGAGCCCGCCGCCCGGCCTGCCGAACTACTTCATACCGCTCTTCGTGAACAGGCTGGGATACTCAATGACGCCTTCAATAAACGCCTACAATGACTACGTCGAGCAGCAGGTGACCATACCCAATGGCACCTACAGGGTGTGGCTTATACTCTACACCAAAGGCAACGCCTACGACGAGTTCTGGTACACCAACATACCAGCCGTGAGGTACGTCAAGGTTTACTACAACGGCCACCTGGCCGGCGTCGTGAACCCATTCGAGACCATATACACGGGCGGAATAAACCTGTTCTGGTGGAAGCCTGTGCCGTCAATAAACACGCTCTCGTTCCACATGCCAGATATCATAGACCTGACACCGCTGTTGGCCTACGGCCTTAATGCGACCCTTGCGATACACATAGCTGACCTGCTGGCCTCCTCGGAGGCCCTTGGGGTGCCGGGCACCGAGTTCAACTGGAACCTTGGTGGAGTGCTGCTCCTGTGGGTCAACAGGAGCAACCCGCTGGTTGGGGCTAAGATAATTACTAGCCAGGCCTCCTACCACGACACAGGCCCGCTCATAATGAACCCAGGGGTCGCGGGCTTCTACTTCCAGGAGGGGGCCAGCTACTTCATAAACTACACGTCGCTGCTCGAGTTCGAGCATGGCCAGGAGATAGTTAGCAGTCAGCAGGAGGGCGTAACTAACGTGGACCAGGCGTACAACTACGCCGGCACCTTCGCCTACAACTACCTCGACGAGGACTTCACAGTGAGCTCATGGGCCCAGGGCTATGAGCCCTACAGGCTCTGGGTCAGCGCCAACTGGCCCGTGACCCTCTACTATGACTTCGTGGCAATACCGATAACACCGCCGACGAGGTTCCCGTATAACGCGACCTTCCTGCAGAACGGGAGCATAGCCCTTGCGCCTACCTACTCTTTGAGCTACTCCTGGCCAGGCTATAACTTCACTGAGAGTCTTGACTATGATCTCAACGCAGTGGGAGGCTTCTCCGGCATACTGGAGTTCATAAACCCGACGGGCGCGGTCATAATTGGGCTGACAGCAAACAATGCCCTGACGCAGAAGTCATTAACGGCTGAGGTGCTAGTGAACGGCAGAGGGTTTGAGGAGAACGCCTACCTTGAGGGCTTCCAGAACAGCACTGTGAACACGGCGGGTTACCTGATAGCCAACCAGTTCAGCTACCAGCTCATAAATGGGGGCCTCCAGTAAGCCCTGACCACCTAACTCTAAGCTCCTTTTTTCTTGTTTTATTTACCCTTTTAACCATGTTCACATTCCTGCTTGAGCCTCCATGCCTATAAGGAAAGGCCTCAGGCCGTGAAGCCTCGTCACTGGTCTCGCGGTTGGGCTCCGTGGGAACGTTTGTCCTCATCGGCCTGCGCTAAGGTAAGACCCAGGGCTAATAAGCTCAAGCCGAGGCCGCCTTAAACTTAAAACTCCAAGCACCTGGGATCAGCAAGGTGCGGCGGTAGTCTAGCCTGGACTAGGACGTCGGCCCTCCAAGCCGAAGGTCCCGGGTTCAAATCCCGGCCGCCGCACCACGTCCACATTTCATTTTCATAAACCGCGGCTTTCCTTAGTGCATGTAGCCCGCTGATGGGGCCAGCTCATTCATACGACCCTAAGGTCAAGAGCTTTTAGGCCGACCGCTTCCCTGTGCATAGGTGGGCTTCTGTGGGGTCCCAACTCAGGAGGGGCTCCATGCCCTTTTATGCGATGGTCGCCGCTGTGGTAGCTGGGGTCCTCCCCATAATAGGTCCCATAGAGGTCACTGCGTTCATAAGTGACTCAGGGCCCGCGGCCATATGGCCCGTGATTATAGGCTATATACTCTTTGTGCTTGTGTCCTTGCCAATACTTGAGTACACCAGGATAGTGTCGTTCGCCGGCGGCTACTATGGCCTCGCCGAGCTGGGCTTCGGCAAGGGCGCTGGCAAGTTCACCGCCCTGGGCAACTACTTCTTCTACAACTGGTGGCAGGCGGCCAACGCATTCTTCATAGGCTGGCTGCTGGTTGACACTGTTTACTACGCGTACCACCTAATGCTGCCCATCTGGGCCTGGCTGCTCTCCAGCGTGGTCACCCTCGTGGTGACCTACATAATGTCAGTGCAGCCGGCCAGGAGGCTCGGCATAGCAATAACCGCAGCGGTGCTGACGACGCTTGTTATAGTGGTCGCCTTCACCGCGGTCGTGATAGCGAGGAGCCCGTACAACTCAGCCTATTACCTTAACCCTGCCAACAGCACTGGGGGCCTCAAGGGCCTCATGTTGGCCACGGCCATAGTGGGGTTCTTCACCTTCGCTGGCTACGGAACAGCCCTCTTCTACTCAGAGGAGGGCGTCAACCCTACTAAAGACGTCTGGAAAGCTATATACGTTGGGCTCACTGTGTCGGCCATTGCTATAGCCCTGGCGGCCTACTCGGAGCTAGTTGCCGTGCCCAGGGGCGAGCTCCCCCAGGTGACGTCCTCAGCCCTGCCCCAGCTCGTGGCCTGGTCGAGGTATTTCCCCCTCAGCGCCCTGGTCGGGCTGAACTTCCTCATACTTGTCGTCTCCCTGATAGCCTTTGGCGCCGGAGGGGGCTCCCAGGCCAGGCTCCTCTGGGCCATGGCCAGGGACAACTTCATCTCAAGCGGCTGGCTCAAGAGGCTTAACAGGCACGGCGTCCCGGCCAACGCTGCCCTCCTCGACTTTGTGCTCGCCCTGGCGACGACCCTCGCGGTGTCGGCCGCGCTTGTCAAGGCTTACGGGTACAACCCCAACACAGTAGCCGTCGCCTGGTACGTCATGGGCACAGCATCAAGCATAACCTGGTACTTCCATCACTTTGTGCCTGAGTTCGGCCTATTCCCATACGTGAGGAGACACCCGGAGCTGGGATTCTCAAAGCTTAGGCTCGTCGTCTCAGGACTCCTGTTCCCCCTGCTTGGCACCGCGCTCTTCGTGTACACGTTCTACGAGGGCATCATAAGCGATCTAGTGGAGCCATACTTTGCCTTCATGGCGACGTCACTGCTCGTAGTCGTAGGAGTTGCGGCTTATACAGCATACAGGGCCTCCAAGGGAATCCTTGGCGAAAGCGTGGTAAGCTACATGGCGGCCGAGGCAGGAAGGTCCACGGAGCGGGCTCATTGAGATGCTGCTGCGCAAGGAGCGCGGGAGTCCGCGCTGTTAATTGTCCTCAGCCCTTGACAACTTTAGCCGTGTCAAGCTTACATTTAAGGGATGCCTGGGCCTGCCACCGGCCGCAGAGAAAGCGCAACATCACAGCGGCGTGACTGGCTTTGACGACGACACGCTCTCCAGCAGGGCCCTCCTAGTGTCGTAGCCCCTGAGCCTCCAGAACACCGAGGTGGCCGCCCCGACGCCCCAGAGGGCTATGTTGAAGAGCACGAACTGCCACTCGCCCCAGCTGCTGGTGACGTAGAGGGACACGTCATAGGAGGCTATTGGCACGGCCCTGACAAGCCCTATCATGGTGGCCCTCATGTGCGTTGGGAACAGCACGGGCTCATAGATGGTCCTCACGGCCCAGGCCAGCTCGCTGAAGACCATGTTGAGGAAGAGGAGCGGGTAGAAGAGGGAGAGGAAGCCCTGGGAGCCAAGGTAGTGGAGGGCCAGCGCTATGGGTATCATCGAGAGGAAGCCTCCAACGTAGGCAAGCAGCGTGAAGTTCCTGGTGTCCATTATGTCTGGCAGGAGGGCGGCCGGCACGCCAGCTATGGAGGCGCCCAGGAGGGCCACCAGCTGTATGAAGTACACGGTGGCGCCGCTGTAGTAGAAGTAAGCTATGGTGAACGCCATGAGACCAAAGGTTAGGTACTGGGAGAGCCCAAGCAGCGCAAGGAAGGCGTACCTGCCGCCTATGCCAACCGTTGGGCTCACGGTTGACACCTGCTCGGTGGGCTGCGAGACGAGGGCTGAGGCCTCCCTTGAGGCCCTCTCGCTCATCCCCTTGGCCACGAGCCACCTGACGGACTCCGGCATGGTAGCCCTCACGGCGAACGTCACTGCCAGGGCAACGGCCGTTGCTATCAGCAGCGCAAGGGCAGCGTAGAGGTAGGACCTGGTGCTAATGTACGTCAGGAACAGCACGGCAGCGCCGACAGTGCCGCCTATGTTATTGAAGTTGGGCGAGAGCACGAGCACCCTGTTCCTGTACTTGGCCGGGGTGTTCTCTGCAAGGAACGCGAGGGACACGGGCACGTCGCCCTCTATGCCAATCTTCATTAAGGCGGCCCCGGCGAGGCCTACCAGCACGGCCAGCAGTCCCCTGCCAGCCGTAATCACGAGGTCAAGGCCAAGCACTATGAGGCCGGCGCCTATCAGGGACATGGTGACGTAGAAGGCCCCCTTCCTCGCGAGCTTGGTGTCGGAGAGCCTGCCTATGACTATATCGCCTATGAAGTCAAACGCGTAGAAGACTATAAGGAAGGCAAGGCTTTTGTGAAAAGCGAAGTACCCAGCGGGGCCTATCATGGCCTCAAGGCCCCATATGAACATCCCGAGGCTTGTTGAAGCGAATATTACTCCGTGTGCTGGCGTCCACCTAGAGCTGTCGAGCCGACGGGCCAGCTCCTCCAAGCCCCACACCGCGTTGTTACTACTGGAGGTGGTAAAATGCCTTTCCTACATAGGTTAGGCTAACGAGGTGGGAGATGCAAGGAAGGACTGTCAAAAAGGGCTACCACTGGGGCGGCAGGAAGGCCTGGGCCACTAACATGGCCTCACAGGGAGGCATGGGGGAGTAGACCTCAGGCGACTGCCTCTTCCTGGACTTCCTTAGCAGGCTCACTTATTATCACCTCTCTTGCCTTAGTTATTAGTATAGAATTACAGGCGAAGTTTTTAAACTGTAACACTTATCGCGCAGGGTCAATCCCAGCTATGTGGGAATAAAAGCGAGAGGCCCTCCTACACATCATTTTTACTCCCCGGTCTCTGCCCAACGAATATTAACGCCCCTAACGGTCAACCACTGGGTGGCCGCTTGAAGGGAGTCCTAGGCCTCATAATTGTAGCTGCCTTCATACTTACCATCATAGTGCCTGCGAACGTTACAGCCCTGGGCGTCAGGCTGCAGCAGGTTCCGCAGCGGCTCGACGGGGCGCTGCCTGGCTTTAGGCTGGTCGGCCAGGTGCCCTCGCAGTCGCAGGTGGTAGGTGTCCTCTACGTGCCTCTCAGGGACGTGCCCCTGATATTCTACTACGCCCAGGCGGTGGGCGACCCAGGCTCGCCGCTCTACCGCAGGTTCCTGACGCCGTCCCAGGCTGAGTCCATGTTCGTGCCTGAGGCCCAGGTGGAGCGGGCCGTAGGCTACCTGAGGTCGAGGGGCCTCAGGGTCATTGCGGTGGCGGGCTCAATGGTCGTCTTCAGCGGCCCCGCGTCGCTGGTCGAGGGGGCCCTCGGCGTCTCCCTGGGGCTCTTCAGCAACGGCACCTCAAGCTACTACGCGGTGACTGGATACAGGGGCAACCCGCTGGGCCTCATGCCCTACGTCTCAAACGTCACGGGTCTCGTGTTCAGGCCGTTCGTGTCACTTACGTCGTTTACGCCGGTGGTTAAGGAGCAGGAGGTTTACATTACTGCGGAGGCCTACCCTGTGACCAAGGTAGCCCTCGCCTACAATGTGACGCCTCTCTATTCCAAGGGCTATATGGGCCAGGGAGTCAACGTCGGAATAGTAGACTTCTACGGTGACCCAGAGATCTACCAGGTCATGTCATATTATGATAGGGTGTTCGGCCTCCCGCCCGCCAACATAACCGTGGTCCCCATAGGGCCGTACAACCCCAACCTGGGCGTGCTCACCGGCTGGGACGTGGAGATAGACCTTGACGTTGAGGCTGTGCACTCGGTGGCCCCAAGGGCCCACATATACCTGTACGTGGCCGCCGGCTACCTGCCGCTCTCCACAGTTATAGCCTACATAGACCAGCGCGACAACGTATCCATAGTGAGCCAGAGCTTCGGCATACCTGAGTCCATAATATCTAACATGGGGGCTACGTTCTACTACTACAATATTTACCTTAGCGACGTCTACTACGCGCTTGGGGCGGCCGAGGGAATAACCTTCCTCGCGGCGAGCGGCGACGGCGGCGGCATGGGGTACAGCGCCGGGCCCGTGGGCGGCGTTAACTACCCCGCCTCGTCGCCCTGGGTCCTGGCGGTGGGGGGCACTACAACGTACCTGGACTTCTACCCCAACGGCAGCGTGAGCTCATACTACAGCACGGCCTGGTCCTCGGCCGGCTTCGTGCCGTACATGCAGAACGTGGGAGGCTCCACGGGAGGTTACAGCGCATATGAGCCCATGCCCTGGTGGCAGCAGGGCGTGGCCCCGAGCCCCCCTCAGGGGTTCCCACACGGCAGGGCTGTGCCTGACGTCTCTGCCAACGCTAACATTTTCCCGGGTGTCTACGAAGTGACTTATAATAACACGACTATAGTGGAGGGCGGCACTAGCGAGGCGTCGCCCCTGACGGCCGGCCTCCTGGCCCTGGTTGAGAGCTACGTGGGCCACAGGCTGGGCCTCATAGCTCCCACGCTCTACTCTATGTACAAGGCCTACCCAGCCGCCATAGACAGGGTGACCTTCGGGTACAACATACCATGGAGGGCCGGGGGCAACTACAGCCTCGTCACAGGCCTCGGAACCATAAACGCGGGCCAACTGGCCTTTGCACTGAGCAGCGTGGACGTGATGGACAAGGTCAAGTCAATGCTCCCATCCCTCTCAGTCAGGGTTAACGTCAGTGGGGCGCCCAGCGACCTGGAGCTGGTGCCTGGAAGCAGCGTGACAGTCATCGCCAACATAACTTACCCCAGCGGGACCCCGGTGTCCTTCGGCAGCTTCCAGGTGACCCTTGAGACCACCCAGGGCGTCGGGCTCGTGAAGGACATGACCTTCAACGGCACCGTCTGGGAGGCCAACATAACAGTGCCGGCCAACGTCTCAGGTCCCACCCTAATAGTTGTGAACGGCTCCTCAGGGGGCCTCAGGGGCGAGTCCTTTGTTGAGGGCTTCATAGGTTACTTTGCGTCGTTCACGTACCCCGAGGCAGCGTACCCATGGGACCCATCGCTCGGGCTCCCAGTGGTGGCCAACCTGACCTACGTTAACGGGACCCCAGGGCCCCAGATAACCTACAACGTGTCCCTGCTGTACTATAACTACATAACTAACACGTACTCCGTTTACAACTCCACAAAGATCATTGTCCAGGGGAACTTCGCCCAGGGGGTCGTGGCCTTCCACGCGCCCTGCGGCTACGTGGTCATGGAGGCAGAGCCGCCGGCCTTCGGGCTCGTGCCCATATTCTTTGGGGACAGCCTCCAGGACATGCTGGTCCTCGGCGAGAGCGCCATGATGCCGGGCATAGCTGAGCCTGGCCAGGACATAGTTGTCATGGGCTACGTGCTGCCGCCCGTGGAGACACAGGCCTACACTTCTTACAGCACGGGCCAGTCGCTCTTCGACGCCATAGCCCTTGGCAGCAACGTCACTATAACGCTGGAGTACATCAACGGGACACCCATAGCGTCCTCCCAGGCCTACTATGACCCGAACCTGGGCTACTATTTGGGCACCCTTGCGGTGCCGCCGCTGAGGTCCGGCTACTACTGGGTGCTGCTCAACGCCTCATACAACTCCACCACGCTGGGCGGCCTGGTCAAGGGCTACGGCGTCGACATGATCTACGTGGGGCAGCCCCTCAGGGCTGATGCCTGGGCCCTCCCGGCGGAGCCGGCCGAGGGGCAGAGGGTGACGATTTACGCTAACGTGACATACCAGAACGGAACCCCCGTCAGGTACGGCCTGTTCTCTGCAGTCCTCGTGCCCAGGGCCTATGGCGGCGCCTACTGGCAGCTTGACGGTAACCCGCAGGCGACCGTGATGCTCTACTACAACTCTACCCTGGGCCTCTGGGTAGGGGAGGCTACGACGCCATCGCCCTACTCGCAGGGCAGCACGGGGCTCTCAGGCCTCTACGTTGGGGAGCCGTGGGTAGCCGTAATAACTGGGGCGGCGTTTAACGGCATGACCCCTCAGCCGACGATCAACGCCACAATCATGGAGACCAGGTACGTTTACTACGCCAATGAGACCCTTAGGCCCGGCGGCTTCTACCCATACTATGGCCTCTTCTACGACGTTAACATAACTGGCTACAACGGCGTCATAGAGGACTCGGTGCTCAACGGCACAGTTTATATAGTGGACAGCAACGTGACCCTCATCAACGTGAGGTCCCTGGGTCAGCTCTACACTGTGAACAGCAACGTCAGGATAATGGGCTCCCAGCTGAGCTACCTAGGGGTGATGGAGGGCCATGTCTACCTTTACCCCTCTGACGTCGTTGAGAGGCTGTCGCCTAACGGCACGGTTAGCTATGTGATGCCAAGCAAGTTCATAAGCATAATAGAGTCTAGCACGAACACAGCAATAGCCAACCTCAGCAGGCAGCTCAGGTCCATCTACGCCCACCTGAGCACAGAGATAGTGTCCCTCAACACCACCCTTGGGGGCCTCATCGCCTCCTTTAAGGAGCTGAACAGCTCCGTGAGCTCACTAAGCTATGATGTTGCCAGGCAGGCTGAGGAGCTGGGCTCGAACGTCACCCAGATAGACTCCCAGCTTCACATCCTAAGCCAGGAAGCCAGCGCCGCCAGCTTGACGTCCCTTGAGGCTCAGGCCAGCTCTCAGAGGGCCCTGAGGGAGGCAGGCCTTTACTTGGACGCCATGATAATTAGCGCGGCCTCAGCAATCATGTCCGTGGCGGCCATAATAAGTGCCACAAGAAAAAGAGGAGGGGGCTCCCAGTAGGGCGGCTAGAGCCTCCTGGGCTCTAAGGGCGCTGCCGGGCAGTAGGGAGCAGGGGCTGCTGATGTTGTTGTAGTGCTGGTGTACGCCTCCAGGTCCTGGACCCAGGCCAAGGCCGCCTGCTGCAGCGCCTGGGAGGCGTTGGTTATCTGTCCCTCCAGGTAGCCGAGGACCTCCTTCTCCAGGGCAGGTTCAAGGGCTGTAGTGCTTATGGAGACAGCAGGTATTGCGGCGTACGCGTGCTCGGCCGCATAGTAAGTGGCGTTTATCCACTCCCTCTCATAGGCCGGGAGCGAGGCGTTCTCAAGAAGCATGTGGTAGGCCTCCTTTGATATGGGGAAGTTGGTCATGTTGTAGAAGGAGGCCACTTGCAGCTGGGGGCTGGCTATGAAGCTCAGGAACTCCAGCGCCGCCGCCTTGTGCTCTGAGTACTTGCTGACCCCGAAGAACGTGGCTCCCCCAAGGGCGTAGCCTCCCGGCGCTGGGGCCAGCCTTATCTCGGAGAGGTTGGCCTTGTTAGTGAAGTACGACAGCTGTATCGCGAATATGAAGCCTCCTGGGGCGTACCTGGGCTCCTCGAGCAGGGGCACTATGTTATCATAGGATACTAGGAGCTGGGTGGGCGAAGGCATGTAGCTCACGAGCTGCTTCTGAAGCTCCAGGGCCTCCACGCCCGCAGTGCTGTTAAAGGCGGGCGGCGGGAAGCTGTGGTTCCACCAGCTCGGCACGCACCCCATGAAGAGGTCGCCGTAGAGGGGCATCATGCCCATGACGTTGCCGCAGTTGAGGCTGCTGTTATGCATGTAGTACCACTCAAAGATAAGGGCGTACGCCTCGTAAAGGTCAAGGTCGCCCGGCTGGTCCCAGAGCAGTATGCCGTACTTAGTTATGTTGTGGCTTACGAAGAACTGGTCAACGTCCACCACCTGGCTCCAGTTGCGCCATGTCCATGGGTTAAGGCTGAAGCCGTACTCCCTCTGGAACTCCTGCTGCAGGGTGGCGTTGTCAAAGTAGTTTGCGTAGTAGGCCAAGAGCATGACGCTGGTTCCCCTGGCCACCCCATAGGTCACGTTGTTGATAGTGCCTCCAAGGGCCTGGACAGGGTAAATTAGGTCTGACTCGTTGATGTAACTTGAGTTGAGCGGCACAAGGTATGGTATGAACTCCATTGCGTTGGCCGGCGTGTACGTTATTATGTCGTACTTGCTCTCCCCTGCCTCAAGCTCCGTCAGCTCGTTGGTGACGTACTGCGTGAACGGAAACGCTATCACCTGTACCCGTATGTTGGGGTGCTCCTTCTCGAAGAGGTGCGCTGCGAACTCCATGAATCCCTGGCCGGAGGGTCCCGTGTAGGTTACGACTGTTATAGTGACCTGGGGGCCTGACGGCGAGGTCGTGCTTGTGGACTCCGAGCTCGTGGACGCAGTGGCTGTCGTGCTGGGCCTTGAGCGGTATAGTATGGCGCCCGCCACAGCAGCTATTATCACTATGATAATAACTGCCGCGAGAGCTGCCCTGCTCACGGAGTTCAACAAGCTGTCACCGGCTTTCCTGAGCTGAAATGAAAATAAAAGTTGTAGGGCTTCGGAGGGCCACTGAACCTATATAGAGAACAGCTGTTTATGTAGGTACAGTAGATAACCTTTAAATAGCAGAGCATCACTTCACAATGGTGGTTGCTCTGAACAGAGCCTCAGCGTCAAGGGCGGTTCTAGGAGCGATCATAGTTATCGTTATTGTGGTCGCTGTCCTCGGCGCCTACTATATGGCTAGGACAGCCAAGAAGCCAGCGACTCTGACCGTAGTTACCTACAGCGGCGCCCCGGCCCAGCCTCTGCTCAGCCTGGCGGCCCAGCTCTTCGAGCAGGAGCACCCTGGCGTTAAGGTTGACGTGGTCACGTTCCCCTACAGCGAGTACATATCCAACGAGCTCTCGGTGCTTGAGGCAAAGAGCCCGGAGTACGACGTGGTCACGTACACTACAACCACGGTAGGCCAGGTGGCGCCCTACCTGCTGCCCCTGAACTCCTCTGTCATAAATGAGAGTGACATACTTCCGCCTGACCTTCACGCGGCGGGCTTCTACTACAACCCCCTGACAGGCAACTCTACGTGGGTCGGGGTGCCCATACAGACGGACGGCATAGTTATACTTTACAACACCAAGTACTTTGACAACGCCACCCTGCAGCAGGAGTTCTATGATGAGTACCACGTGCAGCTGAACCCTGAGACCTGGGGCAATTGGACCACGGTGCTTGAAGTTGACCAGTTCTTCGTAAGCCACAACATAACTAAGTACGGGGTGCTGCTCTACACCGACCAGGCTGACCTGCCGGTCAACTCGTTCATGGCAGTCTTCGGGTGGTACTACGTCAGGAACTCAAGCCTCAACTGCGGCAACCCCCTCGGCATGACGAGCTTTGGGACCATGTTCATGGGGTGCGTGCCGAGCTGGTGGAACCACAGCTTCCCGCCGCCCGCCATAAACACCTCGGCCGGAGTCCAGGCCCTTGAGACCCTCAAGCAGCTCGTGAGCTACATGCCTTCGCCCACCCAGCTGCAGGTGACCTTCTATAACTCGCTCCCCCTGATGCTCAGCGGCCAGGCACCTGCAATAGCTGGCTACCTGGGGCAGCTGCCGAGCATAGCGAACAAGTCTAACGCTAGCATAGTCGGGGTTGCCCCGCTCCCGGGCAACTCAATAAGGATAGGGCTTACGTACATAGGGGTGAGCAAGTACTCCCAGCACAAGAGGCTGGCCCTCGAGTTCCTCCAGCTCGTCGAGTCCCCGCAGTTCCAGGTTGAGGCGTTCCTCAGGGCGTACGTGTTCCCCTCCAGCAGGCAGGCCTACCAGATGATAATATCGAACACCACTATACCGGCCTACCTGAGGCAGTGGGCCCAGGCGGCCTTCGCGGCGGCAGGGAAGACGGCCTATGTGGCGCCGTACTTCCCAGCTATAACCTCGTCCGTGAACGGCCAGGTAGGCGAGTACCTGTTCAACTACATAGTGGGCGCGACCCCGAGCGCGGAGCAGGCCCTCCAGCAGGCCGCGGCCACCCTGGCCAGGGCAATAGAGATCTACTACAGCGGCTCATCGTGAGCCGATCCCAAGAGCCTAACATTAGAAGATAAGATCCCACCTCCTTTTACGCACTTTTTATTGTTCTCTGGGGGAAGGCGACCGCAAGAGCCGCTTAGACAACAATTGCCCTAAAGCGCTACGAGGCCTAGAAAAGTCCTTTTACTGGGCAGTTGCCTGCGGGCACGGCTGCTCCTTCTAGAGACGTTAGGGCGGCTACAGGTAGTCCCAGACGCCCCTGCCCTTGTAGTTGTAGATTACGGACTTGTATGCCGTGACGAAGTCTATGGTGTACCCTATGCCCTCCCTCCCTATGCCTGAGTCCTTCATGCCCCCGAAGGGGTAGTAGCCTATGCCGTGCTTCGGGTAGTCGTTTATGTAAACGGCTCCAACCTCCAGAAGCCTGGCAGCCTTCCTTATCTTGCCTACGTCATTGCCAAATATGGCGGCATCAAGGCCGTACCTCCTGCCGTTGGCTAGGGCTATGGCCTCGTCCAGGCTGTTTACCTTGACTATGGCGGCCAGGGAGGCGAAGACCTCCTTGTTGTACATATAGAGGTCAGGCAGCCTCGAGGCCTCGACCTCTATCAGCGTGGGCTTAATGTAGTTCGGTCCAAGCTCATCTACCTTCTCGCCGCCGTAGAGCACCCTGCCTCCCTTGGACACGGCGTCCTTGGTTGCCCCTATCACCTCGTCTGCCGTCTTCACGTCAATAAGTGGGCCCATGTCGG
The DNA here is from genome assembly GCF_055389385.1 of Caldococcus noboribetus. NCBI lineage: Archaea > Thermoproteati > Thermoproteota > Thermoprotei > Desulfurococcales > Caldococcus > Caldococcus noboribetus. The sequence goes on along the minus strand of NZ_AP042475.1, from coordinate 769,679 downwards.
TGTCCTCGTCCCTCGGGTCCCCCACCTTCACCTTGGACAGCTGCTCCACGACCTCCCCCTTTAGTTCGTCATAGACCTCGGGCTCTGCAAGTATGTACTTTATTGAGTCACACCTCTGGCCGGAGTAGCTTGTTATCCCGGTCACTATCTTAGACGCGGTCTGCTTAACGTCAGCGTCGCTGAGAACTATTGCAGGATCCCCTCCCCCAAGCTCCATGACATACTGCTTCACGCCTGCCTCCCTTATGACCTGAAGGCCCGTCTCGGTGCTGCCGGTGAAGGACACGGCCGCTATCCTCCTGTCGGCCAGTACCTCCCCCATGTCCCTGCCCCTCATGGGGACCACTGCCAACGCCTCTGGCGGGAAGCCCGAGTCCACCAGCGCCTTTGCGAGAACGAGGGCCGGCAGCGGGTCGGCCTCGGCGGGCTTCACTATCACTGCGTTGCCAGCTATGGCGGAGTAGACTATTTTATTTACGGCGTCGAAGAGCGGGTAGTTGAACGGGAGTATTGCCGCCACGACGCCGAGCGGCTCCTTCTTCACTATTGCCTCGGTCTCCAGGGTGTCGCTGGACCAGTCGCCGGGCACGAAGTCGCCGTATATCCTCCTGACGTCAAGCTTGGCCAGCCTGAGCCTCTCTATGCTTGCAGTGACCTCGCCCTCGGCGGCCCTCCTTGTCTTGCCAGCGTTTATCATGAGTATGTTAACTAGGTCATCCCTCATCCTCTCCAGGGCGTCGGCCGCCCTCTCGAAGATTTCAACCCTCTCCTCGCCTGGCGTGTCTCTGATCCTCCTCCTGCCTACTGAGTAAACCCTGTCAAGGATGGAGAGGGCCGCCTGCACTGAGGGCCTAGCGGTCACAGCCACGGTGCCAAGGTCTATGGGCGACTTGACCTCAAGCCTGTCCCCCTCGAGGCTCCACTGGCCCGCCGCGAAGTATGGGAACGTGGGCACCTCCCCTTGCTTTATGAACTCCTTCACTGCCTCCGAGCTTAGGCTCAGCTCTGCCTTCCTCATAGTCTCGCCACGGTTTATGTGCAGGGGAAGGGTTTAAATGAGTGTTAGTATTGCGACTTAGCTTTAACTGTGTATTAAAACTTATACACGCCATACTGAGGCCTGAGGAAGGCGTTTATCCTTCCCGCAACACTAGGAACACGTGACCCGGTATGTCCTTTGACGTAAGACAGGTAGTAAACATGAGTCCTGACGAGAGGGAGAAGTTCATGACTCAGGTCTTCAATCAGCTCATGGGAATGAGCAGGGAGCAGGTGATCTCGACGCTTGTAGAGTTCATAAAGCAGCTCGCGGCTGTCGCCACCGACGAGCAGTACAAGGAGGTCTGTAAGACCAACGTGGGCATCATAGGGAAGCTCCCAGAGGACGTGGCCAAGCAGGTGGTTCAGATGAGGCTCGAGGCCCAGTCCAGGCTGCCCCCAGGGCTAAAGGAGAGGGACCAGCGCCTTCTCATGCAGGCCATAAGCGAGAGCCCCTACGGCAACAAGGTCATGTCATTGCTTAAGTGACGCAGCTAATGCCTCCCCTTTCTTCTTTTTTCATTTTACCTAGGCCTCAGGCCCTTTAACTGGGCCAGGCGAAGCTTCCTGGGGGAACGCTTGAAGAAGTGCATAGTGGCCAGCGGGGTCCTCGTGGAGAACGGCAGGGTGCTTATGATATGGCACAGGAAGCTCGGCGTCTGGCTCTACCCAGGAGGCCACGTGGAGCCCGATGAGACCCCAAGGGAGGCGGTGGTTAGGGAGTTCAGGGAGGAGACGGGGCTTGACGTAGAGGTCGTGGGCGCCACGTACAACCTAGGCTCTGGTGAGGTCCTTGACGAGCCCATGCCCATGGCGATACTTCTCGAGACCGTGAGGTACCCCCAGGAGACCCACCTACACTATGACCTGATATTCAGGGTCAGGAGGGTGGGAGGGGAGCTCAGGGAGGGCACTTGGATGACGCCTGAGGAGGTGGAGAGGTCCAACACATATGAGAACGTAAAAAGGATAGTTAAGCTAGCCGTGGCCCTGAACTCCGTTACCTCTGGCTCAGGTACCTCATTATCGCGTTAGCCGCGTCCATGCCGCTCTTCAGCGCGGGTCCCAGCTGGCTTGGGCCGTGAACCACGTCGCCGGCCGCGAACACGCCCTTCCTAGTGGTCATCATGTCCTTATCTACAACTATGGTGCCCCAGTCCGTCAGCTTTATGCCGCAGCACTCCTTCCCCTCGAACGGCGGGGTTGGCCTCTCCCCTATAGCCTCCAGCACGAAGTCAAAGTACGCGTCGAACTCGCTCCCCGGTATGGGCTCAGGCCTCGGCCTCTTCTCGCCCGGCACCTGGACTAGCCTGTTCCTTATTATCCTTGCAATCCTCCTGCCGTTCTCCTCCCTGTAGGCTATGGGCACCGTGAGCTCCCATATCTCGACGCCCGAGGCCTCTATGTTGGTCATCTCCATGGGACCCATGGGGGCCTCGTTCCTGGTTCTCCTGTAGCTGAGCACTATCCTCCTCATCCTGTCCCTGTACTCCGGGTAGGTCCTCGGCACGTAGGCCGCGTCCTCGGCGGTGTACCCTCCGCCTACGACCAGCAGGTCCCCCTTGATGTCAGGCACTATGTCCCATGGCCTGTAGCCGAACTTTGCCAGGTGGGTCGCCACGAGGAACTCCATTGCTGGGTAGACCCACGGCAGCTCCTCGCCGGGCACCCTTGACTTGTTGCTCGTCCACGTGCCCGTAGCTATGAGAACGGCGTCATACGACTTTATTATGTCCTCTAGGTCAACCACGTTCTTAGCCTTTACAAGCTCGTCCATCTTTTCAAGGTTCTTGTTGCCAACCTTGGTGTTGAGGACGAACTCGACGCCCGCGTCCATGAGTTCCCTTACCCCCTCCCTTATGGGGGGCTTCGGTATCCTGTCGACGTGAATGCCAAATATCAGCATACCACCCGGCTCCGGGAGCATGTCATACACTGTGACGTCATAGCCCTTGCACCTGAGGACGCCGGCTGCCCCAAGCCCTGCGGTTCCAGCACCTATGATTGCAACCTTCTTCCCGTTGCTCGGGGGCACCTGGTTGGGCTTGCACCTCAGGAACTTCAAGCTGAGGCACCCCTTGCTTCACAAGTGTCAAAGAATTTATGCATTAAGAGGGCTAGGCCACTGGTGCGTTGCCTTGCAGTGCGAGAGGGGAACTATAGGGGAGTGCAGCGCCTCATGGATGGTGTGTTCCTCGGGCCTCCCCGGGGCCCTAGGGGAGGCGGCCAGGCTCTTCAGGTACCTCAGGCCAGGCTCCCTGCTGCCGGCCGTCTCCCAGGACATGGAGTGGGCCTACTTCCTCTACTTTAACGAGGCTGGGGCCGGCTTCTACCTTGCGATGAGGAACGAGGACTTCAACAACCCCGCCTGCGCCCAGAAGGTTAAGGAGGAGCTCATGAACAGGGTCGACGAGGTTCTTGAGGGGGACCCCCACAAGGCGGTGGTCGAGTATATTATAACGAGCGTGATGTTCCCCCTGTAAGTGCTAAAGGTTAAACGCCTCCCCATTCTCTATGTAAAGATGAGACCATGGAGATCTATGACTACAGGGGCAAGGAGTGCCCAGAGGGTTACGTCCTAGCTATGAGAGTAATCGATAGGTTAATGGATGGCGAGAGCGCGCAGGTAATTATGGACTCGTGGAGGTGCGCTGCCATGATAATCTACTCACTTAAGGATAACAGGAGAGTTAAGGTTGACGTTGACAAGGACGGCAGCATTATAAAGTTCACATTCACCAAGCTCCCTCAGGGCCGCTGACGGTAAGCGGTGGATCTTCACCCTTATCATGCAGCCACCTGCAACACTGACCTGATGCCTGAGTGACAGGGCTGAGCGAGAACGAGAATAGGAGCAAGACATTTTGGTCATAAAATAGTCACGACAGGCTCAACTCAAAGAACTAAAAAGAAGGTAGAACAAATAAGTAGAATAGATATAGTGAAAAAGTAAGTATATGTACCTTTTGTGAGAACCACTATAGCCTCTGTCTTATTGCTTCCTTAATTTGGGTGTTATTATGGAGGGTGAAAGCAGATATTCTATAAGCACTGCTGCGGTGGCCGCTATAGTTATTGTAATAGTTGTTGTGGCGGCCGTCGGGGGCTACCTAGCCTACGTCTCGTCAAGGCATCACATAACCACTACTACCACGTCTACTACAACGACAAGCATAACAACGCCTATAACGACAACTACAACCACTACAGTTACAACGATAACGTTCTACACGTGGTGGGCAACTACGGGCAAGGTTGCGCTGGACCACCTTATATCGTCGTTTGAGTCCATCTACCCCCAGTACCAGGTAACAAGGGAGCTAGTGCCCGGCGCTGGCGGGACTAACGCTAAGTATGCTATAATGGGCCTGATAATCGCGGGAAAGCCGCCGACCTTGTTCCAGAGCCTCCTGGGAGCCAACATGTTAAGCTATGCCGAAGCCGTGCCTAAGAGCTGGAAGAGCATGTTCATGAACTTAACCCCGCTCGCAAAGTCAATGGGCTTCTTTAACCCGTCCGAAGTCTCGCAGCCAATAATAGAGGCCGCGGCTTACAACGGCACAATACTCAACATGCCAGTCAGCGTCCACAGCGGCTTCGTCCTGTACATAAACCTGAAGCTGCTTAGGCAGTACAACCTCCCAGTGCCGACTAACCTGAGCACGCTCATCTACGATACAGTTCAGCTGGCTGACCACGGGGTTACGCCGTGGATGGTGCCAGGCGGCGACGGCGGGTACGACCAGGAGCAGCTCTGGTTCGCCATATTCCTCTCGCTTGGGGGCCCAAAGCTGCTTGACGAGGTTCTCTACGGAACCTTAAACCTGAGCAACCCTGAGGTAATGAAGGTGTTTAATGAGACCAACTACCTATTCCTTAACTTCACCTCGTATAACGTCCCAGGCTGGCAGAGCCTCACATGGTCCCAGGGCATAACTGATGTGGCCCTCGGCAAGGCCGCCTTTGAGGTTGACGTTGACTCAGCTACTAACTACCTCTACGACTTTGACAACATAACTACCTACCCAGCCACCGAGCCCTACATAAGCTGGCCCAACGTTACGGTTGTGGCTGAGCCGTTCCCAGGAACCCAGGACTACTTTGTTGTGGTGTCGGACGCCGTGGCCATACCCTACGGCCCGCTTCAGGGAGCGGCAGAGACCTTCACTAAGTACTGGGTCTCGTACCAGGGACAGCAGGTTTGGACCAAGTGGAAGGCGGTCACGTACTACATGAACGCCACGGACTGGTTTAACACTCCGCAGCAGTGGTGGATGTACCAGCACCTGGTAAACCTGAGCAAGACGGCGCCGCAGAACTTTGTGATAGATCCTCTCTCCCTGTTTGCCGACACCGACGAAACTATATACAGCGGCCTCCTGGCCCTCCAGGAGACTGGCAAGTCGTACTTAGGTGCCTGGACGTCGACGTTTGAGCAGGCAATGCAGGAGGAGTGCAGCGACTGGATATCAGGGGCCCAGCTGGGGCTTGGATACCTAGGATACCCAGGCCACTACTTCGGCGGCTACGTGCCTCCGTGGGTCAACGCCTCAAACGGCGCTTTCATAAGCACATACTCATGTACTGGCTGAACGTTTACTAAGTTACCATCTATTGCACTGCCTACATTAGCAAAATGCTGACAGGCAAAGCCCTTTAGAAGCGGAGATAGTTTTTAATTTTAAGTTTATTTTTAAGAAGTTTTATGGGTTGCTAGATGAGATTTGCCTCCGCTGGGTAGCAAGGTTTGCAAGCTGTTCAATAAAGTCGATAACCACGTTATAAATTAGCCGGAAGAGAGGCCAGAAGAGCTACGCGGCTTATTGAGAAGTTAACCATTAGCTCACAAACCTCATGAGGGCAACTAGAGCGCCCTCTTCTTCCTTCTGAATGCAGGTTCCTGGTACATCGTGTCATATAATCTCATGCAAAACGGGGTCGCCGACGCTTGCTACATGCTATTAGTTGCCTAAAGCCTTGGACCCTCAGCATAGAGTATCCCTACGAGAAAAGGCGTCGGCTTGAACTTAACTCTCCTGAACCTCCTAGAGGCCTCCCTAACTAGCTGGCTCGGGGTCAGCATGCTGAGCACCGTCCTGTATATGTCACCAAACTTGAGGCCGTCCCTGCCGCACCCCATGGCAAGTCCTATTGCTGGGCCCACGTACCTGAACTGCATGAGCGACATGGCGAGCTCCAGGGGGTTCTCAGGCCTATAGAGGTCAAGTATTGCAAGCCTCCCGTCATCCCTCAGCACCCTTGAGAACTCGTCAAGAGCCATCAGGTAGTTGGCAGCGTCCCTGAAGGAGAACATGGCCACGGCCCCGTCAAAGCTCCTCTCCCTGAAGGGCATGTGCTCAAACATGCCCTGAACAGCCCCAGTGCCGTCCCCGGCAGCCCTTGAGGCCCTGAGCAGGTTAAGCGTGCCAGGATCCATGGCCACCACCCTGGCCCTGGGGTACAGGGCCCTTACGACCTTTGTTGAGGTGCCCGGGCCGCAGCCTGCGTCAAGTATGACGCCCGGGGGGTCCCTGTTAAGCCCTATCAGAGCGGCGGTGAGCACCCTGAGCTTCCTGGCGAGGTAGAAGCTTATGGCGTCGCTCACGGGCTCGTAGCAGCCCTTGGTTGAGAGCCTCTGTATGTCGTCAACTATTAGGTTCCACAGCTCGCCCTCAAGGCCAGACATAACGTTAAAGGCCCTTGGGCTCCCTGGGCTCCTAGAAATTAAAAGGCTAGACCAGGGCCTGCTCCAGCTCCTCCTGCGTCAGGTTGAGCATTATGCCCCCGAGGGCTGACCTCACGTTGTCGACCTCAAGCATTAGCAGGGTCAGGGCCGCCGCCACCAGGGCCGGCGTGAACGGGTAGCCCTCGTAAATGGCCTCCGCGGCCCTCTGGGCGGCCAGCCTCGCGGACCTCCTCACGGACACCATGAGCTCCCTCCTCGTCTTGCCCTCAAGCTTTGAGCTCCTCAGCAGCGGGGCCACATCAAGCGCCAGGCCTGAGAGCTCGCCCTCGAAGCCCCTCTCATAAGCCGCAGCCATGAGGTCCCAGCTGACGCCGCACACCTTGGGCCCCTCTATGGCCCTGGCGAAAGTCTTGGGGTTGACCCTTATGGCCCACGCCTCCAGGAGGCCCAGGGCTGCCCTCTCCTCTATCAGAGGGCACACTACGCTCTCGACGTCAGTCAAGTCCTTGCCGTTGAACTCTGCCACGGCGCTCCTGAATATCAGGAAGGAGCCGGTGAGCGAGAAGAACGTGAATACCTCAGGCTGCCTGAGCTCGGCGTAGGCCTCAGAGGCCATAGCCAGCGTCTTCGCCAGGTCCCTGTCACTCACGACCTCCTGGAGCCTGGTCATGGTTGGTGATGCCTCGAGCTCCTGCAGAACGTACGCCATGGAGCCGAGCCTCCACTCCACCGACGGCAGCCACCTCGGGGGCCGCTGGCCCTCAGCCACGGCCCTGGCAACAGTCATCAGGTCCTCGACCTCCTTCGCCTTGGCGAAGGCCGCGGCGAGCCCCTTGGCCTCGTCAGGCGACATCTTGTAGATCTCCTCCACGGTTGAGAAGTAGAGCGAGGCCAGGGCCCTCTCCATGCCCTCCAAGTCCTTGGCCTCTGCCACTGGCGCGTACATGGTGTCCCTCAGCACGGCCACAGCCTCGGCCAGCGGCGGGGCCAGCTCCCTTACCTTGGGGCCCAGCATCCTCGACTTAAGGTACCTGAGCAGCGGGACTACCTTTGCGTAGTCCGCGGGCCCGGCCAAAGCCTACACCTCAGCCCGAGAGGGCCTTCTTGATGGCATCAACAACAGCCTGGACTGCTGCCTCCCTGTTCTGCTGGGCCAGCCTGTTGAGCCTCTCCTCTACCTCCGCCAGCCTCCTCTTCAGGTCCTCGTCAACCTTAGCCTTCTCAGCCCTGTAGGCCTCCTCGAGCTCCTTGGTGGCCTCCGCTATGAGGGGGTCCACGGAGGAGCTCAGCTTCGACGACAGCTCATCCGCGGTCCTAACTATGTTCGCCTGCTGCTCCTTCACGTAGGCCTCGGCCTCCCTCAGCCTGGCCTCAAACTTCACCACGGCGTTCAGCAGCCTGTCCACGTCGCCCCTGGATGACAAGTCCTGCACCGGTAAGTTGACCACGGCCTTAGTTAAAAGCGTTTAAGTTCAGGGACATTTGCCTGACTACAGTCAAGGCCTTAGCTGTCGTGGCCGGGACGCATGGGCAGCCCTGGTTCGCACCTACGCGCTGTCAGGAGCCCTCATGCCAAGCTGAACCCCCGTGAGGCGAGGGTCTCGCTCCGGACCTCTTTACCTTGGCCTGAGCGATCAGCCCTAAAAACCTCCGCAGGGAGATAGTTAGGGCGTCAGAGCTTGGAGCGCGTGCGGGTCTTAGGTGACGAGCTGCCATACGCAAGGTGGCTGCTCCTGAAGCTGAGGGACAGGAGGACCGACCCGCCTACGTTCAGGTACTACATGAGGGAGGCCGGCAGGCTCCTGGCGATAATGTCCTCTGCGGAGCTCGAGTGGACCAAGGAGGTTGTCACCACTCCCCTTGGGGCTCAGACTGAGGAGCTGAACCTGGCCGCTCCCCCGCTGCTCGTCGGAGTCCTAGGCGCTGCGCTGCCGCTCCTTGAGGGCTTCTCAGACGTCTACCCGCAGTCGCCTATCGGCCTGGTTGCCGCCAGGAGGCTCGAGGACAGGGACGGCGTCAGGGTTGAGCTTTACTACAGGAGGCTGCCGAGGGTTCACGAGGGCGTGGCGGTGGTCCTTGACCCAATGCTGGCCACCGGCAGGACCCTCGACAGGGTTATAGCGGAGGTCAAGTCGCTGGGCTCGGGCAAGGTGGTGGTGGGCTCCGTCATAGCGTCAAAGCAGGGGCTGTCCTACATACTCTCAAGGCACCCCGACGTCTCCATTTACACGCTTGCGGTTGACCCTGAGCTCAACCCCTCGTTCTTCATAGTTCCAGGGCTTGGGGACGCAGGGGACAGGGGCCTTGGGGTCGCCCCGCCTTAGGCCTTCTTCCTGTTGAGGAACTGGAGCACCCTCTCGCGGACCACAGGCCTTGCCGTGAACGCTGCCAGCGTCCTCAGGCCCTTGTCACTCAGGTACTGCATCTTGGCCTCAGCCATGAGGGCCCTGGCGGCGGCCACGGCCTCGGGCTCAGCCTCGGCTATCTTAGCTGAGACCCCCTCGACTGCTGACCTCAGCTGCTCCAGGCTGTCGACGACGCCATTTATTATGCCGTACCTGGCGGCGTCCTCGGCGCTTATGAAGTCACCGGTGAGCACAAGGTATGAGATAACCTTTGGGATGCCAAGGAGCATCCCTATCGTTGACGAGGCCGGCGGGACCATGCCGTACCTCAGCGGCGGCAGCCCAAACTTGGCCCACCTGACCGCGTAGGCCAGGTCAGCGGCGTAGAGCACCTCGAAGCCGGCCCCCAGGGCGTAGCCGTTAACTGCTGCAATGACGGGCTTCCTGCAGTTGAAGGCAGCCCTGCAGAAGCCCCCCAGGCCCTCATACATTAGCCTCCAGGCGTCCTCCTCGCTCTGGGCCTCGGCGGTCTCCTTAAGGTCTATGCCAGTTATGAAGAACTTCTCGCCGGCCCCAGTTATTGCCACGGTGGCCGTTGAGCCGTTCGAGCACTCGGCGTTTATGGCCTGCGTGAGCTCCTGGAGGTCCCTGTACCCCAGGGAGTTGCCGGCCTCCTGCCTGTCAACTATGATCCAGGAGGTGTGCTCGCTCCTCTCAACCCTTATGGTCATACTATCCCCACTGGGCCAAGTACCTCAAGGTATTAATGCCTTTCATTGTTGTCCAACAGTATAAAGGCTCTCCTATACCCTGGGCCTGACACTATGACTGCCCTCCTCGGCCTCGCGGCGTCGGCTGAGAGGTAGGCCGCGAAGGCGAGGCCTAAGAGTATGCCGTAGTATGCCACTGTTATTGCGAAGCCTGCCCTGAGGGACCAGGGAGGGTAGGAGGCGATTATGAGGGCAGCCAGGGCCAGGGACGCGGCCAGCGAGGCCAGGGCCCTGGACCCCCCAAGGCTTGCCCTCCCCAGCGAGGCCCTGCCCCTGAGCCTCAGCTCCCCGCTCGGCGTCACCAGGACTACCTCGTCGCCCTCGACCCTGTAGGATATGGCGAGGCCCTCGGCCCTCAACCTTAGCCTCGTAGCGGCCTAGGCTGTAGGGAATAAATGCTCAGCCAACTACCCCGTCGGCCCTGAGGGACTCCACCTCCTTGTCGTCAAAGCCGAGCTCCCTGAGCACCTCCTCGGTGTGCTCCCCCTGCCTCATGGGCGGCGGGGACCTGACCGCAGGCCTCACGCCGTTGAGCCTGCCAGGGAACGAGATGAGGCCGTATGGGGACCCGCTGACCTGCTCCACGTCCTCCTTTGAGTAGGGGTCTGAGAACAGCTCGGAGAGCGTGTAGACGGGCGCCGCTGGGACGCCGGCCCTCCTGAGCAGCTCCACCCAGTAGTCCCTTGGCCTTGTAGAGAAGACCTCCTGCAGCTTCTTGTTTATGTAGTCCCTCCTCTCAACCCTGGCCAGGTTGCCCTGGAGCCCCCTGTCCTCAGCCAGGTCTTTCAGGCCCAGGGCCTCACAGAGCCTGGCCCACTGCCTGTCGTTAACCACTGCAACCACGAACCACCTGCCGTCTGAGCCAGCGTAGGCCTGGTGAGGGGCATAGGACGGGTGCTCGTGGCCCGTCCTCCCAGGGTCCCTGCCCGTGGCCAGGAAGGCGTTGACCAGGTAGTTCATGGAGTATATGCCCACGTCGAACAGGTAGGCCTCGGCGTAGTACGGCCTTACGCCCGAGTAGAGGCCCGCCAGGGCCTCGAGGGCAGCCATATAGCCCGTGAATATGTCAAAGAGGGCAAAGGGGACCCTGAGGGGAGGGTCAGAGGGTGTCCCCAGGGACATCATGAGGCCGCTCATGGCCTGGACTACCATGTCGTAGGCCGGCAGGCCGCCGTACTGGGAGTCGGGCCTGAAGCCCTTTATGCTGACGTACACCAGGTTCCTGTTTACCTTGAACAGGGACTCGGGGTCGACCCCGAGCTTTTCCCTCACGCCAGGCCTGAAGTTCTCAAGCACGACGTGGGAGGACCCTGCAAGCCTAGATACGACCTCCCTGGCCCTCGGGTGCCTGAGGTTCACCACTATGCTCTTCTTGTTCCTATTAGAGGCGGCAAATATGGCGCTGAGCCCTCCAACGACGGGGGCCGCCTGCCTGACCTCGTCGCCCTCCGGGGGCTCAACCTTTATGACCTCAGCCCCCATGTCGGCCAGGAGCATGGACGCAAAGGGGCCGGCCACGGCGTGCGTGAAGTCCAGCACCCTGACGCCCTCGAGCGGCAGGCAGCTCAAGCGCCCTCACCGTAGTCCTCAAGGATCCTCTTAGCCGTCATATAGTGGACGTAGTCCACTAGCTGGTCCCTGAACCTTATGGCACCCCTGCCCTGCTGGGCCGCCGACTCATAGGCCTTAACTATCTCCCTGGCCAGCTCCACCTCCTCCTTTGATGGGGTGAACACAGCGTTAGCTATCGGTATCTGGGAGGGGTGTATGACCTGCTTGCCGACGTAGCCGAGGGCCTTGGCCTCCCTGCACTCGGCCTCGAAGCCCGCCAGGTCCTTTAGGTCAAAGAACACCGAGTCTATGGGGTCGACCCCGTAGGCCTTGGCGTAGACCACTATGGCCGTCTTAGCGTACTCGTTCCTCTGGTACCTCTGCGTCTGGCCCCCGACGCTCAGGGCCAGGTCGGCGGGGCCGTAGGTTATGGCCACGACCCCCTCCGAGGTGACCAGGTCCTCGATCCTGGAGAGCCCCCTGGCGGTCTCAACTATGGGCTCCAGGCCAACCCCGAGCGACCTGTGTATGAAGCTCAGGTCCCCCTCAGCCTTTGGGACTACCACTAGGTCCACCTCAAGCTCCGAGAGCAGGGCCAGGTCCTTGAGGCCCTCCCTGGTTGACGGGGAGTTGATCCTGACCGCCAGCTCCCTTTTGCCCCAGTCGAGCTCCTTGATGAGCCCCTTCAGGAGGCTCCTCGCGTCCTCCTTTTTGTCTGGGGGCACCGCGTCCTCAAGGTCTATTATAACGCTGTCAGCCTCCAGCTCGGCGCTCTTCCTTATCATGTGCTCGTTGTTGCCAGGCACGTAGAGTTGGGACCTCCTCCTCAAGCCTGGGCACCGCTCCTGCCTTGCTGGGAGGAGTCTATTACGCGCAAGCCCTTCTGCTTTAATTACAACTTTCGTCTAAAGACCACTTAACGATAGTCTAAACTTTTAATTCGGCCACAGCTCAGCTTCAAGCAAAAGCCCGGTGACGCCTGTTGAGCGGGTCCAGCAAGAGCCTAGGGGAGGCCCTTAAGCTGGCCATATCAGCTAACCTGGGGTGGGGATTTGAGCTCTTCGACTTTGTTGTATACCTCTATGCTGGAACCGTCATGGCTGAGCTGTTCTTCCCGTCCTCGATTAAGATAGCGAGCCTCCTTGAGTTCTACTTAACCCTGGTGATAGGTTACCTTGCAAGGCCAGTGGGCGGCGTCATATTTGGCCACTACGGAGACAAGCTGGGCAGGAAGAGGCTCTGGTTCGTCTCGCTGCTGGGCATGGGCATCTCAACTATAGCGATAGGCTTCCTGCCCACCTACGCGGCCATAGGAATAATGGCGCCCATAGCAATAGTGCTCCTCAGGGTAGTCCAGGGCCTCTTCGTGGCGGGCGAGTGGAGCGGCGGGATGACGTTTGTCGTCGAGAACGCCCCTGACCACCTCCGCGGCCTCCTGGGAGGGGTGCAGCAGGGAGGGGCTGCCCTTGGCCTCATATTTGCGGCCATAGCTGCCGAGGTGGCCAGCTACTTCGCTCCAACTCAGGCCCAGTTCGCCTCATATGGCTGGAGGATAATGTTCTGGTTCGGCGTCGTCCCCCTAGTAATAGCTCTCGCGGTGAGGTGGAAGGTCTCAGAGAGCGTGGAGTGGCTGGCCAAGGTAAAGGGTGACCCGGAGAGGGTGCCGATACTTACAGTGTTCAGGAGGTGGTGGAGCCTTGTGATAATCTCAACGCTCATAATACTCGGCGAGGCGACAGTTTACTACGGCGTCGTTGCCTTTATGCCTGACTTCCTCCAGGACAACGTAGGTATGCCGTCTAACGAGATAGCCATGGTGGTCCTAGTTACGAACCTCGTCTGGTTCGTGACCTCACCTCTCTTCGGCTACATAAGCGACGTGATAAGGTCCAGGAAGCTCTACCTGGCGGCCGCCTACGCCCTGATAGCGGCAACTTCCTACCCTGTGCTTCGCATGCTTTACAGCGGCAGCTACGCCGCCGCCCTTGCAGCTGGGGCAGTGGTGGGCCTGCTGTTCTCGTGGCAGTACGCAGTCCTGCCCGCGTTCCTGGGCGAGAACATAAGCACTAGGGTCAGGTACTCATACATAGCCTTCGTCATAAATGTCGGCGTCGCCCTATCCTCCCTGGCGCCGTTCGTGGTTACGTACATGGGCTACAGGATAAACAACATGCCGCTCGCGAACATACTGGTAGCGACAGGGGCTGCAGTGCTCGCCATGGTATTTACCCTCGTGTCGCCCAGGGACAGGGTCGGGACCCCGCTGATGTAATTAGTTGCTGGCCTCTACCACCCTGGCCCCCTCAGCCCCTGCCTCAAGGGCCCTGACCCACCCTGAGCGGGCCGAGAGGGCCTGGAGCACGTCTTTTGTTTTCTCGGGCGGGGCAACCGCTATTATTGAGCCTCCCCACCCGGCCCCTGTTAGCTTAGCGCCTAGGGCTCCTGCCCTCCTGGCGGCGTGGACTAGCTCCTCAAGCTCAGGGGTTGAGACCCCTATAGCCGAGAGGAGCCCGTGGTTTATGTTCATGAGGTTCCCCAGGTCCTCCAGCGAGCCCTTCCTGATGGCGTCGGAGGCCAGGTCTATTATCTGCTCCACGAGACCTATCATGGAGTCCCTGAGCCCTCCAATCCTCTCTAGGAACTTTATCACTGAGAGCACTCGCGCGCTGGTGCTCCTCCTCGCGCCTGAGTCTGCGACTATCAGCGGCACCCCGAGGCCGGGGCTTATGGTTCCAACGACTCCAACGCCCTTCCTGAATATGATGGTGCCACCGTATATCACAGCGGCCGGGTCTACGCCGCTTGGGTTACCGTGGGCAGCCCTCTCGCCCTCCATAACTGCCTGGTAGAGCTCCTCCCTGCTCAGGCTCACCCCTGCGAGCTCTGTCAACGCTGATGCGAGGGCTGCGGAGGAGGAAGCGCTGGAGCCAAGCCCAGCTGAGGCCGGCGCCTCGCTGCTTATTACAACCCTGGCCGGGGGCACGTCTACGTCGGCGCTCCTAAGGGCCCTTATGACTGCAAGCAGCGGGGCGGCCTCCCTTGAACTACAGGAGAGCTCAGGCCCCGTCACGCACCTGAGCCCGAGGGCCGGGGACTCTATCTCCATGGGCCACGACTGCTTCTCATAGGCTACTGCCTGGGTCCAGAGGCCCAGGGCAGTGGCTATGGCCCTTGAGCCGTTTACAACGAAGTGCTCGCCGAAGAGTATTGCCTTAGCCGGAGCTACAGACTTAACGTACCTCGTGATAGCCCCTGAGGCCTGCCGTGGTCCCAGGAATATTTAAGCTAGGCCAGGGCCCTGAGCACCGTTATGAAGCCGGTGTGGCCTATCATCCTTACGCTGGGCCTCAGGGCCTCGGGCCTGGCCTCCCACTCCCTCTTGATTATCTCTGTTACCTCCTGTACAACGTAGCCTCCCGTGGACCTCAGGGCGTCAAGAAGCTTAACGACCTGGTTCACCGTCGGCGTGAAGACCACCACTGGGGCCGAGGGCTTGAGCGAGGGCCTTATGGGGCCCAGGGCCTCCCAGGGGTCAGGCATGTCAAGGAACGCAGCGTCCAGGTCCCTCTCCTCAGCCCCCCTCCTTATGTCGCCCTCCTTTATGGTGACGCACCCCTCGAGGCCCGCGGCCCTCACGTTTGAGGCGGCGAGCTCCATCATGTCCTTCCTGACCTCGTAGGTGTACACAGCTCCACCTGGGCACACGTGGGCTGCAAGCCATATCGTAAGGAAGCCGCTCCCGGCCCCGGCCTCCAGGACCCTCATGCCCGGCAGGAGGCCCGCCACTGATGCTATGTAGCCGGCGTCCTTCGGGTATATGACCTGGCTCCTCCTCGGGAGGACGTGCATCATCATGTCGTAGATGTTTGGCCTGAGCACATAGGCGGTCCCCTTGTCCAGTTCAAGCCTTGAGCCCCAGGGGACCCCCATGAGCTGGGACCCCCTGAGGCTGCCTGCGAAGGTAGAGTATGAGGCCCTTGACCTGACCCTAAAGACGTAGCTTCTCCTCCTGTCCCTGCCCTCTACTATTAGCAGCACCCAGTCTCCCTCGGCAACAGTCGATGAGATTGATGACAACCCCAGCCCCTTGGGGCTGTGAAGGCTTCAAGATTTTAAAGCAAAGCTGCGCAGTCGCTCATGTTGCCTAAGGCCCAGGGAGAAGGGGCCGCGACCTTGGTAAAGGTAATGTCAAGTGGCCTCATTTGAAGGGCCTTGGTAGGTTCCCGGCCTTCACGTAGCCCATCCTTGCTGCTGGAGGGCCTGCGACTATAGCAAGCCTAACAAAAGGTTCCTAGAAAAGAATAAAGAGAGTGAGAAAAGAGGGCAGACAGCTAAGTTAAGGCAAGCTCAGTAGGCCTTAGGGGGAGCTCTTTCCTCCGTCCGCCTGGACAGGAGCAACTCCAAGCTCCCTGAGCACCGCGTCGAGGTCCCTCGTGAAGATGCCGCTGTACACCGAGTAGAAGAACATAGCCAGGGCCACCAGGGCAGCAACCACGGTGTCCCACGGGAACGGTATTATTGGCGACTTGAAGGGGCCGTAGGGGCCCAGCCAGGAGAGCGTGTAGGCGCTGAAGAGCACCGCGAGCACCCAGTAGCCGGCGTTTGTGTGGGCCCTGCCCTCCTCGTTCATCTCCCTCTTGAGCCACTCCGTCAGCCCAACCGCGACTGCCAGGTTTATCAACACAAAGCCTACCAGCGAGCCCACCGTGGTGGCGTTAACGGGCACCGGGGCCACTGACATCACGTTCCTCCAGACCAGGAAGTAGGTGGTGGCCGCCAGCACGGCCCAGAACACGATGCCAGCCACTGCCCCGTGGGACCTGCTGACGCCGAACCTGGCTGGGGCCACCATGATGTAGTAGAGGCCCACGCCTACCAGTATGAAGACCGAGGCCAGCCAGAGCACCGAGAACATGGACCAGTACACTATGAGGAACGAGGCTATGAACGCTATGGCAGATATGACCCAGGCCACCCTGTCGCTGCCGACCCTGAATGGCCTCGGCATGTTAGGCGCTGTCCTCCTGAGGACCATGAGGGCAGAGCCCCCAATTATGTAGGTCAGCACGGTTGTCAATGATATGAAGCTGACCATGAGGGCCCAGCCGCCGTATGGTATCATGAAGAGGGCCCCGAGGAGCCATGAGGCTATCAGGGCTATCCAGGGTATCTTGTACTTGTTGAGCCTGAGGAACCACTCTGGCAGCACGCCGTCAGCTGCCATGCCGTAGAGCACCCTGGTTGTGGTGCCCTCGTATATCCATCCTGTGCCGCTGGGCGAGACCACGGCGTCTATGAGCAGTATGAAGGCCCAGCCCAAGAGCACTCCAATGCCAGTGACCGCCAGCAGCTCATAGAAGGGCCCCGAGGAGAGCACGGTGTAGCCAAGGCCCTGCCAGTTGCCCGGCGACAGCTGGACGACCTTGTAGACGGTGGTCCCGTTGGGGTATGTGTACGTGAGGTTCATCTGGTACTTGGACCAGTCTATGCCCCCTATGAACGAGACCTGGAGGAGCACGTAGAGCACTATTGCTATCACGAAGCCCAGTATGGTTCCGAGCGGCACGTCCCTCTGCGGGTTCCTGGCCTCGCCTGCGTACTCAAGGCCCTGCCTGAACCCGAGGTAAGCAAACACTATGCCTGTAGAGGGCAGCGCGAAGAAGACGGGGGCCCAGCCGTAGGGGGCGAAGCCGCGGGCCGGCGAGAAGGTGAAGGTCTTGTTGCCTATCGTTATGTTAGCGCCTGGGTACGCTATGGAGGCAAAGTTAGCCGGGTGGAACGCGAGGGCAATTATTAGGAAGACAGTGACGAAAGGTATGACTAGCTTCCACCACCCGGCCCCGTGGGTGACGGCCCCGAGCAGTTTGACGCCGAACCAGTTAAGCAGGAAGAAAGCTGTGAGGAACGCGAAGGCTATAGCAAAGCCGACGCCTGTGAGCAGAGTGACCGTTGCCCCCATGACCGTTGTTGTGTACGTCAGCGGGGGCCACCTGGAGGGCCACCAGGTGGAGAGGTAGGTCACGGCAGCCTCTGCCTCAGCCGGGGCCACCGTCACTGCACTCAGGAAGTAGGCCCAGCCGAGCAGGGTCGAGGCAAAGCTGCCGTGGCTATACTGGGGGTACCTCACTATGGCTCCTGACTTAGGTATAGCAGCTGAGAGCTCAGCGAAGACCAGGGCAACGAAGAGCAGCAGGACACCAGCGATTATCCATGAAACCACGGCCGCAGGACCAGCCATGGTCGCGGCGTAGAAGGAGCCGAAGAGCCAGCCGCTGCCTATTACAGCGCCGAGCACTAGGAACATTATCTCGAGGAGCCCCAGGGCCTTCCTGAGCTCCCTGTCGCTCGCCTGGGCCTTCTCTATATAGGAGTTAGAGCTGCCCACTGAAGTCACCTCTATATATCGCTGCTCCTAATTAAGTGGGAAAGATAAAAATTTTACCTGTAATTAGTTCTCCTAAGGTCCCACTTTCTATTGCTAGGGAACTTTAGGTCCCAGGACGTTGCTGAGCCCAGCAGCGGTCACTTTGCGGGGCTAATTTGGACCCCAGAACAGGCCTTCACGAGCCATGGCCATACCGCGAGTGGGAACGTCACGGGGCCGCCCATAACCTTTAGCGTTGGTCTTTGCGTCAGAAGGTAGGCCCTATTCTGAATATGCCAAAGTCGTCCTGGCCTAGCTCCTCCGCCTTAGTGAGCTGGCCGCTGGCCACCCTCAGCAGGAGGTCAAAGAGCTCCCTTGCCGCCTCCTCGAAGCCCTTCCTGCCGTCAAGTACTGGGCTCGCGTCATAGTCTATGACCTCCCCGAGCGCCTTAGCAGTGTCAGGGTTAGCAGTAACCTTTATGACTGGCGCAACTGCGTGGCCTGTGGGCGTCCCCCTGCCCGTCGTGAATAGGACCACCTGGGCGCCTCCCGCAACCATGCCGCTCACGGACTCTATGTCGTAGCCCGGGGTCACCATCAGGTAGTGCCCCCTCCTGTCCCCAAGCCTCTCGGCGTAGCCCAGGACCCCTGAGACGGGGGCCGTGCCTGACTTCTTGACCGCGCCCAGCGACTTCTCCTCTATGGTGGTTATGCCGCCCGCTATGTTGCCTGGGCTCGGCTGGGCGCCCCTGAAGTCCACCCTGGCCTCCCTCTTGAGCCACTCCTCGAAGGACCTGACGGCCTCTATCACCTGACTCCTGACCTCCTCGTTCACGGCCCTCCTCGCGTATATGTGCTCGGCCCCT
The DNA here is from genome assembly GCF_055389385.1 of Caldococcus noboribetus. NCBI lineage: Archaea > Thermoproteati > Thermoproteota > Thermoprotei > Desulfurococcales > Caldococcus > Caldococcus noboribetus. The sequence continues at coordinate 751,059 of NZ_AP042475.1, read as the reverse complement.
ATGAACTCGGGCACCTCACTTATTATCGTGGAGCCCCCTGCGCGGACCACCATGTCTGACACCATGCCCACCAGGGGGTTTGAGACGAGGCCGCTCGTGTAGTCCGAGCCCCCGCACTCAAGGCCCACGACGAGCTCGCTCACGTCAAACTCCCTCCTAGCCTGCCTCGAGGCCTCCTCGACGAACCCCTTTGCTAGGGATCTGACCCTGTCAAGGGCCCTTGAGTAGCCCAGGTCCTGGATCCTCACGAGCTCTGCGGGCTTGTGCTTGGCTATCTCGTCAGTCACCCTGTCGGCGTCCACGCTCTCGCAGCCCAGGCTTACAACAATGGCGGCGTACACGTTGGGGTTCAGGGCGGTGTTTACGAGCGTCCTGGTTGTCTGCTCCAGGTCAGCCCCGGCCTGGCCGCAGCCGTGGAGGTTCCTGAGCAGCTTCACCCTCCCTTTGCCCACCTCCTCGGCGGCCCTCCTGAGGGCGAGCTCGCTGAGGCCAAGGCTGCACGACACCGTTGGAACTATGAGCACGTGGTTCCTGACGCCCGGCCTGTCGTTGCCCCTCTCGTAGCCCATGAAGGCAGTCAAGGCGCCCTGCCCCTCAGGCTGTCCACGTTATGGACGTGGACGTGCTGGCCAACCCCTATGTCAGCCGTGGCCACACCTATGACCTCCCCATACTTGAACACGTAGGATCCCCTGGGTATGCTGGCTATGGCTATCTTGTGCCCCCTCGGTATGTCCTGGACCGCGGTGACTGCCCCCCTGACGGAGCCCACCAGCTCCACGGCCTCCCCGGCCTTAGCGTCAGTGAGAAGCGTTGCAACATTATCCTTAGCGTCCACGACTATGGCCCTGGCCGTGCCCTGTCCCCAGCCCACTTATGGGGGCACGCGATATTAAGGCCTATGGCAGGGGCCTCCTTGAGCCCCTGGCGGCCCTCAGGGCGCCCTCTATGGCCTCGGCCACGGCTGAGCCTATGAAGTCCCTGGTCAGCCCTCTCGCCGGGAACCTCAGCGACGCAGTTCCCTCTGTTGGCCTCACGTACACCTTAGCGCCCCTGGGGGAGCCCTGAAGGCACTCGCACCTGCCGAAGTCAACGCTGTAGCCCAGGGCCCTCATGACCTCTGCCTCGGCCTCGCTGGCGTGCCCTACGTCGAGCTCCAGCACCTCCCAGTAGTTGACCTGCACCACCGCGACGTCAGGGGGCAGGGAGGGCATGAGGTCCCTGAGGGCCGCCTCTATGGCCGGCGAGTTGCCGTAGTGGCCGTTCACTATGGCCACGTTCCTGGCTCCGGACCTCAGGAGCGACGTTATGATGTCCCTCAGGGTCAGCTGGAGGGCCTGGAGCGAGAGGGAGACCGTGCCTGGTGTTAGGGACCACTCTGCAGAGAATCCGTAGGCAATGGCGGGGGCCAGCACGCAGGCGTCCCCAAGCCTCTCGCACGCCGCCTCGGCCACCCCCTCAGCTATCATGAGGTCCGTGCCGAGGGGGCCCTCGCAGTGCTGCTCCACGCTGCCAACTGGAATAACCACCACCGCTGAGTCCCTGGACATGAGCTCCCTGGCCTGGGCCGAGCTGAGCTCCTCAAGCCTGTGCAAGCTGTTCACCGGCATTGTTAAGCCTGTCGCGGTATATTATAGAGGAGCCGTTGGGCGTAAGTGCTAAAGCGTTAGAGTCCCCTCAGGCGTTGTTATAAAGGGAAAGGACGGATGGGCAAGGTCAAGGTCAAGTACCTGGGCTTCCTGGCGGACCTGGCTGGAACCAGCGAGGCCCTAGTGGAGGTCAACGGTGAGGCTAAGGTTGAGGACATCGCCCCAGTCATAAAGAAGCTGAGGAGGTCCGACTACGTTTTACTGGTTGACGGTAAGGGGGCGGAGCCTGACACCCCGGTTAAGCCAGGGAGCACCGTGGTGCTGCTGCCCGAGACCGGCGGGGGCTAGAGCCTGAGCTCCACCTCCCTGCCTGGCACCCTGGCCCTCAGGTAGCACAGCCTCCCCCTCAGCCCTGAGCCTGGCAGGGAGCTTGCCACGTACTCAAGCAGGTCCTCAAGCGTGCCCTCCCTGCCAGTGACCTCCCAGAGGGGCCTCCTGTTGGCCCTGCTGAGGACGGCCTCAAGGGCAGCCCCTATGGCTTCAAGGTCGTCCCTGGCCTCCCCCTCCCCGTAGCAGTAGCATGCCGTGACTTCAACGTCGTGGCCGTGGAGTCCGTAGCCCATGCTCTCCAGCCTCATGGCCACGCTCACCGTTGAGCTCGCGCAGAGCGACCACTCCAACGCGACCTCACCGCCCTGTAGAGCGACATGGCCAGGGCCGCCAGGGCCAACAAGAGTGATCCCCAGGCTATGAGGCTCAAGGCGGCCCCCGGCCTCCCGTGAGTGCTTAGGCTAAAAGTGTCTCTCTCCACTATAAGCCCGGTGAGCACCCTGGCCTGCGTGGACTCGCCCAGCGACTTCATAAGGAGGTACAGCATAGACGCTAAAATCGTTGAGTTCGAGGAGAGCGTTGAGACCGTCGAGGCCGCGGCCAGGGCAGCGGGGGCGTCGCCAAGCGACATAGTGAAGACCCTGCTCCTCATAGTTGACGGGAGGCCCATGGCCGTCCTCCTGCCTGGGGACAGGAAGCTGGACTACAGGAAGCTCTCTGAGCTCACCAAGGCCTCAAAGATAAGGATGGCGTCACCCGACGAGATAGAGGAGCTCACCGGCCTCATGCCGGGCGGCCTGACCCCGCTGTCTGAGTGCATAAGGGGCCTGAAGGTTATCGTTGACGGCAGCATAGCGTCCAAGGAGAGGGTCTGGACCGGGGGCGGCTCTATGAACGCCCTTGCCAACGTGTCAGTAAGAGACCTTTTAAGGGCCCTCAAGCCAATAGTTGCGGACGTCTCACAGTGAAGTCAAGGACGTCGGCCGCAGTCCTCCTGCTGGCCTTCTCAGCGGTGGGCCTAGCCGCCGCCCTGGAGGTCTACAGCAGCTTCTACGTTCACAGGTCAGCCCCGCTGGCCTGCACGTATCCTGTCAGGGTCTCAGGCGTTGCAGTAAACTGCCTCGACGTGCTCTCAAGCGCCTACTCCAAGCTCTACAGCTTCAGCCTTGACGAGCTCGCAATCGCCTGGTTCTCTGCAGACATCGCGCTCTCGGCAGTATCAATAGCCACGGGGCTCCCCGGGGCCCTGCGGGTCTCCCAGGCTGCCTGGAGGTGGCTGGGCGTCTCCTTCGTGCCCTACCTAATCTACCTTGAGCTCTTCAGGATACACGCCATAGCGTCTACTGCACCACAATGCACGTCATGCTTATAGCTAACGCCGTCATTGCGGCCTTTGAGCTTAAGGGCTCCGGGCCCTTCTAGGTCGCCCAATCAACCCCTCCTCATCGTTTCCTCGGCCTATGTCGGCCCGCTCATCCCAGGCTATGGCTGGCCCCGAGGCAAATTAGGCTTTTAGGCAGGCCCGGTTGCCCTTTTCAGTCAGTAAGGCTTTGCATCTAGTATCCGATACAATAAAAGTACACGTCAATGTTTTAAGGATCTGCCAAATCAATACCAACCCTTAAAAAGACTCGTACATACGTGGCCCTAGATGTTAGTCCTCAGTATGAGGTGGAAACCCTGTGGGAAGCGAGAGGGGGTCAGGCGAGAGGGGCCCGAGGTTCAGGGACATATTCAAGGACCTGAGCGACGTATTCCACATGTTTTACATAGAGACCGTGCCCTCCTATGGCAACAGTTTCTGGTTCCAGATAGGGTTCTACCTGATAGTGCTCGCCATAATACTGGCCGTCACAGGAGCAATAATGATGTTCTTCGGCCCATACTGGTGAAGCTACAGCGTCGCAGGCATGTACGTGAGCCAGATCCACTTCTGGCGGCTGAGATACTGGTAACCCTGCCGTTCGTCCACATGTTCGTCAACTTCTCCACGAAGGCCTACGAGAAGAGGAAGGACATGTGGGTACTCGGGACCATAATGCTCCTCCTGGTGCTAATACAGTACGCCTTCGGCATCGGACTTAACAACAACATAGTGGCCCAGTACAACGACAAGAGCGGCGCCGGCCTCTGGAACGCCCTTGGCCTCGGCTGGTTTGTCAACCCAGAGAACTTCGGGGCCGTCCTTGGATGGCACGCCATAATAGTGCCCGGCATACTTATGCTCCTGGCCGGCGCCCACTTCATGCTCGCCTGGAGGAGGGGCTTAGCAAGCCTCACAGGCCCGAGATAAGGTACTCCATGGTCAAGGCGGACCACAGGAAGATGTTCATAGGGGCGGGCGTCCTGGTGGTCATAGTGATAGCCCTGGGCCTGTTCTTGGGCCGCTCTGGGCCTACCCGTTCATACCGGCGCTCGACGCCCAGTGGGCCGCCCAGCACTACCCTGACCTCTTCGCGGCCACGCTGCTGCAGGAGTACAACTACACCTCGGGGACCGCGACTTACCAGAAGTTCTCAATAGTAGGCTTCATAAACCCGTACTCGTTTAAGTGGGACAACATAACTTACGTCAACACGAGGGAGGTCTACGTTGTTAAGCCCTACGAGATGCTCATAAACGCCACCCACGGAACCAACTACCTGGCCGAGTTCCAGGCCGAGCCGCCTCGGTGCAGCTCGAGCAGCTGAACGCCGCCTACAACTACTTCAGCGACAACGGCTCCATAACGGCCGCCCTGCACAACACCTCAAACCCAATAGAGGTGGTGGCCGCCCAGCTGACCCTGATGGCCCAGTCGGGCCTCTACGACGGGGCCCTGAGCCAGGAGACGTGGGACCACAGCAGCCTGGACCAGCTCTACGAGATAAGGCTGATGACCGACACGGGCCTCCTGCACACCATAGAGGGCTTCAAGTACCACCTGCACGAGTACTTCATGGGCATGATAAAGTTTAACGTGGAGCCGTGGCAGATAGGCAGCTACTGGCTCGCGCCCTACGACGCCCTCGAGGCCTGGGGCGACCACATACCTTGGTGGCACACCCTCTACAACGCCTCAATAGCTATGGCGTTCTTCCTCATAGTGCTGTTCCTGCCCTGGATACCTGGGCTCAGGGACCTGCCGGACTACCTGAGGCTCTATAAGATATTCTGGAACAGGTACACGACACCTGAGATGAGGGAGCAGGGCGCCAGGAAGGGAGGCAAGTGATTTTTAGCACCGCGAGTTCCCGTTTTTCTCCCATGGAGTCACTATGATGGGCTCGTCCTGGACGTATGTCCTGCCGAGCTTCAGAGAGAGCTCCGCCTTGCTGAGCTCGTAGCCTATGTAGGCCGCGTGCTCAGCGCTTATGTTAAACCTCCTGACCAGGGCCCTGGCGAGGCTGAGCGCGTGAGGCCCCTCCAGGCTGCCAACGGCCCTGCCGTCCCTGTAGAGCGTGACCCTCACCACCCCCCTTGCTGGGTCAGCGGAGATCCTTACGTACTCGCTGGCCGAGACCTGGGGCTCCACGTAGCCCACCTGCTCCGCTACTACTTCCTCCTGGGGCTGCGGGGGCGGCGGGTAGTCCTGCTTCAGCACCAGGAGCCTGCTGAACATGCCCCTCTCGCTCGCCCTGGCGGCGTAGGCGCTCTCCGCCAGCCTTATGGCCTCCCTGGCCTCGGAGGTGCCGTGGACAGACTTGTAGGTCTCCTCGACCACAAGGTAGGCCGACGCCCTGACCTCAACAGCCATCAGGGCCAGGACAGCGTGAACCCCTGCCGTGTCAGCCTCCACCTCCTCAGTGACGTTGGCCGCTGAGAAGAGGATCGGCGACGACAGCTCCTTGGAGGCCCTGAGGTACCTTCCCAGGCTCTGGGACAGGCCAAGCGGGGGGACCGCCAGGGAGGGGTCGACAATGAGCTTTACCTTGCCCGAGAGCTCCCTCTCGACGTCCCTGAGCCTATCTATGTTATCACCTCCCACCAGGAGCGCCAGGTCCTGGGACAGCAGGCCCTCAAGGTCAAAGGCCTGGTAGTCTGCCACGCTGAGCCCGTCGGCCCCGGCGGCTATGGCCTCCTCGGCGTAGGCCCTCGACGGCGCCTCAGCTATGACTGGAAGCCCAAGCCCCCTGGCCTCCCTGACCCTGCGGCGGAGCTCCTGGAGGCTCATGCCGTCCTCGGCCCCAACTACTATAACCTGGGCCCCCTCGTTGACGTACCTCCTCGCGGTGGCCGCGAAGTCCTGGGCCCTGGGGTCAACCTCGGAGAACAGCAGCACTGGGGGCCCTCTCCTGGGCACAGGCAGCTGGCCGAGCCTGAAGGCCTCCTCGTAGCCTATGCTGGGGGCCAGGGAGCCAAGGACCTCGTCAGCTGCCTTAACAGTGTCAAGCCTTGCCCCCTGGCTCACGTACCTCAGCGTGACAGGCAGCTCACCAAGGCTCCTGGGGCCCTTGAATGTGGGCTTGCCTGTGACCCTCGCCACCTCCGAGGCGTCTCCCCTCACGGTGCCCGGCAGCACTACTATGTCAGCGTCTGAGAGGGCTGAGAGCAGGTCCCTCCTGGAGCTCAGGAGTGACGCTATGGCCGTCGTGGTAAGCAACGATATGGCTGGCACGGGGAGCGCCACCACTACGAAGTCCTTAAGTCCCCCCTCCTGCAGCACCTCCCTGACCACTGGCTCGGCGGGCCTGCTGGTTATGACTCCGAACTTCAACGGCCTTCCCAACACCTGGACACGGTATCCAGGAATTTAAATAGTTAGTTTTTAAGGAGGGCGGCCCCGCTTAAGCTTTTATACATTCCCTTACATAGAACCTTGGTGATCCTGTTGAAGGCTAACCTAATGAAGGCCTTTGGCGTAGACTCGCTCAGCTACGTAGACCTCGACGACCCTAAGCCGGGCTACGGTCAGGTAGTTGTAAAGGTCGTTGAGGCCGGCGTCAACCCAGTTGATTACTTTGTCGTGAGCGGCATGAGGAGGGTTGAGCCCATGCCTCACATACCTGGGGCTGAGTTCGCAGGAATAGTTGACGAGGTGGGGCCCGGGGTAAAGGACTTCAGGCCTGGCGACAGGGTCGTCGTCTACCCAAGGGTGTTCTGCGGCAGGTGCGACATGTGCATGGGGGGCCACGAGCACCTCTGCAGGTTCGGCGGCATAGTTGGGATGATAACCCACGGGGGGTTCGCGGAGAAGGCTGTGGTTAACGAGGCGAACCTGTTCAGGCTTCCCGACAACGTGCCCTGGGACCTCGCGGCCTCGCTGCCCGTGGCAGCCCTCACGTCATTCCACGCCCTCCTGGAGGCCGGCGTGGGGCCCGGAGACGTGGTAGCAATAGTCGGCGCCTCAGGCAACACGGGCCAGTTCGCCCTCCAACTGGCTAAGGTCATGGGCGCCAGGGTCCTGGCGGTGAGCACGAAGAAGTGGCCCCTGGAGCTCGGCGCTGACGCGGTGGCCCCCATAGAGCAGAGCTATGACGCCCTCCTCAAGATGACGGGCGGCAAGCTGGCGGACGTGGTGATAGACGCCATAGGCACCCCCACGCTGCCGATCAGCATGAAGCTCCTCGACAGGAGGGGGAGGCTGGCAATATTTGGGGCCCTGAGGGGGGAGACGGTGACGTTCTCGGTGCCAGAGCTCTACAACAGGGAGGTGAGGGTCATAGGCACCACCGGGGGCACGAGGGCTGAGATGGTCAAGCTAATAGACATGGCGTCAAGGGGGCTCCTGAAGGTTAAGGTCTGGAGGAAGCTCCCAATGTCCCAGGCCAAGGACGCTTTAAGGCTCCTCTTCTCAAGGGAGAGGGACGGAAGGATAATGCTGGTGGGCGAGGAGTGAGCGAGAACGTCATAGAGGTGGCCTCCAGGCCCGTGCTGTCGGTGCCCTCAGGGACGAGCGTCAAGGACGCGGCAGAGTACATGGTGTCCCACAATGTCAGGAGGCTCCTGGTCACCGAGGAGGGAAGCGCCCTGGGGGTGTTCAGCGCCTTCCACCTGATAAGGATGCTGGCCACTGGCACAGACCCCTCCTCAAGGCCCCTCTCAAGCGCAGGCCTGGACGTCCCAGTTTACGTGGAACCCACGACCCCCGTGATAGAGGCCGCCAGGGTTATGGCCTCCAGGGACGTCACGGCAGTGTTAGTGGGCCCTGAGGGGGCGCCGCAGGGGATACTGACCACCCATGACGTGGTCTCGTACCTGCCCTACGGGGCCGCCGGGTCGGCATCCCTCCACGAGGCGCTGGTCCCAGACTACCCGGTGCTTGACCCAGGGGCCACGCTGCTCGAGGCTGCCTCGGTGATAAGCTCCAGGGGGACCAGCGGCGTCCTAATAGTTGATGGCGACAGCTTCCTGGGGATAGTGACCGTGAGGGACGTGCTTCAGGCCTACGCCTCAGCCGGGGGCCAGGCCATGTCAGCCAAGGTTGAGGACCTGCCCATGTCGCCCGCGGCGTACATCGATGAGGGGGCCACCGTGGGGGAGGCGGCCGACGTGATGGAGTCCCTGGGCTCCGACGTGGCAGCAGTCTTCTGCGGCCCCAGGACGTGCGGGGGCATAGATGACATAAGCCTGACGAGGTGGCTGGCCTCCAGGGCTAAGGCTTAAGTTATAGCCTCGCCCCCGCAGCCCGGGGAAGCGCTTGGAGCTCAGGCCCCCGAGGGGCTTCAGGGACATACCGCCTGACCTCGCCATACTCAGGAAGGAGCTCATGGGCAGGGTGGAGGCGGTCTACAGGAGGTACGGCTTCGACCCGCTCGAGACCCCAGCAGTTGAGAGCTGGGAGGTCCTGGCCGGCAAGTACGGGGAGGAGGCCGAGAGCAGGCTAATATGGAGGTTCAAGGACCCCTGGAGCGACAGGGAGTACGCCCTCAGGTATGACCTGACAGTTCCCCTGGCAAGGTACATAGCCTCCCACCCAGAGATACCGATGCCCTTCAAGAGGTACCAGATAGCCCCCGTGTGGAGGCACGACGAGCCCCAGAGGGGCAGGTACAGGGAGTTCTACCAGGCTGACGTCGACATAGTCGGGAGCCCCTACCCAGAGGCCGACGCAGAGATAGTAAACGTCATAGTTGATGCCCTGGACGCCCTTGGCATTGGCTCAGGCTTCAGGGTCCTGGTGAACGACAGGAGGATACTGGCGGGCATATTCGAGGAGGAGCTCTCCCTTAAGGACCCGCTGGCCGTCTACAGGGCAATAGACAAGCTTGACAAGGTTGGCGAGGAGGGGGTGAGGGCCGAGCTTGAGAGGCTTCTTGGGGCGCCGGCCGCGTCCAAGGTTATGGAGGTCATCTCCGTCAGGGGGGACGTGGCGGAATCCCTTGACAGGCTCTCCAGGGAGCACGGCTCCAACGCCACGCTCATGAAGGGGGTGGAGCACCTGAGGCAGGTGGCCCAGCTAGTCAAGAAGCCCCAGGCGCTGGAGTTCAGCATGTCCCTCGTGAGGGGGCTTGACTACTACACGGGCCCGATACTGGAGGTGGTGCTTGACAGGCCCAGGATAGGCAGCGTGGCCGGGGGAGGCAGGTACGACAACCTGATATCGCTCTTCGCCAAGAGGTCAGTGCCTGCCACCGGGGCCAGCATAGGGATAGACAGGCTCATAGACGCCGGCCTTGAGGTCGGGCTCTTCAGGGCTGACAGGAAGACGTACACCCAGGTAATGGTGGTTAACGTGAGGCCCGAGAGCTACTCGTACGCCTGGAGGGTCGCAGACACGCTTAGGTCCTGGGGCTTCAGCGTAAGGGTTGACCTTAACAGGTCAGGGCAGGACGAGCAGAGGAAGAGGGCCATAAAGCTCGGCGTGCCGGTGGTGGCCTTTGTCGGCCCGCAGGAGGAGGCCTCAGGCTCCGTGACCCTGTACTCGTCGTCTAAGGGCGAGAGGGTCACCGTCAAGCTGGAGGAGGCAAGGCAGGCCCTGGAGAGGCTGCTGAGCTGATGATACCCCTGAGCGACGCCACAAGGTCAAGCGGAGTCAAGGCCTACAGGCTCAGGCTCCTCATGGACGCAGGCCTCAGGGTGCCGCCCGGGGCAGTCCTAAGCCTCAGCGAAATAACGCCGAGGGCCGTCGAGGAGGCGTGCTCCTCCTCCGGCTGCTCCTTCCCGGCAGCTGTAAGGCTGAGCCCCCCTGACATAGGCAAAGCAGAGTTCGCACTCTCAGCCATAGGCCTCAGGGTGGCCGAGGGTCCAGGTGATGTGCCCTACCTGGCAGCCTGGCTGATCTCAAGGGCCGCCGAGATAGTTCCTGAGGCCTCAAGGAGCATGATAATAGTCCAGGGGCTGCTGGCCTCCCCAAAGGCGTCCGGGGCCGCCTACACGGCGAGCCCAATAACGTGGTCAAGGAAGCTAATAGTGGAGGCCGTGCCGGGCCTCGGGGACGAGTTCATGAGCATCGGCTCCCCGCACGACAGCTTCACCTTCGACCTTTCCCTGAGGCTAGTTGAAAGGAGGGTCATGAGGAAGGACCACGCAAGGCAATACGTGCCGGGCAGGGGGGTAGTGTCAAGCCCGCTCGCGGACCCCTGGGCCCAGTCCCTCAGCGACTGCGAGGCCAGGGAGGTGGCCTCGTACGCCTTGAAGGCAGAGGAGGTAATCGGGGCGCCCCTGGAGCTGGAGTGGGCCTACAGCTCAGGCCCCTGGGCCCTCGGGTCCAGGCCCCTGCCTCAGAAGTCTATGTCCACGTAGCCGCCCTCGGCCGGGGTGTACTCGCCCTTGGACTCTAGCGTGCTGAATACGTCGGCTATCTCCGAGGGCGGGCCGTTGACAAAGAGTATGCCCACGTCAGCCTCCTCCATCACGTTGCCCAGGTACAGGTAGGCCGCAGTGGTCATCGTGCCCTTCCTCGAGTAATAGACGAAGAGGGCCTTGCCCCCGGAGCCCTCGGCCCACTCAAGCAGGTAGTCCATCTCCCTGCTGGCCTCCACTGCCAGCATGGTGTGCCTCGGCGGCAGGACTATTATGAGGGCCGAGGCCCTGCTCAGCCTGGCCTCAACCTTGGGCATCTCGGACCCCACCCTGACCTCCCTCGGGGACCACCTGCTGGTTGCCTTGATGACTTCCTGCTCCTCCTTAATGGCCTGGCTCACGTCAGGCCTCTGGATGTGTTTAGCCCTCTCCAGAACGTCTCTGTGTACCTCCTCCGCGCCTATGACCTCAAAGCCACCGTACTCCAGAGACACTTTCTCCCCAGAAAGCTGGCTGGGGCCTAGCTCTTAACCCTCAATCACAAGGAGGCGGCAAAAGAGGGCTCAGGGTTCACGTGTAGATCTTTATGTACTTACCCACGTAGGGCCTGTCCCTGTCGGCACTTATGTACTGCCTCAGGGCCCTCCTTATGACCTCTGACTTGGGTATGTTCCTTTTCCTTGAGTACTCCTCAAGGAGCTCGAGGAGGTCATCCTCAAGCTTGAAGCTGAGCACCTTCATGCGTGACACCTCCTTTCTTCACCCTCCAACAGGGCTCCGGTACTACTGCAGTACTACTGGAGGCTTTATTGAAAGCCCCTCTCAGACTGCAAGAGGAATCCTGCAATAGGACTCTATGTAGCATAAGAGTATATTAGGCTCCCTGCAGTACTCCTCTTACAACGGGGAGACAGAGTGCCCACAGTGCACCTATCGCTGAGCGACGCCATGTACAAGCAGCTCAAGGAGAAGAGCGACGAGATAGGCATACAGATAACTGACCTGATAAAGCTCTACATAAAGATGGGCCTCCAGGGAGGCCTCGCCGCCAGGCAGGAGGGCGCCTCAGAGGTGATGATAGCTAACCTGTCAAACAGGCTTGACAAGGTTGAGAGGGACCTGAAGCTCAAGGTCACCATGATGGAGGGCAGGTACAGGCAGCTTGAGGAGGCCCTGGACTACATACTCCAGAGGCTTGACTCGCTGGAGGACCTCATAGGCGAGGTTAAGGCGAAGAAGGCCATAGACGTAGAGCAGGAGAGCGTCAACACTTGATGGGCCTGCAGCCCTGCCTCACGAGCCTTCCTATGCCCTCCCTCCTGATGTCCTCGAGACTCATTGGCCTAGGGCTTGCGGCGCCCCTCATGTTAAATAGATCATACTCTAGGTCGAGCTCCGTGTAGACGCACATGGAGTTGAGCACCTGCCTGGCCTGTGATATCCCCATGGTGCCTGAGACCGCCTTTGCCAGCGGGCTCCTGTTGTAGACCGTAAGCGTGTCCATCACGTAGGTGGTCGCCAGGGCGGGCGAGAGCCTGACGGTCCTCGTGCCTCCCCTTATCTTCTGGTCTCCCCTCCTGCCCCTGAAGGCCAGCAGCGGCATCAGCGACGCCTCGGTCTCTATGGCCTTAGTGGCCCTGTCCAGCAGCTCCGCCTCCTCCTCGTTTATGCCGTATATGCCTAGCAGGCCCCCCTGGGAGGCCACGTCTGCTATGTAGGAGAGCACCTGGTCCGTCGAGAGCTCCCCGTCAGCGCCTGGGCCGTGCACAGCGATAAGGGAGTCGACGCCAGCCGAGCTGAGCCCTGCCAGAGACACGGAGTCCGCCAGGGGGCTCCAGAGGTTCTCCTCGCACCCAAGGGCCAGGACGTCCCCTCCAACGTCAACCCCCAGCACGAGCTCGACACCGAGCTGGTCCCTGGCTGCCTCAATAGCCCTTCTGACGCCCTCGCTCCCCTTGCTTATGTCAACGAAGAGGGCCTTCTCGCCCAGGAGCTCGGCCGCCCTGACTATCTGGGGCCTGATCTGCCTTCCAAACCTTATTGCATATGAGCTCCCGCTCACGAGGGCGGCTGAGTCCCCGAGTACGTCAACGTCCACCATGGCCTCAAGGGGTATTGGCCCAGGGTATGGGTCTATGGCGTACCTCTCCCATACCACGGAGCCAAGTATTGGCCTTCCGCCGAACCTCCTGACCTTCTGGTAAAGGTAAAGGGCCCCTGCGGCGTCTCCCCCTCCGCCTATGCCGAGCACCAGGACCCTCCTGTTGGTCACGGCCTCCTCAAGGCTCTTGAACTTCAACCCAAGGCCCCAGCAGGACGTGCCCCCTTTGCTTTTAAAAGGCTCCACCAGTCCCTATGATATGGATTCCCGTTACATGAGGAATCCATATCATAGGGACTGCAGCGTGGCCCCATCGAAGAGCACCGTAACGCCAGTGAGGTACTCCGGCGAGAAGGCGAGCCAGGCTATCAGGTCCCTCAGCTCCTCAGGCCTCCCAAGCCTCCTCAGGGGTGACATGGAGGCCACCCTTGACCAGTACTCGTCAACGCTGACGCCCTCCCTCCTCGCGAGCTCCCCTATTAGCCTGTCGGCCCCAGGGGTCCTGAAGCTGCCCAGCTCAAGTACTATGACCCTGAGCGACCTGGGATAAAGCCTGGAGAAGAGCTTAGCCATGGCCGGGAGGCCGGCCCTCAGCACATCGCTTACCCCGGTGGGCCACATGGGTGACCTTGAGGAGAAGCTGGAGACAAGTATAACCGTGGCCTTCCTCCCGTTTACCTTGGCCAGCCTCCCCATGAGCCTAGCAGGGAACACCAGGTACATGGAGGCCGCGTACTGCCACTCGTCCCAGCTGGCATCAGCTGGCTCGCAGGGCTCGCAGGGCGGGTTGCCGTAGCTCACGAAAGCCACGTCGACGTCCCCCAGGAGGGACCTGGCGTCGTCGACTATGGCCTCAGAGTCCCTTGAGGTGATGTCCGCGGGCCTAGGTATGGCCCTCACCCCGTACTTGGAGGACAGCTCCTTTGAGGCCTCCTCAAGCCTTGCCCTGTCCCTGGCGACCAGGAGCTCGTCGCAGCCCCTCGAGGCAAGGGCCCTGGCGGCCTCAAGGCCTATGCCGCTGCTGGCCCCGGTGACTATTGCATTGCAGCCCAACTGAGCCCCGGCCCCCTAGTATTATTAAAGGAAAATTAAGCCCGCGCTCACAGCAACCTGGGAGCTGAAGCTTTGGGCCAGGCTGTGGTGGAGCTGAGGGACGTTAGGAAGAGGTTTGGAGACAGGGAGGCCCTCAGGGGCGTCACCATGAGCGTCGGGGAGGGGGAGTTTCTAGGCCTTGTCGGCCCAAACGGCGCAGGCAAGACAACCCTCATAAGGGTCTCCCTGGGCCTCCTGAGGAGGGACTCGGGAGAGGTCAGGCTGTTCGGCAGGGACCCGTTCCTTGAGCCTGCCGCCAGGGAGAGCGTGGGGGTCATATTTGAGAGGCCCTCCCTCCCGGCCACAATGCCAGTTGTGGAGCTGCTCAGGAGGGCCGCAAGGATCTACGGCGTGCCTGAGGCGGAGGTCAAGGAGGCAGTTAAGCTGGCCGGCCTGGAGGGCCACGAGTCCAGGCCCTTCGGCCAGCTCTCAGCGGGGCTAAAGCAGAGGGCCGCCATTGCGCACGCCCTAATAGCCTCGCCTAGGTTCCTCGTGGCTGACGAGCCCACCAGCAACCTGGACCCAGTTGAGAGGGCGTCAGTGCTCGAGGTCCTCTCAAGGCTGAAGAAGGAGAGGGGGGTCACAATACTGCTCTCAAGCCACGTGCTCTCGGAGGTCCTGAGGGTGGTGGACAGGATAGTGGTCATAAAGCAGGGCGCCGTGGTGGCCCAGGGGGCGCCTGACGAGGTAATAGGGTCCATAAAGGTCGCCAGGGTAAGGGCGCCGGACCCGCAGGCCCTGGCCAAGGCGCTGAGCGAGAGGGGCCTCAGCGCCGAGGCAGGGGTCCAGGAGGTCACTGTCAGGCTGAGGGGAACCGACGACGAGAGGGCACTCCTGCTCGCCCTTGCAGATGCAGTGAGCTCCGGCATAAGGTACTACGGCATAGACCTGGTGGAGCCCGGCCTTGAGGAGCTCCTCAGGGAGGTGAGCTAATTGTCCCTCAGGAGGGCCCTTGAGCTGCTCTACCTCGACCTCTGGGACGCCCTCAGGCCGCCGGGCTTTGACATAATGCTGCTCGTGGTCGCAGCCATGGGCGGCGCCCTCTCAGTGCTTCAGCCCATCTCAAGCCCCGTGGCGGCCCTCGGGCCGGGCTTCACCTTCAGCCCCGAGTCGCTGGCGCTGTTCGTGACAACCATATACATCGCGATAAGGGCCTCGTCGGACCTTGTCAACATAGTGCAGGGCGGCATAATGCAGGTCTACATGAGCTACCCCATCTCAAGGAGGGCCGTGGCGGCCGTCCTCTACATAACCAGGTCCCTGCTGCCCGCTGCCATGCTCCTTGGGGTGCCAGCCATAGTGACTGCCATAATGCTCTACCCAGTCGTGCTCAAGGGGCCCGCCCAGTACGTGGCCATGTGGGTCTCTTACCTGGTGCAGAGCCAGCTCTACGGCACTGTCTTCCTGCTGCTGGCCAGCAGGTTCAGGTCCACGGGCACAGCAATAATTGCAAGCATATCGTTCTACTTCGGCTACGTGGCCCTCTCGGGCGTGCTCTACCTAATAGGGCTCCTGGACAACATACAATCGCTCGTCAACGCCTCAAACTCGATGGGGTTCTACTTCGACGTCTACTACGGCCTCACTGGACAGGCCGTCGCAGCCTGGCAGTACCTGGTGGTGCCCCTCTCGTACGTTGTGTTATTAGGCCTGTACTTCTACTACTTCGAGAGGAGGTTTGAGCCGACTTGAGGTGGTACAGGACAGCGGTCTCGAGGCTTCTGCTCTTCGTGGGCGTGGCCCTGATAATATCGAGCCTGGTGGCCACCTACTACGGCGTCCAGCTGGGCACCTCGTACTCAACGGCCGTGCCCTCGTCCCAGGTGGGGGCCGCGGTCGCAGTTGTCATGCCCACGACCTCCCAGGGAGTTGCAACGCTGAGGGTCACGGGGGCCTCCCAGGTGCTCTACCTGAGCCTGCAGGCCAACCCAATAGCCCTCCTCCCCCAGGTCAGGGGCCTCGGCCTTAAGGTTGTCACGCTCTCAACGGACGAGGACTTCAGGGCGGGCGTGATGATTGAGGTCGCGGGCCTCCAGGGGAACCCCATATTCGTCGAGGAGGCCTTCCAGAACGCGGTGAAGTACTCCAAGCCAGTGGACGGCGTCTACACTGTGAGGAGCTACGTGAACAGCTCCAGCTACCTCGTGGTGGTCGCCGTGCCGAGCAACTCTAGCTCAAACGTGGGCGTTAGCGTGAACTACAGGGTGACGGGCTACGGGAGGCTCTCAAACCTAGGCGCAGTGACGGGGGCCGTAGTCCTCGTGGCGGCGTCGCTGGCCTACGACCTCCTCAGGAGGGCTGCCTAACGCTTTTATTGCCAAGCCTCCACCCGCCTTGAGGCGAAGGATATGTCGCAGGGCCAGGAGAACGTGGTGCTCATAGGCAAGAAGCCCGTGGTTAACTACATGCTTGCCCTCATAGAGGTCTTCAACTCCTCCCCCTCGGCCGAGGTCAAGGTTAAGGCCAGGGGGAAGGCCATATGTAAGGCCGTTGACGTGATAAGCGCCGTGAAGGCCAGGTACTTCACGAACCTCTACGTTAAGTCCTTCTCAGCTGACTACGAGGAGGTGGACACGGGCAACGGCAACAAGGTGAGACTTCCGGCCGTGGAGATAACCGTTGCCCTGGCCCAGCAGGAGGGCTCCCAGCAGCCTAGTCCCCAGCCTGCAGGCCAAACCTCCTGAGGAGGGACCTGTCCCTCTTCAGCCTCTTGACCACGGCCTTTACCGACTTGTAGTAGGTCAGCAGCTCCTTAACGTCATTTACCGTGGTCCCACTGCCTATGGCTATCCTCCTCATCCTTGACCTGTCTATTATGTCCGGGTTGTCGAGCTCCTCATAAGTCATGCTCTCTATTATGTGAAGCCACCTGTTAATCTTCTCCTCCCCTAGCTTCACCTGCTCGTCGCCTACCTTGACTGGGAGCGTCGATATGGGCAGCATCTCGAGGACCCTGCTCAGGGGTCCCAGCCTCCTTATTGACTTGAGCTGGGCGTATATGGTCCTCATGTTGACCCTGCCCTTCTCTATGTCCTCCTCAACTACCTTTACCGCCCTCTCCTCAGCCTCGGCCTCCCTGACCCTCTCAAGGAGCGACCTCACGTCGCCAAGCCCCATTATCCTTGAGACGAACCCCTGGGGGTCGAAAGGCTCCAGCTCGTCCACCTTCTCGCCGGTGCCAACGAACTTAACTCTCGCCCCGGTGGCCGCCACTGCAGAGAGCACTCCTCCGCCCTTGGCGGTGCCGTCAAGCTTCGTAACTATTATTGTGCCGATGGGGGTGGCCTCGTGGAACCTCCTGGCCAGGTCGAAGGCCCTCTGGCCTATGGCGGCGTCTATTACAAGGGCCACCTCGTCAGGCTTCACGGCGTCCGCTATCCTCCTCATCTCGTCAAGCAGCGCCTGCTCGTCGCCGTAGCCGTGCCTCCCGGCGGTGTCAACTATGACGACCTGTGCCCCCCTTGACTCGAGCTCCCTTACCCCCCTGGCAGCTATCTCCTCAGCCCTCCCGGTGGGCTCGCCGTAGAACAGGGCCCCTGACATCTGGGCCAGCGTCCTCAGCTGCTCGAGGGCCCCGGGCCTGTAGGTGTCCGTCTCCACGAGGCCCACCCTGTAGCCCCTGGCGCTGTAAAACCTTGCCAGCTTCCCGGCCGTCGTAGTCTTCCCGGAGCCCTGCACGCCCACGAGGAGGATGACCCATGGCACCCTCCTGGGCTCCACGCTTGGGGGCTCCTCGCCCCCGAAAACCTTGACTAGCTCCTCGTAAACTATCTTAAGGAACCAGTCCCTCCTGCTGACGCCCGGAGGGGGCTCCTGCTCGAGGGCCCTCTGCCTTATGGTGTCGCTGAGCTTCTTGACAAGTGCAACGTTTACATCAGCCCTTATGAGCTCCCTCTGCAGGTCCCTTATGAACTCCTCCACCGAGTCCCTGTAGGTGGAGCCGCCGCCGAGGAACTTCCTCACGGCCTCCCTGAGGCCCTCGAGCACCAAGACCTCCTTCCCTTGGTTCCCTCGGCGATTGAGGCTAATAACCTCAAGGCCTCCAGTGGCCTAGGTGCGGGCCGTGAGCTTTGAGGTAAGGGCCGTAACCCTTCACCTGGGCACCGCTGAGGGCGATGAAATTGCTGAGTCCCTGGAGGACGCCGTCAGCAGGCTGCTTGACGCCGTCGACTCCGCGGCCTCCCAGCTCGGCATTAGGCCAACGTACGTGAGGGTGGCAATCCCAAGCCCAGGAGGGGCCAGCCTGGGCGAGCTCGCAAAGGAGCTTGAGCACCTCACCTCCCAGGCGTCAATAAGCGTCGGGCAGCTGGAGCTCAGCGTCAGCCAGGAGGACCTGAAGGCCCTGACCTCCGCCGGGCTCTACGCGTCCCTTATGCTCAGGGAGCCCTCGTGGGATGAGGCCAGGTCAGCGGCCTCCCTGGTAGCTGGCATAGCCTCAGAGGACCCGACGCTGGCCACCAGGGTGGCAGTCAACGTCTCAGGGGAGAGGAACTTCGTGACCCCTTACTACCCGCTGGCCTCGGCAGTCCCAGGCAGGGTCGGGGTCACGGCGGCCCTCACCTACCCATCTTACCTGGCCTCGGCGTACAGGTCGGGCGGGGTTAAGGGCATGGTAAAGGCCATAGCTGAGGCACACGGCAGGGCAGAGGCCCTGGCCAAGGCCGTCGCCAGCTCCCTGAGGGCCGAGTACATGGGCGTGGACCTCAGCGTCTCCCCCTGGATGGAGGACTCCTCGCTGGGGCTCGTTGAAGAGGTCGCAGGGGTGAGGATGCCGAAGCCTGGCTTCGCGGTCGGAGTCAGGCTCGTCAACGAGGCCATAGCTGAGGCCTCCAGGGGGCTGAGGACAGTGGGCTTCAACGAGGTCATGCTGCCGGTCGGCGAGGACTCAAAGCTCAAGGCGAGGGCCAGCGAGGGCGACGTGAACGCCAGGTACCTTGCGATGCTTAGTGGGGTCTGCGTGGCAGGCCTTGACATGGTGGCCGTCCCAGCCGACCTGCAGGGCGTCGCTGGCCTCATACTTGACGTGGCCTCATACTCAAGGGCCAAGGGCAGGACCCTCGGCGTGAGGCTCATACCTGTTGACGGGGCCGAGCCCGGGGACAAGGTGGACCTGGGCCGCTTCGGCGAGGCGCCCGTCATAGCAATTTAGCCAGTATATGTGAACTGACAGCTCGCCTGGTAGCCAGAGGCCGTGAACACGGTCACCGTGTAGGGCTCGTAAGGGTTAAGGGCCATGACGTACATAGTTATGGGCACGTAGTGCCTGGGAGGTATGTAAACCTGGGTTGTGTTGGAGGCGTCCTCAAAGCCAGAACTGTCATAAAGGTAAGCGCTAGAGACCTCGACGCCGGAGGTGCCGTTGTTATATGCTATTGCGTAGACCTGAAGCATCCCCTGAGGCGTGGTCGTAGCCCCGCAGGAGAGCAGCGAGACCCTCTGCTGCGTTACAGCTATCCCAGGGGCCCCTATCCTTGAGGCTATCATGGGGGAGAGCCTGGCCAGCATCAGAGCTATGAGAACTGCGGCGGCAAACATAGCTATGGCTGGCAGGTTCTCCCTCACCGGAAGCCCCGGCAGCCTAGGCCTCGGCGAGCTCTACGGCGTCCACGTACCTCAGGCTGTCCCCAGGCCTCTCCCAGCTGTACTCACTAAACATCGTGGTGCCCCCCGTGGCGACGCCCGGCCACATACAGATGCTTTACGTGAGGGGCTACGTAGTTGACGCCATGACACTTGGGCTCTCCCTCCTGCCCGTGCTCTTCCTGCCGCTGCTGTCGTGGAGGTGGGCCCCGGCGTTGCTGCCGTTTATAGCGCTTCTGGCTTTCTCTCCCTACGGGGGCTACCACTACCCTTACTTCTTCAGGTTTCAGTACCCCTCAATAATAATGGCCCCCGTCTGGCTCGGCACCATAGAGGGGCCTCACTGATATCAAGGGGCTCGCGGAGGGCCGCCGTCTACGTGGCCGCCGGGGTGCTGGTAGCGTCGGCTATAACTGCGGCCTTCTTCGAGCCCTACGGCCCGCTTAACTACATGGCCTTCACGGACTACCAGCTCCCCCAGTGGACTAACTTCAACATGACGTACTATGAGGACTTGATAAACGTCATAGACATGGTGCCCCGCAACGCCGCCATGATAGCGGCCCAGGACAACATGCCCGAGCTGCTGCCCAGGCCCAACGGCGACGTCCTCCTGGGCTGCGTGGAGGCCAACCAGAGCCAGTACATAGTAGTTAATGTCATTCACAGCGTCTACCTCTACTATGATAATACTGACGTGTGCGGTGAGAGCATGCTTGAGGTAGCGGACTGGGCCCTCAGGTCAGGCTATGGAATAGTGGCCGAGGAGGGGGGCACTATGCTGCTGGAGAGGAACTACTCGGGCAGCGTAGCGGCCTTCAGGCCCTACTCCTACAGCTACGGGGCGGGCAGCCTCTGGCCCCTCTTCACGGCCTGGTACGGCAACGGCTACATAAATGTGACGAACTTCCACTACAACAGGCTCGAGGGGCTCTTCACGGAGCCCCACGCGCTGAACTTCCTGCCCGGCAGGTACAACGTGACGTTTTATATAATGAACTACAGCCTGTCGCCGTCCACCAGGCTCTACGCGGTTGTCACAGGTTATTACATAAATGAAGGCGGCCACCTGACGCAGGTGACCCTCCTCAATGAGAGCCTGCCGGTGCCGCTGGCCCCCCAGGGGAGGTGGGTAAGGGTGACCCTGAGCTTCTCGTCGCCGACCCTGGTGGGGTTTGGCTCCGTGACGCTACTCTCCGACGACGTAAATGGAACCCTCCTGATAAGGGGCTTCACAGTAACTCAGATTTCCCCTTGAGCGTAAGTGTTCCCCCTTTTACCTCCCCCTGCCCAAAGCTTCTAGCCGGGGAGAGGCTTGACCAAGCTCAGGTTCGGCCCCGCTGGGAAGCCCACTAACTTCAGCGGGGACTACGAGGACGTGCCCCCTGTCCTGAGGCAGATGGGCCTTGACGCCCTTGAGTACGAGGCCGTCAGGGGGGTCAGGGTGACCAGGGAGAAGGCCGAGAGGATAAGGGAGGCGGCCCAACAGTACGACATAACGCTCAGCATGCACGCCCCCTACTTCATAAACCTCGCGAGCCCTGAGGAGGAGACCGTGAAGAGGAGCGTGGAGAGGCTCAGGGAGGCGGCCCAGGCCTCGGAGTGGATGGGGGCCTACGCCGTCGTCTTCCACCCCGGCTACATAAAGGGGAACTCGAGCAGGGAGGAGGCGCTCAACAGGGTTATTGAGGCGCTAAAGCAGGTCTTCGACGGCCTTGAGCTCAGGGTCGCCTGGCTGGCCCCTGAGACCACGGGCAAGGAGTCCCAGGTAGGTGACGTGGAGGAGACCATAAGGATATGCCAGTCCCACGACAGGCTCAGGCCGGCCGTTGACTGGGCCCACCTCCACGCCAGGACCGAGGGGGCTGACATAAACAGCGAGGACGACGTGATCAAGGTCATTGATAAGATAGAGAAGGAGCTGGGCTCGTGGGCCGTGAGGCCGCTGCACACCCACTTCTCAAAGATAGAGTACGGCAAGGGCGGCGAGAGGGAGCACCACACGCTGGGCGAGAAGGACTTCGGGCCCGAGTGGGAGTACGTCTGCAAGGCCTACGTGGACACGGGGATCGACGGGGTCATAATAAGCGAGAGCCCCATACTGGAGCAGGACGCCCTCCTGATGAAGAAGGTCTGCGAGAAGTACCTTTAGCCTGTCCCAGCTGTAGCCAGCCCCTTGACCTCAGGGCTTATCTCACTTATTAGCTTGGCCTTCTCAACGAGGGCCATGGCCTCCGGGACCAGCAGGTACCTCAGCCTGTAGAGGCCCTCGAGGGGCACGTAAACTGTGCCCTCCTCAACGTGGCCGCAGGTCTCACACCTGAAGTGGTGCTTAACCTCCACGAAGGCCTGCCCGTCCCTGACCACGGGGCCTGAGACCTCGTAGTGGTACTCCCCAAGGGCTCCGCACGACGGGCACACCGCGGGCCTCGTTATTGACCTTGTCTCCACGCCGGCCCCCGTACTACTCTTGTGAAGTGACTATAAAGGGGCGGAGGCCCTGCCGGCGGCAGCACAGAAGCCCAGTGCTTTGGGCAACGGCCGCGGCCAAGGGCCTTCGCTTAGGCCTTAAGTGCAAGGCCCGCCCTTAATAGGGCCGACCAGCCTTCAGACTTTTGGCCGTGGTGTCCCGACTTGAGGAGGAGCCCTGAGGAGAGAGAGAAGGTCAAGAGGCAGGCTGAGGAGGCTTCCTACGAGCTGGGCAAGGAGCTGCCTGAGTCCGTGCTCAGGCTCAGGAGGCTGCTGAGGAGGGCCATAAAGTACGCAGTGGCCTCGAACACGAGGGTCATGGTCGTCCTCAGCGGCTCCGACCCGGTAAAGGTCGGGGTCGCCACGGCCAGCGCCCTGATAACCTATGAGCAGGTCATGAGGTCTCTGAAGGTCAGGCCCCAGCTCAGGGTCCTCTACGCCTTCAACCAGGACTACGAGGACTCCCAACTGAGGAAGGAGCTCGTCAAGAGGTCGGTCAAGGAGAGGGGCAACCTCCTTAAGCTCACGATAATAAAGTCGGAGGACTCCAGGAGGTACCTGGGAACGACCTTCCAGGGCCTCGTGCTTGACCTGGTGAACGACCTCAGGCCCAACAGGGTTGGCATCCTGGTCGGCGTGGTCGAGGGCGGCGGCATAATAATATTCCAGGCCCCCTCGTGGAGCTCGTGGGACCAGCAGCTCACTGACTTCAGGAAGAACCTCCTGGTGCCAGGCCACGACCAGCCAAGGTACGTCTTCATAGGCTGGTTCAAGAGGAAGCTGCTGGAGCACCCTGAGAACATATTTGTCGTCGACCTTGACAATGACAGCATCATAAGCGGGCAGCCGACCAAGCTCCCGGCGGCCGGCGAGAGGAAGATAGTCCCGCCCGAGGAGGCGGAGTTCCCCAAGGAGCTGTACTCGCTGGCCCTGACCCAGGACCAGGTAAACGCCATAAAGCAGGCGGAGTGGCTGATAGAGCCCCCTAAGAAGGGCAGGAAGAAGCTGCTCGTGATAACTGCTGACAGGGGCAGGGGCAAGAGCTGCGCCGCCGGCATAGCTATGGCAGGCCTGGCCAAGGCGCTGTCTGGGGAGAGGCCCTTCAGGGCGGTGGTGACCTCGCCTGACCTGGAGAACACGCAGAGCCTCATGCAGCTGGCCGAGAGGGCCTTCAAGGCAGAGGGCCTTGACGTGGAGCCGGTGGTCGACAGGGGGCTCATAGCCGGCTTCAGGGGCAAGGGCATCAGGATAAGGTACGTGAGCCCCGACGAGGTCCCTGAGGTGGACGCCGACCTAGTGATAATAGACGAGGCCAGCGGCCTCCCGGTGCCCCTGCTGCACAAGATATGGAGGAGCCACTCCAGGGTCCTCGTGGCCTCAACAGTTCACGGCTACGAGGGCGCTGGCAGGGGCTTCAGCGTCAGGTTCCTCGGTGAGGTGAGGCAGGACCCAGACACGGACCTAAAGGAGTTCGAGATGAGCGAGCCCATCAGGTACTCCGCCAGCGACCCGGTAGAGAGGTGGCTCTTCGACGTCCTGCTGCTTGACGCTGAGCCCGCTGACCTTGACGACGCTGACCTCAGGGACATAAGGGAGGGGAGGCTGCAGTACCTGGCGCTTGAGCCCGAGGAGCTCTTCTCGAAGAGGGAGGACCTGCTCAGGCAGGCCTTTGGGATATACGTGCAGGCGCACTACAGGAACGAGCCTGACGACCTGGCGCTCATAGCTGACGCCCCGCACTACAGCATAAGGGCCATGGCAACTTCGTCAGGCAAGGTGGTGTCGGCCGCCCTGCTCGCGGAGGAGGGGGGACTTGACGAGGAGCTGAGCAACACGCTCCTGAACCAGGACAAGACTAAGGGCAACATAATACCTGACAGGGTGATAAAGCACCTGAGGGTCCCTCCCTTCGGGAAGCTTAGGGGCTGGAGGATTGTTAGGATAGCGACGCACCCCAAGGTGCAGGACAGGGGCGTGGGCTCGGCCCTCCTCAAGGGGATATACGAGGAGGCCGTCAAGAGGGGCTACGACTGGGTGGGCAGCGGCTTTGGGGTCAACGAGAAGCTCGTGAGGTTCTGGGCCAGGAACGGCTTCCAGCTGATCCACATAAGCCCCGACAGGAACCCGGTGAGCGGGGAGTTCACAGTACTCGTGCTCAAGCCCATAAGCGAGCAGGCCGCCAGGCTCGCGGCGACCGCCAACAGGGAGTTCAAGTACAAGCTTCTCAACAGCCTCCAGGACACCTACAGGGGCATGGAGCCCGACATAGCTGTGGCCATGCTTAACGCCACGGCGCCCCTGAGGGACGACGTGCCGCCCATGAGCAAGCTGAGGCTGCAGAGGCTCTGGGCCTACCTCTACGGCACCATGACGTATGAGACCAGCAACGACGTCATAAGGGACATAGTCATGACCTACTGGGAGAGGGCCCCCCTGGACAGGGGGCTGCTGAGCCGCGAGGAGGAGCTGGCCATAACGGTCAAGGTAATGCAGGGGAGGCCGTGGCCGGAGACCTCAAGGGAGCTCGGCGTCGGCTTTGAGGACGCCCTATCCCTCGTCAAGGCTGCGGTGAGGAAGCTGGCTGCTAAGTACTACGGCCTTGGAGAGGGCTCACTGCAGGCCCTAGGCTTTGAGGACTTCTAACAAAACCCTAAGGGCTAAGGGTTAAACGTCGGAGTCCCCTATGACGTAGACGTACAGGGTCCTCTGCCAGCCTCCCCTGTCGCCTATCACCTTAACTGGCTTCCACCCAGGTATCTGAAAGTCCAGGGTCACCACCCTGGTCCCAGGCTTCAGCTCCTGCTTCAGCTTCGGCTTCAGGGCCTCGTTGACGCTAGTCAGCAGATACATGTAGACCACGGTGGCCTCCCCTATGGGGACCCTGAAGAAGTCGCCGTGTATTATCTCAACCTTCCCGTCCAGCCCCTCCCTCTTGACCCTCTCGCTGGCCTCCTTGTAGAGCTCGTCCCTCAGCTCAACGCCCACTGCCTTCTTTATTGGGTACCTCTTGGCAGCCTCTATGACTATCCTGCCGTCGCCGCAGCCGAGGTCATAGAGGACGTCGCCCTCCTTGAGGTCCAGCGCCTGGAACACCAGGTCGAAGACCTCAGGCCTCGTGGGCACGAACGGAACCGATGGTCCTCCGAACGCCATCGCTATCCACCCTAGGTCGAACTCCTCCTGGTCACCCGTGGTGAGTACCCTTATACGTGTTGAGAGCCGCCATTTGATTTAAGCTAACTTGCTGTGCCTTAACACCCTTTAACAGTGGTGTATGCCCTGTTCTGGTAAAGCAGGGGGCACTTGATGGGAGGTGCACTGCCGTCAACAACCTCACCAACTATTATCGAGTGGTCCCCTCCGTCGTAGACCGCCCACCTCCTGGCCACCAGGTAGGGCCTGTCCCCTGGGAGCATGGGGCCGTACCTGCTCTCAACGTAGTTAACCCTCCTCAGCTTGTCGAGGGCGTCGCCCGGCTCCGCCATTATGCGGGAGATCCACTCGTCGTCCTTGGACAGCATTGTCACTATGAAGTACGGCGCCTGGGTCAGGACGCCGTGGCTCCTGCTGGACTTGTCTATGCATATAAGCACCAGGGGAGGGCTTATGCTGAGGCTCGTCATGGAGCTCACGGTCAGGGCTGCGTAGGAGCCCCCAAGGTCCCTGGCGGTAACCACGTAGACCTGCTGGGCCGCGGACCTCATGAACTGCTTTATCAGCTCCCCGGCGTCCAAGGCCTGCACCGGGCTAAGGGAGCTGAAGTACAAAATTAAGCTTCCTCGTTGTCTTCACTATTACCTTCCTCGCCCTCCCCGCCTCCCTCCCCCTCCTCGCCCTCCTCGGGGCTCCCCTTCATCTGCGCCCTGTAGACCTCGTATGAGACCTCCATGGCGTACTTCAGGGCTGCCTTAGCCTTCAGGAACTCCAGGGTGGAGTAGAGGCCGTCGAACTTTATCTCAGCGACGCTGCCGTCAGGCCTGTCCCTTATGGTCAGCTTGACCCCTCCTCCCTCGTCGCCTCCCTCCCTGCCCTGGTAGGCCTTTATCTCGGCCTCAACGGTGCTCAGGTACTCCCTGACCTCCTTGGGGAGGGCCATGGGCACCTCGGGCACAACCCTGACGTAGCCCTCGCCCCTGAGGAGCCTCGCCACCCTCCTCCTGCCCACCTTTATGTCCTCGGGCCTCTCAGCCGGGCTGGCCTTGCCCGCGTCCTCTATGTAGTCCAGCAGGGCCTTCAGGGCGGACAGCTCCTCCTCAAGCTCCTGTATCCTCTTCTTAAGGTAGGCCTCCAGCGTCTCCTTGCTAACTGCCCTCTCAGACTGCTGGCTCAAGCTCTGCCCCTGGGCTCCTTAGCTTAAAGAGGGCTTTCGCAGGGAGGGGCGAGTAACACCGGAAAATGTATACAGCCACAGCCCGTTCCCACTGAGCTAACACTTAAATGCCTGAGGCATAGGGTCAGCCCAAGGCGAGGTGGCGGTGATGGAATGGGAATATGTAGGGGCGCAGGGGACGCCTCTTAGAGGCGCTGCTCCTCCTGGCGCCCCTGGTAATGATACTCCCCGTGCCCCTTTACAACAGGGTGTCCCCCGAGCTCCTGGGGATGCCCTTCTTCTACTGGTACCAGCTGGCCTGGCTCCTTGTCCTCAGCGCCTGCCTGGCAATAGCCTCCAGGTGCGGGGTGAGCCCAAGGTGAACGCCGCGGAGCTCGCCATGTTCACGGCTACCGTGGCCGCCCTCTCGGCCCTTGGGTTCCTTGGGCGCCGCTTCAGGAGCGCTGGCAGGGGGCTCGAGGAGTGGGCCAT
Organism: Caldococcus noboribetus; assembly: GCF_055389385.1. Classification (NCBI taxonomy): domain Archaea; kingdom Thermoproteati; phylum Thermoproteota; class Thermoprotei; order Desulfurococcales; genus Caldococcus; species Caldococcus noboribetus. The sequence continues at coordinate 724,433 of NZ_AP042475.1, read as the reverse complement.
AGCCGGCAGGAGGTTTGGGCCTGTCATCGTGTGGTTCCTGCTAGGCGCCGACGTGTTCACCGCATACACTTTGGTCAGCGTGCCGTCGCTGGCCTTCGACTCAGGGGCCATAGTTTTCTTCACCATACCCTACGCCATCACGTTCCTGGTTGCATACGTAACCATGCCAAGGCTCTGGGCCGAGGCCAGGAGGAGGGGGCACATAACCGCGGCGGAGCTCGTGGCTGACGCCTACGGGAGCAGGGCCCTGGGAGTCGCGGTGGCGGCCACAGGCATAGTGGCTGTGCTGCCCTACATGGCTGTGCAGATAGATGGCATGAGGGCTGTGCTCGAGGTCCTGCTCCAGGGCCTCTCAAGCCCGGGCCTTGTGTCTGAGCTCTCCCTGCTGCTGGCCTTCGCAGTCCTGGCGGCCTTCACCTACAGGAGCGGCCTCAGGGGCTCGGCCCTGGGCGCCGTGCTCAAGGACTTGCTCCTGTGGCTCACGGTCGTCGTCATGGCCGTGGTGGTGATATCAGGCGTCGGGGGCTTTCAGGGCCTCTTCTCAGGGCTCTCGAGGGACCCGCTGCCCACTGGCACGCTGACCCTCAGGGGCAGCCTATACGCCGACTACCTCAGCCTGGCCGTGGGCAGCGCCCTGGCCCTCTACCTGTACCCGCACGTGATCAACGGGGTCATGAGCTCCCAGTCGCCCAAAACCATAAGAACATCCACGGCGCTGCTGCCGCTCTACGTAATAGCTGTGGGCATATTCTCTTTCCTGGGCTTCGCCGCCTACCTCATGCCGGAGGTTCTCAGGTTCGTCTCCCAGTTCCCGGCGTCCCAGAGGGGGCTCCTGGTGGTCCCAGCCATGGCACAGCTCCTCCTCCCAGGCCCGCTGGCCGCGGTGGTGCTGGCAGGCATATTCATAGGCGGCATGGTGCCAGCCGCGATAATGGCCATAGCCCAGTCTAACCTGCTGGTGAGGGGGATAGTGAGGCCGTTGGCGAGGCTCAGCCCGGAGGGCGAGGAGGCCACGGCCAAGTGGGCCTCGGTCTTCTTCAAGTTCCTGGCCCTCGGCTTCGTCTTCGTGACCCCGCTGACCTACGCCATCCAGCTCCAGCTGCTGGGCGGCATAATAGTGCTTCAGACCCTGCCCCCGGTGACGCTGGGCCTTGTCATAAGGAGGCTTGACCCCAGGGCCCTCCTGGCCGGCCTCCTGGCTGGCCTGGCCTCGGGCGTCTACATGACCCTGCTCGCCAACAGGTTCGGGCCCATAAGGACCACCTCGATAGCCGTTGGAGGGGCGCCCATCTTCGTTGGCCTCATAGCACTTGCAGTCAACCTGGCAGTTGCCCTGGCGGGCTCCGCAGTTGCCCTCATGGCCAGCAGGGGTCCCAGGGCAAATTAATGAACGGCGGGCCTGGCGAGGCCAGCGAGGGCGCGCAGCAACGCATATCTTGTTCATAGCGCCCTGCCAAGGCGGTGAGGAGGGCTGAGCCTAAGGACTGAGGACGTGGTCAGGGCCCTGGGCCCCGCCATAAGCGACCACAGGGCCATGAGGGTCCTGGCCTCGCTCACGGCGTACAACAGGGTCCAGGGAACCATAGAGCTAGTCGACGCAGCCAAACACGTGCAGGAGGTACTCCTCGAGGAGGCCGGGGACTCGCTCGAGGTGGAGCTTGTGAAGTTCGGGGGGACTAACGTCCCGGACTGGGTGTCCTCGCCCACCGGGTGGGCAGTTCATGACGCCAGGGTCAAGGTTGAGGGGGGCCAGGAGCTGACCCTTGAGCTCCACCCCACCCTTGCGGCTGCCCACTCGCCGCCGGGCAGCGCTGAGGCGGAGGCAGTGGTGATTGACAGGTACTGGTGGAGGCCGGAGTCCTACTCGTCAGCTAGGGGCAAGGTCGTGGTGAGCCCCGGCGATCCATACATAGTATACAGGTTAGCCAGCGAGGCAGGGGCCGTGGCCGTTGCGCTCTACAGCGAGTCCGCCCCGCCCGACGCGGTGCCCTACAAGAGCCTCTTCCTGAGCAGGGGCGAGGCCGCCAACAGCACCCTGCCCGCGGTCTCAATACCAAGGTCCATGGTTGAGCCCCTGAGGTACGGCAGGAAGCTCTCGGTAACTGTGGACTCCGACGTGAGGAGGGACCCCGGGTTCCCCATAGTAATAGCGTGGCTGGGCGACAAGGACGGCAAAGGGCCCGCCGCCATGGCCCACGTGTGCCACCCCACGCCAGGGGCCAACGACAACGGAAGCGGCTCCGCCTCCCTGGTAGAGGCGGCCGTGGCGATGTCAAGGCTCATAGACAGGGGGCAGCTGCAGCAGCCCGAGGCCACCGTGAGGTTCATCTGGATGCCCGAGTACACTGGAAGCGCTGTGGCCCTGACCAAGACGCTCAAGGGGCAGGTGACGCAGCTCCTCAACTTTGACATGGTGGGGGTCGAGCCCGGGGACGGCAACGGCCCCCTGAGGGTCGTCGCCAGCAGCCTCTCAGCCCTGGGCCAGGCTGACGCGGCCCTCTACGAGGCCTCGGAGGCCTCGGCCGAGCTCCTTGGCTTTGACTCGCTGAGGCTCGTGCCCTACGAGGGGGGCAGCGACCACGACGTGGCCTCGGCCCTGGGCGTACCGTCAGCCATGCTGAACGGCTGGCCTGACTTGAACTACCACACGGACCTCGACGACCTTGACAGGGTGTCGAGGCGCATGCTAAGGCTCTCGTCGCTTATAGCCTCCTCCTCGCTCTACATGTTGGCCAAGTCGCCCCCGGACCCAGCTGCGTTTAGGTCAAGGCTTATCTCCACGGTCTCGCAGAGGCACTACCTTAACGGTGACCAGGCGGCCGCCCTACTTGCGGGCAGCCTGATGGCCAGGGCGCTGGGGGTCCAGGAGGTCTCCAGCGCGCCCGAGGGCTGGCCGCCCAGGGTTGACGCTGTGGTCAAGGCGAGGCCCCCCATGGTTGAGGGCCCAAGGACCATAGCCAGGAGGTCGCTCGACGCCGCCATAAGGGTTGAGGAGCTCCTGGCCACCTCGGGGCCCATGGCCAGCACGGTCTACCTCAGGGAGGGCCTCATGCTGGCCACGCCCGAGAGGCCCCTGGGGGAGGTCATAGCGCTGCTGGCCGCCGAGTACGGCACCGCCTCGGTCTCGGCGGAGAGGCTCACTGACCTAGTGAACCTCCTGGCCGACGTCAAGATCATAGAGCTGGGCTGAAAGTTCAGCAAGCCGTTTTTACTTAAAGGGACCCAGCTGCCCCCTGTGGAAGCCTTGTTCACTGAGAGGCTCATAATGACCCCTGGGCCCACGGAGGTGCCGTACAGGGTCATGATGGCCATGACGAGGCCTGAGACCAACTCCGACCTTGACCCTGACTTCCTCAGCTTCTACCAGGACCTCAGGTCCAGGGCCTCGAGGCTCTTCGGGGCCTCAAGGTCAAGGGTTTACCTGATGATAGGAGAGGCCATGCTGGGCCTCGAGGCGGCCGTGGCCAACCTGATATCGAGGGGGGACAAGGTGATCGTAGTTGACAACGGCGTCTACGGCGATGCCTTCGCGGACCTGGTAAGGTCCTACGGAGGGGTCCCAGTCAAGCTGGGCGCCAGCTGGAGGAGGGCAGTGGACCTGGGGGACCTCGAGAGGGCCCTTGAGAGGAACAGAGACGCCGTGGCTGTTACCGTGGTTCACTGCGACACCCCGTCAGCGATGCTGAACGACCTGGCCGGCGTGGCCAAGGTGGCCAAGTCCTTTGGCGCGCTGGTAATAGCTGACGTGGTGTCAACCATAGGGGCTGTGCCGCTTCAGGTTGACAGCTGGGGCGTCGACATAGCCATAGGGGGCAGCCAGAAGGCCCTCAACGCCCCGGCCGGGGTCACGCTGATGAGCGTGAGCGAGGAGGCCATGGAGAGGGCCCGGAGGGTCGGCTACCAGGGCTTCTACATGAGCCTCCTGCAGTGGGAGTCGTGGCTTGACTCCAAGGGGGTGTTCCCATACACGGTTAGCGAGCCGCTCCTCTACGCCGTTTCTGAGGCCATAAACGTAGTGCTCGAGGAGGGCCTTGACGCCGTGTACTCAAGGCACCTGGCCGCCAGGAGGGCGGCGTGGGCCGGCTTTGAGGCCCTCGGGCTCAGGCACTACCCAGACCTCATGGAGCACAGCTCGCCCACGGTGACAGCCGCTGAGGTGCCGGAGGGCGTTGACGAGGCCAAGCTCAGGGACCTGGCCTGGAGGAAGTATAACACTATGATAGCGGGCAGCTGGGGGCCCCTGCAGGGCAAGGTGATAAGGGTGGGCCACATGGGGGTCCAGGCCTCGCCCGAGAAGCTGGCAAGGGCGTTCCTGGCGCTTGGGAACGCCATGAGGGACCTGGGCCTCAGGGTGAGCCCTGAGGAGGCCGCCAGGGCCGCCCTGGAGTCCTTCAGGTACTGAACGTTCAGCAGGCCGTTTTCCTTCAGGGGCCCCTGCGCTAGGCCTGGTGTCAAGCTTGGACAGGAGGCAGGGGCTGGTAATAGCGTCAACCACTGTGTCAATGATAGTCTACGGCCTCGTGCTTGGCCTGGTGCCGGTGGCAGCCATATGGTCCTCGGCCCCCTCCTGGGCAGTGACGGCCATGTACCTTACTATACCCGTCGGGACCCTGGCGGGCAACCTGATCATAGGGAGGCTGGCTGACATCATAGGGAGGAAGCCGTCGTTCATAGTGACCCTGGCCCTCTACGGGGTCGGCTCCCTCATAACGCTGCTGAGCGTCAGGGGCAGCATCTACGCCCTGCTGGGCGGCCTCGCCGTGGCCCAGGTGGGCCTGGGGGGCGAGATGCCTGCCATGCTTGCCTACCTGGCCGAGGTGATAGAGGAGAGGTGGAGGGCCGCGGCCCTCATACTGGTGACTGACGTGTCAAACCTAGGGGTCCTGGTGGACGGCCTCATAATGATGCTCTACCAGGGCAGCACGATACCTGTGTCGGCGGCCGTCGACGCCCTGGGCGCAGTGCTCGGCGTAACAATAGCTGTCATACTGGTCATGAGGTTCATGATGCCTGAGTCGCCCGAGTGGCAGTCCGTGCCGAGGGAGTCGAGGGGCAGGGTTACTAGCCCAGGGGAGGGGCCAGGCATAGCCTTCAGGGTGACGGCCCTCACAGCATTCGTTATAGCGACGGCCCTGACGTACGCCTTCCTGGCCCTGACCATAGGCCCCTACCTCTTCCCCTCCAGGACTGGGCTGCTGCTCGTCATCTATAACGTAGGCGAGCTGGTAGGGGGGCCCGTGGCGTTAGCAGTGTTGCCCTGGGCCAGGAGCAGGGGCCTGGCCCTGATAAGCTACCTGGGAGGGGCCGTGACCATGGCTGCGGCCGCGGCCATGCTTGGGCTCCTGGCCAACAGCTTCGCGCTGTTCGTCTACATATTATTAATAAATGGAGTGTTCGGCGAGATGGCCTGGGCAGCCAGGGTCCTCCTGGAGCCCCTGGCGTTCCCAGTGCACTACAGGGGGACGGCTATAGCCATAGTCAGGGTGGTCCCCTACGCCCTCTACGCGGCCTCGGTCTTCTACCTGGCCAACGTTACCACGGGCGAGTACATGCTTTACAACGTGGGCCTCTGGGCTATAGGGGCGGCGGCCGGGGTCGCATGGTACCTCAGGGGGCCTGAGGTGTACAGGCATTAAAGGGCCCCCGGCTAACAGGGAGGGCGCGCGATGAGGAGGATGCACCTCTGGAGAGCCCCGGGGGCGGCCGTGACCGGAGCACGAGCTGCCTGAGCGCCTAGAGCAGGTGCAGCATGAGGGCCGTTACCACAATTACTGTGGCGGCCACGGGCACGCCGGCCTTGGCGAAGTCCCTGGGCGTGTAGCCCCCGGCGGAGTAGACCACCAGGTTGGCGGGGTGCGAGAACGGGGTTATGAACGTCGACGACGCCGCCATGGAGAGGGCTATTACTGCTGTCAGCGGGTGGGGCGAGCTTATCGCCAGGGGCCCAAGTATTATGGCTGAGGCCACGTTGCCCACCAGGTTGGCCAGGACGACGCCTGCAAGCATTAGCAGCAGGGGGGAGGAGGCCAGGAAGCTCATGGCGCTCCCCAGCCCTGAGCTGACCAGCGCCTCGCCCATTGAGAGGTAAGTGCCCACGAAGACTATGGCTGGCCAGTCAACGTACAAGTAGACCCTCCTTAGGGAGCCCGGGTGGGGGAGTACTGAGAGGAGGGCCCCTGCCAGGAAGCTCAGTGCCATGTTGAGCCCTGCCGCCGACGCCGCCAGGGCCACGGAGAGGCCAAGGAGGCCCGAGGCGGCCGCCCTCACGTTAAGCGACCTGACGGGCGTCGTGGTCAGGGGGGTGAGCCTGAAGGCCTCAGCGGCCTGGGCCACGGCCTTCTCCTCGCCCTCGACAAGCACTATGTCGCCCGGCGACAGGGCGTAGCTCCTTATGCTCCTGAGGCTGTTCCTGGTGGACACGCCAACCACCCTGACGTCCCTTAGCCTCATGTTGACCTCATAAACCGTGTCGCCGACCACCGCGGAGTCCCCGGTGACCAGGAGCTCGTAGAAGGGCCCCTGGCCCAGCTCGGTCCTGAGGCCCTTGGCGCTCATTATTACGGGCAGCCTGTCCCTCTCCACGGACAGTATGAGCCTGTCCCCCGCCCTTATGGTGTGCCTTGAGTATATTGAGAACCTCCCCCTCAGCAGCCTTATCCTGGCCCCCAGCTTCTCCTCAGCCTGCCTTATGGTGAGGCCAGCCAGGTCGCTCCCCTCCTCAACGCTGGCCTCTATCAGTATCTCATGCCTTCCAACCGCCTCAAGGCTCGGGGCCCCCTTCACGCTGCCCTTGACCAGCAGCGGCACCAGGGCCACGGCCACCCCGAGGCCCGCCAGGGCGGCGGCGAGGCCAACAGGAAGAGTGGAGAACACCCCAAGGGGCCTCCCGAACCTCTGGGTCCAGAGGCCCTCAAGGACTATGTTTGATGACGTGCCGATTATGGTATACCTGCCGCCCAGTATGGCAGCGTAGGAGAGGAGCATCAGGTACCTCGAGGCGGGCCTCTTCATGCGCGAGGCGACGCTGTAGACTAGCGGCATAAACATGAGGGTCAGGGCCACGTCGCTCACGAAGCCGGAGCTTAGGAGGGAGATAAGCAGCACTATGACTATTACCAGGAGGCCTCCCCTGACCCTCGAGGCTATCCTGTCACCTATGACGTCCAGTACGCCTGAGTCAGCGACAACCCCAGCTATTATCATGGCCGAGGCCAGCACTATGACCGCCACCGAGGACAGGTTTGAGAGGGCCTGCGAGGGGCTCACCAGCCTCAGGGCGACCAGGGCCAGGGCCGTTAGGACCCCAACTATGTCGTGCCTCAGCCTCCTTGAGACGAGGAGGGCCACGGAGAAGGCTAACACTGCGAGGGCCTCGTAGGCCTTAGCTGTGAGCAAGCGCAGCACCCTCTAGGGCACTGTGACCTCGTATGTGGCGGTCTCGTTGGCGGAGTCTACTACTACCATGTAGACCTGCTCGCCGGGCCTGAAGGGCACGCTGTCGCAGCTGACCCAGACCCTGGCGTCGGAGTAGTACTTCATGGTTATGTTCAGGCCCCTCTGGCAGGCCACCGTGCCGTTGGGCCACCTCAGCGCGGCGTAGGTGAGGGTCACGTTAGGGGCGCCGTCGTAGAAAACTATGGCGCTCACGTTGAGCTTACCGTCAGCGTTGATGGGCACGGCCTCTACGAAGACCAGGAATGAGGGGGCGTAGGTGGTAGTCGTTGATGACGTGGTCGTTGCAGTGGTTGTAGTGACCGTCTCCTGAGATGACGTCGCAGTGGCGCGGGCCGTGGTCCTCGGGGCCCCGCGCTGCCGCGGCTGGGACAGGGCGTAGTAGCCGGCTGAGAACATGGCGACGAGGAATATGGCTATTACTATGGCTGCGAAGGCCTTGGACAGCGCCAACCCTTACCCCTGGACTGCGAAGGCCCATTAGTTAAAAAATCGCTTAGCTCAGGGCGAGAGCCTGAGGCCCTTCACAAGCAGGGTGCCGCTGACCACCCTCCCGAACCTTGACCTGTCAGGCGCCATGCCAACGACTCCTCCCAGCAGAGACCTGAGGTCCCCCGAGAGCACGAACTCCCTGAGGCCCCCCTCGGAGTCCCAGGCCAGGGCGGCGCTCACGGCGAACTCGCCCGTGTCGAAGTTGCTCGTGTGCACCCCCTGGACCTGGTCTATGAAGACCGCGTCTCCCAGGTCGCTCTCCGAGGGGGCGTCGAGCACCAGGTAGCTCATTGATATCGAGGGCAGGGTCATGAATGTCCTCCAGGAGGAGTGGGTGTTGTCGCCGCCGGCCTTCCTGGCCCAGAACGTGTTTGACAGCGGCGTCCTGAAGGTGCCGGACTCTATGAGCATCACCTCCCTCGTCGGGAGGCCCTCGCCGTCGAAGGCCCTTGACCACGCCCCTCCCGGCAGCCTGGGGTTGTCAACGGCTGTAACCCTGCTGCCGACGAAGTCCCCCGGCCTGAGGGGCGACCTGCCCCTGTAGACGCTCTCAAGGCTCACTGCATGGTTGAGCAGGGGGAACAGGAGCTCCGATATGGCCTTAGCGGTAAGGGCCACGGGCCTGTCAACGGACTTAAGCGGGCTCCTGGTCCTCGTAAGCTCCACCTTCCTCTGGAGCTCCCTCATGAAGGAGTCCACGCTCACGCCCCTGGCCACCCTTGAGTCGCCGTACTCGTAAACCTCGGGGCCCACGTAGCTCTCGCTCATGTAGTTGCCGGTCGCCGCCGCCCCCACGAAGGAGGTCGTGGAGCTCACGTCGATGCCCTCTGTGTTCTTAACCACCACTGACGCCGTGCCTCCCCACGCCCTGGCGGAGATTATGTTCAGCCCCCCGCCAGAGTAGGAGAGGACCGCCTCCATGAAGCCCCTGAGCAGGTCCCAGGGCTCCTCGAGGGAGCTGTCGTAGGAGTCCTCAAGGGGGCTGACGGGCTCCGGGCCTGGGAGGGCGTTGGCCGGGTCAGGCTGCGTGGCCTCCATGGACGAGAGGGCCATGTTGACGAGCTCCTCAGTGCACCTGTTGGAGTAGGCGAAGCCTACCCTGCCGTCCTTTATCACCCTGAGGCCGCAGCCCTCCTCCACGTAGGTCATGCCGTACTGGCTCATCTTCTCCCACGAGAGCTCCACGGAGCGGGACCTGACGAACATGACCTCAGCCTGGGCGCCCGCGGCCGAGGCCCTCCTGAGGAGCTCGTCAAGGCTCAGCTGCACGCTCTCACCCCACCTTGAGCTTCGACACCCTGACGTAGGGTCCCCCGGTGCCTACGAAGACGCTCTGGCCCGACTTGCCGCAGACCCCAGGCCAGACCCTGAAGTCCCTGGAGACCCCGTCTATGTTGCCTATGGTCTCTATGGTGTAGCCAGCTATCCCGGCCCCCCTTATGGGCTCCCTCACCTCGCCGTTGACCACCCTGTAGCCCTCCTGTATGCCGAACTGGAAGGTGCCGTCGCTGCTCGTCTGTCCCCCCATGACTGACTCCATGAGGAAGCCGTCCTTTATGTCCTCAAGCAGCTCGTCCAGCGTCATGTCGCCCGGCTTGAAGTAGGTGTTCCTCATGCGGACTATCACGCTGCTCCTGAAGTCCTCGGCCCTCCCGTTGCCCGTGGGCTCCTCGCCCAGGGAGGCGGCGTACGACCTGTCGTTCATGAACTCCCTCACGACGCCGTTCTCTATTATCTTGACCTCCCTCCCCCTCACGCCCTCGTCGTCATAAGGGGTTATGCCTATAGCCATGGGCTCGTCGAGCTGGGGCGAGTCGGAGACGTTGACGAACTCGGCCCCTATCCTCTTGCCCCTCAGCTTCCCCAGTATCCCGTTAACCGCCAGGTCAGCCTCCGCCAGGTGCCCCAGGGCCTCGTGGGCGAACACGCCAGAGACGTCGGGGCTCAGCACGACCTGGTACTGCCCAGGCCTCACAGTGACCCCCCTGAGCTGGGCCCTGAGCCTCCTGAGCAGGGTCTCCACGAGCTCGTTCACGTCAAAAGCCTCAAGGGCGTAGCCCAGGTAGGTCGAGGCCGAGGCGTAGGCGGAGGCCACCACGTCGCCCTCTCGGGCCACGGCGGTGAGCGATATCCTTGATATTGAGTAGCTGAGCTCCAGGTCCCTGCCGTCGCTGCTCCAGTACCCCTTGTCGTACTGGACGTGGGCGTAGCTGACAGTAATTGACCTGACCCTCGGCTCCGCGGACCTGACCTGCTCCCTGACCTTCCTCAGCTCGTTCATGACCTCAGGCGGGTCCCTGTCAAGCGGGTACCTCTCGCTGACCTTGACCCTGTCCCTCAGGGGGCTCAGCAGGTAAACCTTGGCGTTCCCCTGGCCAGAGGCGGACCTGACGGCCTCCCTGGCAGCCTCGGCCGTCACCTCAGAGGAAGTCGTGTAGTAGCCCCAGGAGCCGTTGACCAGCGCCCTGAGGGCGTAACCCTCGGAGATGCCGTAGTTGTTCACCAGGTCCCTGGCCTCGCTGCTGGTGACCACCAGCGTCTTGGCCCTGTAGTACCTCAGGTCTGCGAAGGAGTGCGCAAGCCTAAGTGCCTCGTCTATGACCTCCACTTCCCCGCGCCTGCCCCTAACCTTAGTGTTGCCAACATTTAAAGCATTAATATTTGCTGGGGCACCAAGGCCCGGTGTTGGGCTTGGCAAGGTACCAGGTGACCGTGGGTAAGACCACCTTCACGGTTGACGACTCCCTCCTCTACACGGCCAGCGACGAGTGGGTCAAGGTGGAGGGCAGCTCCGTCAGGGTTGGCATAACTGACTACGCCCAGAGGCAGCTCAAGGACATAGTTGGCGTTGACCTGCCGAAGGTGGGCCAGGAGGTCCAGGAGAACATGGACCTGGCGGTGCTGGAGTCCGTCAAGGCCACCGCCGAGGTCTACTCGCCGGTGACGGGCGTCGTTAAGGAGGTTAACGAGGCCCTGCTCGACAGGCCCGAGCTCATAAACAGGGAGCCCTACGACGGCGGCTGGATAGCAGTGATAGAGGTCAGGGGGAGCCTGGACAGGTCCAAGTTCCTGGACCACGCGGCCTACGTGAACAACGTGAGGTCAAGGGCCAAGTGAGCGGGTGTGGCCCTTGGCTAACTTCCAGGTGATAGGCGGCGACCTGCAGAGGCTCCTCATAGAGCTAGGCGACGGGGACAGGGCCTACGCCGAGGGCGGGCACCTGATATGGAAGTCAAGCACTGTCAGGATGAGGGCCTCCCTGCAGGGCGGCCTGCTGGGGGGCCTCAGGAGGCTTGTCACAGGCGCGACCTTCTTCGTCCTGGAGCTCGAGGGCCCTGGCCAGGCCATGCTCTCGGGCTTCGCCCCGGGCTCAATAATAAGGCTCAACCTGGAGCCGGGCAGGTCGCTGCTGGCCGAGCACAGGTCCTTCCTGGCGGCTGAGAGCTCCGTGAAGTACGAGACAAAGCTCGTGGGCCTCGGCTTCGGCTGGCTGGGGGGCGAGGGCCTCTGGATGGCCAAGTTCGAGGGGCCCGGGGCCGTGTTCCTGCACTCCAGCGGGGCCGCGCAGGAGATAGAGCTGGCCCAGGGCGAGAGCATCGACGTTGAGGCCGGCCACCTCCTGGCCATGGAGCCCACGGTTAAGGCCAGGGTCTCCTTCACCGGCGTCAGGACCATGTTCTTCGGCGGCGAGGGCATATGGATGGCCCACCTAGAGGGGCCCGGCAGGGTCTGGGTTAGGTCAATAAGCAGGCAGCAGATGATAATGGGCCTCATGCCTGAGATAGCGGAGCTGATAAGGGGCTCCTAACGAAGGCTTGAAGCTTAAGATAAGGCCTAGGTATTTGATTTTTAACCTTCTGGGCCAGTCTACAGTCAGGTATCCAAAGCCTGTGAGCTAGAGGCGGGACTGAATGCCTGTGGAGACCATATATCACGATGTTGTAGTTATAGGGTCAGGCATCGCAGGGCTAAGGGCCGCCGTGGAGCTCAAGAGGAGGTACGGCGACAAGCTAAACGTTGGCATAGTGAGCAAGCTGCAGCTCATGAGGAGCCACAGCGTCGCCGCGGAGGGAGGCACGGCGGCGGCCCTCTACCCCCAGGAGGGGGACAGCTTCGCCCTTCACGCCTGGGACACTATAAAGGGCTCTGACTTCCTTGCTGACCAGGACGTCGTCTGGAACTTCGTCAAGCTGCTGCCAGAGGAGATACTGCTCCTGGACCACTGGGGCATGCAGTGGTCGAGGAGGCCTGACGGGAGGATAATGCAGAGGCCCTTCGGCGGCCACAGCTTTCCTAGGGCCACAATGGCCGCAGACAAGGTAGGCCACGCTGAGATGAGGACGCTTTACAACAAGCTTCTCCAGTACGACGGCTGGGAGAGGTACGACGAGTGGTTCGTCACGGACTTCATAATCGAGGACGGCGTGTACAAGGGCCTCTTCGCCATAAACCTCAAGGACGGCAAGCTCTACATGTTCAGGAGCAAGGCGGCCATAATAGCCATGGGCGGCCTCGGCAGGCTCTACCCGTTCACGACCTACTCCCACACGGTGACAGGCGACGGGATGGCGGCCGCCTACAGGGCGGGCCTGGCCATAAAGGACCCCGAGATGGTCCAGTTCCACCCCACGGGCCTCGTGCCCAGCGGCATACTCATAACTGAGGGCGCCAGGGGCGAGGGCGCAGTCCTCAGGAACAAGAACGGCGAGAGGTTCATGGCTAGGTACGCGCCGAAGTTCCTCGACCTGGCGCCCAGGGACGTGGTCTCCAGGGCCATATACACCGAGTACCTCCAGGGCAGGGCCTTCATAGACGAGGTCAGCGGCATGCCCTACGTACTCCTCGACATGACTCACCTGGGCGAGGAGAAGATAAATGAGAAGCTGCCCGCCATAAGGGAGATAGGCATAAGGTACGTCGGCATAGACCCCGTCGAGGAGCCCCTGCCCGTGTTCCCGGCGGCCCACTATCACATGGGAGGCATCGCCACTGACATATACTACCGCGTCATGACGCCTGACCACAAGTGGGTCAAGGGCCTCTTCGCAGCGGGCGAGGCAGCAGCGGCCTCGGTGCACGGGGCCAACAGGCTGGGAAGCAACTCTACCGCGGAGTGCCTGGTGAGCGGAAGGATAACAGGGATACTTGCAGGGGAGTACGCCCTCAAGGTGGGCGAGCCCTCGAGCCCGGAGCCCGACGTTGCCAAGAAGGAGGAGGACTTCGTCTGGGGCCTGGTGAAGAGGGAGAGCGGCACGCCTTCGTACCAGGTGAGGAGGCAGATGCACAACATAATGATGAAGGACTTCTACGTCTTCAGGAACGGCACTGACATGAGCGAGGGCCTCTCGCAGCTCATAAAGCTCAGGGACTCCTACCTCAACGAGGTATACCTGGAGGACAAGGAGAGGATATACAACACTGACCTGGTGCAGGCCCTTGAGACGTACAACATGCTTCAGGACGCGGTTGTGGTTGCGGCCGCGGCGCTCAACAGGACCGAGAGCAGGGGGGCCCACTACAGGACTGACTACCCGAAGAGGGACGACGTGAACTGGCTTAAGCACACCATAGCCGTCAGGGACGCCAGTACGAACCTAGGCGTCGGCTTTACATACTGGCCAGTGACCGTAACCACCTGGAAGCCAGTGGAGAGGCACTACTGAGGGGTGAGCCCAATGGCTAGGGAGCAGAGCGGCGCGGTGGAGAAGGAGAACAGGCCTGGCTTCTGGAGGTCAAGCCTTAACCCCTGGACCGTGAGGACAAAGAACAACCCTGAGAGGGTCGCCTTCGTGCTCCACAGGGTCACGGGCTTCATAATCATTGCCTTCCTGCTGGCGCACATACTTGAGACTGACTCGCCCGTCTGGTCCCAGATAGTCTACCACGTGAACGGCTGGACCTTCTGGAACCACCTGATGTCAATTGAGGGCGGGCTTGCCTTCAGGATAGGCGAGTTCATAGTGGCAGGCGCCGTGCTCTTCCACGCGCCCAACGGGGTGAGGCTGCTGCTCACCGAGTTCTTCGGGGTAGGCATAGGCAAGCCCGGCGACCCGAAGCCGCCCTACGTGCCCTTCACCTTCACCGCGGCCCAGAGGCAGTGGCTCTACGCCGTTTTTGTGGTCTGGATAGTGCTCTGGATCATAGCTGGGGTGATAATATTCTCGTGAGGTGATGGGTTGTGTCAAGCGGCAGGGCCTCTAGCATCCAGATCTGGCAGTACATAACTGCAATACTCCTCATAGGCCTGCTCGGCTTCCACCTGCTGGAGAGGGTGCCGTGGATCTGGGGTGTGTCAACCATGGACCAGACGCTGACGGCGGCCTTCGTCTACAAGGACTACACGCACTTCGGCTGGGCCCTCCTGCTCCTGGCCTACGTGGCCCTGTTCCACGGCCTCAACGGCGTTAGGGGGATGCTGCTGGAGCTCAGGCAGGGCAGGCTCTACACCGCGACAATAAACGTCCTGTTCTGGATAGTGTTTATACTGTTCGCAGCCATAGCAACGATAACTGTAGTGAAGCTGCCCGCGTACCCGTGAGGTGAGAGCAATGGCAATGGACATAGAGGCCGCGAGGAGGCTTCCGCCCAAGCAGGTGACCATCAGGATAAGGAGGTACGACCCTGAGACGAAGAGGACCTGGTGGCAGGAGTACAAGATAGAGGCGCACAGGGGCATGACAGTGCTTGACGCCCTGCTTAAGATAAAGGAGGACATAGACCACACCATAGTTCTCAGGTACAGCTGCAGGCAGGGGATATGCGGCAGCTGCGGCATGGTGATAAATGGGACGCCGAGGCTGGCCTGCCAGACCCAGATAACTGAGGTCGCCACGGAGGCCAACCCGGTCATAACCGTTGAGCCCCTCTACAACTTCCCCGTAATAAGGGACCTCGTGACTGACTTCACCGACTTCTTCAACAAGCACAGGAGCGTGAAGCCCTACCTGATAAGGAACGACAGGGAGGAGCAGGAGAACCCCAAGGGCCAGTACGACATGTACCCGGACGAGTACCTTCAGATATACCAGTACACTAACTGCGTCTACTGCGGCCTCTGCTACGCGGCCTGCCCGGTGGTGGCTGCTGACCCTGAGTTCCTGGGGCCGCAGGCCCTCATGTACGCCCTGAGGTTCGTTAACGACGTCAGGGACGAGGGGTGGAAGGAGAGGTTCCTGATAGTTGACACGGAGCACGGCTGCCACAGGTGCCACTTCGCGGCCTCGTGCAGCGCCGTCTGCCCGAAGGCCGTCGACCCTGCAGGGGCAATACAGTCGCTCAGGAGCAAGCTGTTCAGGTTCAGGCTAGGGCTGTTCAAGAGGAGGGTTAGCAAGATAGTCAGCCCGCCGCCTGAGAAGGGCGAGAGGGTGCAGCTGCCTCCTGAGGCCACGCTGCTGCCCGGGGTTGACCTCAAGAAGCTCGAGGAGGAGCCGGTGGTCATCAAGCTGCCTGAGGACTACTGAGCGGCTAGGGCCCTTCTTTTCCTGGCCCCTCCGGGGCCTAAGCTCGCCTGTTTTTCTCCCCAGCTGCGGGGCGAGGGGGCATGCTAAGGCCCTGGGGCCTCCCGAGACCCCTTTTGCGGTACGGGGCCGTTTGGATCTAAGCCTGGAGGGCCCTGATGACCCTGGACATGAGGCCCGCCGCCTCTGGCCCCAGGCCCTCGGCGCAGCTAATGACCTTGATGGCCCCGCCGCCCGGGCTGCTAGACGGCAGGGCCAGCACGAGGCCGAACCTGCGGCCCCTGCCCTTAAGCTGGCTGCACGCGTCGACCGGGGCGAGGGAGGTTACGTATTACCGTTTCGAGGTTCGGGTTGAGCCTGCTTGGGTCAGGTAGGGGGCCACGCAGAGCTTGAGGGAGGAGGCGATCAGGTTAGGATCAGCCACCTTGATGAGGCGGCAGCCGTCCTTTAGGTTCTCGACGCCCACGTACGGGAACCTCTCCTTCCGAAGGCCCTCCATCGCTGCGCCGACCCTCTCCTCGACAGCCTTGAGGTGCCTAACGGGTTCCATGAGCTCCCGCAGCAGCGGCCTCAGCCACGAGGGTGGCCTTAGGGAGGCGCGGGGGTTCAATGCTGATGCGCTTAGCCAGGATCCTGGCGTAGCGCTCTGGGCCCACGATGCAGTTTACTACGGCGCTGGGAACCGGCCCGCTCGTGTAACATGCTCTGCCCTGCTCGGAGAGGTCAAGCAGGAGCCTGATCATGTCGACGTCCCAGAGCCCCACGGCGGTGGCCACGGCCTCCCTGAGCCCCTCCTTGATTGACTTGACCTGCTCGCTCTCATTTTCGAGGACCTCGAGCAGCCTGTCCATATACTCGTGACAATTCACCTCTATACCCACATACCCGCTCCTGCCGCTCGATATATAGAGATCAGCTCGCTGCAGGCCCCGGCCCTGACGCACGTCTCGACAGCGAAGTAGTAAGTTAAGTCCTCGCCGAGGCCCTCCAGCTCACGACTAAGCTCCTCAACGTCAAGGTCATCGAACGTGCCGCTCAGCGAATGGCCGAGAAACCTGCCGCCGCGGAGCGAGGCGAGGTCAACCCTTTCGACCCTGGCGTCCGGCAGGAACTCAACCCTCCTCGAGTACTCATCCCCAACCTCCTCGTGTGGCGGGGGCCCCCGCGAGCTCCGGGGCCCTAGCGGCTACGCCCTCCAGGAGCCTGCCGAGGCCCTCTATGCTGGCCCTTATCTCAGAGATCCTTGCCAAGCCCTCACCCCGGCTGCTCACCCATGACAACTATGCCCCCGAAGGACATGCTGTTGACCCTTCAACACTCTGTACAGTGCAACCGCGCCCCTGAGCGAGGTGGACCAAGGACCTGACGGCGGCTCCTAGCTAGTCAGGAGCCCGATGAGCCCCTCGCCCGCCCAATTTCTCAAAGGCGCCGAGCGCTTCCAGTATGCTAGCAATGCCGACCCCCTCGGCCGTGAGCGAGTACCACATCTCCTTGCCGACCTTCTCGTTGTTCACGAGCCCCAGGCTCTTGAGCTTCCTCAGGTACTTGTCTATCGTGTTCTCACTTAAGCGATCGCTGCCATAGACCTTCTTGACGGCCTCTATTATAGCCTCCCTGCAGACCTCCGCCCCCTGCGCCTTCCTCCTGCGCCGGTTGCCCGGGCAGTGGTCGTTCACGTACTCCTCGAGCCTGCCGCCCGCCACGTCACTGAGGACTTTGACAACGCTGAGGAAGAGCTCATTGCCCAACAACTCGCCCAGGCTTGCCAGCGCCAGCGGCGCCACTGAGGACCTCAGCTGTATTGGGCTCTCGCACGAATATGTGCCGCCGCGCTCAGGGCAGTTCTCAAGGACAAGCATGACCTTGTGCGCGCTCTCTTCATCGCGGCCCTTCTGGGAGTACTTGACGTAGGCGGCCAGGGCGAGGGCCGCGAAGATCATAGCGGTCGTAACGCCCCTCAGGCCGCTACTGATGTTAAAGACTATCATGTCATAATTTTCTAGGGCCCTGTCCCGGCCCAGGCGCTCCAGTATGCGGCTCGATATCTCCAGGGGGTCCCTGGAGTCTATATCGTACAGGTCGTTAACGTCGTGGCACTGACGCCATACATTACTGAAGGTTCGCCTCAGTTCCAGGTACGATTTGACCACCTTCCTGACGTTCTCGTCCTGAATCTCTTCCGCCGCGCGCTGGAGCTCCTCGGACTGGTCGCCGCGGTCCTGGGAGCAGGCGCCCTGAAGGAGGTCCTTGACCCTGCCCCACCTGTTAGTTGACGACTCAGCGGGCACCAGTAGAAGCAGCCTGGGCTTTGCGTCTTGCGGAATGCTGCTGCGGAGGGCCGCCTCCATGACGCTAGCCGACTGGCTCAGGGCCATAACTACGAGAACAGTCTGCTGCCCCTGCACGCTATCCTGGGAGCCAGGTTTAACATCGCTTTCATGTCCCCCCACTATAGCCCCCTCCTTCACTGTGCGCAGCATCGAGCCTCTTAAGTGGTTCCAAGGGTTCCCACCTATAGCCTTCTCCAGCAGGGCTGCCCGCAGTTAGAGCTCCGCCCGTCGGGACAGCGGCGTCAAGTTGTCTTACGGGCCCGTCCTGGCCTAGAGCTGTAAGCGGGCCTGGCCCGACAGAGGGGTGCCGGCTCGGGCGAACTAGGCTCAGTAACCCTGGTCGGGCTTGTCGTCAGCTCCAATGGCTTCAGCTCGTCCAGCGGCACGTGCCCGGGGCCCTGCGGGCCTCACCCCTTATGTTAAAAATATACCCCACTAGCTATGCCCTTCAGCGCAGCGTTCGCCGTGGTGAGGGGCCTGTTAGAGTAGGACTCCGAGGACGTCCAACTCGTTCCTTGGGGGCCTAGCCTTTCAGCTGTCACAACCCCCTCCTTAGGCGAAGCTTAAGTGCCCGCTTTACAGGTAAATTAGTCACTGAAGGTTAGTGACGGTCCAGCGGCGGCCTTGGACAATGCTTTTAACGTGCGAGGGCCTCTAATACCGCGTGAGCCACTATGTCGAGGCTCCTGCTCTCGGCCGGCAGCGGCCTAGATGAGGTCATAGCTGACCCGTCTGACGGCTACAGGGCTGTGAAGCTGAGCCCGGGCCTGGACGCGATGGACTACATGGCCGAGGGCGCAGAGCTGGTGGCGTCGAGCAACTACTCCTCAGTGGAGCTGCTCCTCCCAGAGGGGAGCGACGAGATGGCGGCGCTCTCTGCCCTGGGCGCCCTGCTCTCCGCGGCCGGCGTGAGGGCGAGGCTCCACCTAGGCGGGAGGGTCCTTGACATGAGGCCCCTGCAGCTCCTGTGCGACCCGCCCCAGAGGCTGGTGAGGGCGTCGTACCTGCTCTACTCGGGCGTGCCGCGGGATGAGCTAGAGCAGGCCATGGGGGTCGGGCACAAGACGCTGATGAACCTTGTGTCGCAGCTGAGGTCGTGGGGACTGTTGGTGGGAAGGAGGGGGCAGGCGAGGGGGACGGCGTGGCTTAAACTGCTGGTCAGCCTCTGGAGGCTCGAGGGGTTGGTATGACGTTCACGGAGCTGCTGAAGCTTGACGACGACGCCTTCACCCTAACTGAGCTTGAGCTCGACGTGGTCCCTGAGAACGACGTGATCTTGCAGCCAATATCTTCTAAGGCCCTGAAGTCGGCGGCGGCCGAGGGCGGCTGCCTCTCGGGCCTGTGGGACCTCTACTCCAAGAGGAGGGCTCTAGTCACCTTCAGGTGCCTCAGGGACAGCAGGGGCAGGAGGCTCTACTCCCAGCCTTCAGGGCCCCCGATAACCGTCGCCAGGGGCGAGAGGCTGCGCGGCTCTATAGCCGTCCTGGCCCCACGCGGCGTCGAGCTGGACCTCTCAAAGCTCGTGTCGTGCGACGGCAGTGTCAACGTTGGTCCCGGGATGCTCAGGTACACCGTGACGTCAGCGAGGCTGCTCAGGCCGTCCCAGCTCTCTGTAGGCCTCGGCAGGGAGGGCGGCCTTGTTAGGCTGGACTTCGTCACCCCCACGGCCATACCAGTCAAGGTCATGGCGCCCCCGTGGGCGTCAGACATGACCAGGAGGGTCCCTAACCTCTACAGGCTCCTCCCAGAGCCCGCCTACCTGGCGGCGTACGCCGCCAAGGCGCTCCTTTCAGCGGTGGGCGACCCCAAAGGGGTCCAGCTCGCGCACTACTACGTCGGCAGGCTGGCGGACCTCTACATGGTAGAGGTTGACTACAACTTGAGGACCGCCACCGTCGTGGTCGGCAGGGACTACCTGGGCAGGCTGAGGCTGCTGAGGGGCTTCACAGGCTGGGCCCTCTACAAGGTCAAGAGAGGCCTGGGCTCAGCGCTGCTAGACAGGCTGCTGGCCGTGGCGGCCGAGATCGGCGTGGGCAAGCTGAGGTCCATGGGGATGGGCGAGCTCAGGGTCAGCGTGAGCTCCCCTGGGCAGGCGTGAGCTCCCGAGCGCCTGTAGCCTCCGCCTGACGCCTGCACGTTGTTTAGCCGTGGAGTCCCACGCCGCGAGGGCAAGCCATGGAAGCTGGATCCCTAAAGCCCGTTCCAGAGGGCTTGGCTACGCCTGCCTGAGGCTAGCTAACTCCAGGACTAATTTTGCCGTGCTTAGTTATGGCTTGGCGGGCGCGCTGCTGAGGGCCTGCAAATCATTTTCAATTAATATGTTCCAGCGCAGGGCAGGCGCAGAGCCTAGCTGGCTGGCCCAGCCCTTAGGCATTGCCGTCGGGAGGGCCGCACCGTAGGAAGGCACGTGGCGTGCCGTGGCGGCCAGCCACCGTGGCCTCACGGTGGGAGCCCCTTAGGGCGCGGTAGTTTAGGAGGACGTGGCGGGCATCTAAGGTAGAGGAGCGCTAGGCTACCACTATCTCCCCGTCCTTGATAACTGTAAGCACCCTGTCCCTGCCCCAGTCGTAGCCAAGCTGGCTGACCCTCTCCAGATCCCATATGATTAGGTCGGCGGCGGCCCCAGCCTCTATGCGCCCCCTGTCCCTGAGGCCGAGGCTCATCGCTGCGTTTACCGTTGCTGCCGCCAGCGCCTCGGCCTGCGTCAGGCCGTAGAGGTATATAGCGAGGTCCATGGCGGTCTGCATGGAGAGCATCATGCTGTTCGCGCTGAAGTCAGTGCCGAGTGCCATGGGGATCCCATAGGACCTGAGCAGGCTCACGGGCGGCCTTGAGGAGCCCATTGTCGCCAGGAGGCTAGCGGGCAGTAGGCCTGCAAATGAGCCGGAGGCCGCCAGCGCCCTCACCGACGACTCGTCGGAGACCTCGAGGTGGTCAACCGAGGCGGCGCCGGCCTCGGCCGCCGCCTGGGCGCAGCCTATCCTGGCAAGCTGGTCCGCGTGGGCCCTGACGCCGAGGCCCCAGCGCCTTGCCGCTGAGAGGATAAGCCTGGCCTCACCTGGGGTGAAGGCCCCCTCGTCGCAGAACACGTCGACGAACCTGGCCAGGCCCGCTGCCGCCGGCACGAGGCGCTCAGCGAAGCCCCTGACGTAGGCACTCCTGGCCTCGCCCTCCCTAGCGTCGTAGGGCGGCACATGCGCGAGCAGCGTGGGCACCACCGTTACCCTGGACCTCCTAGCAACCTCAGCTATCACCCTCAGGAGCCTCAGCTCGCCGTCGTAGTCTAGGGCGTAGCCAGTCTTCACTTCGGCTGTAGTGGTGCCGAGCGAGAGCGCCTTGGCCAGCCTGACCTCAAGGAGCGCCGCAAGCTCAGCGTCGCTCGCTGCCCTGGTGGCCCTCACCGTCCTGTATATGCCCCCTCCCCTCCTCAGCACATCAGCATAGCTGACACCGTTGAGCCTAGCCTCGAGCTCGTCGTCCCTGCTGCCTGCAAAGACGGCGTGCATGTGCATGTCAACAAGGCCAGGCGTCAGCAGCCTGCCCGAGGCGTTGAGCTCACGCGTCGCTGGGACCCTTCCCCTGACGGTGCCCCTCTGGCCGAGCGAGACTATAACGCCTCCCCTTATGGCTAGCTCCCCTCCCTCAAGTGTCCTGACCTGGGAGCCCCTCCTCACTGGAGGGGAGTCAAACAGCACGATGTTAGCGTTGTATATTACCATGTCGGCCTCTGTCATCAGGCTCACCTAGGCGAGGCTGGCCAGGAAGCTGAGGCCGTCGAGGCCTGCCTCCCTGATCACCTTTACCTGTGACGCCTCAAGGGCGGCCCTCGGGTCCCTCAGCCCCCCGCCGCCCTTAACGTGGGAGGCCTCGCCCGCCAAAGCGTCCTCGACCGCTATGAGCCTGGCAAGCGCCGAGACGGCCCTCAGCAGCTCGAACGCTGAGCTAGGCGCCATGGAGACTACGTCCTCCTGCGCCCCGCTCGTGGGTATTGAGTGTACTGACTGCGGCGAGGCAAGCGACCTCAGCAGGGCTGCAAGAGCCGCCGCGGTGTACTGGTAGATCATAGCTCCGACTACGGAGCCCTTCACGACAAGGAACTCCGGCAGGCCCGTATCGGCCGAGCTCAGCAGGTGGGCCGTCCTCCTCTCAACCATGTTGCCCACGTGGGATAACGCCACCTTAGCTGTGTCGGAGGCCACCGCGGCGTTAACGGCGTGGAAGTTACACACGTGGTATACCTTGCCTTCAAGCACTATCGGGTTCTCCGACGATGAGGACGCCTCATCCTCGAGCAGCCTCCTTGCAAGGCCCAGGGCCTCGATGCTGCCCCGTAGACCTGGGGGACGCACCTTATGCAGTAGGGGTCCTGGACCCTCGGCGACGCCTGGCAGGAGCCCTGGAGCTCCCTGGCCACCTCCCCCACGGAGGCAGTGAGCTTTGATGTAGCCACGGCGTCCGAGAAGTGCTGGGGGTTACAGCCCATCACTGCCAGAGACCTCTTCATGACGTTGATCGACTCGCGCACGAGCCTGAGCGCTGCGCAGACTCCAAGCATGGCCATGCCAACGCTGTAGGCGTCCGTGTTTATGAAGGCTAGCGCCTCGCCGGCCTCGAGCTCGAGGACCCTGAGGCCAAGCGATGAGAGGGCATCGGAGCAGCTGACCCTCCGGCCCCCGAGGAGGGCCTCCCCCTCGCCGTAGAAGAGGCACCTGGCGATCCTAGCCATGGGGGCCAGGTCGCCGCTTGCCCCCACGCTCCCCTGGAGGCTCACCGACGGCGTCAGGCCTCCGTTAAGCGCTTCAACTAGCCTCCTCGTTACCTCGGGCCTCACGGGCGCGAAGCCCTGGGCCAGCTGGGAGGCCCTGACAGCCATTGCAGCCCTAACAACCTCAGCTGGGGCCTCTGGCCCGACGCCCACGTCATGCTCTACTAACACCTCGTGCTCTCTCCCGATCCAGTAGCCCTGCTCCTTCCCTGCCAGGGCGCCGAGGCCGGTCGTCCTCCCGTAGACGACTCCCTCGGCCCTCTCGTAGGAGCTCCTGGCCGAGGCCAACAGCTCATATGAGGCGTCGCAGACGGCGACCCTGTCCCCAGCGGCCACGGAGCAGACTTCCTCAAGCGTGAGGCGCTTGCCCCTGCAGAGCAGTACCATTATCTTTCATCCCCCTGAGAGAGACGTGCACCGCGCTTAGGATGAGGGAGGCTGCAAGCCTCGCTGTACCTCCCGTGGGGTCAAGGTACGGGACCACCTCGACAACGTCAACCCCGACCAGGGCCGACGCCGACGAGGCGACGGCGCGTATCACCCTTAGGCTCTCGTATGGCGTCATGCCCAGCGGCGTGGGGCTGTTGACCCCCGGCGCAAATGCCTGGTCGATGTGGTCAATGTCGATGCTCAGGTACACCTCCCTTCCCCTTACGAAACCCGAGATCTCCTCCAGGCTAGACTCGGATGACTCCAGCAGGGCTGACCTGGGCACGACCTCTATGCCGAGCTGCTCAGCCCTTGACGGCGCATAGGGAGGGTTAGCGTAGTCCGCAACTCCTATGACCATTGCTCTCAGCCCCCTCACAGACTCCGCCAGCTCCCTCAGCCACGAGCCGCTGGTGACCCCCTCGCTCACCCTCCTCATGTCATAGTGTGCGTCAAGCACAACAAGGACAGCCCCTGAGCTCACCGCTGGGAGCGAGGTCCAGCCCGTCACCGAGTGGTCACCTCCAAGAACGACCATGGGGACACGCCTTGACCTGGCGAGCTCCAGCGCCTTGGAGGCTGCCTCAACGGCTCTCCTCGAGGTCTCTTTAAAGTCACCACCGACAACATTAACGTCGCCAAGATCGTCAAAGCCTACCTCCATCGTGCCGTACTCGTGGGACAGGGGCCTCATGGAGAGGAGCTCCTCCCTTATTGCAGCTGGGGCGAACCTCGCCCCTGGCCTGCCGGCAGTTGACCAGTCCCACGGGACGCCGAGCAGAGGCACATAAGGTCTGAGGTCCCTAACTCTAACATCCTCAGGGTCCTTGAGCAGGCTTACGGGCTGCCTGACTATTGAGGCCAATCAGACCGCCAGGCGGCTGGTGACGTGGGGGTTTTAGAGGTTGATTTCTTGGCCTACACTAAGCGTTGCCAGCGCTGCTAGCTGGAGGCCTTATTAGGCTACACACGTGATGCAACGCTGATGGTGTTAAAGGTAAACATCCCTGGTAGACAAATAAAAGATGCTTTTAACATCAGTAAACAGCGTCTTGTGCCTTAAAAGGGATGAGGTTAACTGTACGCCAAAGAGCTTCATAGCTGATGGCAAACTCACGCCGCCCTGAATTTAATCGCTCACGGCTTTCTATCATATGGGGAAGCAGCGCCACGCCTCTGATATATAGTAATGGCTTCATTTACTATGAGCTAGAAGCTAGGTTACTCTCAGTTCAAGTTTTATTAAGTTCAAGACTTTAACTTAATAAAAAAGTTTTGTCACACTGATATATACTTATGTTACGTACATATCATGCCAGCAATTAACGATATTATTTTGTTTCAACAGATACAGTATTGTATGTAAAATGTTGTATGTAAAATTACAGGGAGGGGGCAACGGATGGCCTCACAAAAGGACCCCTCTAGCGGGGAGGGCGGGCTTGCAAAAGGGTTCTATCACCATGGTTATTAGTTGCTAACGGCCTGGCGGCGAACGGGCCTGTCGCTACTGCTGCCCTCTATTTCACCACGCTAGCCTCCTTCGTAGGCGGCTCTCTGCCATTGGTCCTTTTGTTGGCGTGGCTTATATACGTGGGAATGACTTATATAGTGTATCAGTGGAGCAAGTACATAGCATCATCATATATATGGGCTGTAATTCAGAAGAAGGGTTTCAGGAGCTCATACCTTTCCTTTGTCATAGGAGGGTGGGGGTACTGGTACTATCTATGTGACCGGCACAGCTGGCTTCGCAGTCCTCGGGCTGGCAGGGTTTGCATCGCTGATATCTCCCTCACTTTACAAGGCATACCCCTGGATCTGGATACCGATAGTGCTAGTAATATTATTTGAAGTGGGTGCCCTGGTCTACTTTGGAGCTAAGACCAGCACTACCTTTAATCTCATAGCAGGGCTCGTGGAGGTCGCCTTCCTCTTAGGAACAGGAGTAGCGCTAGTCGCGCTCAACGCTTCAAAGGTGACGTATACGCCCTTTACAACTATACCCCTCGGTAAGGACTGGCCGATAATACTCACAACTATGATATTTGCCATAACCACCTACGGCGGCATGAACCAGACAATACCCCTGGCCGAGGAGGCTGAGGAGCCTAAGAGAAACGTCCCCAAGGCGCTCTTGTGGCTTGCGTTACTTATTGGCATCCCGCTGATATTTAATGCGTACGCTCAGGAGATAGCGTTTGGAGTTAACAAGATGTTTTGACTATGCCCAGTTGCCAGATCCTGGCATACTGACGTATAAGCAAGCTATAGGGCCTATTGCGGCTATAGTATTCGCGATCCTAGTCATCTACGCCTTCGATGCTTCTGCGACGGGATTTATGAACTCAGCTGTCCGCGCAGCGTATGGGATAGCTAGGGATCAGGTGCTTTTCCCCAGCTGGTTCGCAAGTATTAACAAGTACAAGGTTCCAGGCAAGAACGTTATAGCAACCTCTATAATAGTTGCAGGAACAGCCATAGCGGCTGGTCTTGCGTGGGGGCCTGTGATGGGCAGCGTGTTCCTACTGACCTCAAACGGGTACTTTAACTTCCTGAACCACCTCTTGGCCTCTGTGGGACTCATTAACTATAAGAGGAAGAACAAGGAGAGGATTGGCATAGTCACAATATTGGTTTCTGCTGCGGTTGTCATAGCGCTAGGGGCCGCAATAGTGCTGTCAGCCGTCTCGCCGCCGCCGCTAGATTATGCTGGCCTGACTTCTCTGGCCTGGTTCATAATAGGCACTATAGTCTACCTTGTAGAAATGAGAAGAAAGCCAGAGAAGGTTAGGGCCTTCGGAGAGTTCACGCTATGATAAAGTAGGCTGTGACAAGTGTTCTTAATAATAAGCCGATAGTCCTTTTTAAGGGGTTTACTCCTGAGGGCTATAAACCTTGTAGCCATGACTAAACTTTGATGGATAGTATTTTATAAAGATGTGCATACAACTTTTAAAATACTCCATTATTAATACTCAAAGCAGTGATCAAATAGGTGGGAAAGATGTCCGTGCCTTCTAGGTATAAGGGACAGCCGATCGAGGAGCTCATATCTGAGGGGTTCTACGACCCAGAGACGAGGACAGTGCACGCCATCAAGGGGCCCGAGCTCCACGTCAGGAGTAGGGACTGGCAGGTAGAGGGAATACTTAGGATGCTCTTCCACGTGCTCGACCCCGCGGTAGCCAAGGACCCTAAGAACTTGATAGTCTACGGCGGCACGGGGAAGGCTGCTAGGTCGTGGGATGACTTTGAGGCCATAGTTAACACCCTCCTTACAATGGACTCTGACGACACGTTAGCGATACAGAGCGGCCAGCCCGTAGCGCTGTTTAAGACGGACGCGAGGGCCCCGAGGGTAGTTATGAGCAACGCCATGCTCGTGCCCAAGTGGGCTGACTGGAGCTACTTCTGGCAGCTCGAGAAGAAGGGGCTCATAAGCTTCCACCAGATGACGGCGGGCTGCTGGGCGTACATAGGCACGCAGGGCGTACTGCAGGGCACGTATGAGACCATCGGCGCGGCCGCCGAGAGGTACTACGGAACGCTTGAGGGGAGGCTCTACGTCAGCGCAGGCCTTGGCAACATGGGAGGGGCGCAGCCCCTCGCAGCTAAGATGCTCGGAGGGGTTGCGCTCGTAGCGGACGTTGACAGGAACATGATACAGAGGATGATAGACACTGGCTACCTCGACACCTGGACCGACGACATAGACAAGGCCATAGACATGGCGCTTGAGGCAAAGAGGTCGAGGACCCCGACCAGCATAGGAGTGCTTGCTAACGCCGTTGACCTGCTGGACAGGCTCATTAAGGACAACGTGGTGCCTGACGTGCTGAGCGACCAGACCCCAGCCCACGACCCGCTCGCGTACGTGCCGGAGGGCATGAGCGTTGAGGAGGCAGCAAGGCTCAGGTCGCAGGACCCAGACAAGTATATACAGCTCGCGAGGCAGACCATGAAGAGGCATGTACAGCTCATGCTTGAGCTGCAGGCCAGGGGAGCCGTTACGTTCGAGTACGGCAACAACCTCAGGAAGCAGGCCTACGACGCCGGTTTGACAGAGGCCTTCAAGATACCTGGACAGATGGAGTTCATGAGGCCGCTCTTCGAGGAGGGCAGGGGGCCCTTCAGGTGGACAAGCCTCACGGGGGACCCCAACGACATATACAAGCTTGACGACGTGCTGCTGCAGCTCTTCGGCAGGAACCAGAGGCTAGCGAGGTGGATAACGGCCGCGCACAAGTACGTCAAGTTCCAGGGCCTCCCAGCCAGGGTCGTCTACCTGGGCTACGGGGAGAGGGCGCTCTTCGGCAAGGTGGTGAGCCAGATGGTTAGGAGGGGTGAGCTCTCAGGCCCAATATGGTTCGGCAGAGACCACCTTGACGCAGGGTCTGTCGCCTCGCCCTACAGGGAGACCGAGAACATGCTTGACGGTAGCGACGCCGTGGGGGACTGGCCAATACTTAACTACGCGCTCAACACCGCGGTCGGCGCCACGTGGACCTGCTTCCACCACGGGGGAGGGACTGGGATAGGCTACGCAATACACGCTGGCTTCGGCATGGTAGTAGATGGCACGGAGCTGGCCGAGCAGAAGGCCATAAGGCTGTTCACTGTGGACCCAGGAATGGGAGTGGTCAGGCACGCCCACGCGGGCTACCCGAGGTCCCTCATGGTTGCCAGGGAGAAGGGCATTAGGATACCGATAATCAGTATGCTGGAGCAGAAGAGCGAGAGGGTAATAGAGGAGGCAAAGAAGGAGGGGAGGGCCTCGGACTTCACCTACAACAGGGTGAAGAAGGACCTGGAGGAGTACAAGGCCAAGAAGGACAACTACAGGGCGCCGTTCAACACGTAAGACCTCTGCCACGAGCGTTCAGCTTTTTTACATGCGTGAGACCCCGCGGCCGCGAAGCCCACTACGACTCTCACCAGCGCCAGCGCTCAGGCTATGTTGTTAAGCGCATGGCCGTCCCCTAGGAGCCGCTGGCCCTCGCCAGCCTGGGTGAGCTGCTTGACAGCAGGCCCTTTCTTAGCCTCGCGAAGGTCCTCGGCAACGCAGCTGGCGGCAGGCTTCAGTTGGGTGACAACTGTTCGGGCCCCCGCAGGAGGAAGGGGGCGTGAGGTGAAGACCTGCAGGAGGGCTGCAACAAATGCCGTCAGGAAGGTCTATGGGCACGAAGACAGGGTGAGAACGCCATAGACGAGCATGTCAAAAAGCTCGAGAGCCTAGGGCTAGTCCACCGCACTAAGGTAGGCGAGGAGACTTGGCGCTCGCCAAGTAAGTGACCAGCACAGCTGGCATATTGGAGGCCCTTGTCGCCTTCAGGGTCATGGGCGTGGCCTAGAGGGGCTAGTTTCTCGACGCTGCTAGGTGGTTCTGTCGTCACCCTTGACCCACTCCTCGACGAACCTGCCGCTGCTGTACCTCCTCAGGGCCCCACACGCGTCAAACTTGACGAGCGCGGGGACTGGCAGGCCATCAGACAACACGAGGCCCTCGCCAGGCCTCAGGCCGGGGAGAAGGTTTGCGAGGTCCTCACCGAGGGACTCGCTGGCCGCGCTGACCTGGCTAAGGTCCTTAGGCTCAACCATTCTTAGCAGCAGCTTGGTGCTGGTCTGGCTCAGCACGTCAATGTCGAGGCCCCTCGGCCTCTGGCTTACTAGGATCAGGCCGACGCCGAACTTCCTCCCCTCCCTGGCTATTCTAGCGGCCCAGTACCTTGTCTGGGTGTTCTCGTCAGCTGGGACTAGCACGTGGGCCTCCTCAATCACTACAACGACTGGGGTAGGATACCCCTTAGGTTGCGTGGCCCCATTGTATAGGGACCTCTCGTAGATCTTCCTCTCGTTCAGCAGCCTCCTGAGCAGGTAGCTCGCGATCACGTCCGCCTCGTTTAGGTCCATCTCGCTCATGTCGTAGATGTTGAGCTTGTGAGGCACCACTAGGTCCTCGAGCTCGCTGTAAGCTGAGCTGCTGAGGACCGACCTCAGGCTCCAGAAGGAGTCGTCCAGCCTGTTCAGCAGGCTCAGGGCGCTCCTGGAGGCCTGGGAGCTTGACATCTTCCCGTTTGAACCGCCTGTTTCCGACGATAACGAGAGCTTGTCCCAGCAGCTCTTAACCACGCACATAAGGGATGAGGCAAAGTCCTTCTCCGAGCACTTGGACAGAACCTGCTGGCACTTGCTGTACTCGTCGTTGTTGTCAACTGAGGGGTTCACGAGCCTGTCCCTGTAGGCCTTAAGCAGCCTAAAGGCCTTCTTGACGAGAAGGGACTCGACCACAGCGTTTGACGGCAGCCTCAGGAGCTCAACGAGCTCCTGGTCAGAGAGCGTGAACGGGTCGAGCTTGCCCTTCTGGATAACGACGAGCCCCTTCAGATCCGGGTCGTCAGCGAGTCCCAGGTACTCCCCGTGGAAGTCAAGGAGGACAACGGTCGCCCTGTAGTTCTTGACGAGGCCCTTTACAAGGGTGCACGTGGCGTTGCTCTTCCCGTAGCCTGTCATCGCCAGCACTGCGACGTGCTTGAAAACCGAGTCGGCTGGGAGCGAGACCTCGACGCCGCCCTGGCTCAGGGCCTCGCCGACTCTGACGGGGTTCTTCACGCTCAGGGCCAGCCTCACCTCGTTGTCGGTGGCCGGCCTCACGCATGAGCCTACGAGCGGCGGAGACCTCGCGCCTGGCGTGAAGGAGCCCCCTGAGAGCTGCCCGAGGATCCTAAGCGTCACCCTATAATAGTTTCCAGTGGCCAGCTCACCAACGCCTGTCACCCTGGTGAAGAGCTTCTCAAAGTAGGGCTCGTCCCTCGGGACCCTGCCGGCGTCAACGATGTAGTTCCCGTGGTCGACCCCGGTCACTATGGCCAGGTACTTCCTGTCCCCGTCCTCCTCAACTATCACGAACTGGCCAGGCGATAGTGACCTGCCCCTTGTGTACGCCTCCGCCGAGAGCGGCGTCGAGTGAGTTAGCACGCCGTGCTCGCACCTGGGGTTCATGTCAGCTCACCCCCGCGAGGAGCCTGACCTCGTCATCTCCCATAAGGCCAGCCAGTAGGGAGGCCAGGCCCCTGGGCGACTTGGCTAGCCTGTGGGCCGCGGAGAGTGGGACAGGGTAGCCGTTGTTTAATTCAACCCCCATGACTGAGCTCACCGCCTCCCTCGCGAGCGCCTCCCCCTCAAGGTTTGGGGAGAGCGCCTGGAGCCTCAGGACGCTGGACCGCGGCGACAGCTTGACGAGGACGTCAACGTAGTTTAGCCTGCTGGAGGCCTCCCTAAGGCCCCCAACGCTGGGGAGCGACCGGTAGTTGAGCACGCTCCCCAGCGTGCCCTGCCTTGCCACAAGGTAGCCGGGCCCCTCAGCTGCAAGTGAGAGGAGATCCAGGTCGCTCAGCTCGGCGTCACAAAGGGTCCTCAGGCCTGACCTCTTGGCTATGAACACTAGCAGGTCCCCGCTCTCAAGGGCGTGCGAAAGCAACGAAGAGGCTTGCCTGTAGAGCTCAAGCTGCTCCACGCCCAGGGCTAACTCAGCGTCGAGAACCGCGGCCCTGTATAGCAGCCTCGGGGCGGCCAGGCCCCTCAGCTCGAGGGCGGGGAGCTCGTCCCAGAGCTCCTCTTGGCTCCTGAAGCCAACGGCCCTTGAGGCCGCCTCCAGCAGCTGCTCCACGTCGTCTTGTGAGCTCCTCTTGGCCCTCTCGGGGGTGTCCCAGCCAAGGAAGGAGACGGGGCTCCCATCCATCAGAACTAGCGTGGGCCCAGGGACCATATCGAGGGCCCTGGAGACGGCCATTAGCTCAAGCACCTTCATGTACCTGAGGGCCCTCCTATTGTGGTCGAGAGGGGGAAAGACGAGGTAGCTGTCCTCGAGCGGCCCAACGTAGAGCCTGTTGCCAAGGGCCACGGCGCTCACGTAGTAGTAGCTGAGGCCTCTCGCTGACCTCGAGAGGCTCTTGCCCCCGTCCTCGGCTAGGTAGCTGTAGAGCCTTGGCTCGTCTGGCAGGGGCCTCCAGGAGCCCCTCACCTTCTCAAGGCAGGCACTAAATGACGGGGAGGCCAGGAGCCTTCCCAGGACCTCCTCGGGCTCCGGCGCCCCGCCAGGCGCCTCGGCCGCCATCGTCTCGCCACAGAGGACGGCGCGGGCGACGGCTTTAACGATGATGTGGCGGTATCCCAAGACGGTCACAGGCTGCACTGGACAGTCACTTTGGTTAAGTGGTCGTGTTACCTGTTAAGGGAAAGCTGCAGCTGGCCTCAGGCCGAGGGCAGTCAGTACCTGAGCTCCTTAGCGTCGTCCCCAGGACACTTATGGCCTCGACGTACTGCAGCGGGGCGTCCGTGAGGTCTACCACAAACGAGTTAGGGGCTAGCGCGAGCATGAGGACCCTCCAGCTCCGCGCGTACCCTGTCCTCAAGGGCCATCCCCCCGTAATTATACTATGATAATTAACTGAAGGCTAGTGGGAAAAGGAGCTTAAACGCCCTTCTTATAGGTCATCATTTAAGTTTGCTGCGGGACTGAAGGTCCTGGCAGGTTAAAGGTTAATAACGGACCCCCACCCCTTAGACGCGTACCTGCCCACGTACTTCAAGTCATCTAGCACCTTCACTCCTGGCATCAAGGCCATCTCCATGGGTAGTCTCTTGCCCTGATCGAAGCCTAAGGAGATGAGCCTGTACACGATCCTCCCCTTAATGACGTCATAGGGGGACACGCAGGCCCTGCCCTCTGATCCCCCGCTCTCGGGCCTCCACTTCACGGCACGCGTGAGCTCAGCATCTGAGTAGCCGGCGCAGTTACCGCTGATGTCCTCTCCGTCAATTATGGCTGGGGATGCCAACAGCCTGAGGCTTCCACCCCCTATGTCTACGTCGACTGCCCTGACCCTGGCTGGCCTCGACTCCCCTCCGAAGGGACCGACGTATCCGTCCAGCTTTGACGCTCTGTCATCATTTACGTCTATTAGCACGCCATACTCTTTGGGTTCTTCGCCGTTAATTATTTGCTGAGAAACGTAGCGGAGGTCAATGAGTTCCTCCATGTATATGTAGTTCGGGCGGGTCGTCTTAGTCGCGTAATCAAGGGCTATACCGATCTTGCGGCTCACGGCGTCCTCCTTCACTTCCAGGTCCACGTACTTCCTCTCCTTGCCATGGCTGACCCTGCACGTGAGCTTCCTTGGGTAATGGTGGACGCAGATCGCCTCTGAGGCCTCGTCGCTGCCCCTGACATATAGCAGGGGCCCTGAGAAGCTAGGCGCCTCGGTGCCCAGGCCCCTCGATATGTAGGCAAACTTGAGGAACCCGTATATCGTCGAGGGCAGCGGCAGGGGTTCGACGAATCCCATGTTCAGGGAGCCCGTTATAAGTATCGAGCTCAGTCCGCCCCACCTGAATACCACGGGGCCTAGGGGCGTTATGAGCAGCTTCGTCAAGCTCCCACCCCCTACACATTCATATAATTTACCAGCTTTACTATCGACTGGACCAGCTCCATTGGCCTCCCAGGCCTTCCCGCGCTGCCCCGTGAGCTACAGGCCTCGCCCATGCAGGTCGGCCTGCCAAGGTACTGTATCAAGTCATTATAGAGCTCCTGAGATATTTTAGTCCTCTCGTCCCCCCTGACCAGCAAGTTCCTCTCTACGGCCCTCATTATGAGCCCCTGGTACACGACGTCCGAGGAGCTGTACCTGTCGAGCTCTAACACGTCGTAAACGAAGCTCCTGCTTAACATCCGCTGCTCTATGAGGTCGTAGATTTTCTCTGCTAGATATAACCGATTCAGGTCGAGCTCGCCTTTCTCATTCCTGAGGCCCAGCGCGCTGTATTCAAGCCCTACGGCGCCCCTGCCTGACGACGCAAACATTACGTCCTTACCGATGCTCTTATCCTTTAGCTCTAGGAGGCTGGCCGCCATGTAGATGGCTATGGCCATTGGGTCCTTGTAGTGCGATACGTAAATGGCGTAGCTCCTCCCGTAAGGCCTAAGGGAGTCAACCAAAAGGCCATTGTAGCTCTTGAAGCCGTCAGGGAACGCGTCAGGGGTAGGGCACACATCACCCTCACAGTACTTCCAGTACGCATGCCTAGTAGCCCTTACTATCTCTAGGGCCACCAGCTCATCCTTGCTGTCGTTAATGTTCAGAGGGAACCTCACCGGGGAGATTGCTAGAACGTCGTCGCCCCCTAAGTAGATGGCATAGCCACCGTAGGCCTCTATGAGCTCCTTGTCTATTATAGCCTGCATCGTCAGCGCCCTTGACAGCGCGTAAGCGTAGGCCGGCGTGAGCGGCAAGGCGCCGTGCTGCGACGTCCCCAGGCCATTGCCACCATAGAGCCTCCTCCTGAGATCAGATATGCGTTTCTCTACATCGTCAGCGCCCTTCAGCAGCTCGTTGAGGCTATCCTTTGCGTTAGGCTCAACGTCGGCCAGGGCCTCTACAACATACTTAATGTACTTGCTTATGGTGAGCTCGCTGGAGAGCCCGCACTCGTTAGCCCCTCCGCCGGCCTGCACGTTTGACCTGTCGGGGAGCAGGCCGCTCCAGAGGCCCTTGCCCATGCAGTCTCCGTCCGCCTTTATCACAGCATAATAGACGCTGCCATAGCTGGTGAGCAGGTCGTTGAAGAGCTTCTGATCAACCTGCAGTATGTCTAGGTAAAGCTTTACCTTGTTGACGGCCTCCCTGTTGCCACCAAAGTAGCTGGCCACCTCCTCCGAGAACTGGGAATCCATTAAGCTCTCGGCCCCTTTGTTCTTTAGCGAGTGCTTCAGGCGCTCCCTGAAGCTAGCCATGGCTAAGTCAGCGGTCGACGGAAAACTGAACTTCTCATCGCTGACCTTCAGGTCGAGCTTCTCAAGGACCTTGCTAAAGCTCTTGCTCAGGTTCCGCTTGACAGCGCAGTATGGGCAGAGCCTGTCGCTGACGTCGCTGCCCTCAGAGTGATCAACGTCGTCCTTGCTGTCATGATAGTATAGCGCGGCCGGCAGCACGCCGCACACCGTGCAGACCCTGTAGTTGCCCTTGCTTGTCACCTCGCGGACAGCACCACTTATTGTGGTGCCATACGAGTACTTAGCAGCCCTGTAGCTCAGGGCCCTCTTAATCAAGTACTCAAAGAACAGGGAGTACTCGAGCGGCACGGGGCCCTCCCTGCACCTGAGGTCCTCAGAAGATAGCCCCAGCCTCTTGACGTAGTCATTATATACTTCACTTACGCTGACCGCCTGTATGATGGGCTCCACAGGCGGCTCTCTTTCGGCTTCCTTGATGTACTTCCTAATCGTGTCATCTATGGTAGGGTCATTGTCAAATGAAGACAATATGGTCTCCGCTACCTGCTCCCAGGACTCCCTGAACCCCTTACTTATGGCGTTCCTTATAGAGGCCCCGTCCTGGTCCGGCAGGAGCAGGATTACCTTGTCGCCCATCATTGATATCCTTGGGTTGCCCTCCAGCTTGGCGTACTTTTCAGCATAGTACTTAACGCGCTTCGCCTTGTCCTCAGCTAACTTTCTTACCTTCCTGTAGAGCCACGCTATGAAGAAGTGGTTCAGGCTCAGCTCAGGCCTTAGGACTACGTCAGGGCCGTATCTATCCACGAAGTCCTTTATTGAGCCCCACAGCAGGGCTGAGACGAGCCAGCTGGAGGCCCAGAGGTCCCTGGTCTTGCGGCTGTAAGTTATGAACTCCTGCACAGAGGGAAAGTCAACTACTACGACATGTCCATGGAACTGTGGCCTGTCGGAGCTGCATGAGACTATGTTAAGCATGGCCGCCGTGGCACTACCATGGTCGAAGACCGTGTGGGTTGGGGCCCTGGTGTCGGCGAGCGGCGGCACGTTTGGGAACACCTCGTACCATATGAGCGGGGCAAGGAAGTAGGCCAGGTGATACCTTAGGTTAGGGCTTTCCACGCCATTTGCTATTATGCTAGAGAGCTCGTTCACGTAGCTGGATATCCTTGACCAACTGAGCTTCCATGAGCCCTCACCTACTTCAAACCTCATCCATGGCGAGAAGACGTTGAGCTTATACTTCATCTTTGTTATCATAAGCCCGCTCTCGCTGCCCTCGTAAGTCTTAGCTATGACCCACCTGTCTATGGCTGACGAGAGCTTGTCAGCGAACCTCACGTCATCTGGTATGTCCCTGTCTGGCCGCGAGCACTGGAAGCCCAGCCTACTGATCAGGTAACAGGCGTGATCCTCGTGACCCCCGCTTGGCGGGGGCTCGCCGGCTGAGTCGTTTAGTATGTTTCTGGAGATAACCCATGCCTTCCAAGGGGGGTCGTGGAAATAGGCTATGACCTTCTTCCTTATCAACGAGTCCCCTGGCTCGGACACCTTACCTCCACCCCGTTCAAGTCGAGGTCAAGAACGCCATAACCTCTCGTGGTCCTCCTACCCCACCCCATCCTCATAGAAAGAAGTATTGACTTGAGGAGGGCCTCCGCGGCCCCGTGGCCGCAAACCCCGGAAAGCCTCGTCTTGTCAAACGAGATGAACGAAACGAACTTGACGCCCTCGTTTATGGCCACGAACTTAACGGGGTTAGGGCGCACGTCATACTCGTCACCAACGCCCTTGTAGTGAGGGTTAACTATGTCATAAGTGAGCTCGGCGGACCTGCTGGACACGGGATAGGCGTCCAGGAACTCAACAACCCCCATGCCATAGGACCCCTTGCCTCCGCCCTCCCCGAAAACGCAGTTGGTAAGGTTCTCGTCGTTCGTTAGCTCCAAGAAGTAGTCCCTGAGCAAGCCCTTTATAATGGAGCCAGGTATGTAGGGGGTGTCAAGTATCAGGTCCCAGGCCAGGGGGACCTCAGTTATAAAGTACACGGGGCTCCAGCCGGCTATCAGCTTGCTCTTGGTCGTAAACGATATCTTGATATAGCACCTGCCCGAGCCCTTCAGCGCCTCCTCTACATCACGTAAGTACTGGGCTATCAAGTTGTAGTGGGACACGTTGACCGGCTGAACCAGGACTCTCATTGCCTCCTCCTTGGCCTTAAGCCGCGCTTCGCTCAACACCTCGCCTGGCGCTTTGTTCGGTGAGTTGCTGCCCGTCGCATTTAACGGCTTTTTAGCATTTAACAGCTCTTTAGTATACACGTCGGAGAACGTTTTGATGGCCTTAAGGAGCCTGTGGCCCTCGCTCACCGTCCTCCCCTCCCGCTATTAGCAGCAGTATTACTGCCACTGGGTTGACGTCTCGACCCCCTTGACTGATGTGCGGCCCTTGAGCCGCCAGCACCGCCACCAGTAGTTCTGGGCCCACCGCCTCCACCTCTAGCTTTAGCCCCAACGCCGGTGCTGGCTCTAACTCCGAGGCCGTTACTAGTTATATTATCGACCAGCTCCTTTATATTATCGACCAGCTCCTTTATATTATCGACCAGCTCCTTTATATAGGCTTCTATCAGGTCACGAACATTATCATCTATGTTCCCTTTGTTGTAAAATGAGAGGCTTCTCTGTCCACTAGAAAGCTGGCTAGCTTTCTTGAGCTCATCTGGGTAGAGCCACTTATTAGCTGAGTTCTGATCTAGGATCCTGCTGACGAAGACCAAATGTATTTTACCTGAACCACCTTTATGAACCCCTATATGAAAGAGCCTCTGAACGGCCTCAACGTGATCCTTGAGCGAGAGGAATGGCAGTACATATACCTTCAGCGACTGCTGGCCCTGAGGGCCAGGCTTCACCACGGGCGACACTATGAACATGGACTGCCTCCTTGGATCTGTCAACCTATCGTTATCAATGAGTAAGTAACCGGTGAACTGACTGTCTTTAACGTTTTGTTCAAATTTTGTGAGGTTTTTCACAATATTATTCAGATCGTTTTTCGCATCACTAGTGGAACCGGTCTCAACTTGCACATCAGAGCCCTGCATGCTGCGCGGCCCCTTGGCCTGCCGTGGCAGCCCGTAAATCCATGTATGAATAAATGGCGCTGGATCTATACTCTTGAGGTTATGTGTATGCTTGATGGTCAGCTTAAGGAAAGACCTGTGAATAGCTTCCATGACATATAGCACGTCCTGGACGTTGGGGCATGTGATCTCTTTGATAACGTCAGGCCCATCGGTTCCCGCTAGGTCTGGAAGGCGAGGCGCAGGGGGACACTAGAGCTATCCCACTTATTGTTCTTAACCTGTAAGTTCGTAGCTCTCATGAAGTGATCATAGAACTTTTTGAAGGCCCCAACCAAGTCACCCTCCAGAACGCTTTTACACACATCCCCGCCGACCTTGAACCCATTACAGGTGACAGGCGCAAAGCGGCCGAACCCCCTGTTGGCCCTCCTCCCCACCCCGATGTAGGCCAGGGTTATCAGGACGGCGTCAACTATAAGCTCGTCATAAGTGCTGTTAGGGGCTAGCCTGATGATGTCCAGCCTCAGCTCCTCAACCTTCTTAGGCAGGTAGTCCTCTACGTTGCTCCTGCCCATCAGCAGGAAGTTAATAAAATCGAATTGTGTCCTCACTTTCCCTTTTTGCGCATTAGTTCAATGCCAGGCCATCTACTGACGCTCCCGCAGCTGGTCCTGAAGGCGTAGAGGGATCTCCCCTCCTCGGACCCCAGGATCTTTGAGACGAAGTCCTCGGCCTCTGAGTAATTACTGGTGTTGCTGGCCGCAAACCTGTTGTATACAGTCCTCAGGAGCCACCTCAGCCTCCCCACCACTTCATCCTCGTCAACGCAGCTAGACGTGCGGCCCTCGTAGTCGCCTCCCCACCAGGGCGTGACGCTGCGCAGGCTCAAGGAGGCCACAAGCTTGCTGGAGAAGTGGCTGTCAACATCTTTGGCTGCCTGCTGCAGCACGTTCCTTGCCCAGTCAGTGGTGAGCTCCTCAGCGCCCTTGCCACCCTCAGCCATAGGGAAGCGCCTCCAGCACCTCCTTTACCTCCTCAAGGTAGGGGGCGAGCCGCCTGGCCTCCTTAACGCTGACCTGTTTAGCCACGTCAAGGAGGTTGATGTAGAGCTCCAGCGAGCCTCCGTCAACACTTATGCTCTTGCCCACCTCCCTGAGGGCCAGCAGCAGGATGGCCACATACCCGGCGTAGCCGGCCCCCTCCCTGGCCTCCATCTCACTGCAGAGGGCCTGTGAGTTAGCCCCGCCTCCGGAAAGGTAACGAAATACCTCCGACACCGCGTTGTAGTCCTCAACCTTTGCCAGGAAGAACGTAAAGGCTGGGCCAAAGCCAACGCTTAACATTAACGACGGGAACTCCTTAGCCCTCCTGACCAGCCCTGGGTTGCTGCCCTTAGCCAGTGAGCACTTGGCTGACGCAACCGCTTTACCTATGTCCGCCGCGAACGAGACAGGGTCCCTCAATGAGGTCACCTCATGGCGTCACCTGCTTGACGGGGCGCCGGTGGCCTCTATTTTGATCTTGATGAGGCCCTTGCCCACGGTCTCCTTGCCCCCTATGAACATGGCAAACTCCTTTCCGCCCAGGTAGTTGACCGGATTCACGTTGCCACAGGCGTCTTTGGCCCTCCCAGAGTCGATTATGCCACCTACGAACACCGTGCCGTGGGGCACATACTCCTCGGTCCAGAGGCCGCCCTCCTTTACCGTCTTGGTCTTATCGTCTATGATGTTCCTGGTCACGCGTATTAGGGCCGACTCCACTACCTCAAGCCCTACGTCATTCTTCAACACGTATATCTTGTCTACATTATTTATGAGGCTGCCTAGCCCCTTAATTTTGCTATTACTGTTAAGGCTCAGGACCTTCTCTACATGGACGTTGTAAAGGAGCAGACCGACATCGATTGTGGAAGGAGTCTCGCCGTAGAGGTTTGACGTGTCGGCCTCCAGGGCTTTCACTATGTCCTCGACCCTGCTCCGCAGGTACTCCGTCGTCACGTAGACGTACCCGTCAAGGCTAGCAACGGGGTAGAACGCAGGCACTAGGTCTGTGAACACGAGCCTGCCTCCGTACTTATCCTCCTCACCAGGCTCGGGGCCGAAGGCGCACCTCACGAAGTTCCCATCTGCACCGTTAACGGAATTCCTCTCAAGGTACGATCTGAGGGCGCCCTTGAAGCTCGAGCCGTATACTATGGGGTATCCTATGGGGTCCCTCTGGAAGGGCAGATCAACGGTGCCCGGCGCGCGGCCCTCGCCGACGTGAACAGGCGTGACAGCATAGGCTAGAACAAGATAATTGACAGGCTTAGATGAGTCCACGAGAGGCGAGCACCTCCTGCCTTTTAAGTATATGCGTGATGTTATATAAAAGTATTGCAACGCATGGGCTTCAGGAGCTTAATATACATTGGCTTAGCAGCAGAGCGTGAGTTACCGGCCCCTTACCTGACCCCCTATATATTAATTATTATTTAATTTTGCCTTATTAGGCTAGCCATCATTTCGGCACCATTTCATGGTTTCTGGGGAAGCTGAAAGACATATGGGGTAATTGGTCTTGTTGTGAGTTTCAACACCATTTCATGGGTTCGCACGCAGTCAGCCACGGCCGTGCTCCCAACGTCTTGGTTTCAACACCATTTCATGGTTTCCTGGGGCTGAGGTCTACGTAGGGAGGTGGGTATCGTATAGCAGTTTCAACACCATTTCATGGGTTCGGATGCGAGATACTACTACAAGACGGAGCCGTCGACAGTCACGTTTCAACACCATTTCATGGTTTCTGACGTGCTGTTTGACGCCAAGGACGGCTTCGTTAACGAGAGGTTTCAACACCATTTCATGGGTTTAAACACCATCCTATGGTTTCGGGTGTATCTTGCGAACGCGTTCGCAGTTAGTATGCTGCCGTTTCAACACCATCCTATGGTTTCTCGAAAATGACTATACATGGTGCGCCACGTTATACGCTAAGTTCGTTTCAACACCATCCTATGGTTTCAGGGTGCTGGTGTCAGCGGACGCGGCCAACGCCGTTGAGTTTCAACACCATCCTATGGTTTCTCGAACTTGATGAGTTCGCCGCGTTCCAAAGATTCTATCTGTTTCAACACCATCCTATGGTTTCGGTTACTTCATACTAATAACGCTGGACGTGGAGTGCAAGAGTTTCAACACCATCCTATGGTTTCTTTTAGGCCCCGATGAGGTAAGAAACTTAGTGGCCCAGGGGTTTCAACACCATCCTATGGTTTCCCTTATCACGGCCTCCACCTTCTCCGCCACGGCGGGCGGCGGTTTCAACACCATCCTATGGTTTCTTATACCTTCGCCTCAAAGAGCTCTCGAAGAAGAGCAACAAGTTTCAACACCATCCTATGGTTTCAAGCGTTGATGACGTTATACCACACGGTGTCCATGTGCCGTTTCAACACCATCCTATGGTTTCACGTAAAGCAGTGGCTCGCCAACGGTTTCGTTTCAGCTATGTTTCAACACCATCTCATGGTTTCTGATGTGATGGAATACCTTGCAGAGAAGGGCATAATCGAGTTTCAACACCATCTCATGGTTTCAGTCAACGGCTTTGAGGAGCTGGCGAAGGCGTCCGCAGGTTTCAACACCATCTCATGGTTTCATTGTTCAAAGAGTGGGAGAATATACCAGATGATACAAGTTTCAACACCATCTCATGGTTTCTTGAAGATAAGATTCACGATGGACGAATATGACCAATCCAAAAGTTTCAACACCATCTCATGGTTTCCACGTTCCTGGACACACGCTCACCTGTGCTCGTGTAGGCACAGTTTCAACACCATCTCATGGTTTCAAAGATAACGCCAAAGGACCTTGAGAACATAAAGATAACCATGTTTCAACACCATCTCATGGTTTCACTGGTGCTAGGCGAGGGCTTCATTTCTGCTGTAGGCCACGAGTTTCAACACCATCTCATGGTTTCGCTGTTCGCTCTCACTGACAGGGGAGCTCTGAGATACCTTGTTTCAACACCATCTCATGGTTTCGCAAGAAACTCCGCCCGTTGGCGGATGATGTTGGAACAGAGGTTTCAACACCATCTCATGGTTTCTGAAATTGAAAGACGACTAAGCTTGGCCAAAAAAGAGGAAATGTTTCAACACCATCTCATGGTTTCTTGCAAATGCATTCGCTGCAGGTATGCTGCCAAGCAACTAGTTTCAACACCATCTCATGGTTTCTAATAAGCATTGGCTGCATAGAAAACGGTGAGAGCGAAGACGAGTTTCAACACCATCTCATGGTTTCTAACATGTTCGCCTTTAGGGTGCCGCTGCCAAGGAACAGTGTTTCAACACCATCTCATGGTTTCGCTGGTATCGCGATCGGCGGCCAGGACATATTAAAATATTTGGTTTCAACACCATCTCATGGTTTCAGTCAACGGCTTTGAGGAGCTGGCGAAGGCGTCCGCAGGTTTCAACACCATCTCATGGTTTCATTGTTCAAAGAGTGGGAGAATATACCAGATGATACAAGTTTCAACACCATCTCATGGTTTCTTGAAGATAAGATTCACGATGGACGAATATGACCAATCCAAAAGTTTCAACACCATCTCATGGTTTCCACGTTCCTGGACACACGCTCACCTGTGCTCGTGTAGGCACAGTTTCAACACCATCTCATGGTTTCAAAGATAACGCCAAAGGACCTTGAGAACATAAAGATAACCATGTTTCAACACCATCTCATGGTTTCACTGGTGCTAGGCGAGGGCTTCATTTCTGCTGTAGGCCACGAGTTTCAACACCATCTCATGGTTTCGCTGTTCGCTCTCACTGACAGGGGAGCTCTGAGATACCTTGTTTCAACACCATCTCATGGTTTCGCAAGAAACTCCGCCCGTTGGCGGATGATGTTGGAACAGAGGTTTCAACACCATCTCATGGTTTCTGAAATTGAAAGACGACTAAGCTTGGCCAAAAAAGAGGAAATGTTTCAACACCATCTCATGGTTTCTTGCAAATGCATTCGCTGCAGGTATGCTGCCAAGCAACTAGTTTCAACACCATCTCATGGTTTCTAATAAGCATTGGCTGCATAGAAAACGGTGAGAGCGAAGACGAGTTTCAACACCATCTCATGGTTTCTAACATGTTCGCCTTTAGGGTGCCGCTGCCAAGGAACAGTGTTTCAACACCATCTCATGGTTTCGCTGGTATCGCGATCGGCGGCCAGGACATATTAAAATATTTGGTTTCAACACCATCTCATGGTTTCCGAGGACTCAACGTTCCAGACGTACGTGCCGTGCCTCAACTGGTTTCAACACCATCTCATGGTTTCCTGTCAGGGTTATTGCATAAGTCGATGGCCCAGGTAGTGGAGTTTCAACACCATCTCATGGTTTCCTGCGCCTGTGATAGAGGACCGCCTCAAGCTCTGCTTTGTGTTTCAACACCATCTCATGGTTTCCCGTGGCTCCCAACAGGGCCACGGTGGTGCTGAACCAGTTTCAACACCATCTCATGGTTTCTACATACAGCGGTTCAGCGGCATTGGTTTACCTCCCCAAGTTTCAA
Organism: Caldococcus noboribetus; assembly: GCF_055389385.1. Classification (NCBI taxonomy): domain Archaea; kingdom Thermoproteati; phylum Thermoproteota; class Thermoprotei; order Desulfurococcales; genus Caldococcus; species Caldococcus noboribetus. The sequence goes on along the minus strand of NZ_AP042475.1, from coordinate 682,053 downwards.
CACCATCTCATGGTTTCTAATTTTTAGGGGGGTCCAGGTGCCGGGGCTACCTATGTCATTGTTTCAACACCATCTCATGGTTTCTGGTTGTTAGGGACGCTGAGACCGGTAAGGTGCTCAGGGTTTCAACACCATCCCATGGTTTCTCTGGATCAGCAGGGACAGGTGTGTATGTACATTCTACGAGTTTCAACACCATCCCATGGTTTCTTTGTTTTTTTGGCGTCCTCCCGCTGGCGGGCCTAACGTTTCAACACCATCCCATGGTTTCGAGATATGACGTTAATATCTCTAACGAGATTGGGGTGCTTGGTTTCAACACCATCCCATGGTTTCAGGCACCGGAGTTTGAAATGAGTCCGGCCATGTCTTTCAGGTTTCAACACCATCCCATGGTTTCGCGGCCTTGACGAGTGAGGGCAGATAGGGCGACATAACGGGTTTCAACACCATCCCATGGTTTCTATGTCCTGGGGATGTCGTGGTCGTCTTCATGCGAGGGTTTAGTTTCAACACCATCCCATGGTTTCCCAAAGACCGGTTTGAAAGTCAAATGGGTCTATAATGAAGTTTCAACACCATCCCATGGTTTCTGAGCGTCACCTTTTACCATACTGGTTGCCTTCCTTCACGTGGCCGGGGCCGGGTATACCTGGCCTGCCCTGGGCCTACCTTCAGTCCTGTTTGACAGGGTATTTAAGCTGACCCCCGGCCAGGCCGGGGCTTCCCATTTGCTAAATGGGAGGCCAAGGCTATTCTATAAAATTCATTAAGAAAAGTTAAGCTAGTCTCAGGGAGGCTGCCAAGCGCAGCCCTTTTAAGCCTCCCATTAAGCAAATGGGAACTACCCGCCTAAGTAGTTTATAAGGTAAATTAAAAAATTAACAGATAAAGGACAACTTAAACCTGGCTGCTGCGATCTTAAGAGGCTTATAACAGTATTATCGAGCTTGACGTTAACAGGCCCTATCGCCTAGCCTAGGCCCCTGCTATGAGCTGATGTAAAGGCGTTGTCAGCCTTTACCTTTGTAACCCCTAGTCAGCCCGCCTCGGAGGCATCGTCGTAAAGCAGTTACCTGGAGCGACCTTAGGTGGGCCGCAGGCCCAAGCAGTTGTTACCTGCTAATAGCGCGGCCTGCAGCGTGAAGCGCTTAGACCTCTGGCCCATGTAGTTAACCTTAATATTTTACCTCTTCAGGTTAGCCTGTGGTGCTACGGTGTGCGCAATGCTTATAACAACGTTGTGAAGCAGGAGCACGTGCCTTACTTGTACCTCTCCGTTGGGGACGCGTTCGCGAGGCCTGTTGAGCAGGTTGATAATAACTACTTTGTGATGTCTGACCTCTCAAAGCCCCTCAAAGCATAAGGCCAGGTGGCTGGCCAGGCTTGCTGTGGCCAACGCGCTGTGCCGGAACAGCTACGCTGAGGCTGAGGACGACCTTACGCTCAAGGTCGAGGCGCGGGGCAGGCAGCTCGAGCTGGCCTCGTCAAGTTCACCTTCGGCGCCCTCGGGCCCTCTGGCACGCAGTCGTTGGCCTCTCCCACAACTCTCTACTCACGGCTCTCCTACGACCAGAGCTCGCTGGCCAGGGACCGCTGCTCGCCGAGTTATGGCTAGACGACACGATGAAGGTTCCCGGCATCAACATCAGGAGGGGGGCCTCAGCCTAGGAGACGCGCTTGACGTCTCTACATATGGGAGCGTTGCGGCCAGACCCCTGCTGGAGGGAACCTGAAGGAGTGCGGCGCAGGTTCTGTGAGGGCCGCCATGCTGCTCTCAAGCGAGCCCGTTGAGATAATAATGCCTGGCTGGGGCCTGGCCGCCAACAAGGCCTAGGGCGCCTTACCTCTTCATGCCAGCCGGGTTCGCTGCTGGCGGCCCTCATCTAGGAGACAGCGTGAGCGTCGCCAGCTGCATTGCCAGCCGCGGCCTAGGCGCCCACAGCGAGCTGGGCTGGGGGACAGCGATAGCTATGAGCTTTTACGGCAGGGCTTAGCTTGCTACTTGACGCCCGCGGCCTTGAGCACTAGGTCGAGCAGCTTGTCCATAAACTTGCTGTCATCTGTGAGGCCGCTGCCGCCCTCGAGGCACGAGCTGTCGGGGCACGCGAGGAGCCTCTTGCTATTATCCTTCCTCAGCCTCACGATGTTCTCAAGGAAGCCTCCGTGGGCCATGAGGTCCCTGGCCGACTGCCTATCGTCAAGTCCATGGGGCTTATGACGCAGCAGCTTGTAAAGGCAGCTTTCCTTTATCCTGAGCACTAGGTCGAGCAGCTTGCCCATAAGCTTGCTGTCATCTGTGAGGCCGCTGCCGCCCTCGAGGCACGAGCTGTCGGGGCACGCGAGGAGCCTCTTGCTATTATCCTTCCTCAGCCTCACGATGTTCTCAAGGAAGCCTCCGTGGGCCATGAGGTCCCTGGCCGACTGCCTATCGTCAAGTCCATGGGGCTTATGACGCAGCAGCTTGTAAAGGCAGCTTTCCTTTGTTAGGCTGCCGTATTTTGATATGTAGTGGTTGGACTCGTTGAAGGCTGCCACTGCTGAGGCCAGCCCCCTCTTCTCGAGCAGCTCCCGTGAGACGTCCTTAATCTCTTCAAGGGGGATACAGTTCCTGTCCATGCGAAGCTCCTTCACCAGGCTGTGGGCCAGGGAGAAGTACGAGAGGGTCTCCAGGGCAGGGCCAGCCCTCAGCTGCCTTGATATTATCAGCGTCCCCTCTTTTACGGACACCTCGGTGTTCTTCACGTAAAGGTCAACGTAGCGCTTGGCTAGGCCCAGAGGGCCTGTGTCGCCCTTACCATCGAGGAGCCCCTCGGCCACGCTGGCCAGGAGCGGCGCAAGGAAAATGGCCCCAGCATCTATGGCCGCCGCGGCGCCTATGTAATATGTGACCGCCCTCCTCACACTCTCGTCGTCCTTATGCGGGCCCACAAGGGCGTAGTTGTACCTCGAGCCCTTCTGAGGAAGCCTTATGCCAGGCCTCACGCCCTCCTCAATGACGTTGAGCGTGAGCTCCTGCCCCTCACTGATGAAGGGGTCAAGGGCGCTTACTCCAAACTTCACGTCAGCCACGAGGGACAGGGCCGCGGCTGCCCCCTCAGCCGCCCTCGCAGTCATTACCTGAAGCTGGTTGGGGGCGTTGGTGACGTCCACGTAGAGCCTCACCGAGGGGCCCTCGCCTCCCTCCTTAACGGCCCCGTTAAGGTAGCTCAGCAGGGCGCTGGCAACCTCATAAGCCGCCAGGGCCTGCGTGTCGTACATGTTTGCGCTGACCTCAACCCTGTTGATCTTCGCCCTGGGCGCGGGGCTGTTCTGGGGCTGCCTCACTATGAAGGTCCCCCTGAGCGGCACCACCCTCACATCTAGGTCGTTGGGCATCTCTCCCAGCGCACCGCACTCGTCTTCAGTATTACCTATGGCGTCTCCGATCTCCTCCCTGACCTTGGATGCCAGGGAGCCCCTGAGGCCAGCGTAGTCGTTAGGCATCTCCTTAAGCTCAACGGCGAGCGACTCAGGCACAATAGCTATGACCTTCGCCCGGCCCCCGTACCTCTTGGCTAGGTAAGCGTAGGTGGCGGCCGCCGAGGGGAGGCCCGGCCCCCTGGCCTTCAGCGCACACTTCTTCTCGTCGCCATAGTTAACTACGTAGGTGGCTGGCTTCAGGCCGCTCAGCTGTCCAAGCGGGGCTACAACTAGGCTTAGGCCGTCCCCGCTCAAGGGCTGCCACCTGCGGCGAGCAGCATAGCGGCCCAGTCCACGTCGCTCCTAGTCACTGGACCAAGGCCTAGCCTGCCTGTGTTAAGCCTGGCCGCCAGGAGAACCACCGCCGCCTCCCTGCTTAGGCCCTCCAGGCCCCTCCCAACGCTGCGCCTCAGCTCGTCAACGGCGCCCCTGAGGGCTATCTTTGAGAGGAGCGGCACCCCCACGGTGGACTTCATGGCCTCGTGCCTGTAGTACGCAAGGGCCGTGACGCCGTTGAGCATGACGCCAAGCGTTGAGTACGCAGCCTCCGCCTTGAAGCCCGGCGTTATGTTAAGCATTACTATGCAGCCGTCCCTCATGTCCTGCGTGCCCCTCCCGGAGACCTCGTTCATAAGGTTGAGCAGGCCCGAGGCCAGGTCCCTCTCGCCCTCCTTAACCGCCACGGACGAGGCCTTGAGCCCCAGGGAGCTCAGGTACTCCTGGAGCAGCGTTGAGACCAGGTGGGCTGCGCCGCTGTCAGCGTAGTAGTATAGCGTCACCCTGTCAACCATTTTCTGCTCTATGAACGGCTGGAGGGAGTTCAGCTCGGCTGAGGCCTCGTATGGGCTTGACGCCAGGTACTGCCTTATCGCGTTTAGCAGGGGGTCCTGCCTCTGCCTGCCGGCAAGCCTCTCGCACTCGTTCTCAGCGTCAACGTCGAGCCTGGAGCACCTTGAGAGGAGGTCCCTCTGCTCCTGGCTGAGGCCTATTGCCTTAGACGAGCCGTTCCTGAGCAGCGACGTCCCCACAGTCATGTGATGGGAGAAGCACAGGCCCAGCATAAGGTCACCCAGTAGCTAGGTAAGGAGCTAATATATAAAAGGACTTAACGTGAACAGCTCAAGGAAGGCCTAACCTTATCAATAGAATGGGTTCTGCTCAGCCTCAGGCTTGATTATGGCCTGCCCGAGGGGTTACGCGAGGGGCCTTAAGGGCGGGCGGCGATGGGGCTCAGGGCCTGAGCGAGCGCTTATCTGCAGCTGTCGGCCTTTTATGTGGGCTGCCTGAGCCAGCTGGGCCAGGCTGATGCTTTGCTGTGATGTCCTAATCACGCCTGCAGGAGGCCCAAAGCCGCGAGACCCCACGGCGTGGCCCTAAGCCATGAGCTGCCCGTGCCCTCCAGAAGGCCCTTGAGCCTGAGCTGCCAGGCCACGTTGCTGGCAGTCTTACTGCTTACGCCCAGCGCGCCAGCGACTGCGTCAAGGTGGCCTGCGCCTGAGGCTACAAGCCTCAGGGCCCTGAGCTCAAGCGGGGAGAGCCTGCTGAGGTGCCTGAGGGGCGTCATGGGGAGAAGGCCGAGGCCGGGGAAGGCGAGCCATGACCTTAGGCCGGCCGCGGCTGCGGCTGCTCCCGCAAGCGCTGCCACGGCCGCCTCAGGCCTCGTCCCGGCCCAGACAACTAACTCCGCTGCGCCGCCTACGCGCGCGGCAAGTGAGGCGAGCAGCCCCCCAGGCGTTGATGCCTCAAGCACCTCAGCGCCTCCAAGGGCCGCGGCGGCCTCTAAGTGTTGCTCAGCCACGCCGTCCAGGTAGGCTAACACGGCCACGTCACGTGGCCCCGCCCCAAGCTCCCTGTAGGCCCTGGCCGCGGCCTCGGGCCCCAGGCCGGGCAGGAGAAGCAGCCTCACGCCCAAGCTGGGCAGACCTTCCTGAACCAACAGGAGGCGCACCTCTCAGACCTGTAGGCCCTTGGGGGCTCCTCGGAGCTCAGCGCTGCCCTCAGCTCCTCAACCATGTTAAGGGCGTCCTGAAGCACCTTACTGTCGACCTCAAGCACGTAGACGTCACCGCCGTGGTAGAGGTAGGAGGTCCTGACGCTCCCCAGAGTCCTGCTGGCGAGCAGCGCATAGAACTTGAGCTGGGCGACGAAGTGCCTCATCCTGTGGTACGGCACCCTGAACGCCTTCACCTCCAGGAGGGAGAGCCTCCCCTGCCCTGACACAAGGTCAACGGTGCCCGAGGCCCCGAGCTCCTTATCCTTAAGCTGTACCTCCTCCGCCCACGGCCTCTCAAGGCCCAGCTTAGAGGCGACCTGGGAGGGACTTACCTTAGAGCCCGCCCTCATGCCCCAGGTAGGGGGCTCGGCCACGCCAAGCCTTGCCTTAAGCCACGGGAGGGCCGGGCAGTAGGCGTAGTCCTTAACCATGGTCCCGGTAACGACTAAGCCCTCAGGCAAGCAGGGTCACCCCCGCAACCTTAGGCGCAGCCAGGGGCCTCCCCACGACGAAGGCGTTGAGCCACTGGGCGTCGCTCGGTAACACCACGTGAACCACGTCAGTCGCCTCCTCAACCAGCTGGGCCGACGCCCTGGCGGCCTCCTTAGCGACCGCGAGGCCTCCCCTTCCAACGAAGGCGCTCCTCTGCACCCTTGACAGCCCCATCCTCTGAAGCTCCCTGGCAAGCCTAAGCCTCCTGGAGTCGTCGCTGACGTCGTATACAACTAGGACCATCAAGCCCCTTCTCCCCCCTGGTAGCACTCGTACGCCTGGCCCGACCTCAGCGACGAGGCAAGCCTGTGGGCGTACTCCCTCAGGGCCTCCTCAAGGCTCATGGGCCTGTAGGCGCCTAGCGCCTGGTCCCTGAGCCTCTCGAAGAGGAGCCTGAGAAGCCCCCTCCTGGACTCAACGTCGAGGAGTCCCCCCTCAAGCCTAGGCCTCCAGCCCGAGAGGAGGGCCCTGAGCAGGGGCTCGTCAACCACTGGGGCCCTGAACTGCTCCACGTAGTCGTAGACAAGCACGGGCCTCCCGCTCCTGTCCACGTGCAGGAGGCCCGCGTAGGGGTCTAGGCCGGCCAGCAGGAGCGCCCTGAGGCCCAGGGAGTAGAGCACCGCATACATGTAGTTCAGGGAGGCGTTCACGGGGTCGCCCGAGTCCTGGTCCCTGCCGTCGAAGCCTAGGTCGCCGGGCAGCATGGAGGCCAGCGCGCCCCAGTACTCCCTGGCCCCGGCCGCCTCGAGCTCGAGCAGCTTAGGCCTCACCTCGTCAGGCCTCCCGGAGACCTGCTTCACCTCCCTGGCCAGCCTCCTCAGCCTCTCCGTCTGGGCCTGGACGTGGGCCCCAGACATCACTGAGAGCCTCCTGAGGGCGTTGGCCTGCGCCAGGAGCTTGCACGAGACAAGCGATGAGGCCAGGGCCCCGCCGGCCTCGCCCAGGAAGGCCATGTACTGCGCCCTCCTGGTCTCAGGGGTCCTCGAGTAGTGGCTGAAGTAGGTCACCGAGACGGGCAAGCCGTTGCTGCCCAGGACCACCATCTCAACCCCCGCGCTGGCCATGAGCCTCATGGCCCTGCTTGAGACCGAGACCCCGCCCGAGGCCACGACCACCACGTCAACCTCAGACAGGGGCACCTGCCTCCTGCCAGCCTTAGACCTGACCTCGAGGCTTGTGCCCGAGGCGCCCAGGAGCACGCCGTAGCCGTCCAGCACCAGGACCCTCATATGCGTCACCTGGACCTGGCGAGGGACAGCTCCTCAGCCATGGCGTCCCTGGCCTCCAGGAACTTCAGCCTCAGGCCCTCGTCAAGGTATACGCCGTGGACCCTGAGCTCAAGCGGCGACAGGGAGACGCTGAGCAGCAGCCCGTAGTCGTGAGGTACCTGGAGCTGGGACTCAAGCGCCATGGCATACCCGGCCAGCTGGACCGCGTGCCACTCCTTGGCCTGGCCAACCTTGAGCTCCAGCACGGCGCCGCTCATGAGGGCGTCCACCCTAAGCCTTGGGGAGAGGCCCAGAGGGGACCCGTCAACCATGTATTCCGAGAGCCACGGTGACCAGGAGCCCCTGGCCGAACCCTGAAGCCTCTGCAGCGTGGCGTCCCCGGCCAGCGAGGCCGCCAGGGCGCCCTGGAGCTCCCTCAGCCTGGGCGCCTCGTCCTCTAGCCCCTCCTCCTCGGCGACCCTCCTGTAGAGGCTGCTAGCCATAAGCCTCATGGCGGCTTCCCACGGCTCTAGGCCGAGCGAGAGGAGCCTCTGGAGCCCATAGGCCACCTGCCTGAACAGCTCGTGCACTGCTGAGCCGAGCAGCATTGACCTGTCAGGCTGCCTGCCCCTCAGCCTCGCCTCAAGGGCCTCGCTGGGGCAGCAGGCGTAGTAGGCCACCTCTGCCACGCCAAGGCCGAGCCTGTGCCTTGGCATAACCGGCTCCCTGTCCCAGGCCCACCCCCTCAGCTCTGGCGGCACCGGGAACCTCTGCTGAAGCCCGTGCAGCGACCTGAGCTCCTGCCTCAGCAGCTGGAGCAAGCCTGGCCCCCTGGGGGCTGCTGCTGGTGGAGGTCTTATTCATGACCTGCACCCGCTCAGGGACGGTCCCTCTGAGCCCTGGACGGCCATTTTTATCAAGAAGTTAACTTTATATTTTATAGTTGCATTTATCTGTTAATTTTTTAATTTACCTTATAAACTACTTAAGCGGGTAGTTCCCATTTAGCAAATGGGAGGCTTAAAAGGGCTGCGCTTGGCAGCCTCCCTGAGACTAACTTAACTTTTCTTAATGAATTTTACATAAATATTTCGGCCTCCCATTTAGCAAATGGGAAGCCCCGGCCTGGCCGGGGGTCAGCTTAAATACCCTGTCAAACAGGACTGAAGGTAGGCCCAGGGCAGGCCAGGTATACCCGGCCCCGGCCACGTGAAGGAAGGCAACCAGTATGGTAAAAGGTGACGCTCAGAAACCATGGGATGGTGTTGAAACAAGCCGCAAATAAGCTCGGCCCTACTTCTCTTCCTGGGAAACCATGGGATGGTGTTGAAACCTTGCAGTGAGGTCAAAGGTCAGGGTCCACGCGAGAAAGGAGGGAAACCATGGGATGGTGTTGAAACTGTCGCCATGTCTCTCACGCTCACGGGCTCACTTTTTCTCGAAACCATGGGATGGTGTTGAAACACCGGGAGCCCAACGTCTAGCAGCGGCACAACGCTCTACGAAACCATGGGATGGTGTTGAAACCCTGAGTATGCCCCCAACATGCTGGGGGCGAAGGCGTTAGGAAACCATGGGATGGTGTTGAAACTCCCTCTCGAGCAAACCTCAACGTTTCTGTCGTCATCGGAAACCATGGGATGGTGTTGAAACACACAGACATACTCAGGGTCGCTGACGCCCTCATTGAGCTAGAAACCATGGGATGGTGTTGAAACTCACGGTGAATCCATCCTTGCCAACCGGTAACCTGATGAAACCATGGGATGGTGTTGAAACCATGTTATCCCATGTTCCCTGTCCTCAAGATATAGCCTTATCGGAAACCATGGGATGGTGTTGAAACCCTTGCCGTCAGCTATGTCGTCCCTGTTCCTGTTTACCAGAAACCATGGGATGGTGTTGAAACCCTTGCCCTTGCTCTTTAAGGTCACGTCGAGTGAGTCGACCGAAACCATGGGATGGTGTTGAAACCCCTCTCCTCATTGCTCATGGCTGGTCACAGTTATCTAAGGGAAACCATGGGATGGTGTTGAAACATATCCTAACGTTGAACGGGCCCATCGTGTTTACATTTGAAACCATGGGAAACCATGGGATGGTGTTGAAACCCTGAAGCCCAGGCGCAGTCTCCTGACCCGACATGCTGGGTCACAAGAAACCATGGGATGGTGTTGAAACCAGAATTTATATTGAACCCTGCTATGTCAATCGATAACATGTTGAAACCATGGGATGGTGTTGAAACTAAAGTCGACGACGGAGAGCTCGTCGACCGTTGACGGTTCCTGAAACCATGGGATGGTGTTGAAACGCCAATGAGGTCGAGCCTAATGAGCTTCGTCATGCGGTCAGAAACCATGGGATGGTGTTGAAACGCGGGGTCCTCCACGCGCTCACGACTGCGGCCCTGAGCACGGCGAAACCATGGGATGGTGTTGAAACCTGGTGAGGAGCAGCAGGAGGACTATGACAACAATGACTACGAGAAACCATGGGATGGTGTTGAAACTTTTGATGAGGTCTAGTGAGGAGGGCCATATATTTAATGGAGAAACCATGGGATGGTGTTGAAACCTTGACAGCGACCTCGTCTAGCCGCCTCACCAGCTCGACCATCTTGGAAACCATGGGATGGTGTTGAAACGAAGGCCAGGCTAGGGGGCCAGGCGATTTGAGCTTCAGAAACCATGGGATGGTGTTGAAACCTATTCAATTATGTCAAGGGGCTGAAGATCGTCGACGTAGTGGAAACCATGGGATGGTGTTGAAACAAGACGTACACATCAGCGTACTCGTCAAAGTCGTCCTTGTAGAAACCATGGGATGGTGTTGAAACCAGGGCCTAGCCTGATCAGAATTAGCCGCGCATAAAAAAGCGAAACCATGGGATGGTGTTGAAACTACAGCTTTGTCTTGACCTCGGCGAAGGACTCTATGAAGCGGAAACCATGAGATGGTGTTGAAACCTGGCGCCGCTAGCAGCAAGCCACTGGTATGGCTTTCGAAACCATGAGATGGTGTTGAAACGCCACCGCTCTCCGTCTTGATCCTCACTGGAGTAAGCTTCCCCGAAACCATGAGATGGTGTTGAAACGTACACAACGTACGCCCCACCCTTCAGCCCCATGGCTTGAAACCATGAGATGGTGTTGAAACTCTCAGCCACCTTCATATTTATGTTGTTCTCAAGCTCCCGTGAAACCATGAGATGGTGTTGAAACCTCCAACTAAGGCCCGACCTGCTAACCCACGGTTTGCAATGAAACCATGAGATGGTGTTGAAACTGACGTGGGCGGCTGAAGGTCGATGTCAACATGCTTACCTTGAAACCATGAGATGGTGTTGAAACCGTGGTAAATTCCTTAGCTCATCTATGGTTAGCGGTTCTGTAGAAACCATGAGATGGTGTTGAAACTCTCGTATGCGTCTATGATGTCCTCATCATCAAAGATTAATTTGAAACCATGAGATGGTGTTGAAACGGAGGGAGCATGTTGAGCGAAAAAGCATTAGCCAAATACGAAACCATAGGATGGTGTTGAAACTTATCTATCCATATTAGCCAACCATTTATTAGGACCTGTTGAAACCATAGGATGGTGTTGAAACTCCTCAACGCTCACGACCTCACACCCTTGTCATGCCTTCAGAAACCATAGGATGGTGTTGAAACACACTGAAATGCGGTATGTGAAATCATTTTCTACTTCTACGAGAAACCATGAGATGGTGTTGAAACCATTAACCTGGGCCCTCTCCTGCCCTTCCTGGCCACTCAAAACCATGAGATGGTGTTGAAACTATGTCCTCCATTCTCCCCATTGATCTTTGAAGCCCAGGAAACCATAGGATGAAGTTGAAACCCATGAAGCGTTTTTGTCTCCCAGGGCCGAGCCTCCTTCGGGCTCCACCCAGGTTAGCTGCCCCTGTCCCACAACCACAACACGACGCGATGATAGTCAAATAGCGCGGCCGCCAGTTCACGACTTCACGCGGCTGCGCCCTCGCTAATGTGCCCCCTGGGTTCGCTTCGCTAATGGCGGCTGAGGCCCCTAGGCGCTCTCTGCCCTAGCCAGGTCCCCGACGCCGTCGACGGCCAGCGCATAACTCCGCCTTGACAGTGGCGAGCCCTAGCTCAGGGCCCTAAGGAAGTCCCTGAAGCTCGGCAGCTCCTTTACCCTGTCCAGGTCCAACTTGTCAGCGTATTCTGGGGGCTGTTCCTTCCCGTACATCTTCCCCTCCCCCGGCTCCTTCGAGGGCTTCCGGACGCCAGCAGTATTCACTCCTCTATCTCCTCGTCGAAGACCACAACAAAGGCCTTCCTGTCCACGAGCTCCTTGAAGTCCTTCAGGTGCAGCGACGCCAGCCTCCGCTGACGCTGTCCCTATTGGCGCCGTCTGCGTCTACAAGCACAATGATCCTGTCTACCCGGTCCGCGGCCGCCCTGACCCAGCCTCCCCAGCTTATCAGAGCGACTCTCACCTTACCGTAGGTGCTGCGCGGCCTCACGGCCCTCACGTCATGCTTTATGAGGCCGGCACCTCTCAGCCTAGCAACGGGCCTCCTCGACCTGGGGTCTACCTTGAACCTGCTCCGGCCAGACCCCAGCCGCCGTTTGGGTACAGTAGGCCCTGGTGGCCTCCAGGTAGACGGCGTGCCAAGACCTGAGAGCCGTGATCAACAGCTCTGTGGGGCCGGTCCGCCTCAGCGTGACCGAGTTGGCCTGGGGCCGGGACGCTCCTAACGGCCGGGCGGGCGCTCTGGCCCCTGCCCCTACTCACCTTCAGGCGCCGGGAACGGGAAGACGGAGTCGTGGGCTGCCTATGCCCTTGAAAGGTCCTTCGTGGCGGCCAGTCCCGGGAGCCGCGAGGACCTCAGGGCGCTCGCAATATACCCCACGAAGTCCCTGGGGGACCAGGCGGTCAGGCTTCGCAGACTACGTCGACCAGCCTGGGGCCTGGTTATGATTATGGGTGGCGCCGATCTATGGGTTCGGTGAGGCGCTCAGGGACCTGTCCATGACCCTGACCAGCCTCGCGGCTCAGTACGATATGTTCGCGAGGGAGAAGGCTGACGTGAGCGGCATCTTCAGACCTGCCCAGGTTGGCGGGCGACCCCGCCTCCATGGCCAGGGAGGTCGTGAGGAGGCCGCTGTCCAGCCAGGCCAACTACTGAGGGCCCGCTTGAGTCCCTCGTGGCCGCCGCACAGCTACATTAATTAACGCGGTCATCGCTCTAGTCGCGGGCGCCCCTCACCTTGAGCTCCGCCGCACGGTCATACACTCACAGGTACTGGCTGGTCATAATCTCCGCCGAGAATTACGAGGTAGTCAAGGACAAGGGCATCTATGGCACCCCATCAGACAGGGCCATTAATAGGGCGCGGCCCGGCGACAGGCTGATATTCTACGTTGAAGAGACAGGCTGCGATGAGAACAGGTACAGATACTGCGGCTCCTTCGTGGCCGTGGCCGAGCTTGTGGGTAACTGGTACCCCGAAGAGACGCCCCTGTGGCCCGACGAGGTTAGGGAGGGGAAGCTGAAGTACCCATTGAGGGTCGAGCTGTGCTTCCTCAAAGAGCTGACGAGTGGGGGCACGCCCGTCAAGTTGGGCGAGGTTAAGGACGAGCTGTCGAGGGCCCTGAGCAAAAAGATAGAGAACGGTGGGAATCTCAGGCCCTACTACCTGAGGTCAGACCCCCTGCCCCCTGAGTTCCTAAAAGTAATACTGCCGAGGCTGGGCGTCACGGACGCCGGGGCCCGGCCGCCGTGCGAGATGCTGGAGTATATCTACGGCAAGGGGCTGATCGACCGGGCGCTGTCCCAGCTGAAGAATTATCATGCAATCCTCATCATCGGGCCGCCCGGCACCGGGAAGACCACGCTGGCCAGATGTCTGGCCGAGCGCCTTGGTGCCGAGATATTCGAGGCCACAGTACACGGCTGGTTCACTAGGATGGACTTAGTCGGCGGCTACGTGCTTCAGGACAACAGGACTGTCTGGCGCGACGGCATAGTTATGAAGGCCTATATAAAGGCGAAGGAGACGGGGAGGCCGTCACTTGTCCTTCTCGACGAGGTGAACAGGGGGGAGCCTGAAAGGTTCATGGCCGAGCTCCTCACGGCGCTCTCCAGGCCCGACCTGACAGCCCAGGTCCACGACGCCAGTGATGTCAACGTGGACCTGTCCAACGTCTACATAGTGGCGACTGCCAACACGGCCGACGTGGGGGTCCTGGGCGCCATGGGCTTCGCCCTCAGGAGGAGGTTCAAGGAGGTAAGGCTAGAGAGTGAAGAGGGACAGGTAAACAACGCCCTAAAGTGCTTCACCGACGAGCTGGGCGAGGCCGTCAGGTTACGTGGCGTCGACCCCGGTAGGCTAATTGATGAAGTGAACGAGCTAATCAGGAAGGCCAAAAACGTTTGGGAGGGGGTGCGGGAGTGCGTCAAGGGGAGGTTCGGCGAGGAGAGGCTCCGGGACCTCACCCCTGGCTGGTCCTACGCCGTCGACCACGCCAGGCTGATGGCAGAAGGCCACAGGTGTGAGGACGCCTTTGAGGCTGTATATGGGGCCTACGCGGACAGGTTCGGCTGCTCCCCCAGGTGCGAGTGACGAGGCGCGGGGTGGCGTACACTGGCCGCAGGCTACAAGACGCTGAATGTTGTCGAGGAGGTGGCCGGCGCGCTCGGCGAGGTCCTAACCCACAGCGAGGCTGCCCTGGAGCTGATCATGGCGGCGGGCGCCTCGTGGCCCGAGGAGGCGGGGGTCGGCTTCAGGCAGGCCCTGGCCATGGCGTGCCCAGGGGGCTCATGCAGGGCAGGAGGCGACAACTGCGGCGCGAGGCTCCTGGCCGCCGCCTACGCCCTGGCGCTCTTCAAGGAGGTGATCACCGTGCCGGCGATGTCAACACCCCGAGACGTGCTGGGCAAGGAGGCGGCCGGCGTCGTACTCGACCTGCTGCCCCACACGGCGCCCCTAGGGCTGTACCCCCTAAGGGTGTATGAGCCTGACGTGGACACGCCGGAGAACAGGCTCCTCAAGCTCGTCCTGGCAGGCGGCCTCAGGTGCGCCGGGGAGTCGTACATGGCCAGGAGGCTCAGGGAGGCCCTCGAGCTCACGTGGCTCTCCCTGATCAGCGACGTCGACGAGGTGAAGCTGGAGGAGGTGGAGGCGAGGGCGCCGCACCTCCCGCCCCCTTATGACCTCCTCACCAGGCTGGCCGGGGCCCCTGAGGCCGCGGCGCCGGGCCTTGAGAGGCTTCACAGGCTGGTGGAGCTCTACGTGGCCGCCCTGGCGGCCTCAGCCATAGAGCGGCGGGGAGGCCTCAGAGGCGTCAGGGCGACGGGCCGCGGCGCCGTAGTAGAAACTGACCAGGGCAGGGTCTACTACCAGGCCGACCTGGGGTCCATAGCCCAGGACCTCGGCTGCATGCCAGCCCAGGACCTCTCGTGCTGGGTCCCAGACCTGGTAGTGTCGCTGCCGGGCGGCAGGCTCACGGTGGTGGAGGTGAAGGCGTCAGACGTCGAGGATTACCTCATGGACGGCCTCCGCCAGGCCAGGAGCTATGACTACGTGCTGAGGGAGGCCCTCGCCGGCTGCGGTCACAGCCCAACTGACTTGAGGACGGCGCTCCTGTACTACACCACGGCAGAGGGGATCAACGTCGCAGACGACGAGTGCGCCAAGGCGCTGGGGGTTGAGGCCGGCGGCCTCAGCATGAGGGTCGATGATGACATGGATCGCCTGTCGCGGCTCCTCTGGGGTCCCTGAGGCCCCAGCCAGGCCTCGGCCGCTGGGTACGCTGGGAACCTGCGAGCGCCCAGCCAGAAGCGGTGCGGCGAGGTGCGCATGTGAAAGGTTTGTTGCCCCACCCTCACTGCACAGTAGCCTTAGCCGCCGCTGGCACAGAGTCGCCCGCTATGCCTACGGCCTAAACGTAGTTGTGATATGCTAGGAAGGTTTTAAGACTGATATATCGGATATGCTCCTGGATTAAGTTTTAACCCTCGCTTGACGCTTTACCTTGGAGATGATCAGATATGAACAAGCAACAGGCGAAGGAATCACCTAAAGGGTGAGCCAAAAGTTAACGATACCATAAACCAGCCGAAGAAAGCGCAACAGAGGTCAGCCCCAAGGACGCCTACATCTACATTGGCGCAAAGATGCACAACGACCGGGACACAGCACGCCATAGCCGGCCTGACAAGCTTCCTCGCCTGATACGCAGGTGTAATGAGCGGGCAGACAGGCAAGCACGTGACTAGGGCGCCCGCAGCTCAAGTGGCAGCTGCAGAGTGTGATAGCCAGTATATGTTTCAACACCATCCTATGGTTTCCTGATGGGATTTCTAGGACTACGTAAGTTTGCCCTAATTTATGTTTCAACACCATCCTATGGTTTCGTAAATGATTACACATGGCATGCCGCACTGTACACTAAGTTCTGGAAGGCGTTTCAACACCATCCTATGGTTTCATATTCCTTGATGAGATCTTCAAGGCGAACTCCGCGATATGTTTCAACACCATCCTATGGTTTCTGCAGCTGCCATCTGTCGTGACACAGGGGCACCTGGAAATATACAGTTTCAACACCATCCTATGGTTTCTCACAATATCAATGAACCCGAGATCGAAGCTCTATGCCTTTGTGTTTCAACACCATCCTATGGTTTCGGGGGCGGCTGGGGCCGAGGCTAACGCCCCCGAGGTTCAGCTAGTTTCAACACCATCCTATGGTTTCAGATGCCGCGACCACATCGCACCCCTGTGAGGTTGTGCCCGCGTTTCAACACCATCCTATGGTTTCCTTTCCAATGCCTTTGCCCCCAGCATGCTTGGAAGCTACGCGTTTCAACACCATCCTATGGTTTCACAAGCCGATGACGAGGATTATAGAGGAGGCCCTTGATTTGTAGTTTCAACACCATCCTATGGTTTCGCCATTGACTGTTAATGAATTAATGGATCTACCGAGATTAAGGTTTCAACACCATCCTATGGTTTCATAAAAAAGGCAATTAATCAGCAATAACCGTCCACCCAAGTTTCAACACCATCCTATGGTTTCGCAATGGCAGCAGCTGAGGCCAAGGCAGCAAACGAGCTCGTTTCAACACCATCCTATGGTTTCTGTACCTTGCGAATGCATTCAGCCTGTCCATGCTCCCTGAGTTTCAACACCATCCTATGGTTTCACGACGCTTACAATGAGCTTGCTAACGCCCTTTCGGGCAGTTTCAACACCATCCTATGGTTTCACCCTTTCGCTCAACCCGAGGGCGAAGTTATATGCCTATACAAAGGTTTCAACACCATCCTATGGTTTCCTGAGGGCGCCATTTCATATATAGTGTTCGTGAGAGGGGTACTGTTTCAACACCATCCTATGGTTTCCTGAGGGCGCCATTTCATATATAGTGTTCGTGAGAGGGGTACTGTTTCAACACCATCCTATGGTTTCTGAGCGTCACCTTTTACCATCCTGGTTGCCTTCCTTCAAGTGGCCAGGGCCGGGTATACCTGCCGGGCCCTGGGCCCGCCCTCAGCCCTGTTTGACAGGGTATTTAAGCTGACCCCCGGCCAGGCCGGGGGCTTCCCATTTGCTAAATGGGAGGCCAAGGCTATTCTATAAAATTCATTAAGAAAAGTTAAGCTAGTCTCAGGGAGGCTGCCGAGCGCAGCCCTTTTAAGCCTCCCATTTGCTAAATGGGAACTACCCGCCTAAGTAGTTTATAAGGTAAAATAAGAAATGAAAGAATAAATTACTAGTTTTAACTTAAGCGGAACGCTCGAGAGCCGCAGGCCTGCTACTCCAAGAAGGCTGTCAGCCTTCATGCAGGGCTGGCCTTCAGTCGTGGGCCTCGCAGGCTGCTAAATTAAATGTTGTTAAGTTTTTTACATGTATGACAACCTCTTTTTTACATGTGGAACGATCACACCGCGAGGCCCCGTCATGAGTAAAACCTTAACTTCCCGCCTGGCAGCTGGCGAGACCAAGGCGCTGCAGGGGCTCCCGAGGCTGCCTCAGGCGACGAGGTCAGGGCTGCCATGAAGGTCAGCAGCCCGTCAGGCCAGCGCCGTGCTGCAGCTTCTGGGCCTCCTCAATTATGGCCTCCCTGCACGGGTCCGTGGCGCCCTCGCACTTCTCCTTAACAGCTCCCTCCCCTCTCGTCATAGCTGAGGGCCTTCATGGCCCCTAGGACGCCCAGAATGGGCCGCTCCTGAGCAGGCTGTCCAGGCGAAAACCGTGGGGACGGCCTCGGCCTTAAGCCGTATGGGCCTCTCAATCATGTACTTCTCCTTGCCCTGCCCCTTCTGCGGGCAGCCCTCATAAGGGTGGCCTGGGGCCTCCCCCGGGATCCGCTAGCTGTACCCCAGGTAGGCCGCCAGGGTCATCGCTGCGAAGGCCATGGCCGTGGCCACCCCCTCGGTCCAGCGCTTATGTTGGTTGACCTGTGCTTGCCCTCAAGGGCGCCGGCGGACCTCGCCAGAGCAGCGCCTGAGGCCTTCTTAAGTATGGGACGCGTTATCTCCAGCGCGCCCCTGGAGTTCACGTCATAGAGGCCGTCAACCTTGTGGCGGCGCCTCTCATACGCGTAGCTCCTCAGGCTTATGTAGACCTCGGCCACGTCCCTGACGTCTCTGTTTGCAATGCCCTCGGCGACCTCCTGGCGGCCTCGAAGGCCTCCTCGGTGCGCCAGCCCTGAGCGACTCTACGCCACGCCGCCCCAGCTGGCTACTGAGGCCTCGGGGCGCCAGGAGCTCAAACCACGAGGGGCCTCCCGCGCCGCCTTCAACTGCCATCTTCACGTTGTCAAGGTTTCTGCTCAGGGTTATCACCGAAAGCTGTCAATGTAGCTGCCGGCGCTCACGGGTAAGGGCTAACCAATGGAAGCAGTAAGTGCCGGGTGCCCCAGATGCCAGTGCCCAAGGGCGAGCTGCTGAGGCCCTAGGCAGCCCGATGGCCGCGGGCCCCAGCTATTCACCCTGACCCCGTGGCCCTCTCCAGGACCTGCAGGGCAGGCCCGTAGTTGACGCTCCTCTCGGGGTCCATGACGCGGGTCACGCCGGAGTAGGGGTCGGACCTGAGCCTGGCTACCCCCCTGTCGTCAATCATGAGGACCAGCTCCCTGAAGGAGGAGAGGCACGAGACGAGCTCGCCCTGGTACCTGCCGCCTCCCCTCCTGGGGGCCCCGAGGAGCAGGGCCTCAAGCCTGCTAGCTGTGGCGTAGCTGTAAAGGTTCCTGTCGCCCGTGACCAGCACGGGCCTCCTGATGTATTTTTTGGCCTCCGAGAGGAAGTCCACTATGCCCTTGTCTCCCCCAGCTCCCCTGGCGCTCCCTAACCACTCAGCCACCAGGGGGTGAAGCTCGTTGAACGACCTGGCGCCCAGGAGCCTCCTCACGAAGTCCTTCGTTGCGTCCCCCTTGGGAGGCGCGGTCAATGTGAGCTCCCTGTAGACCTGGGGCAGCGGTATCGCGGCGTTCCTGTAGTTCTCCAGCAGCCCCGGCAGCCTTGGGCCTATGTTTATGAAGACGTTTGTGTCGAAGGCCAGGTTGGCCCCCTGGCGGGCCTCGCTGACCACCTTATCCTCGCCCTCGAGCACCAGGGCCCCTGACCTCAGGGCGCAGAGGCGAACAACGTCGTCGCCCTCTGCCTCCTGGACCACGGAGTCAAGGTCAAAGGGGTTCAGCTCGCCCCACCTTGGCTCGTAGTCGGGCGAGCCCCTGGCGGTGGACGAGGGCGACACGGAGACCCTGCCCCTCAGCCTGAGAAGGTTTAGCAGCGCAGTGAGGGCGTCAGGCCGGAGCTCCGAGCTGGCACCTGTGCTAGGCTCAGGCAGCTTGGGCTCCTTGACCCTGCTTGGCCGCCCGGGCGAGAGCTCCCATAGCTCGAGCTCGTCAAGCGGTATGTAACCGAACACCTTGTTAGCCTCCCTATCGTTCTTAATGTAGATGTACCTGACCCTGGCGGCGCCACCAAGCACGGCGTACGCGATCATGGTCATGTACTTCCAGGCCGGGGTCACGTCGATAACTGTGACGTCCCCGTGGGACCTGAGGTTCCTGGCCCACTCCTCAGGCCCCCTCCCAACTACTGCCGCCTCAACCTGCGTGTTGACCCCCAGGAGCCCCAGGGCCTCCTGTAAGGGACTCAGGTCAAGTGACGTGTTCGTCTCAAAGAGTACCTTCACCCTCGAGGGCCTCACGCCGTAGAACACCTCTGTGAGGGCGGCGTTGCTCGTGGTGACGAACTTGTTGGAGCCAAGGACCCCCAGAACCTCCACCCGGGCCACCTCGTTGCTCTGGGCAACAGAGGCTATTGTAGCCTAGCGGTCCATGACGCTGGTGGCCTGAGGAAGAGTCGGGCTGAACCCTTGCGGCGAGGGAGAGGGTAAGGCCGTGGCCTTGTCGGAGGCCAGCAGGCCAAAGGAGTAGGACCTATCATAGCTTCACAGGACGCGAAGGCGCTCATGGCGCCGCACCCTTAGGTTGAACATCGCCGGCTCAACTGCGTGGCAGCCCTGTGGGCCTTGAAACATACCAAGAAGGGAGGCCACTTTCAATTCCATTGAACGGATTCCTACGGCTACATTGAGGTTGTCGTCAGCGTCAAGGACCTTCACAGAGCACGGGTCCGGCAGCCTGCCCTCCAGCGACAACAAGTCATACAAGTGCCTGTAATTACAGCCAAACCACGGGGCCTCGCACAGGCGCCTCACGCGCACCACCCCCGGGTCCCCCACCCTTCTGTAGGCCGGAGGCATGGGGGTAGGGCATGTGTTAGCCGGGAGGCCGGTCCCAAGGAGGACCGGGCGACACCGGTGCTAGGCAGGGAAAACCAGGCTAGCTAAATACTGGGGGGAGCGCCGCACAACTACACCGCAGGAAATGTATAGCTGACATATGCGGGCTCACCAAAGCGCTGGAGGAGCGGCAAGCTGTGTGAAACTGCAGGGACGCACCATAACGTCAAGCCTGCAACCCAAGGTTGAATACCAATAATACCTGGCCTGTATAGTTATAACTTCTTCCCTGCCCTATGATGACTGGGTATAGCCTAAGTGCAGGAGAGCGTAAAGACGCTAAGCGTTCAGTACGAGGTCCAGAGGCTGGTCGACAGGGAGGCCACCAGCAGCTACTACACGTCCCCGGACGGCCTGAAGGTCATGAGGGAGCTAATCAAGAGGCACGCAACAGGCGCTGAGGCCGTAGCGGACCCCTTCATGGGCTCAGGCCTCACGCTGACATCGATCTCTGACCTTGTTAGGCCCAGGAGGGTCATCGGCGTAGAAATTAACGAGGCGCCTTGTAAGCTTGCCGCGAGGCTCATAGCTGAGTCCTACCCAGGCTCCCAGGTCGAGGTGAGGTGCGGCGACGCCTTCGAGCTTGGCTGGGGCTACAGGGGCCAGGCCGACCTCGTGGTCACCAACCCCCCTTTCGTGAGGTGGCAGAGGCTGCCTAGTGACTACAGGCGCAGGCTCCTGGAGACGTTCGAGGCCAGGGGGTACGGCCCCTTCATAGACAGGAGGGACCCTGGCCTGCACGTGCTTGGCCTCCTGCTAGTGGACTACATGCTCAGGGACGGCGGCGTCCTTGTCTCGGTGGTTCCTGCCTCCCTCTTCTACACGGACCAGGGCTCCGGCTTCAAGAGGCTCCTCAGGATGAGATATGAGGTCCTGGCTCTCGTTGAGAACGCTGAGTCGCCGAGCTTCAGCGACGGGAGCGGCTTCAGGGAGCTGATAATAGCGGCCAGGAAGAGGCCCCCGCTCTCGCCTCCCCAGGGACTCACAGAGCTCCTCAGGCACGCGGGCGGCTCGCTGCTGAAGGTTAGGGAGGTAAGGCTCGCTGGCCTGCCAAAGGTCCTCGACACGAACTGGCTCTCGCTCTTCAGGCCCGAGGCCTGGAGGCTCGCCCAGGTCCTCGAGGAGGGGCTGAGGACCGGGAGGCTGAGGTACCTCTCGAGGGAAGAGATAGTCAGGGGCATAGAGATGTACGGCCCAGAGTTCTTCTTCATACCAAACAGGTACTGGGCGATAGCCAGGCAGACAGAGGAAGGCGTGACCATAAGGAACAGGGAGACGGGGGACGAGTTAGTCATACCCAGGAGGTACCTTGTGCCGTGCCTCAGGAGGCCCGAGTTCTACCTCGACAGGGTAAAGGTTGAGGACCCGGGCTTCTACGTGCTTGCCGTGGACAGGCTTGATAACAGCGACGTGGCAGAGTACATTAAGTTCGGCGAGAAGCTAAAGGTGCCTGCCACGAGGATGGGCGAGGGGTGGTACTCCTTCGCCTACAGGCAGCTCACGACTAAGAGGCCCTTCGGCCACGTGTTCATACATGACAAGCTTGACCTGTCAAGGCACAGGGTCATAGCCAACTACAGCCCGAGGCCCCTGTGCGCCTCCAAGGACTTCTACGTCGTGAGGACGGACTCGCCCATGATCGCGGCGTGGTACAACTCGGAGACCTTCAGGGAGGTCCTGAGGGCCTTCGGGAGGGAGATATCCGGCAGCTGGACGAGGTTCGTTGAGGAGGACTACCTCAGGCTTCCAATACCGTCATTGAGAGGCGACGAGGGCGCTATTGAAAACCCAGACCTTGCAATAGCGGGCCTGCTGGGACAGCTCAGGGTCTAGCCTGACAGCGTCGCCTATGACACTGCAGGGACCTGGTTTCGTGGGCACGGGCCCTTAGCCTTCGGCTAATCAAAACGCTTAAGTCTAATTATTTAAAACTTAAATAAAATTAGATAGCGGTGAGCCTGATAGATCGATTTCACAGCGCCTCACGTCAACGTTTGACCTTCTTGTGAACTCCACGAAGCCTATAGGATCGAACTTTATTTGAAGCTGGTTACCTGGGTGTCTTGGATCTGTCTTGTAGACCCCCCTGTATCTCTTCCCGTTTCCACCCTTCCTTTGAATGCTCACGAATTCACCTATCTTTATGATGCCCTTTCCTGTGAAGCCCACGCCCTGCCTAGCCAAGATTTCAATCACGTCGTCCATGTTGAAGAGGTGGAGCGTGTTGTGGCTGCCACGCCTATCCCATATGGCTAAAATCTTAAGCTCCTTCTCGCCGTGACGAAAGGCCTCTTCAATAATTAGACGCTTTTTGTCTTCTATGAACCGCTTGACGAGCGGCTGCTCTCGGGCCTCAATAAATACGTCTCTGCTGTTCTTGGCAACACGAAGTATGGAGCGCCACAGCACTTTGTATACGTCATCATTCATATTTAGGACAGCCTTCCATTCATCCAACCATCTTCTATCAAGCTGATGAAAGCTTGCCGTCCTAACGCTCTTAAGCGAGAGGCAGACTATTTCATTTAAATCGCCCTCTATGTGGATGCATAGGTCGCTCTTAACGTACCTGTTTCTCTCAGCCCTAGTTATGTTCGCCACTCTTACAGTGCTCCCTAATGGCAGTATCCCTATTCGCTTAAGGCAAGAGATCAAAGAGCTTTCACGAGCCATAAGCGTTCCCTTCAGCTCCTCTTCCGCGTTGAGTCCATACCTTGCAGCTCTTCTTCCTTTCACCGACAATCCTGACGCCTCCGCATTCATGAAAGCTTGTTTCTATTAAACCCAAATCTATTTTTACTTAAAATAAAGCGGGCTACTTGGCGTGAGCTCATCACGACCGATGTCGTCGTTGCGTGTGGCCTCCAGGCCGCAGTAGGCCTTTGCGCCGGGGAAGGGGCCTGGGCGGTGTAGCTGAGACGTCATTAGCTTCAGCCGGCTCTTCACAGCCTGCGACCCCGCCCACGCCTCCATCCTCCCGCTCCCGGCGCCCGCGGTGAGTGAGAATGCCCAGGCAGCCCTCGAGGGCCCTTATTGCCTGCCCCTGGCGCTCGTGGGCTGTCCAGCCGCGGAACTCGACGTCAGCGCCGCAGAGCCGGTCGAGGACGCGGCCAAGGAGCGCCGGCCGCCCAGGCTGGGCCACGTATCGCTTAGGCCTCCACCGGGGCAGGCGCCCAAGCGACTTACATAGCCCCGGCGTCAATAGCAGTGGCGACGGGTCACGACATAGGGGGTGTCACCTGTATATTACTGTAAAACTAATAATAATTTTACTGCGCCTATAACAGTAACAGTTACCTGTCACCGCTATGGTTCCCACCGTTCCCACCGCTGCAGTTGGCGGCGGCGTGATACCGGCGGCCGCGGTTCCTGCGCGCCCGAGCGCGGGGGAGGGTGGCCTATGGCGTGCCGCCCGCCCGTCACAGCCACGGCTGCCTGTGTCGCAGGACTGGAGCGCCGCCAGGGCGCGCTCAGCTTACCTCCACGGCCCCCTGCCAGCCCAGCGGGACGGCCGTGGCGCTGGGCGGGAGCGGGGGCTGGCCCGACTTGGCGAGCGCCTCCTGTAACAGCTGCCAGACCTGGGCCGTCAGGTTGGCGCCGCCAGTCCACACCTGGTACTGGGGCGAGCCGTACTCCGCCAGCGCCCGCTGCGCCTGCGAGTACCAGTAATGGGCGAGGTAGCTGACGTTGAATGCCTGGTAGTAGGCCTGCGCCCACGGCGCCTGGAACGCGGGCGGCAGCGAGATGAGCTGGAGCGGCACGCCCGTGAGGTAGAAGGCGTAGAGGAGGTAGACGTCGTGCGCGTCGGGGCCGACGTAGACCCCGAAGGGCGGCACTGGCACGTTAGGCTCATAGCCAGGCGCCGCCGAGAGCTCGTTGCTGAGCAGCCAGCGCCACTGGGCGTAGCTCAGGAAGTACCAGTCGCTCACGTTCGACACAGCGCTGAGCGGCAGTACGGCCGTGTCGTCGATTTTAATCGCCCAGTAGGTGCCGTTGGCCAGCGGAGCCCTGAACGTCTGGAGGGGCTTCGAGGTGACGTTGGCCCAGCTGAAGTTGCCGGAGAGCAGCAGGGCGGAGACGGCGTGGTAATACGCGGGGAGTACCAGCATGATGGCCGCTGCGCCCAGCGCGTCAGTCATGAACGTCACCGTCTCTGTGCTCTGGTCCTGGCAGACCCCGTACCCGACGAGGTTGGCGAAGAGCGGCGTGTCGGTCTCCCTCGCCACCTCCTGGGGCGGGTACGTGACGTTCGCGAGCGCCACGTCGTACGTTATGCCGGGTATCACGTAGTAGCTGTAGACCTCGCTGGTAACGTTATTATACGGCGTGAAGTCGTACTGCAGGTTGACGGCCAGGCTTATGGTCGGGTAGCCGACGACCTCCCAGAACAGGTCGTCAGCCTCATACCATAGGTCGTATGGCGAAGTGCCGTTCCAGAAGTATGCCGGCTCCTCGAGCGCCACGTACACGGTTACCGGGAACCTGTAGCCCTCGTACTCCAGGTAGAGGCTGGGCAGCCCGCTCCCCGGCGGCCAGAAGAGCCCGTTGCCCGGCACGCCGAGCACAATGCGGCTCACGTAGCTGGGGAGCACAAGGGGCCCGCCGGCGGGCGGCACCTGGAGGAGCCACAGCGCGTAGCCGTAGCTCAGGGGCCTGGAGGCGTTGTCAATCACCTTGCTGCCTCCCCAGAGGTAGTCGCGCCAGAAGCCCAGGTCGCTCGTGTAGTTGCTCATTATGGTCGCGTAGATGGGGCTGAACTGGGAGCCCTGGAGGCCGGGCCACGGCAGGCCGCCGACCAGGGTGGCAGTCATCAGCAGGTCGTGGAGCCACTCGCTCACGTTCGCGACCCTGCCGAGCACCAGCACGTCCACCTTGCCGAAGCCCTCGTCGAGGGCGACCACGTCGAAGGCGACCACCACTACCTGGGCCCCGTCGCTCAGGTTGAAGACGCCGAGGCGCAGCGGGGCGGAGCAGTTCACCGTGGCGCCCTCGAAGTCGGGCGAGACCAAGCTCCAGTTGTAGCCCCAGTGGTTGCCATCCATTATGTTCGAGAGCCAGCTGCAGAGCAAGCCTTGCTCGGCCGTGCCGGGCCGCAGCACCGTCATGTTGCGCCAGAGCCAGAGGGGCTGTGGCGCGCTGCCCGGCCCGAAGCTCACGTTGTCGCTAGAGAGGACCTGCGCCGCGGACGGCGCCGGCGGCTGGGGAGGGGTGGGCGGCGGAGGGGCGGCGATGGTAGTCGTGGTAGTCGTGGCCGACGCGCTGTAGGTGGTAGTGGTTATGGTGGGCTGAACCCACGTACTCGTCGAGCTAGTCGTCCCGCCGCTGAGCCGTCTGGCAGCCAGGAGCCCGCCTAGCGTGGCCAGTAGGACGAACACGAGCACGAGGGCGGCGACCGCCCTCGACAGGGATCGCCTCAACCTCGGCACCTGGCATGGGGTTGCGGTCGCAGCCTATAAAGTGGTCGCTCCCACTACTTCGGCGGCGGGCACTGCAGGCCCTCCACGACTATCTCCTCCGGCTGGGCCTGGACTAGGTACGGCCAGAGGTTCTGCGGCTGGTAGCCGTCCCAGCTGAGGGTTATGCTGTTGTAGCCGTTCAGGATGTTAGTCGGCACAGACCAGTAGGCCAGGGTCGTGCCGGTGTCCATGTCTACAATCTCGACGTCGAAGTAGCCTGTGCTTGTGATAGGCTTAACGTTAAACAGCGTGAGGCCCGCCTCGTACCCCTCGGCGACGTTGGCGTTCGGGTTGCTATAGACGAGATATGTCAAGGTAGAGCTGAGTGGCGCCACGACGACCGCCTCCAGCCCGATTATACCGTCGTACAATGCTCTGCCGTTATAACCCATGGGCGGCTCGATGGAGATTGTCACGGTCTGGGAGCTCGGCGCCACGGCCAGGACGGTGACGAAGTCGTAGACGCCCGTGTATTCCGACAAGTTCGTCGGGTAGACCAGGCTGCCGCGAATCCGTTCAATGGAATTGAAAGGGCGGGGCCGCAGAAGGTCTTGAATGTCGACCTCGCGTCACGGCGGGCACCCGACGCGGGCCCTCGAGGACGCCCACGCCTTTAGCGCCCTTAGTATGTCGCTAGACCGCGCCCGGCCAGCTGACCGCTAGGGCTCCTGCGACTCATGTCACGGGTTCTGCAGCGCCTTGGCAAGCTTTACGAAGAACAGGTCGTCGTTCATGCATCTGCCGAACTCCTTGAGCCTCTCCTCTTCCTTGAACGTGGAGAGGAGCGCCCTAATTATGTTGTACGCCTGCTCCTTGACCGTCCCATTAATGGCGGCCTCCGCGAGTGGCACCAGGACGTCAGCCCTCTCGAGGTTCTTCAAAAAGTAGTTCAGCGCCCTGGGCCACGTCAGGACCTCAGCCTTTATCGAGGCTATAGTCGAGAGGAGCCTGCCGACGTAGTAGTGCGCGAGCTGGACCCCTTTGGGGTCGCCCACCGCTGAAAGGAGCGCCTTGGCGGCGTACGCCGCCAGGTAGGCGGGCTCTGGGAGGAGCCTGTAGAGGTTAGGGACCCTCCTGGTCATGTCTGACGCCCACGGGGGCGCCATGACCTTGACTGGTATGGCCGTGGGGGTGACGAAGTCCAGCCTAACAAGGCCGCCCTCCCTGCCAGCCACGGCTGAGGATCACCAATGCTTATGAACTTTCAGCGCCAAAAGATGCCGGTGCGCCGCATGAGCGGCCAGCAGGAGGGTCCTAACGACTTCGCGTCGGCCCTTAGGAGGCTCCTTGAGAGCGGCGCCCCCGAATTTGGCGAGGTCAACGCGGCCTTTGTGGACGGCTTAGGAAACACCAACATTGCCGCGTTCAATCCTACTACTGGCATGCTTGACCTTCACTTCAATG
The DNA here is from genome assembly GCF_055389385.1 of Caldococcus noboribetus. Lineage (NCBI taxonomy): Archaea > Thermoproteati > Thermoproteota > Thermoprotei > Desulfurococcales > Caldococcus > Caldococcus noboribetus. The sequence continues at coordinate 655,222 of NZ_AP042475.1, read as the reverse complement.
ATGTAAACTGGGGGAACTTAAAAGTCAGGCTGAGCAGGAACAGGCTAAATATAGCCAATATACCCGATACATATCATCGCCAGGCCTTTGTCTGGGACGTGCTCAACGACGCAGTCGTAACCAACGTCTTGAGGTGCAATAAGGCTTACAAGGTCAGCTACCCCGTCAACAAGTCCCTCGCGGAGCTTGTCAATTATATCCTTACCTCAACCAGCTACTATGGATCATATATGGGAGAAAGATACTATATTGTTTATGAAAAGGCCTTCAAGCTCCTCAACTCTAGAGGAGTGCCAGAGATCCTGTTGCCCCCGTTCGAGCGCAAGGCCCTCGCGGCGATAAGGGGGCTCACGGCCATAGGATACCTCTTAGAGGTGTCAGTAGTCGAGGCGCTGGACCTGCTCGGCCTCAGGGACCTGAAGGACTCCATAGTCAGCGCTATCGGTGAGCTCGCGCCACGCGCCGGCGACCTTCTAATCGGCTGGGACTGGCGCACCGATGCGCGGCTGACGCTGAGGGACGCCAGGGACGACCCGTCGGCGCTGAAGGCTTACCTAAACTTGTTTGACTTTTTCTCAGGCTTAGTTGACGAGAACTACGCACGTGCAACGCTGCTCCCAGGCCCAGCCGCCGGTCTCCCGTTGGGCGTGCACGCGGACTGGGACAACGTGAGGTCGCTGTACCTGATGTACAAGGAGGACGAGGCTGTCAGGCTCCTCGGCGACTTGGCCTCTGGGGACGACCTGCTCTCGATACTGGAGGTCAACGGGGTCAGGGTCGCGTGCAGGGATGACCTCAAGGCCATGAAGGACGAGGGGCTCAGGAGGGCCGCGACAGCCTTCTACATAGCGTCCAAGAACGCTTACCTACTCCTCTACAAGTTACTAAGGGCGACGTTAGAGGCCGGCTGGCCGCCTGGCCTGTCTTAAAGTCCTAGCCCCTTGTACTGTTCATGAGGCCGTGCGCTGCATCTATGACCAGCTCTGGAGTAATGTTATTGAGCTGAACCGTGACCATCCGCGAAGCGGTGGGGTGCTGAATGAACTCCTTGAGCAGCTTGTCAAGCTCCTTCTCAAACATGTATGTGAGCAGGGTCCTGGCCAAGATCGTGTAGACGCTGGGGTTGCACTTGTCCTTTTCAAAGTCAGTCACCACAGCTAAGATGTACCTGTCCCGGCGCCCTATCAAGGCCTCGAACTCGTTGTCGGTGAAGTCTATGCGCTCGTTGGGTTTAGCGTACGTCTTAACCTCTACGCAGAACTCCTCCGCGCTGGAGCCGCCAGCCGCCCTGACCCCCCTGAACCTCAGGTCGCAGGGCTCCCCCTGAGGCTTGGTGGGGCCCTCTAATACCTTCACTAGCTCGCCCCCGCCTATGGGTATGCCCTCCTTGCCCTTACCCTCAAGCCACCGCTTGACGTACTCCTCGCCCAAGTCCCCAAGCAACCTGTTTCTCTGCTGCGCGTTCACGTCGCTGCCGACGAGAATCTCGCCCCAGAACTTGCTCCACCCCTCGACGTCGTTATCTACCTTCAAGTACTCGTCTGTTATCAGGCAGGTCTTTTCGTCCTCGAGCCTCTCCTCTACCCTCTTAAGCGCGTCCTCGGACCCCAGCTTGTCGACAAGGCACTTGACTTGCTCGACCCATTCGGGCCCGTACTTAGAGCTGAGCAGGCACGAGGCCTTCCCTGGCCCGAGTTCGCTCACGTCAAAGACCCTGCCGCTAAGGCTAACCACTCTCAACCTGCTATCTTTTGCAAAGGATATGACTCTGGAGCCGCACTTCTTGAAGAGCTCCTTGAGGTATGCCACTAACCTAGCGTGATCCTTTATAGCTTCCTGGGGAGGCGGGTTCCCACCGACCTTTTCGCTTGCCCTCCTTGCGATACCCTTTATCAAGTCATCGTCGCATAGACCCCTGAACCTCCCAGTAGCTAGTAGCTTCTTCACTAGCTGTTCGTCAGCAGAGAGGCTCTTGTACCTGTCTAAGTCGAGTACCTCAATTCCGAGGTCCTTTAGGTCATCAAGGCTCCCCCCGCTCTTACTAAAGAACTCCAATACGTCGGGCGTGTAAAGCCTGTCTGACAGGTCAACTTTGCCACTAGTAGATAGGGCCCAAAACGGGCCCCTGAGGGTGTCGTAAAATACGGTGAACATAGTAAACACTGCCAACTCGTCGGGCGACAGCTTCGGCTGCTGAGAAGCGTTAGTGAGAAGTCTTGAGTAACCCCCACTTAAATCCTTGGCCTCAAGTATCTCGACGCCTAAGGATTTCAGGAGCTCTAGTGCCTTCTGGTAGCCGCCGGGCTGGTCGCTGACGACCCTGACGAAATCGTCGTCGACGAACCTCTTCCCAGCCACGTCCCTGTACTTGAGCAGCACATCCTTGCGCTCCCTCAGGGGCTCGGGGAGGCCATCGAAGCTGAGCTCGTTGACGTGGGCGAGGGCGAATGCCCTTGCCACCGCGCCGCCCGCGTCAGGTAGCAGCGCGTTCCTCAGCCTGTCCTTCCATCTCTCGCTCCACTTCTCGTAAGCCCTTACCAGCGCCCGATAAGCCTTCTCCTTGCCGAGGGCATTTATGAGCCCCCTTACAACGTTCTCATTGTCGAGGCGCAGCTCCCTCACGTTGCTGGAAGCCTCTTTAGGCAGCCTGACCTCCCGACCCGCCTCGGGTAGGTAGTCCTTGTGTATGAGGCTCAGCTCTACATTGAAGACCTCCTTCGAGAGGTTCTTAATGTCGCCCTCCGACAGCAGGCCCTCGTCAACCAGCTCGTATATCACGAAGTCCGCTGGCTCGGAGGGCCTGAACACCTCGGTCACCTGTCTCTTGTTCCCCCAGTAGTCGAGCACCAGCATGCTCGGGTACAGCTCCCTCAGCACTTTCCACACCGTGCCCTGGAGCAGGTCCCTCATTTCCTTGTCAATCTCGGTGCTATAGCTGAGCGCTGTTACGTAGGAGCCTGTGTAACGGTGTTGCAGGTAACCTTGAACGACTTCCTTCAACAGCCCCGCTATCTCGCGGATCAGCCACCTGTTCCACTCAGCGTAGAAGTTCATGGTTCTCCTGCCGGCCTGCACGATGAAGTCCGCCTGCATGAGGAACCTAAGCCCGCTCCTGACCTCCTCAAGGGGCAAGAAGGAGTAAACGCCATATATCTGGGACGCTTTCAGTGGGACTATCTCGTCCTTATCAGGGTCGAGCTGGAACGCTATAGAGATCTCCCTCTCCTTCACGTTCTGCCTCCTCGCGTCCCTCGTGGCCTTGTCGTTCTTCACATCAGGGGGCACCTCGACGGCCCTGGAGAATACCAGGAACCTCCCCATGGGCTTATCGTCCTCGAGGACCCTGTACTTACGCACGTGAACCTTGCCGTCGCAGCACGTCTCCTCGTCGCCCTCCCTCTGCCAGTATATCATCCTCACGCGCTTATCGCTGCAGGCTGGGTCGCCGCACTCTTCCACCTCCACCTTGTTTATGTACCTTAGGAACAGGAAGAGGTGCCCCCTGAGCTTTTCGTTGATTATGCTGATAACTTCATTGAATGTGCTGTCGTCCCGGACGTAGACCGTGAACCTCGTCCAGCCGGGCTCAAGGTCCTGGGGCCTCGGGAGCGGCAGCGGTATGACCTCCCACGGCAGATCCTCGTCGGGGTCTCTGGCCGGCACGCTGTACTTTTTCAACAGCTCCTGGCCGGCGTCCTTGGTCCAGAAGTCCCTGTAGAACGTGAATGACACGTAGTCACTGTTGTCGATGGACACGGACGCCACGTCGACCCTGTCGGCCACCTTAAACACGGACTTCCACCCGATCCCTATGAACCCCCTGTAGCCCTTCGACGGATCCTTCCTCTGCGCGGCGTTGCATATGGCGTCTACGTCGTCCCTGTCTATCGGCTTCCCGTTGTTCTCTATCACTATGACCCTGGGGTCACGGTATATCTTCACCCTGAAGACCCCGTCCCCGCCCCCGCAGGCCTCCCCCTTGCTGGTGCAGAGCTCCATCCTGGCGTCCTCCGCGTTCTGGAGGAACTCGAGGATGAACTGGTCGGGCCCCGTGTAGACCTGGCCCTCCACCACCTTCACGAGCCTCGTGAACCCCTTGGACGACCTGCTGGCGGGGTTCGCTAGCTCTTTCAGCCACTGCTCCATGACGTTGCACACGAGCCCAGTGAGCCCCGAGGGGCCCCGCTCGCAGACGTCGAGGTCAGGCTCGGGCGGAGCTAAAGGCGCCCCCACGGCAGAAGCCGCCCCCTAAGAGGTATAGTGACTCACATAAATGCCTTTGCTTATGATATCAAGGGCTCGTAGGGGCCTGGCTGCCATGCCGTGGCGGGGCTGAGCCCGCCGTTGAAGTAGTGGGGTCTCAGCCCACGTAGGTCGCCTTGAGGCCCTCCTTAGAGGCGACCCATGTGAGGCCGGAGGCCCCCTGAGCGCAGCCCCTTACCTTATGGCAATGCTGTGGCTTACGAGAGCCCGGTTAAAACAAAAATAACTATATAACTATATAAGGAACTACTAAGTCTAGCGGTGACCGCCGCGGCTGAAGTCCTTGTGATCCCTCGAAGGCTACAGCGGGCAGTCAACGCCTGCCATGCCGTCCTTCAGCGGACCCTGCCGCCGCCGTGGCCCTGTGCCGCGAAACTCTTATTAGCCGCAGCACTTGCGATCCCTGAGGAAAAGCCATGACTCTCACCAGGGACCAGAGGCTGGTGCTCGCCTCCACGACGCTAGACATGTTCCTAGAGGGGGTCTTCGTCACCCTTCCATCGGTCTCCGCCCTCCTCTCCTCGGTGCCCCAGTGGGCCATGCCCCTGGTATTTTCAACCATACCGGTGGGCACGCTGATAGGCAACCTGGCACTGGGCAGGCTGACCGACCTCAGGGGCAGGAAGTCGACGTACATGGCCATGCTTGGGGTCTACGCCCTCGGGGCCCTCCTGATACTGGCATTCAACAACCTCTACGCCGTCCTGGCTGGGCTCCTGATAACGCAGACCGCCATGGGCGGGGAGGTCCCCATAGTGCTGAGCTACATAGTTGAGAGCGCCCCGGTCGACATAAAGGAGAGGCTTGTAGTGCTGATAACCAACGTGGGCAACGTAGGCGCGGTGGTCATATCTGCCATAGCGATGGCCTTCGGCGGCCTCTCTGAGGCCTCCGGCAGGGTGGCCGTGGGGGCGCTGATAGCGGCCGCCATAGCAATAATGGCGGTGACCCGCTCCATGGTGCCGGAGTCAAGGCCTTGGCTCTCCCTCAGCCCAGGCGAGAGGGGCAGGGTTGTGCTAGGCGCCGAGGCCAGGCTCTGGCTAGCGCTGCTGACGCTAATGGCGATATCCTCTGTGCTGACCTTCGGCCTCCTGGCCCTCAGCATAGGCCCCGAGGAGTTCCCCTCCCACGCCCTTGAGATGGTAACGCTTTACTTCGTCGGCGAGGCCATAGGCGGCCTGGCTGCCGCGGCCCTCATAGACAGGGTGGGCTCGAGGGCCTTCGCCCTGGCCAGCTTCGCCGGGGGCTTCGCCACCTCGCTGGCCGCGATCCCGGCCCTCAGGGCCGGCCTGGCCCCCTTCATGGCCCTGCTGGTGGTCAACGGCGCCTTCACCGAGACCGTGTGGGCCTCGAGGAACGTGCTCGAGTCCCTGTCGTTCCCCACGACCTTCAGGGCCACCGGGATAGCAATGGTCAGGGTGGCTCCCTACGTGCTCATGCTAGTAAGCTTCTTCGCCACAGCAAGCATGAGCGCCGCCGGCTTCCTCTGGTACGCCACGGCCATGTGGGCCCTTGGCCTCGTCGCCTCGGCCGCGTGGATGGCCAGGGGGAGGGAGGTTGTAGGCGCCCCGGCGGCTGTGAGGCCCGAGGACCTGGACAGGCTCAGGAGGAGGGCATAGGCATTAAGCAAGGCTTTATAGCCCCGCCTCACCCATTACCTTGGGAAACCCCTTGGCCAACGCCATTGAGGTAAGGGACGTGGTTAAGTTCTACGGCACGGTGCCAGCCCTGAGGGGGCTGAGCTTTGAGGTGCCAGAGGGAGGCAGGTACGCGCTCCTTGGCCCCAACGGGGCTGGCAAGAGCACCACGCTTAGGATACTCGTGGGCCTCATGAAGCCGGACAGGGGCGAGGTCAGGGTCCTCGGCAGGGACCCGGCTGAGGACTACGACGTGAAGAGGTACATAGGCTACCTGCCCGAGGACGCCACCCCCTACCTCGCGCTGACGGTCAGGGAGAACCTGGAGTACATAGCGGCGCTCAGGGGCCTCGACGACCCCAGGGACAGGGCAGAGAAGATGATGGACCTCCTTGGGCTGAGGAGGTATGAGAACTACAGGGTGTCGGCGCTCTCCAGGGGCAACGTCCAGAAGCTGGCCATAGCCCTAGCCATAATACACGAGCCCAGGGTGGTGTTCCTAGACGAGCCCCTGAACTACCTCGACATACCCACCCAGGAGGAGGTCATAGGGGTCCTGAGCAGGATGAGCGCCACCTTCCTGGTGTCAACGCACATAATGAGCGTTGCCGGGAGGCTCACGGACCACATAGTGATGATAAGCGGCGGGAGGCTCGTGTGGCAGGGGACCTTTGACGACCTAAGGAAGATGGCCAAGGAGGAGGAGCCCATAGAGAGCGTCGTGGCGAGGCTGATGAGGAGTGTCGAGGCTTAAGCTCATAGCCTTCGTGGTTAAGACCAGGGTCTCCAGGCCCCTGCTAATAATAACGCTGATAATGCTGTTCTACGGCCTCATGAGCGGCGCCTACCTCTACGCCAACCACATAAGGCTGCCTCCCAGCGAGGTGGCCCAGGAGAGGACCATGGCTGTCATTTACTCGGCCATAGTGATATTCCTGGCCTCCCTTCAGGGGGGCGTCACTGTGATAAAGTCTGACAGGGACTACCTCTTCACCCTGCCCATAAGCAGGGGGAGCCTGGCGCTGTCGCTCTACATAGGGCAGATGGTGCTCAGCGGCCTCCTGGCCCTCGCCTGGCTCGGCTGGTACTTCCCGTTCATAGAGGTCCCGCTGGGCTACGCGGCGGTCGACATGGTCCTCTTTGTGCTCCTGCTGACGTCGCTCACCGCCTCAATAGCGGAGATGCCTGCTAAGAGGAGGGTCGCCGTGGCCGCGGCCCTCGCCGCCTGGTCAATATCTACGGCCTTCAGGAACCCCGTGAGCCCCTCAGGGGTCTTCGGCGGCTACTACCTCGCTGGCACCCTGACCCTGGCCGTCCTATCCCTTGGGCTGACCTCATACGTGGCCACGAGGCTCGGCAGGGCCCCGCTCCTCTACGGCTACCCCCCGGTGGTCAGCGAGGGCAAGGGGCAGGTGGCCTCGAGCGCCCTCTCCTTCGCTGGGGTCAGGGGGCTAAGGGCGGAGCTGAGGATGAAGCTGAACACATTAAGCATAACTGGAAGGATGGGAGGCTTCGGCGCCGGGGGCTCAAGGTACTTCACCCGCACGGTGAGCGTGAGGAGGTTCATGGGATACATGTCTGTTGCCTCCGCGGCCTTCCTCGCGGTTGGCGTGGCCCTCATGGCCCTGGGGCTGGTCCCGCAGTCACCTGGAAACGGGGTGCTCTTCGGGGTCCTCTTCGTGCCTACCATAGCGGTGGAGGCCTTCTTCATAGGCTCCAGCGCCTCCCAGGTGGGGAACGAGAGGCCGTGGCTGGCCTTCACGGCTGTCGACCCGGGCGGCTACATGTGGCTCAGCGCCCTCTCCTGGTCCCTCGTGGTCTTCCTGGCCTCCCTGCCCTTCGCGGCGGCATACCTGACGCTCTGGCTCATGGGCCTCAGGGAGGCAATTAACGTTGTTCCCCAGCTCCTCCTGGTGAGCCCAGCCTTCTCGCTGATATCCTACGCGGCCTCTGCCTACCTGGCAGTATCCCCGCAGGTCAGGAGCGAGGGCTTCATGCCTGGCCAGGTGAGGGCCAGGGGGCTGCTCATAACCTTTATAATCATAGTGCCCTTCGCCCTCCTCTCAGTGGCGATAGCGTCGCTAAGGATTAGCGTCTACGGGGGCCTGGCCTCGCTGCTTATCGCGTCCCCATTCATGGCAGTCCGGGGCTTCTGGAGGTCGGCCTCAAGGAGGATGGTGGAGGCGGGCTACGTGTGAGCCTCCTCCCCCTGGGCCTGCTGCGGCCCCTCCTCCAGCACCTTGCCCCTTGACCTCAGGTACTCCATTATCCTGTCGTGGAGGTACGCCATTATCTTCTGCTTGTCCTCCATGAGGACGACGTCGCTGTACTCCTTTATGAACAGGTTGTGCGCGAAGGGCGACGGGTAGGGCAGCGGGCCCCTCACCGTCACCTTGACCTCGCCGTCCTCTATCCACCTGAGGACCCTCTGGGCGTCCTGTATGTCCATGTAGTCCTCCAGTATCTCCCTGTAGGTCTCCCTTATGACGGGGCTGTCGGGCATCTCCTCGAGCATGACGTCGAGCAGCCTCTGGGCCGAGAGCTGCATCCTCTCGGGGCTCCTCTCGTGCCCCCTGTACCTCCTCAGTATCATGAAGCTCCTCTGGGCCACGTGCCTGAACCTCCTCCTCATCATCTCGGTCCTGACGACTGCGCCCTCAAGGATCTGCCTGAGGTTGTCGCTCCTCACGGAGCTGAGCAGGTACCTTATGAGGTCCTCGTCCGGCTCCCTGCCCTCGTAGGTGAGCATGAACGCGTTGTCCGTGACCGAGACCTTGACCGGCACGTTAAGCTTGTCTGAGAGCACGGCGCCGTAGGCCCTCGAGAGGGCGTCGTTGGTCCTCCTGCCGAAGAGCGTGTGGAACGCTATGCTCCACTCGCCGCTCTCGTCCTGGAAGTACTCTATAAGGATGTTCCTCCTGCCCGGCACGACGCCCGTGTAGGCGAGCTGCTCCCATATGTACTGAATTACCTCCTCGGCCGCGTGCGGCTCCAGCCTGTACTCCTCTATTAGCATCCTCCTGGCCTCGTCAATCCTGCCCTGGGCTATCAGCTCGCCGACCTTCTCCCTGAACTCGCCCACGAGGAGGGCGCTGTCAAAGGCGAGGGGCAGCATCTCGCTGAACCAGCTGGGCACTGTGGGCCTCTCGTTCTCAGCCGGCTCCACGTAGACCTTCATGCCGTCGGCCCTGAGGAACCTGTACGTCTTGCCCCCGAGCACGAATATGTCGCCAGGCTCAAGTATCTCCACGAACTCCTCCTCCAGGCTCCCTATGCTCCTGCCCTTTGATATGACCTTTATCTTGGCCTCGTCAGGTATGGTGCCCGCGTTGAGCTGGTATATCATCCTGGCGCTCCTCTTCCTGCCGAACTCCCCCAGGTCCTCGTCAAGCCTTATCTTGGAGTAGACGCCCTCGTCCTCAAGCCCCTGGCTCTTGCCGCCCAGGAAGCGGAGGACGCTCATGTAGTCCTCCCAGCTGAGCGTGTGGAACGGGTATGCCCTCCTTATCACCCTGAAGGCCTCCTCAACCTTCCAGGGCCTCTCTATTGACATGCCAACTATGTGCTGGGCAAGCACGTCGAGCGGGTTCCTCGGGATCCTCACGTTGTCTATCTTCCTCTCCATGGCTGCCTTGGCCAGCACCGTGCACTCAACCAGGTCGTCCCTGTTGACTGCCACCATGACGCCCCTGCTGACCTGGCTCACGTGGTGCCCAGCCCTGCCTACCCTCTGCAGGAGCCTGCTCACGCTCTTCGGGCTGCTGAGGAGCACCACGAGGTCTATGTAGCCTATGTCTATGCCCAGCTCGAGGCTCGTGCTGGAGACCACTAGCTTCAGCTCCCCCCTCTTCAGCCTCTCCTCGACGTCAAGCCTGACCTCCCTGGAGAGGCTGCTGTGGTGGGCCTCTATCTCGTCCATGTCGACGTAGCCCTTGGACGACATGAGCTTCTTGAGCTTAAAGACGACCCTCTCCGTGGCGCTCCTGGTGTTAGTGAAGACCAGGGTGGTCCTGGCTGTCCTGGAGAGCTCTGCCACGGTATTGTAAATCTCCTCGTTTATCTTCTCCGGGTCGCCGTGTATGAGGTCCACCTTGGGCGTTATCACCCTTATGTCAAAGGGCTTGGCGAACCTGGCGTCAACTATCTCTACAGGCCTCGGAGTCCCATCGTCGTAGTAGCCGCCCAGGAACCTGGCGACCTCGTCGAGGGGCGATATCGTTGCGGAGAGCCCTATCCTCTGCAGCCCCCTGCCCTGGGCCTCGCTCACAAGCTCCTCCAGCCTCTCCAGGGTCAGGGCCAGGTGGGAGCCCCTCTTGTTGGAGGCGAGCTCGTGTATCTCGTCGACGATGACCCACCTGGCCGTCGAGAGCTTCTCCCTGAACCTTGGGGCGACCAGGCTTATCGCAAGGCTCTCGGGCGTGGTTATCAGTATGTGAGGGGGCTTCCTCAGCATCCTGGCCTTCTCGTTGGGGGAGGTGTCGCTGGTCCTGGTGGCCACCCTGACCTCGGGGAGCTGGAAGCCCATCGACTTGGCCTTCTCGTATATCTCGTTCAGGGGCTGCACGAGGTTCCTGTACATGTCGTTGTCCAGGGCCCTGAGGGGGCTGACGTAGACCGCGTATATCTTGTCCTCCAGCTCCCCCCTCTCGCCCATGGCCAGCAGGTCGTCAAGTATAGCCAGGAAGGCCGCAAGCGTCTTGCCGGTCCCAGTTGGGCTTGATATGAGCACGCTCCTTCCCTGCTTTATTAAGGGTATGGCCTCCCTCTGGGGCTCGGTGAAGGAGCCGTACTTCTCCCTGAACCAGGCCGCGACGTAGGGCCTCAGCAGCGACAGCACCTTCTCGTCTTCCTGCATCACCTATCCCCAGGGCCCTGGGGCCGCCTGATGCCCGTAACCAGACCCTGGGCCGGCCGGGGAATATAGGGTACAATACTTACCTCGACGCGACTTGTACCAGCGGCGCCGGCAGCCCGGGCCCTGGGCGTTGACAGGAGCAGGTTATGCCATAATGGCCTGTCGCTAGGGCTCCTGCCCCTTTGATGGGGCTGGGAGGGCCACCTTCCTTATTATGTCATACAGCTTCTCAGGGTTCTTTGTGTAGAGCCTCAGCCTGGTCACTGTCCTCTTGCCCTGCCTGGTCAGCTCCACGAACCTCCTGTCCTTGTTCAGGACAACCTCTATGTCAGGCGGCAGGGGGAACTTTATGCCCTTAGTGGTCACGAGCCCCTTGATCACTATGCCCTTGTCAGTCACGATGTAGGAGGTCGGCACGTTGAGGGCTGGCAGCTTCTTTATCCTGGACAGGGCCCACATCATTATTGCCTGGTTTATCACGAAGTAGCCCTCAAAGTAGAGCAGAAAGGCTACGAAGAGGAGGAGCCTGAGGTAATCAATGCTCACGTCCTTTATCTGCCTCCCGAAGAGCTCAAGGGACAGGTAAGCTGCCAGGTCAGGCACGTACTTCCAGAGTATGAAGAAGTAGGCGAGGCCTATGAGTATACCGAGGGTCGTGTAGAGGGAGAACTTGGTCTGCTCCTGAAGGTCAACGTATATCAGCGTGTCCCTGCTCTGTATGGCCCTGGTGTTGTCCTCGTGGAAGAGCCTCTTGCCCGAGAGTATCTCGGCCACGTACGAGGACTTCTCGTTGAGGCCGCTGCTCATGAGTATGCTCTGCACGAACATGCTTATAGCTATGAAGACGAATATGAGCAGGAAGAGGTAGATGTTTATGCCTATGACGGCGGCCAGGGCGCTGTATATCAGTATATATAGCTGGTTCAGCGCCACCATCCTGCCCATCTTCTCCATGTATGCCATGGCTGAAGCCTCCGCTCTCTACTCCAGGGGCCGAGATTAAAGACTTAACATGCCAATGCCCTCAGCCCAGCGGTGGACTGCGTGTACATAAGGGCGTCGCTGGCTGTAATAGGTGACGACCTGAGGGCTGTCAGGGACGTCTGCATAGCCGTGAATGACGAGGGCGTAGTGGAGTCCGTGGAGGGGTGGGGCAGCTGCCCGTGGGACTCCGCAGGGGGGACCTGGGCCGCGGTGCTCCCGCAGCCCGCCAACGCCCACGTGCACAGCGCTGACGGCCGCTTCCCTGAGTTCGGCGTCAGCCTTGGCCTTCACGAGCTCGTGGCCCCTCCCGACGGCCTCAAGTACAGGCTCCTCTCAACCCTGGGCCCTGCTGAGACCGCAGTAGGGATCTGGAGGACCTACAGGGCCGCCTATGAGCTCGGAGTAGGGCTCCTGGTGGACTTCAGGGAGGGGGGAGGCCTGGGCTGCCTGGCGGCCCAGAGGGCGAGGTCCATGGTGCCTGACATGGACGTGCTTGTGCTCGGCACCCCCGGGCCCTCCTTCCCCAGCTGGTGCCAGGGCCTTGGGCTCTCGAGCCCCCTTGACTACAGCGAGGGGGTCCTGAGGCAGCTGACGTCGCAGCTGAGCCCCTCCTTCACGCACGTGGCCGAGGACCCCGAGAACAGGAGGGAGGGCGACCTGGAGGTGGCCCTCAGGGCCGGCTTCACAGCCCTGGTCCACGGCACCCACCTCTCAGGGGAGGACGTCCAGGCGCTGGCTGAGAGGAAGGTGCCCCTGGTCATGTGCCCAAGGAGCAACATGTGGCACGGCCTCCGGCTCCCCCCTGTGGCTGAAGCCATAAGGGCTGGCGTCACCCTTGGCCTGGGCAGCGACAACGCTGCCTGGAACCTGCCCGACCCCTGGGGTGAGGCCGAGGAGGCCATGCTTATAGCCAGGTCCCAGGGCCTCAGGGAGGCCCCTGAGGCGATCCTGAGGGCCCTCATGGTGGGCGGCTACAGGGCCGCCGGCCTTGAGCCGAGGACAATAGAGGAGGGCAGGAGGCTTCACGCCGTCATTGTGGACGCCTACAGCACAGGCATACTTTCAGCCCTTGACGTGGCCACGGCAGTAGTGAGGAGGGCCAGGGCCGGCCTGGCCCTCAGGGCTGACGGCTCACACCTCGCTTACCTTTCCAAGGCCGGCATCTATTAGCTTCTTCAGGTTTATGGTGTCCAGAACGTCACCTGTAACCTTAAGCTGCCCTCCCAGGAAGGCCTTCATGGCGTCCAGCTGGCCCGACATCATCTTCTCCAGCACGTCTGAGGTCGTGGTCAGGGTGGCTATGGGCTTCGGGTGCCTCCCCTCCACCACGTTGAGGGCGCCGCCCTTTATCTCAACGTAGAAGTCGCCAAGGCCCTGAACGGAGAACTGGTAGACCTTGTCCCAGCTCCTTATCTCGGGCACCTCCTCCACAGCCCTTGAGAAGAGCTGTTGGAGGGCCCTCCTCACGTCATCTAGTGTAACCAAACTCCCACCGGGGCTAGGGCAGCACATGTAGGTAATAGCCTTGGATGGGCGGGCAGCAGTTATGGGCTTGCCTTGGCCCCTTTTAAACCCCTTATGCCTTGGGGGCCGGTTTTAAAGGGCCTCACGCCTTAATGTATCTAATTTCCCAAGCCTTAACACGTAAGGCCCTCATGTCTTACGCTTATCCAGGTGAGCGCTTGAGGAACGTGGCGATAGTGGGATACGGCCACACGAAGTTCGGGGTTAGGAATGATGTTAACCTGGCGGAGCTCGCCTATGAGGCCATAAAGGAGGCCCTCGACAAGGCGAACCTGGAGCCCAAGGACATTGAACACGTAGTAGTATCTAACGTGGGCGGCTGGAGCAGCGAGCCCCTGCCGGCCGTTGTTGTCGCTGAGTACGCCGGCCTCTCGGGCAAGCCGCTGCACAGGGTCGAGGCGGCCTGCGCCTCTGGGTCCTCAGCGCTGGCCTCCGCCTACGAGGCCGTGGCCTCGGGCATGGCCGACATAGCCCTAGCCGTCGGGGTTGAGAAGATGAACGAGAGCCCGACCCCCAACGTGGTGGAGCTCATAGGCAGGGCTGGCAACTACTTCTGGGAGTTCCAGAACTTCGGCCTAACCTTCCCGGGCTACTACGCGCTCTACGCCACGGCCTACATGAACAAGTACGGGGCCACCGAGGAGGACTTCTGCAAGGTCGCCGTCAAGAACCACCACTACGCCAGCATGAACCCCAGGGCCCAGTTCCCGAGGAAGATAGACCTCGAGACCTGCATGAGCAGCAGGTACATAGCCTGGCCCATAAAGCTCTACGACTCCTCGCCCATAACCGACGGGGCCGCGGCCGTGGTCCTCGCCAGCGAGGACGTGGCTAAGAAGCTCACGGACTCCCCCGTGTGGATACACTCCATAGGCATGGCCTCGGGCACGGCTAACCTGTCCAGGAGGGACGACTTCACAGGGCTGCTGGCGGCCCAGCTGGCCGCCAAGGCGGCCTACAAGGTGGCAGGCCTTGAGACGGAGAACACGGCCAGGTACTTTGACGTGGCCGAGGTCCACGACTGCTTCACCATAGCTGAGGTGATGGCCTACGAGGACCTCGGCTTCGTGAAGCGCGGCGAGGGCTACAAGCTCATCAGGGAGGGGCAGACCTACATAGGGGGCCTCATACCGGTCAACCTGAGCGGGGGCCTCAAGGCCAAGGGGCACCCGCTGGGGGCCACGGGGGTCAGCATGGCTGTTGAGCTTACAAAGCAGCTCCTCCACGAGGTAGAGCCCGGCAGGCAGGCAACCATAAGCAAGGGCATGGCCATAGCCCACAACATAGGCGGCACGGGCCACTACGCCTACGTTACTATACTGGGCCTTGAGAAGCCCAGGGGGAGGTGAGGGGCTTGAGCCAGAGGCAGGAGGCTGACGCCTACCTAAAGCAGCTGGAGGCCTACGCTAACGCCATGAAGTCCTCGGTTGGCGTGCCAGTCATAGTGGACCCTAAGACCAACGTGGCCCTGTGGTACGACCAGAGGGAGATGAGGTTCAAGTTCCTGATAAGCGTCGAGAGGACGAGGAAGTTCTTTGAGGCCCTCAGCGAGGGCAAGGTGCTTGCGACCAGGTGCAAGCAGACGGGCGAGGTGTTCTTCCCGCCGCAGGTGGACTGCCCAGGGGTCAAGGACGGGGAGGTGGAGTGGGTGGAGCTGCCCAGGGAGGGCGAGCTTGTCACCTACACAGTCATATACACTAAGCCCTACAGCTTCAGCCACTACGACGACTACACTGTTGGCATCGCCAGGCTGAGCAACGGCGTCCAGGTTCTGGCCTGGGTCAGGGAGAGGGACCCGAAGAGGCTGAGGGTTGGCATGAAGGTAAGGCTTGAGGTGGTGAAGAGGGAGCCCGAGGGCTACCTGACTTACGAGCTCGTGCCGGAGCAGCCTTAGCTGGCCCTTTGCGCAGGCGCCGTGGCTCAAGTTATGCCTGTCACTTTGTTGGCCGCCAGCAGGTCCTCCATGGCGGCCGAGTAGGCGTACTCGCTGTAGTACTTGTCCTCAAAGGAGGGCCCAGTCTCATTTATCAGCTGCCCCTGCTGGTTCACGTATGAGACCCCAATTACCTTGAGCCCAACGTAGTAGGCCCTGACGGCCACTATGTAGCCGTGAATGGCCGCGTTGCTGACGTTTGAGAGCATTGAGAAGGTCGCGGGGGCGTCGCTGACGTCATTAAGGTTCAGGTGCTCAACTATGTATATGGTGACGTTCGCGGCCTCCTCGGCCGCCGTGGGGCCTATGTAGACGCTCGGGAACCAGGGGCTGTCCGATATCCCCCTCACTATGACCCACGGTATCCCAAGCCTTGAGTTGACGTAGGCGAACCCCATGCCCTCGTTCTCGCCCGCGTCAGTCTCGTACAGGGCGTTCTGCTGCGCTATCCAGGGCAGCGGCTCCGTCCACTGGTTGGCTGAGCCTATGACGCCCACTATCACCCTGGGCACGAGCTCGCCGCTCACGTTGAGGCCCGTGACGTTGGCCAGGGGGATCGGGCTCAGCGTGGGCGCCGCCTGCTCGGCCAGCCTCACTAGCTGTGCTGAGGCCGCCAGGTACTCAACGTAGACATAGCTGAGGTCAACGCCATAGCCGTAGGATGAGGCGTTGGAGTACGAAGGCATTGCCTCGCCGAGGCCTGACACCAGGTCCCCCCTGAGCGGGGTCACGTTAACAATTTCGACGCCTGTGTACGGCGTCTCGCTGTAGGCCTCCGTTGAGTTAACCAGGGACGCCCTGTGGTAGTGTATGCTCGACTTGTCAACCACGAACGCGCCTACCACCACGTCGCCCGGGACCACGTAGGGGTTCCTGCTGCCCGCCGTGCCCGAGAGCACCGCAGCCCTCACGTTAAAAAGCGTGTCCATGAGCGTCGTGGCCTCCACGGCTGCGTACTCCTTCTCCCCGCTCCTCACCAGGACCACCGGCGTGCCGCCTATGGTGCCCACGTAGAAGCTGTAGCCAGACCAGTTGACTATGGCCGTGAGCCTCATGGCTGCCAGCAGGGGCGCCATCTCCATTGCCATGGGCGTCACTATGCCAACCCTGGGCGTCCTGAGGATCCTCTCAAGGGCCGAGGGGGTGACCGGGGTGCCGTTGATGAATGATGCCCTGACGCCCAGGCCAGGGCCTGCCGCGCCGTGGGTTGTCACCGCGAGGCCTCCGAGGAATAAGCCCATGATAAAGAACACGACCGCGACCCCAACGAGGCCCAGGAGCCTCAAGTCAATTCCCAGCAGAGGAACTCCTTAGATTGCTTATAAACTTCCTTGAAGCCTCTTCCATAAGAATTAACTTATTTAAGTTAAGAGCGTTGAAGGGACCTGCTTAAGGCGCGTTAATGCTCCCTTCAGGACCTGTAACTTGAACTTATTAGACACGGTAGTCCCCTACCTAGTGGAGGTTAAAGCTATGACGCACCCAGGCGTTAACTACGGGGCCGTTGGGGTCAGAGTGAGGCTGGGCAGGATACTGAGCGATGGCAAGACGGTGATATTTGCGTTTGACCACGGCTTTGAGCATGGCCCCAAGGACTTCCCGGAGGACAGGGTGGCGGCAAGGAACATAATACAGCAGGTGGTCGAGGCTGGCGTGGACGCCATAATGCTCCTGCCCGGCATGGCCAGGCTGACGCACGACATATGGGCCGGCAAGACGGCCCTAATAGTTAAGCTCACGAGCAAGACCGAGCTCAGGCCGGAGAGCTCCATTCACCTGCAGACCAGGCTGGCCACGGTAGAGGACGCGGTGGCCCTTGGCGCTGACGCCGTGGCCGCCACGGTGTACTGGGGCAGCGAGCACGAGTCGGAGATGATAGAGAACTGGATGATAATAAAGGAGGAGGCCGAGGCCTATGGCATGCCAGCCCTCCAGCTGGCGTACCCCAGGGGCTCCCACTTCAAGAACTGGTACGACCCCGAGGTTGTTATGTACGGCGTCAGGGCAGCCATAGAGGTGGGCGCCGACCTGATAAAGACATACTACACGGGCTCGAGGGAGACCTTCGCCAGGGTCGTCGAGATGGCCCAGGGGATACCCGTCGTCATGAGCGGCGGCGCCGTGAGGGACAGGCCGGTGGACTTCCTCACGGACCTAAGCAACGTGATGGCCGCGGGCGGCAGCGGCGTGGCCGTCGGCAGGAACGTCTTCAGGGCTAAGGACATAAAGTCCATGGCCAGGGCCGTGATGGCAGTAGTTCATGAGGGCCTGAGCCCGGAGGAGGCGGCCAAGCGCTTTAACCTTGAGTGATGGTGGTGTCTTAAGCTTATGGAGCAGAAGGACCTTGACGTAGTTGCTGTGGGCCACGCCCTGGTTGACCTCAGGTTCACGGTGAACAGGTTCGCCTCCCCAGACGAGGAGGCAGACATAATAGAGCAGAGCACGGGCCCAGGGGGCTCAGCAATAAACGTGGCCCTCATAACCTCAAGGCTTGGGGGCAAGGCCGCTGTAATAACTAAGATAGGGCTCGACAACTTCGGCAGGCAGATAGTTGAGGAGCTGGTCAGGAGCAAGGTGGACATATCAGGCCTCAAGGTCGGCTTCGGCTCAACGGGCTTCTCGGTGCTCATGATAGACAAGGAGGGCAACATAGTGCTCTACGGCTACAAGGGCTGCGCGGAGAAGCTAGACCCTGACGAGATAGACGAAAATGTCATAGCCAGGGGCAAGTTCGTCCACATAGCGAGCCTGAGGCCCGACACGAGCCTCAGGGCGGCCGTGAGGGCCAAGGAGCTCGACGCCATGGTCTCCTGGGACCCGGGGAGGAGGCTCAGCATGGCGGGCCTGAAGGCCCTCAGGGGGCTCATAAAGTTCGTCGACATAGTAGA
Organism: Caldococcus noboribetus; assembly: GCF_055389385.1. NCBI lineage: Archaea > Thermoproteati > Thermoproteota > Thermoprotei > Desulfurococcales > Caldococcus > Caldococcus noboribetus. The sequence goes on along the minus strand of NZ_AP042475.1, from coordinate 637,138 downwards.
GCTGAACAGCAGGGAGTGCGCGAACCTAACTGGAATAAAGGACCCGGTGGCCTGCGCCGAGGAGATAGGGAGGGTAGGGCCCTCCACTGTGATAGTTAAGATGGGCCCCAGGGGGCTCTACGCCCTGAGCGACGAGTTCACGGGCTACGTGCCTGCCTTCAAGGTGAGCGTCGTAAGGGACTCCACCGGCAGCGGCGACACCTTCGCGGCCGCGCTTCTGCTTAAGCTTTCCAGGGGCGAGAGGCTTAAGGACGCCCTGGTCTATGCTCAGGCGGTGGCCGCCCTCAAGGTGACCATGCTGGGGGCCAACGCGCTGCCCCCGCCTGAGGAGATAGAGAAGTTCTACCAGGAGCACAGGAAGGAGGTTGAGGCCGGCATAGCCGACAAGCCGCCCGCTGAGTGATGGGCTTGCCCTGCAGAACCCTCTCCGTCGCAATAACTGGGGCCAGCGGGGTAAGGTACGGGCTTAGGCTGCTTCAGGCGGCCTCAGGGCTGGGCCTCAAGCTCTCAGGCGTCATAGTGACCAGGTCGGCCGACCTGGTGGCCCAGGCCGAGGAGGGCATGAGGGCAGGCGAGCTCCTTGAGCTGGCCTCAAGGTACTCCCAGGCCTACAGGGAGGACGACATGACCTCCCCCCTTGCCTCGTCGAGCAGCCAGCCTGACTGCATGGCCATAGTGCCCGCCAGCATGAAGACTGTGGCAATGATAGCCAACGGCCTCGAGCTCAACCTGGTGGCCAGGGCCGCCCTGGCCATGCTGAGGCTCAGGAGGCCCCTGGTGGTTGCCTTCAGGGAGGCGCCCCTCGGCGTGGCCGAGCTGAGGAACCTCCTCTCGCTTGCCGAGATGGGGGCCGTGGTCATGCCCCTGGCTCCGGGCTTCTACTCGAAGCCCAAGACCATTGATGACCTGGTTGACTTCATGGTAGGCAAGATTCTGGACTCTCTGGGAGTCGACAATAACCTCTACCTCAGGTGGAGGGGAGGGAGGCCTTAGCCCTCTCTATGGCGTCTATCATAGCCTTGGCCAGGCTCTCCTTACCCGGGAACTCGTTCGGAGGCATGTAGTGAACCTCCACGTTGCCGAGCTGCGAGGCCGTGACCTCGGCCTGGCTGGCGAGCCTCTTGTCGCCAGTGAAGAAGAGGACCCTCCTGGCCTCCCTGGCAACCCTCTCGACCACCTTAAGCACGTCAAAGTCGTCACTTGCCGGCTCCAGCACCTTCCTGGGCCCCGCCTGCTGAGGCGCCTGGAGACCCCTCCCAACTATCACGTGAAGCTCCACGTCGGGCTCCTCCCTCTCTATGACCTCCGGGTAGTAGCCCCTGAACATCTGGTCAAGGACCGCGGCCACGCCGCCCTCCCTGGCCTGCGGGGCAGCGGCGGCCCCCTGGGTCTCCTCCCGCTGGCCCTCAACTATGTTCCTCACTACCGTCAGCCTGCCGCTGGCTATGACGTCACCGTCTATCAGGACTATGAACAGGTCCCCGGGCCCCTCCTTGTCGAGCTGCGACAGCTGGGATGGGTCTATAACCCTGACCTCCTTGCAGTCGAACACTATGAGCTTCCTGGCCACGCCTGACCCTCAGGTGTTCGCCTGACGCTAAACTTATATGGTTACGCGTGACTATACAGCTCGGCCGGTGTTAATAATGGGAGAGAGCATCACGTCCAATACCATTATAGAGAGGCTCATAACGATGGCTCAGGGGGTGGAGGACACCTCGAGCCACATACTCCAGGTGCTCAGCTCTACCCCCCTCTCCCCTGAGCTCGTTGAGAAGACCTACAGGCAGGACCTGCTCCAGTTCAGGGACGTGGTCACCAAGGGCAAGGAGGGGCTCCTCGACTACATAGCAAACGGGAGGCTCAGCCTCATAGCCTACAAGGAGTTCTACATAGAGGCTGCCCTGCAGATGGAGTGTATAATGAGCAGGCTCGAGGCGGGCACCTACAGGCTCCTGCTGAGCCTGAGCCTTGAGAAGTCGCTGCCAGACAACATCGTGGAGAGCGTCAGGGGCCTGCTGAGGGAGCTCCAGGGGTCCTCAGTGGCCCTTGTTGACATGCTCAGGGCCAGCGAGGGCCCCGTAAAGGACCCCGCTGCCAGAAGGAAGCTGCTTGACGACAAGTTCGACCTTGTAAGCGAGTCCGAGAGGAGGGCCGACGCCATATACCGCGAGGCCCTGGCCATGGTGGCTGAGAGGTACTCCAACGAGGCGGCCAAGCTGCTCATGCTCAAGGAGGTCATAGACTCCTTCGAGGACGCAGTTGACTGCGCCTACAACGCGTCGACCTACGTGAGGCTAGTTGGCCTTGGACTCCTCAGCTGAGCCCATAAGGGCAAAGCTCATAGGCGGCGTCGTGGTAGTCCCCTCCATAGAGGGCTCCAGGAGGCTCTACGCGAGCGGCTTCTACGGCAGGCCCATGGGCGCTGAGAAGGTTAGGGACCCGAGCTCCATATCCTCCCCCTGATCCTGGACCCCCTGGAGGCCCTGTACCTGGTGGAGAGGGGCGTGATAGAGGTTGAGGGGGATGATGGCAGGGTCCTTGACTTCAACGGCCTGAGGGAGGCCCTTGGGGTTACAGGCAGGCAGGAGAAGCTCTACCTGCTCTACAGGTCCCTCAGGTCGAGGGGGCTGGTGGTGAGGTCCGGCCTCAAGTACGGGGCCTCCTTCGTGGCCTACAGGAAGGGGCCAGGGCTTGAGCACGCCCCGTTCATAATACACTACTACGACCCCGAGGAGCCCTTTGACCCAGTTGAGCTCGTGAGGGCCGGGAGGTTGAGCCACAGCGTCAGGAAGACGTTCATAGTAGCCACCACTGAGCGGGTAGGAGAGGAGCCATATTATATAATGCTTAAATGGCTTCGTCCCTAACTACTTCCACTGAGCGAAGGGCGAAACAGCGTTGAGCTTCGGCTACAGGAGGCAAGGGGACCCGAGGCCTGAGGCCAGCCAGGGAGCCAGGCAGGAGCCAAGGCCAAAGCCCATAGGGGACAGGTGCAACCCGCTGTGCCCCTTCTTCAGGTGCGGCCAGAAGGCGCTGAGGGTGTCGGTTGAGCACTACAGGGGGAGGCCCGTAAAGGTCGCCATATGCTCGCTGGTGGGGGACAGGTGCGTGGGCACCCAGTGCAGGTACGCCTACTGCGAGAAGAAGGCCATGCTGCCCGACGGCAGGTGCTCCTTCGCCATAGAGAGCAAGGCAAGGCAGATGAAGTCCTTTGAGGAGGAGCTGAAGGAGGAGAGCGAGCTGCCCGGGCTGGCTATCAAAGATAAGAGGCTGTCTGATGAGCTCTAGCCCCCTGCGCCTCAGCTCCGAGCTCGGGACGACCCTGACGTCGGCGATGGCCACGCCGTCAAAGGATGCTATGAGGCGAGCCACCTTCTTCTTAACCCTGTAGGCCCTTGCCAGGGTCGTCTCCGGCGGCAGGGCTATTATCGCCTGTACAAGGTAGAAGGAGCCCGCCCTGGCCACGTATATCCTGAGGGGCTTCAAGCCCATGGATGTTATGCCCCTTCCTATGGCCTCCCTGAGGCCGGTGCCGAACACCTCAGCCCCCAGGAGCGACTGGAGGGAGGTCCACGAGCTCTCGGCGGCGCTGTAGACCACTACTAACATCATCGCGCCCAGCACCACTGGCGTGAGGTTAAAGTAAGCCACTGACACGACGCCCCCTGCAACTACGTCAAGGGCGGCGTCGACGCTGGCGTGCATCAGGTCCGACTTCACTATGAGCAGCCTCACGTACCTGGCGTCCGCTATGGCCACTGAAGCTGAGAGGGCCGCGCTCGCCCAGAATATCCAGGAGGTCCAGGAGGGCATTACCTTGGGGCCAGCGAGGGAGCCTGCGAACGCTGAGGCCACCAGGTAGACCACGAATATTGACACCAGTATGGTCACTATCCCCTCGGCGTTGTAGAGGCCCCAGGGGAACGACCTGGACCTCCTGTAGGCCACCCTCAGGAGGACGGCGTAGAGCACTGCGAGCAGAGAGTCAAATAGGGCGTGGTAGCCGTCAGCCTGAAGCAGGTAGTAGCCCCTTCCGAGGCCCAGGTACAGCTCGTAGACAGCCAGCGGCAGGCCGGCCAACCCAGTCACGAGGAACAGCCTTGATGCGTGCCCCAGCAGGCTCCTTGATATCAAGCGACGTCACCTCCAGCTATCACCCCCTGCCAGGAAGGGGCTACTCCATATCTATAGTTGTGTCCAGCCCCTTATTAATTTTAGGTACGCCTAAACACCCCTCAGGATAGGCCCATCTCGTCCCTCATCTCCTTGGCCCTCTTGGTGGCCTCCAGGACAGCCTCCATGAGCGTCCTCTTGAGCCCGTTGCCCTGAAGGACCATGACCCCCCTTATGGTTGTACCCGCGGGGGTCAGCACCATGTCCCTGACCTGGTGGGGCGGCCTGCCGGTCTCCAGCAGGTTCCTCGAGGTGCCCATCATGGCCATTAGCGTGGCCCTGTAGGCCAGGTCCCTTGGGAGGCCCGCCGCTATGCCCCCCAGGGCCAGGGCGTCTATCACCTCAGCTATGAAGGCTGGGGCGCTTCCGCTCAGCGCTGTAAGGGCGTCCATGTACCTCTCGTCAACCCACTCCACGGTGCCGAGCCTCCTGAAGAGCTCCTCGGCCGCCGACCTGGCCGCCTGGTCGCAGTTGGGGCCTGCCGAGAGGGTTGTGAAGCCCTCGTTAACCTCTACGTTTATATTGGTCATCCCCCTTATCACCTTCGCCTTAGGGGCCCTTGAGGCTATGTAGCCCGTGCTCACGGCCGCCGCGAGCGACACCAGGGGCTTGCCCTCGAGCTCCGCCGCCACCTCGCTCAGCACCTCAGCCACTACGTAAGGCTTAACTGTGAGCACCACCAGGTCAGCCTCCCTCGCGGCCTCGACGTTGTCCGTTGTTGCCTCGACCCCCAGGCCCCTCAGCCTCTCAACGGTTGAGCTGCTCCTGGCCGTGGCGATTACCCTGTAGCCCCCGCCGGCCCTGAGCAGGCCCCTTATTATAGCGCCGCCTATAGTGCCAGCGCCTATAACTGCGACCGTTCTCTCCATGTTCCCACTGGGCTCTGGGCGAAGGCTCAGAATTTTTAAGCCTTGATGGCAATGCTTCAGCGGTGCCAGCATGCTGAGCCAGGACGGCCTGAAGCTCCTGAGGGACACCATGGACATGCCATCAATATACCTCCTGGGCTCCCTCGAGGGCACGCAGTGGCTAAGCTCCCTCGAGGAGGTCAGGGAGGTTAACGGCGACGTTGTGGGCCTTCAGAGGTCCAACTACTCAGACGACTACTTCATAGACGCGGTGTGCAGGGGGGCCTGCTCCGGCGCCCCGGGGGCCGTCATGGATTACCTGAGGTCCTACGGCAGGGCCTGGGTCTCCACCTCGAACTTCGGCCTTATACAGGAGCTCGTCAGGGGCGGGGCCAGGATAGAGAGTTTAACGGCCTACCACGTCATGGAGGTTGACAGGGCGAGCTTCAGGAGGTTTGAGGGGAAGCCCGACTTCATCTACTTCTCCACGCTGGACGAGCACCACATAGAGGACCTCAGGGACCTCCTCTCCAAGTGGGACGAGCTGAGGGCCGAGTGGGCCGAGGACATGATAATGAGGGGCACGGCCTTCGGCGCGTGGGACGGCGAGAGGCTCGTCGGGGTGGCGGCCACCTACGTCATGACGGAGGGCTGGTGGTACCTGGGCTCCCTCTTCGTGGACCCAGAGTACAGGAGCAGGAAGGTGGGCATAAGCCTCTCCAGCGCTGCCACCGAGGAGGCCCTCGCCAGGGTCGAGAAGGCTTATGTATCGGTAGAGGTTGACAACGTCACAAGCCTGGCCCTTAATTCCCTCCTCAACTACAGGTCAAGGGGGATAAGCCACCTGGCCCTGCTCAGCCTAGCTTAGTCGCCCTGATCCTCGTCAACGTCGTATATCCTGTAGTCGTCCCCTCCCTCGAGGACCTCCTGTACCTTGCCGTAGAGCTCCTTAAGGCTCACGTCGTCGTAGGCGCTCACTGGAAGTATCTCGCCTATGTAGCCGGCCTCATACAGGGCCCTGGCGAGGCTCATGGACAGGTTGAGCTCGTTGCCGCTAAGCACCTTTGAGTCCCTGACAGCCGCCTCCAGGTAGCCCTCCTCGTGCAGCATGGGGAGCACGTTGTTTATGACCTCAGGGCTCAGCAGATCAGCCTTGCTTATCACGTTTATCTGCGGCCTTCTGAGCCTCACGTTGACTGAGGATGCCAGGGTCAGTATGGACACTATGTCCGCAGGGCTCTCAAAGAAGACTGAGTCCATGAGGAACACGGTGACCGCCTTGTCGTCCTGTATGAGGGCGTCAAGCACCAGGGGACCCCCCACCCTGTAGGCGAAGGGCTCGAGCTGGCCGGGCGTGTCCACTATCACGTAGTCGGGCCTGAACTGCTCGACCTCGTCCCTCACCTTGTCCACGTGGCTTATCAGCGAGTCTATGGCGCTCACCAGTGCCCCGTTGGGCCCGAGGCCCTTTTCCATGAACTCCTCGGCAGTGACGTAATCCCTCACGTCAACATCAGGGTCATAGGGAGGCTTGTCCTCCGCAGGGTCGAAGTTAACCTTGACTACCGCGGCCCCCAGGGACTCCATAGCTGAGGCTAGCTGCATGGTTAGGGTGCTCTTGCCGGAGCCCGCCGGCCCCACTATCACTATGAACTTCAAGGCTAAGCACCGGGCTGGGGAAAGCCTCGCGCACACGCAGACCCGGGACGCGGGTCAGTTCGCGCGGGGCGTTCCTCCCGGTCAGGCTAAGCCTTTTTATCCGAGGCTTAATAACTTTAACATCGCCTCCAAGGGACCCCAATGGCCGAGCTAGTGGAGTGCAGCGACGAGTTCAGGGTTGAGAGGGCCCACCTGGCGATCTCCGTCGGCTCAGGCGACGTCGAGGTCCTCTCGACCCCAAGCCTGCTGGCCTTCATAGAGTCCGTGGCCTCAAGGTGCCTCTCCGGCGCCGTGAGCCCAGGCTACACCACAGTGGGCACCTACGTGGAGCTGAGGCACAAGGCCCCTGCCCCCCAGGGGGCGACGGTCAGGGTATCCGTGAGGGTCGAGAGCTTTGACGGCAAGAGGGCCAGGCTCAGCTTCAGGGCCGAGTGCTGCGGGAGGCTGATAGGGGAGGGCGTGCACGAGAGGGTGGTAGTCAACAGGGAAGACTTCCTGAGGAGGGCCGGGCTAGGGTAGAAAAGCCTAAAAGCCCCCGCTCCTCGCCCTCAGTGACCTAACATGATTTACGTGAGGCTCGGCTGGAGCGGCGTGAAGGTCTCCAGGCTCTGCCTTGGCACGTGGCACCTGCCCCCCTCAAGGCAGGTCGACGAGTTCGGGGTCCTGAAGGTCGACGAGGACGAGGCCCTGAGGGCCATGAGGAGGGCCTATGACCTAGGCGTCAACTTCATAGACACCGCCAACAGGTACCACGGCATCATGCAGCCCGTGGACCTCAACCACGTGGGCAACTCTGAGAGGATTGTCGGCAAGTTCCTGGCTACTGTGGACAGGGAGTCCATAGTGCTGGCCACCAAGGTCAGGGGGCAGATGGCCCCCTGGCCCAACGGGGAGGGGCTTAACAGGAAGCACATAATGTGGCAGGTGAGGGAGAGCCTGAAGAGGCTGGGCACCGACCACATAGACCTTTACCAGCTCCACTGGCCTGACCCCGACACGCCCAAGCTTGAGACCCTCAGGGCCCTCCAGGACCTCGTCAGGATGGGCCTCGTGAACTACACGGGCATAAGCAACCACCCAGCTCACGACGTGGTTGAGTTCCTGGAGCTTGCTGACAGGATAGGGGCTGACCGCTTCGTTACCATGCAGGAGCTCTACAACATACTTGAGAGGGGCATAGAGAGGGACGGGAGGCTTGACGTGGCCAGGAGGTACGGCCTGGCGGTTATGGTCTACAGCCCCCTGGCCCAGGGCGTGCTCACGGGCAAGTACTATGACTTCAAGGAGAACAGGTGGGTTGTGCCGGAGCTCAGCAGGGCTTCGATAACCGAGGAGATACGCAGGAGGTACTTCAACGAGAGGACTGCGGCGGCGCTGAGGGCGATGAAGGAGGTTGCTGACTCCAAGGGCATAACAATGGCCCAGCTGGCGCTGGCCTGGGTTATTAAGAGGTCTGAGCAGCTGGGGGTCACCCTAATACCTATAACCAGCGCCACGAAGGCGTCCCACATAGATGAGGCTGTCGAGGCCCTCAGCGTGAGCCTGAAGGATGACGACATGAAGGCCATAGACGAGGCCCTTCAGGGCAAGGGCTAGCGCTTCCCCGCTGAGACCTGTATATCTGATATGGCCTCAAGGGGCCTGCCGGCCGTGTCTATGCCCCTGGCGAGCCAGAGGGCCGCCCCTGAGAGGCCCACGGCCCAAAGGCCCACGTTGTAGAGCAGGTACGAGAGCTCGGTGAAGGGCTGCGTGAAGAATATGGACGCCGTGTAAAGCGCGTAGGCCGCGGCCCTCACCGCGCCTACCCCTGTGGCCCTGAGCCTGGTGGGGAAGAGCTCGGGCTCCAGGACAACCCTGGCGGCCCACGCCATCTCGCCGAAGACCCCGTTGAGGAAGAGCAGGGACTCAAAGGCCGCCAGTGACGACCTGGCCACAGCGTACTGGGGTATGAACAGGGCCATAGTTATGACACCTCCCAGGTAGGCTATGAAGGGGAACGTCCTCCTGCTTGTGGAGTCTATCACCGGCAGGAGGGCGAAGCCCGCCAGGGACTCGCCCAGGTTATAGGTGAACACTATCAGCCCCGTGAGCCTGGGGAACAGGTATGGGCCTATAACAAGGGCCATGAGGGCGTACGTCAGGACCACCGTTATTGCCATCGTGAGCAGGAGGTAGATCCTGATAGCGTAGTCGCCCCTCCCTATGGAGACCTTCTCACCTGACCTGTACTTAAGCCACCTGAAGGACTCCGGCGCCATAAACCTGGTGACAACTATCACTGGCACGGCCGAGGCCAGCAGGAGGGCGAAGGCGAGCCTCTGGAGGCCCACGGAGAAGCTGGTCACAAGCGATATGGCTGATGCGGTGAGGGCTCCCACGTTAGCCGCGTTCGTGACCCCCACAAGCACCTTGCCCCTGTGGGCCTCCGGCGACTCCTCCGCTAGGTAGGCAAGCAGCGTGGTCTCATCGCCGCCCAGCGAGAACTCCGCGAGCGCTATGCCCGCTATTAGGTCTAGGGGGCCCGTGGCGAAGAGTATGAACGGTATGGAGGCCGCGAAGAGAACCATGTCAACTATGAAGCCGCTCTTCCTGCCAAAGGCGTCGGTGAACCTGCCCATCACGAAGCTGCCTGCCAGGAGAGAGATAGGGGAGGCGACAAGGAGGTACACGTCGTAGCTGCTTGGGACTATAGGCCACTCCGTCAGTAGGGGCGCCAGCGCTAGCACTACCCCCCAGGCGAACATTGTCACGGTTGCACTGGCCACTATCACTGGCAGCCTCCTGCCTGACACGGTGAGCCCTTGTTACTACTGGCAGTAGTAATTTAAACGTATTATTCCATACGGGCCCGCAGGCCAAGGTGAGCCGGGCTGCCGTGGGTGCCGGCGAGCTCCGCCGACAAGCTAGTGGTCTCCCAGTCCCTTAAGCTCAGGGAGGGCGAGACCCTCAGGGTCGAGAGCTTCAAGGGGGACCGCTGGCTGGAGATCACCAGGAAGGGGGACAGGTTCTCAATAACTGAGCACGGCTTCAGGGACGCGACCTACGAGGTGGGTGAGGGCGACCTGAGGCAGCTGCTGAGGAGGCTCATGGACTTCGAGTTCCCCAGGAGCCACCAGCTGAGGGTCAGCAAGTCAAAGGGATGAGGCGAACCTCCTCTTCAGGTCCGCCAGTATGCCTGAGATAGGTATCTCGACCGGGCAGGCCACGTCGCACCTGCCGCACCCCAGGCACAACATGGCCAGGGCCGCGCCCTTCTCAACGCCCTCCGTTATAGCCGTCCAGTTGACGCCCATGGGACCCCCGTATGTCTGGCCTCCCCAGTTGTTTGCCACCTGCCCCCACACGGGGCAGACGAACTGGCAGTAGCCGCACCTTATGCACCTCAGCTGCTCCCTGAGCACCGCGTCCCTGGCCGCCGCCCTCCTGCCGTGGTCCACGAGGACCACGTGAACCTCCACGGGGCCGTGGGCGCCGTAGACCCTCCTGTGCCCTATGTCGCCCGTGCTGCTGGGGCCCGCTATGAGGCTCACGTACGTGGGCGGGTAGAGGCCGGCGAAGGCCGCCTGAACGAGTATGACCTTGAAGGCGTCAAGTATCGTTGGGACCAGCTTCTCAACCCCCACAAAGGCTATGTGAAGCCTAGGCAGGTTAGTGACCATCCTTATGTTGCCCTCGTTCTCGACAAGGAGCAGGGCCCCCTCCCTGGCGGCCAGGGCGTTGCCTCCGCTTATGCCGACGTCGGCGCTAACGAACTTCGACCTAAGGAACTGCCTCACCTTGGCCACCATCTGCTGCGGGGTGTCGCTCGGGCTCACGTCGAGGCCAAGCTTGTCCCTCAGGAGCTGCGCCACCCTGACCACTGTCATGTGTATTGCCGGGGCTATGGAGTGCATTGGCTTCCCTCCCTCGAGCTGCACCAGCAGCTGCCCCAGGTCAGTCTCCCAGACCTCGTTGCCCGCCCCCTCCAGGGCCTCCCTTATGCCCAACTCCTCTGCGGTCATGGACTTTGACATGACCACTACCTTGCCCTTGCCCACGAGGCTCAGGGCCAGCTCCCTCGCCTCCCTGGCGTCCACGGCGTAGTGGGGCACGGCGTTCACTGACTTGAGCGACTTCATGGCCTCATCTATGAGCTCGTCCATGTGGGCCACTGAGTACTCCTTTATTGCCTTGACCTCCCTGGCCAGCTGGACTATGTCTGGCCTTGACTCCAGGAACCTCCTCACCCTCTCCTCAGAGCCTGGCACGTAGGTGTGAAGGGCCTCCTGAAGGTCAGGGTTCTCCAGGGCCCTTAGGACTGCCCTTGCGTACCCCTCCAGGAGCTCGTCACTCACCGCCGATCACCTCAGCCAGGTCGAGGAGCCTCAGCTGGACCCCAGAGGACCTGGAGGCCCTGCGGAGGTTCACGTAGCATATGGGGCACATGGTTATAGCTGTGTCGCTGGCCCCCCTCAGCTCCTTAACCCTGGTCACCGCAATGGCTTCAGCCAGGGATGGCAGGAGGGCCTCAAGGGGGCCGCCGCAGCAGTAGGTCCACCTGCCCGACCTGCTGACCTCGGCCACCTTGACGCCCGCCCCCCTCAGGAGCTCCCTGGGCCTGTCAACTATGCCAAGCCTCCTGGCGTAGACGCAGGAGTCGTGCACCGTCGCCTCTAGTCCGCGGCCCCCGCCGGGCCTCACGAGCTCCATGTAGTTCACAGCCCTGAGGCCCTCCCCGAGGACCTCCTGGTAGCCCCTGGTGACAGTATCCATGGTGTGGGGGTCCACAACTATGAGCTCCTCGTAGCCCGCTGACCTAACGGCCTTCACCACGGCCTCGGCGTGCCTCCTGAAGGCATCGACCATGCCGTAGTCCCTGAGCAGCGCCCCGCTGTACATGTCGGAGAGCTCCGGTACGTAGTCAAAGTCCACCCCTGAGGCCACGAGGAGCTTTGCTATTGACCTCAGGACCCTCCTCGACCACTCCACCAGCTCCGGGTCCGGCCTCACAAGCACGGAGAGGTCGAGCCTCCTTGAAGCTATCCTCGCCGCCCTCAGGGCTGCCCAGCCGGCGCCCTCGGCCCTCTCAAGGCTCCTGAGCAGCTCAACAGTGCCCTCTATGTAGGGCACCAGCTGGTAGAGGGCCCCCGTGAAGAGGAGCCTCCTGCTGCCCCTCCTTCCAAGGCCGAGGCCCTCGGACCACCTTGAGGCGAAGCCGGGCGGCACTGGCATTGGATAGCCTGTCCTCTCGTCAAGCTCCGCCATTAGCTTGAGCAGCTCGGCGAACTTCAAGCCCGACACTGAGTCCCTGAGGCAAGCTCAAGCTAATTAGCTTGACCTCTTTGCCCGTACCTTCAGAGGTAGCCCTCCTCGTCCTCTTCGTCCTCCTCGGCCTCGTACTCGGGCGGCCCGCCGCCTCCCCTCCCGGCGCCCTTGGCCACCTTCCACTTCTTTGTGTCCTCGTCGTATATTATGAGGCCGCTCCTGACCATCTTGTTAAACAGGTTGGCTGCCTTCTCGCCCATGTCTGCCTGTATCTTGTCGCTCACCTGCCTGGGGTCCTTGAGCGCCGTCGACTCCACCTCGGCGACGAACTTCTTCCAGAACTCGGGGTCCACCGCGGCCTTGCCGTCGCTCAGGGTCAGCACCACGGCCCCCTCCCTGCCAAGCTTTGCGAAGAACTTGTCCGGAGCCTTGAGCCACGGGAGCTCCTCCTGGAATACGACGCCCTGCCTCCTAAGCCTCTCAACTGCCGTGCTGCCCCCCTGCCTCCCGCCCGCCGCCTCAGCCTCCCTCCTCTCCGCCTGGGGCTGCTGCGGCTGCCTCTCCTGCTTCAGGGACTCTATGTCCTCCTCTATCTGGGCGAGCCTCTTGGCCAGGTCGTCCACCTTCTGCGTGAACGGGTTCAGCATGTCCTGTATTAGCCTCTCCAGCCTCTTGGCGAGCCCCTCAACGCTCTCCCCCTGGGCCGGGGGCGAGGGGCCCCCGCCCTTGACTATGGCCTCTAGGTATGACCTCACGTCCTGGTAGCCGGCGTCCTTGGCCCTCTTCTCGAGGGCCGCCAGCTCGGCGTCCGTCAGCCTCAGCTCTATTACTGTATACTTGTCGACCTTTGACTGGGACAAGACTGACCCCCGCCTGTTACCTGGTCCTCGTGGCCTAATTAGTGAAGATCAATAAAAGAGGTATGAGGCTACCTCAGGGCCTGGAGCGCCAACGAGAAGAGGCCCATGAGGTGGAACGCCCTCCCTATCACGTCCCCGAACAGGAGGCCGGCGGCGGTGGCGCCCAGGAGTATCAGCAGGCCGAGGCCCAGCTCCCTGACGAAGCTCGTGCCGTTGACCGTTGCGCTGTAGAAGTGAAAGGCCGCCAGGACGCCAACGCCTATCAGCAGTGAAGCCGCCAGGGCCTCGGCAGTGCTGCTGAGGAGCAGGTAAGGTATGCCCAGGAGCAGGGCGGTCACGAAGTAGGAGAGCCCCGTGGCCGCGGCGCTGAGGCCCGGCCTAGTGGTCCCCTCCTGCCTTGACTGCAGGAAGGCGGCCGCCGCCATTGAGATGGCGGCAGAGAACCCCACGAGGAGGCCCGCGAGCCCTACTATTAGGGTCCTCGCGGTGGCCCCAAGGAAGCCTGCATAAACGCCAACCAGCTCAGTTATGGCATCAGCCATGCCGAGGGCGACAAAGCCCAGGTACTCAACCCTGACGTCCTTAAGCCCCCTGAGGAACTCCGACTCATGGCCCTCCTCGTCAGCTATTATCTGCTCAAGCCTCGGCCTGAGCTCCTGGGGCATCCTAGGCATGAACCTCCTGTACTCCCTGGCCGCGCTGGCCTCCCTCCTCTCCAGGGCCTGCAGGGTGAACACAGGCCCAAAGATCTTGTATAGCACCCTGAACGCCCTGCCCGGCGGCGACGCCCTGCAGTCCCTGCCCAGGAGGGACCTCCAGAAGAGGTAGTGGCCCCTCTCCTGCTCAGCGGCCTGCCTCAGCTTCTGGGAGAGCTCGCCCTGCTCCTCGTCAGCCAGGGCCTCGTACAGCAGGTAGGTGCCAAGCTCGTCCTTGCAGTAGGCCTCCACCTTCTTCATGTCCTCCTCAGTGAGGCCCAGCTGCGCCTGCATGATTCACCTGAAGTCCATGTAACCCCGTGACCGTTATATCTTTCTACAGATTTAGCCTCGCCTTAAAGCTAACGTAGGCCTCCAGCAGGGCTATGGTCTTGAGGTCCCTCGCCTGCCCAAGGGCCTCCTCAGGCCTCATGAAGACCAGGCCTATGACCTCGTCAGGCTCAAGCCTCTGGCCAACCCTCGTCAGGCCCTCCGCAATATAGCCGTACTGCACCTCGTCGCTGTAGCCTGGGCTCACGTAGGCCTCGTAGACCCTGGTGAGCCTTGAGGCCCTGTAGCCAGTCTCCTCCTCGAGCTCCCTCAGGGCCGCCTCCTCCGGGGACTCCCCCTGCTCCACCCTGCCGGCTGGCGCCTCAAGGACCCAGGAGCCCGTGGCGGGCCTCCACTGCCTCTCAAGTATGACCCTGCCGTCGTCAAGCACCGGAAGCACCGCCACGGAGAGGCCGAAGGAGACCCTGTCAGCGTCGAACTCCCTGCCGTTGTAGGAGAACCTGACCCTCTCGAGCCTGACCCTGGCCCCCGAGCAGAGCCCCTCGCTCGAGACTATCCTGGGCTCGCTCACCTTGACTCACCCAGGTGTCCCTTCATCCAGTCAAGCATCAGCTTAAGGTACTCGACCCTGGTCCTGGGCCTGCCGCTCCTGGTCAGGTCATGGTCCTCGCCAGGGAATAGGGCCAGCTTGACCTCGACGCCAAGCACCTTGAGGGCTGTGAACAGCTGGAGGGCCTGGCTCACGGGGCACCTGTAGTCCTCCAGCGCGTGCATTATGAGCAGAGGGGTGGTCACGGACTCTATATAAGTCATTGGGCTTGCCTTTAGGTACTGGTCCGCGGACTTCCACGGCGGCTGGGCCATCAGCTGGTCCTCGTCGAAGTACCAGCCTATGTCGCTGGTCCCCCAGTCGCTGTAGAACTCCACGCAGCTCCTCTCGGTCATAGCTGCCTTGAACCTGGACGTGTGGGTTATCACCCAGTTGGTCATGAAGCCCCCGTAGCTCCCGCCGGCCACCCCGGCCCTGCTGGGGTCGAGCTGCTGGAACTGCCTCGTGGCCTCGTCAGCTATGGTCATTAGGTCCTCGTAGTCCACGGTGCCCCACCTGCCCCTTATGTCAGCGAAGTCCTCGCTGTAGCCGTCGCTGCCCCTCGGGTTGCCGTAAACAACGGCTATCCCAGCCGAGGCGAGCACGTGGAAGGCCACCATGAAGCCATAACCGTAGCTCGTCTTGGGCCCCCCGTGTATGTAGAGCACCCACGGCACCCTGCCCTTGGCGTCCCTCGGAAGGAGGACCCAGAAGTCCAGCTCCGTGCCGTCCCTGGCCCTTGCCTTTGCCTTAAGGGCCCTCGGCAGCGAGGCCTGCCTGAGGAAGTCGTCATTGAAGGACGTGAGCCTCCTGCCCGAGGTCCCCCTGAGCACGTGGAGCTCCGCGGGCTCGGACTCGTTCATCTGCGTGTAGTAGACCACGTCGGACGACTGGGACACGCTGAAGTCGTCAATGACCGCGTCCTCGGGCTTGAGCACGGGCTCCAGCCTGCCGCTGAGGGTGGCCCTGTAGAGCCACGCCCTGCCGGCGTCGCTGACGCTGAAGTAGAGCCAGCTGCCCGAGGCCTGTATGGGGCTTGTGCACGACGGCCCCCTGGCCTCGCTGTTGACGCTGTTAATCAGGTTCCTGTCAAGACCGAGCTCCACCTTTGTTAACTCCCCGGTCCTCAAGTTATAGGAGTAGAGCTTGTAGTGGCTCGAGAGCCCCCTCTCAAGCCTGTGCATGAGGAGGGCTATGCTGTTGCCGTCAGGGGACCAGGCCAGGCCCGCTATCGACGCCTTGGATAGCAGCTGCACGTCCTCGCCAGTTTCCACGTTCAGGAGCCTCAGCTCGTCGTACTGTGCGTGCACCTCCTCGAGCTGCTTAACGTAGGCTATCCTCTTGCCGTCAGGGGACCAGGCGAAGGAGCTCACGTCAAGCGTGTGGGAGGTCAGCCTCCTGGGCTCCCCTCCGCTGGCGCTGACGAGGTAGATGTTCCTGGGCCTGTCGAATATGTAGCCCTCGCCGTTGAAGAAGGGCGGGAGCCTCTCAATGACCAGGGCCTCCCTCTTGGAGTAGTCCTTCCACTCGCCCTGCCCCAGCGGCTTCCTAGCGATGAAGGCTATTGAGCTCCCCGCGGGCGACCATGCTATTGACGAGGCGCCGAAGCTCCACGTGAAGAGGGGGGTGGGCTCGTAGCCTGGCCTCATCAGCATAACTGAGGTCTGGGCAGGCTGCCCCTCCTGCCTCACGGTCCTTATGAAGGCTATCAGCTGGCCGTCTGGGGACCAGGCCGGGCACGAGTCCCCAGGGCCTGAGGTCACAGGGTAGTAGGAGCTGCCGTCGTAGAGCCATATGGAGCTGTCGTACCTGTTCTGCTGCACGTTAGGCCTTGAGACCACGAACAGCGCCTTAGAGCCGTCAGGCGAGGCCGCGGGGCTGGAGACAAGGGTAAGCTTAGCTAGGTCCTCAGGTGACATGCCGGACAACTCGAGGTCCCGGCTACACCTGCGTGGGAAAAATAAAAGCTAAGCACTATGGCGCTTACTGCCTCAGCCTTGAGTACGCCTCCAGGATCTCAAGGCCTCCCCTGACCTCAGCGCTCCTGCCGTCAGGCCTTGAGGCGAAGAAGTCGCTGACCTCCTTCTCCCTCCCGAGCCCTATGAAAGGCAGGTAGCCCATGAGCCACCTCTGAACTATTGCCGTCCCCTCGAAGGCCTTCTCCAGCCTGTCAAGGCCCCCGTCCCTTAGCCAGCCCCAGAGCAGGTCCCTGCCGTCGGGGTTAAGGCCAACCGTGAGCACGTAGAGCATGTTCTGCCTCCTCCCAGAGGCTATCCACTCTATGGCCTGCTGCAGGGCCGACCTGTCCCTGAGCTGGGCTGCAGCTATGAGGACCTTCACCTTCTCGGAGTCCAGCTGCTGCCTCTCGTGCTCCCTCCTGAGGCCCTCGAGGTCGCCCGTGGCCACTGCGTAGGCCGTGTAGACGGCCTGCCTCATGTTGGGGTCCACCTCCCTGCCGAACTGGGAGGCGAGCTCGGCGGCGAAGGAGCGGTCCATTATGGCCAGCCTGTTTGCTAACCTCCCGGCCAGCTCCCTGTACTGCTCCTCGGGCCTCCTGGACTGGAACGCGAACTGGGACCTGTGGTAGTCTATGGCCCTCTGCGCGAATATCGCTGGGTTAATGAGGAACAGGTTGAAGAGCTCGTTGCTCAGCTCAAGGGCGGGCAGGTAGTCCGGCACGCTGAAGTTGGTGTCAACGACCCTGAGGTACTCGTCCCTGCCAACGAGGCCAGCGAGCATGAAGTAGTAGTAGTCGTTGAGAAGCCCGTAGGCCTCAAGCTGGTTAAGCTTGGCGAGACCTGAGAGGTCCTGGTACAGGACCCTGTAGAAGCCCGCCCTGTCCAGGTTTACCTTGAGCTGTTTCACCTCCTCGCCCACGTCGACCTCATAGACCCTGGAGCTGAATATGGCGTTAACCCTCCTGCCGTTGACCTCCAGGGTGGCCGGCACCATGTAGGTCAGGTCCTCGAGCTTGCCCGAGAGCGAGAACCTGTGCTGCTCCAGCCTAACCTTGCTGCCCTCCACCGTTACCTTGAGGTACGGGTAGCCAGGCTTCATGATCCAGTCGTTCATGAGGTCCGCCACGGGCACCGATGTGAACGGCTGTATCGCGGTCCAGAGGTCCTGGGCGACGGCGTTTGAGTAGGCGTGGTGCTCCAGGTACGACGAGAGCCCTTTCCTGAACGATTCGCCCAGGAAGTACTCTACCATCCTGAGTATGCTTGCGCCCTTGCCATAGCTTATGTCATCAAATATCTCCTCTATCTCGTCAGGCGATGAGACCTCCACGTGTATTGGGTGGGTAGTGCTGAGCGAGTCCCTCACCATGGCACCGTCGGTCTCGCCCAGCAGGAAGTTCTCCCACATTAGGAGCTCAGGGGCGAAGGAGCTCACAGCCTTGTAGCTCATGAAAGTTGCAAAGCTCTCGTTGAGCCACAGGTCGTCCCACCACTTCATGGTAACCAGGTCCCCGAACCACTGGTGGGCTATCTCGTGAGCCACTACCTCCGCGACCCTCCTGCGCTGGGCCATGTCGGCGTTGTCAGGCGCTAGGAGGGCGCTCTCCCTGAACGTTATGGCACCCCAGTTCTCCATGGCCCCAAAGGCGAACTCAGGGACAGCTATGAGGTGCATCTTGGGCAGGGGGTAAGGTATGCCGAAGTACCTCTCGTAGAAGTCCACGCTGTTCCTTGCAGCCCAGAGGGCCAGCGAGCCGTACCTTGTCTTGCCGGGGACTGTTGCAAGAACGTAACGGCCTCCGCTGTCGACGACCTCCTCCCACTTGCCTATGCCTATGTACAGCAGGTAAGTTGACATGGGCGGCGTCTCCATGAACTCCACCAGCTTCCTGTCACCCTCGATGGTCACCCTCTCTATGGGCATGTTGGATATCGCGTGAAGGTCCCTGGGTATCCTCACAGAGAGCTTGAACCTGGCCTTGTAGGCCGGGTTGTCAACGCACGGGAACATCTCCCTGGCGTGCACGGACTCGAACTGCGTTGATATTACGTAGCCGCCCTCGTAAGGGGCCCTGTATATGCCTACCAGCTTCTCGGCGGCCTCGCCCTCGAAGTCAACCTCGAGCGTGCCCGAGAACCTCCCAGTCCTTACCGTGACCCCCTCCTCGTCTTGCGCGAACTGGACCGGGGACCCGTTGGCCTTAACTGAGGTCACCCTCACTCCCTTGGCGTCAAGCCTCAGGTCCTCCTGGGTCTCGAGCTCTATGGATTCATGACCCCTGTACCTGAAGCCATCAAAATCCATGAATATTACGTACCTCTTTATCGTTGCCTTGGGACTGGATGCCAAGCTGAGTCCCAGGAGCCTGTTATATAACTACATAAAAAGTGTTAGCACTTGCATGAGGTCAGGAGGCCGCTGGCGCGGCCAAGACCTGATCCCTAAGCCTAAAATAAAAGCGTAAAAACAGCTGCAATGAGGGGCCAGGACTTAAGGCATCAGTGCCTCCTGAGCAGGAAGAATGCCACGAGCAGGAGGCCAACGACCACCGCAGAGCCTCCTATGACATCCTTCGCCGGCGCGCTGCCGCTGGGCACTGTTACAACCACAGAGCTCAGGTTGCCTATGGTGGTCTGCGACGGCTTCACGGTGACGCCGTCAACGCCGACAAGGGTCACCTCCTCGTCCTCGACCGAGGCGAAGGCCTTGGCTATGTGGTCAAGCCCGTTCTGTTCATAGAACTGCGAGGCATTGCTGAAGAGGTACTGTATTGCCACCAGCGTGTCCTTTGGGTTCTTGGCGTTGGCCCCTATTATCATTGGGCTCCTGAAGCTGAACGTCACCATGTGGCCGTAGCTCGTTACGTTTATCTCCTCGCTCGAGGGCACCACTATCCTGAAGTTCTGCTGTATGTAGCTTATGAGCTCTGACGTGGCGTTAACGAAGGGCTCGGCGTTGTCAATCAGCTCCCCCAGGAGGCCGCTGTAGTCGCCAAGGTCAGTGTTCCCCTGCAGGCCTCCCTGCTGGGCCAGGGCTCCCAGGCCCCTGGCTAAGGCCTTTTGCAGGAGCTCTATTAGGCTGTCAGAGACGTTGACGCTTACCTCCTCTGAGGCCTCCCTGGCCTGATAGTTAACGTAATAGTGATAGCTGCCGTTTATGAAGCCTGGCGCCAGGGCGGCGCCTATGATGGCCTGCGCCAGGCCCAGGGTTGTGTTTGGAGGCGCTGGCGTGGCGTTAACCACTGCCTTGAGCACAACGCCGGTAAAGGTTGAGTTCTCATAGACCTTGAGCTCAGTTATGTTTATGCCAGTGGTGTTCAGGCTCTCATACTTGAACAGCTGAATGGGCACTGGGTATGGCGTGTGTGACACGTTAGCCTCTAGCAGGACTATGTACTCGGGCGAGGGCGACGTCACCGCCTCCACAAGCCTGTAGAGGCTCACGTTGGCCTCAAGCTGACCCTCACTTGCCAAAGCTACAACGGTGCCCATGAGCCTGAGCTCTGAGACCCTGCCGTTGGAGGTCCTGTTTATGAGGCCTGAGACGTTCAGCGACTGCAGGCCCAGCTCGCGGCCGGCGAACTTGCCCAGGCCGTTGAACCTGAGGTGCCCGTGCTTCGGCACCTGGCCGCTGTAGACGAGCCTCAGGTATGTCGAGCTGCTGTAGTAGGTTACCTCTAGGCTCAGGTTCTCCTTGGGTACCTCGTGCTCAAGCGTCGCCGTGCCGTTAACTGCTACCACCACCGCGCTGTTGGGGTAGACGTAGATGTAGTTGCTCCTGTTTACATGAACGCCCTCGGCCAGCGAGGCCGCCGGGTAGAGGACTATTATAGCTATTAGCAGCATTGACGCGGCCGCGGCGAGGGCCCTCCTGATCTCCAATAACTTCACCTCAAGGAGGTTAAAGTGTCGGGAAGAGTTATATGCGTATCTGCATAATGCAACGATGGGATTCCATTCCCTCGCATCCTGCTTACCGCTTTTAACGTCACAGAGGGACTGGGCACGGGGCTTGGGCTTGATACCTCGGTGGGCCGTTGCAGTCCTTGTCTATCTAATACTGATAGCTGGGGCCCTAGCAGCAGCGGCTTACCCCTACGTGAGGGGCTCCACGGACTGGGGAGTCCTCCTGGAGGGCCACAGGCTCATCTACTTCAGCCCAAGCGAGGGGTGGGTCGTAGCAGCAAGTAACAGCAGCACCGTAGTCTACTTCGACGGCAGGTGGCTCTCGCTCAACGTTACGGCCACGGCAGCGTGCCAGCTGGGGGACCAGCTCGTAGTGGTCGGCTTAGCCAGCGGCAGGCCCTCCATGGCTGACCTAAGCAGCTCCGGGGTCACGTACTACTACGTTGACGCTCAGGGCTACCTTACGGCCGTCTCATGCCATGAGGGCGAGGTCGCCGCGTCGGGGGTGCTCAACACGACCCCGTTCCCGCCCTACAGGCTCCTGGTGGCCTCGCTTAGGAACGGCTCGCTGATGGCGTACTCCACTAACTTCACCACGCTGGTACCCCCCTACAGCGCCGCCCCCCTCAGCGACGGGGTTGCGGTTGCGTTCAGCGACAGCTACCTAGTCTACGTGGATCCTCCGCGCGCCCAGGCCTACTACTATGGCAGCAACGTGACCATAGACTATGTTGGCAGCTATGACGGGGAGCCGCTCGTGGCGGGCTCTGAGATAGTAAAAAACCTGCAGGACGCGATGATAGCCCTTAACGGGACTGCCTACGTCTACAACGTTGAGGCCTACGCCTTCGCAGCAGCGGGGACCCTCAACGGGCTTGCGCTGTACCTGAGGCCGCCATATGGGTGGGCCTCAGTGCTCTACACCTACGGGGAACTTCCAAGGGCTGAGACCACGGCAGCGCTCGACTACCCCTTCTCGCTGGAGACCGCGTACCCGTTCCTTCACGGCATTGTGTACCTTGGACAGATCTTCGTGGGCTCAGGGAAGGACTACATAGCGGTTTACGTCAATGGGACCGTGCAGGGCTACCTAGAGGCTAACGGCTCCGTCATAGGGTGGGCCACGTCGTCCAGGCCAGCGGTGGTCACGCCCTCCCTCCTGGCGACGTTTCACCTTAGGCCCGTGAGCTCTTACGGGCTGTCCCTGCAGGCGCTTAACGTCAGCTCCCTGCACGGGGAGCCCGCGCAGGCCGGCCCGCTGAGGCTGGAGCACGTGAGGCTGGAGCACGGCTTCTACAACTACGCCATCGGCTACTCGGTTGATGCGATAATTGTTGGCACCATAATACTTGCGTTCATTGAGAGGAGGAGTTTATGAAGAGCCTGTCCTTAAGCTTTATCAGCGCGTCCGCCACCTCTGGCCTCATCATGTAGTCCGGCGGCCTCTGGCCCTCGGACAACAGCTTCCTTATCTCGGTGCCGCTTATCCTTCTCCTGTACTCGTCCCCGTGCGGACATATCTTGTCATTCACTATGCCTCCGCACTTGACGCAGTAGAAGGCCTCCCTCAGGAACAGCGGGGTTATGCCGAGGTCGGGGAACTCCCTGAAGATGTTCCAGGCCTCGTAGGGGCCGTAGAAGGAGCCCACGCCGGCGTGGTCCCTGCCCACTATTATGTGGGTTGCCCCGAAGTTCTTCCTCACTATAGCGTGGTGTATAGCCTCCTTTGGGCCTGCGTAGACCATCTTCATCCTGAGCACGCTGAAGACGTAGCTCGACCTGGGGAAGTAGTCCCTCAGAAGGACCTCATACGCTGCAACTATGGCTTCATCCGTGAAGTCCCCCGGCTTCTTCCAGCCCACCAGGGGGTTCACGAACAGGCCGTCTACGAAGCTCAGGGCGGCCTTCATGACGTACTCGTGACCCATGTGAGGCGCGTTCCTGGTCTGAAACGCTGCTATGCTCCTCCAGCCAAGCTGCTCGAAGAGGACCCTGGTCTCCTTGGGCCACAGCCTGTACTTCTCGAATGGCTCGGGCAGCTCGGCGAACTGCTCCACCTTGCCCCCTATGAGCATCTGCCCCTCCCTCCTGTAGAGCAGCACGACGCCAGGGTGGGCCTGGTCGGTGGTCCCGAAGACCTTCTCAGCGAAGGTCTTCCTGTCCCACTGGAAGGCGTCCTCTACGTTCATGATTGCGAACCTGACGCCCTTGTAGGACAGAGCTATCTCAGAGCCTAGGACCTCCTTGGCAAGCCTCGGCTCCACGTCAAGCACTATGGGTATGGTCCACGGGAGGTCGTTGGTTAACCTCGAGTTCCTCAGCACGCTCTCGTACTCGTCCTCAGTCATGAAGCCCTCCAGGGGGCTGTAGACGCCGTGAGTTATGTTGGCCACATCATAAGCTAGGGCCCCGGAGAGCTCAAGGGCGGGCAGCTCCGCAGCCTGGCACGATAGCTTCTCCGCCCTGGGCCCCCTGGCCACCCTGTCGATCAGCCTTCCGCCGTGGGGCTGGGACACCAACCTGGCTTCACCTCAGAGGTAGCCCAGGCTCTTGAGCCTCCTCAGTATCTCCTCCTTCTCCTCCTCACTTATCGCGCTCTGAACTTTCTCCCTCTCCATGTCGCTCACGACCTCCCTGAGGACGTAGGTGACGAACTGGGAGACGCTGTTGAAGCCCGTGCCGGCTATGAGGCTCTTTATCCTGTCGTAGAGGGGGGTGGGTATTGAGACCGTGGTGTACCTCCCCCTCTCGCCCTCTGGCTTCCTCGCCATTGACCTCGCCTTCTAATTAAGCTTAATTAGGAATATTTAAGCTTAATTAAGCTTAATTAAGGCCCGCGCTTTAAAGCCCCTAAAGACGCGTTGGCCCAGAGGTGCTGAGGCTTGAGGGGCCTGGTGGTCTGGCTCACCGGCCTGCCAGGGAGCGGCAAGACAACCATAGCTAACGCTGCCGCCGAGAGGCTAAGGGCCATGGGCTACAGGGTGGAGGTGCTTGACGGCGACTGGTTCAGGTCCCACATAGACCCCGAGGCCGGCTACACGAAGGAGGAGAGGATGAAGCACCTGGTCAGGGCCTCGTGGGTGGCCAGGCTCCTGGCCAGGAACGGGGTGATAGTGATCTGCAGCTTCGTCTCGCCCTACAGGGACGCCAGGGAGGAGGTCAGGAAGATAATATCGGAGGAGGCTGACTTCCTGGAGGTCTACGTCAAGTGCCCCCTGGAGGAGTGCATAAGGAGGGACCCCAAGGGCCTCTACAGGAAGGCCTTAACTGGCGAGATCAAGCACTTCACTGGCGTCTCAGACCCCTACGAGGAGCCGCTGAGCCCTGACCTCGTGCTTGACACTGTAAAGGACAACGTCAATGAGAACGCCGAAAAGCTCGTGAGCCTCATAACTTCAAGGCTTAAAGGTAGCCGAGCCTCCTGAGCCTGTCCTTTACGGCCTCCTCGTCCTCCTTGCTCATTGCTGTGCTCTCCTGCTCCTCGAGGAGTTGCCTGAGGAGGAACTCGACTAGTTCGTCAACTGACCTGAAGGTTCCCTGCTCCTCCACGTACTTCCTTGCCTTCTCGTAGAGGTCCCTGGGTATGGAGACCTGCGCCCTGTCCTCTGTCAAACGCTATCCCCGCCCTGAGCTGGCCGTGGGGCTAATATAAGCTAGTAGCAGGGGCTGCCGGCGGCCCTTAGCCTCTTCCTCCTCCTTACCCTAAGCAGCACCCTGAGAAGCTCCAGCAGGGGGAGCCAGAAGGTGAGGACTATCATGCTTGGCTCGTCAAGGGCCACGTGCCTTATGACGCTGTCGTTTAGGTTAGCCCTGTCCCTGTGGACCACGTAGAAGTGCTTGAACTCGAGCACGTGCAGGCAGCTCCCGTCGCTCAGTGTGGCCCTCCAGTTCCTCAGCTGTCCCCTGGGCTTCCCGAAGGAGGGCTCAAGGCACTGGTCCTCGGGCCTGGGCACAGAGTTCTTGGGCACTATGTAGTCAACGTGGTAAGGCGCCTTAGCCATGACCCTCTCTATGGTCTGCCAGTCCATTGAACCGCCACTAAGGCGTAATTTGTCACAAAATAAAACAGTTAGCATGTGCTGCAAAATGAGCGAGGAGTGCAGGGGCACCCTGAGGGTCGTGGCAGGGCTCATAGCCCTAGGTATGACTAAGGAGATGATAAGGGCCGCCCTGCACTACGACTTCAAGCTTGACTTGAGCGACGAGCAGTTCGACCAGCTTTACTCCAGCGCGGCTAAGTGCGTCGAGAGCGGCACGGTCAAGGTCAGGAGCTGGTCCACCCCCTTCAGGCCAGGGGACTGCAACAACGAGGTAGTAAGGGAGGTGGCAGCCATGATAATGAGGGGCGAGGACCTGGACTCCATAGTGCCCACCGTTCTCAGGAGGCACTACATGCTTAGGAGCGGCACCACGTACAGGGTGCTGACCCAGAGGGACGTGGAGTACGCCTACGACGTTGCGCTCCTCTGCATTAAGGACAAAATAGAGAGGTCCAGGAGGTGGTCAGCACCTTGAGGACGAGTATATGTCAAGGACGGCCCTGAGGTCCCTCAGCTCAAGCTCTGTGGGCATTGGGTTGTCCTTCCTCTTGCCGTCAACGTACTCAGCGAACGCCCTTACCTCCTCGCCTATCATGTCAGTCTTCGCCACCTCGAGCCTTGAGCCGTTCACCACCAGGTCCCCGTGCCTTGCAAAGTACCTGAAGCCCCTGGACTCCAGGAAGAGCCTTGAGGAGGGATCCTCGTATATGGACCCCCTGTCGCCGTAGACCTCTATTATAGGGGCGGGGGCTGCGCTCCTGAAGGCCCATCCATACATGTACACCCCCCTGCGCCTGACCTGAAGTTAAACATGGCGACCCCCACGTCCTCCCCCTCCATGTCAACGCTCCCCGTGCGGTAGACCATGGAGCACACGGAGGAGTACTCGCCGGCCACGTTTAGCATGACGTGTATCATGTGTATGCCGCCGTCTATCACGGCCCCGCCGCCCATGAGCTCCTTGACCCTCCTCCACGTCCTCGGCTGGTTGTAGTGTATGTCCCTCACAATCACTGTGTGGATCCTGCCAACGTTGGGCAGCTGCCTGTAGAGCTCGTTGAAGGTCTCGTCAAAGTGGTAGTTCTCAGCAACCATGAACTTAAGGCCCGAGGACTCTGCAGCCTTAACTATGGCCTCCGCCTCCTCCATGTTCCTGGCTATGGGCTTCTCAAGCATGACGTGCTTGCCGGCCCTGAGGGCCCTCAGCGTCATTGGCATGTGCGCGTCGTGGCTCACCACTAGGTCCACGGCGTCAACCTTTGACGAGAGGACGTCGTCGTAGTTGGTGAAGTAGCCGGCGGCGCCGAACCTCTCAGCTATGGCCTTGGCCTCCTGCTCAGAGGAGCTGTAGGTGTAGTACTCGATGTCGAAGCCCTCGTCCTTAAGCCTTGACATAGCTGCAAGGTGCACTGAGCCGAAGCCCCTGCTGCCAACGACTGCTATCCTCAACTCAGACCCTGCAAGGATGTGAGCTTCACGGCAAAAAAGGTTTAGCCCTACCTCCCGCCGAACGACGCCCTCTCTATGGCAAAGCCCACGACCACGAATGGCAGACTGACGAGCACTATCATGAGGCCTGGGAAGAGTATCCACCACCACCAGCCGTTGAGGGCAGCGTTGGCGTCGTAGGCGGCGTCAAGTATGCCTCCCCACGTCACTATGTTAGGCGGGGCTATCCCTATGAAGGCCAGGGTCTCAACCAGCAGTATTGCCCCCGGTATCCCAAGCACCGTGTACGCCACTATGAATGGCACCAGCCTGGGCAGGAAGTGCGTCAGGAACGTCCTGTACGAGGGTATACCCATCAGCTTGTCAGCCTCAACGAACGAGTTCGTCTTTATGCTCTGGGCCGCGCTCCTGGCTATTATTGCGTAGAACGGCCAGCTCAGGAACGTTATCAGGAGGGCCTCCTCCATTATTGACAGGCCTGACTTCAGCAGCAGCCCAAGGGCCACCAGGAACGGCAGTGCTGGGAGCGCCAGTATGACCGTGCTGAACCAGTTGAGGGCGGCGTCGGTCTTGCCTCCCAGGAAGCCAGCGTAGCCACCTATGAACGTGCCTATGAGCACTCCCAGCAGCGAGGTCACCACGCCTATCTCAAGCGCGTTCGGCAGCCCCAGCAGTATGCCAAGGAATATGGGCCTGCCGTAGATGTCGGTGCCCAGGGCTCCGTAGGCGTTCCCCATTATCCTCACCTGGGCAGCCTTAAACTTGGCGGGGCCCGCCGTCGCAATGAAGACGTTCACCC
Source organism: Caldococcus noboribetus (assembly GCF_055389385.1). Taxonomy (NCBI): domain Archaea; kingdom Thermoproteati; phylum Thermoproteota; class Thermoprotei; order Desulfurococcales; genus Caldococcus; species Caldococcus noboribetus. The sequence continues at coordinate 610,624 of NZ_AP042475.1, read as the reverse complement.
CGTAGGTGCCCAGCTCCGTTGGGCCCACGGTCCTCCTGGAGAGGTTGCTGAAAAGCGCCGTCGCCAGGGCCTGCGTGGTCAGCACCGTGGGCACCGTGCCCGTCTTCTGGAGCAGGTAGGCCGAGAGCGGCTTGGCCAGGGCGCTGAGGTCAAACGAGTACGCCGTCCCCATCACGGTCACGGTGGCGTTGACCGTTGACCCCGACGGCTTAACCCACTCCACCAGCATGTACTGCATTGTAGTGTTGGAGGCGAAGTTAAAGACCACGTCGGTAGGGACCTTGGAGTAGCGCCAGTTGAAGCTGTAGGTGAGCTCGTACACGTAGACCGTGCCTATGTGCTCATACACCTTCACCGAGTGGGGGTTCACGTAGAGCGAGGGGGCATAGCTTGACGGGCTCAGGAACGCCATCCAGGAAGGCGCCGCCACGGTCGGGTACGCGCTCTCCCAGTACTGGAGGTTGTTCAAGTAGTTGAACGCTACGCTCTTCGGCCACGTGCTTACGTACGCGGCGAGGCCTACGAAGATAAATATAACCACGAGGGCCGCCAGCGCGCTCTTGCTCTTCAGCACGTACTTCAAATAGAACATGAAGCTAGAGCCTGCCTCCTCAGACATCCCGCTTCACCCTTGGCTTGCCCTTATCCTTGGGTCCAGCATCCCCTTTATTACCTCGTTAAGGAACAGCGCTATTACAAGCACCAGAGTGAGCACGTAGGTTATTGCCATCACGGTCGCCTCGTCGGACTCCATGACAGCGTAGTACGTAAGCAGCCCTATGCCGGGCCACACGAACACTATCTCCGTCGTCAGGCCTCCGGCGAAGGAGCTCGCCAGCCACAGCATGGCCTGGGTGGCTATCGAGGGCGAAGCCGTCTTAAGTATGTGGCCAAAGACTATCCTCCTCTCGGGCAGCCCCCTGGCCTTTGCTGTGAGCACGAAGTCCTCCTTGGTGGTGGCCAGGGTCAGGCTCCTGACCACGTAGGCGAAGCCGCCTATGTTAACTATGAAGAAAGCCAGGAGCGGTAAGGTCATGTGATCCAGCAAGCTGGCCACGTACTGTAGCGGCTCCTTGGAGAAGTTGAGGCCGGCGCTCACTATGCCCCCCGGCGGGAACCAGCGGAGGCCGTAGGCGAGGCCAGCTATGAGCAGGAAACCTATCCACCACGTGGGCAGGCTCTGGTGCACAACCGCTATCACAGGTATAGCCTTGTCGTAAGCCGAGCCCTGGTACCTGGCCGCGAGCACCCCGAGGAGGGTGCCAACTGCAATTATTATCACAGTTCCAGTTGTGAAGAGTATTATGGTCCTTGGCAGGGCTACGGCAATTATCTGGGCTATGTTATTGGAGGTCGTGTAGCCCGGGTAGCTGACGCCTGGAGGAGTTACACCGAAGTGGAAGGTTATCAGGGCCTTCATCTGCAGGGCGAACCTAACTATGAGGGGCTGGTTGAGCCCGTAGGCCGCCTCAAGGGACTTCTCATACTCCTCAACCTCAAGGTTGACCTGAGTTAGGTTGAGGCTCCCCCTGGCGTGCCTTATGAGCTCGGTCTTCAGCTGGCTCGCCGAGTACTTCACGTAGTCAGAGTAAAGCCTCTGTATTACGGGATAGGTGAAAACATACAGTATAACCATGGCGGCAAAAAGCACAGTAATGTATATAATCGCAGTTTTAGCTAAAAAAGTCTTATAACCCATTAGTGGCTGTCACCCCTGGCCATTCACTTTCTCCTGGCCAGGAGTGCCACGGCAGCTATTATAACTATTACAACGACGACTATTCCCACTATCAACGTAGTCGATATAGTTACTGGCTTAGGCGTTGTCGTGGTCACTGGCGTCGTGGACGTTGTTGTGACTACTGGCGTTGTAGTTGTAGACGTTGTTGTCGTGGTCACCACTGGGGTGGTCGTAGTTGTGGTGGTCGTTGTCGTCGTTGTAGTAGTTGTGGTGGTCGTGGTGGTCACCATTGGGGTGACCGTTATGGGCACCTTTACCGGGTCAAGCAGTATGTTAGCAGGCGTGTAGGCCCACAGTATCAGGTAGTAGCTCCCAGGCGACAGGCTTGTGGGCACAGGTATGCTCACTGAGCCGTCGGCGCCGCTGGTGAGGTTCTCCTGAGCCACTACAGCGCCCTCAGGGGTCACGAACTGCGCTATGACGAACACTCCGCTCTGCGGGGTGGTGACATTAGTTCCGTCCGGCGTGCCGTAGACAGTGGCGCTTATGCTGCCTCCCGCCGGCACCATGCCCAGCGGCGGCAGGGTCACGTGCACGGAGTACAGCACTGGCGTGCTGGTCAGTATGCTGGGCACAGGCACGTTGAAGTACGGGTTCTTAACGAGCTTAGCGTACTGGCCAGGCTGGTAGGCCACCAGCATGTAGGGTCCTTCACCTATGACAGCGTTGCCGTATGTGTTGATGTAGTTTATGGCATCCGTGTAGGCCTCGTGGGCAAAGGTCGTGTTAACCAGCTGGACTCCGCTCAGGTTCTGGACCTCAAGCAGGCCCTCAGGTATGTAGCCCGTGCTGTTGTAGAGCTCCAGCGCCTTGAGCACGTTGCCCACGTCAGTTGGGTTCACGAGGTTTAGCCAGTCGACGTGCTCGCTGGTTGCGGCGCCGCTGCTCCATGCGGCCTCGCCGTGGGCCACCACGTAGGCCATGGCTGCGTAGAGCGGCCAGGGCATCATTCCGCCTCCGGGCTCAGCGTAGCCAAGTATTATGAAGTCGCCTACTGTGCTCAGCGCCGCGTACTCAGGGTTGAACCACCACGCAGTGCTCCAGATCTCCAGCGAGGTGCTGTTCAGTATCTCGAACCCAACTATCTGCTGCAGCGACGGGCCGTAGACTGCGGCCGCGGTCGAGTCGTATATTGGGCTGTTAGCTGACAGGCTCGCGTTGGCCGCTATCAGGTACTGCTCTATGAGGTCAGCTAGCGTTACTGGCTGGCCGTCAACGAACCTGTCGTTCTGTAGGAGTGGGGCAAAGTTAACTATCACAGCTACCTTGGCCGTTGTGTTCGGCGGCACATGCTGCACCTTCATGCTCGTCGCGTTGTACATGAGAGCCGACGTGGGCACGGTTATGTTAGCGACAGGTGAGAGGGCCACCAGCTTATAGGTGAACCCGACGGGCACGGGGAAGCCGTTGCCAGGTGTGTAGTATATTATTGGCAGGAAGACGCTGGCGGCCGTGGCAACGCTGTAGGAGTCAGTAAAGCCGGCTACTGGGTTCATGCTGCCCATGGCCAGGTGCCTCACCCCTATGGTGAGGGTGCCCGTCGGCGTCTTAGCGTTCAGGAAGCTGAACGGAGTAACCAGGCCCTCTATGTAGTTGGGCACCAGCCCTGTCACCATGTTGCTGTTGACAAATATGGGTATCAGGCTCATGCCCAGGCCGATCCTTATTGCAGATACTATGCCATAGTAGTTTATTATGTCGAGCCACTTGTAGTACTGCTGCTCACTCGTGAACTCGCTGAGCGCCAGCCTGAGGCTCAGGTTGTCTATTATGTTGAGCTCCTGGGTCAGCTTGGGCTCCTGTATGTTAGTCGTGTTAACGGGCAGGCCCCACGCCGTGCCGTAGGCGTCGCTCGCTGGCAGGTCGCCAAACGCAGCTCCGTAGAGGGAGGCCGGCAGGCCCCAGTCGTAGAAGCCGTAGGTGCCGCCCCAGGCCTCTATGAGCACGTTCCACGTGGTCTCATTTGGCACCATGCTGTATATGTCAGTTATCTCCTTCTGCAGGTTGCCGTACACAGGCTGCACCTGGAAGCCCAGGCTCTTGAGCTGGTCTATCAGGAATGACGCGTAGATGTACCTTACAGTGGCGTCAGTCCTGACGAAAACGTATATAACCACGGGCTGGCCGTTGGGGTAGTACCACTGGCCGTTTATGTACTTGTAGCCGTGGGCGGTGAGCGTCTTGTATATGGTCTCATTAGCGTAGGAGGGGTTGTAAGTTATGTTTGAGAACGCCGCGGTCACATTTGAGGTTGTCAGCATTTCGTACTCACCGCCGTACAGGGTCAGCGTCGGTATTCCGTAGCCGTAGAGGACGTCATTAACGAAGTAGCTCCTGTCCACTATGTAGTTAATCGCAAACCTGACGCTCTGGTAGTAGAACGGGTTGAGGACCTCCTGCCCGCTCGGGTTCTCTATGTACTCAACTGGGTTCAGGAGAACGTCATAGTAGGTTGAGGGCATCTCGTAGGCAACTGACCCTGGAGGCAGCGTGCCCATCTTGTAGGGCGGTATTGCATAGTCGTAGAAGGCTATGTAGCCGTGATCAAAGTCGCCGACCCCAGCAGTGTCTGACCCAGAGTAGCTCTTCAACACTATCGTTGACACGGGCTGCCCTGATGTCTGGGCCTTTGCAGTGAACGTGAGCGGCGTGAGCAGTACCAGGCTAAAGACTACAAACAGGGAGGCTACTAGGACTAGCTTCAACGCGTGCCGCATACTACCACGCTGTCTGTGTGGTATTACATTCAGAGAATTTATCTGTTGACTTTCGTAAGGTATTGCTGCTATCTGTCAACATGTGTTGCAATTACTTTACCTAAACGTGTTAAGTCTCACACGTAGGGATCTTATTTAACGCTGAGGGGCCCAGGGCGGTTAACGTTAAGAGCTCCCCCGAGCTGAAAGTCGCGAAGGAGCTTGAAGGCGCTGATAATAGCGAGCGGCGGCGGCCACACGGGGCACGCCCTGGCCCTAGCTGAGAGGCTCGTGGACTCCGGGGTAGCTGTTGACTTCGTTATACCGGAGGGCGACAGGTGGAGCGAGGAGCAGGTCTCCAGGCTGGGCAGGGTGGTCGCCAGGACGCCTAAGTTCCTCGACCCAGGCGAGGGGCTGGCGAAGGGAGTGCTCAGGCTCCCAGGCGCCCTGGTCAGGTCGCTGGCAAGGGTTCCCAGGGGCTATGACGTGGCCGTGGCCAGCGGGAGCAACCACAGCATAGCCTCAGGCATAGCGGCGTGGCTTAAGGGCTCCAAGCTGGTCACCATAGAGGCGACCGAGAGGTTCGTGGAGCCCAGCAGGGCCGTCAGGGCACTGTCCCCCATATCTAAGCTGGTGGCCCTTCAGTGGGAGGAGCAGAGGAGGTTCGCCCACAAGGGCGTCGTTGTGGGGCCGCTGCTGGGAAAGCAGCACTACAAGGTAAGGGACGAGGGCTACATACTTGTCACCGCGGGCAGCTACGGCTACAGGGCCCTCTTTGACGCGGCGGCCTCCTCCAGCCTAAGGGATAAGCTGATACTGCAGACGGGCAGGGTTGACCCGGGGCCCTACGTCAAGGCTGGCCTCAGGGCCTTCAGCTTCAGCCCAGAGCTTGAGGACCTGATAGCTGGGGCCAGGGTCGTGGTGACCCACTTCGGCAGGACAGCCGTCGAGGCGGCCTGCAAGTACGGCAAGCCCACTGTCCTGGCCCCCAACACGGAGTGGGTGTGGATGAGGGACCCGGTGAGGATGATAGAGGCCAGCATGATGGCCAGGAGGATAGGGGCCGTGCTCCTGCCCCCCGAGCAGGTCACCCCAGAGGGCGTTGAGAGGGCCGTGGAGGAGGCCCTGAAGTCAAGGCCTGCCAGCTGCGACGACGGCTCCGTCAAACTGGCTCAGATAATAACCTCCTGGGGCAGTTAACCCGAGGGCCCGCTTGAAGTTCATAGTGACAGGGGGCGCTGGCTTCATAGGGAGCAGCCTAGCGAGGCTGCTCCTTAGCGAGGGATATGAAGTCGTGGTTTTCGACGACCTGTCATCGGGCAGCAGGGATAACGTGCCCGAGGGGGCAAAGCTCATAGTTGGTGACGTCTCCAACAGGGGGGACCTTGAGAGGGCTGAGGCCGAGGCCAGGGGCGACGACGTAGCCATAGTCCACCTGGCCGCGGTCTCGGGGGTCGTGGAGGCCAGGGAGGACCCCTCCAGGGCCGTGAGGGTGAACGTGCTTGGCACCCAGGAGGTGCTGGACCTCGCGAGGAGGCTTGACGCCTACGTCGCTATTGCAAGTAGCGCGGCAGTCTACGGCGACGTCAGCGAGGTCCCCGTGAGGGAGGACATGCAGCTCAGGCCCACGAGCCTCTACGGCCTCACGAAGCTCTTTGACGAGCAGCTAGCTGAGCAGGCCCGCAGGGACTACGGGCTAAGGTCTGCCTACCTGAGACTTTTCAACGTCTACGGTCCAAGGATGAGGAGGGGACCCTATGCGAGCGTTATCTACAACTTCATGGAGGCCGCCATAAGGGGCCTCAGGCCCGTGATCTACGGCGACGGCCTTAACACCAGGGACTTCGTCTACGTTGACGACGTTGCCAGGGCCTTCGTTGAGGCCGTGAGGAGGAGGGCCACAGGGCCCTTTAACATAGGCACTGGCAGAGAGGTGAGCGTCCTGGACATACTTAAGCTCGTGTCCAAGGTCACTGGCGTCGACCTGAGGCCTGAGTTCAGGGAGCCGAGGCCAGGGGACATAAGGAGGAGCTGCGCGGACATAAGTAAGGCGAGGGAGGGCCTCGGCTGGGAGCCAAGGGTGAGCCTTGAGGAGGGCCTCAGGCTGACGTACAACTACATGAGAGAGAGCCTAAGACCTTGAGCCCCTCCACTCGTACCTCCTGAGGAGCATCTTTGGCAGGGCCACCAGCCCTGCGAGCAGGTAAATGGCTATGGCTGCCGGCAGGGGCCTCACGGCCTTCCCTGCCTTTGCTACGGCGCTTATGTAATAGGCGGCGCTGGGCACCAGCCACGCGGCTGACCACGCAAGGGTCCACGTCAGGAGCTCAGGGTGAAGCCTGGCAACTGCAAGTATGCCAAGCCACGGAGTTATGAGGTAGCCCCAGGCAGGCATTATGAGGAAGAGCAGCAGGGGCCACGTCCTCCTGACTCCCCTGAGGGCAGTGAAAGTGGCTAACATTGAGCCCCTTACCCACCTCTCCTTCTGCCTTATCACTGCCCTTATGGAGGTAAGGGGCTCCTCAACAACTGGGCTGCCGCTGAGGAAAGCGACCTTCATGCCCTTGCTGAGGAGCTTAGCTGAGAGGTCCAGGTCCTCAGTGGGGGCCCAGGGCGTCCAGAGGCCCACGGCCTCCAGGTCCTCCCTCCTCACGAAGTAGCCTGAGCCTGTTATCCAGGCGGAGCCTGTGAAGCCCATCAGGGCGGGCGCCAGGAACTGGTTGTAGAGCCTCATCTCCGCCGCCTGGGCCCTCATGTGGGCCCCGGCGAAGGTCCTCCTGGCCTCGGGCGGCAGTGCTATCTCCCTGGGAAGCTGTGCCGCCGAGTAGCCTGAGGCTATGGCCGAGACAGCCCTTGATATGGCGTCCGGAGGGGCGACGCCGTCGGCATCCAGCACGCCTATTATGTCACCCGTGGCCATCAACTCAGCCCTGTTGAGGGCCGCTGGCTTGCCCCTTGTGCTCCCGTCGCCCAGGGAGAGCCTGACCCTGACGCCCTCCACCATAGCCTCAGAGCCGTTGACCTTCCTGAGCCCCAGGGCCCCCAGCACGTCGTCAATAGTTGGGTCGTCGGCCTCAGCGGCTATTATTACCTCATAGAGGCCCCTGGGGTAGTCCTGGCTTAACAGTGACCTGACGGCCCTGAGGGTCCTCTCGCCCTCCCTGTAGGTGGGTACTATCACAGAAACCCTTGGCGTCGCGGGCAGGGGTTGCCTGGCATCCTGGGCCCTGCCCCTGGGGAGGCCGTGGAGTATTATGACCAGCTCTACTACGAGGGCCACGCCCACTGTTATAGCGCTCCCTGCGGCGTAGGCCATCAGGGCCTTTGAAGTCGATATGCTAAGGTGTAGGCTCTGTAGGTACTGGTGAAACGTTGTTATAATCTGCTGGCTGCTGATCACGTTAACACTCAAAGGTGCCCCCTTTCACCTTTAGCTCAGGGGCTAGAACTTAAAAAAGGTTAGGGACCTAGGCGTTGCCCTGCTGGCCCTTCAGCTCCGCTATCCTTCTGTCTACCTCCTTGAGCTGTTCTTCGACCCACGACCTGAGGTCCTCCAGGTACAGCCTGTAGGCCTCCAGTGCCCTGAGCTCGGAGTCCTTGTCGTAGTAGCCGTACCACGCCATGGCCCAGCCGGGCCTCTCCCACGGCGGCAGGTAAGAGAAGGGCCCGTGGCCAGGCCAGGGCCCCCAGCCCCACCAGCGCCTCCACCAGCCCGTATCGCTCACCCAACTCGAATATCCGATACAAGCCTTATAAGTCTTAATGCTGGGCCTTGCAGCTGCTGGAAAAAATAAATAGGTCAAATGCGAACTGTAAGCGTGAGCTGTATGCAACTCAAACCAAGGTGGTGCGCGTGCTCTCAAGGGTTAAGGTCTCCTTCGCGAGGGTCACCGCCGATGACAGGGAGGCAGTGCTGTCCATGTTAAAGGGCGCCCCTGAGCTGAGCCACATAGACATAAACGCCGCCTTTGACCGGTGGCTCAGGGAGGGCTACTTCATAAAGGCAGTTGACGCCGACAACAGGATAGTGGGGGTCCTCCACGCCATACAGCTCGAGGACGCCGTGTGGATGGAGGGCATCGGGGTGAGCAGCGACATAAGGAGGAAGGGGGTTGGGAGGCAGCTTGCGGCCTACGTGATGGACCTCACGGGGGGCAGGGTGTTCAGGGTAATGGCCAGCGAGAGGAACATACCGTCAAACGCCCTGGCGCTCTCCCTGGGGTTCAAGGAGGTTGACAGGGTCTACTTCAGCGACGGCGTGAGGGTTTCAGCTCCGGAGCTTGCAAGGAGGCTCGGCCTTGACGAGGCCCATGGGGCCAGCGTTGAGGGGCCCGGCTACGTGGACTCCTGGGTCTGGAGGCCCATAGAGTACTACAGGGGCAGGGTGTTCTCGAACGGCCAGGTCAAGCTCCTTGACACGGATCCGCCGTTCTTCGCCTCGGGCGACGCGGACGGCTACATGAGGTTCTCAAGGCAAAGGAGCGCCTACTCAGAGGCCTTTATAGTCTACGAGCTCAGGAGGGCCTGAGGAAGATTAGCAGGGCCGCGGCCCCCACTATGGCCTGAAGGGTCATGAGGCCTATCGTGACCCCCCTCTCCGTTGCCCTTCCCCTGAGCCTCCTCTGAAGCCTTATCATGACGTGCGTCAGGCTGTAGGACCTGTCGTAGGGGGGCTCAAGGGAGCCGTCGGGGCCCACCTTGCCGAAGTTCTCCTTGTAGACCCCGTGCAGCAGCCCCCTTATGAAGAGCAGGAGCTCTACGTAGTAGAGCAAGTACATGAAGAGGCCGAAGGCCGCTATGTCGCCCAGCACAACTATGCCGGCGTAGTAGGCGCCCACGGCGTAGGTCATCGTGTTGCCCGGGAAGACCCTGGCCGGGTACCAGTTGTAGAACAGGAAGCCCACGAGTGCCGCCATCATTATCAGTGACAGGTACGCCGTGAGCCAGAGGCCCTTAGCTATCGAGAAGGCCGCCGTGAAGGCAAGCATTACGACCCCCATGCCGGCCTCCAGGCCGTTGTAGCCCGCTATCATGTTGTAGGCGTTTGAGGCGCCCATGACCCCTATGGGCACCACAACCAGGGGGAACAGGAGCCCCAGGTAGAGCACGTGAATTACGGGCACGTGAACTATGTAGGCGTTGTACTTGGCTATCATGAGCGGCAGGGCGGCGGGTATCGTTGAGAGGACCCTCACCAGCGGGGGTATGCCCTTCTTCCAGCCAAGTATGTCGTCAAGGAGCCCTATGAGCCCGGTGAGCATTAGCAGGGAAAGCATTGAGAACAGAGGCACGGGGTTGTAGAGGGAGCCGTTGACGAAGGTGTTTATGGCCTCCATGACCAGGAGGCCCAGCGAGGCCCCCACTATGACCCAGAGGCCCCCGGCCTCGGCCACCTTCCTCCTGTCAGGCTTGTTCATGTCAGAGCCAACTAACCCCCTCGAGCTGGCCACGGCTATCCATGAAGGCTCCAGGGCCATCACTGAGCCCATGGCCACCAGCGACGATATTACTGCTACCACGGCCTCCTGCAGCAAGCTCCTCCCGAGGGCGTTGTCCTGGTCCTAGTTTTAAGCGTTGGAGCTGCAGGACCCCAGCGGCACCCCTATCTCCCTGGCCCTATCAACAACCCTGCTCGGCAGGAGGCTGACGTCGAAGCAGGGCCTCCCCCTGGCGTCCTCCTCCATGAGCCTGAGGCCCACCTCCTTCAGGTCATCAGTGCCGTACAGCCTCCTGGCCTCAGCCCTGACGGCCTCCATGGCCCTCTCGACGCCCTGGGATGACGCTATTGAGTAGAAGTTGGCCCTGGGCATGAGCCTCTTAACTGCGACCCTCTCAGGCCTCCTGACGCCGGTGAGGTGAAGCCCCATGGGGCTTGACGAGAGCCTCCTCCTGAAATAATATGGCGGCGCGTACAGGTACTCAAACCTCCCGTCCCACAGGTACCTGAGCCTCCTTGAGTATGTGAAGGCCCAGTGCTCCTCGTGGAGCCTGTCGGCCCTGCACCTGTGGCTCAGGTCGCCGCAGAGGGTTATGAAGGGCCAGTAGAGCAGCACGTACCTGTCCCTCCCCTCGCCCTCGACGAAGCCCCTGAGAGCCCTGCCGAGGCCCTCAAAGGCTATGAAGTCGGAGTCCCAGACCAGTATGTACCTGTACTTCGACTCCCTGAGGGCCAGCTCCCTGGCCTCGGCGTAGCCCCTCGGCGGGTACTGCCTGACCACCCTCACGCCGAGCCTTGACCTGGCGTCCTCCAGGACATCTTCAGTCTCGTCCCAGGGGTCGGAGGAGTCTATGACCAGCACCTCGTCAGCCATGGACGCCGCGTCCTCCAGGGCCAGGGGGAGCCAGTCAGGGTCATCATAAACTATTACAGTGGCGCTTACCCCAAGGGGCCTGCCCTCCCTCGAGGGGTCCACTAGCCTGAGGCCCCTCGCTACGGCAGCAAGCGAGTTGTAGACGGCCCACGTAACTCTCCTGCCCATCAGCCTTCTGGCGTACCTGAGCAGAGCTGCCAAGGCCCCTCAGGGGCCCCGCTGGGGGGACAGGTTATTAACTGCAGCCGCGACAGGCGGAGTGGGCCAAGGAGGCTTGAACTGGGACGACATAGTTAAGGTAGTGCTTTCCATGCCTCCTCACAGGGACCTGGCGCTCCTCAAGTCCCAGCTGCCGAGCCCCAGGTTGTCGGGGTTCAGGAGGAGGTGGCTCTCGGAGCCCAGGGGCCAGAGGGCTGACTGGGAGAAGGTCATGCCCGACGGGAGGTCAGTCCACGTGAGGGAGTACAGGGACTACTACCTGGTGCACTGGGACATTGCCTCGCCCTCGAGGAGCGCCCTGAGGCACCTGCTCTACGACGCCCCCCACTGGCTGCTCATAGCTATGACTGCCGCGGTCACTGTGATAGCCGTGCTCCTAGGGCCTGGAGCTAAGGTGGGCGCTGCAGGGGGACTCATGGCCACGGGCAACATGCTCCTGGGGTATAGGAGGTCGCTTATAGCCCCGGCCGAGCCCCTCAGGGCTCAGGGCTCTGTTGAGGGTCTGCCTACCACTTGACGAGGGCGGCAGGGTAGCGCTGTCCTCCAGGGCCAAGTACATGGCCTTAGGGGACCTTAACGGCAACTCTGTAAGCGTGGAAAAGGTCATTGAGAACCCGGCGCTGAGGGCCAGGGAGAGGAGGCCCAGCTTCATAAGGGCCTGCAGGGAGGCGGGGGCTGAGGCCGTGGTGGCGGCCCACGGCTCCTACTGCATACCGTCAGCCATAGAGGCCAGGAGGGGGCGGCTGAAGCTGCTCGTGGGCGAGGGGAGGCCCGAGGACCTCAGGCTCAGGGAGGCCGGCGCGTGGGAGTTCATATACTCCAGCCTGCTGGCCACCGTTGAGAGGGCGAGGGGCCATTAGGCCTGGCGAGGTCGCCTACACCTTTGAGGGCCCCCTGAGGGAAGCGACGGTAAGGGCGAGGCCCAACAGGTTCCTCGTGATACTTGATGACGGCACCAGGTGCCACCTTCATGACCCGGGGAGGCTGAGGGAGCTGATATACCCGGGCAACAGGGTCCTGGTGAGGCCCACCAGGGGGCTCAGGACGTCCTGCTCGGTGACGGCCGCCTGGTCCAACGGCAGGTGGGTCGTGGTGGACAGCAGGGTCCACAACAGGGTTGCGTCCCTCTTCCTGCCCCAGGGCGCCAGGCCAGAGGTGAGGGTTGGGGACAGCAGGCTTGACTTTAAATATGACGACACCTACGTTGAGGTCAAGGGCTGCACCCTCGTGGTTGATGGGGTCGCGCTCTTCCCGGATGCGCCCACTGAGAGGGGCAGGAGGCACGCTGAGGAGCTCGCGAGGCTCAGGGGCGAGGGCCACGGGGCCCTGATGATGTTCCTCATAATGAGGGACGACGCCCTCTGCCTCTCGCCCAACTGGTCAACGGACCCTGCGTTCTCGTTGCAGTTCGCCAGTATGGTCAAGGCCGGGGTCGCTGTTGAGGCCCACAAGTTCAGGCTGGAGGGCAACAACCTCGTGTATGTGGGTGATGTTCCGCTCTGCGAGGGGGCCCTCAGCGGGAGGCCAGCAGCTCCTCCAGCAGCCCCCTGGCCTTAGTTATGTCTATCAAGCCCTTGTCCCCCCTGGCCACCGTGCCCTCGGGGTCGTAGACGGAGAGCACCCCGAGCCAGTCGTGCATGGAGTCGTCTGGCCCCTTGTCGTTCCTGTCCATGTAGTTGGACGGCCACCCCACCGTGCCTATGGGCCTCCAGTTCAGGTCGTCCAGGTAAACTGTTAGGTCAGGCGCGTCCCCCCTGGCCACTGGGTATATCTCCTGCGGCTCGTAGGCCTCATTCCTCCAGGCCTCCCCGTTGGGCCCCCTTATCTTCATGACCGCCTCCTTCACCTCCCTCACCAGGCCCTCCAGCTCCTCCCTGCCAACTATGCCGTGGGGCTCCCTGCCCCTCACGTTGAAGAAGAAGCGGGAGTAGTAGCCTCCCCAGGCCCAGACCCTGGTGTGGTCCCAGTCTATCATGTCTGGCGTCAGGTCAGCGCCGGGGGAGCTAGGCCTCTCCTTCAGCTTCAGGTACCCCTCCTGCTCGAGCCACTGGTTTATGGCGAAGGCCCCGTGCATAGGCTTAGTGCCGTGGTCGCTGACTATCACTATTATTGAGTCCTTGAGGGGGCCCTTAGTCATTTCCTCGAGCCAGGAGTCCACCCTGCTGTAGACCTCAGGTATTGCCCTGCTGTAGACCTCGTGGTACGTGTACCTGGGGTGCCTCTCGTCGAAGTACTTCCAGAAGGCGTGGTGGGCCCTGTCTATGCCTATCTCAACGTATATGAAGGCGTCCCAGGCCTTGCTCTCTGCCAGGTACCTTACTATCCTGCCGTGGTTCTCAACCATGGCCAGCAGGTCCCTCCTGGCCGCGTCCCTGTCCTCAGTCCTGTAGACTATGTCAAAGATGGGGTCCCCCACGCTTGACTGAAGCTCCTGCCTGAGCCACGGGGGCCACGTGTAGGGCCTCTGGGGGCCCGGGGTGTTGAAGTCCGTCACCATGAAGCCGTTCACCGGCTTAGGAGGGTACGTCGGGGGGACGCCGAAGAGGCCGAACCTGAGCCCCCTCCTGCCCAGGTCGTCCCATATGGCCGGCTCCTTTACGTCCTGCGACGTGACCACGTAGGAGTCAAAGGTGCCGGGCCTCCTGTGCCTGAAGCCGTAGATGCCCAGCTCCCCGGGGCTCCTTCCGGTGAACATCACCATCCAGGCGGGCACCGTTATGGGAGGGTGGCAGGTCCTCATTAGGTAGCGGGCCGAGTCCTCCACCAGGCCCCTTATGAACTTGAAGCCGCCGCCGTCGTGGCCCTCGTAGAGCACGTAGGGAGGCAGGGAGTCAAGGCCTAGGACGAAGAGCCTCCTGGCCAAAGCACCTCACGCGCTGCCTTGAGCTCCAGGGAGTTAAATAAATGAGGTTCCCATGTGGAGCGAAGGGACAGCAGGTAACAAGATAGAATAAAAAGCAAAAGAAAAAAGCTAACTAATTAAATTTAGGCCCTCAGAACTTGGCGAAGGCAACGTAGGCTATCAGGGCCAGGGCTATTATTGCAACTATCAGCGCGCCGAGGCTGTAGGTGGCCGCCGAGGCGGCCGTTGAGGCCGCGCTGTGCGCTTCGCTCTCAGCGCTCGAGGCCGTGCTGCTGAGCGAGCTGAGGGTTGAGCTCATGCTGGTCACTGTGCTACTTATGGAGCTGACGGTGCTACTCACGCTGCTGAGCGTTGAGCTCATGCTGCTCACCGTGCTGCTTATGGAGCTGACCGTTGAGCTTATGGAGCTGACGGTGCTGCTGAGCGAGCTGATGCTCGAGGCGACGCTGCTTATTGTTGAGGCCGCCGAGCTGACGGTGCTGTTGACGCTCTGCAGTGACGAGTATATGCCGCTGAGGTCACTGGCCACGGTGCTCACGGTGCTCTTTATGGACTCCACGTTGCTTGCTATGGCGCCCAGCTGGCCGCCCAGGTTAGTTATGTCGGTCTCCACTGTGTTGAGTGACGCGTTCACGGCGCTGAAGTTGCCGGCCAGGTAGCCGCTTATGGTGGCCTTAGCCGTGCTTATCTGCGACGAGAGCATGGAGGCCTCAGACGCTATGGTTGAGTTGAGGCTGCCCAGCTTGGCTGAGAGGCCGCTGACCATGGATGCCATGGAGGCGTAGTCCTTAGCTATGGTTGAGTTGAGGCTGGCTATCTGCTCAGACAGGCTGCCCAGCTTGGCTGAGAGGCCACTGTACTCGCTTGCTATGGTTGAGTTGAGACCCTGGAGGTCAGAGCTCACCTGGCTCTCGAACTTGTTGAGGGCTGCCTGTATGGCAGTTGTGTTGACCTGCACTATGCCAGTGGCAGCTGCGGCCTCGCCAGTGAACTTCTCGCCAGTGAATATGTAGGTGGCGGCCTGCGTCACAGTTACGGCCAGGGTCCCGCCTGTCACGTTGCTGGGCAGCGCTATGAAGTACACGTAGTAGCCGGGTATCGTGGTCACGTACATTATGTCAGACGGCGGCAGCTGCTCCACGCCCGTTGGAGTGCTCACGTACGCAGCTATGGCAGGCTTCGACAGCACGAAGAAGTCCGAGGTGAACGACACCGGCAGGCCCAGCACGGGCACCTCGGTGGGCACCAGCACCTCAACCGGGGAGCCGCTGGCTGAGGCTGGGGCCACCAGCTGCGCCTGCACTGGGTAGGCCGGCAGGGTCTGCACGAAGTAGAGGGTGGCCTCGCCCGGCGGTATGGTCCTAGTTATGTTGACCGGAGGTGTAGCTGTCTGCGGCACGTAGGGCCCAGTTATGGACTCAGCTATCGTGTTGTAGCCTGGGCAGAGCTGCAGCGTCACGCCAGCCTGCAGGGTTGTGCCCACGGTGAGCTGCGGGTTGAGCAGGGTGCCGTTTACTATGTAGCCTATGAGCACCTCGCTGACAAAGCCGCACTGAGGCGAGACGTTTATGTAAACTGGCAGCGAGTACGGGTGCGTTATGGTCTGCGTCGTGTTGTAGCTTATCGGCGAGCCGAAGACGTACTCGGTGAGCGGCGTGCCCATGAGCGTCAGCAGGTAGCCCGGACTCGTGAGCAGAGGCGAGGACTTCACTATCACGCTGCCGTTGTTGTCGGTGAAGTTGGTCAGCACGTAGCCTATTGAGTACTGCCCAATGAGTATGTCAGCAGCCCTCGCCACGAAGACGCCCGTGTAGCTCGGGGCTGAGCCTGCCTCCACTGAGGCGTTGTATATGCTTATGTTGTACGCGCCCTCATAGGCGTTCGGTATGTAGGCTGCCGTTCCAGGCAGGTTCGGCACCGGCACGTTGTAGAAGACGCCGTAGCCTCCGGCGTACCAGGTTCCGCTGAAGGCTGTGTCCTCGAAGGGAGCCACCTGGGACACGTTGACCCCTGCGAAGTAGTCTGAATACTGCGGCAGGTAGAACCTGAGGACCACGGTGCCGTACTTGCCAGTGCTCACGTTAGCGGTGAAGCCTGCGCCTACCACCACTATGGTGCTTATCTCGCCCTCAGAGGCAGGTATGAGCGGCGCCGTCATGTTAGTTATGTACTTGGTCGCCTTGTACGGGTACTTCAGCAGGAAGCTCGGGAGCCTCACCTGGCCGAGCAGCCCAGTCGCTATGGGCTTTGGGCCGAAGACCTCAGGCGTCGGGTTGACGTAGACTATAGCGTTGCCCGAGTACTCGTTTATGGGCACGGTGAATGAGCTGCCGCTGCTGGTGGTGCTGTTGGTTACCAGGAACGTGTAGAGTGAGTTCTCAACATGTACAGTGTAGTCACCTGGAGCCTTTGAGAACACGTTGGTGTAGAGGCTGCCGCTGACGGGCACCTGGCTTATGTATGCGAAGTCGCCGTAGCCGTCAGCCACCTCAAGGGAGCTGCTTATTGGGGCAAGCGTCGAGGAGTAGACGGAGTTCGTCATGATCGGGTACTCAGAGGACTTCAGGGATGTGGTGAAGCCGAAGCCCCTCACTAGCAGGTAGTTGCCGAGCAGCAGAGTGCCGTTGTAGTAGAACATGCCCTGCCTGTTGCTCGTGAACACCTGGTAGAACGGGTACACGGGGACGGAGGCCTTGTTGTACCAGAGCGTGTCGTTCGCTATGAAGTTGTACGGGCTTACGGTGCCTGAGACGACCTCTGGCGAGTAGTGCAGCTCATACTCGAGTCCCAGGTAGGAGAACGGGTAGTAGGGCGCGTTGGGCACGAGGGCGTAGAACGACCCCATCCCACTTATGGTAGTGGTGGTAGATATGTTGGTGAATGAGTAGTTGGCGAACGTTATTCCCATGACGTAGTAGCCCTCTGAGGTGTAGAAGCTCTCCGAGTTCTCCTCAGCTGGGTACATGTACGGGCTGGTGGGCAGCAGCGTGCCGTTGCCTATGGCAGTCACTGCCGCGAAGGTTGTGTCATAAGGCACATCATATATGTTGAACTCCAGCACGTCGCCTGGGTTCAGCTGACTGGTCGGGCCGGCCACGCCGGTGCTCTCCCAGGTTACCTCAAAGCTTGGGAATATGTCGAGGGTCCCAGCGGCTGGGTTAGGCGTGAAGAGGCCGTACGGCTTGAACGTCGACGGGCTCACGCCGTAGTTTGTGAGGCTGTAGTTCACCGGGTGGAAGGTCACATTGCCCTTGCCATACTCGTAGGCACCCGTGGGCTCAAACATGACGTATGCGGTGCTCGGGGTCCCAACTGTTATTGTTGAAGTGCTAACAGCGTCAAGCTGGAAGAGGCTAATGTTGAAGTAGCTGGTCAGCGCACCTGACTTGAGGTGAACGGCGTCGGTCAGGGCTGGCAGAACTACGTCAGGAGATAATGTGCCGTATACGCCCAGCGAGGGCGGGGTGGTCGTGTAGTTGAAGGTTGGTGAACTAAACACTTCAGAGGCCTTAGATAAATTATTAGCTATCTCCAGAGCGCCGGTGGTCACGCTCACGTTAGAGTAGGAGCCGCTAAGCACATAGTACAGTTTCTCTGAAGCTATTTCAGCTATTATGCCTGAGGCAAACTGGTTGGCCCCGGTCACGTTGAGGAAGGCCTTGTCGCTGGTCGTGACCTGGGCTATGGGCACGTAGCTCAGGTTGTTTATCGGCTTTATCGCTACCTGTATCATGGGCCTTATGGTGAGGTTGAAGGGCCCAGCCGCTATCGCTGAGGCCGTGCCGCCGTACTGCACTGGGGCGGCAGTCGAGTACTTTAGGTACACGAGGGCCCAGCCCTGGGTGGTCAGGTTGTGCAGCACGGTCGTCTCCTCAGTCCGCCCTGAGGAGAGGGCATCCTCCGTGGAGCCGTAGGTGCTCAGATTCGCCAGGAAGTTGTACACGTCACCAGCTGATATGGTCAGGCTGCCCAGCACCGCGGTCACGTTGCTCGTGGAGAAGGCAGGGGTTATGGCGACGTCACCGTAGTAGACGTTAGGCAGGCCGTTGGCAGAGAGGTATATGTAGGCTTCCGCACCCTCGTAGGTCGACGTCAGGTTGAAGTTGAACTCAACGATGCCGTTGACGCTTACTACCTTGGTGTACACTTTGCCAGTTCCTTGGAGCGGCGAGTAGGCCTTGGCTGCCACAGCCCCCAGCAGGGGGGCGAGCAGCACGAGGGCCAGGACTATCGCTGCTAGAGCCTTATACGATCTCAACACGGCTCACCTATGCTTGGCCAGGACTACTTGGTCCTCATCGGGGTATTTAAGAAGTAACACCTGGGTATGCGGCACATAGAATCCCACCTGTGGGATAGGGGTTATGCGCCTCCCTTGGGGAGGGCCCTCAGCCCCCCGGGGCGACCAGGTAGATAATACCGAGCCTCCCCCTCACGGCAACCGTGACGTTGCCCTCAAGCGGCTGCGGGGAGAGCCCCAGGTAGAGGTAGCCTCCAACCTTGAGCACCACCAGGTAGGCTGTACCGTTAAGCCCTGCGCACGACAGCACTGCTGCGCTGAGCTGGGTTACGTTGACCTCAACGAAGGCCCCCTCCAGGGCCAGGGCAGTCCACGCAATAAGCTTGGCCGGGGCCTCGAAGGCAGTAACCTTGCCGCCAGCCCTGCCCGCGAGCTCCATGGCCCTGAGCGAGTAGTTGTAGGCCCCAACTGCATAAGCGCTTCCCTGGCCCCCCTCAAGGAGCTCCGCCTCGGCCCTCCCGAGCAGGGCTGCCGCCTGGCTAAGGTAGGCGTAGGCCTGCACCGAGGCGCCCCCGGCGAGGGCGTCCTCCTGGGCCTCTGAGTAGAGCTCCTCCATCCTCAGCGAGGCGAGCCTCAGGGAGCCGCTCAGGTTATTGACGAGCGGCGCCAGCGAGGAAACTATCTCAGCGGGCCCGCTGCCGGTGACCCCCTGGGTAATCGCCAGCGCCCTTGAGGCGTAGTCAACAGCCTCGCTGTAGTTGCCCTCGGCAGCGTAGCCCGCCGCCTGGGAGTCCAGGTAGAGTGCCCTGCCCAGGGCCCCCCAGTCCTCTGAGGCCTGGGAGGCCCACGAGCCTACCTGGGAGACCTGTGTCTGCGCCTCAGCCTGGAGGCCTGCCACGGGCTCGCTGCTGTTAACTATGGTGTCCACGTCCCCTGAGGCTGCCAGGAGCGTGGAGTTGAGCCAGGGCAGGTTCGGGGTCCCCTTGACGGCGGCCGAGTAGTTCCCTATCCCGGCGGCCCTCTCGGCCGAGGCGCTGGCAAGCTCAAGGGCCCCGCTGTAGTTGCCCAGGTATGCCTGCTCCAGGGCCTCGCCAAGCAGGAGCGAGGACCACTCGGCGTAGCTCAGCTCCCCCAGGTCTGCCACCGCCTGGGACAGCTGCTGGGCCAGGCTCGGGTCCTTCGAGTACGCCACGTCCCTCAGGCCTACCACGTAAGGCTCGGCCTCCCACAGGTAGTCGGTGGCGTTGGCAAGGACTGCGCTGGCCTGGGGGCCGGTGCAGTTGAAGGCCTCAGAGTCCAGGAGGAGCGACATGGAGAGCAGCATGGTGGCGTTGGCGGCCTCCTTCAGGTACGGTATGTACTTTGACGGCGGGGCCGGGTACTGGTTCACGGCGTAGTTTATGTAGCCGTCAAGGGACGCTATGGCGGCGCTGACGTTGCCAAGGAGCTCCCTCACCGGTGCGCTGACGTAAATGTAGTATGCGGTCGCGTCCTGCAGGGCCTCCTCGGCCAGCTGCTGGGAGGTGTAGGAGTACTCAAGGGTCAGGCCGTCGTTGCCGCCTATGTAGGCAGTTATTGCCAGGGACGCGTTGCCCAGGGCCTCGTAGTCCAGCATGGCCAGCTCCGAGGCCTGGGCGCGGGAGTCCCTGACTATTGAGGTCGAGAGGCTCAGGTTTGCCTCGCTGCTGTTGAGCACCACCATAAGCTCCCCGAGGGCCGAGGCCAGCGACCTGAGGGAGGCAGTGGCGTTCCTGACGTATGGCCCCTGAGGGGAGGCGTTAACAAGCGTGAGGAGCCTTAGGGCGCTGGACAGCGGGGCGTTGCTTAGCTTAGGCGATCCTCCTGACGAGAGATCCTCTATGGCCTGAACAATGTTAAGGTATGTCTGGTTCAGGTAGCCCATGGCCTGGCTGAGGTTCCCGTACGCCGCCTGAAGGCCCAGGCTGACGTTAACGCCCGGGAGCCCCTCGGCTATTGCCTTCAGGTCCTCCAAGGCGTGGCTTATGTTGCCCTCGAGCTGCCCGGGCCTGAGGTACGAAACGCTGCAGTTCCCTGGCTCCCTTAGCATGTACTCCTCCTCCAGGGCCCCCTGAATGCATGACATCGCTGAGGAGGCGTTGGAGAGCTCCCTCATTATTGTAGCATAGGTAGAGTTCAGTGCGCTGGTTTCGTTTGCCGCCTTAGCTAGAAGCTCCTCGGCCAGGCTTAGGTTAGCTGAGGCCTGGGCTGCCACGCGCTCCCTGAAGCTCATGTTGAGCAGGGGCTGCAGCCGCGGGCTGCTCTCATTTATGAGCTTTAGCAGCGAGTAGAGCTCGACGAGCTGCCCTGGAGACGTTACGTTGGCCCCTGAGACAAGCAGGTAAAGCTCCTCGGCCTCGCTGTACATGTTGGCCCTGGCCTCGCCGCTGGCCGAGGTGTTAATCTCAAGCACGTCCCGCTGCGCCAGGGAGAGCAGCTGGGCCAGCCCAGCGGGGAGGCCCGAGGAGGCCATGGCGGCTGAGTACCTGCTGGCCAGCTCAATGCCCCTGAGGCTCTCATTTATGGAGCCGCTGTAGTTGCCCTTTGACAGCAAAGAGTACGCCCTGGCTACGTATGCCTCCAGCAGCAAGGAGTAAGTTGAGTTAAATGAGAGCGAGGAGGCCAGATACTCCAGGGCCGCCAGGTAGCCCGCGGCCTCCGCCCACGGGGCAGGCCTCGGCGACTGGGCCCTGAGGTACAGGTATGATGCCTTCATTACCTGCAGGCTCAGCTCCTCGGCGCCGGTGTAGTTGCCCTCAGCGTACAGCTCCATCGCCCTGGAGAGCGTTGCGTTGAGGTAGCTCACGTTAGCCCCATAGGCCCTCAGGACTGACAGGTCAGCCGAAGCGGCCCTGAGCTGAGGGGGCGGCGAGGAGGACGCCAGCGTGGACGAGGGAACTGCGGCCAGCAACAGCAGGAGGAGCAGCGATGCCGCCAACAGATACCTGGACCTCAAGGGCCTCACCTCCTAGTAACTGCCACGGAGACGGCCACCGCAAGGGCCACCAGGACAGCTATTATCGTGATGTACTTGAGGACGTCAGACCTAGGCCTTGGGGTTGTAGTGGTTATTGGAGTTGTGGTTGTCGTGGTGGTCGTAGTAGTTGTGGTTCTAGTTGGGGTTGCGGTGGTTGTGGTCGTCATAATATGACTCGTAGTTGTGGTTGTCGTGGTGGTCGTTGAAGTGGTGGTCGTCACTGTTGTGGTAGTGGTTGTAGTAGTTGTGGTTGTCGTGGTGGTCACAGGCTGCGGCGTCACGTAAAGGGTAAGGTTCCCCGGCCCAGCCAGCAGGGCTGACAAGTTAACTAGCGTCGCGTTGGCCCCTGAGTAGTAGACCAGCACGCTGCCGTTGGCCACGCTCACGTAGGCCCTGTACGGCAGGTATATCCAGTAGGCCGCCACTGCCCCCTGGGTCGAGCACGGCGGCAGGTAAACGCTGATGTTAACGATGCCCGGGCTCAGCACGGAGACCTGCAGGGCGCCGTTGGAGTACTCGGCGTAGAGGCTCCCGACGCCCTGCTCATAGGCTGCGTATGAGTATGGCTTGGTGCAGAGGGGCAGCTCAAGGAGCTGGGGCGTTGACGTCACGTTAAGGCTCAGGGACTCCACGGCGCCTACATAGCTTACCTCTACCTGGGCGTGGACTACAGGCGCAAGGACTGCCGCTGCAACTATCAGCAGGACGGCCCACCTTATCATTGCCTAGGCCCGAGGGAGCTGGGCTGGGGCGACTATTATTTCTAAGTGCTACCCAGCGAAGGTTAACGGGTCTTGTCTGAGGAGCTCCCTGAGGACAACCGTGGCGTACATGCCCCTACCCAGGGAGAACTCGAGCCACTCTCCCGAGAGCCTCAGCCCCCTGACGTCCATGAAGGCGTCCCTAACCATGTCCCTGGCCCTCACCCCGAGCTCAGGGGACGCCAGCTCATTTACCCCCTCCTCAGCCATGACCTCCCTGCAGGCGCCCTCAGCGCTCGAGACCCTGGAGGGCACCACGATCCTTGCCGGAGCCTCGTTGACCTCAATGTACCTCGAGAGGCACAGGTTAAACAGGTAGGACTGGTATGCCTCCACAAAGAAGCCGGGGGGCACGGGGTACCTCCTTATGGCCCTGGCCGGGTCGCCGGTCCTCATGAGCTCCCTGAGCGCCCTAACCTCAGGCCACAGGCTCCCCCTGGCGGCCTCGAGGGCCTCCCTGTACATGCCCCTGTCGTAGAGCTCCCTGAACTCCCTCCATGCAGGGGGCTCAGTGCTGAAGGGCCTGCCGAGCAGCAGGTCAACCGCCTCCTTAAGGTTTCCCCTAACTATTGCCTTGCCCACCAGGTGGCTGTTGGGCCTCACGAGGCCGAACCTCTGGTAGCCGAAGTAGGCAGGCAGCCTCCCGCTCGAGGCCAGGGCCGAGGCCCTCCTGGCCAGCTCGTCGGCCCTCTGGGTGACCACCCTTATGGAGAACCTGTTGCCCGTGTGCTCGAGCCTCCTGTCGTGGTCCCCCAGGTACCTGAGCTCAACGCCGTCCCTCCTCGCCTCCATGACCTTCGGGGTACCCCCGAGAGTGTAGATGAGTTGAAAGGTCACGGCGTTTGAGTCCTTGATGCCAATGAAGTGGGGCCTGGAGCCGAGAAGCTTCAAGGCAAGCCTCGAAGCTGTGGAGTGGTCAACCCCCACCTTGGTTAAGATGTAGACGTGCATTCTGCCTGAGCCGCTGGGCCTGAACTCCGTGCACGGAACCCCAGCTATCTCCTCAACTACCCTGAAGCCTTCTGGCCTGGGCACCTGGGCCCCCAGCGGGCCCCAGTCGTAGTCAAGGTAATAGTAGAGCATGCCTATCATGACGTCAAGGTCGTAGGCGCTCCTCCTCAAGCCTTATCAAGTGAGGCCTGGGGGCTAGGCCTTTAAGCTCAGGGCATAATGAGGCCTGGGAGAAACATGGAGGTCGCCTCGCTGCTGTTTGCAGTGGGAGTCGCCCTGCTGTTCTGGCACGCAGCCTCGGCGCTGACATATTATGCCATGATGGCCAGGAGGTCGAAGGCCTACAGGCCGCCGAGGGGTGACTTCAGGGGCACGGTCACGGTTGTCATACCTACGTACAACGAGTCGAAGATAATAAGGAGGAAGCTTGACAACGTGGTATCTCAGTGGGATCCATCAGGGCTCGAGATACTAGTTGTCGACTCCAGCACCGACGGCACCGCAGACGAGGTGGAGAGGTGGTCCAGGGAAAGGGGCGTCCCAGTCAAGTTGCTGAGGGAGGCCTCCAGGTCTGGCAAGCACTTGGCGGAGAACTGGGCCCTCAGGGAGGCCAGGGGCGACATCGTCGTCTTCACTGACGCTGACTGCGAGTGGTCCCCCGGCTCGCTCCCCTCAGCGCTGTCGTCGCTGGCGGCCCCCGGGGTAGGCCTAGTGACTTGCATAAAGGAGCCCCCCTCAGGGGTCGAGGGCACCTACAGGTCGCTCTACAACGTTCTCAGGCTCGGCGAGAGCCAGGTCCACAGCACGCCCATAGCCCACGGCGAGCTCCTTGCTATCAAAAGGGACCTTGCAACGAGGCTGGGGGGCCTGAGGCCCGGCGCCGACGACAGCGACCTGGCCCACAGGGTTGCAATGAGCGGCCTCAGGTCAATAGCCCTGCCCGACGCCGTCTGCAGGGAGTACGTGCCTGACAGGGGCTACTTCAGGTGGAAGCTCAGGAGGGCTCAGCACCTCGTGGAGCACATGGCCAGGGCCTCCAGGGACCTTCGCAGGGCCCCCGGGGGCTACAGGGCGGTGCTGGCGTGGGAGTCATTCCTTCACCTCGTGAACCCCTGGCTGGCAATAGCTTCTCTGGCGGCCCTCATAGCGTCAGCAGCCATGGGCTCGCTGCCGGCCGCCATAGCCTTAGCCCTGGTGGCCGCCTCCATGGCCTTAAGCATGGCCAGGACCTGGGCCCTGGAGCAGCTGTTCCTGGTAATTGCAACGGCTAGGAACCTGGCCGGGAAGAGGGAGTACGTGTGGGAGAAGGTAGAGAAGTCCGTCAGCCCCTGAGCTTCTTGACCACCAGGAGCACGGCTACTGCCAGGTAGGCCGCCATCGCAGGCACGGCGTAGAGCACGGGCACGTTAAGGCCTACTAGGCTGAAGTAAATTATCACCAGGGACGTCGCGGTCCCCGCGGCCGGCAGCAGGTAGTGGCTCATGGCTGTCGCCAGGCCCCTGAGCCTCTCCCTCATGGCAACCCTTGAGAGGGACAGGTTAACTGCCACGTGGTAGGCCATGTTGAGGACGCTCATCAATGTTATCCAGAAGAGGATGCCGTAGAGCAGCCCGCGGACCACGCCGTAAAGCCCCACCATGGCTGCCTCCGTCAGCAGGGAGGCTGCGACGGCAACTGCAAAGGTAGTTATGCATGCATTTGAGGGCGAGCCGTACCTCTCGTGGACCCTGCAGAGGTAACCTGGGAGCAGGCCGTCCCTGGCCAGGGAGAACATCGTCCTCTCGGCCGAGCTGCCGAAGACTAGGACCCCCGTAAAGTAGCCTGATAGGGCTATCGCAAGCACAATAGTGGAGTACGCCCTCCCGGTGTAGCTTGAGAAGGCCGCCACGGCGGGGAGGAAGAGCGACCTGAGGCCCTGCACCTGCGAGGGGGGCACGGAGACCACGAGGGAGTACTCTACAAAGGTGTAGAAGGCTGCCATCATTACCAGCGCGGCCACCATGGCCTTCCTTATGGTCTCCCCGGGGGCCCTCGCCTCCTCGCCAAAGTTAACAATTGTCGAGTAGCCTATGTATGCCGTGTAGGGCCCCGTGAGGACCGCCAGGAAGAAGCCCGCTGGGCCCACGGCAGGCATCGTGAAGGGCTCAAGGCTCAGGTACCTGCTCCTCAGCACTATGACCAGGCTGCCAGCGAGTATGGCGGCCATCTGGGCGGCCCCGCTTATCATAGCAACCCTGGCCGAGAGCCTCACGCCCATGTAGCTCACTGCAAACATGAAAGCCTGCGTGAGGAGTCCCAGGGCCACGAGCAGCGGCAGGGGCACGGATATGTTGTAGAGCGACCTAAGGGCCACGTCAAGTATCCAGGCGAGCGCCACAGGAGTTATTATAATGGGTGAGAGCTGGGCCAGGAGCTGGGCCATGCCAACGACGCTGGCGGCCCTCCTGCCCCACGCCGCCTCGACAAACTTGTAGAAGCCGCCCGCGCTGGAAACCCTCCCACTGAACTGGTATATTGAGCTCGCGTTTATGAACACCAGCAGCGCCCCCAGCAGGAACGCCAAGGGCGCGGCGGCCCCGGCGTAGGCTATTGCGTTCCTGGAGACCACCAGGTATATGGAGCCTGGAAGTATGGCGCACACGCTCAAAAAGGCCAGCTGCAGGAACCCCACGGAGTTGCTCCTGAGGCTCATCGTTATCTCTTCCTAGAGAAAGTCCCTTGAGGTTTTAAGCGTGAGTAATGATCTCTGCAGCCAGGAAGGGCCCAACCCTTAAATAAGCCCTCCCACCATTGTTCCTGGGGCTCGCCTTTGGTGTAAAACATGAACTTGGAGGACGTCACAGCAATAGTACCAGCCGTTAATGAGGCTGAGGGGATAGTGCCCACCATACAGGAGCTCATAGACGTCGGCATACCGCCAGATAACATAATTGTAGTTGACGGCGGCAGTACCGACGGCACCCCCGAGCTGGCCTCAAAGCTTGGGGCGAGGGTAGTCAGGCAGAGGGGCAAGGGCAAGGCCGACGCCATAAGGTGCGGCCTGAGGCATGCCAAGACTTCCCTGATACTGGTTATAGACGCTGACTACACCTATCCAGCTAAGTACGTGCCGCAGATGGTAAGCGTGCTCAAGGAGGGAGGCTATGACGAGGTCATAGGGGTGAGGCCGGGCAGGTCGCAGCCGCTGGTCTATAAAATAGGCAACAGGCTGCTCACGTGGCTCTTCGACTCCATGTTCGGCGTCAAGCTCAGGGACGTGCTCAGCGGGCTCTACCTTGTGAAGAAGGAGGCGCTGACAGACGCCAGCTTTGAGATGGGAGGCTTCAGCGTTGAGAGCGAGATAGCGGCCCACATAGTCTCAACCGGGGGCTCCGTGGGCGAGGTGGAGATAGAGTACAGGAAAAGGCTTGGAAGGAAGAAGCTGAGGCCCTGGCACGGCCTCAGCATAGCCCTTGACATGGTCAGGCTGTCCTGGAGGTACAACCCCACGAGCACTCTCTTCCTCGCGGGGGCGCTCCTCATGATACCGGGCCTGCTAGTGGGCGGCGTCACGGCCTACCAGTTCTACTTCAAGCATGTCGACCACTTCGTCAACGCCATAATGGCCCTGGTGGTCACCGCCGCCGGCTTCAACAGCCTGCTCCTCGGGATACTCAGCATGTACCTGAAGAGGATGGAGTACAGGCTCCTGAAACACATAAGGTCCATGAGCAGGGGGCAGGGATCTGGCTGAGGGCTACGCTATCGTCAGCTCCCTGCAGCTGAAGAGCACCTTGCAGCCCGAGGCCTTCAGGAGCGAGACCTCGCGGTCATGCCTCTCCTTCATCAGGTAGGCCTCCTCCAGCGAGGGGGTCCTGAGCCAGGGCCTCGTGGGCTGCACCACAACGCAGCCGGGCGGCAGGAGGGAGGGGAGGGGGCTTAGCAGCTGGGTCACCGCTATCACCCTGCCCTCGGGGATGCCCTCAGATAGCCTGAGCCTGCCGGGGTAGTCGTCGAGCACCCTGAAGGCCTCGGGGTAGTACCTTCCCAGACGCTCAAGCAGCGCCCTGGCCAGGCCCTCGATGCCGTTGACCCTGGCCAGCCTCTCGCCGTCGTATATGTACGGCGTCACGCTGAGGCTCCCTGAGAGGCCAACAGCTATTGAGAGGGAGGCCGTCGCCAACTCGTCAGCTGAGACCGGGTCTGTGGCCGTCAGGTCGACCACGAGGGACACCTCCCTTGAGCCCTGGGGGTAGAACCTCTTGACCATGAGCCTCCCCCTCCTGGCAGTGGCCTTCCAGTCTATCACTTCCGCTGGCTCGCCAGGCCGAAGCTCCTCGCTCCACGCGTACTCCTCGCCCCTGGGCAGCGTGTACGCGGCCTCCGAGGTCACCTCCCCCCAGCCTTCCCTGGCCCCTGCAAGGGCCGCCACGGCCAGCGGCAGGAACCTGGGGCTCACGGAGACCCTGACCGGCGGCCTTACTGGGTCCTCCCAGGAGGCCGCGAAGAGGCCAAGGGGCGACCTCGCGGCGAACCTGACGAACGACAGGAGCCAGCTGCCAGCGTGGGGGCACCTGAGCCTTAGCAGGGAGCCGCCCCCGCCAACGTCAAGGGCGGCAACTAGCTGGTCCCTGACCAGGGCGCCCC
The DNA here is from genome assembly GCF_055389385.1 of Caldococcus noboribetus. Classification (NCBI taxonomy): domain Archaea; kingdom Thermoproteati; phylum Thermoproteota; class Thermoprotei; order Desulfurococcales; genus Caldococcus; species Caldococcus noboribetus. The sequence goes on along the minus strand of NZ_AP042475.1, from coordinate 583,221 downwards.
TGAGCCTCCCGTGGGCTAAGGCAACGGCGGCCTCGGAGCCTACGGCGCAGGATACCTCCCTCTGCGACGGCCTGAGAGTGGTCGGCCTTGAAGACGTCAGGAGGGCCGCCAGGTCGGCGAGGGACGCGAGGGCCAGGGCTGCCCCCACGGCAGCTACAAGGTAGGCCTTCACTGCAGAACCTATGACAAGGAGTGCCGCCGAGAGCGCCAGGACCCTGGCCCCCCTTGACGTAACTCTTATCAAGTTCAGCCCCTCGGCACGGGCACCCTCTCAAGCACGGACCTTATTAGCGAGTCCGACGAGAGCCCCTCGCTGACTACAACCCTGTGCCTCAGCACGGGCAGGGCCACTGCCTTGACGTCGTCAGGGGTGACGAAGTCCCTGCCCTCCATGAGGGCCCTCGCCCTTGACATGCGATAAAGCCAGAGGGACGCCCTGACGCTCAGGGGCTCGGCCAGGTCAGACTTCCTGAGCTCGTCTATGATGTTAATCATGTACTCGGCGACCGAGTCATCAACCCTCACCCTTTTGACGGCCTCCTGGGCCTCCGCCACGTCCCTGAGGCTGGCCACGGACTTTATCTGGGGCGACATAAGCTCGTCGGCCATCTTTAATATCTTCAGCTCCTCCTCCCTCCGCGGGACCCCGACCTCCACCTTGGCCGCGAACCTGTCCACCTGGGTCACCGTGAGCGGGAAGACGCCGCCGGTGTCCCTGGGCACCTGGGTGGCTATGACAAGGAAAGGCCTTGGGAGCTGGAAGGTGCTGACGTCAACCGTCACCTGGCCCTCAGCCATGGCCTCCAGCAGGGCGCTCTGGGTCCTCGGGGTAGCCCTGTTGAGCTCATCAACGAGTACCACGTTAGCGAATATGGGGCCCGGCCTGAACCTGAACTCGCCCTTGGCCTGGTCCCACACCATGGAGCCGAGCACGTCTGAGGGCAGCAGGTCGGAGGTCATCTGGACCCTCTTGAACTGTCCCCCCATAGCCTGGGCCAACAGCTTGGCCAGGGTAGTCTTGCCGACGCCGGGCGGGCCCTCGAGGAGTATGTGCCCCTCGGCTAGTATAGCTGCCAGGGCGGTGTCAAGGGCCTCGTCGTTGCCCGCGTAGTAGGTCCTCACGGCGGACCTTATGGCGCTTACCACGTCCCTTGCCCTGCCTAGGTCCAAATGCCCACCCCCATCTTGGCCAGGGCCTTGAGTTAAAATTCTGAGCTGCCCTAACGCTTTAAAATTTCGGAGGACAAGGACCTCAGCTGGCGGGCCCGTAGCTCAGCCAGGTTAGAGCGGCGGGCTCCAGACCCGTAGGTCGGGGGTTCGAGTCCCTCCGGGCCCACCACATGGGGCCTCGGCCCCGGTCACTTTGACTTGTTCCTCTCCCTCACGCAGCGGCCTAGGCCCTTCGCTATCTGAAGGAGTATCCAGAGCGAGGTCCCCACGTCAGGGTCCCTGAGCCTGTAGCCCATGCCCAGGGCCCCGTACCTGCGCTCCTCCGTTACGTCAACCCTTCCAAGGGCTGTCACCGCGCATGAGGTGAGGTCCTGTATTGAGTTCTGGGCCAGAGCTATGTCGTCAGGCGATACCTTGGTCACTCCGTAACTTACAGAGGCCAGGAGGGCCATGAGCCTCATCAGGGCGGGATCGGTAGCCGCTGAGAGGAAGGAGTCCTCGGCCTTGTCAGCCAGGTAGGAGATCATGCCTAGCAGGCCGCTCCTCTTCAACTTTATTATGGCATCTAGCAGCTCCACCACTGCAACGGTTCCGACGTCAACGGGCGGCGGAGGCGGAAGCACTATGGGCTGTGGCGCCTGGGGCTTAGCCGCTGGGGCCTGCTGGGCTGCCGGAGCAGGGGGCCTAGCTGCGGCTGGGGCCGGCTTAGCTGCCTGAGGCGCCGTGGCGGCCTGAGGCCTTGCCTGTGGCTGCGCCGCGGGCCTTTGAGTGGCCTGAGGCGCGGCCTTGTCCTGAGGGCCCTGCTGGGACAAGTGCAGGTCACCTGGCACCTTAGGTCATATTTTAGAATTTATGCTTTCACAGTCCGCTTAAACGGCGCGGCCATTATATAGCTGCTGGGGCTAGCCCTTGACCCACCAGAAGTACGCGTAGTCGTTAATGCCTCCCCACATGGGGTTCTCCTGCCACGATATGAGGCCCATGTAGCCGTGCATGTAGGGCTTCGCCGCTATCAGCGCGTTCTGGTATATAGTGTAAACGTACATGTAGAGGTTCACCGCCTCCTGCTCTGCCTGCCTGTAGAGCTCGTAAGCCTCTGTATAGTTGCCAGATATGTCATAGTAGTTTGCGACACCTATAGTATTGTTCATTTCGAGGTACTCCATGGCCTCCTGCCAGAGCCACTTGCCTATCTCGGGCTCGACGCTCGGGCTCAGGCCTGGGTAGCTAATCTTTGACTGGTTGAAGTAGGCGCTGAGGTTCTCCAGGTAGGTCACGTTCCAGCCGTCAGGCAGGGCGTAGTCCCCGTCTTCTAGATACATGCCGTTCATGAAGTCATCAGCCATTGGGTAGTCGGCGCTCCAGTACCAGTAGTATATAGGCAGGCCGTTCTGCCCCGGCACCTGGTAGGCCTCTATTACGGCCTGGGGAAGGTATATGGGCACGGCGTTTATGTTCGGGTCTATGTTGTGGAGGGCCGCGGCCCACATCTGGGCCGCCGTGTAGTCCGTCGTGTCGCCGCTTGATATTACTATTGGGAAGTAGACGCTTATGTTATAGAAGCCGCTCTCCTCGAGCAGCTCCTTGGCGTACGTCAGGTTGAACGTGGGGCAGCCGGCGAGCTGCGAGGGGGGTATGTAAATGTCAAGGCCTGGAACCAGGGCCCCGCAGTAAAGGCTGCCGAAGTTGAAGTGGTACTTCACGTTCCCAACTATGTCGTTTATGTACTCAGTGTAGTTGAAGGCGTAGGCGAAGGCCTCCCTGACCAGGGGGTTGGCGAAGTACCAGCTGGGTACGTGGTACGCGGGGTTGATCTGCGAGAGCAGGGACTCGTTGACCTGAACGTTAAAGGCGAAGAACCACTCGAGCAGCGAGGGCGAGAAGGAGTAAATGACTGCCTTGCCCTGCGACTCCAGCTGAAGCAGCCTTGGTATGTAGCTTGTCGGCAGGTTTGTCACTATGTCCGCCTGGCCGGAGGCGAAGAGCTCATAGGCGGTCGTCGGGTCCTTGACCCACTCTATAACCACGGTATCGTTTGGCCTGGGGAAGTAGGTTATGTTGTTCGGCCAGTAGGGGTTAGGCTTGAGCACCACGCTCTGGCCCGGCGTGTAGACAGCTATGTAGTAGGGCCCCGTGAAGCCGGCGGACTGCCCTGAGGGCCACTGCACCGCCGTGTTGTAGCTGCCCTCGCTGCAAGTCTGCTCGTAGCTGTAGAAGGCCTCCGCCAGCTGGGTCATGTTGTGGTCGTAGAGGCCTGTGAAGTTTATGCCGTCCCCCACCTCCTCGAGCCACTTCGCGTCAAGGATTGAGCCGCCTTGTGGGTCAGCCAAAGCGTCAAAGAATGCCACTTGGCCAACAGGCCTCACCAGGTGGAACGTGACAGTGTCGGTCTCGTTGTTGTAGCTGACAGCGTTTATGATCTCCTCGGCCCCCTGGGTGTCGTTGGGCGACGTGACGACGAAGGTGAAGGGCGTGTAGTTCGGTATGAGGTACTGGGTGAGTATCCAGCCCGGCGTGCCGGGCGTTCCGCCGGCGCAGAGCATGTCCCTTATCACGCTGTACCAGACGTCGTACGCTGTTATCGGGTCGCCGTTGGCGGCCCTAAGGCCAGGCCTCACCTTGAATATGTACACCGTGTAGTTCGGCGATATGGCCCCGTAAAGGTACCTGGCCGTGGCGTTGGACCAGTTGCCCACGGTGGGCAGGTACTCGGCCGCCATAGGTATGAACTTGGTGGTGTTGGCCCCGAAGTACTCAACGAGCGTGGAGTAGACGTTAAGGAGCACCTCAAAGCCTATGTTGCCGTAGTCTATGTCTGGGTCGAAGCTGAAGGGACCTCCTGGCACGTTCTTAGCCACGACTATAGTGCCCGGGTTCGGAAGGTCAACGTCAAGCTTAAACATGGAGAACCTGAGCCCCCTCGACTCAACGGCCACCGTCTGCGTGTAGCTGTAGTTGAACGTCTGGCCGCTGGACACGTTGAGGGTCTCGACGGTCAGCGTGAGCGGGTAAAGGCCAGGCTCGCTGAAGCTGACGTTTATCGGGTCCTCAAGGGGCCTCAGGTACGTGTAGTTGCCAGTCCCAAGGTATGCCGTGTAGTTCCTCGGGCTGACCTCTATGGTCGTCCCGTTGCCAAGGCTGAGGAAGTACCTGTAGATTGTCATGTTCTGCCCCGAGGGCGGCTGGAGGTAGCCTATGAAGACGCTGGCCCTCTGGCCAACCTCAAGGACTGGGGTGCCATTTATGCCGCTTACTACAATTATTGGCACGCTGACCTCCTGGGACAGCTGCCCGCTGACGTTAGGGGTCACCAGGACCTCTATGAGCTCCTGCGACGTCGACGCCACCGCCCTGCCTCCCTTGATGAGCACGTAATATATCAGGTACCTGCCAGGCCAGCGGTACCTTACTGTAAGGTAGTCGCCACTTACCGTGACGCTGGAGCCGTTGCCCAGGAACACCTCGGCGGAGTAGCCGGCCGGGATCGGTATGTAAAGGCTGAGTGGCTGGCCGGCCACAACGGAGTAGGAGCTAGGCGCTGGCGGGGAGAGCTGCAGGGAGGCTGCGCTCCGCTGATGCTCTGAGCGTTGTACATAGGAGGCCGCCGCCAGGGCAACTATAACTGCCAGCAAAACGAGGGCCGCAAGGGCCTTGAAGTGCACGCCGCTCCTATACCCAGTTTTCACCTCGGGTCTCGGGGGGTTAATGGAGCCCCCCTATTTAAGCGTTACAATGGAAAACCCTGGCTAACAGCTTATTAGCCTTGTAAGAAAGGTCAGCGCCTCTGCTCCAAGTTATTGCCTGTGCTGGGGTCGTAGAGAGAGACCGCCTCGGCGGGCACGCTGAAGTTGACCCTGTCCCCTCTGTTGACGGTTGAAAGCGAGGGGTAAACGACTCTCAGCAGCTGGCCATCGCCGACGTCCAGGTGTATTACCGTGTAGGCCCCAACCCTCTCCACCATGGACACGGTGCCTGAGAGCTCCCCCTCGCCCACCCTTACGTCCTCGGGCCTGAAGCCAAATATGACCTCCTGGCCATCCTTGACGAGCTTCCTGTACTCCTCGGGCACTGGGACCCTGAGCTTGCCCTTCTTAGCAACTATGTAGCTGCCCGAGACGACCCCGTCAAACAAATTCATGGGCGGGTTGCCCACGAACGAAGCCACCCAGGCGTTCCTAGGCCTCCTGTAGACCTCCATTGGGTCCCCGAAGTCCTGTATTACCCCGTCGTGAAGGACGGCCAGCTTAGTAGCCAGGGAGAGGGCCTCAACCTGGTCATGTGTCACGTAAACTATTGTGGTGCCGAGCTGCCTGTGGAGCTGCTTCAGCTCCTCCCTTGCGAAGACCCTGACCTGGGCGTCAAGGTTTGCCATGGGCTCATCCATAAGTAGTATATCGGCCCCCTTGACCAGGGCCTTAGCTATGGCGACCCTCTGCTTCTGGCCCCCGCTGAGCTCGGAGGGCTTCTTCTGAAGTATGTCAGTTATCCTGAGCATCTCGGCCACCCTCTTGACCTCGCGGTCTATCTCCTCCTTGGGCCTGTGGGCCAGCTTCAGCGGGAAGGCTATGTTATCATACACGTTCATGAAGGGGTAAATGGCGTAGCTCTGAAATACCATTGCGACCCTCCTGTCCTTGGGCGGCAGGTCGTCCACCAGCTCGCCCCTCAGATATACGTGTCCCTTGTCCTGCTTCAGGAGGCCGGCTATGACCCTTAGCAGCGTCGTCTTGCCCTCCCCTGAGGGGCCCAACACCACTACTAGCTCGCCCTTGTCAACGCTCATGTTGAGGCCCCTGAGGGGGGTCACGGTGACGTTCTTCGTCCTGTAGGTCTTCCACACGTCCTCAAGCCTTATGTACTCCATGTCAACCCCACCTGGGCTTAGCTTGCCTGATTTAAAATCACTTTATGCCGGCCAGGCTGCTGTAGGCCTTAGTCATCATCCTCTGTGACACCAGGAACAGCGCCATGAGCGGTATTCCCATGAGCACCGCGCCTGCCGCAAATATGTTATAGTTAGGCGCAGAGGCCGGGTTGTAGAGGCCCGCCAGGTAGTAGAGGCCTAACATGGCTGTCCACAGCTTGGGGTTTATCCCTATGAAGGCGTAGGCGGTGGCGTAGTCCATGTAGGCCCCTAGGAACCCCAGGAGGGCAGTAAGTGCCACCACTGGCATGGCTAGCCTGAACACTATCCTTATGAAGGCGCCGAACCTGGAGAGGCCGTCAACCATTGCCGACTCCTCATAGTCGGGCGGTATGGAGTCTATGGCAAGCTTGGCCAGGAACGCCGCGAAGACAGCCGTGCCTGGGGTGTATGCAAGGACGAGGCCAACGTAGTTAAGCAGGTGAAGCCTGGCGAAGAGCAGGAAGAGCGGCACCGTAGTGGCAGTTACGGGCAGGAAGGTTATTATGTAGGTGAACGTGGCCAGCGTCTTCTTGGCTGGTATGTCAAGCCTTGAGAGCCCGTAACCCGCCACCATGGCCAACGCTATTGACAGGAGGGAGGTCGCCGCCGCGAGCTCTATGCTGTGCATGACCCAGAGCGGGAAGTTAGGTGCCTTTATGGTCGGCAGGAAGCGTCCCAGGATGAGCTGCCTGTAGGCTGTGAGCGTTATGTGCGTAGGTATGAGGTCCTTCAGCGAGAAGGCTAGGAGCCTGGTGACGTTGCTGAACGAGAGCAGTACTATATAGTAAATGGGCAGGATGGACCAGATGGCCATTACTATCAACACTAAGTATGACACGGCAAGCCTCAGCGCCCTCAGCATCTTGGCGCGGCTCCTAGAGCTCAAGGACACCACCCCTCACGTTATGCCCTCCAGGACCCCTGTGTACTTCATAACTATTATAGCTAGCACTATGGTTATTAGCGTTGATATTATGGAGAGGGCCGCGCCCATAGCATAATTGTTGTAAGCGAACGCCTGCTGGTACGCATAGACTATGTAGGTCTCCGTTGAAATGCCCGGCCCGCCGCCCGTCAGCACATATATTGGGTAAAAGTTGTTCCAGGTGAACACAAAGCTCGTTATAGCGACGAAGGCTATGGTCTTCCTGAGCGAGGGCAGCGTTATCTTGAGGAACTTTGTCAGGGCCCCAGCCCCATCGACGTCCGCCAGCTCATACAGCTCGCCTGGTATGCTCTGCAGCCCTGAGTAGAAGACCGTCATGTAGTAGGGAAAGCTGAGCCACACGTTTGTTACTATGAGCTCCGCCCAGGCCCCTGACACTGAAGACAGCGAGTTCACAGGGGGGAGGTGAAGTAAGGGGAGCAGGTACCTGTTCATGAACCCGTACGGGTACACCCACATGCCTTGCCACACCAGCAGCGAGATGAAGCCTGGGAAGGCCCACGGGAGTATCAATATCGCGTAGAACACTGACTTCCCCTTAAGGTCCTTCTGGTTTAATATGAGGGCAAGAGCAAAGCCGAGCGCCATCATTGGGACGAGGCTCCCCACGGTCCAGATCACTGTGTTTATTAGCAGCGTTGAGACGTAGTGTAGCCTTATCGCTATGACGTAGTTTAGCAGTCCCACGAACTTGTACTTGTAGAAGTGCAGGAGGCTCATGTCAGTCATTGATATGTATACAGAGTATAGTAGCGGATACAGGAATAGAAACAGGACAGCAGCCAGCAGGGGTAAAAAATATAGTAAGCCTTCAAGCTTAGGCGAAACTTTCGGCATTAGCTCCCCGCCTCAGTACCTGCTGGCGGGGAGCTCGGGCACCGTTAAAACTTCGCTTGGAGGCAGCTGGGCTGGGCTTAGCAGCCCGGCGCTCTGCAGCGAGCTTATGAAGGCCTGCTCCATGCCTTGCGCGGCCTGCTGGGCATTTATCTTTCCAGCGAAGAACTCGCTGGCATACTCGTGGAATGAGTTCCAGTAGTAGGCCATCTGCGGTATGTTCGGGAACTTCTGGCCGTGCTGGCTCTGCGCAAGTATTCCCTTTATCACCTGGTGCAGGCAGGCCAGGGTCTGGTTGCTGGTGGGCGCGCTCAGGTTCTGCAGGGCTGCCTGGTAAGCGCTGTTGAGCGCAGGTATGTCACCGGCGTACTCGAAGAGCCCGTACTCGTTGCTGTAGTTAGTCATGAACTCTATGAAGAGCAGGGCGGCGTGCAGGGTGGCGTTCCACTGGCTCGCGGGCACACCGTTGGCCTGAGGCGTGGTTATCGACCAGCCGGTGCTGCCTATGAAGGGCTCAGCGTAGAGGCCCGTCTGGCTCACCACGGGCAGCGGTGCGGCGCCAAGGTCACAGCCCAGGGCCTGGAAGTACGGCTTCAGGTCCCACGGGCCGTCGAATATTATGGCTGCCTTGTTCTCCATGAAGAGCTGGCCCTCGGCGCCTCCGGCCCCCGTGCTTGGGGCCAGGTAGTTAATCTTTAGGTCATAGGTCAGGTTGTACCAGAAGTTAAGGGCGTTAACCATGGCAGTTGAGTTGAGGGCAGGCACTATCTTGCCGTTCTGGGTCACGAATATCTGCCCGCCGAACCCTGCGAACCAGGCGGCGAACCTGTAGCCATACTCATCGCTGGCGCCGTAGGCGATCCCCCAGACCCCATAGGTCTTGTTTACCTGCTCAGCTATCTGTATCAGCTGGTCAGTGGTGTTAGGCGGCTCAGGCACGTACTTCTTGTTGTAGAACATCACTATGTAGTTTATGTTGTCGGGCAGCCCGTAGACGGAGCCGTTGAGGGTCCAGTCCTCTATTGCGGTGGGGTTAAACCTCTGGAAGTAGCTCGGCGGCAGGTACTGGCTTAGGTTAACCAGTATGCCTGCTGCGAAGAGGGCTCCGGCGGAGTCGCTGGAGTCCCTTATAATTATGGGCGCGTCGTGGGCCTGGGCCTCAGAGGTGTAGGGGCTTGTCCCTATGCCGGCGCCGTACTCAACCTCAACGTGTATCCACGGGTACTCCTGCTCGAACTCGGCCAGGGACTTGTTGAAGGCAATGTTCTCGCTGGTGCTATAAGAGTCAGCAACTGTAAGCGTGACCACCTGCGTCGTTGTTGTGGGCGAGGGCGTTGTTGTAGTCGTGGTGGTTATGGGCGTGGAGGTCGTTGTTGTGGGCGTAGGGGTCGTGGAAGTTGTGGTCGGGCTAGTGGAAGTTGTTGTAGGCGTCGTGCTTGTGACGTGGTGCCTCGACGAGACGTAGGCTAGGTAGCCCCCGACGGCCACAATAACTATTATAACTATTATGATAGCCGCCAGGGCCGCTGTAGATATGGACCTCCTGCTCTTTGACCTCACTCTCTACACCCCAAAACCGTGCTGCAGTGAACTATATTTTTAATGCGATATAAATGCCTTTATGAAGTTATGAACAAGTATATATACCGTATAATGTGTGCAACTACATTCCCACAGACTTGCAGACTTGCCAAGTCTTCCCCTAGCCACTGCGCCCCCTGAGCCTCACCCTCAGCCTGACGGCCGCGTCATAGGGGTACTCGCCAGCGCTCGCCCCAACAAGGCTTCTGCCGTCGGCCCCCCTGGGGGTCCTGAGACCCAGAAGGGAGAGCAGGGTGGGCGCAACGTCGTATACCTCCGCTACGTCAGCCCTCACCTCAGCGCCCCTCACGAGCAGGACGCCGTACACTTCATGGTCTGGCATCATGTCGTGCCTCAGGGCAGCGAGGGACCTGCTTGAGACCACGTGGTACCTCAACTCATCTACCGTCTCCACGAAGAGGCTTGGGTATGGGGGCATGTAGGCCCCCCTGAACCTCTCCTCAAGCTTTGACACCCTGAGGTACCTTGAGGCCGAGGACCCCTCTATCGCCCTGAGGCCTCTCTCCCTGGAGGCCTCGTCCCTGAAGTAGAGTATCCTGTCTATTGACAGACCCCCGGCGTCGTAGGTGAAGGGCTGCCTGGCCAGCTCACTCTCGCCCGAGGACTCGTGCGTGGCGGCAACTGCAACGTTGACTAGCTCTCCGCCAAGCCTTCCCCTGACCCTGGCCAGCGGCCCCCGCCTGGAGAGCTCCCTTGGCGAGAGGGAGGGGGGCAGGGCTCTTGAGATGAAGTCAGCTGCGGTCACAAGGTAAAGGGCTAGCCTCCCCGTAAGGCTCCTCGGCACCCCTACGCCGAACTCCCTCATTAGGGGGGCCAGCGCGTTGACGCAGACCCTGTGCACCCCAGCCCCATGATCTGAGGCAAGCACAAAGAACTTGGACCTCCTCATGAGCTCGCCGGCGAGCTCATCTATTGCCTCCCAGACCTCAGCGGACCTCGGCCCCACCGAGAGCACCTCCCTGTGGTCCTTGTGGAACGCCTGGTCTGGGTAGGGAAGCACTATGAAGTAGGCGTCCGCGTCAACCTCTGAGAGCAGCTCCAGGGCGCCCTCAACCAGCCTCTTAGTCCTCTCGTAGGGGTCCGGCATGTCGTTGAACGTTATGAAGTGCCTGCCCAGCCTGCCCGCCAGGTCCCCGGGGCTGTAGACGACCCTGGGAGCCAGGAAGGTGTCGCCGACCACGGTCATCCTGTCAAGGCAGCAGAGGCCCTCCAGGGGCCAGGTCAGGGGGTAGTTGACTACGGCGACGTCAAGCCCCATCAGGGCCGCGTCCTCAAAGACCCTGGGGAACATGACGTCCAGGGATGTGTAGGGCCTCGAGAGGTGCTCCCCCTTGGGCCCCCTGTAGTACTTTGTGAAGCCCCAGACCCCGTGCTTCGCCGGGTTCACGCCCGTGGCCATGCTGGTCCATGCCGTGGGCGTTATGGGCGGCATCGAGTGAAGCGGTATGGGCCTGCTGTCGCTCAGGGCGTACCCTATGTTCTTCAGCCCCAGCCTCTCCACAGCCCTTGAGAGCAGCGACGGCGACAGGGCGTCAAGGCCCAGTAGCGAGAGCTTCAAGCCAGGTACCAGGAAGCCCTAACGCCGCCGAATTTTAAGGAATAGCCTCAACAACTGCGCCAGCTTAGCGCGACTGAAGCTCATGCGCCCTCCGCAAAGGCGCTGGAGAGGTACCAGTCGAGCCTCTCCTCGTCCTCGGCTGAGACCTCAAACTTCACCCTCCTCTCCTTTGTCTGGCCCACCTCTACCCTTCCTGCCTCCACGCTCACTTCTTTCACCCGCTGTAAGAGTATGGGTGACGGAACCTTTTAAAGGGAAGTCCTAGGCTTCTTTCGGCAGCTGTCTAACAGAGGGCAAAATTAGCTTTGGGCCCCCACGGAGGACCGGGAAGGCCTTGGACGTCCAGAGGCTAAAGGTTTCAATACCGATCAAGGCCCTCGGCTACGTGAACTCTTACATTATAATAGATGATGGCAGCTTCAGCCTAGTTGACCCAGGCATGTACTGGGCCAACAGCTTTGACAGCCTGGCTGTGGGGCTTAAGGGCCTTGGTCTGAGCCTCAGCCGCCTCAGATCAATAATTGTAACGCACTTCCATGTTGACCATGCCACGGCGGCCCCCGTGCTGGCAAACTTAGCCGGAGCTGAGGTCTACATGGGGGCCGTGGACCTCGATGTCGTGAGGAGGGGCTTCAGGGACTACTTTGAGGGGGTCCTGGAGACCTACAGGTACTACGGAGTCCCAGAGGCCGAGGTCAAGGCGATGGAGGAGGTGCACCCGGTGCCAAGGCTCGGGGAAGTTTACGACGAGCTTGCCGATGTTGCTAGACCCCTGAGGGAGGGGGATACGCTGAATGTCGGCGAACCTCTTAAGGTAATTGAGCTGCCCGGTCACACGCCGGGGCACATAGCGTTGATAGGTAACGGGACGGCCATCGTGGGAGACGTAATATTGGACAGGATAACGCCTCACGTCATACTGGACACCGCGAATGCCTCCAGGGACCCCCTGGGCGACTACCTGAGGACCCTTGAGAGGGTCAAGTCTATGGACATTAGCACAGCAATGCCAGGCCACGGGGATATCATAAAGGCCCCGGCCAGGAGGGCCGATGAAATAATAGAGCACCACCGCAGCAGGCTCAGCGAGGCTAAGTCCCTCCTCTCGGTTCCAGCCACGCTTTATGACGTGGCCAGGCGCATGAGCTGGAGGACCTCGGCCAGCTCATGGGAGCTGATGAGCCCCTACGAGAAGTACTTTGCCATAGGCGAGGCCCTGGCCCACCTGAGGCACCTAGAAGTTATCGGTGAGGTCGAGGAGGTCAGCCGCGGCGGGCAGGTGCTCTTTAAGTTAGCTTAGGCCGGCCGCAGCCCTGCAGCCGCTGCCCTTTGCCAACATGTCCTCGACGAGCGCGCAGACCATGGGCATGAACTTCTCTACGGGGGCCTCCACCCTCAGGTCAGCCATGTCATCAAGCATAGTCTCCCCGACGTTTACTATGACAAGCCTTGCCCCCCTAGCCTTAGCTGCTATCGGGAGCTGGTTGGCAGGGCTCACGGCAAGGCTTGAGCCCACAACTATGAAGAGGTCCGAGGACTCAGCGAGGGAGAAGGCCTCCTCAAGGGCGTCCGAAGGAAGGGGCTCGCCGAAGTAGACAACGTCAGGCTTCAGGAGCCCGCCGCACACGGGGCACGTGGGGAGCCTGCCCTCCCTGACGGCTTTAAATGCCTCCTCTATGTCATACTTTCTGCCGCACTCTGTGCAGACAGCCCTCGAGGCGTTGCCGTGAAGCTCGATAACCCTCCTGCTTCCCGCGGCCTGGTGAAGGCCATCTATGTTCTGCGTTATAACAGCCTTCACGAGCCCCAGCTCCTCCAGCCTGGCTATAGCTATGTGGGCAGGGTTAGGCCTGACCCCCTTGAGCTGCCCGAACCTCTCCATAAAGAGCCGCCACGAGCCCAGGGGGTCCTGGTAGAAGTAGGATATCTCGAAGAGGGACGGGTCAAGCCTCCTCCAGAGGCCGTTGGGCCCCCTGAAGTCAGGTATGCCGCTCGCTGTGCTGACGCCGGCGCCCGTTAAGATTACGGCATTCCTGGCGGCCAGAAGCATCTCAGCGAGCCTCCTGGCCTCGGCCTCCATTGACACTCTCAGCCCCCAAAGCGCTCGAGGTTGACTAGCTATAAAGCGAGGGCCTCTCAGAACGAATAAAAGCATTTCAAGGAACTGAAGATTCTGGGGAGCCAGCCATAGTAACCAACCTGCCCGCTGAGGCAATAGCTAAGCTCAACAAGTACACTGAGGCTAAGACGACGGAGGAGAAGATCAGGGCGCTTGAGGACTTCCTGAGCTCTGTGCCCAAGCACAAGGGCACCGAGAAGCTGAGGCTGTGGGCGACCAGGAGGCTGGCCGAGCTCAGGGAGGAGTCAGAGAGGGAGAGGCAGAGGAGGTCGGGCAGCTCAAGGCCCGGCATGTTCATTGAGAAGGCCGGGGCGGGCCAGGTGGTGCTACTTGGGCCGCCCAACTCAGGCAAGAGCTCCATAGTGGCCAGGCTGACCAACGCCAAGGTGGCGGTGAGCCCAATACCTTACACCACGCAGCTCCCAGTGCCGGGCATGATGACCTACCTTGACGTCAAGCTGCAGCTGGTGGACACGCCGCCGCTCATCAACCCGGACGGCAGCGTCAACTCCAGGGTCGTGGCCCTGGCCAGGAACGCCGACGTCATAGCAATAGTTATCGGGCTTGACTCCCCCGAGCCGTCCAATGACTTGAGGGCCAGCCTCGAGGCGCTCGAGGACAGGGGCATAGCCTACTCCCTCGAGAAGGGCTTTGTCAAGGTCGAGAGGAGGACGCAGGGAGGGCTTACATTCATTTACAGGGGCACCCCCAGGTTCACAGAGGAGGACGCGAGGAGGCTGCTCAACAACTACAGGGTCTACAACGCTGTCATTGAGGTCTACGGCCCCGCCACGCTTGACGACCTCGAGGAGGCCATATTCAGCTTCAAGGTCTACAAGCCCACATTCGTGATATTCAACAAGGCCGACCTTCCTGCGTCAGAGTCAAGGGCCAGGGAGGCCGCCGGGCTGCTGCCGAGGGACGTGCCCTGGATTCTGGCCTCCGCCGAGACCGGCATTGGGCTGAGCAGCGTGGGGCCAGTGGCCTACAGGCTGCTTGGAGTCAAGAGGATCTACACCAAGAAGCCAGGCCAGCCCCCCAGCCCTGAGCCCCTGATAGTCAGGGCTGACGCCACCGTCAGGGAGATAGCTGAGAAGATAAGCCCGTCGCTGGCCAGCAGCATGAGGTACGCCAGGATATGGGGCAAGGGGGCCAAGTATGAGGGCCAGAGGGTCGGGCCAGACTACGTGCCCCAGGACGGTGATATTATAGAGATAAGGTGATCACTCGGAGAGGTTCTCGGCCTCCTGCTCCAGTATGCTTGGACATATGAGCTTCATTGACGCGCTCATCAGGGCGTCAGTCAGGGGCACAACCACCGTGGCGGCCCCTCCCTCGTGAAGGGCCATGTCCCTCAGCTCAGAGGCTATCATGGCTGAGTTTAGCAGCCTCCTGCCGCTGGCGCTCGCGAGGCCTCCCAGGAACTCGCCAACTGCCTCCTTCAGCTTATTGAGCAGCTCTACCCTGCCCTTCAAAACCACGGAGGAGTCCGCCACCATTGATGGCAGGGCCAGGAGCACCCCATAGGCCATGGGATCTATGATGTCTGACCCCCTCGAGTTCCTGAGGGAGGACTCTATGAGCTCCAGGGCCTGCCTCTCAAGCCTCCTTATCTCGGCCTCCTCGGCCCCTGAGGCCGCCGCCTCAAGCAGCTGCTGGAGCGAGCTGCTGGCCTCCTTTATGAGCCTGGTGACGTCAAGGCTTGGCGAGGGCGCCAGCGTCACCACAAGCCTGTCGGTGCCCCTCTCCACGGAGGCCACCTTCCTGCTTGCGTTGAGCTCCGCCATGAGCCTTTTGACGTCCGCCTCCCCAAGGCCCCTGATCAGTATCTCCACCTTGTCATAGCCGTGCACAAAGGCGCAGTTTACTATGGCCTCGACTCCGGCTATCTTAGCTATCCCGTTGTACCTTATAGTTACGGTGCCTGCCCTGTCCTCAGCCCTCTGATCCCTGGGCTGGACCAACAGCTTGCCGCCGCTCTCAATGACCTCTATCTCGTCGCCGACCTTTATCCCAAGCCTCCTGGCCCACTGCTTCGGCAGCGTTATTATCAGGCTTGACCCTCCGAGCCTCTGAACCTTCCTTGTGGTCGCGGTTTCACTCAAGCTCCCGCACCCAACTCTACAGGTATATGGGCGTATATATAACTTTAACGGCGTTAAAGAAAATTAGATGTTATTCTAAAAAGAAAATCCTCTAGACTGGGTACTTTTTATGGGAAGAGGGCTCAATTTACTTATATTTGCAGCTCCTCACTGAACTGCTGGTGAGGCGCTCAAAGTTGGTTATGCTGGAGATCAGGTGGCACGGCAGGGGAGGCCAGGGGGCAGTCACGGCAAGCGAGGTCATAGCCTCCGCCTCAATAATTGAGGGCAAGTACGCCCTGGCGTTCCCCGAGTTCGGAGCCGAGAGAAGAGGGGCGCCAGTGAGGGCTTACACCAGGATAACTGACAGCCCGCTCATACCCAGAACCCCTATAGAGCACCCAGACGTGGTGGTCGTGCTTGACAGGAGCCTGCTCAAGCCCTCCTACATAGAGGGCCTGAAGGACGGGGGCATCCTGGTAGCCAACAGCCCGCTCAAGCCGGACGAGCTCCTCCAGAAGCTGGGCTTCGGCAACAAGTACAGGGCGGCGACTGTGGACGCGACTGCCGTGGCTATGAAGTGGCTGAGGGCCAACATAGTTAACACGGCAATACTGGGGGCCCTCGTCAAGTCAACAGAGATTGTAAAGTTAGATACCGTATTAGACGTAATAAGGTCCAGGTTCCACGGTAAGATCGCGGAGGCCAACGTGATGGCGGTTAAGGAGGCCTATGACTTAACTCAGCTATCGTGGAGGTGAAGGACATGTCCGTGAGGCTACCGGGCTGGAAGGAGATGGTTATCGGTGGCGTCATTGCGAACCCTGGGAACAGCCTCGAGTATAAGACCGGCGACTGGAAGGTCCTCATGCCAGTGATAAACCAGGATAAGTGTATAAGGTGCAGGATCTGTTGGTACGTCTGCCCAGACAACGCCATAAAGGAGCTTGACAAGTCCTACACAACTAAGGCCAAGAGGGTCTACAAGATAAGCTACGACGTTGATTACGACTACTGCAAGGGGTGCGGTATGTGCGCCCAGGAGTGCCCAGTTAAGGCTATTGACATGGTTCCCGTGGAGGTGAGCTGAGGTGCAGGCCCAGGTTCAGTATAAGAGGCCCATACCCCTTAGCACCAACTACGCGGTGGCTCACGCCGTCAAGGACTTAGACGTTGACGTCATAGCTGCTTACCCAATAACCCCGCAGACCACCGTTGTGGAGAAGCTCTCGGAGTTCGTCGCCAACGGTGAGCTGGACGCTGAGTTCATACATGTTGAGAGCGAGCACAGCGCTCTGAGCGCCACCCTGGCAGCCTCCCTGGCCGGCGCAAGGGCCTTCACTGCTACCGCCAGCCAGGGACTGGCCTTCATGCACGAGGTTCTTCACGTCGCCTCAGGCCTGAGGGCCCCCATAGTCATGAGCGTCGCCATGAGGGCGCTGAGCGCCCCAATAAGCATATGGAACGACCAGACAGACCTCTTCAACGCCAGGGACGCTGGCTGGATAATCTACTTCGTCCACACTGCCCAGGAGGCCTACGACACCATAATACAGGCCTACAGGCTGGCCGAGGACAGGGACGTGCTTCTGCCCGTCATGGTGGGCTACGACGGCTACGTGATGAGTCACACCACGGAGCCCGTGGTGGTAGAGGACAGGGACACGGTGCTCAAGTTCGCGCCCAAGAGGCCATACCCGTACAAGCTTGACCCTGACCACCCTGTGACCATAGGGCCCATAGTGCCCCCTGAGTACTACTATGAGATAAAGTACCAGCAGGTCAAGGCCATGGAGGGCGTGCCGGAGAAGGCTGAGGATATAGACAGGGAATTCGGCAAGACCTTCGGCAGGAGCTACGGCATTATGGAGTGCTACATGTGTGACGGCGCCGAGGCCCTTATAGTTGCAAACGCCAGCTACGCCGCGACCCTGAAGAGCGTGCTGCCAGACGCCTGGAAGCAGGGGCTTAAGGTGGGCCTGCTGAGGCTGAGGCTCTACAGGCCGTTCCCAGTAAAGCACTTCGTTAACTACACGTCAAACGTGAAGAGCGTTCTCGTCATAGACAGGGCCATTAGCTACGGCGCGCCATACCAGGGGCCGCTGGCCAACGAGATAGCCGGCCTCAAGGTCAGGGAGGACCTCGGCTTCAACCTGACAAGCGTCGTGGCCGGCATAGGGCAGAGGACCATGGAGAACGAGGACTTCTTGGCGCTTGCCCGCCTGGCCTGGGAGGCCAGGACGAGGAAGTACCCTGAGACCATATTCTACGGGGTGAGGGAGTGATGGCGGAGCAGGTCAAGAGGTTACCCAGGATAAGGAGCCTGTTCGACCTGCCCAGGGATGAGTACTTCCTGAGCGGCCACGGGCTCTGCGCAGGGTGCACGGCTGGCACAATAATGAGGATGCTGACCAAGGTGGCGGGCAAGGACACAATAATAGTTAACGCCACGGGCTGCGTTGAGGTCTCAACAACTAGGTACCCATACTCCAACTGGGCAGTGCCCTGGTTCCACTCGGCGTTTGAGAACGCCGGCGCCAGCGCGGGAGGCATAGCGAGGGCCATTGAGGTAATGAAGAGGAAGGGCATGATACCGAAGGACAAGCAGATAAAGGTAATAGCGGTCGCTGGGGACGGCGGCACGGTTGACATAGGCCTGCAGAGCCTGAGCGGCATGCTCGAGAGGAGGGACCCCGTCATGTACGTGCTCTACGACAACGAGGCCTACATGAACACGGGCATACAGAGGAGCAGCGCAACGCCGTTCCACGCGTGGACAACCACAACGCCGGCAGGCAAGGTGTGGAGGGGCGAGTGGAGGACCAAGAAGGACATAGCCATGATAGTCGCTGCCCACAGGATACCCTACGTGGCTACCGCTAACCCGGCCTACCCACAGGACATGATAAACAAGTTCATAAGGGGCCTGGAGGTCCTTGACGAGGGGCCGTCGTTCATACACGTGTTAATGGCGTGCACCACCGGCTGGAGGTTCGACCCAGCCCTTGGAATAACCATATCAAGGCTTGCAACCGAGACCGGCGTGTTCCCGCTCTATGAGATTGACCATGGCAACTTCAGGGTCACGTTCCCAATAGCTAAGAGGAAGCCCGTCTCTGAGTACCTGAAGCTGCAGGGCAGGTTCGCCCACCTGACGCCTGCCGAGATAGAGGAGATACAGAAGCTTGTCGATGAAAGGGTGGCCGAGATAAACAAGCTGGCTGGAAAGGAGGTAATAGGCCCAGTAGCTAAGTCCTAACGTCACCGCCGTTCTTTCCTTTGGGCCTATCAATGGCTTATTTTCAGCACCTTACTAGTTGTATACAGTCATCGCTGGCTTCCTTCATGGGAAAAACTTAAATATTAACTCCTGCGGGCCAGGCTCAGGCGACCCACCTTTGTGGTGGAGGCTCACGGGCCCGGCTACGGGCCTAGAGGAACGTTACGCTTAACCTCATGGCTTTTTGTTAGCTGTCCCCATGGTAGCTTTATGGCCTGCGGGGTGAGGCCTCTTGGCTGACCGCGGTACTATAGAGGAGGACCAGAAGCTAAGCCGCTCCCTAGGCCTCTGGCACTACGTCGCAATAAACATAGGCGCAATAATAGGCGCTGGCTGGCTCCTCGCGCCGCTAGGAGCCGCCGCCTTCAATGGGCCCCTCTCCGTGGCCTCGTGGATAGTTGCGGCCGTGCTTGTGGCATTCATGGCTATTGCTTACGCCTACCTGGCCTCCGCCGCCCCGAGGAGCGGCGCCGTTGTAAGGTACCCTCAGATGGCCCACGGCGACCTCGTGGGCTTCTCAGCCGGCGTGCTCTACCTGCTCTCAATATCGTCGCTCCTTCCAGCTGAGGCCGTGGCAGCGGTCTCCTACGCCAGCTATTACATACCTGGGCTCGTCAGGAGCGCCACGGTGCTCGGGCAGCAGCTGACCGTGCTGACCCCCAAGGGACTAGTCGTGGCCGTTGCCATAGTATTAGTGATCTTTGCCATAAACTACTTCGGCGTCGCGCTGGTTGGCAACGTGAGCCTTGCCCTGATGATCTGGAAGGTAGCTGTCCCGCTGACAGTGATAGTGGCCCTGCTGACCCTTGCCTTTAACCCGCACAACTTCGCCCTTGCAGTGAGCACCCAGGCCTCGGGCGAAGGGCTCTCAGGGGCCGCAGCCGTCCTCGCGGCCATACCAGTTACAGGCATAGCTTACGCCATGCTGGGCTTCAGGCAGGCCGTTGAGTACAGCGGCGAGGGCAGGAGGGCCTCCAACGATGTCCCTAAAGCTGTCATCCTCTCTGTGGCGATGACGGCCGCCATATTCATCCTACTTCAGGTAGCCTTCATAGGGGGCCTCCGGTGGTCAAGCATAGATGTTAGCGAGACCGTCAGGCTCAGCAACGGAACTACCGTAAGCCGCCTCGAGCCTGTGACCCCAGGCAACTGGAGCGCCCTGGCAGTCTCAAGCATAGCGGCGGCCCCGCTGGCCAGCGAGCTTGCAATCGTTGGCCTTGGGGCCCTCAGCGTATTGATGATAATAGACGCCTGGGTCTCGCCGCTGGGCAACGCGATAGTCCAGATGGGTAACCTGGGCAGGATAGTCTATGGCATGGCGGCCAACGGGCACCTGCCTCGCAGGCTGAGCGGCCTTAACAGGTACGCGGTGCCAGGCCTTGGGCTCATAGTTGCCCTGGTGCTGGGCCTCATATTCCTGCTGCCCTTCCCAAGCTGGTACGCCATAGGGAGCTACGCCGTGCTCACGACACTGCTGACCTATGTCACTGGTGGGACGGCCCTAGGCGCTTTCACCGCGAGGAGCAGGTCCGTTAAGTTGCTCACGGCGGGCGCCCTCGGCGCCATAGGGGCCTCGCTGATAGCCTACTGGGCCGGCATGATACCCATGATACCAGTGTTCATAACGTTCACCTCGGCCCTGGCAGCATTCATGATAATAAGGGCCCTCTCCTCACGCACGTCCATGCTCGCAGTGGCCCTGCCCTACGCAGCTGCTATAGCGGTGTCGGACTACATTCTTGCCATCAAGGTGTTTTACCCTCTCAGCTCCGGGATAAGCGTCCCAGAGCAGGCAGTGGTCCACTACCTTGCGCTGTCCATGCTGCTATCCGTGCTATCCATGGCGGCCGCGATGGCGGCTGGCTACCTTATGGACAGGGACCTCAGGCCCTCGGTGAGGAGCGGCGCATGGTACGTTGGGCTTGTGACCTCAATGATGTTGGTTGACATACTTGGCCCCTACGGCCTCTCCTCCGTCTATGGGGGCGACCCGCTCATACCGTTCCCATTCGACCTCGTCATCGTGGCCGCGGTTACGTTGGCCGCCTACCTTGTCTCTGTGCTGACCGCGCCTAAGGAGTCCTAGCCGGCATAGCCCCTGCCGTGAGGCCTATCCTTCCTTCAGAAGCCGCTGGTGGGCCCGGGGGGATTTGAACCCCCGACCACAGGGACCCGAGTCGGGCGCCAAGTCCTCGGCATTGGCGTACCCCGCATCCTGCCAGACTGGACTACGGGCCCACCAAGGGAAAAGATGGGGGCAAGATATATAAACTTGAAACCAGGACCTGCCCGTGAACCATGTTGTGGGGGTCAGCCCCCCTGAACCAACTTGGCGCTGACCATGGGGAACGGCAGGACCTCCTTTATACTGTTCACGCCGACGAACATCATGACGAGCCTGTCGATGCCCACCCCTAGGCCGCCCGTGGGTGGCATGCCGTAGCTTAAGGCCCTGACGAAGTCAACGTCGTATGGGTGCGCCTCCAGGTCGCCCCTCTTCCTCATCTCCTGCTCCTCCCTGAAGAGCTGGTCCTGAAGCACGGGGTCGTTTAGCTCTGTGTAAGCGTTTGCCAGCTCCACGCCGGCCACGTAGAGCTCGAACCTCTCTACAAGCCCTGGCTTTGACCTGTGGGGCTTGCAGAGCGGGGTCGTCTCAATGGGGTAGTCCAGCACGAACGTGGGCTGTATAAGCTTGGGCGTGACGAGCTTATCAAAGAGCTTCTCTATCATCAGGCCCCTTGAGTAAACCCCTCCCCTGGGGACCAGGCCCATCTGGTCGAGCATCCTCTTCATCTCGTCGTCGCTCACCTGCTCTATGTTCTTACCTAAGGCCTCGGAGAGGAGGTCAAACATGGTCTCCCTCCTGAACCTCTGACCTACGTCGACCTCGGCCACGCTGCCGTCCGGCATAGGTATCCTGAGCTTAGTGGTTCCCAGCACCCTGGACGCCACAGTCCTTATCATGTCCTCCGTCAGGTCCATTATGTCGTTGTAGTCTGCATAGGCCCAGTAGAGCTCCATCATTGTGAACTCAGGGTTGTGGGTTACGTCTATGTCCTCGTTCCTGAACACCTTCCCTATCTCAAAGACCTTGTCGAAGCCTCCCACTATGAACCTCTTGAGGTAAAGCTCCAGCGATATCCTGAGGTACCAGTCCTCATCCAGGGCATTCACGTGCGTCATGAAGGGCCTCGCCAGGGCGCCTCCATAGACTGGCTGAAGGACCGGCGTCTCGACCTCGACAAAGCCCTTGGAGTAGAGGTACTGCCTGATCTCCTTAATAGTGTTGAACCTCACCTCCATGGCTCTCCTGGCCTGGTCGTTGTAAAGGAAGTCAACGTACCTGTGAGCATACCTGAACTCAGGGCTCAGCTTCGTCCAGTCGGGCGGCTCTATCAGGGCCTTGGCCAGCAGCTGGTAGTCCTTAACCAGGAGGGACAGCTCCCCCTTCATTGTGTAGAAGAGGTCCCCCCTGACCCCAATTATGTCCCCCCTTCCCACGTAATAGAGAAAGTCCTTGTACCTGTCGCCGAGCTCGTTAACTCTCAGGTAAAGCTGAAGCCTCTCGCCCTCATCGAAGATGTCTACGAACGAGGCCTTGCCGTGCCTCCTTATGTTGGCCACCCTCCCGGCGGTCGAGATGTCTTTAAGGAACGGCTCGTGGGGCTTGTCGCTCCTGGAGGCGGCAAGCTCCCTTATCTGCTTGATGGTGTGCGTTACGGGGTACTTGTGGGGGTAGGGGTTGATCCCCTTGGACCTGAGCTCCTCGAGCAGCTTGAGCCTCTCCTTATCCCACTCCACGCTCACGCTTGAGTGCCCCTAGAGCTATACTTTGACTAACTTTTAAGCGTGAGGCCCCTGCTGAGCTCCCTGAGCCACTCCCTAATCTCATTAAATGCCACATCAATGAGCGGGCCTAGAGCCCTTGAGCCGCATGCCCTGGCGGCCTCCTCGGCCTCGCTAACTATCTTTCCTGGGAGGAGCGCGAGCGGCGCTATGCAGTCCGCGCAGCCGTCGTTAACCACAGTTAGCCCGTTAAGCGTTATCATGGCCGCTATCCTTCCCACGTCGTCAAGCTGATCCTCAAGGAACCTCTTGGCAGGCCAGAAGTAGAGCCTGACGCTGGAGCACCCGGCCTCCTTGGCGGCCCTGGCTATAGCTGATGCCGTCAGCTCTGGGGGGATTGTGCCCCTCCACGAGGCGCCAGACCTCGCGGCGAACTCCATGACCTCCCTGGCGTGTCCTCCCCTCATTGGCATCAGTAGGACCACGGAGTCGCCTGCTGACGGGCTTATCGATGCGACCTCTGAGACCCTGACAAGCCGGGCACCCCCTACCTGTCTGACGACTTCTACTAGTTTTGAATCGTCGCCTCCTGGATCATGATAGAGTATATAGAGCAAAGCAGGTCAGCGTTTTTCAGGTGCGGTATATGTCTAAAATAGACATGTATATACTAGTTTAGTTCAGGTTGAGGGCAGGCATATGCAAGGCCCTTATTTGGATCCACCAACAGGTGCCCTTGGCGTCACTCTTGGAGGACCAGGAGAGCTTAGACATAAGTTCGCTGGAGATGTACGGGGTCACCTTCAGGGACTCATGCTTCCTCAGCATCTCACCGCACGCCAACAAGCTTGTGGAGAGGGCCTACCGCGAGCTTCTGCCCCTGTCCCGCGGAGTCGTGGTGCTCTCCACGTGCAACCGCTTTGAGGTATACCTTGACTCGCCGGCCCACGACAGGGCTGACGACATAGTTAACGAGATGCTTGGGTGCCACGTCCACCTGACGGGTATCGAGGCCGCCAGGCACCTGCTCCGCGTCGCCTCAGGCCTTGAGTCGGCCATACTTGGAGAGGACGAGGTGCTTGGCCAGGTCAGGGAGGCCTGGGTTTACTCCAGGAGGGCCGGGTACAGCAGCGAGCTCCTGGACGCGGTGTTCCACAGCGCCATCTCAGCCGGCGCCAGGGTTAGGAGCTCCACAAACATATCAAGGGGCGTCCTTGGGTACCCCAGGGCAGCGGTAGAGATTGCCGCGGCCAGGCTGGGAGGGCTTGACGGCAGGAGGGTGGCCATAGTGGGCGCCGGCATGGCCGCGGGCGAGATGGCCCAGCACCTATGTTCAAAGTGGAGGCCCTCCTCCTTGGTGATAGCTGACAGGAGCCCAGAGAAGGCCAGGGCCCTGGAGAGCCTATGCCAGCAGACAAAGGTTGAGGTCGCCACTCTTCAGCAGCTGCCCTCGTTGGCGCCCTTTGACGTCATGCTAGTGGCCATAAAGGGCGGCATGAGGCCCGAGCTGGAGGTGGCGGCCAGAGGGTCGGGCCTCGTGGTGGACATCTCGACGCCCCCGGCCTCGCCGCTCTTCCACGTGGGCATAGATGAAGTTAAGGACTTTGTAAACGCCAACCTATCTGCAAGGCTCGCAGAGGTCCCCAGGGCAGAGAAGATCATAGAAGAGGAGCTTGAGAACCTTCAGCAGGTAATAGTTAGGAAGGCCGTAGACAGAGCCATTTCATCAATAATGAGAGTCGTAAGCGTCATAGTGGACGAGGAGGCCAAGCTAACGGCAAAGAACATAGCCGGGGGCCAGGACCCCTACCAGGCGGTCTTGACCGCGCTGAACAGCACCGTGAAGAAGACCATGTTCCCGATATTCTCCTACCTCAGGGAGAGCCCTGAGTCAAGGGCAGAGCTGGCCAAAGAGCTTATGAACAGGTACAACTCCATGATAGGCCTGAGGGGGAGAAGACCTTGACAGGCTTTCCAAGGATAAGGCCGAGGAGGCTGAGGTCCTCCAGCTCCCTCAGGTCGCTCATAGCCGAGGTCGACCTAACGCCGTCAAGGTTCATAATGCCCCTCTTCGTTGACGAGAACCTCAAGTCGCCGGCCCCAACGCCAGGCCTTGAGGGCTACACCACGTACCCACCCGACTCAAAGGAACTCGTAAACCTCATCAACGCAGCCATGGAGGTGGGCGTAAAGTCGTTCCTGATCTTTGGGGTTCCCTCAACTAAGGACGAGGTGGGCTCCAGGGCCTTCGCTGAGGACGGGCCCGTGCAGAGGGCCCTGAGAGCCATAAGGTCTGAGGTGGGCTGGGAACCCGTTCTCATGACCGACCTCTGCATATGTGAGTACACGTCGCACGGGCACTGCGGCATCCCCGTGAGCTCAAAGAGGGGTACCATAATCGATAACGACTCCACCTTGAAGATTTACCAGAAGATAGCAGTGTCCCAGGCCCAGGCCGGGGCGGACTTCATAGCCCCCTCAGGAATGATGGACGGCCAGGTCAGGGCCATAAGGGAGGCCCTGGACGACGCCGGCTTCACAGACGTTGGCATAATGGCGTACTCAGCTAAGTACGCGAGCTCCATGTACGGCCCCTTCAGGGAGGCTGTGGACTCGGCCCCAAGGTTCGGCGACAGGAAGAGCTACCAGATGGACCCGCGCAACGCCAGGGAGGCCATAAAGGAGGTCAGGCTGGACCTTGAGGAGGGGGCCGACATAGTTATGGTCAAGCCGGCCCTCATGTACCTTGACGTCATAAGCCTCGTCAAGAGGACCTACCCTGACGTGCCCCTGGCCGCCTATAACGTCAGTGGGGAGTACGCAATGATAAAGGCGGCGGCGAAGCAGGGGCTCATAGACGGCGTGGCCGCCATGATGGAGGCCCTCTACTCCATAAGAAGGGCAGGGGCTGACATGATAATAACTTACTTCGCCCTAGACGCCGCCAGGGCCCTGACCTCTGGCAAGGCCTTCTTCTGATCACCTTACGTTTCTGAACAGCACGTAGAAGGCTGCGGTTGCCGCGCTGTAGAGCGCGGCAGTTATGAAGAACGGCAACGTCAGGTTCCCCACAGAGTATATGTAGCCTGTGAGCCATGGACCCATGGACCTCGGGAGCCCGTCTATCAGGTTAATCAGGCTTGAGCCCCTGGCCCTCTCCTCCTCAGGAACCATGGTGACCACGAGCGACATGAAGAGGGGGTTAGCCATATTCATAGCAGCGTTGCGGGCCACAAATATCGCGGCGGCCTCGTAGAAGGAGCCCGAGAAGGGCAGGGCTATCAGGAGCGCTATCCCTATGGCGTGAGTTAGCACTATAGCCCTTACCCTGCCCATGGCCTTGGCTATCGCAGGGGCCCCTATCGATGCCAGAGCTAAAGTAGCGTCAGCCATCATGTAGACCGGGGAGAGCCTCGCTGCCGTCACGTGAAACCTCAGGTTAAACCAGAGGGACATGAGGGGGAGTATCAGGCCTGCCCCTAGCCCTATAAGCGCGTCCGTCGATAGCCTGGCTATGTTCCTTATTGAGCCAAGCCTAAAAGTCACCCTGCCCGTGCCCCTGTAGCCCTCCCTTATCGGGGCCACCAGCGCGGCGGTTAGCATCACGGTCAGCGAGTCCGCGAGCATCGTGTACCTAAGGCCAACAGCCCAAGGTATGGAGGCCCCCACTATAGCAAGGGCCGTCGACAGCGATGACATTAAGCTCATGTTCCTGTCTATGTCCCTTGACTTCTCAGCCATGAGGGCCTGAAGGGACCCTCCCCCAAGGCCAAATATGAGGAGGGCGGCAACTGGCACGCCAAGGAACAGCAGGAGGTACGCTGTCGCTGACACCAGCCTCCCAACTATGAAGAACCTCTTCCTGCCGTAGGCGTCCGCTAGGGCGGACACCAGGAGGCCAGTCGTGGAGCCCACCAGTACGTAGCCACCAACAAGGAGGCCTACCTGGAACGAGTTAAGGCCGAGCGACTTCAGGTAAAGGGGGAGGGCCAGGGTCGTAGAACCAAATATTATGCCTGAGAGAGAGCCCGTGATTACCAGGAGCAGCTCCTCAGGCGTAAGCCTTGGCAGGCGCAGAGGCCATCCCACTGCCTAAGCCTTGGCTAGGAATTTAGCCTTAGCTCAGGGCAGCACTGCCCCCTTGCCGCTGACGGTGCAGCACTGGACCTCGTGGCCCGGCGACACTACAGCGCCCAGCTTGACCTTCTCCCCTAGGTACTCCGTGAGCCACCTGAGCCTCTCGGGCAGCCTCTCAGGGTAACCGTCGACCAGGTGGGCCCCGGGACCTATCACTGCGCCCTCACCAACCACCGAGCCCCTGACCTCCGACAGGGCCCCTACCCTCACATTGATGCCAACGTAACTCCTGTCTACAATAGCGTTCTCCTCCACCACCGCGCCCTGCTCTATCGAGGAGAAGCCCTCAACTACAGCGCCACTCATGACCCTCACATCCCTGCCTATGTATGCGGGCCCCTTCACCACCGCCCCCTCCTCCACCACCGCGCCCTCATCAACTATCACGTTATCGCCGATCACAGCTGACCTTGAGACCCTGGCGCCCCTCGCAACCCTGGTGCCGACGCCTTCAAGCAGCATGTTTATAGCTTCAAGTATGTCCCAGGGGTAGCCTATTTCGACCCACCTGCCGGGCCACTGGACCCCTCCCAGCACGCCCTGCCTTGCCATGGCCTTCATGGACTCGGCGAAGGGGGCCCTTGAAGCCTCCTCCAGCCTCCCCACGTCGCTCACCATGACGCCGCCGAAGACGTAGCCCCTCCCCATGCCCCACCTGTTGGCCTCCTGGGACTCCCACATGAAGTCCCTCACAGCGCCCCTGTAGTCAACGGTCACGAAGCCGTAGGTCTCGAGCCCCGTGGCGGCCGAGGCCAGAGCTAGAACTACAGGGAAGCCGCTGGTCTGATAGTACTCTACTGCGAGCTTAGCTATGGTGTTTGGGCTCGCCAGGAAGCCCGTGTAGACGACTATAGCCTCCTTCTCCTTTGAGGCGGCCGCCTCCTCATAGGCAGTCCTCAGGGCCCCCTGAATGTCAAGGCCCCTCTGCTCAACTACCCTGACGCCCTCGCGGCCGGCAGAGGCCATGCTCGAGAAGCCCTGGGTTGCAATTATCACTACGTCATCAACGCCCGCCTCCCTCAGCATGTCGAGGCTGTAGTCTATAAGCTGCCTCCCCAGCAGCTGCATGAACGGCTTCGGAGTCCTGGAAGTTATGGGCAGGAGCCTCTTGCCGTAGCCCCCTGCCAGGACGAACCCTATCATGGCAATCACTCCACCGTGACTGTCTTGGCCAGGTTCCTCGGCTTGTCAGGGTTGTAGCCCCTGCTGACAGCTATCCTGTAGGAGAGCAGCTGGAACAGCGGGGTCAGTATGAAGGGCTCCAGCTCCAGTACCCCCGACGATGGGGGCATGTCGATCCTAGTTATGGACTCGCGGCCCTCAAGCTCAAGTCCGAGGTCGGCGGGCTTCACAACGTAGACCCTCGCCCCTCTGGCCGCCATCTCCACCGCGTTGCCCGCTATCTCCCTGGCGTCGGAGGTGGCTACTATGAAGACCGGGAAGCCCCTCTCCACCAACGCTATGGGGCCGTGCTTGCTCTCGCCAGCCGGGTAGGCCTCAGCATGTATGTATGCTATCTCCTTCACCTTCAGCGCCCCCTCCCTGGCTATGGCGGCCCCGAGCCCCCTGCCCAGTATGTAGGCGCTGCCCGAGAGCCCCTTGGAGAGGGCCGTGGCCACTGGGTCTGAGGCCTCAAGGGTGTTGGCCAAAAGCTGCGGCACCTCCCTGAGGGCCCTGAGCAGCTCCCCTGCCTCAGAGGGCCTGAGCCTCCCCGAGGCCTCCCCGGCCCTTATTGAGAGGAGCTCTAGCAACATCACCTGCGACAGGAAAGTCTTGGTGGCGGCGACTCCGATCTCCGGGCCCGCCCTTGTGTAGAGCTTTAGCTGGGACTCCCTGTCAAGGGCGCTGCCGAGGACGTTAGTAACGCCAACAACCGTGGCCCCCCTCTCCTTGGCCTTCCTCACCGCCTCCAGGGTGTCGTAGGTCTCGCCGCTCTGGCTCACCGCTATAATTAGGTCCCCGCCGTCAATGCTGTCAACCAGGTAGGGCAGCTCCGAGGATATTATTGTGTGGGCCAGCACGCCCGCCCTCCTCGCAAGCAGTGATGAAAACACGAGCCCTGCATGGTAGCTCGTCCCGGCGGCTACCACTATCACCTTGTTGGCCCCTAATATGGCGGAGCTCGCCTTCTCAAGCGCTGGGTCCTCAACGTTCCCCTCGTAGGTGTCCCTCACTGCCTGGGGCTGCTCGTATATCTCCTTTATCATAAAGTGCGGGTACCCTCCCTTGCTGGCGGCCTCCGGGCTTATGTCAACGTGCCTAATCCTTGACTTTACCTCCTCCTCGCTGAGCCTCTCGTAGCCTGAGGGCGTCAGCCTGTAAATTGCCACCTCCCTCGGCGTGACGTAGCCGAACTCGCCGTCCTCAAGGAATATGATGTCCCTGGTGATGTCAAGGAGCGCGGGCACGTCGCTTGCCACGGCCTTAACCTTATCGCCTACTCCAACCAGGAGGGGGCTCCTGTTCTTGGCGAAGTAAACCCTGTCGGGCTCCCTCGAGTTAACTATGGCGAAGGCATAGGTTCCCTCGACCCTGCTTAGGGCCTGGGCCAGCGCCGAGACGAAGTCCCTGCCGTCCTTTACCCCCTCCTCTATAAGGTGCGCCACCAGCTCCGTGTCCGTGTCGCTCCTTATCCTGTGTCCCCTTGCCAGGAGCTCCTCCCTCAGGGAGGCGTAGTTTCTTATGACGCCGTTGTGAACTATAGCTATAGTTCCCGTGCAGTCCGTGTGGGGGTGGGCGTTGACGTCATTGGGCGGCCCGTGGGTGGCCCAGCGGGTGTGGCCTATGCCCGTGAGCCCGCTCATCTCATCTAGAGAGAGCCTCCTCCTGACGACCTCCAGCTCGCCGGCCCCCTTCCTCACGGCCAGCCCGTTGCCGCCCACCACAGCTATGCCGACGCTGTCGTAGCCCCTGTACTCAAGCCTCTGAAGGCCCTTTATTATAAGGGGCACGACGTCAGAGCAGCTGGCCGCGGCGCCTATTATGCCACACAAGGGCTTAGCCCTGCTCATTAAAAATGACGTGGACTAATAAGTTCTCCTCTTATGCGAGGACCATATATAAGCGCTGGGGGCACTGGATCGTTGGGATGAGGACGCCACGGGGCTGAGCTAGGCGATGATGTAACCTGTCTCAGCCGACCTCCGAGAAGTTCAACTGGCTAAGGGTTAAAGCTCTCCCAGAGCCTACAGTTTAAAAGGTGTGCACCT
Source organism: Caldococcus noboribetus (assembly GCF_055389385.1). NCBI lineage: Archaea > Thermoproteati > Thermoproteota > Thermoprotei > Desulfurococcales > Caldococcus > Caldococcus noboribetus. The sequence goes on along the minus strand of NZ_AP042475.1, from coordinate 553,590 downwards.
AGTTGGCTAAGGAGTACGTGATCCGCGAGGGGGCCCAGTTCCAGCTCCTCAGCGAGGCCTTTAAGGAGGGTGACGTCATACCTGTCAGGTACACCTGCGATGGCGAGGACTTAAGCCCGCCGCTCAGCTGGTCCTCGCTGCCACAGGGCACTAAGAGCCTTGCCCTGATAATGTACGACCCTGACGCACCTTCCGGCACCTTCATACACTGGGTCATCTATAACATCCCTCCAACGCTGACGCGCCTGGAGGAGGGCGTCGGCTCAAGCGGCGCGAGGGAGATCCCAGGGGTTGGGATCCAAGGAGTTAACGACTTCGGTGACGTAGGCTACGGGGGCCCGTGTCCTCCCAAGGGTCACGGACCTCACAGGTATTACTTCGCCCTTCACGCGCTGTCGTCACAGCTCACGTTAAGATCACCTGTGACCGCGTTATCCCTTCTAAACGCCATGAAGGGCAAGGTGCTCGGCTACTCCCTTCTCATGGGCAGGTACTCGAGGCAGTGAGCCTTGAAGGCTTACTTTTCTATCAAGAAACTTATTAAGCTCTCTCAAGCTTACTTAAAATTAGTGAAGTTTGCCGAACAGCTACTAACAGGGTGATAGCTATGTCTGATAACGAGAACGGCGACCTAGAGGAGAAGGCTATTGACATATTACGTCAGTACAAGGACGGCATCCTTCAGAGCGAGCTCTGGAAGACGCTGGGCATCTCGAGCAGGGAGGGCTCAAGGCTTGTCCTGAGGCTGATTCGCAGGGGAGTTGTAAGGCGCGAGGAGGTCACAGTAAACGGCAGGAGGACGTACAAGCTTTACGCGGTTAAGGTAGGCACGCCAACATTCTCCATAAAGGTCGACGTCAGCAGCATTTTAGACATACCGTGCGCGGCCTGCCCCCGCATCAGCGAGTGCGGCGCGGGAGGCTACTACGACCCGTCCACGTGCCCCCTCCTTGAGGCCTGGCTTAAGAAGGAGATTGCGAAGCTCAGGGTTCAGAGGGTTCAGACCGCTAGCTGATGACGGTGTCCCCCATGCCCAAGGAGGACCTAGAGGGAAAGATGATAATATGGCCCGTGTTCCTTGACTGCAACTACCCCAGATCCCTGGGCAGAAGGCTGTCGCTGGACGAGTGCGTTAAGTCCCCCAGCGTGCAGGAGATAGTCAAGGCTGCGAGGGACCTGGGCCTCAATCCAACAGCCGATGAGGCTAGTTACCCCAGGTTATGGTATGAGGTCAGGGGAAGGGTCATAGTTGACAAGAAGATGGGAAGACAGGAGGCCCTTAGGGCCATAGCGTCAAGGATCAAATCCATGAGGTCCTGAGGTCTTTGCGTGCATATACTAATTATCAATAGCCTATACGCGGCTGCAGCCGTGGGACGTGAAGCTTGAGCAGAATGGGCAGGTGGCCCTTTGAGGAGAAGCCTCTGCTGGTGTTCTGGGAGACCACCAAGGCCTGCCCCCTGGCGTGCATACACTGCAGGGCTGAAGCGATAACTAGGCCCCTGCCAGGGGAGCTCAGCCACGCTGAGGGCCTTGAGCTCGTGAGGCAGGTGGCGGAGTTTGGAAGGCCCTATCCAATACTGGTCTTCACCGGAGGTGACCCGCTGTCAAGGGACGACATATGGGAGCTCGTGGACGAGGCGCACAGCCTTGGAGTGCCAGTTGCCATGGCTCCCAGCCCTTCAAGGGCGCTGCTTGACAGCCTGGACATGATAGCCAGCGGCAAGGTGTCAGCGGTCTCGATAAGCATAGACCACCCGAGCCCAGAGGTTCACGACAAGGTTAGGCGATACCAGGGCTCCTGGGAGGCGGGCGTGACAGCAATAAGGGAGCTCATAAAGAGGGGGGTCAGAGTTCAGGTCAACACTGCCGTTATGAGGTCCACGGTTGATGGACTCCCAGGCATGGTAAAGCTCCTCAGGGACCTAGGAGTTGACGTCTGGGAGGTCTTCTACTTAGTGCCTGTGGGCAGGGCGGAGGCCAGGGAGGACCTGACGCCGCAGGAGTGGGAGGACGTGAGCGCATTCCTCTACGAGGCCAGCAGGTACGGCATAAACGTCAGGACCTCCGAGGGACCCATGTTTAGGAGGGTCTCCCTGCTGCTTAACTATGCCCGCTCAAGGAGACTGGAGCCCTCAAAGCTTGTGAGGCTTGGAGATCTTTACAGGAGGCTCACCAGCCAGCTCAGGGACCTAATGGGCGAGCCTGGGGAAGAGGCCAGGTTTGAGACCTCGGGCACTAGGGACGGCAAGGGAATAGTGTTTGTCTCGCACGACGGCATGGTGTACCCCAGCGGCTTCCTCCCGGTGCCGGTCGGTAACGTCAGGAGGGAGAGGCTAGTTGACATATACAGGCGCTCAAAGCTCATGGTGAGCCTCAGGGAGGCCTCGTTCAGGGGCAGGTGTGGCCAGTGTGAGTTCAAGGAGATATGCGGGGGCAGTAGGGCGAGGGCCTTCGCCTACAGCGGCGACCCCCTAGGCGAGGACCCCGCATGCCCCTATGTGCCTGGAAGCCTCGGGGTTAACATAAAGGAGGTGATGGCGTCTTGAGCGGCCTAACGGACCTGCAGGTAAGGGCCATAATGGAGCTGGAGTACAACTTCCCCCTCACGTCTACCGACCCCTACGCTGAGGTGGCCTCTTCGCTTGGGGTTGACGAGGAGGCCCTGCTGCAGGAGCTCAGGCTTCTGAGGTCCAAGGGGGTCCTTAAGAGGGTCGGCTTCTACTATAACTTCAGGTCGCAGGGCAAGGACGCCGCGCTGGTGGCCCTGAGGGCCGAGGACATAGATGCCATAGCCAAAGCCACCGCGGCTGACCCCCTGGTGACCCACTCATACCTAAGGGACGACCCTGACTACAACGTGTGGGTTGTAATAAAGCGCAACAACATGGACGAGATACTTAAGGCCACGGAGGAGCTTGCCCATATAGGCAGGGCCTCAAGGTACGTGGTCCTGACCTCCGTGAGGACCTACAAGCTCAGCGTCAAGTATGACTTGATAAAGGGCGTCTCAAGGGCTGGGAAGTACGCGCTGGTGCCCCCCACTGCCCCAAGGCCGGAGGCCCTGGGCATCTCCCCTAAGCTGCCGGAAGCCCTGAGGTCGCTCCCGCTCGAGTCTAGGCCCTATTCTGCGGCAGCTAAGCTAAGCGGGCTCACTGAGGAGGGCGTCGTAAGGCTCATCCCAAGGCTGCTGGAGGCGGGCGTCCTCCTGGACCCAGGGGCCGCGGTCGACGGCGAGGCCCTCGGCTTCAAGGAGAACGGCATGGTTGTCATGGAGCCCTCTGGCTCGGCCGAGGAGCTCTGCGAGGCCGCAGCCAGGAGCGAGCACTCGACGCACGTTGTCCTCAGGTCATCAATACCTGAGGGGGCCTGGAGGTACCCCTGCTACGCCATGATCCACGCCGTCAGGAGGGACCTGGTGGAGGAGGTGGCCAGAATAATAGCCAGGGACGCCGGGGCTAAGTCGTACAGGGTAATCTACAGCATAAGGGACCTGAAGCCGGGTGTGGTAAGGTGATACCGGTAAGCGTCATGGTTGCCGGTAAAGGGACTGTCTCAACCAAGATCAAGGGCCACTACGGCAAGGGCGCACCCTCAAGGTTCAGCGAGGAGCTCAGGCCAGTGGTCTTCTGGAACATAACCTACGCCTGCAACCTGAGGTGCGAGCACTGCTACATAGACGCCGGCCCAGCTCCAAGGCATGGAGAGCTCGGCAGGGAGAGGCTCCTCGAGGTGGCCGAGGAGATGGCTGAGATTGGAATACCACTAGTCATCTTCAGCGGAGGGGAGCCGCTGCTGAAGCCAGAGTTCTGGGACGTGGCTAAGCTGATATCAGAGAAGGGGAGGCCCAAGATGGCCCTGAGCTCCAACGGCACCCTGATAACAAGGGAGATGGCTCGGAGGCTCAGGGAGCTCAACTTCAGCTACGTTGGGGTGTCGCTCGACAGCCTCAGGCCTGAGGCCCACGACAAGTTCAGGGGCGTCCAGGGCGCCTTCAACATGACGGTGAGGGGGATCCGTAACGCTGTCGAGGAGGGCCTTGACGTCGGCATAAGGACCACTGTCACCAGGTGGAACTACTCTGAGGCGCCCAAGGTCGTTGACCTTGCGGCCCAGCTGGGGGCCAGCAGGGTCAGCTACTACCTGCTCGACTCCATAGGCAGGGCCAGGAACATAGTGTCAGAGCTGCCGAGCCCCCAGCAGGTCAAGGAGTTTGTCGACGCCATAATTGATAAGGCCAAGGAGTACGCCGGTAGGGTTGAAGTTGAGCTGGTTAGGGCTAACTTCGCGGGAATTTACATAGCAGACCTGCTCGCCAGGGACGCCAGTGAGTTCATGGATTACCTGAAGCTCATAAGCGCCCAGGGGGACTGCGGCAGGAAGACCGTAAGTATATACCCGGACGGCACCGTCAGGCCGTGTCAGTTCATAGACGAGTACATAGTAGGCGACCTGAGGAGGCAGAGCCTTAGGGAGATACTAAGCTACAATAACCCAGAGCTTGTCAAGTTCATAAAGCTCTATGAGAACCTGAGGGGGCCCAAGTGCGGCTCCTGCCCCTTCAAGCTGGTGTGCGGGGGCGGGAGCAGGGGGAGGGCAGAGGCCGTGAGCGGCGACTTCTGGGGGGACGACCCCCTCTGCTTCATAGACCCAGTGGAGCTGTGGCGCAGGAGGGGTCAGGGTTGACCTTCATACCCCTCTTCATAGACGTCAGCGGCCTCAGGGTCGTAGTATTTGGCGGCGGCTCCGTGGGGACCAGGAGGGCCCTGGAGTTCTCGTCAGCAGGGGCCAAGGTCACAGTGGTGGCCTCCCAGTTCTCCCACGAGCTGGAGGTGGCGTTCAAGGCAGGCCAGGTGGAGCTCGTGAAGGCCGAGATCAGGCCAGGCGATGATGTAGACAGGTTCATAAGGGGGTCGCACATAGTGGTTATAGCCACTTCTGACATGAAGCTCAACGACTACCTCGCCTCGAGGGCCCTGAGCCTCGGGGTCCTTGTAAACAACGCCACTGAGGCAAGGAAGGGCAACGTGGTGTACCCGTTCACCGCAGAGCCCATAGAGGGCCTCAAGGTGGCTGTCACCTCCCTGGGACTCTCAGGGGTCGCCGCCAGGAGGGCCAGGGACAGGATAGTTGAGTGCCTCAGCTCTGACAGGTACCTTAGGACGCTCCTCTCGGTCATGAGTAAGTTCAAGGAGGAGCTCAAGGGGTCAGTGAGCGACCCCAAGGTCAGGGTGCCGCTCTACTTCAAGGTGTCCGAGGACGAGATGTTTAACAAACTGGTAGAGCAGGGTGACGAGGAGGGCGCCCTCAGGAGGGCCCTTGAAGTAGCCCGCGAGTCGCTTGGCAAAGCCTAGCCTACCCCCACTAATGATTTCTTGAAAGGGTCCCGGGTTCCCCTCCTTCAGGGCCTCAAGGGCCTTCTCTATCTCTACTACCGAGAAGTTGCCGAGGGACCTTATGGCTATCCTTATCATGGTCCTTGCCATGCTCTCCGGCACCACGTGTAGCATCTCCCTGTAGGTGCCTACGGGATCCTCTACCAGTGACTCAGCAAAGGAGCGGCCGTGTATCATGTAAAAGTGGCTGTCCAAGTTAACCACCATCCCCAGGGCCACCTTCCTTAGCGCTGCGTCTATCAGCTTAACGGCCTGCTCCTTTGAGACCAAGGCGATCAACCGTGAAGCCTACAGTATACTTTATGGAGTGCCAAATATATTAGTTCTCAGACATCAGCTTTATGATGTTACTCTGCAAGCGCCTTGAAAAGACGGTATTACCCTCCTGAGGTGGAATATTAAAGATTGGAAAAGTCAAACAAGAGCCCTGCGATGTGGCGGACCCGGGGGGATTTGAACCCCCGACCACCGGCTTAGGAGGCCGGCGCTCTGTCCTGGCTGAGCTACGGGTCCACCGGCCTCCTCGCAGAGGGGTAGCCCACAACCTTATTTTAACTTTACTGGATTCCTAGGGCCAGAAGTAAGCATCGTACCTAATGGCTTAGCTATCGCTCACCTGATCCCTCCTCAGCACCCCTGTCAGGCAGTGCACGCCCCCGCCGCCCTTGAGAACCTCGTCAACCTTGACCTCTATCACGTCAACTCCCTCCGACTCCAGGACCTTCCTGACAGGGTCGCAGCCAGCGCCCATGACCACCCTGAGGGGCCTGAGGGCCACCATGTTAAGGCAGAGCCTTGCGCTCACGCCGCCAGGCAGCTGGGAATACTCTATAGGCACTACATTAAACCCAAGCCTCTGCAGCCTGTCCATTGCCTCCCACGGGAACATCTGCCTCACCGTTACTATAGTCCTCACGTCAACCTGAGCTATGTACTCGTCTATGTGGATGACGTTTATGGGTACCTGCACCTCGACTACCTCCTCGACTCCCATGGACTTCACCGTCTCTATGAAGGACCAGAGGCCCTTCCTGTTGGTCCTCTCCCCCACGCCGGCGATCGCCACGCTGGGGGAGAGCATCATGGCGTTGCCCCCCTCAAAGACCTCGTCATCCTCCATAACCTTCGCTATAGGGTAGCCAAGGCTCTCTATCTTCTCCTTGAAGGCCACCTCCTCGCCCCGACGAACCTCATACATAAACCTTGATATTATCGCGCCTGAGGGCCCCATGAAGAACGGGTCCCTGGCGTACATGGCATTCGGCTTGTCAGTTAGGCCCTCAACAGTGTGAACCTCAACCCCTTCCTTTCGATAGACCTCTATTAAGCTCTCAACCTCACTCCTGGCCTCCTCCAGGTTCAGGGGGGAACGGAAGAGGTAACGGCGGTAGTTGCTCTCGTTAACTATAGTCACCTCCTGGCCGGGCACGTGCATTAAGACCTCCCTTAGCCTGCCCACCTCCGAGCTGACCAGAAGGCCTCCCATGCGAGGTCCCAGGCTAGGCCTGATGCCCAAACATTAAATTTCTGTTAACTTGAGCGCACTGAAGGCCACTCAGGAGTTATACTTCAGAAGTGACGGGTAGAAGTACCTCTTGCCTGCCCTTCCTTTAGCCTCGTCCCACTCGTGAAGTATCCTCACGGCCTCGTTCGCCACCTTTATTAGGTTCTCCTCGCCGGCGTGCGCAACAAACTCGTCCCTGACCCTCTGGGCGTATACCGCGTGTACCGCCCCTGCCCTGAAGCCGTAGATGTTGGCCAGGGTGAGGAGCGTGGCGCTCTCCATCTCAAAGTTCAGCACCCTCATCTGCCTCAGGTCAGGCATTAGGTTCCTTGACCAGCTTGGCATGTAGCCCCCGTAGCCCGGCCTCCCCTGGCCCACGTAAAAGCTGTCGGTTGAGGCCGTGACCCCCACGTGGTACCTGACCCCGAGGCTCTCAGCTGCCTCTACCAGGGCCATGACTACTTCATAGTTGGCTGATGCCGGGTAGCCAGCTGGGGCGTATTGGTAGCTGGTGCCGTCCATCCTGACGGCGGCGGCAGTTATTATTAGATCCCCAACTTCTATGTCGTCCTGTATTGCCCCAGTGCTCCCAACCCTTATCATGGTGTCAGCGCCGAGCTCAAGTAACTCCTCAACGGCTATGGCCGTGGCCGGCCCCCCTATGCCAGTAGATATGACAGCCACGTCAACTCCCCTGTAGAGGCCCCTGAAGCTTGAGTACTCCCTCCTCTGGGCCAGCCTCCAGCTCCTGTCCCAGGATGAGGCTATCCTTGAGGCCCTCTCAACCTCGCCTGGCAGCAGCACGTACCTTGGGACGTCGCCCTTCCTGAGGCCCAGGTGGTAAACCCTGCCCTCAGAGTCGAAGGGCCTTGAAGCCGAAGACATGCGCTCCTCCAAGCAGACCCCTGCGTGGGCAGGCCTTGCTTAGAACTAAAGCTCTTCCTCCTCGGGCTCCCCTCCCTTAGCGCTGCTGTTCCTGCACAGTGACCTGAGGAGAGGGTAGAGGAAGTCCTTCGGCTCCCTTGAGGCGGCCCTGTCGACTTCAACATAGACTGGGAGGTCAAGGTCATCAAAGAGCCTGACCCTGTCCTTTATCACGCCGTTCTCAGGCTCGGCCATTATCGTAGGCATAAACGCCACGTAGCCGAGGCCGTTAGACCCCTCAACGGCACCCCCGACAAGCACGGCAGAGAAGCCGTTCTCGCGGGTCCTCACGTCCAGGAGCTCCATCACTTGCTCATAGTCCAACGTGAGTATGCCGTTGCCGGGCTCGGACCTCATCCTTATGAAGTTTGACTGAAAAGGCAACATAGTGCCTATAACGACGTCAGCCCCATTATATGACAGGGACCTGAGGACCTCGGGGTAGTTTATGTCCTCGTCAACGAAGATCCCGACCTTCACGTTAGTGCGCCCGACCTCGAACACCAGGACGTCCTTGCCTGGGGTGAGCCCGCTCTCCCTCTCCTTCCTTGTGAGCGCCACCTTCCTGTACTTGCCTACTAGCCTTCCGTTTGGGCCCACAACTATTGTTGTCAGGTAGAGCCTGGGCCCAGCCCTCTCGACGAGGGGGCCGGCTATTACATAGACCCCGTACTCCTCGCTAACTTTCGACACCATGGTTAGGGTGGGGCTCAGCTGCATCTCTGACTCTGAGATCCTCTCAGCAAAGCCCTTGAGTATCGAGGGGACCTTCTGGTCAGGGTAGTAGCCCACTATGGGGCCCGTGACCGGGTAGGCCGGGAGAACCAGTACATCGACTGGATGATCACTAACTGCCTTAGCCGCTAGCTCAAGGAGCCTCTTGGTGTTGGTCCTCCTGGCGCCAAGCCTTATGCGGGTGTGGAGCACTGCTATCCTCAGCGGCATCGCCAGCACCTGCAGCTCTTGGTTCAGTTAGGCGAAGTGGACTTAAAGCCTATACAGGCTTTTGGCTTATATCATTAAGGGAAGGCTTTCGCCATCACTGTTATAGCACTGGCCTAAGACTAACAACGAAAAACAAAAAGACCATCTTCTGTAATATTAGAAATTTAGAATGCAATCGCCAGCAGCTTACTTCTTCTGCTCACCCTGCTGCTCAGTGGCAGTCTTCTTCTTCTTTGCCAATTCAGGTCACCGGCCCTTACGGGCCGAGGATACTTTGTACTTGCCTGCACTCTTAAGAGTTTATACCCTCGAGGGCGGGGAGGCTGATTCAGGTTCCTATCTTTGGCGTTATACTCCATAGGAGTACGCTCATGGATGCTCAGAAGCCGGGCGGCCTAACCCTAAGGACCTCCTCGTTCACTAGCGTCGGAGGCCTCTCCCCCCTGCTGAAGGCTTCGAGGTTCCTGTAGACGAGCTCCGCCATCCTTGCCCTTGTCTCCCTCGTGGCGCTGCCAATGTGGGGTGTCAGCACCACGTTGCTCAGCTTAGTTATTGGGTGCGATGGGTCAAGGGGCTCGTTGGGGTACACGTCAAGGCCTGCCCCTGCTATCCAGCCCTCCTTGAGGGCCCTATATAGGGCGTCTATGTCGACTACCTTCCCTCTGGCCGTGTTCACTAGTATGGCCGTCCTCTTCATGAGCCTCAGCCTGGCCTCGTTGACCAGGTTCTGGGTCTCTGGCGTGAGGGGCACGTGCAAGGTCACTACGTCGCTCTCCTTGAAGAGCTCGTCTATGTCGACATAGGTTGCCCCTAGGGCCTCCATCTCGGGGTGCCTCCTCCTGCTGTTGTATATTATGTTCATGCTGAAGCCCTTGGCCCTCTTGGCGACCGCCTGCCCTATTCTGCCACCTCCCACTATGCCCAGCGTCTTGCCCACCAGGTCAAAGCCTAGCATCATAGTAGGGTGCCAGGCCGCGCCAGAGCTCCTCCAGCCCCCGTTCCTGACGTAGGCGTCTGACTCCACTATCCGGCGGGCCACAGCAAGTATGAGGGCCCAGGTCAGGTCTGCGGTGGCGTCGGTGAGCACGTCAGGCGTGTTAGTAACGTAGACGCCGTGCTTTGTGGCGCACTCAAGGTCCACGTTGTCAAAGCCTACGGCGTACTGGGCTATGATCCTGAGCTCGGGGCTCAGGGCCTCTATCACGTCGCACGTAACCTTGTCCTCAAGCGTAGTGACCAGGGCCTGAGCGCCCCTGGCCCTCGAAATTAGCTCCTCCTTGGTTGGGGGCCTGTACTCAGGCCACACGTCAACCCTCTGGAAAAGCTTCTTCACAGACTCAAAGGCAGGGAACGGGATCTCCCTGGTCACAAAGAGCCTGAGCTCCAAGCTCTCACTCCTGGCTAGTCGCGGAAGCTTGGATTAAATACAGTAGAGTAAAACGCCTCACTAATAGCGGGCCAGCTAAATTACAGCCTACTAGGGTGCAAAGGTACAGGCTATAGTTCAAGGCTTTTATATCAATTGACCTCAAAGGTTTTCTGGCGCTTAGCTTGACCTACATAGGCATAGTCAACTTCGTCTGGGTCAGGCAGTACGAGGCCTTGGTGTATGCAGTGGGTTTTGTGGTCTTTCTATGGCTTCTCTACGCGGCTTATGATGGCTACAGGCGGTGGACCCACGGCCTGACCAAGTGGAAGCTCATGTGCTGGCCGCCTGGCTACCCAGTTTCCACGGCGCTGAGGAACTTCGCCAAGTTCGCGCTGCTGCAGTGGAAGACCCTGAGGCAGCGCTTCCCAGGGGTCATGCACGCGCTGATATTTTACGGCATAGGGTGGCTCTTCATAGCGACCATACTCAGGGCAATAAACATGCACGTGGTTGTCTTCCTCACTGGCGACGTGTTTTATGTGTACAAGCTTCTCAACAACGTGGCCGGCCTAATGGTTATAGTAGGCGCGTCCATAGCCATTGTAAGGAGAAGGCTTAAGCTCACGCCCAACCTGCCCCAGGACCCCTACTACTACCTTGTGCTGGGCCTCCTCCTGGTCATTGTCGTGACTGGCTTCCTCGTTGACGGCATAGCCGGCGTGGCCTACAGGTACACCTGGGAGAGGCCCTGGTTTGACCCGGTCGGCTACCTCGTGTTTATGTGGGCCAGAACCGTGCCCGTGCCAGAGCTCCAGGAGATCTACAGGGGGCTGTGGCTCTTCCACATGAGCATAGCCATGGCAGCCCTGGCCATAATACCGTTCACTAACCTCTGGCACATCTACGCGGCGTCCCTTAACGTGACCTTCCAGAGGCAGGGCACGGCCCCCCAGGGAGTCAAGCCCGTGACGGACCTCGACGAGAGGATAGAGCAGGGCAAACCCCTTGGAGTGGTCAAGCTCTCTGACACCACCTGGAAGCAGCGCCTGGACTTTGACGCCTGCACCTCATGCATGAGGTGCACCAACGCCTGCCCAGCCTTCGCCGCAGGGAAGCCCCTGAGCCCCAGGGATGTAATAGTTACCATGCGTGACGCCATGAGGGAGGGCCTCTGGGACCAGCAGGTTTGGGGCAGCGGAAGGCTACAGGTTAACCCTGAGGCGCTCTGGAGCTGCGTCACCTGCGGGGCCTGCGTCTACGAGTGCCCTGTCACCATACACCACGTTGACACTATAATAGACGTGAGGAGGGGCATGGTCAGCGTGGGCTCTGAGGACGTCCCCAAGGACGCCCTTGACGCGCTTTACAGGCTGCAGCAGAACGGCAACCCGCTGGGCGCGAACCCGTATGATAGGGAGCAGTGGCTCAACGAGCTCGCCCAGAAGTACGGCGACGACATAATAGCTAAGGAGGGGGAGGAGTACGATTACCTCTACTGGGTGGGCTGCATAACCTCCTATGACCCAAGGATAAGGCCCGTTGCTGAGGCCATAGTGTCGCTCCTGAAGTCCGCGGGCGTTAAGGTGGCCATACCGGCTGAGCAGGGGTGCTGCGGCGAGCCGGCGAGGGCCATAGGCGACGAGGCCCTCTACGTTGAGCTCATGAAGCAGGCGCTGGAGGTCCTCAGCAGGTACAAGTTCAAGAAGCTTCTGGTCAACTGCCCCCACGGGTTTAACAACTTCAAGAACAACTACAAACTCTACAGGGACTACCTAGCCAAGAGGGAGGACACGGCTAAGCTTGCCGAGGTCCTGGACAGGCTTGAGGTTGAGCATCACTCAGTTGTGCTTGCCAGGCTGGTCAAGGAGGGCAAGATAAGGCCTGGCAAGGGGATTGACGCAGTGGTGACGTACCACGACCCGTGCTACCTCGGCAGGTGGAACGGCGTCTACGAGGAGCCCAGGAGCGTCATAGAGTCCACGGGCCTCAGGATAAGGGAAATGCCGAGGAACAGGTCCAGGAGCTTCTGCTGCGGCGGCGGTGGCGGGCAGCTGTTCTACGAGGTGAAGAAGGGGGAGCGCATCTCTACGCTCAGGGCTGAGGAGGCCTCAAAGACCTTGGGCGAGGGGGGCAGGAGGGTCGTAGCAGTCGCCTGCCCGTTCTGCAACACTATGTTCAGGGCTGAGTCAGGCAAGTTCAACTTCGAAGTTATGGACATAGCTGAGATACTTAGGGCTTCAGTCAAGGAGGACAAGGGAAGCTCATGACGAAGCCTTCTTAACTGTTATTATTAGGACTCCTCCCCTAAGCTCCGACTTGGCGGTCCTTGGATCAACGGGCTCCGGCAGCGCCTGCTCCCCGCTGTAGTAGCTTACCTTCCTGGCCCACGACACCTGGCCGTAGGCCTTCCTCAGGGCCTCGCTCCTTATCTGGGCCTTTACCGCTATCCTGTCCCGGGTCAGCTTGACGTCAACGGTGCGCGGGTCTGAGCCTGAAAGGTCCACCACTATTACCAGGTGGTCGCCCCTGTCGTGTATGCTTATGAGCGGGCTCAGCACGCCGCTCCTGAGCTCCTTGAGCCTCTCCTCGAACAGCTGCTCAGGCCTCATCTCCTCCTCAAGGTCGTCCACCATGGACCTCATCCAGGCCTCCATCTCGTCGAAGTCTGACATTATGTCGCGCATTATCCTCAGCGCCCTCTTCCTCATGCGCTCGAAGATGTCGTCGTATGACATTTCTGGTCAGCCCTCAGCTATATATTAGTGGAGCCCTGTACTCATAGCCCTTACCTACCTTGGCCAGGGCGTCCTTGGCCTCCCTGGCCATGCCCTGAAGCCTCAGCCTCAGGGTCTCGGCCTCCTGGAGCAGCTGGCTCACGTCGACGCTTATCCCAGTGACCCTCGAGAGCCCCTGAACCGCAAGGGCCGCGGCCTCCGGGTCAGGTATGTCAACAAATGAGTCGGTCAGCAGCAGTAGGGTGTTTACTCCTCTCTTCACGGACTCCTTCAGTATGGTCGCATAGGGGCCCACTATGAGGCCGTCAGGGAACGGCTTCCCCATGTCCTTTAGCGGCGCGGCCAGCGCCTCGGCCTCAGGAGTGGTTGCGAGCCAGTAGAGCGAGGGCTGAGCCTCAGCCCTAGCTGGGTTGCCGAGGCCGGAGATCCCTATTATGTACTCTATCCCCCTCTTCCTGGCGAACTCCACTATAGCGATAGCTAAGGGCACTATGCCGCTGGCAACCGGCATTACCTCAGTTACGAGGACGGCCATGTTACTGCCTGAGTATATCCTTATCGGGTACTTAACCGAGCCGTTGACTACGACAGCTGCTGGGGGTAGGTAGCCGTAGCTTTCTATGCCTACGGCGTCGTTTAGCTTGAGGCTCCCCACTATGTGGCCTGATGCTATAGGACCTACCAGGCCGGCGTCCGGTATCCCAAGCACTAGGTACTTGGGCTTGCCAAGCTCGCCGTACTCTATGAAGTTGTAGCCTAGGATCTCCTCTTCATAAGCCGCCAGGGGCACCCTGCAGCACCTTCCTACTGCTGCGCCGCAAACAATAATAAATAAAATAAAGAACACGACATGTATTGGCGATGCCAGGCGATCTTACCCCTTGCAACAGAGGCCTAGTCTGCCCAGTGGGTCTCGGTTAGAACACTCAAAACTCAAGGCGCTATATGGCAAGCTTTAGCGATATATCGGAAAGAAACTCATATTTGCTATTTAATAACAGTCCTTGTCTAACCCGTAATAAAGTTTTTGTACCTGTTCAGCCAGAACATGTGAGTCGGCAAGGGTGGTGACCTAGAGTGACCTTGAAGGTTTCGATAGACCCCAGGGATAACTGCATAGCAGACATGGTGTGCGTGAGCCTTTGCGGAGACGTCTTCGAGATGAGTGACGTGGACGGCAAGAGCCAGATAATAGCCAAGTGGAGGACGGACCCCAACACGATAAATGTTGGCCAGATACCAGACGATATGAAGGACTGCGCTGAGGCTGCCCAGCAGAGCTGCCCCACTAGCATAATTCACGTCGAGCCCGCATAAAGCCCTGCAATATCTTAAATTAAGAAAAAGTAACCAAAGCGCCCCTTTTTGCAGGTTCAATAACTCATGTACATGTAGAGTTCCACAGGTGATGGGTACATCCTTATGGTGTCCGACTCCCTCCTCTTGACCTCTATGTAAGAGTCTATCAGCTCCTTGCTCATAACGGGCAGTAAGTACTGGTAGTCACTCTCCAGGGCATCAAGGGCCTCGTCGAGGCTTCTGGGCAGCGTCTTGAGGCTCTCGCCCTCCATCTCATAGACGTTGTCACTGACCGGGTCGCCGGGATCTATCTTCCTAACTATGCCATCGTAGCCCGCAAGGAACGTAGCCGCCAGGGCCAGGTAAGGGTTGCAGAGGGGGTCTGGGCTCCTGAACTCCACCCTCGCCAGGTCCTTGTTACCTCCTGTGGCCGGCACCCTCACAGCGGCGCTCCTGTTGGAATAGCCCCACACGAGGTACACTGGAGCCTCGTAGCCAGGCACGAGCCTCCTGTAGCTGTTAACGGTAGGCGCCACGAAGGCCGCAAGGCTCCTGCCGTGCTCAAGTATGCCCCCTATGAAGTACCTGGCGGTCTGGCTCAGCTCGCTGCCATCCCCTGCAAAGAGGTTGTTACCCTTGGAGTCCCATAGGCTCAGGTGGAAGTGAAGCCCGCTACCGTTGTCGCCATAGAGCGGCTTCGGAAGGAAGACCGCAACCATGCCGTTCTCCCTGGCCGCCTGCCTGGCCACCTGCTTGAATGTGACTATTTCATCAGCTACGAACAGCGGGTCGCCGGCCTTCACGCTCACCTCCGACTGGGACACCGCGACCTCGTGATGAGTCGCGTTGAAGTCATATCCAAACGCCCTGAAGTACTTCAGCATCTTCTCCCTTATGGGCTCAAGGGTGTCCATGGGCTCTGGCAGGTGGTAGGCCTTCTTAACTACGCCGTGCGGCGCCTCCGTGTCCCACGGCTGCTCCTGGCTCACCACTGAGTAGCCTATGCCTTTCAGTGGGTTTATGATGTCTATCTTAATGGACTTGAAGAGGAAGAACTCGACCTCAGCGCCTGCAAGGGGGTGGTACCCGTTGTCGGCAAGGTACTTTATTACGGCCTCGGCCACGTACCTTGGGTCCTTCTGGTACCTCTGGCCGCCCGGCTCGTATATTTTGCCAAGGACTCTGGCCCTCTCGGGCCTCCACGGTATCCTTGAGAACGTTGACTTGTCGGCTGCCAAAAGCAGGTCGCTCCTGTTTATCGGCTCGAAGCCCTCAACGCTGCTGCCGTCAAAGGCTGCAATGATTCCGTCTGACTTCTTAAGGTAGCTCTCGTAAGGTATAGTTACTGAGCGAACGACTCCTGGTAGGTCTATATACTGTACTTCCAGGAACTCAGGATCCTTGCCTGCCTCGGCCTCGCCCATGTCGGCCTCACAGGCAAGGTAACCTGTAGCACACCAGGTTATAAATTTTTCTGAGCCTTTTCAGATAAAACACCAGCTTTAATTTTTATGATAGACATATACAAATACTTGTAGGATTATGGTGGAAGGCTTTTAACCGCTGTACATTTATTTGTCCCACTCTGTATACTTTAATAGGGAGCAGCTTGAAAGCCCTCACCTCCGATGAAGGGTCCCTGGAGGGCCGCGTCCTTCCCCGCAAGGTTCAGAAGCTTGGCACCTCCTCGCTCATAATAACGCTGCCGCGCGACTGGGCTAGGTCTCACGGCCTCAAGGCAGGAAGCATGGTAACTATAGTTGAGGATGGCGATAGGCTTGTGGTCATACCCTACGTCAAGGGCAGGCCCCTCACCGCGTCCTTCTCGCTTAAGCACCTCAACATATGCAAGCACCTGGGGCGCATGGTCTTCTGCGCTTACCTATCAGGCCTTGACGGGCTCACCTTTTACTCCAACAGGCCCATAAGGACTGACCTGGTGGAGAAGATAAGCAAGGTCTCAGATACAATAAACAACGACAGCGTCAAGGTCTACCTAAACAACATGTACGAGGTCAACGTCACCATAGAGGAGTACAGGGATGATATAACCAACGCGCTGGCCAACTACGGCAGGAGCCTCGCCTCAGCCTTCTCAAGGCTCTCCCAGCACGTCGCCGGCATAAGGATGACCGAGGAGGAGCTTGAGAGCATTTACAGCGACCTGAGGGGGCTAGCGTTCAGGACCCTCAGGTCAGGCGCCAAGGGAGTGGGCTATGGGATATCGCAGGAGCACCTGAACAGGCTCCTCATGGCTGGAGTCGGCTTGATGGTTCTCGTCAACGAGTCCTTCTACAAGCTCGGCAAAGATCTCCTGACCCTGGACAGCCAGCTCACGCAGGACGAGAAGGAGAGAGTCAAGTTCCTGTTCCAGGTGCTTGAGGTATCGCTGGTGGCCGCCTCGCTCGGGGTGGAGCCGCCGAGCATAAAGAAGGAAGAGGACGCGTACTTCAAGCTCAAGAGCCTGCTTGACCTTGAGGGGGAGCTCAGCGACATAGTGCGCGGCTCAACTGCCGCCTACGCCTACATATTGGCAAAGACCCTGGACATAGCGAGAATAATAAAGAATATAGAGGAGACGCTGCTCTGCCACGCGCTCTTTAAGAAGTACTCTGGGTCCGAGCAAGAGATATGATGTAGCTTTCAGCCCTGAGCAGCGACGAGAGGAAGCTCTCAGTAACTGAGGTGAGCTCTCCCTGTAGCTGAGGGTCAGGCCCGTTTACTAGAGACTTTGCTATAGCTGAGAGGTTCTGGGCCGCCTGCTCCGCCTGTGAGAGGTAGCCATTAAGTGTGGAGTTGGCCCCCAGCTCGCCCCCGATAAGCTGCAGAGACTTTATGGCCTCCACGCTTAGGTTGGCCGCCTCCGAGGCGGCCGTGGCCAGCTCATACCTATAGTAGACGCTGGGGGTCTGGTTGGCCTCGATAGTCAGGTTCACGGCAACGTCAAAGCTTTTCACTGCCACCAAGTTAAGCTCCAGGGACACGTTGGTTACCAGGAGTGACCTCTCGGCACTTAGCACGTTTACTGTAGTGTTGAGGTACCTCGTTAGGTTCTCATAATCCTTGAGGAGCTTGACGCTGTCGTTTAGCAGCTTGGCGGTTTCCAGGGCGTAGCCTGTGACGTTCTGAAGCTTTGAGCTGACGCTGTTGTACCTCTGCTGTAGGGAGGTGTAGTTGAAGTACCACGCTAAGTTTGTAGAAATTAGAACTACAGCAAGCGCTATTAACACTATGAACGCCCCTGCCTTAGACCTAGGGCCTCCCTGCTGGGACAAGTCTTGAACCTGAGCAGGCACACGCCTAAGAGCCTATTAAGCTTATCTGAACAGCCTAACTTAAGAGCCTTGAGGGGGCTAGCAGCTTGAACTCCATATGCAACGGCCGCAGGCCCGTTATAGTGTTCTCTGGTCAGCCGGGCTCAGGCAAGTCTACCTACGCGAGGAGGCTCGCGGCCGAGCTCGGCCTAAGGTACTACACCACCGGTCAAGCCTTCAGGAGCCTGGCGGAGAAGATGGGGGTCAGCCTAATGGAGCTGAACAGGCTCGCTGAGAGAGACCCCTCCATAGACCTTGCTATAGACGCTGAGTCACTCAGCGAGGCCAGGAAGGGATGCGTCGTGATAGACAGCCACCTGGCCGGGTGGCTCCTCAGGGACCTCGCTGACATCACGATATATATCAAGGCGTCACTGCCTGAGAGGACAAGGAGGATAGCCCTAAGGGACTCTAAGCCTGAGAGCGAGGCCCTCTTTGAGGCCTCGCAGAGGGAGATAAGCCACTGGGAGAGGTTCGCCAAGTACTATGGCATAGACCTAAGGGACCTGTCAAGCTATGACCTGGTAATTGACACCACAAGGATGGGCATCGAGGAGACCTATCAGGTGATCCTTACCTTCGTCAAAAAGGCCCTCTCCGTTTGACTTCGCTGAAGCCCTGCGCTTAAGACTTAGCTATGCAGATCTCTATGCTGCTTACCCTCCTCGTCTTCTGCTGGTTCGTCTGTGGGTCGGTGACAGTTATGTCGTGGCTGCCTATGTCAATGCCCTTTATCGTGACGTTCTTGGCGAACCTGCTCCTCACTATCTCAACAGTGTCCACAGCCTTGGTTATGTTCCTTCCCCTGGCCTTTATCACCACCTGACTGACGTTCTGCTCCATTAGGGTAGTCAGGACTGCCAAAACATAGTTCATTACAGGCTTCTTACCGATCCTTACCTCAGGTGCGCCCTCACAGACCATTTCGGACACCTCAGACCTAGACCTATGGACTGATTTGCAGTAGGACTATAACTCATATAAAAGCTTTTTGGAGCCCCAAGCCTCCTGAGGCGGCGTTTTACAGAACCTTGCGGTGGCATACTTAATTGAAGCTAGCGCTTTTAACTTCTCCAAGTTGGAAGTGGACTATGAAGAGACGTGAAGTAAGTAGTGGCAGGAGGAGATCGCAACATGATAGTGTATGATCCGCTCTTCGGGCTTTTCGCCTTTATGATGGCCTACTGGTGGCTCCTGATCCTAACCTCAATAGCCGCCGGAGGCGCAGTGGCTTTAATGGCAGCCATAGCGCCTAAGGCAATCAAAGGTGAGCCAAAGAGCCTGGCGGGCCTGAGGACTTCTATGGCTATAACAGCCATAGCAATAGTGCTGGCAGGGGTCGGCGTCTTCATAGGGGTGGCCGAGCTAATAGGCTACATCTTCGGGTACGCCCTTGTGGGCTCCTACCTAGTAATGACGGCCGTCATCTTCACGTTCTTCATAATATTGATACAGTGGCTCCTCTCGCCGTTCTTCATAAACCTGGTCTACAGGACCCACCCGCCCAGGACTGACGAAGAGAGGAAGTACCAGGCCATGCTAGAGGAGGTCGCCAAGAGGAGCCACATAAAGACCCCTAAGCTCAGGATAGCCGAGACTAACATACCAAATGCCTTCTCTTACGGCAGCCCCCTGTCCGGCAGCTACGTGGCCGTGACCAGGGGGCTCCTTAATCTGATGCCTGACGACGAGGTCGAGGCTGTACTGGGCCATGAAGTGGGCCACCTCAGGCACAGGGACGTCTCATGGATTTTGGCGCTAAGCGTCATACCCCTAGCGGTTTACTACCTGGGCCAGATGCTAATCTGGAGCGGCTTCTTTGGGGGCGGTGGCGGCGAGGAGAGGGGCAGGGGTGGCGGCATCAACGGCGGCATACTCTTAATGCTTGTCGGAATGCTGCTGGTGGTTGTGGGTGTCGTCTTCAGGTTCCTGGTCGGCAACTTCAACAGGCTAAGGGAGTACTACGCTGACGCCAACAGCGCCATGGTTACCTCCCCAAGGAAGATACAGAGGGCCTTGGCAAGGCTTCACATTGCAGTGGAGGGCAACAACTACTTTAAGCACCAGGTCAACTCCAGCAGCGGCTCCATGCTTAAGGCGCTCTTCATAGTGGCGCCTTTCGTTGAGATAAACGGAGGCTTCCTGTATGAGCCCGACGAGAACGCGTGGCCCTGGAGGAGGAGAAGGGAGCCCGACCTGAGCAGGTACAGGGACTATGACGTGGACCAGCTCATAGAGAAGATAAAGAATGAGAGGACGGACCCGGTGGCTGAGATGTTCGCGACTCACCCACCCATACCTAAGAGGCTCAGGTTCATCGACAACATAAAGTATTCCGTGAACCCTGTTGAGCCGTAACTTAGCCCGCACTCCTCCTTTTGTTTTAGGCAAAGGTAACCCTTTGCCTAAGGTTCTTTCTCAGATCGCAGCACAATGGATAATACCGAAACCAGACTGAAGGCTAAGCCGCCTAGGCAGGCCCAGGACCGGCCAGGGCTTTTTCGTTAATAGGTGCCAGCGCGGCCTTAACAGGTGGGGTTGAAGCCTGACGCCTGAGCCAGCCACCAAGAAGAAGGGGCCAAACCTGGACGAGTTCCTAAAGCAACTAGAGATGGCGCTGCGCAGCGATGGGCAGCCCCAGGCAGGAGGTCAGAACAGAGCTAATGATGAGCGCAAATCTAAGTCCTTTACCAGCTCGGGAGAGAAGAACAGTGATAACAGTAGAGCTCCAGCAAAACAGGCCCAGAGGCGGCTGGAGCCCGCCACAGGTAAGAGAGGCGCCAGGAGCATACTGGACTTTATGAGCGAGCCTAACGTTCAGGAGCTGCCGCAGGCCCCCCAGAGGCCAGCGGCTGAGCAGAACGACAACAAGCAGGAGCCCCGCGAGGCCCCAGCTAGGGCGCAGGAGGGGCAGCCAAGAGGCGAGCCTGAGCCCAGCGAGGCCAAGCTCCCAGAGACCTACGCCTGGTACGCCAGCTCCAAGGACTACCTTGTTGAGGCTCAGAAAGGTCAGAAGGCCCCGGGCCAGTGGTGGCTCTTCCAGGAGGAGACATACGTGGCCCAGGCGTCAGGCTACCTGCTTGAGGTTAGATATGACGGCGACCTGGGCAAGGCCGTTGCCTTCATATATGACCCCTCGACAAGCCGCGTGGTTAAGTGGGTTGACAGGACTGGCCACAAGCCCTACTTCCTGACTAACATGGAGCTTGGGGAGGACGGCAGGCCCCCTATAGACCTGACCAAGTACAAGTCCTTCAGCAACCTTGCCGTGGTCACCAAGAGGGACCCCATCACTAACCGCGACGTGAAGCTAACCAAGATAATAACTAACGACCCCCTGGCCGTCAAGTCCCTGAGGACCGTGCTTGCAGAGAAGGGCTACAGGGTGTGGGAGGCTGACATAAAGTACTTCCTTAACTACATCTACGACAACCAGCTCATACCGGGCATGCCTTATGAGGTGGCTGACAGCTGGAGGCAGAGGAACTGGAGGCGCAGTGAGGAGCTTGAGAAGCTCATAAGGGAGTCCTTCACCGAGGACCTGAAGGACATGGCGCTTGACTGGCAGTACATATTTGAGGAGCCGTCGCCCAAGGTACCTAAGGTGGCCTTTGACATAGAGGTCGTGGCCCCAGGGGAGGGCCGCTTCCCTGAGCCCAAGGAGGCTGACATGCCGGTAATGAGCGTCTCCATAGTTGACGACAAGGGCAACAGGTCCGTGCTCCTCCTGGCAAGGCCTGGAAGCCGGTTCAGCGGCAAGCAGAGGGTCGACGGCGAGGTTGAGCTCTTCGACAGCGAGAGGGCCATGCTTCTTGAGCTGCTGAGGAGACTGAGCCACTACGCCGTGGTGTTCACGTTCAACGGTGACAACTTTGACGTGCCGTACATCTACAACAGGCTGATAAACCTCGGCGTGAGGCCTGAGGACATACCAATAGCGTTCCTCCAGGACTACGTGACCTTCAAGGGGAGGCTGCACGTGGACCTTCACAGGGTCTTTGACATAAAGGCCCTGCAGAGCTACGCCTTCGGCAACAAGTACAGGGAGAAGAGCCTCGAGGCTGTATCTGAAGCTCTCCTTGGCCAGACCAAGCGTGAGATAAGCACGTTCCTTAATGACGTGAGCCTTGACGAGCTGGCCGCCTATAACCTCCAGGACTCCGTGCTCACTATGGGCCTCGTAACCTTTAACAACGAGCTGACGTGGAACCTGCTGGTCCTCCTGATGAGAATAAGCAAGTCAGGCCTTGAGGAGGTCTCAAGGTCCCAGGTCTCGGCCTGGATAAAGAGCACCCTGTACTGGGAGCACAGGCGGAGGGGCCTGCTGATACCGAGCAGGGAGGACATAGAGAGGATGATAGGCAAGCAGGCCCCGAGGAGCGCAGCCATAATAAAGGACAAGAAGTACAGGGGCGCCATAGTGCTCCAGCCGCCCCAGGGCGTGTTCTTCAATGTGATAGTGCTTGACTTCGCGAGCCTGTACCCGTCGGTCATAAGGAACTGGAACCTGAGCTATGAGACCGTTGATAACCCCTACTGCCAGAAGTACGTAGAGGCACCCGAGGTCGGGCACAAGATATGCATGGACAGGAAGGGCATTTCAAGCCAGCTCGTGGGGCTGCTGAGGGACTTCAGGGTTAAGGTGTACAAGAGGAAGGCCAAGGACAAGAACCTAAGCGAGGAGGAGAGGCTCTGGTACGAGACTGTTCAGGCGGCTATGAAGGTATACATAAATGCCAGCTACGGGGTCTTTGGTAACGAGGCCTTCGCGCTCTACAGCCTCCCAGTGGCTGAGAGCGTCACGGCAATAGGCAGGGCAACGCTCCTCGAGACCCTGCGCAAGGCCTCGGAGCTGAACCTGCACATACTTTACGGGGACACGGATAGCCTCTTCGTCTGGGACCCGCCGAAGGACGCCCTTAATGAGATAATAAAGTACGTACAGGAGAAGCTTGGTATGGACCTTGACATAGATAAGACCTTCAGGCTGGTGCTCTTCAGTGGCCTCAAGAAGAACTACGTCGGCTTTGACGGGGACAGCTACATAATAAAGGGCATGGTAGCCAAGAAGAGCAACACGCCTGAGTTCATAAAGTCTGAGACGGCGGACGTTATGAAGATACTGGGCAGCCTGCAGCGCCCTGAGGACCTGGAGAAGACTCTGGACCTGCTCAGGGAGAAGGTGCAGGAGATCTACACTAAGCTCAGGAGGAGGGAGTACACGCTAGACCAGCTGGCCATATCAGTCATGCTGAGCAAGGACCCAATGGAGTACAAGAAGAACACCCCGCAGCACGTCAAGGCGGCTCTGCTCCTCATAAATGAGGGCGTCCCGGTCAGCAGGGGTGACATAATATCGTTTGTGAAGACTAAGGACAAGGTAGGCGTTAAGCCCGTGAGGCTTGCAAGGTTAGCTGATGTTGACACGGCCAAGTACCTGGAGTACGTGAGGTCTGCCTTTGAGCAGTTCCTGCTCGCCTTTGGAGTCAGATGGGATGAGATGACAGGCGTCAAGAAGCTCCTCTAAAGCGTCAGCCCTCACACGGTTCCTCATCCCATGGGTCAGGCCGAAGTCGCTCTTCATCCGCCACACAGCTAGCTGTGGAAGGAGTTTAAGTGCTCTAGGTTTTACCAAAACAAATGGAAGGCCTTTCTGCTAAGGGAGAGGGTAAAGAATGACATAAAGAAAATAATGGGAGAGATTATAGGGCCTCTGCTATCACTTGGGGCTCCTTATGCCCCACAGCTTCCTGGCTGTGACCTTGAGGCCCGCGCTTATGGCATCAAGTATCTTGGGGTTAAGCTGCATCCTAGCCCTTGCTGGAGGCGGTGATATCTTGCTCAGCTGCAGGCCCAGGCTCAGCACAGAGCTTAGCACCTCGCGGGAGCCTGGATACTTGGTGCCCCCTATTAGGTCGGCAAAGTACGGCGCCCACGCGGTCGGATCCCTGCTCCTCCTGGTGATAACCAGGAAGCCTCCAACTGCGGCGCCGACCTCGGGCTTTATCTTGTACGAGGTGTAGTTCCCGGTGCTGGCCTCCTCCTCTATGTAGTTGCCGTTCTTAAGCGCGGTGGAGAGCATGTCAAACAGCTGCTGGGCCTTCCTGCCGCCTATCCTTACCAGGGTGGCCTCCCTTCCCTGAGATCCTGGCCCCCTGAACTGTATGATCAGGCCCCTTGCCGTCTTCCTGAGCACTAGCCTGTACAGCACTGGCTTGGAGCTCTCCTCAGCCGCCAACCTAGCTCACCTCCACGACTCACCAGATCAGTGGCAGCCAGCTAAATTATAGTTTTCCTCCGCGAAACAGGGGCTATCAACTTCTGCGAACATTGTCCGGAAATACCGTCATGTGAGGCTTCATAATTTAAAAGTCAAAAACGATAACCTGTGACCGATTAACTGGTCATTTCATTTATTGGACCTCCAGCCAGCGGCATAAGCTATGGCCGTGCCCAGGAGTACGACAGCTACGTTTACTGCAAGCGACAGGACGCCTATGTATAGCGGGTACCCAAACACAGGGTACGCCGACTTTGTCAACGGGCCAAAGTGATTAGCCAGGAGCAGCAGGTATATGCCTGAGAACATACCGGCGACCCACCCTGCAATTAGGGAGTACTTGTTCAGCTTCCTCGTCAGGAGGCCCAGGAAGACCGGCGGGAGGGTCTGCAGTATTATTATTCCTCCGGTGAGCTGGAGCTGGATGGCGTAGGTCAGCGGGGTCACGAAGACGAAGCCGAGGGCCAGGAACTTGAAGAAGACCGAGGCCCACTGCGCCGCCCTCGTCTCCCCCCTCTCGCTGAGCCTGAAGAACGGCTTTATTAAGTTCCTGACCAGCAGGTTGGCCTGAGCTATGGCCATTATTGCCGCTGGTACCATGCCACCTACGAATATGCCCAGGAGCACTATGCCGGCGAACCATGATGGCAAGGTAGCCACGGCGAGGGCCGGGACCGCTAACAGGCCCCTCTCGGCCGGCGGGAACTGGGCGAGCAGGCTCTCGGCCCCTGGGGAGGCATAAACCAGTATGCCGAGCAGCGCAAGTATTGCGAGCCCTATGCCGTAAATGGGTAAAAGCGCTGTGCTGTACCTAAGCGCCTTCCTGGACTCTGAGCTGAGGGAGCCATTAACAGCGTGCGGGTAAAGGTAAAGCGCCAGCGCGCTCCCTATAAAGAGGCTCTCATAGGCTGAGGCGAACGCAGGCTTAAGGTAGTCAACACCGCTGACAAGGTTATGCTTGGCGGCCACGCTGAAGGCCGTGGAGAAGCCGCCGTTTATAGAGAGCGGCACCAGGACCACAAGCGATATGACTCCCAGCCACACCAGGGCGTCCTTGAACACAGCTCCAAGGGCCGAGCCCCTGAGGCCGCTGGTGTAGGTGAAGGCTGCAAGTATTATGAATGCCACCACCAGAGCTATCTCGGAGACCTCTTTGGCGCTTGAGAGGCCCGCCATCATGACCTCAAGCACAGCCCTCATGCCGTCAATCTGAAGCGCTATGTAGGGCAGCTCGGCTACTATGCCAGTCAGGGCAACCAGTATGGCCAGCGTCACGGAGTTGAACTGGTCCTGGACGAAGTCAGCTGCCGTTATGTAGCCCTTTTCCCTTGACTTGTCCCACAGCATAGTCATAAACAGCATGGCGACTGCGAAGGTTATGGAGACGTAGGGCACCGCAAAGAAGGCCAGGGCGCCCTGAGCGTACTCTAGTGACGGAACCGCTACAAAGGTGTACGCCGTGTAAAGGTCAGCGCCTATGAGGAACCAGGCAAGGAACACTCCAAGCCTCCTGCCAGCCAGGGCCCACTCGTGCAGCTGGGCTAAGTTGCCTCTCCTCCACCTGGCCCCATAGAAGCCCAGGAACACAAAGACTACGAAGAGCGCCCAGAAGGTAACCCAGCCGGCTGTGCCTAACAAGCTGCCTCACCTCCCGCTAAGCCACCTCTCCCACAGGACTGCGGCTATGATGAACAACAGCGATGATATGGCCAGCCAGAGCGTCTGGTACCAGTAGAAGAACGGAACGCCCCCAAGGGACGGGCTGGCAAAGTCGTAAGTAGTGTACGCCATGTAGACTACGAGGGGTATTATAAGAAGTATCGCAATCACCACCTTCTGTCCTACCGTAAGCCCCTTGCTCACTTTCACCGCCAGGATTTCTTTGAAAACTGTATACAATTTTAAGTCTTTCCCTTTAAAGCTAACATATACCACACTTCCTTTTGCTAAACTTCTTGGTAGACATAAGGCCCGCGCGTAGTCCAAACCCTATTTAACTAAGGTTGAGAAGCAGGAAAGGGGGTCCGGCGTTGCAGGAGGCCGGCGAGGGCTATCCAAGGAAGTTAGTGGTCGATGACATAGGTAACATGTGGGTAGAGTATGACAAGCAGAGCGACACGCTGTATATAGGGTTCAGCGACAAGGAGGCCGAGGAGAGCTTTATGCTAGATGACGGCACAATAGTCAACATAAGCGGTAATGAGCTGATAAGCATAGTTATACAGAATGCCAGCAGCAGGCTTAACCTTTAGCTGCCCTTTCTTGCCTTAGAGGAGGCCCTGATCAGCACCTCCTGTATCAGCCTCGTCACCCTCCCGACTCCATCAAGGTCCTCGCTTACGTCAACTACCCTGCTGGCCTCCTTCAGGAGCTCCCTCTCCCTCCTCGAGCCCGCCATGATGTAGTAGCCCAGGAGGGCCTCCATGTAGTCGTCCCTTGTAAGGCAACAGCCGACGAGCGCCTCGTACTCCATAGTGGCCTTCTCTATCCCTTCCCTGGCGCTCCTGAGGGACCTGATGGTCTCCTCCATCTGCTCTACCATGCTCTCCTTCTCCTCATCCCTCAGCGACATGTACTGGTTCAGCTGCCCCCTCATCCTCTCCAGGAGGTCCGCGTGCTCCTGGAGGGCCTGGGCTATCTTATTGACGTTGAACTGAAGAAGCTCAGCTATGTTGTTACAGTTTACTTTGCAGCCACTCACTTCGGGGACCTCACGGACACGGTGCTCCTGTCAGCTATTCCGTGTCCCTTCATTTCGTCGGGGTTGGCCCACACCGAGGTGTCATCGTCGGTGGACTCATCTATGACAGCCTTGAACCTGAGCCTTATCTTGCCTCCCACGGCTATCTCAGCCTCATCAGTTATGCCGAGCTCCGTGGCCAGCTTCTTCGAGATCCTCAGCGTCCCCTGCTCAACCGCGGGGTCGTGTATGAGCTTCACCCTCTTCTCCTGCAGCTTGGTCTGCTTTGAGTAGAGGGCCGACGCGGGAGGTATGAAAGACAACATCTTGCCTATGTCCACCTTACCCTCGTCACCGGAGCTCATGATCTCTACCCTTCAGGCTCTACAGGCTTCCCAAGCTGAGCTATGTCCGCCAAGTTATAAATAAATTTCTTCAAGGCCTCGGGCGCGTCCTCAAGCCTGAGCCTGACCTGACGCCACGTGTCCCTGTCCCTCAGAGTCACTGTGCCATCCTCAAGGGTCTGGTAGTCAACCGTGAAGGCCGCGGGCACGCCTATTTCGTCAGCCCTAGCGTACCTCTTGCCGATGCTGCCCGAGTCGTCATAGAGCACGGTGAAGCCCGCGGAGACCAGGAGGTCCCTGAGCTGCCTGGCCTTGGACTCGAGCTTCTCCTCGCCCTCTATAAGCGGGAACACCGCAGCGTCAACAGGTGCCAGGTACCTTGGCAGGGAGAGCACTACCCTGCCCTCCCTCTCCCTGTAGGCCCTTTCTAGGGCCACGTAGAGCAGCCTGTCAGTGCCGAATGAGGGCTCAACCACGTGAGGGATGTAGCTCCTGCCGCTGACCTTCTGCTCAACCTCAACTATCTTAACTGCCGAGGCGGGGAACTCGAAGTCCCCTACCCTGAGCTTGCCGCTCTCCCTGAGCTGCCTCTCCGCCTCCTCCGCGGGCAGGGACTCAGCCAGCTTGATGGCCTCAGAAGCCCTTGACCTGTAGGTGCGGCCCGCGTAAGCCAGGTCCACAAGCACCTTCTTGACCTTCTCAACGCGGGGCTCCTTGTAAGGCTCGAACACCTTTAGGTCCTGCCCGCTGTACTTCATGTGCCTGCTGAGGTCGTAGTCGCCCCTGTAGGCATACCCAGCCACCTCAACCCAGCCCCACCTTGAGGTCTTGACCAGCTGGTCAAAGACCTGCGTGGCGTAGTGGGCCTTCTCCTTGGGCCCCTTCTCCTCAAAGAAGGTCTCGTCCTCGGGCACGCCTATGTACTTAACTAGGTCAAGGCCCACTGCCATCCAATACGCCATGCACGGGTGCACCACCACCTTCTTCTCTATGAGCTCCCTCACGGTGAACTCCTGGGGCTCCCCGCCCTCAAGGCGAACCTTGTACTGTCTGACCCTTAGCTTGCGGTCCAGGACCCTGTCAAGGTTTGGACAGCTGTCGCTCTGGGGGTCGAAGAAGAACTCCATCTCCATTATTGTGAAGTCCCTCAGCCTTATCATGCCCTGCCTTGGGCTTATCTCGTTCCTGCCGACCCTGCCCACCTGGGCTATGCCGAGCGGCATCCTGTTCCTCATGGACTCAAGGACCCTCCTGAAGCTGGTGAACATGCCCTGGGCCAGCTCTGGCCTTATGTAGCCGACGCTTCCCTCGTAGGGGCCTATCTGAGTCTTGAAGAGGAGGTTGAAGGTGCCCACATCTGAGAGCTCCCCTCCGCAGACGGGGCACCTTATGTTGTTCTCCCTTATCTTCCTGGTCAGCTCCTCAGGGCTCAGCCCCTCAGCGCTGACCTTAAGGACTTCCTCCACCAGGTGGTCAGCCCTGTATATCCTGCCGCACTTGGTGCACTTGACAACGGGGTCTGTGAAGTTCTCAACGTGACCGCTCGCCTCGTAAACTATGGAGGGCCCCACGGCTGGAGTCTCTATCTCAACTACGTAGTCCTGGTGGTTGAACACGAAGAACTTTCTCCAGGCCTCTATTATCTTCCGCTTCACGGCCAGCCCGTAAGGGCCTATGTCATAAAATCCGGCGAGCCCGCCGTATATCTCATAGCTGGGCCAGAAGAACCCCCTCCTCTTGGCCAGGTCGACAATCTTGTCATAGATGTCTTCCTCTGTCAATCCTGTTCACTTCCCGCGTTCCCTCTGTGCATGAGGTTTTAATCTATTGAAGCGACATGACCAAGGGGGCTGAGATGGGGCTCGGAAGGCTTTACATAACCACGGCTAACAGGCAGTTCGCCGGAATAGAGGGCAACCCGAAGTCCAAGTACAGGATAATAGGGGTCCCCTACGACTCCACGACGAGCTTTAGACCGGGCACCAGGTTTGGCCCTGACGCCGTCAGGCTCGCGGCGGCCGGTCTTGAGAGCAACAGCGCCTTCATAAAGGACGTCTACCTTGAGGACCTGTCGCCCTTCGATGAAGGGGACGTGGCTGTCTCCATAGGGGACACGGGCGAGACCCTAGCTAGGGTGGAGGCCGCGGTGAGGGAGCTGGCCTCTTCTGGCCTCCCGGTCATGTTAGGCGGCGAGCACACGATAACCCTAGGCGCACTCAGGGCCCTGGCCGACAGGAGGCCCTGCGTTGTCATGTTTGACGCGCACCTGGACCTCAGGAACGAGTACCTCGGCCTCAAGGTGGGGCACGCGACCTTTATGAGGAGGGCGCTGGAGCAGGTTAACATACCTAAGCTAATTTACATAGGCGCCAGGGCGTTCTCAAGGGAGGAGCTTGAGTTCGCCAGGTCCAAGGACAACATAATAACGATCTTCGGGCCCTCGGACATAATGACTCTGGGTCCCGTTAACGTGGCCTCCAACGTGCTCTCGGCCCTTAAGGGCTGCGAGAGCACCTATGTAACCGTTGACATGGACGCCTTTGATCCCGCCTACGCCCCAGGCGTGGGCAACCCGGAGCCCCTGGGCCTCACGCCCTACGAGGGGCTCTACCTGGTGTCCCGCATAGTTGACGAGAGGCTAGTTGGAGTAGACGTTGTTGAGGTCTCCCCCCACTACGACCCGGGAGGTGGCACGGCGGCGCTCGCGGCCAAGGTCCTAATAGAAGCTATGCTCAAGCACTATACGTCGCAGGCGAGGGCCTCTAAATAGCGTAGACCCTCCTCGGGGCAACTATGGTCGAGGGCGCCCTCACCTTAACGAACACCCTGTAGCCGCACATTGGGCACACCATGCTGTAGTACCGGCTCAGCTCGCTCTTGCTGGCCTTGTAGCCGCACCTGAGGCACATGTAGTAGACCTCCCTCGGCTTAATGCCGTAAAGCTCCACCTCCCCGGTCTCACCTGCTCCCTGGGCCTCGCCCTCGTTTGTAGGCTCCTCTGACACCTTAGGCTACCCTAAAGGTAGCGGCCCGGCAAACGTATATATCCTTAGCTACAGCCTATCAGCAAGAGAGGGAGGGGTGGCTGCAAAAACCCATGTCTGAGAACCTGGAGTGTGGAGGGCTGCCTCCTGAGATCTGCGAGCAGCTTAACGCAGAGCAGCAGATTATCAAGATAAGGCTTGAGGTAAGGAAGTTCAACAAACAGGTCACCGTTATAGAGGGCATAGACAGTAAGCAGTTCAACCTCAAAGAGATAGCCTCAAAGCTGAAGAGCGAGCTGGCCGCCGGCGGCACCTACAAGGATGGAAGGATAGAGATACAGGGCGACCACAGGAGGAGGGTCAAGGAGATCCTTGTCAAGATGGGCTTCCCTGAAGAGAACATAATGATAATAGAGTGAGTTTCCTCACACATACTTGCCTTAAGCTCAAGGCTTTTTTAAATGGCTGGCTACCCTAGCCAGCTAGGGGCTATATTGCGGCCAATAGGCGTCTACGTGGGCGGTTCTACGCTCACGTCAACAATTCCAGGCCTTAGCATAGCTGGCCCCTCTCCTGAGGGAACCCTCTACACTCCCACGCTTGACCTTGAGTACCTCGTGCTCGGGCTTCCTAGGTCTATGAAAGTGATCCCCATGACTCCCGACGGCCTGCCCACGCCGGCGCTGATAACTAGGGCCGTGCTTGAGCTCATGAAGGTTCCTTACCTTGTAGTCGACGCTGGCACCTACTATGGAATAAGGGCGCCCCACGTAAGGCTTCCCAGCGCTAGACATGGGGGGAACATAGCTGAGGGGCCCGCAATGCCTGAGGGGACCGCCAGGTCACTCTTTGAGGAGGCGAGGACCCTAGGGAGGCTCATATCAAGAGGTCATGACGTCGTCCTCATAGGCGAGACAATACCTGGCGGCACCACCGTGGCGGCGGCAATAATGAGCGCTGTCGGCCTGGATGGCGTGAACTACGTGAGCAGCGCCTCTCCAGACAACCCCAGGGACCTGAAGCGGCAGGTAGTGTCTAAGGCGCTCAGCAGGGTCAGCAGGGGGTCAGACATATTCAGCATAGTTGACGCCGTCGGCGACCCTGTCCACGTCACCATGGCGGGCGTGGCCCTTGGAGCTATGGAGGAGGGGGCCTCCGCTGTGCTGGCTGGGGGAACCCAGATGGGGGCAGTGCTGGCCATCCTTAAGGGCGCTGGCGTCGACACAAGCAGGCTCTCCCTCTGGACGACCAGGTGGATCCTTAACGACAGGACGTCAAACATAAGGGCGATAGCTGAGGCCTTTGGCGTCAGGGACCTGGAGGGGTCCGAGGTTGACTTTGCTGACTCGCCCTTTGAGGGACTGAGGATGTTTGAGAGGGGCTTCGTTAAGGAGGGGGTAGGCGCCGGGGGCACCATGGTTTTAGCCGCTAAGATGGGCTTTGACGTTAGTAGCGTTAAGTCGGCTATATACTCGGAGTACAAGAGGTTAAAGGACCTTGGTAGCGCTTGAGCTGGGCGACAGGTACCTTATAGTAAACTTTGACTCCCCCATGCACTTGCTCACCACGGCCCACCCAGAGGGCCTGGTGAGGTCCTCAAGGGTTGTAATTTACCAGGTCACTGACTCCGATGACCTTTCAAGGCCTGAGAAGTTCAAGGACGAGGTCAGGAAGTCCTTGGGCCTCAGCGGGAGCGACCCAGTGATGCTCACCGCGGCCGACGTGAGCGGGTACAGGAAAGCTACAGACGGGAATTATGGAGTTGTCGCCACCGTGGGCCTCTCCCACCCCTCATGCCATAACATGGGACTAACGTACGCCCCGCTCACGCCCTCCACCATAAATGTAGTTGCCTGGGTCCCTGAGAGGCTGACCATGTCAGCAATGTTAGACCTTCTCAGGGTCGTGGCCGAGACTAAGGCCGCCGCCTCGGCGGACCTGATGCTCAGGTGCGAGGGCGGGAGGGCTACAGGCACTGTAAGCGACGCCATAACTGTGGCCGCAACCCTGGACCCCTCAGGTGCGCTGTGGGCTGGGCAGGCAACCACAATAGGCTCCAGGGTGGCGTCCCTTGTCTATAGGGCGATCACCTCAGAGAGGCCCCCGCGCGAGCAGGTGCTCTCGTGGGCCCTGGGCCTCAGCCTCGAGGAGCTAGTAGATGATGCCATGAAACTGTACAGGTCAGCCCCCGTGCCCAGCGTGGCTGAGGACAAGGTCAAGGAAATGGTTGCGCGCGAGCTCGATCATCTGCTCCAGGACCCGAACGTCTGGGCCTTCATAGTTGCCGCGAGGGAGAACGACATTAGGGGTCAGGAGGGCCTGCTGCCGGGCCTCAGCCCTGACGAGTTCGCAGCTGACAGCAAGAAGGTGATAGCCGACGAGCTTCTCGCCACGGCGCTGAGCCTCTACATAAATGGCTTCAAGGCGCTAACTGCCACATATTGGGCTGACACACTGAAGGACAGGCTTGGCCTCAGGCTAGCCGCGCTGCCAATGTTTGAGGACGACATAGCTGCGTCCCTGGCAGCCTCGGTCCTCTCAAGGGTCTATGACAGGCTCCTGGGCGAGGGCCATGATTGAGGTGGCAGCTATAATGGCTGGAGGCCTTGGTTCAAGGCTTGGAGGCCCATGGAAGCCCGCGGTTCAGGTCTGCGGGAGGCCCCTCATAAGCCATGTAATGGACGCCGCGTCGTCCGTGTCAAGGCTCACGCTCATAGTGGCGTCGCCGGCCTCCCTGGAGTACCTGAGGGGGCTGCCCCTCCCGCCTCGCTTTGCTGAGCTTGTGCTAGACGGCAGCGGGTACGGCTATGACCTTAGAAGGCTGCTCAACGCCGTGAGGCCAAGGCCCCTGCTGGTGCTTCCAGCTGACCTATACGGCCTGAGGGCCAGGGACCTCGAGGAGGCCTACCGAGCTAGCCTAGAAGTCGCAGAGCCCGTGGTGACTGTGAGGGCCCGCGGCAAGTACGTCGGCATCTCCATCTTCAAGGGTTACAGCTATGATAGGTGGGTCGACGTGGATATAGACATGGATGTTATAAATGTCAACGACGGTGAGTCCCTTGAGGAGGCCCGCAGCAGGTGCAAGTAGAGGCCACGGAGGGGCCGCTCCCCCGGGCGCTTTAGACTTCAGCGCCCCCGCCAACCCCCTAGGCCCCCCGCCCGGACTGAGAGCCGCTGTCAACGAGTGCGCTGCCCTGGGCTCTTACCTCAGGTACCCCTCCCCAAGTGATTACATGAACCTCCTCAGGGCTGCCTCCGAGTTCCTAAATGTCGATGAGGATCACATAGTGCTTTCCAACGGCTCAGCCGAGCTGCTGTCCCTGATACCGCTCCCACTCAGGGCCAGGAGCCTTGTGGTGGTGGAGCCCAACTTCGGTGACCACGAACTACTTGCTAGGGCCGCATCCCTCGAGCTTGTTAGGGTCACAATGAGGCCCCTAGGCAACGCCTTCGCCTTTGACGAGGACATGGTCATTAAGGCTGCCAGGGCCACAAGGAGACCCGCCGTGCTCGTGATCTCCAGGCCCAACAACCCCACGGGCCTCGCGGCTGACGAGAAGTCCATAGATCGCATAGCCTCGTCCCTGCCCAATAACGTCTGGATGGTTGTTGACGAGGCCTTCGTGGACCTCTGCCCCGGCTGCCGCAGCCTGGGGGACCGCGAGGACATCGTAGTGCTCAGGTCGTTCACCAAGAGCCTCTCGTCACCGGGCCTCAGGCTAGGGGCCATGGTAACTGCGAACAGGAGGGCCCTTGAGGTTGTGGCGGGCTCCATGCAGGCCTGGCCCATAGATTCAATAACCGCCTGCTCGCTCTCTAAGGTCCTTGCACTTAAGTCAACAGCGCTTCACGTGGAGCGGGGGAGGGAGCTGGTCAGGCAGGAGCTGCCAAGGGTTACCTCAGCCCTGAGGTCCATGGGGCTCGTGGCCTTCGACTCCTCAGCCCCATACGTTCTGCTCCGACACCAGCCGCCAAACCCTCACTTCCAGAGGTCCCTGCTGGGCCAAGGCTTTTACATAAGGGACGCCTCCACCTTCTACTCACTGGACGGCCACTACTCGAGAATCTCTATCAGGGCCCCCGCGGAGAACAATGCCCTCATAAAGGCCATCGGGGTGGTCCTGGGTTGGGGCTGAAGGACCTCCTGGCCCTGTTCACCAGGCTCCCCGTTGGGGCTGGGAACCTTGAGGCCGCCGCCTCAAGCTTCTACATGGTGCCGGTGGTAGGCCTCGTAGAGGGTATTATAGTTTCGCTCCTAGGCCTTGCCGTGTCAGCTATTAAGCCCGTGCCATTGCTCGCGGCGTCAGTAATGATAGCAGCTCATGTCGCTGTAACAGGGGGGCTCCACCTGGACGGGCTGGCGGACTACAGCGATGTTTTGGGCTCGGGCCTGAGGGGCGAGGAGGCGGTGAAGGTCCTTAAGGATCCCAGAAGGGGGTCCTTCGCTATCATATCAGTGGCCGTTGCCCTGCTTGCCAGGTTCTCGGCATTATACTATCTCTACAGGGACCCAGCAATCATAATAGCCGCATACACCTCGTCCCTGGAGGCTTCCTTCGTCGCCGCCAGGGCTGGGGTTCAGGAGCC
The DNA here is from genome assembly GCF_055389385.1 of Caldococcus noboribetus. Classification (NCBI taxonomy): domain Archaea; kingdom Thermoproteati; phylum Thermoproteota; class Thermoprotei; order Desulfurococcales; genus Caldococcus; species Caldococcus noboribetus. The sequence continues at coordinate 519,229 of NZ_AP042475.1, read as the reverse complement.
CTACGATGGCATGGCCTCCCACTTTGAGAGGGCCGCCAAGGACAGCCGGCAGCTTATGTTAAACGTACTGATTTACCTTATAATAATGGCTACCATAGCAGTCGTGAGGCCGCTTAGCATAATAAGCGCACTGGCCCTGTTAGTAGGCCTCGTCGTGGCCGTCGACGCGAACTCAAGGCTTGGTTTTGTCAACGGTGATGTAATAGGCGCCTCCATAGAGGTCAGCGGGCTAGCGGCCCTGGTCCTGGGTGTCCTGGCTTGATCCTGCCCAGGTTCCTCTACCCAGGGCCGTTAGAGCTCCTCTCAGCGCTGGCCCTCGCAATAGCCCTTGACATAGTCTACCCCTACCACAGCGGCCTCATGCTGAAGGTGCACCCTGTCCACACCTCCTACTTCATGGCGCTCAGGCTCTACAGGCCCTTCGCGTCACGCGCGCGGGGCATTATAATATGGGCTGCCGTGATGTCGTCTCACCTGGTAGCCTACGCGGCCGCGCTTTACCTTGCATACAGGCTCGGCCCGATTGCATGGGTTCTCGTGGCAGGCTACATAACTAAGACGTCGGCGTCCCTGAGGCTACTTATAGACGAGGTGAGCGGCGCTGGGAAGGCCCTTGAGGAGGGCGACCTAAGCAGGGCCAGGGCCCTGGCCCAGGGCCTTGTGAGGAGGGATTTAAGCAGGGAGGACGCGGGTCACGTGGCCTCAGCTGCCATAGAGTCCCTGGCTGAGAGCCTTAACGACGGCTTCGTCTCCCCCCTCTTCTGGTACGCCCTCCTTGGGCCCCTTGGGGCCCTGGCGCAGAGGATCATAAACACCCTGGACGGCGCCCTGGGCTTCAAGGACCCTGAGCACCTGAAGGTTGGCTGGATGAGCGCGTGGGCTGACACCGTGGCTAACTATATACCAGCAAGGCTCACAGCCGCGCTGATAGTAGCGGCCTCTGCAAGGCTTGCCAGGAGGGCGGCCGCTGCGTGGGCCTCATGCTCAGGGCTGACTGAAAGCAGGAACGCCGGCGCGCCCATGTCGGCCATGGCGGGAAGCCTTGGGGTGACCCTCGAGAAGAGGAGCTCTTACACCCTCTGCCCAGAGTTTGGCAGGCTCCCGGGGCCTCAGGACATAAAGGGGTCCATTAAGATAGCCATAACGTCGGCAGCGCTCATGGTGAGCTGCGAGGCTGTTATTTTAGCCCTGCTGCGCGCCTGAGCGCGGAAGTGAAAGTGACTTGAGCTGCGAGGCCCTGGGCCTCAGGCTCCTCCGCGACGTGGGCGACCTGCTTAAGAGGAGCTCCTGCGACTGCGTGCTCTTCAGCGGCGGCATAGACACGAGCTTCGTCACACTAGCAGCTGTCGAGGCAGGCTTAAGGCCTAAGCTGGTCACGGTGCTCTTCGAGGGCTCCGCCGACGAGCCGTACGTGGAGTACGTCTCCAAGGTCCTGGGTCTCGAGCTGGTCAAGGTGAGGCCAACCCCTGAGGAGGCCATGGAGTGCGTCGACATCGCGCTAAGGTCAATGGTTACCATAGACCCCATTGAGGTGGTCTCGGGGAGCGCCGTCTGCCTTGGGCTCAGGAAGGCCAGGGAGCTCGGCTGCAGGTGCGTGGCGACTGGCGACGGAGGGGACGAGCTCTTCATGGGCTATGACTTCCTCTTCGGCAGGGACAGGGAGCACCTGGAGGGCTGGCTCAACAGGGCTATCAGCAGCGCCTTCTTCAACTCGCTCCCCATATCGGCCCAGCTCGGCGTTAACGTGCTCCTGCCGCTCTACAGCGACGAGGCCAAAGCGGTTTCACGGGAGGCCTTAAGGGAGGGGTGCGACATCAAGGAGGTCAATGGGGTCACATACGGCAAGTATCTCATGAGAAGGGTCCTGGAACTCAAGGGCCTTAGCCTGGTGGCCTGGAGGAGGAAGGACCCCATAACCAGGGGCAGCGGCTCGGAGCAGCTGCTGAAACTTATGTCGTCCCTGGTGGGAGATGAAGAGGTCAGGAGGCTGACAGCGCTCACGGGCGTGCTGGTCCCCTCGAGGCCCCACGCCTACCTGCTGAGCAGGAGGCTGTCCCTCGGGCTCCCCATGCCTGGGAGGGCCGCCGAGAGTCCCTGCCCCATATGCGGGTCTGAGCTTAGGAACGGCTTCTGCAGGTTCTGCGGCACTTACATTGACGAGGCGGGGCGCCTTTCCGTCTACTCTGACGACGCTTCCAATCTGTCAGGGGCCTCCAGGCTCCTCTCAAAGGGCCCTAAGGGCTGAGAGCATGAACCTGGCGTTGTCTAACATCCAGTGGTCGTTGTTAAAGAAGACGTAGACCTTCCTAGGGCTGAGGGACCTTATGGCGTTGACGTCCTCCATGAGCTCCTCCCTGCTGTAGTTATAGGCATACCAGCTGCCCCTCCCATGCATCCTTAGGTAGACAACATCGTTGAAGCTCCTTATTATTACTCCCAGTGGGGAGTCCAGAGACACGAACGTGGCCCCAAGGCCTTTGGCCTCCTCAATAGCGCTTTCCGTGAACCAGGACTCGTGCCTGAACTCAAGGGCTGCCCTCTGGCCAAGCCCTGCGCTGGCCAGGAAGCTCCTCAGCCTTCCCAGGTTCTGCTCGCTAAACGAGAAGTTAGGGGGCAGCTGGAAGAGGTAAAAGTCTATGAGGTTGTCCATTGGTGAGAAGAGCTGCCTGAACTTAAGCCAGAGCTCCTGGGCCCTCTCGTTGAGCCTGTGCACGTGAGTTATGAGCCTGCTTACCTTGATGGACCACCTGAGGCCCGAGCCCCTCCTGGCCCACCCCTTCACCTGCGACGGGAAGGGGAACCTGTAGAACGAGGCGTTGAGCTCCACGGCGTTGAGGCCGCTGTTGCTCACGTACCAGTCAAGACTGCCGTCCTCGTTCCAGTCGTAGAGCCAGCCGGAGGTTCCAACGTAGACCTCCAAGCCCTGGGCCTCCATAGTGTTGTCCCCGTCAGCTAGCTTAAAGGCCCTTAGGCTTGCTACTAACTTGCGGAGGTGCGAGGCCGCGCAGGAGAGCGCTGACAAGGGCAACGAGGTTGAAGGCAAGTTAATGTCGCTGAGCCCCCTCTCGCTCTACATACTGTTTCACCTGAAGAAGGCCAACGTGGACTACGCTGGATCCATATCTAAGGTAATAGAGGTCCCGATAGATAAGGTTGTGGAGGAGCTTGACAAGCTTGAGGCCTCTGGCCTGATACAGAGGAGGGTGGGAGGCTCATCAATAAAGCGCAGCGAGGCCAGGTTTAAGCTCTCCGATGAGGTTCACAAGCACCACGTGTACTATGAGCTGAGCAGGGAGGGGGAGAGCCTCGTGAGGAACCTAATGCACAACCCCCAGGAGCTCTGTAAGTACTTTGAGTACCTAGCAGGTCACAAGAACGTGCTTAAGCTCCTCCTCTTCCTCTTTGAGGCCGAGAACGAGCACGCGGGCACGCTGGCCAAGGTGGTCGGCGACACCCCGTGCAACACCGTGGACCTACTGGACAGGCTTGAGGCCCTGGGCCTCGTGGTAAAGGTGAAGGAGAAGGTCATAAAAGCCTCCCACAGGAAGGCTAAGCCGAAGCCCGAGACCAGGACCCACCACGTTTACTACAGGGTCAGCGAGATGACAAAGATGCTCATAAGGTACAGCGGCCTCAGGAGGACTTCATAGGGGGCCTACGCTTGGCCTTCCCTGCCTGACGCCCTGGCCAGCCCACGGCCTGAGGGCGTCGAGACCTCCAGTCAAGAGCTTCACCAGGTTCTCCGCGTGGGCCCTCGCCCTGTTTATGGCTATTTCCTTGAGCTCCCTTGGGTCCTGGGACTCGTCCTCGTGGACAGTCACGTCAATTATGACCTTCCCCGTGAGCACCGAGAGCATTACAAGGCCGACGCTCATGGCGATGTAGCTGTACTTGTCCACCTGGGAGGCGCCGACCCAGCCAAGCGTTATGATGCCGTCGCACCCCATGTCTATGAGCCTGCGGGCGGCCCCGGGCAGGTCCTTTATGCCTGGCACTGTGTACCTGACTACCCTGTAGTCCGGCAGCTCCTCCCTCAGCACCTCCTCGGCGACGGAGCCCATGTCAACCCTTGAGAACGTGGTGTCAATCACTCCAACACATCTCGACTCCTTCACAGGCCTCAACCACCTCCCTGCCGCTCACCAGTACCAGGCCCTCCCTCTCAGCCACGGCCCTGGCCTTTTCAAGGCTCAGGGAGGGGCCGCGGTCGAGCATCTCAGCAAAGGTCGTGGCAGGCTCAAGGCCAGCCAGCACTGAGAGAGCTATGCTGAGCTCCGTGTGCCCCCTCCTGTTCCTGAGCCCCCTGGAGGCCAGGAGCGGCACGTGCCCAGGGGCCTGGAACTCTCCAAGGAACTTCCTCCTGCGCCCTCCTTGTCGCCAGAGATGAACCTCCTGACTACCTCGTAGAGCTCCCTCACGGTCTTTGACCTGTCAATGTCGCTTATGCCCGTCCTCACCGACATGTGGTTCACCCATATTGTGAAGGCAGGCCTGTCGCCGTAGAACAGCCTCCTCTCTGTCAGGGGCCTCAGGCCCGGCACCGAGGCTATGAGGTCGTCGCCCCACGGCACCCCAAGGTAGCTGGCTATGGACCACCTGGTGGCAAAGCATATGAGACCCCCAGCCATGGTCCTTAGAGTGTATATGGCGTCCGGCGTCACCGAGGACGCGTGGTATACCAGGTCCACCTCTGACTCCCTGGAGTCGGAATCGTATATCAGCACGGGCCTGCCGCTCTTGAAGGCCTTTATGGCATCATCTATGCTCACGCTCAACCACCAACGAGGTAGTTAGGGCCAGCAGGGAGATTATTAACAGAATGTAGGGTCCCTCCAACAGATCCCTGCCCAGGGGCCTACCGTTGCCGCCTGGACCTACTATGTATATGGGCGGCGGCAGGCCCTGTGGCCGCGAGCCGGCGGCGGTGGAACTGTTCACCAGGCCTCCCAGTACTATATCAGTATACCACCCGTCGCCCCTCAACAGGACCGAGAGCCACGTCGAGTTAGTGAAGTAAGTTAAGGGCTGAAACTCGGGCAGGCCGCCCTCAAACTCAACTAAGCGGCCGCAGCCTGCCCTGGACTCGCTTACAAGGCCTTCAAGGCCAGGGACCTCGCCGGCATTTACATAGGAGTCCCCCTGCCAGAGCCCTGCCAGAGAAACGTTGCCGCTACTGTTGACGCAAAGAGCCACGTCAGCGGTCCAGCCCCCGAGCGGCTGAACGTAGGTGGGGCTCACGTTAACAAGCTTAAGGGACACGTTAGAGATGAGTATAAGGACCAGGCCGCTGACGCGGTAGACCGCTATCCTCGAGCTGCCAGCCGAAAGACTAACGTATGTAACTTCGGCGCTGCCCGCCTTTAGCGCCGCCAGCTGGGGCGACGTGAGGGCTACTGTAGAGTTTTGAACAGGCACAGAGCTGTTGCCTATCAGTATAAGCAGCGGGAGCAGCGCGGCAAGGAGCGCTCGAAGCCAGCTCAAGGCATCGCACCAGCGGTGGCGTTTGTAAGGGCCTGCACGAAGGAGCCCGCCAGTATTGTTATACTCGACTCCGTCAGCGCTGCGACCACTAGCATGAGCACCGAGAGCGCCAGCAGCGAGAACGCTATAGAGTAGGCCTTGCTCAGGCCTCGCCTGAAGATGAGAATCATAGAGGACGCCACCAGGGAGAACGCCGGTATCTCTATAACTCCGTGTGGCGCGAGGAAGTAAAATATGACGAGCGAGTTGCCGTGAATAGGCAGCGTGTAGACACTAACGAAACCGACCAGGCCCCCGTTCAGTATTATCACAAATATTGGAAATACTATGGTTATCATGAGGACGAAGTCCATTATGTCCGTCAACGAGTTCTTGGCGAATATTATGCCTGGCAGGGCGGCGTAGAAGTAAGGCGATGACGTGTTTACAAAGCTCACTATGCTCCTTATGCTCTGCGTCTGGTTCAGCAGGTACTGGCCTAAGTAGCTGCTTATTATCTCCCTGTAGAACGTGGCCACCAAAACAGCCACTAACCCAAAGACTGCTATAAACAAGTACCAGGCTCTCCTGTAGGTGTCGTCGCCGGCTAGCTCGTCTAAAGCGTCGTCAAGCAGGCCCACTCCCTTCACCCCACGCTACCAGGACAACGCAGTCCCTGGCTATCCTGTCAGCCACCTTGAGGAGCACCTCAGGGGTGGTCTCAATGAGGTGGGCGCTCTCGCACGCCCTTAGGCACTCCTCAGGGCTGGCGCACCGAGTAAAGCTTACCTTGAACTCGGAGGCCCCGCCCAAGCCTACCTGGCCCAGTAGCTTCTGTCCGTTAAAAGTTAAATGAATATAGCTTTCAGCAAACACAGAGCTCTGGGTCAACACTGGCGGTGATGAGCCACGAAGGGCAGAACCAACAAGATTAGGTCAGAGGCCTTAATGAATGTATGGAACAACATAATAAGCATTTGGGACTCGGGCCAGCAGGTCGACAGGCAAAGCGCTATAGAGCTGCTCCGAAAGGAGTACGAAGGACTTAAAATTACGCCTATCAAGGGCTCGGCCGACCCGGCGGACCTTTATGACAAGGAGCTGACCAGCCTCTACGTAATGGGTAAGTATGGCATGGGTCTTGACGAACAGTACCCTGAGCAGTTTGACGCTATCTTCAGCATTGAGGTTAAGCTGGAGCAGGCCGCATCAATACTGACTACTGAGGGGGCCGCCGCGAAGGACAAGGTTCTCGCGCTCCTAGGCTCCGTCGACGGCAACACTGTTGCGAGGATCCTCAGGATAGGCCTGACCAAGGTTTACTTCGGCTTCGCTGATGACTCCTACATGAAGCAGCTAAGCGACGCCATCTCGGCCGCATTCCCGGAGAGAGCTGATGACGTCAACAGGTTCCTCAAGTTTTACTCCGCCTTCAAGGTAGCCATGGCCATAGAGCAGGGCTCCGTGAGGGACAGGCTCACCAAGGAGGCGCTCAAGGAGGCCGTGGCAATTCAGCTTGGCAGGGGCAAGGAGGCGGTGCCCAGCGACAGGTACATCGTGAAAATTGCCTCGGAGGTCTTCAAGGTTCCCGGGAAGGTGCTGAGACAAATCTTCGGGAGCATCAAGGAGGGGGCAGGGGGCCCCTAGTCATATCTTTAGCCCGAAGGCCTGCCTCAGCATCTCCTTCACTATTGTCAGCCTCTGGACCTCGTTTGTGCCCTCATAGATGGTAGTTATTATGGCGTCGCGCAGGTACCTCTCGAGGCCTGTCTCGAAGTCAACGCCGTAGCCTCCGTGTATCTGCACCGCCTGCCTGGCTATCCACTCGGCAGACTCCGAAGCGAATGTCTTGGCCAGGCTCGCGGCTATTGTGTACTCGGGCCTGCCCTGGTCTGCCAGGCTCGCGGCCCAGTAGGTGAGAAGCCTTGATGCCTCAAGTCTTATGTACATGTCGGCCAGCTTCTCAACTATCATCTCGAAGTTGATTATCCTCTGCCCGAAGAGCTCCCTCTGAAGGGCGTAGCTCACAGCCTTCTCGAAGGCCGCCTGGGCTATTCCGACGGCCTGGGCAGCTATGCCTATCCTCGTGTGATCGTACGTGGTGACCACGACCTTAAAGCCCTCGTTCTCCTTACCAACAACGTTCTCCGCTGGCACTTTAACGTTGTCCAGAACAACCTCATAGGGCTGCTCGCCCCTCATGCCTATTACCCTGAACTGCTGCCCTATCTTGACTCCGGGCCAGTCCCTCTCGACGACAAACGTGGTTATGCCCCACCACCTCTTGCCCTCCTGCGGCGGGCTTGTCCTGGCAGACACGAGGAGGTAGTCTGCCTCGCCAGCGGCGCTTATGAAGACCTTCCGCCCGTTTATTATATAGTGGTCGTTCTCCTTAACAGCCCTTGACTGTATGCCAGCGACGTCGCTGCCCCCGCTGGGCTCCGTGTTGGCATGAGCTCCCCTCCTCTCACCTCTAGCTATGGGCGTCACGTACTTCTTCTTCAGGTCCTCTGTGCCGAACTCCAGCACAGGTATGGCAAAGAGGTGGTTGACCCCAATGGCTACCGCTAAGCTCGGCACAGCCCTGGCTATCTCCTCCATGGCTATTGCGGTCATCAGCTGGCCGCCGCCCTGGCCGCCGTACTCCTCTGGTATTCCGACCCCCGTGAGGCCCTGCTCAGCCATAGCCTTGAATATCTCTGGCGGTATCCTGTTGCTCTCCTCTATCTCCCTCCACCTGGGCATCACCTCCTTCTCTACGAACTCCCTCACGGACTTCCTGAAGAGCTCGTGCTCCTCCGTCAGGTTTATCTTAAAGTCTTCAACGCTTTTGAATGGAAACACCATATTGGGTCCCATTTTGGAGGGTCCAAGGAAAATAATATGTAGAATGCCATAGAGGCCTCTGGCGACGCCAGCTGGGCAGCTTATTAAGCTGCCCGCATCAGCTCTAGATTTTGGCAAAAAGAGCCCGTATCTTAAATCCCACTGCATTACTGCTATAATATTGCTCAGAATCTGTATGCTGCCCTCGAAACTCTTTTATTCTCACACTTAGCAGGGACTGCTATAAAAGTGGTGATAGCTTGCGTCAGGCGGAGAAGGTAGCGCTGGCGGAAGCCCTGAGGGTGCGGCTCAGCCCACCCTCAGGAAGTCCTTGACCCTCCTGGACATCTTCATGTTAGGCATCACTGGCATGATAGGCTCGTCATGGCTCTTCAGCGTCTTAGGCGCCTCTGGCGTCATGGGCCCGGCCTCGCTGCTTTCGTGGATCCTGGCTGGGCTCTTCTTCGCCTTAATGGTGTTTGGGTTCGCTGAGCTTGGGGGTCTCTTCCCCTTCAGCGGCTCGCTGGCAAGATATAACCACTACACTCACGGAACTATAAGCAACTACATGCTGGCCTGGGCATACTTTGTTGGAGCGGTCACCACCGTGTCAGCGGAGGCCGTGGCCGTCGTTGAGTACGGCAGCCAGTATATGCCCTGGGCCTGGAACTCCAAGCTCGGCCTGCTCACGCCCGCTGGAGTTGCCCTGGCTGCCGCGCTAATACTTGTATTCTTTGCAATACAGCTCGTAGGCGTTCATGTCTTCGGCTGGTTCAACAGGTTTATCACCGCCTGGAAGCTCATAATACCGACGCTGACCCTGCTGCTCCTCCTATTGCTTTACTTCCACCCATCTAACGTGGTCGGCACCCCTAAGGGCTTCTTCCCCTTCGGGACGGCCGCAGTCTTCAGCGGCATGATAACTACTGGCATAGTGTACGCCTATGAGGGCTTCAGGCAGGGCCTTGAGTACGCGGGCGAGGCCAAGAACCCGCAGAGGGACGTGCCGCTCGGAACCCTCCTGGCCCTGGTGGTCACCATAGCAATTTACACGCTGCTTCAGCTGGCCTTCCTTGGCGGAATAAACTGGTCAGCGGCGGGCGTTCAGTTTGGAAACTGGACAGCCCTGAGCCAGAGCAGCTGGGGACCGCACCCGTTCTACTCCGAGCTGACGGCCACCGGAGTACCGATCCTTGTTGGCTTCGCGGTGCTCCTGCTCATAGATGCCATAGTGTCCCCGGCGGGCACCTTGGCGGCGTACGTGGGCACCAGCGGCAGGAACATCTACGGTATGTCAAGGGTTGGCTACATACCTAAGTTCTTTGCTAAGATACACAGGAGCTTCAGGACTCCCTGGGTAGCGCTGTTGGTGTCAACTATAATAGCCGTGGTCTTCCTCCTCCCGTTCCCCACCTGGTATGAGATCATGTCAATATCGGCTCTGGCCACTGTCTACAACTACCTTACGGTTGGCGTCACGAACCACGCCCTGAGGAGACTGGCCCCTGACCTGAAAAGGTCCTACAGGCCGCCGCTCTGGTACATAGTCTACCCGGCGTCCTTCGTAGTGGCCGCCATGTTTGTCTACTGGTCAGGGTGGAGCCTGGTCAACGTGATGGTGGAGCTTGTGGTAGTGGGCCTTCCACTTCTGCTGCTGGGCCCCTACAGGGACGAGCTGAAGCTCTCAAGGGGCCTCGCATGGTCCCTCGCAGGAATCGCCTGGGCCTCCTCTGCTGCAATCATCGCTGCCTACTACCTGAAGCTTGACAACATGGGCCTCCTGGGCTTTTCGATCTACTGGACCATAATTTCGCTCATCCAGGTGGGCTTCATGGCAGCGCTGTGGGTTGTCAGTAAAGGGCACCCAGACATAAGGGGCGCCATCTGGCTAGTTATATTCAACATAGTAATAGGCATAATATCGTTTATAGGGTCGCTGGGGCCCCTGCCGAAGCCCATAGTGCCCTACCCCTGGGATTACCTCTTGGCCGCGCTGGCCTCGCTGGCCGTCTACTTCATAGGGGTCTACACTGCGTACGAGACTAAGGACCTCAGGCAGGTCAAGGAGAGGGGGCTGCCTCTAGAGTAACTTCCCTGCTCTTCTCCCCTCCTTTCCTTTTTGTTAATAAGCATGTTATTAAACGGGCTCTCTTGAACTACCTTGGGCTAGGCCAGCTGAACTAACGTGGCGCCGCCGATCACTGCCGCGGAGGCCGCTATCTCTATGGGTCTGAGGAGCTTTCCAAGGAGGAGGGCCGTTGAGGCCATGGCAACTATCGGCGTTATCATTGAGAAGGCGCCGGCCCTGACCCCTCCCAGGCTCTTAACTCCGTAAAACCACGTGAGCCAGCCAATGGCCTGGATTATCACGGTCACGTAGATTATCAACAGTAAAGACCTTAGCGTTAAGCTGATGTACATTCCCAGCGGCCAGAAGGCCAGCACCAGTGGCGTGGAGGCCAACGACATAAAGGCCGTCACCCCCACAAGGTCCACCCCTTCGTCAGCCGCAACGTACTTCTCGAAGTATATGGTGCCAGCCGACCACAGGATGGCCCCCAACAGGCCAAGAAGTAAACCCATGTTCAGGCCCCTCAAGTCAGCCGCTGTCAGCGCCCCTATCCCTAACATACCTATCGTGACCCCGACGTACTGCAGCCCCTTTATCTTCCTGTGCAGTGCGTATGGGGTAGCTATCGTCGTAAACAGGGGCTGAGCGTAAATCATGACCGCAGCCAGCGAAGGGTTTGGGGAAAGCACTATTGAAAGGTTAAGGAGCACCAGGAAGGCTCCTATATTTATGAAGCCGGCGATCAGGGTCCTCCAGTTGGCGACCAGCTTCCTCGATATGGCCGCCAGCACGGCGCCCCCTATCAGGGTCCTGAGGGCCGCCAGGGCCACCGGGGAGACGTACCTCTCGGCCACGTCTATTATTGGGTAAGCGGTGCCCCAGACCGCCACGGTCACTGTCAGGTACGCGTAGCCCAGCCTCCTTGAAGCCCCCAGGCCCAAGCGGGCATCCTCGGCTTAGGCACCCCAGCTTTGCTTTTAAGCAGAGCTGCAGCCAGACTCGCGGGCTGAAAGGATTGAAGGTGCTTTCAATAAGGGCTGAGAGGGGCAAGGTAGTTCAGAGCGAGGTCGTGGACGGCGACCTAAGGGAGGTCGTGAAGAGGAAGGCCCTTGAGGCCATGAACGAGTGGGACCCGGCCACCAGCGACTTCATAGTGCTGAAGGATGACAGGGAGCTGGAGTTCCCCCTCCCGCTCAAGCCTGAGATAGTGGACCTCTTCAGGGACCTCGGGGAGCTTGGAAGCCTCGGAAGGACCAAGGACAAGGCCGTAGCACGCTTCCCTGTGTACACCATAAGCTTTGAGAACCGCATGGTAAGCGAAGACAAGTACGTGGAGTACAAGATCTACCTCCTGGCCCCCTACATAAATGAGGACGTCAGGACAGAGCTTGAGGCTGAGGCCCAGGACATAACTACTGAGAAGCAGGGGCCTGAGGGCATAGAGGAGGAGGGCGAAGGAGAAGAGGAGAAGGAGGGTTGATGAGCCTCAGCAGGGAGCTATTTGGCCTAGGCGAGGCAGTGGTAACTCTCTTCATAGTTCTTGACCCCTTCTCAGTGGTACCCTTCTACGTGAGCACCGTTGAGAAGCTGCCGCCCGCGAGGAGGGGCGGCTTCCTCAGGACATTAATATACTCGGCCATTTTCATGCTGCTCGCGTTCATAATAATAGGCGACTACATGCTTGAGCTCCTGGGGGTGACCCTGAGCGACTTCAGGATAGCGGCGGGCATAATACTGCTCGTGTACGCCATATCAAGCCTCTTCGACATAGAGATAGGGGCCCCGAGCAGCCCCGAGTCCATAGAGAAGCAGGCCATAGTGCCCCTGGCCACCCCCCTCCTGGCGGGGCCGGGGAGCATATCCACGGCCCTCTACTTCAGGTACATCTACGGCTACCCGGTGGCGATAGCCAGCGTGCTGATAAACGCGGCCCTGGCCTACGTCATACTGTACTTCGGCGAGAGGCTCATGCTGCTCCTTGGAAAGCACGGTGCTCTGCTCATAGACAAGTTCATGAGCCTCGTACTTGCGGGCTTTGCGGTGAGCCTCATAAGGGCCTCAATTTAGCGCCTCAGCCGGGGACAGCGTCCTCACCGGCTCAGACCTATCGACCTCCTCATCGGCGTTAAGCCTGAGGCCCTCTGCAACACAGGCCTTGATCATCGGTAGTCACGCTTGCAGCGCTCTTCATCGGGCCGCTCAGATACCTTGCCTTCTAACGTTTATAAAATCTAAACTTCAATAACAAGCACGTGGTGGGCCAGATGTATAAGAAGATACTTGTTGGCTACGACGGCAGCGAGGGCGGCGAGAAGGCGCTCAGCAGGGCCCTTGAGCTAGCCAAGAGCTTCAACAGCGAGCTCTGCCTCCTGACGGTCATACCCCCTAGCTCCATGGCCTTCGGAGAGATTGTTGTGCCGGATGCTGTCAACCTCTCGCTCATAATAGAGTCCTCCAGGAAGAGGCTCTCGGACCTCGCCGCTAAGCTCTCGGCAGAGGGCTATAAGGTCAGGTTCGAGGTGCTCACTGGCGACCCAGGGGACACAATAGTTAGCTATGCCGAGGTCAACGGCTGTGACCTGATAGTGCTTGGCAGGAGGAGGCTGTCAAGGCTCGAAAGGCTGGTCCTCGGCAGCGTGACCCACAAGGTGGCTGGCAAGTCTACTAAGGCTGACGTGCTTGTTGTGCCTTAGGCCTCCTTGGTAACATTATTAACATTATTGACGATATGACTGCAAAGGCCGCAAAGGCCCACATAGTAGCCTCGAGCGGCGTCATTCCAAGGAGCCCGTCGCCCTGAAGTATGAAGCCGCCCAGCAGGGCCCCAACAGAGCCTCCTACCGTGTTGCCTATGCCCCACACTATTGAGTTCGCCTGCGCCCTCACGCTCCTGTCAACCACCTCGGACACGTAGCCCAGCAGCACCGGGAAGCCGCTCATGGCAAAGAAGCTGTAGAGGCCCAGCAGCGTGGTTATCATTATAGGGCTGCGAGTGAACAGGAACGCTATGTAGAGGACCGTGGAGGCCAGGGTTGTCAGCACTATGACGCTTCTGCCCCCGTACCTGCTGACCATCCACCCAAACAGAGGCTGACCAGCTATGGCCGTGGCGTACGATGTCGTTACTATTATTCCCATAAGTATCCTGGACCTTACCAGGTGCTCGACGTAGGTTGGCACATACGTCATAACCCCAGTCATGAATATGGCCCTGATGAACACTATGGCCGTCAGGGGGACCAGGAGGTAGCTGTACTGGGATAGCCTTGAAAACGACCTGGCGGCGCTCTCCCTTGTGGCAGGCATCCTGAGGCCGCGAAGCCCAAAGCTTATGATGCCCGCCACTATGAAGACGTACGCGGCTATTATCGCCAGGGCCTCGCTGCCGCCCAGGTAAGCTATAGCTATCGTCATCACCGTGGGGAATACTGCCCTGCCAACGCTGCCGGCTGAGCCATTTATGCCGAGCGCCCTGCCCGCCTGGCCCTCATAGGAGTACTGAAGTATCGAGCCCCCCAGCGGGTGGTAGAAGGAGAGCCCAAGGCCCAGGAGCACCGACCCAAGGCCTATCAGGGCGAGCCTTGCATAGCCCCCGTACACGAAGGTTCCGGCGAAGGAGGCCATGGAGGCCCCTATGAATATGAAACCTAAGGTCATGAGCTTGACGTGGCTTCCCGTCCTGTCAGCCCTGTTGCTTATCACGGGGCTCACGAGGCCTGAGAGCACGTTAACCAGCGCTGCCATGCCTCCAAGGAAGGCCGGCGACACGTGCATGTCTATGTAGTACGTTATCAATATCGACACCGTGACCAGGAAGCTGTCATTTAAGAAGTGCGCCACGGAGGTGAACAGCAGCGACCTGGTCCTGATATTCATGGCAGCTCCCTTAAGGCTCAAGTCAGACTACAGATAAATATTTATCTACTAATTATCGAAGCACAAGGCCCCAAGCCTTGAAGTCCTAGGCGGCGCTGCCTAGAAGTTATTAAAATATCGTATTAATCACAGAGATATGGGGGAACAGCCTTTGTCCCTCACGGCAGCAATCCTGGCAGGAGGGGAGGGCACCAGGTTCAGGCCATACACTGACCTCATACCAAAGCCCATGATACCTCTGGGCCCTGATGAGAGGCCCGTGGCAGACCACATAGTTAGCATCCTTATAAAGGGCGGCGTGAGCCACGTGGTCTTCCTTGTCAACTACAAGTGGAAGTACGTGAGGAACTACTTTGGCTACGGCGACAGGTTCGGGATAAAGATAGACTACAGCATAGACGACGACAAGTACAAGAACACCGGGGGCTCGCTGCTCAAGGCCTATAAGCACCACCTGCTTGACAGCGATCCCATAGTTGTGTGGTACGGCGACATACTAGCTCCCATAAACGCCGGCGAGCTAGTCAAGGAGCACGTGAGGCAGGGTGCCGACGCCCTGGTAGTTGTCGCCAACAGCTACCAGGTCCCCGTGGGCGTCGCCGAGGTCAATGACAACAACGACGTGATTAGCCTCAAGGAGAAGCCGTGGATAAACATGAAGGTCACCATAGGCGTCCTCACGATAAGGCCAAGCCTCCTTGAGGAGTACGAGGGGCGGCTGGGCACCTCATTTGACATAATGGGGGACCTGATACCAGCCATGATAAGCTCAGGCAAGAAGGTCAAGGCCTACATATACAACGGCCCATGGGTTGACGTGGGGAGCCTCGAGAGGTACAAGAAAATAGACGAGGACCTGCTCAGGGAGGTCACGGAGCTGCCCTCCTGACCCTCACGACCCCGTCCCCCTCGAGCTCCACGAGGTCCCCGTCCCTCACCTGCGACAGCTGGGCCTCGGGTATGGAGTCCACCAGGGGTATCCCAGCCAGCACGCAGCCTGCCACAATTATGGGGTCAACCCTCGACATAACTATGGCGGCTGGAGCGACCCCGTTAGCCTTGAGCGCGTAAATAATGTAGCTGCCCACAGTGCTCCCCCTGGGCCTCATGGCCACTATGATCTTTGAGGCCACGCTCCTGCCGTCAGAGGTCTTGCCGGTGCTGGGATCCACGTCGCCGTAGAAGCTCAGGGCCTCCATTACAACTGCCGGGCCCAGAGCCCTGCCCGGGACCAGCTGCCTTCCCCTGAGCTCCATGGCTTACACCTCAGAGCCCAGCCTCCTGGCCAGCTCCTCCATGGGCTCAAGGCCCACCCTGAGCCCGTGCCTTGAGAGGTAGAACATGGCCTTGTAGCTGTAGGTCGCGACCCTTAGCCCCTCCCTCCTCAGCTTTGAAACTATGAGGCACGTGTCCCTCAGCACAACGGCCCCGTAGTCCCTGAGCACCCTCATGGCCTCGGGGCTCACGCGCCTCTCCTCCTCCCTTGACGTAGTTATGAGCAGCTGGGGCCTGTTGCTCTTGGGCTTAAGCCTTGAGAGCTCCCTGGCCAGGGCCTCCAGCTCCTCCGCGGAGGCGTGGGGGCACCCTATGTACACCAGGTCCACGTCGTCAATCCTCATGGACTCCAGCTCGGCCTCCAGGTCCCTGTAGTCTATTGAGACCACCTCCTCAAGCTCCCTGGGAGGCTCCTCCGGCGTGAGGCCCGGGACGAAAACCATAGCCATGTCCCCCTCGGCGCCTACCGCTGCCCCAAGCTCCTTAAAGGTCTCCCTGTCAACCTTGGCGTCCAGGAGCGGCGGCCCCTCGCGGCGGTGAAGCCTGACAAGCATCTTGCCGAGCGCGGCGGCCCTGGCGTAGTCAAGCCTGTAGCCCTCGGGGGCCTCGAGCCTGTAGGCGGCCCTGGGCCTCCTGTGTTCCGGCACGTGCATCCCATAATAGTACGTCCTGCCGGCTATGGCTGCCATCAGGGCCACAGGGCCCCCTTCCCTGTTGGTCCTCAGGCCAAGCACGCTGTTGGCGTAGACCACGGCGTTAGACTCCCCCCAGGCCACGCTCTGGCCGGGCCTGAGGCCCCTGACGGACGGTATGTAGTACGGGGTGCACGTCAGGGTCAGGGAGGCCCCCATCCTGTGAAGGGCGCTCACTATGGCCCTCTGCCCCTCGAGGACCTCCCCGTCAGCCGATATTAGGTCAAAGGCATCAGGGGCCTCAAGGTCGAAGCCTATGGGGTTAACAGTGGTCGGCACCGAGAACCTGGCGCCCATGTTGGCCAGGTCCTCTATGAGCTTCCTGCCCGGCTCCCCTATGTTTATGTAGGACACGCCTGAGACGTGGGCGTGAACTATGGGCTGGAGCCTCTCGGCCCCCAGGGCCTCGCCGACCTTAACTATCACCTCCAGCGCCTTTGCCTTGGCCTCCCCCTCCTCCCCCCTCAGGATCCTCTCCTCCTCAGCGGTCAGGTACATCAGTACCACCACGTGTCCATGAAGTTGTGCTCTGGCACCATGTAGAGCCTCTCCGACCTCGCCCTGCACGCCGGGGCCAATATGCACTCGCCACTATCGCAGCCGCCGAGGGAGCTGCACCTGGCCGAGCAGCCGGAGACGCACGAGGGCCCCTCGAAGGTGCAGCACGACCTGCCGAAGGACCACAGGAAGTCGTCCATTATGAACGGGTCCACGCCCGCAGCCTGGGCCACCAGCCTGTAGGCCTCCCTCACCGCCAGCCTGAGCATGACGTCCTCCTGGGGCCTGAACGGGTGGCCCGCCGCTATGAGCTCAAGTGTGTTGGAGTCAACGTCGACTATGCCGGTCCTGAGGGCTATCCTTGTCAGGTGGTTGTCCACGGGGACCTCCTTGTTCTGGGGGTCCTGGAATATCACCACCTCCCTCCTCTCTATGAACTTAGCCAGGAGGAAGGCCTTCTTTTCCACTGGGTCCTGGTAGGCCTTGAACACCTTGAGCAGGTCTATGAAGCCCTGGTTAACCCCCCTCCTTAGGTAGCCCCCTGAGTCAAGCACGATCCTGTATGGGTCGCCGTCGAAGAGGACCTTGAGCTTCAGGCCAAGGTCCCTGAGCAGCTCCGCCCTCACGTGGGCGTCCGGCGGCCTGGCCCCGTCAACGGTAAGCCACCTGAGGACTTCCTCATCGCTTACCCTGGCCAGCCTGTCCGCAGTGAAGAACCCTGGGTCCTCGGCGAAGAGCTTAGAGCCGAGCCTGTAGAGAAGGTCAGCCCCGTGGAACCTCTCGCCGTTAACCTCGGCCTCGTACTGCCTCCTGCCCCTGCTCAGCCTGTGGTCCATGGCAACCATGACTAGGAAGTACGCCATCACCTCCCTCCTAGGCGTCCCCCTGGGCGGGTAGTACCTGGGGTCCTCGAAGGTCTCAGGCTTAAGCCTGCCGGCGGCCTTAGCTATTAGCTTGCCGAGCTCCCTCGCCCTCTCCCTGTTGACCTCGACCTTCAAGCGGCGTCCCGTAACGCTGTTAAGTCTGACCAAAGATAAGCTTAGAGGAAGAGGTATGAGCGAGGACTGGGAAATAAGGGCCTCCCAGCTCCTTGAGGTTGCCAGGTCGCTCAAGGGGGAGCTGAGGGAGGCCTTCATCTACCTGGTGGACAACATATCAGTGGGCGACCTCAGGGCAGCCATGGACCTCAGGAGGAGGGGCATAAAGGACCCGGCGGCCGTGCTCGAGGAGCTGGTTAACATGGGACTGGCCGAGAGGGGGGACGAGTGCTACAACCTCCCCGCCCCCCTGAGGAGGCTCATAGCCGAGAGGGGGATTGGGGCCGTCGAGAGGGTCCTGGGCTCGGGCCCCGGCTAGGCGTTAACAATTGTTGACTGGCATGAAGCTGCGCTTAGTGGCCTCCTCCGCGGCTGCGAGGGAGTTGAAGGCGTCCATAGCGGCAGCTAACGGCCCCGGGCCGTGCAGGGCTGGCAGCACTCAGGCCTTGCCCCTGCGGCCATTATGTTAAGGGCTGGCCCCTGCAGCCGGCAAACTAAAACATGAGTAGTCTACCATCGCTGAAGAAGAAGCATAACTACGAGCGCCGCCCACCCGATGGGGCCGGCTGAACCCTCCAGGCCTGGCCCCACCAAGGTTCTAACTTATCCCTAGCCCCTGGGCCTCGGGCGATTGGGAACGGCGGGCTGAACCGCTCGGGCTTGCGCCCTCGCGGCTTACACCCCCGTCCCATCAACCCCGTCTTCTACGGGAGCCCTCGTCGCCCCGCCGGCAGAGCCGACGGAGCGAGTGGCCGCCTATTTTCGGGGTGGGGTTCCCGCTTAGATGCTTTCAGCGGTAACCCCTTACGGCGTGGCTGCCCGGCTTGCCCACCAGGACAGCCGGTAAACTAGAGGCCGCGGCGCCCCGTTCCTCTCGTACTGAGGGCACCTTCCCCTCAGGCGGCCAGCACCCCCCGCGGGTAGAGCCCAACCTGTCTCACGACGGTCTGAACCCAGCTCACGTTCCCCTTTAATGGGCGGGCAGCCCCACCCTTGGGGGCTGCTGCACCCCCAGGATGGGAAAAGCCGACATCGATGTAGCAAACCGCGGGGTCGATAGGAGCTCTCGCCCGCGACGACTCTGTTATCCCCGGGGTAACTTTTCCGTCGTGCCCGGCCCCCACCGAAGGGGGCACGAGCGTGCGCTAGGCCGCGGTTTCCCGTCCGGGCCCCATGCAGTTAAGGGCCCGGTCAGGCCGGCTTTTGCCCTTGCACTCTACGGCGGGTTTCTGACCCGCCTGAGCCGACCTTTGGGCGCCCGTGTTACCCTTTCGCGGGCGTGCCGCCCCAGCCGAACCGCCCACCTACCGCTGTCCCTGGCTTGCGCCAGGTTAGACCCTCAGGCAGAGGTGGGTGGTGTTTCATTGCCGCCTCAGGGCCTCCCGAAAGAGGCCCCTCACGGGCTCCCACCTACGCTACGCGCCTCCACCCGAGGGTCAACGGCAGGCTGCGGTGAAGCTCCACGGGGTCTTCTCGCCCTGCGGGGGGATGTGGGGCTGTGCACCCACCCAGTGGGTTCGCGGGGCCCCAGGCCGGGACAGCGGGGACCTCGTTGATCCGTTCATGCGCGTCGGAACTTACCCGACAAGGCATTTGGCTACCTTAAGAGGGTCAGGGTTACCCCCGGCCTTCAGTGGCGCTTTGCCCGGTTGTACCCGGGTTTCACGTACCACCAGTGGCCAGGATTCACCCCCCGTACACACCCTTTCGGGCTAGCGGGGAGCTATGTTTTTGTTAAACAGTCAGGTCCCCCTTGTCACTGCGACCTGCGGACCCCGGTTTTAGCCGAGGACCGCAGGCACCCCTTCTCCCGAAGTTACGGGGCCAGTTTGCCGAGTTCCCTGGCCTGGGTTGACCCCCCGACGCCTTGGGCTCCTCACCCAGGGGCACCTGTGTCGGTTCTCGGTACGGGCGTGGGGGATCCTTCCTGGCCTCCTTTTCATGGGCCCCGGGGCTCGGCGGAACCCGCCAAAGGCGGGCCATTCCCCCCTTCGGCCGCTTCTCGCCATTACGGCACTCCACGGCCTTCGGGCAGTTAGCTGGGTCGCCCCCGAACGGAGGCCCCCAGTCCGCCTACCCTGAGGCGTCGGAGGCCAGGCCTTGGGTTGCCCCGAAACGTACCCCCACGGCACGGGAATGTTAACCCGTTTCCCCTTCCCGGGCGCCGGTTAAGGGCCCGGTTAGGACCGGCTAACCCCCGGCTGACGAACATAGCCGGGGAACCCTGGCCCTTCCGGCGGCGGGGATTCTCACCCCGCTTCGCTGCTACTACCGCCGGGATCAGCACTCGGAGCGGCTCCACGGGACCTCACGGCCCCGCTTCTGCGCCACCCCGACGCCCGCCTACCGCACGCCCCCATCACGGAGGCGGCCCGAGGTCTCGGCGGCCGGCTTAGCCCCGACCAATCTTCGGGGCCCCCCGCCTCGGCGGGTGAGCTGTTACGCACTCCTTAGAGGATGGCTGCTGTTGGGCCCACCTCCCCGCTGTCTTAGGCGGGGGACGCCCTTCGATTGGCACTTAGCCGGCACTTTGGGGCCTTAACCTCGGTTTGGGTTGTTTCCCCCTCGGCCCCCAGCCTTACGCCGGGGAGCCCCACTCCCGCCTTCTTCGGCGGCCGCAGGTTCGGAGTTTGACTGGGTGCCGGAGGGTTTCCCCTCCTGGTCAACCCAATCAGTAACTCTACCCCACGGCCTGCCTCTGGCGAGGCTGGGCTCCGGCCCACTTCGGCGGGAACCAGCTATCACCGGGCTAGATTGGCCTTTCACCCCTAGACGGGGGTCATGGGAACGAGTTGCACGTCAGAACCCCTTCGGCCCTCCACGGGGGTTAGCCCCCCGCTTCGGCCTGCCCCCGTCTAGATCGCCCGGTTTCGGGCCTCACGGCCGTGACTCCAGGCCCTGTTAGGACCCCGCCCCTCGCTGGGTTTCCCCAGCTGCGGGCTTGTCGGTTTCCCTACGCCTTCGGGGCTGACCCCCTTAGGCTCGCCACGGCCGTGAACTCCCCGGCCCGTGTTTCAAGACGGAAGGCGTGACCCCGGTCAGCACCCCTCGTACTCCTCGGTCACCCGAGTTTCCTTCGGGGGCCTCACCCCTTTCGGGCCACGCCCTTTGTGGCCGCCCGGTTTCAGGCTCTTTTCACACCCCTACCCGGGGTCCTTTTCAGCTTTCCCTCACGGTACTTAGTTCGCTATCGGTCTCGGGACGTGTTTAGCCTTGGAGGTCGGTGTCCCCCACCTTCCCACGGCGAAACTAGGCCGTGGTACTCTCCTTCGCG
The DNA here is from genome assembly GCF_055389385.1 of Caldococcus noboribetus. NCBI lineage: Archaea > Thermoproteati > Thermoproteota > Thermoprotei > Desulfurococcales > Caldococcus > Caldococcus noboribetus. The sequence continues at coordinate 498,220 of NZ_AP042475.1, read as the reverse complement.
GCGCGGGCCACCGCGGTTTCGCCTACGGGGCTATCACCCTCTACGGCGGGCCTTTCCAGGCCTCTTCGGCTACCGCGGCTAGGCCCGCTGGGGGTTGCCCCCCAGCCGCGAAGGCAGCGACCCCTCATCTCCCTACGGTTATCCCGTAGGGAATTGGTTTGGGCTCTCCCCCTTTCGGTCGCCCCTACTCAGGGGATCTCGATTGATTTCTCTTCCTGCCCCTACTAAGATGTTTCCGTTCGGGGCGTTCCCGTCCCTTACGGGACGCACGGGGCTGTTAACCCCGTGCAGGAGGTCCCATTCGGGGATCCCGGGTTCAGCGGCTGCATGCGCCTACCCCGGGCATATCGCCGCTTGCCGCGCCCTTCCTCGGCGCCCGAGCCGAGCCATCCACCGGGCGGCGTAGGCGCCGCAAGGGCCAGGGATAAGTCAGGTGCCCCTGGTGGGGCCAGGCCCAGATCTGGGCGCTGGCCCCATCGGGTGGGCGGCGCTCATTGAGCCCAGCCTCCGCTGGGCCCTAGCGCCCTTCGCTCACAAGCTTAGCTTGTGAGCTGCATCGGCTAAGGGGCCCGTGAGCTTTCACGCGGCAGGGCGCCCAACCGCCATTCGGGAGGTGATCCAGCCGCAGGTTCCCCTACGGCTACCTTGTTACGACTTCTCCCCCCTCGAGAAGGAGGGGTTCGACTCCCTCCCGAAGGAGGAAGCCTCACCCCTCCTTCTCTCAGGTGGAGCGACGGGCAGTGTGTACAAGGGGCAGGGACGTATTCACCGCGCGATGTTGACGCGCGGTTACTAGGGATTCCAGGTTCATGGGGGCGAGTTGCAGCCCCCAATCCCGACTACGGCGGGGTTTGAGGGATTGCCTCCCCCTTTCGGGGTCGGATCCCGCTGTCCCCGCCATTGTAGCCCGCGTGCAGCCCGGGGGTTTAGGGGCATGCTGACCTGCCGTGGCCCCCTCCTTCCTCCGCCTTAGCGGCGGCAGTCCCCCTAGTGTGCCCCAGCGGTCGCCCGCTGGGTCGCAACTAGGGGCGGGGGTCTCGCTCGTTGCCTGACTTAACAGGACACTTCACAGCACGAGCTGGCGACGGCCATGCACCTCCCCTCAGCGCGTCGGGCAAGGTCGTTAGCCTGGCCGTCATCCTGCTGTCGCCCCCGGTGAGGTTCCCGGCGTTGACTCCAATTGAGCCGCAGGCTCCACCCCTTGTGTGCCCCCCCGCCAATTCCTTAAAGTTTCAGCCTTGCGGCCGTACTCCCCAGGCGGCGGGCTTAACGGCTTCCCTGCGGCACCGGGCGGGCTCTAACGCCCGCCCGACACCTAGCCCGCATCGTTTACAGCCGGGACTACCCGGGTATCTAATCCGGTTCGCTCCCCCGGCTTTCGCCCCTCACCGTCGGGCGCGTTCCAGCCGGGCGCTTTCGCCACTGGTGGTCCCCCAGGGATTATCGGATTTCGCCCCTACCCCTGGGGTACCCCCGGCCTCTCCCGCCCCCTAGCCCCGCAGTATCCCCCCCACTCCCTGGGTTGAGCCCAGGGCTTTCAGGAGGGACTTACGGGGCCGGCTACGGGCGCTTTAGGCCCAGTAAACGTCCCGACCACTCGCGGGGCTGGTATTACCGCGGCGGCTGACACCAGACTTGCCCCCCGCTTATTCCCCCGCCTCCTTGCAGCGGGGAAAAGCTCCCTTACGGGAGCACTCGGGGTGACCCCGTCACGGTTTCCCGCATTGCGGAGGTTTCGCGCCTGGTGCGCCCCGTAGGGCCTGGGCCCTTGTCTCAGGGCCCATCTGGGGGCTCCCGCTCCCACGGCCCCTACCCGTCGTCGGCTTGGCGGGCCATTACCCCGCCAACAACCATGATGGGCCGCAGCCCCATCCTCGGGCGGACCCCAGGCGATAACCCCCCAGGGTCCCTTTCGGCGAGGGACCGTTCCAGGCCCCCTCGCCTATCGGGGATTAGCCCCAGTTTCCCGGGGTTATCCCCGTCCCGAGGGTAGGTTAGCTACGTGTTACTCAGCCGTGCGCCGCGCCCAGCGGCGGCTGGGCGCACGACTCCCATGGCTTAGCCTCACCCCGATAGCAGTCGGGTCCGGCAGGATCAACCGGAGTTCAGCCGCAAGGCGGCTGAGGCGGTTGGGCACACCCTGCCGTTGCGTGGCTCACGGGCCCCTGTCAGACCTAAGCGTCCCTGAGGTACCACTCCCCAGGGTTTGCTTAGGCCCCCATTCGCTAAGCGTCCACGGCTCCTGTCAGAGCCGTAGATTCTTCTTACTGTGCTAGGGTTTATAACGTTTGCTAGTAGCTGATACCTCAGAACAAGGTTATTAGCCACCCCAAGGCTCCGCGGACGCCGCTAGAGCTGAATTCTCTCAAGCGCTGCACATCATAATTGAATATCAGAACAATGTCCCCGCAGCCAGAGGCCGGGCCTCACACCGGGAGCGACGACTCCCCGTTGGCCCAGCGCCGCCGGGCGAGCAGCTGCGGGGCGCTATTACTGTGGCCTCCAGGGCTATTAACTTCAGGGCCCCCTGAGGAGGCCGAGCCTCCTGGCCAGGGACTCCCAGTCAAGGCTGAACACTATAAGGCCCGCCACCAGGCCTGCTGCAGCCATGAACGTTATAACCAGGTACTCTGGCAGCCTGAATATCATGGACACCTCGCCGGTTACGAAGTATAGCAGTGAGGTCTCGGCAACAGTCTTCAGGAGCTTGGCCGCGGCGGCCACGAGGCCCATGAGCTTGGCCCTCATGCCTGAGGCACCCCCACCATGTAGACGAAGTCATCAAGCGGGAGCACGGGCACCACCGCGGCGAAGAAGGCAAGCAGGTAGGCCCACCTGCTGTCAGAGTACCTGGCCAGGAACCTAACGTTCCTGCTCCTCCTCAGGACTCCCTTGAGGCCCACCCCAAGGTAGTACATGACTATCTTGGCCAGAGCCGCCCCAGCCGAGGCCGCCAGCACTGGGGGCCAGAAGCCCAGGCCCCCGTACCTTATCTCAAGCAGGACGACGGTGACGTAGGGAGGGGCCCCAAGGGGGATCAGGTTGAACAGCAGGGCCACGGAGAAGCTTATTAGTATTACTGAGGCCGCGCTCACGTGCGTCACTCGCTCATCCTTGTGACTGCCTCTACCTGCACGTCCTCGACGTCAGGCACTGACCTCAGCACGTCCTCAAGAGTCTCTGTGCCCCCCTCCACGTCCTCCGGCATAGCTATCACGAGCTTGAGCGCCTTGAGGCCGAAGGCTATGGGCTCCTCGCCTGAGTTAAGGACCTCGTAGCCCTGGGGCAGCGAGCCCTTGATCCTGTTGAGCAGGTCGCTCAGGTTAACGTCAACGGAGGACGGGGTTACAGTGACCAGCACAGCAACCTTCGCCAAGGCCGGTCACCTCACGGGCCCACGAAGCCGCAGTTGGGGCACCTGTACGGCGTCCCCTGCTTCCTGCACTTAGCGCAGCGCCATATCAGCACCTTGCCGCAGTTGGGGCAGTAGAAGGCCACCGCCTTCTCCTTCGGGTGAATTATCCTCCCGCAGCTAGTGCACACGGGCGGCTGGACCATGTCAAGCATGTCTATCTTTCTCACGGCAGCCACTGACATGCAGTCTCCCAGCTTCAGCTGAGGGGTTACCCTATTAAGTGTTAGCCCCAGGCGGCTCCTCCTTCGGCCTCCTCAGCCCAGCCCCCTGGCCTCTCCTGGCCAAGGTTATGTCGCACCTGCCCGGGAGCCTCTGGGCTACCTCTGAGGCGATCAGCGCCCTGACCCTGTCGTCGCCCGAGGCCCTGTACATGCGCTGTATGGCCTCCTCAGCGGCCTCCTCGACCTTCATGTCGCCGGGTATGAGCCTCACGTAGGCCAGCGACTGCAGGCGCACGAGCTCCTCGGTGCCAACCACTACAACCGGGAGCCCCTCCTCGTCAAGGGCCACGCCCAGGTAGAGCTCCATCCTGTAGGGCCTGAGGTAGCTCTTCTTGCCGTAGACCATGAATGAGCCCTTGGACAGGTACTCCCCCGAGGGCGGGCTCTTGGACACCTGGGAGCCCAGGGCCCAGTAGACGCTGACTGAGCCCATGCCCGCCTTCCACGCCTTGCTGTAGACCGCAGTTATGAGGCCCGCCTCCTGCAGGTCCTCATCGGAGAAGCCGCGCCCCTGGTCAGGAGCACCACCGCCGGCGCCCCGTGCACGTCAGCGTGAAGGAACACGTCACTCGGCCCGAGCAGCTTCCTCACTATGCTCTCGTTCTGGTCGGCGTCCCTCCCCCCTATGGCCAGGAGCCCTGAGCTGGTGACCAGCCAGTGGTACCTCTCGTACCAGGCCCTTCTCCTCCTGCTGGCCGCCGCCCTGAGCTCCTGAAGCCTGAGCTGCTCCTCCAGCTCCTTCAGCCTCTCGTCCATCTCAGCCTCAACGGCCCTGGCCCTCTCCGACTTTGCCCTGAGCTCGCCGGCCTCGCGATAGAGCCTCTTGACGGCGTCATCTACTGTCTCGTAAAGGTAAAGCTTCACGTCAACCCCTCCCACGCTAATTATTGCGTAGCCCTGCCTCCTGTTGACCTCCTTGACCCCCTCGCAGCCCTCCCTGCCGGCCTTAGCGCACTCGAGGGCGTCCTTTACATAGTAGTAGTTTGAGGCCACGGCGTTGGCCTGGCCCTCAAGCTCCCTGGACAGCTCCGCGTACCTCTCGGCCTCCTCCTTCGCCGCCTCAAGGCTTCTCATTAACTTCTGCCTCTCGGCCTCAGCGGCGCTGGCCCTCGGAGTGGCGGCCGCGGCCCTGCTGAAGTAATAGTCTAAGGCCTCGTCAAAGGTTGCGAACTCAAGCTCCTCAGCCCCCCTGACGCTAGTTGACCTGAAGGGCGTGGCCTGCAGGGCCTGGCCCGTTGACCTGTCCACGTAGACGTACCCCTTGCCCTGAGTCGACTCCGCAAGTATGGAGGCCAGGGACCTGGCGAGCCCCTCCGCGTCCTCGCCGCGAAGGGCCTGGGGCTCCAGGTCGGGGCTCAGGCCAGCCCTGAAGACCGCCTCCTCCGCGGCCTCGCCGGGGACCCCGAGGTCAAGAACTAGGGCCCTGACCAGGTCCTTGGCCTTGCTCCTGTGCACGACGTCCTCCAGCTGCCCAGGCCCCAGGGTGAATGGGTTGGCCTGCCTGAGGGGCGGGTAGGCGTAGGGGCTCCCCCTCCTCACTGACCTGTCCTTGGCCTGCAGGTACGAGCTCGCCGCTATCACCTTGCCCTCAGGCGAGACCAGAGCTACCACGCCCCTGGGCACGAGCTCCACTACTACCCTGCTGCCCCCCTCAAGGCTCAGCTCAACGACCCTGTCGAAGGCCACCTGGCTTATGCTGGATATCCTTGAGTCCCTGATGTTATCCCTCAGGGCCCTCACGAGCGGCGTCAGCTCGGCCCCGGGCTGGTACCTTGACGACATGTGCATCCTGACGGCCGGCTGTATCACCAGGTAGTCCCCATAGTAGGCCTTAACCTTCAGCCCTATCAGGTCGCCTGACTGGTATACGTTGTCAACCCTAGAGCCCAGCAGCGCCTTAGCAGATGATGACACCCAGGCGTACACGTCAAGGGAGCTCATGCTCTTCCTGGCCAATCCTATGACACCCTCTCAGCCCGCAGCCCCTTGAAGAGCTCCTTGAACCTCTCATAAGTGCCGCAGTCGACAATAATGTCGTTGTCCTCCCTTATCACCGAGAGCCCGTCCAAGGGGTTTGGCGGCGGCTCCGGCAGCCCCCTGGGCTTTACACTGCCAGCGTAGATGAGCCTGGAGTCGCCCTTCCTCCACCAGTACCTCCCGTAGTACTCGTAGACCCTGGTCAGCCCCCCGACCCTCTTGTAGACCTTGTGTACTGGCTTCAGGTAGTAGCCCCGCGACGAGGCGATCACGTTATAGGAGTATATGGCCTCCTTGATGTCGTTCAGGACGCGGCTAATGGGGCCGTAGCCGCCGTAGACCCTAACCCTGCACGGGGGCTCCATCGGCTTTTCCCGCTCATCCCCGCCAGGTCGCCTCGTCGCAGGTTCCATCACCGCCCCCAGGGCTACGTCGCTTGCGACGGATTAAAGGAAAGCGTCCAGGCCCACCCTCACCCTCCTGACCCACACGGGCGACCTGTTGAGGGGGAACGCAACGTTGTAGACAGGCACGCCATTAACTTGGGTCAGCCTGGTCCCGTTGTGGGCATGCCCGTGGACTGCCACGGTCGGCCTCGCCTCGGCTATCAGCCGCTCCATCCTGGAGCTGTAGAGGCTTGGGTATATCCTTGGGTCCTCCCCCTTAAGGTTTCCTCTGGCCAACGCGTAGTGCGACAGAAGTATAACATAGTCCGCCTGCGACCTCGCCTCGCGGAGTAACTCTGCGACCCTGTTGACCCTCTCAGCATAAATCTTAGTGATGTTCTCTATGTGCCGCAGCTGCCAGGAGGTGGGCCTGTCGATGGCCCCTGGGGTCCCCACGACCGCCACCCTCACGCCGCCGCAGGTGTAGACCTTCAGCTCGTCAGCGAGCCAGTCGACGTCGGGGTACCTTCTCCTCAGCTCGTCCCACCTGTCCTGAAACTCGTCGTTGCCGAACGTGGCCACCATCCTGCCCTCCACGACCTCCCTGGCGGCGGCGAACACCGGCTCAGCTGCAGCAACGTTGCCCCTGTCAATAATGTCACCTGCGAAGAGGAAAAGGCAAGGCCTCTCCTTAAACGACCTGAGGGAGTCCAGGAACGCCTTTAGGTACTCGGGCGAGTGTATGTCTGACGTGGCCAGTATCCTCGGCTCCTCCGTCACGGCCACCGCAATGAGTTTGTGAGGCGGGACTCTAAACTCTGTTGATACGTACGGCCCCCGCCAGCCTATTAAGACCTGCCGTAACCAATAGGCGAGTAACATCACCTTTTACCCTGCCCTTATTTCAGTTGGCGCGGCCCCGCCTCGCCATAAAGGTCCTGAACTTCAGCGGTGACCTGCATGCGCTTTTCGTTACAGCCGGCCTTAGCTTGCACAACCTATTATAATCGCCGCAGCCCCAGCCAGCGCGGGCCTATGATGCGCGATGGGCAGTCCGAGCCGTGAGGACTAACGACTTCCTGAGGCCCTATCCTTAATATTCTATTGGAGCCTGTCAGAGGGGGCGCTGACTTGAGCGAGGACCCAGTGCAGCAGGCCATGAAGGTGCTCGCCAAGTACCCGCTGTGCGACAGGTGCCTGGGGAGGCTGTTCGCGGGCCTGGGCAGGGGGCTGAGCAACGCCGATAGGGGCAGGGCCCTCAAGATCTCGGCTGTAATGAGCCTTCACGCCGCGGCGCTTAGCGGGAGGCTCCCGGAGGACGCGAAAGAGGTGCTGGCCAACGCCGGGGAGGCCGCCGCCCAGGTCTATGCTCAGCTCTTTGGCTCCCTTCCTGAGCGCAGGAGCTGCTACATATGTAATGACTTGCTGGACAAGTTCCTTGATGAAATGCCCCGGAGGGTGGCCGAGGCAGTGAAGGAGTGGGGCGGCGGCACCTTCCTGGTAGGCGCAAGAGTTGACCCGGAAATAATGGGCAGGGAGGAGCGCATAAAGGCTGAGTTCGGCCTTGCCTTCGGGGAGTCTATAAAGTCCGAGATAAAGAGGGAGCTGGGCAAGAGGGCCCAGCTGCTCGGCCCCAGGGTCTCATTTGACAGGCCGGACGTTGTAGTCATGGTTAGCTTCCCGGACGGCAACATTGACGTGCAGCCCAGGAGGCTCGTGGTCAAGGGCCTCTACAGGAGGTCCAGGAGGGACCTGCAGCTGAGGGCCAGGGAGGCCCTGTCCCACCCTCTTGTGGCCAAGCTGGTTAGCGACACGCAGTCGTCAAAGGTTGGGATAGCGGGGCTCTCCAGGGATGAGAAGGGGGTCAGGGTGCTGGGCCTGGGCGTGCCTGTGGAGTTCCACCTAGGGAGGCCCAGGGTGCGCCTGGCGCCCCCTGACGGCACGGTCATAGAGGCCGAGGGGGCCTCTCTTGAGGTCAACAGCTCCGTTGAGGCCCTCAGGCCAGAGGACCTCTCGAGGAGGGTCAGGGTCTACAGGTGCGTCATGTACGCCGAGGGGGCCTCTTTCGAGTCGCTGCAGCTGGCCGTGTCATCGCTGCGGGGCAGGGAGGTCAGGCAGAAGCTCATGGGGAGGGAGGTCAGCGGTGTCGTCAGGGAGGCCCAATGCATTGACATGGAGGGCGGCCTGGCCGAGTGCGTCATAGCACTTGACGAGAGGCTCTACATTATGGAACTGGTGAGCGGGAGGGGGACGGAGCCGAGCCTGAGCGGCCTCCTGGGAACCCCCGTCGACTGCGTGGAGGCCGACCTCCTTGGAGTGGTTCCCCTAAGGTGACTGAAGTTGATAGTGCATGACATAGTGAGGGAGCTCGCCGGGGGCGCCATTGTGGCCCTTATACTTGGCGGCCTCATGTTTAGGTCCAGGTACTTCCATAACTTGCCGATCTGGACCTTCATGTCGTTCGCCGCGTTCATAGCGATAGTCAGCGGCCTGGTGAAGCCTAACAATGTGGAGGAGTATGTTAACTGGAACGTGATACTCTTCCTCATAGGTATGTTTAACATCGGCGCGCTCGCCGAGGAGTCAGGGCTCCTTGAGTACATCACCTACTACGTGGTCTATAAGGTGAGGGACAGGGTCAAGCTAGTAGTAGTCCTGACCGTGGCACTTGGCATCATGGCAGCCGTAGTTGTTAACGATGCAGTTGCTGCCATGGGTTCGCTTATAATAGTGCCGCTGGCCAAGGCCATAGGCGTTGACCCGGAGCTGGCGATACTCATGTTGGCCTTCGCAGTCACCGTAGGCTCCACCATGACGCCCCTGGGCAACCCGCAGAACATGCTGATTGCCGTGAGCTCAGGCCTCCAGGCCCCCCTGAGCGCCTTCGTGGCCTACCTCGCGGTCCCCACCCTGATAAACCTCGTAGTCACAGGCTACATCCTAGCAAAGATATACGGCGTCAGGGGCGGGCCCGTGAAGGCGCCCTACAGGATACCTGAAGAGGCCATAAGGAACAAAAGGGATGCCATACTTGCCGCCTCGTCCCTGCTTGTCATAATAGTAGCGCTTACTGTAAACGACCTGCTTGAGCTTATGAGGAGGCCAGCAATAAGCGAGATAGGAATCATACCGTTTACAGTGGCCGCTGCGACCTTCATACTGTCAAGCGACCCAAGGGAGACCGTCAGGAGGGTCAACTGGGGCACGATACTGTTCTTCATTGTTATGTTCATAGCCATGGCCGGGGTCTGGAACTCTGGCATACTTCTGCCCCTCTTCAGGTACCTTCTACCAGGTGTCGGAGGGCCTCTTGACAACTTCCTCAGGGTCACCGCGTCCTCCCTCCTGCTAAGCCAGCTCCTGAGCAACGTGCCGTTCGTGGAGCTCTTCATAATATACATGCAGAGCGTCGGCTTTAGCGGCGCTAACCAGGTGGCCTGGCTGACCCTTGCCATGGCCTCAACCATAGCTGGCAACCTGACCATACTCGGGGCGGCCTCAAACGTGATAATATTGGAGTCGACTGAGGCTCGCTACGGCGTCTCCGTGAGCTACTGGAAGTTCATGGCGGTAGGGTCGCTAATTACGCTGGTGAACGTGGCCATCTACAGCGCCTACATTATCCCACTGTCTATGCTGCGCATCTAAGCTCGTCGCTCAGGCCTTCTGATGGCCGCCGGCTTGAGCTTATGCTCCTTGAACAGCTGCATCCTCTCCTTGGCCTCCTCAGTCATGGTCAGGGAGGCCAGCTGGCCTATGGCCTCCTTCATGTGTGATAGGTCAACATTCCTCAGGGCCAGCCTCTTTATTGCCTGCAGGGTCTGCGGTGGGAAAGACGTAAGCGTGCTTAATATATCGTCTACTGTCTGGTCGACGTCGGCCTGTGGCACCACCTCGTCAACTATGCCCAGCGCCGAGGCCTCGGCTGCTGACAACCTCTGGCCCGTCATTGCCAGGTACCTGGCCCTCCTATGGCCTAATGCAGTGACACCGAGGCTCAGCAGGAATGGGGGCAGGAGGCCGAGGGCAACCTCGGGGAAGCTTATCCAGGCGTTCTCGGCTGCCACAACTATGTCACAAGCCAGGAGGAGCTCTGCCCCGCCGCCAGCCGCCAGGCCCTTGACTGCGCATACTATGGGCTTATCGCACTTTATCATGGCTGTGATTACGTCAAGTATTCTGTTGAAGAACTCCTCTGACTCCCTCTGCGTGCTAAGCCTTGACATGGCCTCTATGTCGTCCCCTGCGCTGAAGGCCACCTCGCTCCCGGTGATCAGTATGGATCGCAGGTCAGTTGCGCAGCCCTTCTCCAGCTCCCTCGCGAGCGAGTCCCACATCTCGCCATTTATTGCGTTCAGCTTCTCGGGCCTGTTTATTGTAATTCTGTAAGCTAAGTTCTTGTAGTTCTCGCCGTATACATAAGTGGACATCTTTTCACCTATGCTACCCCAGAGTGGCCGCGGGGTATTTTTGCAGGGGCACGTGCCAAATAACTAAGGCCTATGGAATCAGTTAAGGCAGGGAGCGCCGGGGGTGGGATTTGAACCCACGCGCCCCTTGCGGAGCAACGGGTCTCCAGCCCGTCCCCTTGGGCCGCTCGGGCACCCCGGCGCCAAGGTGCAGGTGAATGCTTGTGCTTAAATCTGTTAGCTAAGCCCTCTGCTCTTCCACATGCGTGGGTAGATGCCACGCGGCATCACTATGCGGGTGGGCTTCACCACTATGCCCCTATCACGGTCCATTATTTCCTTGGCATCCACGGTGGCCTCTCCCAGGCCCACCAGCTCGCCCTTAAGCGTAAACATGGCGACCTGGCTGCCGGCCTTCACATCGGACGTCAGCAGCGACACACCTGGCGCGGCGAGGGGAGCGCCGTTGACGACGCTCTCAACAGCGCTGTCCCTGAGCACGACCTTCGGCAGCTCACACGTTATCACCTCCCCTGGAAGCACGGCCCTCCTAAGGTAGTCGTCCTTCCCCTCCTCCCTGAAGCGGTACACGGCCTCCGAGAGCTCCTGTAACGTAACTAGGTTGTGGTCCTCGTCGAACGGCCCCGTTTTGACTCTCCTTAGCTCCCTCATGTGAGCGCCGACGCCCAGGACGAGCCCCATGTCCCAGCACAGCTTCCTCATGTAGGTCCCTGGGTCCGACTCTACCCTGAGCAGCGCCAGCCTGCCCCTAACCTCAAGCACCTCAAGCGAGAATATTCTCCTAGTGCGCAGGGCCCTCTTGACGTTGCTCCTAACCGGCGGCCTCTGATATATGGTGCCCGTGAATTCCTTAGCAACATCCCTTAGCCTCTCCTCGCTTACATCGCCGTGAAGCTGCATGACGCATACATAGGCCTTCCTCGAGTGGACGACGGAGCCCATAATCTTGGTCATGTGCTCAAGTGCTATGGGCAGGACACCCGTTACCTTGGGATCTCCCCGCCCAGGCCTTACGGCCTGAGCCCAAGGGTCCCCCCATGTCCTGCCCGTTTTACCCCTAGGAGCCTCTTAACCCAGGCCGTGACCTCATGGCTTGTAGGCCCGGGGGGCTTATCAACGTTGACTACGCCATAGCTTATGTAGTTCTCTATGGGCCTCTCAGTCGGTATGACCCCATAGCTGCTCGACGTGTCCTCCGGTATTTTCTCAAGCCACTGAGCCCTGTGGCCGCAGAAGTCGTTCACGAAGTTCAAAAACTCCCTTCCACGCCTCGTGATCTCAGAGCTCAAGCTTAAGCACCGGCCTCAGGCTAAGGCCTGCTGAAGCTTTACCTTCTCCCTCATAAAGTCCTTGAGGCCGGCGGCCTCTATGGCCTTAAGTACCTCCTCGTCGCTGGCCCCTTTGTTTATCTGAATTACCTTGTCCAGAGGCATTATATGCGATATGTTGACCCTCCTCCTTCTTACGCCGGTCAGCGACTTGGGTCCCGTGATTAACACGTTATTCTCATCTACTATGTCTACTATGACGCACTTCCTGCCGGCCTCGCGGCCCCTCAGCTTATAGCATATCCTTCCAACCTCTATGGCAGGCACCTTAAGGCCACCCTGGGGGTTTTGAGGAGGCGGTTCACTTTAAAACTGTTCTAGCCTAAGGCTCGCGTTTAAGCTCCGTCTCCTTTATTTCCCTGTCACCAACTATGTAGTAAACTCCGCTCTCCCTCACCTCAGTCTTCCAGACAGGGGCCTCATGTTTCACGTGGTCGACCAGCCACTCGAGCGCCGGGAAGACGTTCTTCCTAGACTCCCCTGAGACGCCTACCACCATGGTTAGCTGGCCCGGCTTCCTCGGCCCCACGAAGTGTATCACGCAAGCGCCCGCCAGGGAGAACTTAGTCACGGCCTCCGAGGCCAGCTCCCTCAGCTTAGGCTCCATGAGCTCCTCCGAGTGCTCGTAGTCCAGCTCCTTGACCTGCTCACCTTTGTTTACGCCTCTGACTATGCCTACGAAGAAGGCCACGGCCCCGACCCTGGGGTCGTCGCCGTAGAGGAAGTTTGTCAAAGACGCCAGGTCTACAGGCTCGTCGTCTGTAGCGACCTTAACTAACACCTTCTCGCCGCCGCCGGAGGAGGGCGGGAGCACGTGTATGACTTTGGCGTCCTGGGGTATCTGCTGTGAAGGATTAAGGGGCCTTCCATCAACTATGACCTGCACCTCGCCCCTAAGCTCCTTAAGCACTTTCTCTAGGCCCATCGACGAGAGCCTTCCAAGGAGCTCAGAGACCGTAATGCCGTTACTGATCTCCATCTCCAGCTCGCTCCTGCCGGCCGCCTCGCGGAGCACCGAGTAAAGCTTTACCTTTACTTTCAAGCTATCACCTTAGAGCTTCCTTGCCTTCTCTTCTCAAGAGAGTCCCTGAGCTCTTTAGAGATTTGTTTGATAGGGCCCTCTACACATGAGGCCTCGGGCCTCTCCATGAGCAGCCTCAGGAACTTGGCCGCGCACTAGCGCTGTGGAACTCGAGAAGCAGGTCCCCCCTCCTTATAATTATGCCCTGGCCCTCGTGAAAAGGCCTGCCGCAAACCATGCACCTGTGGAGCTCACTCGTCGTCATACTTTGGAGACCTATGTAAGGGAGTGCCACACTATATTTAAGCACAGGCCCTACCTGCTGTAGAAGGTTTGGCGCTGTGGCCAGGTATGGATGGTAGACAGCTATGAGCGAGTCGCTGCTGAGACCAGAGCTAATAGGCCTGATGAAAAGGAAGGGTTGGAAGGGCCTCACGGAGCTGCAGGAGAGGGCAGCCAGGGCCATATTGGCCGGTAAGAACGTGCTTATCATGGCTCCCACCGGCGAGGGCAAGACTGAGGCGGCCCTGCTCCCCCTGCTTACCAGGCTCACCAACGAAGGGAACGTAACGCCCGTCAGCATACTTTACGTGACCCCAATGAGAGCGCTCATAAACGACCTTCACAGGAGGATAAGCTACTGGGCCGAGCCCCTAGGGCTGAGGGTAGCCAAGAAGCACGGCGACGTGCCCAGCTCTGAGAGGTACCTCAGGCTCAGGAACCCCCCTCACATACTCTTAACGACGCCTGAGAGCCTTGAGATAGACCTGGACTGGGCCCCCAAGTTCAGGGAGTACTACCGCAACGTTAAGGCAGTCATTGTAGACGAGGTCCATGAGCTGTTATCATCTAAGAGGGGGGCCCAGCTCCTCCTGCTGCTTGAAAGGCTCGTGAGGCTAGCAGGGGACTTCCAGAGGATAGGGCTCTCGGCAACCATCGGTAACCCTGGAAAGGCGCTGACGCTACTCAGGGGCAGCAGCAGGAGGGAATCAGAGCTAGTAAGGAGCGGCGGAGGCCGCGGGTTCCTCTTTGAGGTAAGGTATGTCGACGGCAACAAGGATCCATGGCCCAAGGTAGCGGAGCTCGTGTCGTCAGAGTCCTCAGGGCCGACGCTGGTGTTTACTAACAGCAGGTATGTTGCTGAGAAGCTTAGCCATGAGCTTCAGAAAAGCAGGCTGAATAACGTCTATGTACATCACTCCAGCGTCTCGGCCGAGGTCAGGGAGATGGTTGAGGAGAAGCTGAGGCGCGGCGAGGGCTGCCTGGTCGTGTGCACCAAGACGCTGGAGCTGGGGATAGACATAGGGTCCATAAGGAAGGTCATCCAGGTCCGCGCCCCAGGCTCGGTGGCCGCGCTTATACAGAGGGCAGGGAGGAGCTTCCACAGGCTGGGGGGCACCTCAGTGGGCCTGATAATAGCAACTGACCCTGTTGACCTGGCTGAGGCCTTAGCTGAAGTCAGGCTTGCGTCCAGCGGCTATGTCGAGGATGAAATACTTGACGAGGCGCCAGCTGACGTTATCGCCAAAGAGATTGTTGGCAGCGCACTCTCTAAAGATCCAAACCTCACAGTTGACGAGCTCTACAAAACTCTTAGGGGCTCCCCAATCTTCAAGCTAAGCCATGAGGAGTTCCTCTCCCTTATTAAATACCTGAGCGGGAACGGCATAATTGACGTCAACAGCAAGGGTTCAATAAGGGTTGGGGGCACTTTCTACAGGATCTGGAGGCTTCGCAACAGCCCTGATAGGCCATGGTCCCCGAGGGACTTCAGCGACTTTTTCTCCACAATTCCTAAGAGGGACATGTTCGCGGTAAAGTCGTCAGACTCCGTTATTGGCTACATAGACTCTTACTTCGTTTACCGCAACCTAAGGGTCGGCGACGTGATAAGGCTCGCAGGAAACGCGTGGGAAATCTTAAGAATAGATGAGGTTAACGAGCGCATCGACGTGGTACCTGCCAAGGGCTCCGGCGAGATACCCCTCTGGAAAGGCGAGGGCCTGACTAGGTCCAAGGAAGTCTCAGAGGAGTTCTACAGGGTTATCCTGGGCGACGGCTGGCGCGGCTACGAGCAGGGCCGCACGCTGGAGGCCATAGGGTCATGGTATAGGTCAAGGGGGATAACTATAGGCCCTCACGACATAGTTTACGAAAAGGCTGGAAACGAACAGGTGTTCCTTGGCCCCTTCGGCTCAAAGCTCGCCGAGACGCTGGGAGCTTTACTCGTATTTCTAGCCGCAAAGAGCAAGGGCCTTGACGCTTACTACAGGTCCTCGTTCTTCGGCGTAAGCGTTAATATGGGTGACCAGGACGCGCTGTCGGCCTTAATGGAGCTTGGGCCTGACGGCGTCAGGGAGGCTATCTACGAGTCCCTTGACTACCTGCCCGTGTTTCATGAAAGGCTGGCCGAGGCTAAGTACGACCTGGGCAAGCTAGGCGAAGTTAACAAGGAAAAGGATCTCACGCTAATAAACGAGGTCAAAAGGTTTATAATGAATAAGGAATTGGATGTCGAAGGCGCCATAAAGTTCATAGAGGGCCTCAGGGACCGCACAGTAAAGGTGCACGTTGTAAGCGATGGACCCTCACCCTTGACGCAGGAGCTCCTCTCGCTGCCGTTGGTGAGGCTCTGGGTTCAGGACCTATCAAAGAGGATTGCCGAGCTGCTTAAGGACTGGGCGTTCACGTCACTAGAGATTGCCGAGGAGCTTAAGCTGTCCGAGAAAACGGTGCTCAACAAGCTAAAGGACATGAGGCGCCCTGAGTACAACGACTTAAGGGTGATAGCGTTCCTGGACGTTAACAGCGACGAGTGGAGGTGGACCCTGGCCTCCTCATTTAACGACATAGCGTCGCTGGAGGACTTTGCGGAGAGCTTCACGCCGCTGGACCTTAATGCTGAGCTTAAGGTGACCGTGAAGAAGGGGTACATGTGGGAGCCCAGGGAAACTATAGTAAGGCCCAAGGACGTGATGAACAAGTGGAGCCTAATTTCACCTTACGTGGCAGGCACGGATGAAATATACGAGCTCAGGGTCTCCGCAGCGAATTACTATGGCGCAGACTACGAGAGCTCAGTCACGTACCATCACGTCAACGCCAGCCACGCAAGGCTTCTAATCTTAAACGCCGCCGCGTACCTACAGAGGCACAGCGGCCCCGTTGGAAAGGTGTCAGTGCAATGAACTTATGCGATGAAGTTGATTACATCAGGATAATTGGAGCCAAGGCCTCTAAGTCAGAGAACGCCGACTTAAGGTTCTTAGCGACATCTATATACAGCGCCGCCGATATGCTTAACAGAGTGTGCGAGTACCTAAGAGCTGAAGAGGTAAAGCCCCTAGTTGACGAGCTTGCCGCCGCCATTGACTCCGGCAACGTGTCCGCGGCCTCCTCAGCTCTAAGTGCTATCAAAGCTAAGGCCCAGAGCTATGGGAAACTTGTTCAGTTTAAGCTTGCGTCCCTGGCAACCAGGATCCTTGTAAGCTTATCGCTAATCGTTTCCTCATTTTTGCTGATCCTAATAGCGGTAACGCCGCTGGAGTTCGAGGCGGCGCCGATAATTCTAGGCCTGTCCATTGCCGCTGGAGCCCTATACTCAAGACCAACGGCAGATGCGTTCCTGATAGCAGCCTCCGCCGCGTTAATGGTCGCAGGGGCTGGCAGCTCCTTCGTTGTAGCCTTGATTACCTTGATAGCGAGCGTCGGTGACTTGTTAATAACAATGACAGCTTTCCCTAAACAGATATAGATGGTAAAGAGGCCTCACAGGAACAGATCATGGCGGCGTTGCCTTGGCTTTAAAAGAAACGCCGCATCTTACCTTTAGTTAACTCATTGCTGGCGTTGTTATACTTCCACCAACTCCGCAGACGTTGAGAGCTCGCCTTCGTTTAACAGGGTCTCTCCCCACAGCTCCCTCTTAAGGAGCTCCCTCACAGCAACCCTTATTACCTCGCTTCTGTTCGTATACTTCTCCTCCTTAACGAGCTCATCTATAGCCTTCACGTAGAGCTCAGGCATCTTCACAGTTACCAGCTTCACGCACATCACCGCATAAAAGCTTATAACCGCTGGCTTAAAGAGGAGTTAGCTCCCTTCAGCCCTTTCTTTTGTCAACATAGTAGAACTGATTCAAGTAATTATTAGAGCGGCCCAGCATTAACAGGCAGTTAAAGCCCTGGTGCTCTTAACCTCCGCTCCCCCCTAAACGTGGGGCTGAGGCTTGCGTGCAGAGGTAGAGACAGGCTCTAGGCTTCACGGGGGCTTCTATTATGCAGCAGGCGACTGGAACGTCAGGTGGGGCTCCATAGGCTTCTACGTTGACAAGCCCAAGTTCAGGGCCACCGTGGAGCTCTCCGACAAAGAGCAGTACAGGGGGCCCCAGGAACTTCTTGAATACGTCAGAAGGGCTGCCAGGGCGGCGGGCGTGCAGGGCTTCAACGTCGAGGTTCACGAGAGCCCCCCTGTCCATAGGGGCTTCGGGGCGGGGACCCAGGCGCTCCTGTCCCTTTACATGGCCTTCAAGGCGCTCAAGGGGGAGCAGCAGGAGGCCGTTGAGGAGGCGGCCTTGAAGCTGGGGAGGGCAAAGCACAGCGGCGCCGGGACTCTCGCCTTCAAGTATGGCGGGTTCGTAATGGACGCCGGGCTGCCAGGAAGGCCGAGGCCTCTCATCACGCTAAAGGTGCCGAGCGAGTGGAGGTTCGTAATAGTAGTACCTAACATCGAGAGGGGGCTGACCGATGAGGAGGAGGAAAGCATCATGGAGAGGAAGCAGTGGGGCAACAGCGAGTCTAACATAGCATTTATGACGAGCGGGGCCCTCAGGCTAGCTGCCGGCATAGCCAGGGGCGACCTAGATGACGCCCTTGAGGGCCTTAGGCTTGTTCAAAGGGGCACGGGAATACTTTTTACGTCCGTGCAGGGCGGCGAGTACAGAGGAAAGCTTAATGACTTAGCCGCCGAGGCCTGGAGGAGCAGGGTCATATTAGCGCAGTCAAGCTGGGGGCCAACGATGTACACAATAGTTGAAAACGAGTATGAGGCCCAGGGGGACGTCATGCTTATGAAGGAGATAATGAGCAACGTTGGCCTAACTGGGGAGGTTATCATATCACCTCCAAGAAATTACGGCGCCTCTATTAAGATTGTGGAGTAGCCTGAGCCTGCTGCTGTTGCGCCTGCTGCCCTTGGGCCGACGAGCCCTGCTGGCCCAAAGTGACGTTGATTACAAGCTTGACGCTCTTTATGCCGAGCAGCGACGAGAGGTCCCCGAGCAGCAGCTGAAGCCTTGACTCAAGGTCTGAGAGGTCTACCACCTCCTGGGGCAGCTGAAGCTCTATGGAGCCCTCCCCCTGCTGCGAGACGCTTACTGAGTTTCTGTCTATGGGCATGTACCTTGTGACCAGGTACTTCACCTTATCGTCAAGGGTCTCCAGCTTTCCAACGACTTCAAGCTCTACCTTCAGGTCCCTGCCCGCGAGCGGGTGGTTGAAGTCAATGTAGGCAAACCTCTCCGTGACGCTCTTTATGACCCCTATCCTGCCCCCGACCTCAACGCGGCGCCCAACCACTGGAGGTATGCCGTACCTGTTCAGCTGCTTTATGGGAAGCCTTATGACTAGGTCTTCACGGTAGGGCCCGTAGGCCTTGTCAGGCGTCGCCGTGAACTCCTTCTTCTGACCTACGTCCATGTCCCTTAGCTGCTCATCTATGGCCTTTATCACCTGGCTCCTGCCCACGACCACCAGGTAGGGCTCGTACCTCCTGTTAGAGTCATAGATGCCTGCGCCCTTAGCGACGTCCTCCTTGTTGGTGTCTTCCACCACCTCCCTGTCGCCGTCCTTAACGCTTATCACGTAGTTTATTAGCACGAAGTCACCATCCTTGAATGTCAACTACCCTCCCCTCCTTAGGTACCAGCCTAGGTCCTTCACTGGCTCAACCTTGGTTGCACGCCTGGATTTAAGCCTAATGTAGGATCCGATGCCCCACCCCAGTGGCTCCAGGGATGAGTCAAGAACTACGGAGAGCCCCTCCTTAAACTTAACTATGTGCTCCTCCGCAACCTCCTTTCCGTAAAGGAATACCTTGGTTCCATACTCGTCAAGCACTATGCAGTCCATGGAGACGAAGCACTTACTGGCGAGCCTCTGGGCCAGGGTGAGCCCTGGGTGGAAGCCCTCCCTGTCGATGTAGCCCAGGTAAAACCCTACGGAGTATAGTGAGGGGAGCCTGCCCACTGCCTCCTCGACGCTACCTGTGACGTCAAATATGTCGTAATAGTTGCCGTCAGGGACCTCAAGGTAGTAGGGCCTCGCGGCTATGGCCGGCATAGGAAGATTTAAGGAGTCGGCGAACTCCCTCAGCCTCTTAAGCATGTCGTCGGTGAGCCTCATCAGTCTAGGCGCCTTAGCTTGCATACGAAGAACCCCTCCGTGCCCTGCCTGTGGGGGAAGAGCCTGCCACAGCCCTTCACCCTGTCGTCAAATACTACCCCCCTGTACTCCTCGAAGGGCTTACTTAGAGGGAACCCGAACGGCCTCTCCGTGGTCACATAGTCCTTATCGGCGAGAACCTTATGTATAGTATATTCGCCCTCCTCGACCGCCGTTGAGCAGGCTGCATACGTCACGGTCCCTCCGGGGCTCACCAGGGACAGGGCCTTGTTAAGGAGCTCCACCTGAAGCTCATGTATTCTCCTTAGGTCCGAGAGCGAAGTCTTTGTCTTCCTGCTCCTGTCCTTCCTTATTATGCCCTCTCCGCTTGACGGCGCGTCGAGGAGCACCTGAGTCGGCCTGGTGTCCAGGCTTAAGGACCTGGCGTCAGACCTTATCAGTATGTAGTTGCTGAAGCCCATCCTCTGCAGGTTTGACCTGAGGGCCTTGATCCTCTCCCTCTTGGGCTCCACCGCTATTAGCAGCGAGGAGTCCCTGGTGAGCTGCAGTATCTGCGTTGACTTACCCCCTGGGGCTGCGGCCATGTCAAGTATTGTGGTAAAGGGCCTTGGATTCATGACGTAAACTATGAGCATGGAGCCCGGGTCCTGAAGGTAATAGTAGCCCTTCAAGTACTCGTGGGTTGCCCCGGGGCTTATAGGGGAGCTTATCACGTGGTAGCCGTGCGGAAGGAAGGGGATTCTCTCGAGCTCAAAGCCTGCCTCACCAAGCCTTGACTCGAGCTCCCCGCAGCTTACCTTAAAGTCGTTGCACCTGAGGGTCTCAGGCATGGGGACCTCGTTGGCTTCCAGAAGGTCCTCGGCCTCGCTCCCCAGCAGCTCCAGGTACCTCTCGACTATGTATGGCAGGTACCCGTACCTCTGGGCCAGCCTCCTGGCCTCAGGCGTAGACCTGTCGCTGAACACTATGTCATCCGTTCTGTCCCACTGAGCGCTCTGCTTAGGCAATCCTCGCCCCCTAGGCTAAAAACCCAGAATGCATGACTCTGGTGGGGAATTAAGCTTGAAGCAGTTTAAGAGGCTCGTGTTCCCGGGCAGGTTTCAGCCGCCTCACCTAGGCCACGTAAGCGCAATAAAGTATGCCCTTGAGCTTGCTGACGAGCTCACGATAATAATTGGAAGCGCGCAGGACAGCTTCTCGCTAAAGAACCCGCTGACGGCCGGCGAGAGGCTTCAGCTCCTCAGGACCGTGCTTGCCCACGAGCTCGGCGACGAGTACTGTAAGAGGGTCATGGTAGTTCCAGTTATGGACATAGAGATGAACAAGGTCTGGGTCCAGTACCTCAGGATGCTCCTCGGGGAGTTTGACGGCGTTGTCTCAGGCAACCCGCTGGTCCTGCAGCTCTTCAGGGACGCGGGGCTGGCCGCCATAGAGCAGCCAATGTTCAACAGGAGCGAGTGCAGCGGGACCAGGATCAGGGAGCTGATACTTCAGGGATCCGGAGACTGGACCTCATGCGTTCCGCCTTACCTGTTGCCCGAGCTTGAAAGGCTTGGCTTCGTCGAGAGGCTTCGCAGCCTGGCGTCCGAGGGCTAAGGGCTGCAAGGGCGCGTAAACTATTATAGGACCCAAGGCGTTAAAACAGCGGTGAACAGTGTGGAGCTTGAGGTTATAGATGTCCCCATACCTGAGGGCGCCAACGTCATTATAGGCAGGAGCCACTTCATCAAGACTACTGAGGACCTCTACGAGGCCCTGGTGACCTCCTCGCCAGGCATAAGGTTCGGCCTGGCCTTCTGCGAGGCCTCTGGCAAGAGGCTAGTGAGGAGAGAGGGCAACGACGAGGAGCTAGTTAAGGTCGCCACTGACACCTGCCTTAAGATAGGCGCCGGCCACGTCTTCGTGATATATATAAGGAATGCCTACCCGATAAACGTGCTTAACGCAATAAAGCACGTGCAAGAGGTTGTCTCTGTGGACGTGGCCACGGCAAACCCGGTCAAGGTAATAGTTGCTGACCTGGGCGAGAGCAGGGCTCTGCTGGGAGTCAGCGACGGTTTTAAGCCACTCGGGGTTGAAAGTGAGGAAGACGTGAAGGAGAGGAGGGAGTTCCTGAGGAAGATAGGTTATAAGCTATGAGCGTCACAACACCTGAGGGCTAAGGGTGCTAATAGTAGCTGTAACTGGGATGCCAGGGAGCGGAAAGAGCTGCTTCGCCAGGATGCTCTCAAAGGAGCTTAACGCCAAGCTTATAGTTATGGGCGACGTGGTGAGGGAGGAGGTTAAGAGGAGGGGCCTGCCCCTCACCGTGGCTAACATAGAGGGCGTGGCCACCGAGCTAAGGAAGATGTATGGCAGGGGCGCTGTAGGCCTGAAGGTCGCCGAGATGTTGAAGGAGGCCCAGGGCCAGTACGAGTACGTCGTTGTTGACGGCGTTAGAAGCCCTGAAGAGATAACTTACCTGAGGGCCGTGGGGGACCTCTGCGTAGTGGCGGTTCACGCCGCCCCAGCCATAAGGTTCGAGAGGGAGCTGAGGAGGGCCAGGGAGGGCGCCCTGACGTTGGACGACCTTAAGTTCAGGGACTCCAAGAACCTGGAGTACGGCATAGGGGATGTAATAGCCATGGCAGATTATATGATAATAAACGAGTCCGACGCGCAGGAGCTTGCAGGGCAGGCCGCCAGGCTCGCTAAGGTGATAAGGGATGGGCTCTGGAGAGATCGTTGCAGAGGTTGAGCTCAGGCCCACCGAGAGCGAGGAAAAGGTCATGAAGGCGCTCACCAACCTCTTTGACCCGGAGAGGGTTGAGAAGGTCCAGGCCGGCGACTATGAGGTAATTAGGGCCTACGCAAGCTCCCTGGCGTCGCTTCAAAAGCTGCACAGGCTCCTCAGGGTCCAGGAAATCCTCGAGGCCACCAGGAGCTACATGCTGAAGGAGCTCAAGGGGGACACCGTCACGCTGCTTTTCCATAAGCAGGCGGCGTATGAGGGGAAGGTGAGCCTGTTGACCTGGAGCGAGGAGTCGCCGCTGGGCCCCATAAAGATAACGATAAGGCACCCGAACATAAGGGACGTCATAGACTGGCTGGCCCCTCAGACGGCGAGGGGGAGGCCGCTCTGGGAGAGGGGCATGCCTGACCCTTAGACGTTGGCCACGAACCTCGCCAGGTCCCAGGCCAGCACCGAGTTCGGGAATATGGACCTGGCCTCCCGCTCCAGCTGGAGGGCCTCATAACCTTCATACCTGGTGCTTATGTGTGACAATATGAGCTTCCCGACGCCAGCCTCAGCCGCGTCCTCGGCTGCCCCAACGCTCGTGCTGTGGCCGTACTTTGACGCCTCATCCTTCATTGACGAGTCGTAAGTGGACTCGTGTATGAGCACGTTGGACTTAAGCGCCCCCTTAACTATGCTGTCGCAGGGCGACGTGTCCCCCGTGTATGATAGCTTGAATGACCTGGGGGAGGTGAGCCCTGAGCCCCCCTCCTCAAGCAGCTTGCGCACCTCTGAAGGCTCAACCTGCACCGCTATCCTTGGGCCCAGCTCCCATGTAAGCGAGTACCCGTAGGCCTCTATGGAGTGGCACGCTTTGAACCAGCTCAGCACCAGTCTATCCCTTCCCCACGACGACAGGGTGATGGAGCCGCCCTCGCCGGCGACTTCTATTACGTCAACGGGGAACTGCTCCTCAAACTTGCCGGCCTCCACCAGGGCCCTTATCTGCTCCGCCAGGTACTTTGGAGCTATTATCGTGAGCTTGCTCCTCCTTCCACTTAGCTGCATCGTGCCCAGAAGGCCCGGGAGGCCGTTTACGTGATCTCCATGTCCATGGGTCAACACTATAAAGTCCACCTTAGTGGGGGAAATTCCGGCCTGCCTCAGCCTCTGCTGGGTCCCCTCCCCGGAGTCCATAAGTATGACGTTGCCAGCCCAGTCCCTCACCACGTAAGCTGCCGTGAACCTCTCAAGGCTAGGCAGCGCGGCGCCGGTGCCAAGGGTTATGACCTCCACTTGTCTCGCCACAGCGCCTTGCCCGCGCGACTGGGAGCTACGTGGCCTTTTTAGCCACAACTATTTGCCTCGTGAGCCCGGAGTGAACGTACTGATCTATTCTGGCAACCACGTCAAAGCCCTGCTCAACGGCGTACTTATAGGGAACCTTATCAGCGGGCCCGGCGTAGACTACGTAGCCGCCTGGCCTCAACACCCGGGCCGACTCCCGCAGGAACCCCTCTAGCAGGTCCCCATAGCTCTCCCCAACAACCCTGGTGGACCTGCCGTAGGGAGGGTCACTGGCTATGGAGTCAACGCTTCCCTCCCTCAGGGGGAGGCGCCCTGCGTTGGCAATGAGCGACAGGGGGTCCAGCCCAGCCCATGAGAAGTTGGTCCTGGAGCCGTATGCCATGGAGCTGTCTATGTCAACGCACAACACCTTGCCGCCCCCGGCCAGCGCGGCCTCCAGGGCTAGGGTTCCGGTGCCGCAGAAGGCGTCCAGGAAGGTGCCCCCGTACGGCAGCCTAGAGAGGTTCACCATGGCCCTGGAGAGCCTTACGTCAAGCTCCCCTGATCTCCAGAAGGGCCTGTTGGGGGGCGACCTGAGCTTGACGTTACCAAGGTCCCTCCTGCCGGTTACAAGGCCTGCTATGGCGACGCCCTCGCTTATTAGTACCCTCAGCGTGTTCTCTGACCTTAAGCTCGGCCTTACAGAAAGACTGGCAAGTCCCCTCAGGAGCTCCGCAGGGCTGCAGCACGGCTCCACCTTGACTGAGGTCAGCTCAAGCTTGAAGGACCTGAGGCCCCTGAGCTCCAGGGACCTCAGGGCCTCGGCTAGGACCTCTTTGACCTCGCACCTTTCCCCGTAGGCTAAAACCTCCCCGACCTCCTTCACGTAGGCGGCTCTCCTAACGTAGGTTGACACCTTTGTTACATCTGCATTGAAGAGCACCGCCTGGTCAAGCCTCAGCAGCGGCCTGTACTCCGAGCCGCTCAGCTCCACCAGGGCCCTCAGCTCCTCCTCTGGAAGCCTTGGGTGTTTGCCGGAGAGGTAGGCATAGAGCATTAACTGGTTCTCCTAACAGAGGTAACCCCTGGGAGTTTAAGAGACCTTGAGCGCAGGCTTTTAAAAGAGGGCGTGCAAACAAGGCCCACGAGTGCCGCCGTAGCTCAGCCGGTAGACCCTGCGCGGGCCGTCAGCGCCGGCCTTGTAAGCCGGTGGTCGCGGGTTCAAGTCCCGCCGGCGGCTCCAGGCTGCTTGACCCTTGTCTCAGAGATACATCAGCAAAATGACCACAATAATATCGCCTGCAAAGCCAACGCTCATTATCATAGAGAACGCGTTATTTGACAGCCCTCCAGCGACAAAGGCCATGCCCGCAAGGCCGGCCATCAGCGTCATAGCCCCGCCTATAACTGAAAGCAAGGCCTTTAACGCGCTCCTGGACAGCAGCGACAGCGCGAGAGCTACTATGAACAGTAGGCCTATGATAACCCCTACCGCGACGTGGGGGGCAAGCATTGGTATGAGCGAGAAGTAGTACATCATGTAGCCCATCATAAAGTAGCCGCGGGGTGAGGCGACATTCATGGGCGCGAACAGGTTAATCCACATGCCGATCATAAACTGAATAACCAATAATATGGCCTGAAGCAGCGATATAACCTTTAGTAGCCTGCTGACCTCGCCCTTTTGGCCATTCAACGCACATCCTATAGGAAGCCGGAAACTATAACGTTAAAAGGGGCATATTAGGTCAACACCATAAAATAGCAGCTCTTTCACGGCATTAGAGCAAACAATCAACAGTAAATGTTATCTAAAGGCCTTCGTACCGGCTTGCCTCTTTAAGCATGGAGATGGCAGTCTGTTAAACTTTGTTGTCTGCCGCGCTGCCTGTAGGCTATATTATGGGCCTGTTAACATACAGCTGCAGGTATGGCTAATATTGAGTGACATAACTTAATTACAATGAGCCCTTCAGCGGAGTTTCCAAGCCTTCCTTGACGAGAGCGTGTAGTTAACTACAAGGCCTGCGAGGGATACCAATGAGGGCCGAGCTCTAGGTACGATCATGCCTTCCCTACCTTATTCATGTCAAGGCCTATTTGCTTGTTGGGTTTGCTCACTGCTTCACTTGCGCCGCTGGGGTATTCTGTCGATGCGTTTGCACAATGGTTTAACGCATCTGAAGCGAAAATGGGGAGCTAGCCGGCTCACGGGCTCAGGGGCCTAGAGCGATTAGACTCCGTGCAACTCACTGCGTAGCCAGCTCGGCTGCCCTCACCTCAGAGTCCACACCTTCCTGGCGGAGAGCGTGTAGTTCACCACGAAGCCCGCGAGGATGCCAATGAACAGGGCCAGCAGAGGGCTCGTGTGCGTGAGCCTGGCCAGCAGCTCAGCCACAAAGTATATCGTGAGCCCTGCCGGGGCCACCATGAGGTGGTACCTGAGGAGCCTGGAGTACCAGGGCCTGGGCCACCTGCCCCTGAACGTCCACCTGTCGTTGAGGGCGAAGTTGCTCAGTATGCTGACCTCTATCCCGGCCACGTAGGCGTAGGTGTACGCGAGGCCAGCCAGCATGGCCAGGTACGTGACGCCCTCGTTGACTCCAGTGCCCACGGCCCCCACGAGCGCGAACTTCACAGGCCTGGAAATCTTGATGACGTGCCAGAGGTACTCGACTATTGTCTTAATTCCGAGCTTGCTCTCCCCGCTGAGCCTTCTGCCGAAGGCGTACGGGACGTCAACAACTTTGGCTGTGGGGTTCCTGTACAGTATCTCGAGCAGGGCCTTGTAGCCAGTGGGATTAGCGTCCTCTATTGAGACCGACGACTTCCTAATCATGAAGAACCCCGACATCGGGTCAGACGTCCTCCTTGACTCGGGGACGAGAAGCCTGGCAACGACCGTGGCCCCCCAGCTTATCAGCCTCCTGAGCGGACTCCACTCGCCCACGCTCCCTCCTCTGGCGTACCTGCTCGCCACCACTACGTCAGCCCCCTCCTCCTCTGCGGCCCTCAGCATGAGCGGTATGACCTCAGGGGGGTGCTGCAGGTCTGCGTCCATTACGACCACGTACCTGCCCCTCGCCTCCCTTATGCCCCTGAATATGGCTGAGGCCAGGCCCCTCTCCCCCCTCCTCACTATCAGCCTGACCCTCGGGTCGCGGGCCATCTCCTCCCTCACGGCGTCGGCGGTGCCGTCAGGGCTGTTGTCGTCAACAAATATAATCTCGTAGTTGTTGACTTGCGCCAGGGCCTCGCTCAGCCTCCTAACCAGCGGGGCCACGTTTTCCCTCTCGTTGTACGTTGGCACTACCACGCTCAGGACCGTCTCGCCCAACCTGTTCACCTTGAGGTTTACTGTGGCGACCAATGGTGAGCTGCTAAGGACTCACGTTAAAAGCCCTAACAGCCATAGCTAGTTAGTGAAGATTGACTGAGGGGTGCGACCTCACGCTCAAGGACGCCCTTGGCTCAAGGCTGAAGCTGCTCGGGAGGTCCCCAGCGCTGCTGCACCAGGACAGCATGACACTTATCATAAGTGACGTGCACCTCGGCTATGAGGACTCCATGGCTTCACAGGGCGTCTTCCTCCCAAGGCTTCAGCTAAAGAAGGCTAAGAGCATCATAGACGAGGGCGTTAGGGCCGGCGCCAGGAGGCTCGTGATAGACGGCGACCTCAAGCACGTGTTTGAGAAGCTGACAAAGGGGGAAAGGCTTGAGGTGACAGAGCTTATCAGGCACGCGCTGGAAGCCGACATTAAAGAGATAGTGTTAGTTAGGGGCAACCACGACACCTTTGTGGCCCCGCTGCTCAAGGACTTTGGGGTTGAGGTCGTTGAAGACTATATGGACCTGGGTGACGGCATCATTGTAACTCACGGTCACAAGCTCGTTGACGTGGCTAAGAGCGCCTCTACTGTAATAATTGGCCACGAGCACCCAAGCCTTGAAATAAGCCTGGCGGGCACAAGGTTAAGCTTCAGGCGCTGCTCAGGTCACCCCTCAAGGGTGGCGGCGAGCTACTGGTGCTCCCGGCCATAAGCCTGTACCAGACGGGGACCGCCATAACTCCGAGCCCTGAGACCTACCTCTCGCCCATAGTAAAGGAGCTGGCGGAGCTGCAGGAGGCAGTCCCAATAATAGTTGACAGGGAAATAGGCGTGGTGGAACTGCCTACTCTTAAGGAGCTCTTCGCCGGAATTATTTGATGCACTTGTTCTCGTCGAGTATCTTGTATATGTTGTTCACGGCCTCGTAGACCTCGTTCTCCCTCTTGGCGCCCGTTATCACCATCTTGCCGCTGCTAAATATTAACAGGACGACCCTTGGCTTGTCCATCCTGAAGATTAACCCTGGGAACTGCTCGGGCTCATACATGCTGTGGGGCAGGACGAAGGCCGCCTTCTCAAGGTCAACCACCACGTTCAGGTTAGCTGAGGCCACTATGTTCTGTATCTGAATCTGGGGCCTGCCCTGTATGACTATTCCCTTAGTTATGAACTTCTTAAGTATGGCCTTGACAGCCCACACTAGCTGCTTGACGCTCTTGGCGCCAGTCACCACCATCTTGCCTGACTTAAACACGAGGGCTGTGATCTTAGGGCTCTGCAGCCTGTATACGAGGCCCGGGAACTGGTCCGGGTTGTAATCCACGTCAGGTATCCTGGCCTCTATTAAGTTCAGGTCAAGCGTGTTCTCCAATATCACGGTTGCCACTATATTCTCTATATTGACAACGGGCTTCCTCTCGCCTGGCGCCCCAGCAATGTTGACCTCAGGAGCCTCCTCTGGCTCTGGGGGCGACGCGATGTCGTCCTCTTTAGACAAAACCTACCACCCTTTTTAAGCTCCTGCTTATAAATCGTTAGGGCTCTTTATAAACTTTACTTAGTTTACTTCCTTAGGGACTTAAGCCATGAGTCGAGGTTCAGGGACCACGTTAGCGCGGGCTCCGCGAAGCCCATGGATATTAACCCTAGGGCAGTGCTAACGTCAACGAACGCAACATCCCCACCCCTCAATGTTATGCCGTCCGGGGTAGTTATGTCAGCCTTCATGAGCACTAGGACCCTCTCCCCCTTAGCTACTATTGCCCCGCCCAGGTAACTCCCGTAAAGCTCTGAGAACCTGTTGAAGAACTTAATTACGCCTGAGTCAGCGCCGTTGTAGTCTGCCCCCAGGTCCTCCAGCCTCGCCTTTGCGATCAGCCTAGATGACTCAATGATTATCTCCTTGAACTTCTCACAGTACGATGCCCCGGAGGAGCAGTAGAGGGACCAGAGCCTTCGAGTCCTCTTTATGGAGTCCGCCGAGAGGGGCTCATGGCGACCAGTCGCAGCCTTGTACGGGCCACCAGCCAGGGTCTCTTCTGACAAGCACCTCACCACCTGTAATAGTCACGTAGCCGGACAGATAGAGGTAGAGGGCCACAGAGGCCGGCAGGCTGAGCTCCTCCCTCTCAGTAAGCGACACCTCGAACCCAAGTATCCTCGTCGGGTCAAGGCCCTTAGTTGCCTTGGCTTCTAGGGTTCCACGGAAGGGCGAGAGCTGAGGTCCTGGGGTGAAGGAGTCGCAGATGGGGGTCACTATCAGCCCCCCTTTGGCGTTCAGCGAGCCTGGTATCCTGGTGAGCCTTGATGGGTCCTCGGTCACCATCGAGTCTATGTCAACGCCCAGGCGCGTTGACCCCGCAGCCCTCAGGTCCACCCCAAGGCTCGCCGCGAGGCCCCTCCAGCCGGGGTCCTCCGGCGTGGCCGGCGCGGGCCTTATACCCCTCTTGCTAGGGAACAGAAAGCTTGGGTCTAAACCTTCGGCCCTCACCAGCTTAGCTATCTCCCTCCTCTCGTCCCTGCCGAGCTGCATGCACTGCTCGCAGATGCCTCTGATGTGAAAGCCCCTGTGCCCAGTGAAGTAGATGAGCGGCTTGCCCCCCAGTAAATCCCTTACTATCCTGCCCACCAGGCGGGCGTTGTCAAAGCCCTTCATGAGGCACTCGTCGTCAACTATTTGCCCTTCGCAGGTCCCTGGGTGGTCCAGGTCTATGTCAAAAAGGAGCTCCGAGCCCTGCCAGCCCTTCTCCTCCATGTTGGGCGCGCTGAGGCAGCTCGTATATGCCCACTGAGTGATAGAGGTGCCTTGGAGTTCTCGACTTTATGTACTTCCTCAGCGACGCCTCGTCCTTAAACGACAGGTGCCTGACGTAGCTTTCTATGTCAAATGGTTGCAGGGCGAACTCCCTCTTTGCCATGTCGTGAGGAAGTATGAGGGGTGGGTCCAACCTGTAGTATATCGCAAACAGGCTCTTCAGGGAGTCGGCCTCTGACCACTTTCTTATGACTACCTCCTGCTGGGCGCCCTCACTCGATCCTTGGCGATACGTAGAAGACAAGCCTTCCACCGCCCTCGTAGTCGAATTGGACTCTGGCCGGGGCGTCCTGGGCATACTGAATGGTAACCTGGTCAGCTCCCCTTGCAGCCTTAATCATGTCATCGAAGTACTCGACACTATACGTGGCCTTGTCTGGTGAGTCAACCCTTATATCAACCAGGTTCTGGTCCTCCTTGCTGAGCTCTATCTCAACCTTTTCAACGTCACCTGCACCTATGAAGTGAAGCTTGTCGTCTGAGGTGGCTGCTATAGTTATTGCATCTGCTACCTCCTCGACAGCGTTTACAACGTCAACAAACACAACGTTCATAAGTTTCGCCGTGACAGAAAATGAGATGCGGGGCTCCGGCAGCTTCTCGACGCTAAGCGATATCTGGGGTATCTTAAACTCCCTCCTCCCGTGCCCCTCGAAGGCGACTGTAAGCGAGTCGCCGGAGGCCTCCAGCTCAAGGCTCTCGTCCTTCTGGCCTCTTGCCAGGACCTTGTTGAAAACGTCAAACGAAACCCCGAACATCTCTTCGCCAGAAACGGAGTACTCGTCAAAGGCCTCCTTAGGATAGAAGAGGTCTACCATAACCACCCTGCTTGAGTCCAGGGCCCTCAGGGAGAGTCCCTCCGACGTTGCGAGGAAGACGCCCTCATCTATGATGTTCTTGATGGAGCCTACTATGTAGACCCACGTCCTGGCGTTTCTGAACTTTAGCTTCACGCGCCACACCACATTAACTAAAGCGATAAAACACTTAAAAGGGGAGCGGTTCCTAGCCTTTGTCCAAAGCGTTAGTAAAGGGAGTCCCTATAATACACCCGTTGCCTGACGTGGCCTAGGTCGGCTAGAGCTGCGAGCCAGTCAATCTTGTTTCGCTCACGTGGTCCCTAGGGGCTAAGAGTTTAAAACAAGTCACCTTAACCTCTCTCCCTGGGCCGGGGTAGCTCAGCTGGTAGAGCGCCCGGCTGTTAACCGGGCGGTCGAGGGTTCGAATCCCTCCCCCGGCGCCACTTGGAGTTCTTGCAGCTTGGCTTGCAGACGTCACGAAACGGTTAAAAATTGCTTTAAGCAGCTGTGAGCCTAGGTGCTGCAGGTGAAGTTCCCAAAGACCATAAGAACCTATTGCCCACGCTGTAAGACTCACACTGAGCACACGGTGGCCATTTACAAGGCCGGCAAGAGGAGGACCCTGTCGGAGGGCCAGAGGAGGTACCTAAGGAAGAACGAGGGCTACGGCAGCAAGAGGAAGCCTGAACAGAAGAGGTTTGCAAAGACCACTAAGAAGGTAGTGCTACTCATCACCTGCACCAAGTGCGGCTACAAGAGGCACATACTTGGCATAAGGCTCAAGAAGATAGAGCTCACCGAGGTCATGAGGTGAGCCACCCGTGTCTATGGCTGCAGGAATTCCAAGGAGGAAGATACTGGTCCCCGAGCCCAGGAGCAGGTTTGTGCTGGTGGTCTGCCCCAACTGTGGCCACAAGCAGGTGGTGTTCAGCCACGCCACATTCCCAGTGCGCTGCCTCACCTGTGGAACCCTCCTTGTCAGGCCCACAGGAGGCAAGGCAAAGATCCTGGGCAAGGTAGAGAGCGTATTGGCCTAAGCTGCTCCTATAGGACAACAGGTAAAAGTAAGCCCCTATTCTCAAGAGTTACTGCTCATAGTTCTTAGCATATACCTGTACTTCACGTATTTGTCATCTGGGGAGAACCTGGGCGGGTGAGGCACCCTTAAAGGGCCTCCGCAGTAGGGACACCTGTCAGTACTTAGCGTGTACCTGCCGCATACGGAGCATCTCCTCAGGAGCCACCTCATTTTGAAGTCCCTTACTCGCGAAGTTTCTCCAGCGAGAACTCTGCGCCCAGCTCCTTGGCCGTTTTAGACATCACTTCCTCCAGGCTTTGGGCTAACTGCTCAAGCTCCTTATAGTCTACTCCCATGAGATCTATCCTATACCTTGGAGCCCCGATGGCATAGATCTTTATTGAGATGGAGTTGCCCCCCTTGGACTCTACGGCCTCCTCCGCGGACTTAAGTACGGCCTTTACCTTCTCTATTCCGTCAGGGCTCATGCTCTTTATGGTGGCCACCAAGCTCACCTTAACTTTCTTAACCTCAACGTACTTCTTGGCCGCCTCGGCCAACGGCTTTAACCACTCCTCGGACACTCCGGCAGCCGCCAAGGGTTGCTCGCCCTCGGTGGCAGCCATCTCTAACGCCGTCATAACGTCGCCGTACTTGTCCTCAAGCTTCCATATAACCTCCTCATACGCCTGCCTCTCGGTCTTCTTCAGCTCCTTTGCTATCATCAATATTATGTTCACGGCCTTCTGAGTCCTCTTCCACCAGGTCATCTTTTTCCTGCGCTCGTCGTCTGTGACTTTCTTCAGGCTGACGTCCACCTGGCCCTTGGCCCTGTTAACTCTTATTACCTTAACCGCCACCCGCTCGTTGACCTTAATCACGTCATCTATCGATTTAAACGAACGGCTGGACACCTCGACCCACGGTAGGAACGCCCTGAGGCCGTTGAACTCGTCGAGCTCCAGGTAGGCCCCATAGTCATGAAGCTCTTTCACTGTGCCTACCACAACCTCTCCCACGTCAGGCAGCTGCCTCCTGTTCAGCAGGGGCATTCGTACTCTCCTCCCTCTCCTCTGCACACATATCTCCATAGCCGCGTGAACTTAAACTATTAGCTTCCTTAAGGCCGCGCAGGCCTATACCAAACGCTTTTCTCGCCGCCCCTGTTTATCTCTATGAACGCCTTAACTTGAGAGTACAGCCCGTCCTTCTCAAGGCCTCTCCTCAGCCTGTAGAGCCTCTCATGCGAGACCCCCAACAGCTTAGCGACCCTGTAAGGGGGGAGGCCCACTGACATAGAGTAGATTAGCAGGAGCAGGCTCTCCAAGGCGCCGCTGCTGGTGAGCCTCCTCCTGAACTTCGGATCACTGCAGAGGTTCTCTACTAATCTCAACACCCAGGGGGAGGTCGCCACTAGGTTTGCCACCTCCCTGGGAAGCCTTATTTTCTTGACCCTCCCTGAGCACTCCGCGATAACTGTGTCGTCATTAAGTTTTAGCGTGACCTCTCCTGACGTCATTAATCTCTCGGCCCAGCTAGCAGGCTTTTAAGTATAAAGGCCTGACGTGTTCACCTATAACCTCTAGACTTTTTAGCTCGCGCCCCAGGCTCCACAGGACCCAGCGGGAGAGGCAAGTTGCCCCCCTCATCGCCTGACAGCGTAGCTAAGAAGCTAATTGAAATGTTAAAGAGAAGGAGGCCGGAGCTAGAGGCCCTCCTGGACGAGATTTCCAGAAACAGGGAGGGACAGAGGGAGCTAGCGCGGGCCTTCTCGCAGGCATATGAGGTCTACCTGAAGTCGTTGAGGCTGGAGGAGGCCTTTGACTTCTTGGTAAAGTACTTAGAGACCCTATACGATGACTATGGCGGGCTAGACGAGTGATATCAAGCTTCGTGAGCCGTTTTGCGAACTCCTTGCTAAAGCTTGGATATAGCGCTAAGCAACTGCTCCGCGGCCTCGGAGGCCTTGCCCTCACTGTTTATGATGATTGTCAACAAGGATCCGGCCTCGACAGCGCTGGCTATAGCCGCTGACCTGGCCATGTCCATTAGCTGACGAACTCCCTCCTCACCGCCAAAGTCTGACCTATATCTTGTGTTGTCACGCTGCTGCCTTGCAACTATCTCCTTTGGGTCCGCCTCAATGACAACTATCATGTCAGGCCTGAGGCTGTTAACCACATTGCTCGGAAGGCCCGGCAAGTAGCCTAGGGGGGTCTTAACTACAGCGTGAGTGTCTACTATCAGGTAATCTCCTTCCTTGAGATCACCGCCGGCCTCCTCGATTATTAGGGAGGCCGCCGTCTCTTGAAGCTCCAGCTGCTCCCTAAAGCTAAGGTACCTTATCTGATCCCTGTTCTTTATTAAGCCCTTTTTGACGGCTGTGTCCAACATGAAGTCGCCGAAGTTCAACACCTTGAGCCTGAGCCCCCTCTCCCTGGCCTTTTCCTGGAGCAGGGAGAGGACCGTGGTCTTCCCTACCCCAGGAACCCCGGTAACAACGATAACCTTGAAGGGATTTCGGCGAATCCCACCGGCTGACATCACTCGCCCACCAGCTTCCTTATCAGTGGGTAGGCCTCAAGGGCCCTCTCGTACGTTATTATCGAGTAGTACTGGTAGACTATGCCCACGGCGAGCAGGAGGCCGACGCCGCCGCCGTAGGCCCCGAAGAACGCCGCGACCACAGCTATGGCACCCACTATCAGGCTACTAAGTGACGTCAAGGGATATATATACCTTGCAAGTACGCCCTCCAATACCCTGGGGTTCCTCCTCATGCCGGGTATTTCTAGGCCTCCCTTTATTAAGGACTCAGCCTGTGAGCTCGGGTTGAGGCCCGCAACTTCAACCCACACGTAGCCAAAGGCCACCGAGAGCAGCATCCATGATATGGCGAAGACCACCGACCTCAGGGGGTCTAGAATGGTCTCCACAAGCCCGTTGGGCGGCGACAGGTAGAAGACAAGGTCGCTGTAGGCCCTGTAGACCAGCGAGTTAACGCCGAAGAACCTGGCTAGGGGCGCCTCGAAGAGCTGAAGGTCAGCAACCAGGATGGCCAGCAGGAGCACCGGTATGTTAGTTACGTAGATGAACTGGAGCGGCACCTTGGTCCTTATGCCCCTCAGCTGAGGCGACGTTACTGGTATCTCAACCATCATTGCTTGAAGGTAGACGAGCAATATGACTATAGCAAACGTGGCCAGCAGGCCTGTCACGTCAGGGAAGCCGTTGGCCCTCGCAAGCACTATGAATGGGTCCCTATCGTATATGAGGGCCGGGACCACCCCAAAGTCCAGCGCCAGCCTTGGGACGAACCCAAATATGTCCCAGACCACGGTCTGAGCGACCATAGCTAATATGAAGAGGCTTATGGCGCTCCCCAGCCCCCAGCCCTTCTGGAGGGCCTCATCCATCAATATCACTATGTAGCTGGCGACCACCAGCTGAATCACCACAAGAGCCTTAACCAGCGGGGACACCGGGGTTCCGGCAGGCCAGAACATGCCGCTGAGCGTAACTACCAGCGCCTCGGCAATAGCGAACAGCACGGCCAGGGTCTTCATGGCCCCTGTAAACTTCACCTGATCATCAGGGTTCGTTAGGTCTATGTCTATTAGCTTAGCGCCTGCCAGCACTTCAAGTATAAGGCCTGCCGTGACTATGGGCCCTATGCCTAGCTGCATCAGGGTTCCGACGCTGCTGGCAAATATGATGTTCTCAAGGGTTATGGTAGTGGCTGCCGTAGGGCTCACGGGCACGCCGTAAAGGGGTATGTTGCTCATTATGAGATATAGGACTAGCACTATGCCTGTCCAGGCAAGCCTCCTGGTCAAGCTCAACCTCTGCGAGGGCTTTGATACCGTTGGCAGGTACTCCGACATATTAGCTAAGGCGTCAAGTACGCCCAAGTAGAGTCCCTCTTCCCTAAGCGTCGCTGTCAGGACGCTTAAAATGCTTTACGAGGTGATTACTTTACAAGTCCTTTACGTGCAGGGCCGCGCAAACCTTTAAGAAACCTGACAATAGTTAGGGAAGACGGTGCGGGGGTGCCCGAGCCTGGTCAAAGGGGACGGGCTCAGAACCCGTTGGCGTAGGCCTGCGTGGGTTCGAAGCCCACCCCCCGCACCACAGGCTGTCCAGAGCAATAGCATGGCTACCTTAAACAAATAATTTAAAGGGGGACAGGCCTTTAAGTGGACTTCATGGACTGTGATGTTTGCATGGAAGATTTCGATCCACTGGGGTGGCTTGAGCTTTCAAAGCAGCTTAGAAGCAAGAAAGCTATTGACTATAATGAACTTAGAGTGCCTTCCCTCCCAGCTGTCTTAAACCTCGCAGGCATAAAGTCCGTTGAGGGCCCTAAAGGACTAGACCTAAGGTGGTCTTGCTGCGGCCTTTACGAGGTTACAGTGAATGGGGGCAACCTTTATTCGGAGCTGCCCGCCTCCCCCAGGCCGCTAGGCCTCCACATACGCCCTACGGGGCCGCGCAAGTTAGAGTATAACAACGCTTACCTGAACCCCCTCTCCTGGGATGTAAAGGACATTATACCGCTCTATGACAATGACTTAAGTCCGGTTGCCATAGCCGCCGTTGACGGCACAAGATGGTCAAAGCTTAAAGTGCTTAAGATCATGGACTTGGAGGCCTTTAGATCGAAGGAAGGTTCCGCAGTGGACTCTAAGGGGCCGCTGCAGCACCTCGGCATATCCCTTACCTCTAAAAAAGTAGAGCGCCTTGAAACCGACGTCGTTAACTCCTTCAAAGCCGACGACTTTCTCTTAGCCCGCTTTGCTAATAACGCCCTAGCGCTTCCCTTGACCCACTCGTCTAAGCTTACCTTAAGCGTTAACACCTCACGCTATGACATTAGGGCCTCGGTCCTTTACCCCTTTGCATACTTTGAGGATGTCTACAGGCCTGGGGATATCATAGAAGTAAACAGCATAGTGTTGAGGCAGCCGAAACCCTTGTCAATATCCTCAACTTCCCCTGTTAGAGTTGAGTTCAGGGGTGGCCATGTTGACCTAGAACTTCAGGGGACTACCTATATAGGTGAGGGGGACGAGCCTCAGGCCTTAAGGCAGCTGCTGCAGCTGACCGTGAACTACTTGCAAGGGAGTGCCTCCCCTGGCTTCATATCATCAGGTTCCTCGTCAGCGGTAATTCATGAGTTCGACCACGACGCTGGAAAAATGAGTTTTATGGTCATTAACCCAACGCACTACGACGCTGAGCTCGAGGCCAGGCTAAATAAAGAAGTGGTGGATGGTAGCGTCTGCTCACCTGTAGGATGTTATCCCTTGGAAAGGAGCCCTGTCGGCCTCCTTAGGGTTCCGGCCCCCAGGGGGTGCTACTGCCTTGTCTCAGTGGCCCTCGGCATTCCATCACATCCCTGAGGCCTCTCCCTCTGTCTTGGGCACAAGCTGGTCTAGTCTGTTCTCAGCGGCGGCCACCACGTAATTTATGAAGTCCTCCTCGTAGGGCACACCTATAAATGACATGACGCCATTTAGGGCTATGGCAGGAACGCTCATAACTCCATACTTCTCAGCTATGTCCATGTTCTCATAGGCCTCCACGGTGTCTGAGATCACCCTAGGGTTGTTCTGCTTCCAGGATTCGTAAGCGAACATGTTGGCGAGCAGCGCGGCGTAAGGGCAGTAAGGACATGAGGGGGTCACGACGGTCTCTATGTGCACTGAGCCCTTAAGCGAGGCCAGCTGCTTCTTCGTCTCAGGGTCGAGGCCGCTCTCGCCCTCACTTATCCTCATTATAGTCTCTATGAATCCCCTTATCTCCTCGCCTGCCGGAGTGCCAGTGTACCTTATCACGCCGCCCAGCAGCGTTACCGTGGGAACCCTCTCGACGTTCTGCCTCTTGAACTCCTCAAGGTCCTCGGGCTTAGACTTACTGAAGACCCTCAGCTGTAGCATTTTCTTGCCGTCGCGAACAGGTGAGGCGTCGGCTATGGTCTTAACAAGCTTGTACGCGTCCTCGCAGGTCTCGCAGCGCGAGGGGTCATCTATGAACAGATCCACGGTTACTGGCGACACCATATATGCTAGCGTGTCCTTCAGCTCCTTTATTAGCTCCTCGTCAAGCTCCACATCAAAGTACCTTCCAGCCACTGTTGCACACCAAACTACTTAGGTACCTTACTAGGAGCTTTTTAAGCGCTAGTTTAGTGAGCTGCGGCCAGGGCCTGCCTAAGGCATTAGCCCTTTGCAGCGCAAAGGTACCTTAAGGCTATTAGGCGCATACATAGCTCACATTTTTAGCCTTAGTTAAGCCGCATAACTCACTGGGACCATGAAGTTGAAGCAGCACATGCAGCAGCCGCTGCCCATACGCCAGCCCTGTGAGGTGGCAGCTAAGGAGGTCATGCCATCGATTAGGGCCTCTATAGCATATGTTCTGGTCAACGAGTTTAAGCTTTCTAAGTACGAGGCCGCCAGGCTCCTTGGCCTCACGCCTGCCGCAGTCTCAAACTATATAGAGGGGCGCCGCGGAGAGAAGTACATGGCTAAAATACTTGGTGATAAGGCTAAGGCCGATAAGATCAGGGAGGCCGCAATGATAATTTTGGCGTACCAGTCCGACGCCAGGAGCTCCGAGAGGTTCCAGAACATAACCTGCGCCATCTGCAGCTCTGTTAACGAGGTAGCTCAAACCTATGGATGTCACTATCTTGCCATGAAAAGGTCTGAGCAGCC
Source organism: Caldococcus noboribetus (assembly GCF_055389385.1). NCBI lineage: Archaea > Thermoproteati > Thermoproteota > Thermoprotei > Desulfurococcales > Caldococcus > Caldococcus noboribetus. The sequence goes on along the minus strand of NZ_AP042475.1, from coordinate 460,357 downwards.
ACACGCCTAAAGAACGCCTACATTACCACCATGATAAGGCCGCCTTCACTTGCCTGCCAGCTCCTGCTTATACACATGATCATAAGGACTGGCTTAGGCCTACCGCTACTTTTACTACCCCATCGGTAGGTAAGGGCTTAGTTGAACAATACCCTTAAAACTCGCGAACAGTTAATTAATGCGGGGCCGTCACCAAGAGCGCGGCAGGCTATGTACGAGGCCTCGAGAGAGTTTGTAAATAGGTCATTATCCTTGCTGGAGGAAGTAGGTGACATTGTAGAGCTCAACTACCCTAAAAATCAGCTGAAGAGAACCGTGGACCTCGCGCTTAAGAATAAGGAAAACAGGGTGATCCTCATCAAGTTAGCCTACACCACTGACCTAATAGGCAGGGGCGAGAGGGAGGAGCTCAAGGGACTTTCATCAACGCTGAAGGTGAACTCCTTCATAGTGGCCGAGCGCAAGGGGGACGTTAAGTTAGTCGAGGGCGTGGTATACGATTACGAGGGCTCTAAGGTGATCAGCATTGAGACCCTAGTTAACTCCCTTGAGGGCGAGCTGCCAGTAATATATGAGGACAGGGACAGCTTCAAGGTTAAGGTTAACGGCGAGAAGCTGAGGCAGAGAAGGGAGCTTAAAGGATACAGCCTCGGCACCATGGCCAGGCTGGCCAAGGTATCTAGAAAGGCCATCTATGAGTACGAGAGGGGCAACATAAGGCCAACTCTTGAGGTGGCCGAGAGGCTGATAAATGAGCTTGGAGAGGACATAGTTGCCAGCATAGACATATTCAACCCCTCGGAGGAGGTGCTGTCTGGCTCCAAGCCTTCCCGCGGAACTAACTTTGACGATCAGATAGAAGTAGAAATAGCCAGGAGGCTCGGAGGACTTATGCTTGACGTTTGCCACGCGAGAAGGGCGCCGCTCGACATGTGCCTCTCCGGCAGTAACCTTAAGGCGTTAATAGCTGTATCTCACGGCGGTGAAAAGCCTAAGGACTTTAACGACAAGGTAGCCAACATGTTAAGGATGGCCAGGTCGATCAAGGGCGACGGCTTTGTAGTAGTAGAGCCTAGCCTTAAGGATTTAGCCAAGGAGCTTAGCGAGCCCGAAAAGGTCTTCACGGTGGAGGAGTTCATAGATTTCATAGGTGGCAGGGTTGCAGAAAAAGCTGATAGCAATAACTGGAAGGCCAGGAATAGGAAAGACGACGCTGGCTCAGGCTATAGCGAATGAGTTAGTTAATATGGGCTGTTCCCTGGGCGGCTTTGTGACGCCGGAGCTGCGGGAAGGGGGCGTCAGGAGGGGGTTCCTAGTAAGGAGCGTGGACGGCTCAAGGTCTGTGGTCCTGGCGACCCTGAAGCCTGTGGCGCGAGGGCTGAGAGTTGGAAGATATTATGTCGACCCTGCAGCAGAGGGCGAGATAATCTCAATATTAGAGGACAGCGTAGAGTCCAGCGACATAATTATAATAGATGAGGTAGGCCCCATGGAGCTCAGCCTAGGATCTTTAGCTAAAGCCATCACCGAGCTCATTATGAAGCCTCCTAAGCCTCTCATAGTGACTTTTTACTACAGGCTTAGGGAGAGGTCGCCGGAGCTCTTCTCCGCCCTGGCTCAGGGCATGCTAATACAGCTGGATGAAAGCAACAGGAATGAATACATAAAGAGGGCCCCTGAGCTTGCGAGGTGGCTGGTCAATGAAGCTTGCAGTAATAAGGGAAGGAAGGGCGCTGCTGTACATACCTGATACTAGGTTCGCGGTAGATCCTCTCAGGAGGAGCCTGGAGCCTGCATGGCTTCAGGTGTTCTACAACCCCAACATGGAACTTAACAGGGACCTCTCCATTCAGTTTCTTAACGCATACGTAGACGAGAGTACCTCACTTAAGAGCGCCGTGGACGTGCTTGCGGGCACGGGAGTCAGAGGTTTAAGGTACCTTCTCGAGGTAAGGGGGCTTCAGAGGGCTGTGATAAATGACATTAACGAGGATGCCCTAAAACTCATAAGGGCTAATATCGATCTTAACTCCCTGGAAGATAGGGCTATAGCATCTAACAGGGACGCCAACGCCCTCCTCTACAGTATAAGTCATGAGCTCGGGGAGGCCTATGACATAGTTGACCTCGACCCCTTCGGAAGCCCTGCGCCCTTCCTCAGCGCCGCAATCTCCGCCACATCTAGGGGCGGAGTTCTGGCGGCCACCGCAACGGACCTCGCGGTCCTGGGCGGCTCGAAGAGGCTGGCCGCAAAAAGGAAGTATTGGCTGGACAGCCCTCCAAAGCCAACTAGAGGCTACCGCGAGGTAGCGCTAAGGGTCCTCCTGGGCTTCATAGCCAGGGAGGCGGCATCGCACGATAAAGCCATGAAACCGCTCTTTTCGGTGAGCGTTGGCCATTACGCCAGGGTGTTCGTAACCTTTGAGCGGGGCTCCCAGAGAGCGTACAAGTCATTGGAGAACAACATGGGCTGCATAAGCGTCAGAAACGGCGTAGTTACTATGCAAAGGGACTTCCCCTCGGAGTCCTGCTATGGGCCTGTGTGGACGGGGCCCCTTTGGGATAAGGGCTTAGTGGGCAGGATGCTCAACGATGCAAAGTCGCACAAGTACGAGTACCAGGGGTGCCATGCTGGGGCCCTCAAGGTGCTAAGCCTAATAGAGGAGGAGCTGAGCCTTCAGGAGTTTCCTCACCAGAGGTTAGACGAGCTGTGCTCTGCGGCTAAGCATAACATGCCAGCCCTAAGCATAGTAAGGGCCAAGCTGACGTCACAGGGGTATAGGTTCTCCAAAACTCACTTAAGTCCCATAGGGTTTAGAACCGACGCGCCGCCTGATGCCATACTGGAGGCGTGCAAGTCGAGCTAGCAATCTACGCGTGACCCCTTATCAAGCGCAAAAACTAATAGCTTCCCCCTTTAGTTCAAAAATGAGAAGAGATAAACGATGGGTCTCAGGAGTGACGCCAGAAGGCCGCTAATAGTAGTTATAGATGAGGATGACGACATAGGCGCCACTCTAGGCAGGTCTCTGGTTATGGGCTATAAGAACGTCGTAGATGCAGCCACTCAGTTCGCCATACTGAGGCCTGAGGACCCGGACTCCAACGCAATGTTTGTTGGACTCAACCTCTATAAAGAGATGGAGGCTGATGGCAGAAACCCAGAGATCATCGTAGTTGGCGGTCACCCAAAGAACGCACTGTTGGCCCAGAGCCTGATTAAGGCCAGGGTTCAGCAGGCCATCTCTAAGTCCCCTGACAACTATGAGCTTTACGTGGTCGGTGACGGCCTGGACGAGCTCTTTATGGCGCAGATACTCCGGGATGTGGGCCCGATAGCCGGCGTAAAACAGGTTATAGTAGAACAAAGCCTTGGAGTTGAGGGGAGCTACATACTTCTAGCCAGATACATTAGGAAGGCCCTTAACGACCCCAGGTACTCAAAGTACTTTGTGGGGCTCCCTGGCCTGCTGCTCCTAACCTTCGGGCTTCTGACAATATTTGGTTACCTCATGCTCTCACTTAAGGTCATGGCAGCGCTGCTGGGCTTCTTCATGGTAGTTAAGGGCTTTAACCTGGAGTCGCAGCTATGGGATTACTTAAGGACGACCGCTGCAAGGGTTCGCGAGGGAAGCGTCTTTCAGCTGGCTGGTCTTGGAACCCTGGTCATCAGTATGGCGATCAGCGTCTACGGCGCCTATATTCTAAGCAGGGGCACGGCGCCCCTCACAAGCAAGGTTGGATACGCTATATCCTATGACGTCACCACGCTTATCATAGGCATGATCATATATGTCATTATAGCCAACGTTTTCTTCAAGGTGTCCCGCAGGGACTTCAGGCTGTATAGAGAGGCCCAGGTGGTCTCAGTGCTAATAATGCTTGCAGCAGGCCTCTACTACATGGGGCTCTCCATAGCCTCCACACCACTGCCTAGTACCTTAAACGGCAGTTACGTCTATAGCATCCTAATAGGTAGCGGCTTCATAGTGTACGCGCTAGTTGGCGCCGCCATAGCCGCCCTGATAGAGATAGGGGTCAGGGTGAGGTACCACGAGTCCTGAAGACCTTTATAATAACGTGTATCAGGTCATAACTAGTGAGAAGGACTGGCAGAAGGCCATAAAGATGATAGAGGACCTTCATTTAGACCTTGAGACCTTCATAGTATACTTTGACCTCAGGAGGAGAGGGAAAAAGGTTGCCATAGGACCTAGACCAAGGACCCTGCTCTATAATATGACAAGCAACAGGACAGCCGAAGTCCTAATACTGAGCGAAGGAAATTATGTAAAGCTCATGGACATAGTTAGGTGGAGCCAGAGGGCGGTAGCAGATGCCCATGAACCAATACTGGCCATCGTTGACGAGAGCGGCGGCGTAACTTATTATGAGGCGCGGGTCGTGAGGCAGCTCTCTTAGAGGGCAGCAAAGCGCACTACCAGAATAGAGAGCAGGGCTGATGCCAACGAGGACGCTGGGGACATCCTTCTGCCGCGGTGGAGCGCCGCCGCCGGGAGCGTCGAAAGGGGCGACATGGCCATAAGGAGCCTGGCAGCATAGTGAACTGAGAGGGTGTTAGTTAATATAGAGCTCAGGGAGGACGAGGCTATGTAGTTTACTAGCGCGTTGACCCCTACAAGGGAGACTGCTGGCGCTATAGCGGAAACCCCCATCAGTATGTAGGCCTCCACCTGCAGCGACTTTAGGCTCCTCAGCGACTCATAAAATATGTCAACGAAGCTTTGCAGCGCCGGGCCTACCCCAACTCGGCCAGCCACCTTATCAGAGCTCGCTATCGCGTTAATTACTGACTTGCCGAGCATTGAGGCCCTCGAGAGCACATCCACGAAGGGCAGCCCAAGCCTTGCCCTCTCCGATGCCTCCCTTAGGAGCCTGAGCGACTCAGCGAACCTTTTAGAAAGCATGACCCACGAGATCTCGGAGACCGCGGTAGCCAAAGCAAGGATGGCCAAAGCTATGACGTATTGCCCTAGGAACATAGCCGTTGAGGCCGCGACCACCGAGCCTATGGTCAGGCCAGTGACCCACCAGCCGCCCTCGGGCTCCCCAAGCCTAGGTCTGAGGATCGCTAGCATTATAGCAAGGCTTGGAGAGAGCACCATCATAAGCGTCGCAAGAGGCAGAAGGAGGTTAGAGCTTCCAAACAGTGATAATGGGAGTAGCACAGCGGCCGAAACTATGAGCGTAGTTATGGCTTCAGTTATGGTCTCGCCCAACTTTGCGTAGCTCTGCCAGGTGGACTTGATTGCATCCATGGTCCTTGTGTATAGGTTCAGGGCAGCCCTAAGCCTTGAGAGCCCCATCTCTTCAACGGTCAGCAGCTCCCTGATGACCTCCCTTAGTCTTGAACTTGGCGTAGTGTCAGCGAGTATCCTAAGCGCCCTTCTCTCGTCATAACCAGCCGCCAGGAGGTAGCTCAACCTGCTTGCCTCCACTCCGCTGAACTTAAGGCCCAGGCTCTTGGAGGCCGTTATGAAGACCGCCGAGAGGTCACGCGAGGAGGCGACGTATGGTATCATGACTGCCAGCAGGGAGGGCATCTCATCATTAATTCCCGAGCCTAGGATGGAGGCCAGGAGCCTCCTGCTGAGCCTAGGGAGAAGCAGCGCCACCGCCCCCAGCGAGGCCAGGGCCAGCGTCAGCAGCAGGTAACGGCCGTGAAGCGCTACATACGAGGCCCCAGCCGCAACGAAAAGGGTCCCAGAGGCTACTGGCGATATGGAGTCGATGATATTAAGGGTTACCGTCAGGGGGCCGTAGATCCTGGGGTCATTAAGTCTCCTACTTATCATATTATATCACCATAGCGTGATATGTAGAACTTTGCCAGCTCGGCGCACAGCTCCTCCGGGGACCTGCCAGCTACCGATTCAAGGAACTTAGCCCTTGCCTCTACCTCCTCCTTTATGTCACCTACGCCCAGCTTATCCGCTGCCCACTCCAGCTCCCGACTCCTTTCTACTAAGTCGCTGACCCCAGTCTCCCCGTACCTATAGATGGTGACAGCGTTGCCGTTCTCTACCTCAGCTATTTCTGCAACCCTCCTAACTGCACGACCCCCCGTGGCCTGAAGGCGCTTGACCTGCACTATGGATTTTATGGAGCTCAGGAAGAGGGGCGGCAGCGCTATGGGCTCCATGCTGAGCCTCATCACAACCCCCTGGGGTGAGTCGCTGTGAAGCGTGGTCATCGCCCCATAGCCGCTAGCCGCGGCCTGGGCTAGCAGCTTCCCTTCCCTTCCCCTGACCTCCCCTACAACTACGTAGTCCGCGCGCCTCCTGAGGGCGAACTTCAGGAGGTCCTCAAGGGTTATCTCCTCAACCTCCTCACCAGGGGTCCTTGGCCTAGTGACCAGGGAGTCCCAGATGGGGCCTGTGACCACCAGCTCTGGAGTGTCCTCTATAGTGACTACCTTGGAGTAGGGCGGCAGCACGCTGATAATTGACTGAAGAACCGTAGTTTTCCCAGCCCCCATGGCGCCGCTTACTATTATAAAGCCCTGGGCCTCGGCTATGAGCCAAAGGTAGGCGGCCGCAACGGGATCTATGGTCTTATTAGCTAACAGATCGGCTATAGTAAAGGGCTTCTGGGGGTACTTTCTTATGACGAAGCTGCTCCCGAACCTGCTCATCTCGTTCATGAACGACACTGATATCCTGTGGCCCTCCGCAGTTAACCCCTCGGCGTAAGGTGACGCTATGCTCACGCTCTTGCCGGCCTTCCTAGCAAGCTCAACAACTATCCCATTGGACTCCTCGTCGGTTAGCTTTATGTCCGTGAGTACCCAGCGCGACGGCACCTCCTTATGAATGACTATCACGTTCCTGACTGAACCTGTATATGATATCTCCTCTATGTGCGGGTCCAATATTAGCGGGTATATCTTGCCATAACCACTCCTATACTTCTCAGCCAGATAGCTCTCCTGTTCATCCCGGGGCTTTGCAAGCCCTGTGGCCACGTAAACAAGCCTGTCATGATCTATCGGCTCAGGCTCCCTCACCATAAGTCTTGGTATCCCGTCGCTCCCTCTGTAGAGGAAGTACTCCACAGGGCCTATCCTGTAGTGGGAGATAACGCTCCATGAGGGTGGGCTCTTCTCCTCTAAGCTGCGCTCAGCTATTGACTTAAGCCCTTCCTCATGGGAATAGCCAGAGGATCCGCGAATTGCCTCTTTAAACCTAGAGAGAAGCCCTATCATGGTCTCTCAGCCTGTAGTGACGCTCACAGGGTTTGTGTAGTAGAGCTGGTTGTTCATCTTGTAGAGTAAGTAGACGCTCTGCACAGTGAAGGCCAAATTTACATCGCCCACTGCAATTACCTCATCGCCAGGGTTTATGGTGACGTTCTGGGGAGTCGAAGTACTTAAGCTATAACCGCTGCTAGGGCTGCCCTCTATATAGACATACTCCTGAGACCCGTTTGAAAGCACCACGACAACCTTTTCAACTGATATCTGCACAGGTTCGTTGTTTATTATCTTAACGTAGAGCAGCGTGCCGCTGCCCGTGGGTGTAGCCGAGGCCTCGACGGTGACACCACTACCCATGCTCATAAAAGCACTCATAGACCTCTGAAAATATGAATAGACCATAAGGCCACCTACTATGGTGGCAGCTATCAAAATGACTGCTCCAATTATGTTTGAGAGGGACCTCCTCTGCCTGCTCATTACTACCACCTCCTAGCCTCCTGTAGAGAAGTGGGTAAGCAATGGCCAACGGCATTTCAGCTACAAATGCTTAAAAACCCAGGCCTTCCACCTTGATCTATCCCTATATTTCCTGCCTTCCCCACTGGGGTCAGGTGAGAGCGTGAAGCTAGAGCCAGTTAAGGACATAAAAGTAGACCCTAACATGAGCGTGAAGGAGCTAGTTAATTTGTACGGGGACGAATATGGTTTCATGGCTGGCCACCTGTGGAGGGCCTCACAGGTACTCGCTAAGGGGCTCAGCGAGTCCAACCTGAGGATCATCTCATTTACGGGCAACTTGATATCAACGGGCCTGAGGGGCGTAATAACGCAGCTCATAAGGGCCAGGCTTTTTAATGTCATTATGACCACGTGCGGCGCCTTAGACCATGACGTAGCGAGGGCCATGGGCGGGGCCTACTCCAAGGGGTACTTTGAAGGGGATGACGTTGACCTAGCAAGACATGGGATTCACAGACTGGGCAACATTTACATAAAGGTTGACGACTACGGGCCCAAGGTAGAGCAGTTTGTCAGATCCCTGGCAGCCAGGGCCTCGGCGCTCAAGGAGGAGTGGGGCATGTATGAGCTCCTGAGACTGGCAGGTGAGATGATAAATGATGAGGGCAGCTTCCTTAAGGCTGCACATGACACCGGCGCTGACGTTTTCGTCCCTGGCTGGCCCGACGGCGCCTTTGGGACTGACCTGTTCTTTGAGAGCCAGAGGGGAGTCAGGATAAAGATAAACTACTTTAAGGACATGCAGAGGCTCTCGGACCTGTTCTTCGGAACCCATGGCAAGGCTACGGCGCTTATAATAGGCGGGGGCATAAGCAAGCACCACACCATCTGGTGGAGCCAGTTTAGGGAAGGCCTTGACTATGTAGTTTACATAACCACGGCCGTTGAGTGGGATGGAAGCCTGAGCGGCGCCATGCCCAGGGAGGCCATAACGTGGGGCAAAGTAAAGCCCGAGGCCGACAAAGTTATAGTGTATGCGGACGCCACCATAGCGCTGCCCCTAATAGCGGCCTACCTCCTGGCCAACGTTAAGGTGCCTGAAGCCTCAAGCCAAGAATAATACCCACATTTTACTAGTTCTCGTTTACTTTATTAGTTTAGACCTTGTGCTGACACATGCTATCATGTGAAAATGTTTAAAGCTGCAGGGTAGCACTAATTTCTGAGCTAAGCACCTCTAAAAATTAGGTAAACAAAGTAAAAGGGGATGAGGCTTGGCTGAGGACAGCGCCATAGATAGCGCCAAGGAGAAGTTCTCAGAGATAAGTGTAGCAGAGTTTTTCTCTAAAAACAAGGAGCTAGCGGGCTTCTCAAACCCTACCAGGGCCCTTTACCAGACCGTCAGGGAGCTCGTTGAAAACGCGCTTGACGCCACTGACTCCCACGGGATACTGCCAGAGGTAAAGATATACATAAGGGAGGTTGAGCCTGAGACCGAGGAGAGGCCCGCCAGGTATGAGGTAAGCGTTGAGGACAACGGCATAGGAGTGCCCAAGACTGTGATGGCCCAGGCCTTCGGTAAGGTGCTCTTCAGCAGTAAGTATGTGATAAGGCAGACCAGGGGGATGTACGGCCTGGGAGTTAAGGCTGTAGTGCTTTACTCTCAGACCACCACGGGCAGACCCATAACAGTAGTTAGCTCGCAGGACGGCAGTAACTTCGTGTACTACCAGAAGATAAAGATAGACATCAAAAAGAACGAGCCTATAGTTACTGAGGATGGACAGCTGGACAAAAGGAGTTCGTGGCACGGCACAATAGCATCCGCAATAGTGGAGGGCGACTGGACCAGGGCCAAGCCGAAGATAATTGAATACGTGAGGCGTACTGCCATAATAGCGCCTTACGCGGAGCTCTGGCTTGTGACCCCTGAAGGTGAAGTTTACTTCTTCCCAAGGGCCACCAAGAAGATGCCCAAGCCGCCGAGGGAGGCCAAGCCTCATCCTCACGGAGTAGACCTGGAGCAGGTCAGGAGCATGCTTATGGCCACGCAAACCGAGACTCTGCTGGACTTCCTAAAGGAGGAGTTCCAGGGCATCGGCGATAAAACGGCTGCTGAATTCCTGAGGCACGTGGGCCTAAGGCCTGATATTAATCCAAAGACCCTCCTCAGAAAGGAGAAGTTAAAGGACCTCGAGTCGCTGGTAACAGCCCTGAGGAACTACAAAGGTTTCAAGGGGCCCAGAAGCGATTACCTGAGCCCCATAGGTGAGGAGCTCATAGAGCTTGGGCTCACCAGGATGTTTAAGCCGGAGTGGGTCAAGGCGGTTACAAGGCCGGCCAGGGCCTACCAGGGTCACCCATTCATAGTAGAGGTCGGCATTGCTTACGGCGGCGCCATACAGCCCCAGGAGGAGCCTATACTGCTCAGGTTCGCCAACAAGATACCTTTACTTTACGAGGAGAAGGAGGACGTGTCATACAAGGTTTTAACTAACATTGACTGGAGCAGGTACGGCGTTCAGGAGCCTTATCAGCTGGCAGTTCTTGTGCACGTCGCAAGTACTAAAGTTCCATATAAAGGCGTAGGGAAGGAAAGCATAAGCGAGATACCTGAGCTTGAGAGCGAGATCAGGAACGGAATCCATGAGGTGGCCAGGAGCCTCAGGATTTACATATCGCGCAAGGCGCGCGAGGAGCTCGCTAAGGAGAAGATAGTGAGCATAGCTAAGTACATACCCGAGGTGGCCAGGAGCCTCTCAATACTGAGCTCACCGCCTGAGAACCCGGACAGGTACAAGGAGCTTGAGCCCAAAGTAATGGAGCTGCTCATATCCAAGGTGGCGACGTCTATAGAGATGCCCAAGATTGACGGAAGGCAGGAGGATCCAAGGCTCATAGTTGAGAGGGTTATAAAGGGAGTCTCCATACAGGAGGTGAGTTAAGGTGTCAGCCCCGGCCCAGGACAGAGTAGACATTGAGGCTAGAAGGAAGGGCGCAGAAATAATCTACAAGACCTTTTCTAATTTGCTGAGCTCACTGGAAAAGGGCGCCGACCCTAAGCTAGTGATACCTAAGAGAACCCTTGCCAATACTGTCTTTGATGCTGAGAGGGGTATACTGAAGCTCGGCGTCTCAAAGCTTGAAAGGAAGTTCCTTGATATGAATGAGTCCAGGAGGTTTATGCAGACGCTCGTAATGGCTGCTAACATCTACAGAGCGCTCATAGAGAACGAGTACCCTACCATAAGGGACCTCTACTACAGGGGCAAGCACACCATAGTGTTTCATGACCTTGACGGAAGGCAGAGGGAGGAAAATACATGGGACGAACAGGCCGAGAGCGACGCGGCGCTTAGGGACTTGGAGGTCATGCTGGGCCTGCTAAGAGAGGACCTCATGATTCTGAGCAAAGAAAAGGGCAAAGTGGTTGGCAACATGAGGATAAGGAGCGGAAACGACGTCATAGACCTCTCTAAGCTTGGGCACGGCGCATATGCCATAGAGTCCACGCCTGACCTTATAGAGTTCCTCGACGTTGACGCTGAGTTTGTCCTAGTTGTTGAGAAGGATGCCGTGTTTCAGCAACTTCATAGGATAGGCTTCTGGCAGAAGTACAAGTCCATACTGGTGACCGGCGCCGGCCAGCCGGACAGGGCCACCAGAAGATTTGTAAGAAGGCTAAATGAAGAGCTGGGCCTGCCTGTCTACGTGCTCACGGACAGCGACCCATATGGGTGGTACATATACAGCGTCTTCAAGGTTGGGAGCATCCAGCTAAGTTATGAGAGCGAGAGGCTAGCTACCCCCAAGGCTAAGTTCCTCGGAGTCTCCATGAGCGACATTTTCGGCTATGGAAGAAAGAAGCCATACCTCACCGAGGAGGAGAGAAGAAACTATATAATCAAGGCAAAAGACCTTGACATAAGGAGGGCCAAGGAACTGATGAACTACTCGTGGTTCCGCACGCCTCTCTGGAAGAGAGAGATAGACATGTTCCTTGACAAGAAGGCTAAGCTGGAGATAGAGGCTATGGCAAGCAAGGGGCTTAAGTTCCTAGCGTTCCAGTACCTGCCAGAGAAAATACAGACCCACGACTGGATAGAGTAGCCTCCTAAGTTAATATTGTGGCCTCCTTGTATTGCTATACACGAAAAATTTATCTTTCATCCCTGAACAGGAGCTATGTATATTATCATCTGCTCGGGCCCGGAGAGGTTAATTGTAACCTTGAGCGGATAGTCTGTCGAGAACTCCAGCTGCACGCTCTCAGCAACCGACATGATTGGCCTAAGGGATGAGTACAAGGACTTAGCACTATAGGAGGCCTTGGTCTCGGCCTCCGCGCTCAGCTCCTGGAGCGGCGTCCCCTGCGACATTAGCCACCTATAGCTCTTGCCCTCAGCGGACGCTGTCACCTCAAGCTTGCCATCTGAAACGTGCAGCTCTACTACATCGCCAACGCTCTTAGCATCAGTTACCAGAGTCTCAAGGTCGTCAGCGCTCATAACTATCCTTGCCGTAGGGCTCATGTTTATTTCCCTTAGGGACTCCTCCGCTGACTCGGAGGCAGTCACCAGGAAGGACCTAGAAAAGGACGTCTTCTTATCCTGCAGCTCAACCGTGAGGCCAGGAGCCCCTGTCTCATAGATCATAGCAACTGCGTCATTTCTAGTAGCCCTTCTAACCACCCTGTTCATCTCACTCACGTTGACCGACAGTTTGACCTCACCGTCTACCGAGTACTCCTCAAAGGCTGAAGGCTCGAACTTAGCTATAGCCAGGACCGTCTTATCCGGGCTAAAGAGCCAGAACGTGGCCTCATTCTGCGCAAAGTCGAACGTAGCCTCATCGCTGACCTTGGCCATCGCCGACACTATGCGCTTAAGGCGGCTGCCCTCGGGGTAAACTGCTCTGAGAGATGCCATATCCAAGCTCCCACTGTTATTATGCGAACAGTGCCCTTTTTAAAGAATAAAACAAGGATGCGAAGCTCTTTAATAGACGTACGCTATAAGTATGCCTCCCAGGTGCTTCTGGATGGCATCTTTATGGGTCATTACGCCCTGGCTGGTTGAAATTATTAGATAGCCTAGGTCCCTGCTGGCTAGATACCTCCTCAAGTGCTCAGGCAACCTGAGCAGCTCCCTATAGGTGACGGGCGTCCTGGGCTTTATCGCGCCTATCTTATTTATATGGCCTAGTAAAGTCACCCTGAACTTGCCCCATCTGCCATCATCTATGTACTCGAAGTCCCCTATGTACCCCTCCTTCTGAAGGACCTTCAACACGGATACTGTTAGCTTAGATGCAGGCATTAATATGACCTCCCTCTGGCCCCTGAGCTCTGCATTATAAATCGCCGAGAGGTGAGCCGAAAGAGTGTCGTGTACCATTCCTTACCACCTCACGAGTACTTGTTAAACCCGAGCTCCACAGCTATCTCCCTGAAGCACTGACGGCAAAGGTAGAGACCGTACTTCTGTATAACCGCATCGCGGGTTCCACACCTCTGGCACTTCTGGGCGCCCCTTCCCATCACCTTAGCCTTGGGCGGCTTTATCTTCCCCATACATTATCACCTCACACAAAGGTAACCCCGAGCTCTTTATTCAGCAGCACCATAGTCTCCTCTGGTCTAACTCTGTGCCTTAAAGGTATAGATGAGCGGGCCCTCCTTCTCCTCTCAACTCTGAAGCCCGGCCTCTCTATTGTAAGGCAGACGTCCATACCAACTATACCTATCTCAGGGTCGTACTTCGCCCCGGGCAGCAATATGTACTCAGGTATTCCGAAGCAGACGTTTCCGAACTTATCTATGCTAGAGGCCTTAATCCTGTGGCCTACGGCCTCCAGAGCCCTCTTGAGGAAGTCCATGGCCTTTTGGCCACGGAGAGTCACGGCCACAGCTATGTTCTCTCCCCTGTGAATTCCGAAGGCCCTTATAGTTTTCTTGGCCTTCCTTAAAGTAGGCTTCTGGCCAGTGAGTTGCTCAAGCAGCCCCTGCACCTTGACTAGCCTCTCGCCGCTGCTTCCTAGAGCTATGTTTACCGTAACCTTCGCTATCCTAGGCTTTCTCATGGGATTCTTCTGCCAATCAGAGAGAACCTTATTTATGACGTCCTCCGTGAGGGCGACCTGCTGACTCATGCTATCACCCCTGGGTCACAGTAATCACTGGCTTATCGGTGCCCACCACGTAAATGTTGGACAGCGAGGTCTCGAAGGAGTTGCCTGCTGGGTCCTGCAGCGACACCACGCTCCTGTCCCATCCCCATCCCCTAGTGACGCTCACTATCTTGCCGAGCCTGCCCATGTTTCTGCCCCACACGACCAGTGCAAGGTTGCCCTCCTTGAACTCTATGTGCTCTTTCACAGTGCCCTCTGGAACGTTCAGCACAAGGGAGTCCAGCGGCTTGTAAGGAAGCTGGCCAGGCTTCCTTGGGTCCTCGACCCTGACGAGGACATTCCTTCCGTCGCTCAGGTGGACCTGGAAGTGCCCTCCCTTAAGCGTCGTGACGCCCTCTACCCTGAGAAGCTTCAGCGACGCTTCCTCCTTACTTATGGGCAGCAGCTTCAAAGTACCCGTTGGGTCTGGGACTACGCGATAGTAAAGGTTTAGCGACGGCAGCTCTACGATGTCCATAACCCCTATGGGGAACTTGTAATCCCTTACAACCTTTCCGTCAACCTTAACTTGCCCTGATGAAATTATCTTAGTGGCCTCGTGCGCTGTCTCAGCATATTTTAACAGATCCCTTATAACTATGAGCAGGGGAAGACTTCTGTCAACAGGGTGCGGGCCTGGCGACGGCTTTACAGTCCACGGCCTTACCTTTCTTGGAATTCTTTGGACGCTAGGCGCGCTGAGCGCCTTTAAGTGCCTAGATCCTCCCATCCTTGCCATTATTTGGCACCTCCTGCCTGCTGAGCCTCCTGTTGTACGGCCGCCTGTACGTTACCGCCCCTCCTCTCTATAATCTTTTTGCGCCAGTCATCCTTCAAGTTAAGGTCTGTTATGACCAGGTTCCACGGCCTTAGTTTAACCAGTATCTCGGTTCCGTCGGCCTTCTTCCTGGTTATGCCCTCCACTTTGACCCACAGCCCCTTTAGATCCACCTCGGCTACCTTGCCGCTCTTGCCCTTGTAGTCGCCCTTTACCACAACTACCTTGTCCCCTACCCTAAGCGGCAGCGACCTTATGCCAAGCTTGTCCCTCAGCTCCTTGCTTAAGTGCGCCGAGACGAACTTGTGCCTTATATGTAAGGGTGCGTTGTAGAACGCCTTACGCTGCTCCCTAGGCTGTTGACTGGCCATCCTCCTCACCCCTAAATTATAGTTGTGGCGAGCTTA
Organism: Caldococcus noboribetus; assembly: GCF_055389385.1. Taxonomy (NCBI): domain Archaea; kingdom Thermoproteati; phylum Thermoproteota; class Thermoprotei; order Desulfurococcales; genus Caldococcus; species Caldococcus noboribetus. Next base: position 445,326 of record NZ_AP042475.1, on the reverse strand, counting down.
GCTATGGAAGGCCACCTCTCAGCCGCTTCCCTTGCCACAGGGCCCCTGATCTCGCTGCCTTTAGGTGTTCCATCCTGGTTTATTAAGACAATAGCATTATCTGAGAATGAGATCCAGGTTCCATCAGGCCTCCTATAAGGCCTCTTCTGCCTTATGACGACTGCATAGCTTATCTGCTTTCTAACCTGGGGCGTGCCCTTCTTTATGGTAACTATCACCATGTCGCCGGGCCCTGCGGCCGCAAGTCTCCTTACCCTAGTCTTAACCCCGGGCACATCTATTATCATAGCTTCCTTAGCGCCGCTGTTGTCGGCAACCACGGCATATGTGCCTACCTGGAGGCCAGTGCTATAGCCAAAGCGTGAAAGTATCGCAGTGAACTTTTGCCTCCTTACCATCCTCTATCACCCCTCAAGCTTTCCTAAAACAACGAACTTAACGGTCTTGGAGAGAGGCCTTGTCTCCCCTATCAGGACCTTATCGCCGGGCTTCACGTCAACGCATGGCGGCACGTGAGCGTGCTTCTTTGTCCTCCTCCACTCATACCTCTTGAACTTGGCATCATAGTAAAGGTAGTCATGCCTCACCACAGCTGTGGTCTTAGTCTTCAGCTTCTCCACAGTTCCCTCCAGAAGCACGCCACGCACCCTGAGCGACCCGTGCCAGGGGCAGTTAGGGTCTGTGCAGGATACAGAGGGCGGCTTAACTCCAGGCACGCTTAATGCCTTTAGCGCTTTTTGAGCAGGCATGTTCTAATATCCCCTTTTCCTCTGTGCGGGTCTATCTAAGGACTTAAAAGGGTTTCCCCGTCGCACCTTACCGCTATAGGGGTAAGCCGGACCGAGCCGACGCCCGGCGCTCAGCTAAGCTTAGCCTCAGCGCCTGTTATCCCCTTACGGCTTTCTTCAGCCTCTCCTCAGGCCTACCTATAAGGTCTAACCCTTTAACAATGAAGTCGCCGTCCGGGGTGGCTATAGAAAACGTTGAGTAGAGCTTTATGAGAACTATCTCCCTTTTCCTGCCGTCCCTTTCCACTCTGAGCCTTAGGGCATTCTTGGAGTCCTCTATAACTATTCCAGAGACCCCGACCAGGGAAGGGTCGGTAGAACTGACCACCTTTAACTTCAAGCCAACGAGGGGTCTAAACCTTATGTTTGAAGAAGTGAACTTCATCCCTGCTTCTGCTGAGGGCTCGCAGCCTCTGCGGCAGCTTTAGTCTGCTGGCCCCTCCTGGACAGCTCATTCATTATGGTGAGTATCCTTGCTATGTTTTTCCTTAGCTCCCTTATCCTAGCCGGCGAGTCTATGGAGCCAGACAGCGCTTTCTGGCGTAACGATGCAAGTTCGCTCCGCTGCTCCTGCAGCAGCTTTGTAAGCTCGTCGAGGCCCCGCTTGCGCAGGTCGTCAGGACTTAGCTTGTACTTCGCCACCTCCCTCACCTCCCTCTATGATCTCCTTAATCCTCTGCTCGCCCTGCCCCCCTGAAATCTCTTCGCTTAGCTGCTTAACGATCTCTGCCGTCTCAGAGTCTGGCCTTATTAATATGTCAGGCCTTGCCGCCTCGGGCTTGATTATGCGGACTTCGACCCCAATTATGCCTAGAGGCAGCTTAGCATAGGCTATGGCACGGTCTGTGTAAACGTCAACTACATTGCCGGTCTTTATGACCTTACCTGCCTGGAGCTTCTCGAATCTAGCCCTCTCCCTGCTTAGCTTACCACTTATCACTATCTCCACGCCAACGGCGCCGGCCTCCATGATCCTTCTCATAGTAGCCATGGCTACTCTCCTGAAGTGATAGCCCATTTCAAGCGCCCTGGCTATCCTAAACGCCTGTACCCTCGCATTGAGCTCCATGTTGTCGGGCTGGCTGACGGTGACCTGAACGCCCTCAAGTCCAAACACCTTCTCCAGGACGGCCTGCAGTTTCCTTATTGTAGCCCCTCTCCTTCCTATGACCAGCGCTGGCCTCTCAGCAAATATGTGAACCCTAGTGCCTAGACCACTCTGAACTATCTGAACGCCAGCGTATCCTGCGGTGTAGAAGTTCTGAGCAAGGTACTCATCAACCTTGACCCTTATCAGGCCTTGCCTTAGGAAATAGCTCTTGATCCTAGACATTTCAGCTGCCACCCCTCTCCTCAACTACCACTTCAACGTGGGAGTGTACCTTCCTTATAATGTCGGCCCTGCCAAAGGCCCTGGGGTAAACCCTCTTCAATGTTATCCCCTTGTGAACGCCCACGTGGACTATGTAAAGGTTACCTACATCTAGGTTCTTGTTCTCGGCGTTATTAGAGACGTTTTCAAGAAGCTTCAGCATGTACTTAGCCGCCTTAACTGGATATTTGCCCATAGGTATGCCCCACCTGTCGGCCAACCCCCTCCTGTGGGGTATCTTCTTCGAGGCAGACCTATAGGGAACTGGCTCCTTAAGCTCTATGACCCTCCTAAGGTACTCTTCGGCGTCGCTTAGCTTCATGCCCTTTATGGCCCTCGCGACCTCGGTCATAACCTTAGGGTGAACTGGAACGTCCCACATCATAGCCTTAGCCGATAGGCCCTCGTTGGCAGGCTTAAACGAATAGGACCACTCCGGCACCCTGGATCACCCCTTGGCCGCTATGTGCAGGCTGCTCTTTGAGGCCTTGAGGCCTGGCTCTCCGTGGTGCACTATCTTCGTTGTGTGGCTGAACTCGCCCAGCCTGTGCCCTATCATCTCTGGAACTATCCTCACGGGCACGTACTCTTTGCCATTATAGACGGCTATCGTTAGGCCTATCATCTCTGGCAATATAACTAGGTCCCTCACGTGGGTCTTTATCATAACATCTGTCTTGCCTGAGCGCCTGAGCGCCCTTATCTTAGCAAGCAGTTTCTTCTGAGCTGGCGTCAAGCCTCTTTGCAGGCTTCTCCTCTGCCTTGATGGCAGTAAGGAGACGAACTCGTCAAGCGGCATGTTTAGAAGCTCCTCCAGGCTCTTGCCTCTGTACTTGAACCTCCTCCACTCAGGCCTCAGCTCTATTGACATTATTACTGCCCCTCGGCTCCGCCGTTCCAGGACTGTAGAGGCTTTTAAATAGTTTTAGGTATTAGATTGGCTAGAAAAGGGCGAGCAGGGCATCTATTGCGGTTGGCGCAACTGGCGGTCAGAAGCTTGGGGCCTCGAACTGCCTTATCATTACCTGGGTCACTATGTCTAGGTTTTCAAGAGCCTTACGTATAGTCTCTATGTCCGCATTTGATTGACTCATGTCAGCTATGAATACGCACTCCCCCTCCTCCCCTCTGGTTATCGAGGCGCACCTGCTGGCGACAATGTCTACCTTTAGCTCGCTTAGCTTGTCGGCCACCTTAGCTAGGGCGCCCACCTTATCGAGCACTGACACGTCGATCTCTATAACTTTGGCGTTCTCCGCCAGTATTGGGCTCACTATTATCTCCTTCTTATCTGTGTCGGCCAGCATAGCTACTAGCATGCCGGCCTCTATGCCCAGCGACTCCCTTATGGTCTGCGGTATCGTTATCCTTCCCTTGGAGTCTACCTTCACTAGACCTGTAAGCCTTGTGGACATTTAACTATCCCACCTCCGGTTCACATACTCTAAAGGTAACGTTATTAAAATTTTTGGAGTAATGAGTGCCATACCTAAACTCATTGAACCCAGCCTAACTGGTATCTCCTTTACTCAAAACATCTTAGAGCGCCACGGTCAGTGTGAGTCTAGGCATCTCATCCTTAACGTCGCTGGCTGCCCACGTCCTCATCCCGTGGTCCTGAAATATAGTACCCCCAGCGTTTTTAATAGCCTTCGCGCTAGCCGGCTATGTCGTAGTCCTTCAAAAGGGCTGGTCTCTTAGAGTTAGCCTTCACGTGCGCCTCCTCTATGATTTTATCGATGTTTTCTAAGAAGTTGTCAGGCAGCTTCTTAAAGAGCGGGTGTATCTCCCCTATTTTAGAGCCCCCGCTCATTGGCGTGTTAAGGTTCTCAGGCCACCTGGCGTCCATTACGCTGCCCGTGAAGCCTAACTGGTGCCAGAGGTCTTCAGCGGCGCTGGGCATGAAGGGCGCCATGAGGTGCGCCACCGTCTTTACTATGCTTGCCGCCACGTTAATCACGGTGCCCGCCCTTTCCCTGTCCCTCTTTATAAGGTCCCAGGGAGCTGACTCGTTGAGGTACCTATTGCCTAAGCGCGCCACCTCAAGCACGAACTCGCTGGCCCTCTTCAGTTCAACGTTGTCCATATGCTCTATAACTTTAGCAGCCAGCGACGACGCCTCCCCTAACACCTCCTTGTCATGATCATCAAGAGCCGTGGCAGGAGGTATAATGCCGTCAAACCTGCTCTTCACAAAGCTTAGCACCCTGTAGGCCAGGTTCCCTATATCATCGTTTAGCTCACTGTTAACTATCCTGTAAAACTCCTTCCACTGAAAGCTCACGTCACCGCTCTCCGGCCTCATTCTTATCAGCGCCCACCTCCAGTAATCGGCAGGGGCTATCTCCAGGGCCTCGTCTATCCAGACGCCCACCCTCCTGCTCTTGCTGAAGTGTCTCCCCTCGTAAAGCAAGTAGTCAGTCGCGCTTATGCGCCACGGCAACACGTATGGGTCGCCAGAGGCTATGAAGAGCGAGGGAAGTATTATGGAGTGGAACGGTATGTTGTCCTTGCCTATAAAGTAAACGGACCTAGTTGAGGGGTCAAACCACCACTGCTTCCAGGAGTCCTCGCCCTCGCCCCTGGACATCAGGTACTCCTTGGTGGCGCTTACATAGCCAAGTAGAGCGTCGAACCAGACATATATGGTTTTGTTCTCGGCACCGCTAAATGGCGCTGGTATGCCCCACTCTATGTCCCTTGTTAGAGCCCTTGGCTTCAGGCCCTGTTTGACCCACTCTATGCTATAGTTCTTGACGTTGTCCTGAAGCTCACTCCCCTGAAGCCATGAGAGCAGCTTCTCCTGAACCTTGCTCAGGTCTATGTAGTAGTTTGTCGTCTTCAGCCAGATGGGCGTCGCGCCGCAGATGGCGCACCTGGGGTTTATGAGGTCCCTCGGGGTTAGCAGCCTGCCGCAGTTATCGCACTGGTCCCCCCTTGCGTGCTCGTAACCACAGTAGGGGCACGTGCCCTCTATGAACCTGTCTGGCAGGAACATCTTATCATTGGGGCAATACGGCATCTCCTCGTCCTGAGGGAATATGTAGCCCCTCTTCTGCAGGTTAAGGAAGAACTCCCTGACGAACTCCTTGTGTATCGGACTCTCAGTCCTTGAGTACAGGCTGAAGTCGAACTCAAACCTCCTGAAGAGCTCAACGTCATATGCATGAACCTGATCAGTGAGCTCCTTAGGCTTTATGCCCCTCTTCCTGGCTTCAAGCTCTATTGGGGTTCCATGCTCGTCGCTGCCCGTCACAAACACGACGTCGTGGCCCATTAGCCTCAGGTACCTGGCGTAAACGTCCGCGCTCAGCAGGTGAAGCACGGTGCCCAGGTGAGGTATGAAGTTAGAGTACGGCCATGCCGAGGCTACTATGTATTTGCCCATGGCGCTTCACTTCAGCTTTACACAAGGATCGGTCCCACAGCTTTAAGTCAATATTCAGATCATCAAGGTTTGAACCGCCTACTTAAAGTCAGGCCCCCAGGCCTCTCCCTAGTCCCTATGAAAACTACTCTGCCATCCGATGTCGCTAGGCCGTCCACGGAGACCTCGCCTCCCCCGTACAGGTAACCCCCTAGGTTGTACTCAAACGAAACCAACGCCACGCCCTCCTCGGTCGAGACGCATGGAGGGTAGAGAAGGGCGCTCTCCTGATGGGGCTCTATTGTGAGGGTTCCAACATAGCTCCTCACGGGTGGCGCTATGTGATTATACTCGCTAAGCGGCCTGCACGCAGAGGCAGGGCTTTCTGGCACGCCTACCCAGCTCACTGGAACATTGACTTCTTCCAGAAGGCCCCTCCTCCACACAAGGCAGCCGAAGCCTTTCAGCCGCACGCCGCCGAAGTCCTCTTTGCACTCGCCTCCCCTGAGGGACCTTGTAAAGAAGTCAAAGGCTGCGACCGCCTCTTCAGCGCCGTAGATCACAAAGTCTATGTCAGAGAACTCCTGCTCTATTTCCATAGCAAAGGAACCCGTGAGCCCTAGGCTGTCAGCGGAGCCCACGGCCCTTGAAATGATGAGAGCGGCCCTAGTTAACTCAGGGGCCAGCGGGGATCCACCGCTCATCGCCCTCCTTAGGGCCTCCCTGGGGCTTACGTAGGCAAGGATGTCGCTCGCAGGCACATACGGCATGTAGGAGGAGTAAGCGGGGTCGTACAGGAGCTTGAGCCCAGAACTTTCGAACGCCTTAGCGACCCCGCCAGGACCATAGCTTTCTATAATCCGGCAGAGCCTGACCCCTGGCCTACTCCACCTGCCAAGGCGGCAGGGCACGTACTTGGGTATTATCGGTATGAGCCCTGGCGGTGACTGCAGCCCTATCTCTACGCCGAACAGGAGGCCCCTAGTTATTATCACGCTTCCATGGCCGTACCTGCAGCGGCCTAATGTAGCCCCAGACATCAGGCACCAAGTACAGGTCTGGCCCGGAGGCCTGTAATAGGCCTCTGGCCAGGTACCTGCCAGGAGGCAGCTCCTGGTACCTGGTCCTCCACGTCAGTATGTAAGCGACAGGCCCTGCGAGGCCTAGCCTAGCCCTATACCTTGCGGGAACCAGAAAGCTCTCACCTATGTCATTAATATAAATGACTCCCTCAAACCAGCCCAGGCTCCTGTAGAAGCTGGCGCAGCGCCTCTCGTCAATCTGCCTGAGTAGCCTCAAGGTGTAGGCTACTCCCTTGTAGCAGGAGTCCAGTAGCTTAAAGTCATGTAGCAGGTCGAAGTCTCTGATGGACCAGCTGTCCTTGACCTTAGAGTACCTGACGTCGCGATTGCACTCAGCTATATGGCCCTCCTGGGCAAGGTCCTTCAGCGCGCCGTAAAGCTCTGAGGGCTTATTAGAGTAGAGCAGGAGATCATAGTCACTGGAGGGTTTCGCCGTCCCCAGCGCCCAGCTGCCGGTTATGCCAACCCACTCCGGGCTCAGTAGGTCAAGCAGCTCTGCCAGGCTGCGCGGCAAAACAACGCTTCTCATAGCATCAGAAGGATCTATCAAGGCTCCATAGCGCCTGGGGATCACAAAGACTTCTCTGCCGACGCAGTCCAAGTACCTGTAAGAAATACCTCCCACGCTCTTATTACCACTGTGCCAGGGGACGCTGTTGTGATATGGGGCCGCTATGTAGCCGTCGTCGGGATGCTCATAGCCCTTGACGATCCAAGCAGCGCCGTCAGGAGACTTTACAAGCCACCCCTCGAAGGGCACTGAGCGTCTCCTTCTGCTAGTACGTAACTTGCACGACCAAAAAGGGCTTTTGAGCAAAGGCAGACCCTAATCGCTACCCTTAGCAGCAAACAATGTTGTAGTTAAGGACCCCAATTAGCTATCACTATATAAAATCTCCGAGAGAACCTTAAGAGTTGGGGGTTGGAGGTTGAGCGACGACCACAAGAAGAGGAAAAGGTCGTTCGACGATATATTTGACGAGATAGACGACCTCATGAGGAGGTTTGAGGAGGAGTTTGAAGATATGGAGAGGGACTTCGAGGACTTGCTTAAGAGCGCTCCCACCAAAGAGGGACCCTACTATTACGGCGTAAGGATATACGTCGGCCCAGACGGTGTGCCCCACATAGAGCAGTTTGGAAACATAAAGAAGGAGGGCAAGGGAAAGGTGATAATAAGTGATGAAACGGAGCCGATGGTAGACGTAATGGAACGTGACGATGAGGTATGGGTCGTAGCTGACCTGCCTGGCGTCGACAAAGACCAAATAAAGGTGTCGGCCACCGAGAGGACGGTCACTATAAGGGCTGAAGGCGACAAGAGAAAGTACTCGAAGGAAGTGGAGCTGCCAGCTCCCGTGGACCCGAACTCGGCTAAGGCAACATTTAAGAATGGAGTGCTCGAAATTAAGTTCAAGAAGCTCCAAGGCTCAAATAAAGGTGTTGACATAAAGGTAGAGTGACACGTAATCGGCAGCTTTCCCGGCTGCTGTCTAAGCCCATCTGACCTGATATTAATGGAACCCTCTAGCCCATGTATTGCTATTTTTAAACCCCACATAGGCCAGTAGCTAAGGAGGTTAGTCTTGGTGAAGGAATTAACATATGACGTGGTAATTGTGGGCCTTGGCCCCGCAGGCTCCTCACTCGCGTACTTTCTAAGGAAGTCAGGGCTTAGCATAGCAGGCATTGAAATGAATGGCCCCGAGGGCGCGTGGGGCAAGCCGTGTGGTGATGCCATAGGTAAGCATCACTTTGATGAGACGGGCCTCCCATACCCTACTGGTGAGTCGCTCAAACAGAAGATAGACGGCATTGATATAATAAGCCCCTACGGAGGCGTCAAGCTAAGGGTTAACGGCGAAGGATTCATAATAGATAGGAATAAGTACGGACTTACGCTCATCAACGAGAGCGCTAAGGGTGACGTTGACGTTTACATGAGAACGCGCGTCACGTCACCTAAGCTGGAAGGAGGAAAGCTCGTTGGCGTTTATGCCAAGGGTGAGAATGGCGAGGACCTTCTGTTTAAGGGAAAGATAATAATAGATGCCACCGGCAACAGCGGCTTGCTGAGGAGGCAGCTGCCCACCTCCTGGCCTGTTAACGAACCCCTAGACCCTAAAGACGCCAACATAGCCTACCGTGAGATCAGGGAGCTGAACTACACCGTAGAGGAGCCCAACTACCTGAAGATATATGTTAACCAGGAGATATCACCTGGAGGGTACTGGTGGTACTTCCCTGAGGGCAAGGAGTCCGCTAACATAGGCCTTGGAGTTCAAGGCGGCATGGGCTACCCAACACCTAACGTTATATTCAAACAGAGGCTCGAAAAGCTTGATGAAGTAAAGAACTATAGAAGGATTATCAGCGCGGCTGGCTCTAAGGTTCCGACGAGGCGCCCCGCCAACACCCTAGTGTGGGATAACTTCATTGGAATAGGGGATAATGGGTATACCGTGAACCCAGTGCACGGAGGTGGAATGGGCTACGCGATGGTCGCCGCCTACTACGCCTCTAAGTCAATAATCAAGGCGTTCACGGAGAACGACTTCTCAGCCAAGACTCTCTGGGACCTCAACATAAATTATATAAAGTCCATTGGGAAAAGGCAGGCATCTCTCGATATCTTCAGGATATTCTTACAAAGGCTCAGTAACGACGATATAGAGTACGGCCTTAAGCATGGTATAATGAACGCAGACCAAGTTTATGAGACGAGCGTCTCAGGCGAGCTTAAGGCTAACCTAGGGCTACTTGATAAGGTCTCCATAGCGCTCCGCATGCTAGGCAGGCCCTCTCTGCTGCCCAAGCTGGCCACCGTGGCTACCTATATGAAGAGGGTCCAGCAGCTCTACGACGCTTACCCAACGTCGCCAGAAGGGCTTGACACCTGGGTTACCGCTATCAACGCGCTATACTCCGAGTATAAGTCAAGGATTGGCGTGGCTTAGGCTTTTCACCATTAGTCAGCCTGTCCTCTTCCACGTGGTCTCCTCGCCTTTATCGACTAAGGTTATTCCATATGAGGCTAGCCTGGACCTTATGTAGTCTGCCAGGTCATACATCTTATTCTTACGAAGCTGCGACCTAACCTCGACTAGGAGGTCTATAAGCTGATCCTCGACGGAGGCCGCGGGGGTCATGGGTGCTCTCTCGAAAATGTCATCTAAGACTGCGTAGACCCTATTAAAGTCCACAAGTACCTTGTATGCGAAGGCCATGAGGGCCCTTGACTCAGACGAAGCTATGTACTTGTAATACTCCGAGGTTAAGGCCCACACGCTGCCTGCGGCCTCCCCCATGTTAAAGTCCCTCTGCATCGCCGCATGCCAGCTCAGGTACAGGGACCTTAACTTGAAAAATTCATCAACGTCTGCAGCCTTCATATGGTCTACATACTCCTCCTTGGAGAGTCTCTTGACCAGGTCACTTGCAATGTCACGCAGCCTCTCCACCAGCCTCTTGGCCTGCCCCAGGCTCTGCTCAGAGTACTCGAGGCTTCCCCTATAATGGGACGTCAGGACCCACATCCTTATTACATTAGGACCCCACTCGTTTATAGCATCCCTTAAGCTTATGATGTTCCCGAGGCTCTTGCTCATCTTCTCCCCCCTTATAGTTAGCATGCCGGTGTGAAGCCAGTACTTGACCCACGGGCCGCCGAAGAGGCTCTCGCTCTGGGCCCTCTCGTTCTCATGATGCGGAAATATGAGGTCCGAGCCGCCTCCATGGATGTCGATCCTGCTCCCAAGGTATCTGCTGCTCATCACGCTGCACTCTATGTGCCACCCTGGTCTCCCGCGGCCCCAGGGGCTCTCCCACCACGGCTCCCCAGGCTTAGCAGCCTTCCAGAGAGCGAAATCGTAGGGATGGCGCTTCTCCGACACAAGTCCCTCCCCCTGGTCCCAGAGAGCCTTGTTGAAGTTGTTGCTGAGCCTTCCATAGTCGGGATACGCATCGACGTCAAAGTAGACGCTGCCGCTCGGGGCCACATAAGCGTAGCCCTTCTCGATAAGCTTCTCTATGAAATCTATGATCTCACTTATGTGCGACGTTACCCTAGGATGCAGGTCGACCCTTATGTTAAGCTTTGACAGGCTCTCCAGGTAATCCTGTGCATAGGTGTCAGCAACCTCTTTCCAGCTGACTCCCTGCTCCGAGGCCCTCTTTATTATCTTGTCATCTATGTCTGTTATGTTCTGAACGTGATACACGGAGTAGCCGAGCAGGGAGAGGTACCTCTTTATCCCGTCAAATGCCACAAACGTCTTAGCATGGCCTATATGAACATAGTCGTAGACCGTTGGGCCGCAGACGTACATGGTCACGAGCGGGGGGGACCATGGCCTGAAGACCTCTTCCCTTCTCCCTAGAGTGTTAGTCACCGTCAGCGTCATCCTGCTCGCCTAAGCTTAAGCTGCGTGGCGAAGGTCCTTAAATTTGCCTCTGCTGAGGACTGGCCTTTACTGGCATAATTGACGCAGCGGTAGCCTCATTACAATCTTTTTAAGTCGCTTTTAAACCACTATAAAGTGGTGTTAACTTGGTCAGCGCGAGAAAGATGTTTATGGGCGCTAGACCATGGAGCTTGCCTATGCTCATAGTGGTGTTAATGATAGGGTTTCTCTCATCCAACGAGGTAAGGTTTTCCCTGATAACAACATTAATACTCCTGCTTGCTATCACAGGAGAGCTCCTCATGCACTCAGCAACCAACATACTTAATGACGTTTACGACTTCTATAAAGGCATAGACAGCCCAGAGCTGGCCACGGTTAGATACGACTTTGTCTTTGATAAGGAGGTGGGGCCCAGAAGGGCTCAGGCCATATCCCTCGCATTTTTCCTATCCTCGCTGGCGCTTGGAATTGCGGTGGCCGCCCTAGGAAGGCCGCTGGCGATACTCCTAGGGCTTCTAGGCATTTTCTTAGGATATTTTTACAGTGCGCCGCCCCTGGAGCTGAAGTACAGGGCCCTTGGCGACGTAGCAGTGGTGGCCTCCATGTTGCTCCTGGCCATCACTGGGTACTACCTGGCGAGCGGCTCGCTGTCCCTGAAGGGGCTCGCCGTCGGCGTGCCGATGGCCCTTATAATAGACGACGTACTTATGGCTAATAATATAAGAGACCTGGACAGGGATAGCAAGAGGGCAAAGACGCTAGCGACAGCACTAGGCTTAAAGCTTTCTGAGACTATATACTATGCATTCATAGCCGTTGCCTACGCTGCTCAGGCCGCCCTTGTAGCTCTGGGCGCGCTGCCGCCTGAGGCCCTCCTATCGCTCTTATCGTTACCTCTGCTCTTCCTAATAGCTAGGAAGATTGAGACCACGGGGTCCTGGCTGCAGATCGACGTAATGACCGCAAACCTAGCCATAGCCTTCGGGTTACTTGAAATAATAGGGCTGTCTCTTCACATGGTCCTATAGGCTTTACGTAAGGCCCAAACTATTGCCCACGGCCTTCTAATATCTTGAGAATGACGCCAACGCTCTCCCTGATCTCATCCAGACCGTTATAGCTAGTGTAGTATACCTCCACGTTTCCTCCGCCCACCTTGCCTGAAGGCAGCAGGAACTTGCCCCTGCCCTTAAATACGCTGAGCGAACCTCTGGAGTCAAAAACCCCTGCCTCAAACCTCACACAAGTAAAGTCCCTAGGGTCCTCAGAGGGAGCTGCGTCAAAGTACCTGTAGAGGTAGAGCCTCCCGTCCTGGAACGATACGCAGACAACCGCGTTGGGAACGCCTGGTCTGCCAAGATTGCATGTCAGCACGTCCCTTAGGAACATATAATTGAACTCTTTACAAGCCGTCGCCTGTAAAACGGATCTTTCAGTTAGGGAGATCCTATGCTCATTACGAAGGAGCCACGCCATGAAGAGTGCGGCCGAGAGCCAGAGCGCAACATAGATGGCAGCCATTATGTACCAGAAAGCCCTCACCTCCAGGTAAATAACGTATGTGACCACGGAAGTTGCCAGAACATCGGTTCCTGCAAAGGCCAAGGTCAGGGTTCTGGGCGATGTCACGTTGGGCGCCCCACGCCTATGGCTCTTCAGTAAGAGTTCACTGCAACGGGTGATGCCTGCCGCAGAAATCTTAAGCTCTAAAACAAGTCATACCTTAACGGGAGGCCCACTCGGACTCGTACTTATTTATTATTTCGTCATAAGCGCCGGCGTCCACATCCTTTATGACTTCCTTTGGGTCCTTGTTGTCCACCGTCAGCCCTATGCTCTTGGCAGTGCCAAGCACGCTCTTGACAGCGGACTTTAAGGTCTTAGCTGTTATCTTGGGCTTTATCATCAGTGAGACCTTTACTATGGACTCAAAACTTACGTTGCCAACCTTCTTGTGGGCCGGATCGCCGCTGGGCGCATCAACCCCAGCCTCCTTGAGCAGCAGCGCCGTAACTGTGGGGATCCCTACCTCTATACGATAGGACTTCGTGGTCATGTCAACTATTATCTTTACGGGCACGGTCATGCCCTTAAAGTCCTTAGTTTTGTTATTTATCTCGTCTATTACTTGCTTGACGTTTAGGCCCAGTGAGGACAGCGTAGGACCTAGGGGTGGGCCAGGCTTAGCGTTGCCCCCTTCTATCTGGATGTTTATTATCTTCTCCTGCGGCACCTGTAGCACCTCCCATAACTATCTTGCCTTGGGTTATAAAAGTTTCAGCTGCTCATGGTCCTATGAAGTTTTAATATAAAGCCATTAAATAAAGCCTAATTTGATCTAAGGTTTATCCTATAGCTATTTAACTTTCCTTACAAAACTGCTCTTAACGGAGATAAATGGAGGTGCTTAACTTAAATGGAGTTTAAAGTACTTTACATCGATGCCACAAAACGTTCTTATAGTATCGAACTAGTAAACAACCCAGAGCTCCTTGGAATAGTTGACCTTGGGCTGCAGATACACCTAGACATGAAGAGCTATAACGTGGACCCCCTAGATCCCGCTAATCCCCTTGTACTTGGAATAGGGCCCTTCGCTGGGGGCTCGGTTGTCGGCAGCCACAGGATAGTGGCCATCTTCAAGAGCCCTGAGAGCAGGGGCCTCCACGTAAGTGAAATGGGAGGGGCCGGCTACTCGTTCTTTAGGACAGGACTTGACGCAATCGTGATTACTGGCAGGAGCGAGAAGCCTCTGCTCATAAGGGTTATAGGCAGCTCTAACGGCGAGGTCTCCGTTAACTTCTCTGACTTAAGCTTTGATGAGCTCAACAAGATATACTCAAACTACTCAGGGCTTAGCGGCACTAAAGCGCTAACTAAATACGTCATCGACATGGACAGAGATCTCATAGTTAAGAATCACGCCAGGGTGGCCGTGGTAGGCCCTGGGGCCTATAAGACCCTCTTTGCGGGTATCTTCAGCTACGTCCTAGACGACAAGGGCAACCTCACCGAGGTCTCGGACTCCGCCTCCAGGGGCGGCGGAGGCTCGGTCATGGCGCAGGCGCACAACGTCGTGGCCATAACGTTTGGCGGGACTTATAAGAGACCTAACCCGAACCTCTCAAACGTGCAGATACTCAACAAGATTGCTCAGGAGGTCTATAAGAAGCCGTTCTCGCAGGCGCTCCTTGACAAGACAACAAAATACAGGTTTGACCCAGCCTCTAAGACCGGCGGCACATTCGGTGAGAACTACCCGCACTATAAGGAGCTCGTCCCAATGCTTAACTACAACCACGTATACCTGAGCCGCGGCCTCAGGCTTGAGCTGCACGGGAAAATCATGGATTACTTCTGGCGCCCGTTCCAGGACGAAGTCTTTGATGGAGGAAAACTTACGCCTGCCTCAAAGAACTGCGGCGAGCCATGCCCGGTTGTTTGCAAGAAGATATTCAACAAGGTCAAGATAGACTACGAGCCAGCCCATGGGGTTGGCCCCATAAGTGGCATCTTTGACATAAAGAGGAGCGCGGAGTTAGTAGACCTGGTTGATAACCTGGGGCTTGACGCGATAGAGGTAGGCCACTTCGTGGGATGGATATTTGACCTCATAGACAAGGGGCTTCTGAGCCCAGAGGATGTGGGGCTTGACGGGAAGCCAGTAATGGACCCGAAACTTCAGGGCCCGGAGGCTAGCAAGATAAACGCCGAGCTGGCCAAGAAGCTCCTTATAAACCTGGTCGACAGCGCTACCAAGGTCCTTAAGATAGTGGGCTCCGAGGGCCTCAGGACCGCGGCCAAGGAGCTTGACAACCTCTACAGCGACCGCGTGGCCAAGAGCGGCGTTAGGTTTGAGGATCTTCTAGTGTACGCGGCCTTCGGCAAGGGCGGCTACTTCACGCCAAACTTCTACTGGTCCCCAGGGGTCCTCGCGCCGCTCTTCGTGCTAGGTAAATATTGGACTGACTACTCGCCGGCATTTAGGGAGCCAGAGGATTATGCCTCAGCAGCGCTGCGGCGCGCGGTTATGGAGCTGTTGATAGCAAACGCCGGGTTCTGCAGGTTCCACAGGGGCTGGGCCGAGGAGGCCCTCGCAGGCCTCTATAAGGAGATGCTTGGAGTTGAGCTGGACGTCTACAGGCACGGGCTCCTGACCTATAAGAAGATAGCTGAGTACCAGGCCAAGTCGGAGGCCACTCCGGAGCCGTGGGAGTCCAGGAAAGTTATGGACGCCATAGCCTCCCTCGCGGCTGAAACGGGCGTGCACGGTTGGGAGGACGCCATGTATCACACAGAAAAGATGACAGAGTGGTGGAACAGGTTCTACAAGAAGCTTCAGGAAGAGCTAAACAAGGTCTCTTGAACTCAGGCCAACAAGTGTGGTATTTAGGGTTTCCTTTGATGATAGCTGGAGCGAAAGAGAACTTCAGCCTCTAGGCGCCCTGGGATGTTATCCTGAAGACGGAGCGCTTTACTATGGCGTCAACCTTCTCTGGGGCCGCGCTGGTGAAGAAGCTCCCATACGTGCCTCTGCCCCCGCCTGTGACTTTAAGCTCTGACGAGATCGCCGCGAGTATGGCCTCCGCGCTCAGCGATTTGGAAGCCTCCTTTCCTAGGCCCATCTCATATCTGTAGCCCTTATCCTGCTTAACAGCTAAAACTATGACGGAGTTTGCAAACTCGTCAGTCAGCTCCTTTAACGCTTCGCGCGCTGACTTCACGTCAGGCTCTGGGTACTCCAAAGTCGCAACGATAAGCCCGTTAACCTTACTTGAGGCCACAAGTCCCTTGGCAGTGTTGAGCCACAGGCTACGGTAGGCCTTTACTGACTCCTCCAGCTTCCTAAGCTCATCCTTAAGTTCCTTTATCTTGTTCAGCTCCTCGCCACCCTGAGCCCCTAGCTCTGAGGACAGCTGTGACACCCTGTCTTCAAGGGCTGCCATCTCCTCAGGAACCCTTGTGCCAGCTACGAACTCGAGCCTAACTACGCCATCCTGTATCTTTTCCACATTGATAATCTTAATGCCCCCTATGTCGCCAGTGTTAGTGACATGCGTCCCAAAGCAGGCCTCAACGTCCCAGCCCTGGACCTCTACAACCCTTATCCTGCGTTCCATGGGAACCCCACCCTCATAGAGCACAAAGCCGTACTTGGACTCGGCCTCGTTGCGGTCCATGTAAGTCTGCAACACGGGCCTTCTCTCATCAATGACCCTGTTCGCCAGCTCCTCTATCTTTCTGACCTCCTCCCTGGTAAGAGGCTTGTGGTGCGTTATGTCGAGCCTTGCCTTCTCGGGGGTCTTCTCTGCCCCTGCCTGCCAGACGTGGTTGCCTAGGACCCTCCTCGCTGCCCCGAGGATTACGTGGGTAGCCGTGTGATGCCTCATGAGCCTGAACCTGCGGACCCAGTCTATCTCGCCCCTCGCCTCACCACAGGAGTAGTTGCTAACAGTCCTGTCCAGCTTATGGACTATCACGTTGCCCGCCTTCTGGACATCGACCACGTTATATCTGTCCCCGCAGATCTCCATAACTCCCACGTCATTAAGCTGGCCGCCGCCTGTCGCATAGAATATGGTTGAGTCCAACACCACGTACTCGCCCTTGACGCCCAATATCTTAGCCGTGAAGCTCCTTGCGTAGGGATCCCTGTGGAACAGCAGCTCTGTGGGGCTGAACTGACGGGCCCACGAGACCACGTCCTCAGGCAGTGAGCTCTTCTCCTCTATAGAACGCACCTTGGCAGGGGTCCTATGCCTGGCGGCCACCAGCGAGTAGAAGTTGCGCGGGACCACCACTGTTATGCCCTTCTTAGCCGCGGCCTCGGCGACGACCTCTGGAGGTATGCCATAGCTGTCGTAGAGCTTAATTAGGGTCTCCAGGCCTGCTCCCTGCGACAGCTCACGTAAGGCCAGCTTCTCGCCCCTCTTAAGCAGGTCCTTATACCTGTCCTCCTCAAGGCTAACTGCCTCAATTATGTAATCTCTGTTTTCCCTGAGCTGCGGGAAGTCGGAGCCCCAGAGGTCTATCTGCATGTCAACGATCTTGGCTAAATCGTAGCTTTCATTAAGAAGCCTGAGCTGCCTCAGAGCCCTCCTTATCACAAGTCTGGCAAGGTAGCCCTCGCCTGAGTTGCTCGGAACGACGCCATCGCCCAGCATCATGGCTATGGTCTTGCTGTGATCCAGCACGCTGTACAGCCTTGCCTCGCGTTCCAGCACCTGTCTGACGTCTTCCAGGGGCGTACCCACTAGCTTTGAGACCTGCTGATAGAAGGCGTCAAGGCTACCCTCCACGTCAGGGTTGAACTTAGCCGCGGCCCTGAATGCTGCCCAGAGGTACTCCTCGGGAGGCCTTGGAAGGCCCAGCTCGCTCCGGACCCTGTCCAGGAGCTGGCCATAAATGGCATGGAAGGCCGTTGGGGTCTTCTGGGTAAACCAGGCCATGCGCTCGACGCCGTAACCTGTATCTACAATTTTCAGTGGGAGCTCAACATAGTTACCGTTTTCATCTATCTTGTACTGCATGAACACCAGGGTAGCTAGCTCGAGGCCGCCTACCGTGACCTCAAAGGACGGCCCGGCGTTGCCTCCTCCCTCCCACCAGGACTCCTTAAACACTATGAGGTCTCCGGGTATCCCTAACTCCTTAGTAAAGAACTCGTAGGCATACCTCACAGTCTCGTCCTTCCAGTAGACCTGCTTGTCCGGGTAGTTGAACGCGTGGTGCGCTGCCATCTCGAACGTAGTTAGGTGCCTCCCTATGGTGAGGCCCACGTTATCTATATCTTCAAGCCTTATGCAGGGCTGGCTTATAACAAGGGGGTTCGCAGGGGGCGGCACCAGGCCGCTGGTCACGTGCGGCTGAAAGTCCACGATGCTGGCTATTGTGAGGTAGAGGTCCTCACGCCACCTGGCCACCACGGGCCTAGGCTGAATTGGCGTGTGGCCGTGTCTTGCGAAGAAATCTATGAACTTCCTCCTGGCCTCGGCCACTGTTAGCCCTGGCACCGAGGGTATCTTGTCGAACCAGTAATCGGTGTCCGGCACGTCCTGGCAAGTATCAAAGCTGGGGTTAAGCGTCCAGAAGAAGTCCCCTCCAACCTTGCACTGCCTTCTCTGGTACCCCTGCTCCTTGAAGAAGGGGAGCCTGTACTCGTCAGGGTTTACCTGAATTGGCAAGCCCTACACCTTCCACTCTTCCTTACTGAGGTAGGACGTTGGTCTTAGTAAAATAGGTTTCTTCCAATATCTATGTAGCTTCCTATTAACTAGGCGCTCACATGCCGAAGAGGCCTGCGAGGCCCGCGCTGATGTCAGCCTCGCTGGCCTCGCTCTTCTTCTCCTCCTCCTTCTTCTGCTCCCCTCCCTGCTGGGCAGGCGCCTGGGCAGGGGCGGCTGCAGGCGCCGCAGCTGGGGCAGCCACGCTAGCCGCGGTGGCGTTCTTAAGAACATCCTCAAGGTTCAGCTGCGAAAGGCTGGCCACCAGCATCTTGACCTTAGCGTCGTCCACCTGAAGGCCCAGGGCTTCAACCACCTTCTTGAGGTTGTCCTCGTTTATCTGGGCCCCCGCGTAGTAGAGTGCAAGGGCCGCGTGCACATAGGCCTTGCCTTCCTGTGCCATACTCCATCAACCCCTTTCCAGTAGCTGTTATAGCAGGGGAGTTATAAAGAATGTTGCTGACTTAATGCGTTAGTCAAGAGCTGAGCCCCAGCGCCACTCAAGGCAATAGGTGAAGCGCAAAACATTCTAAAAGGTGTCTGGCTACATTGAATGGGCGGCAGGCTAGTGATGATACATGCGGCTTCTTCTAACTCTATGAGCTGAAGGAAACATTAGGGAAGGCTGGCTGCCATGGCATGGCTAAGCGGGCAGCTAAACACGGCTCCTCTGAAAGGGAGTCATGAGCCGAAGAGGCCTGCGAGGCCCGCGCTGATGTCAGCCTCGCTGGCCTCGCTCTTCTTCTCCTCCTCCTTCTTCTGCTCCCCTCCCTGCTGGGCAGGCGCCTGGGCAGGGGCGGCTGCAGGAGCTGCCTGCGCTACCTCAAGGCCCAGCTCCTTAGCCTTATCACCAAGGGCAGCAACAACGGACATCCCTTCAGCTACAGCCTGCTCAATCGCAGTCTTGGCGGTATCTGCATCTAGCGCCAGCTCCCCGGCCCTTATTACTGAGAGGGCTTCCAGCTCCGTCTCTACTGCCAGCAGCTGCACCACCTCAGGCACCTCGAAGAACCCTATGGTCTTGGCGAGGTAGGTCATCTCCTGCTCTGACCTTACTATGTCGTTCTTCGTGGCCTCAAGGTCTATGTGCAGCATGTCTCCAGGTATGACAGTCTCGCCATCCCACGCGGCAACTATGTTAAGCCCTATCTCCATAGGCTGTATGCCCAGCTGTTGTAGAAGGCTTGCGAGGTCGGGAGATATGACGTCGCCCTTCTTGGCCACTACCGTGTCGCTCTTTATGTATATGGTTCCCTTCCTGACCTCGTAGGGTATCTTAAGCTTTCCAAACACGCTTACCATGGGGCCGGGCCTAATGCCCGTGTCGCCCTCGGGAACCACTATATCCTTGGTCGCCACCTGCCCTGGCTTAGCAGGCGCGGGCATCTTCAGCCTGTCTATGGTTAGGGTCAGCAGGAATGGGTTCTCGTTGGTTGCTATCACAAGGACCCCGTGCTTAAGGTAGGGCTCTATCTTTTCCTTCTTAAGGCCACGGCGCTCAAGCGCCAGGTACACGAGGTTTTTCTTGGCCACGGTCATTATTGCCTTGCCACGAAGCTCCTTCCTTATCATCTGAAGCTGCTTAGCTGGCAGCCCCTCTAGGTCTGCAAAGAGGACGTACTTGTTCTCTGTAAATATTTTCTCGAGCTCTGCCACCCTCTGCTTCTTGTACTCCGGCGGCTCCGGCCTACCCTTTTTCTGAATTAATGCCGCCATACCTTAATCACCTCAGCGGCACTTCCACGGGTGTACCCATAGTAGTCTTTATATAAACGCTTCCTATCTTAGCCGTCCCTATCCTTGACTCTACCACCGAGAACACAGCATTTATGTTATCAGCCAGCTCCTCGGGCTTCATACTAGTGGTTCCCACCTTGCTCATTATCTGCGGCTGGCCCCTTACCCTGACCCAGGCTGCCCTCTTGTAGTTGTTGACAAGCTCTGCCAGGTTAGCCCTTGGCGGTATAGGTGTTGGCACCTTGCCCCTTGGTCCCAGGGCTGGGCCCAGGACGCTGCCAACAAGGCCCATGAGATCAGCCTGGACAAGGACCCAGTCGCATGAGCGGCCTATTGCCTTGACCCTCTTTTTGTCGCCGCGTATGGCGTTCAGGTCTTCCCTTGAAATTGTAGTCACGCCGAGCTTCTTGGCCTCAAGCAGAAGGTCACCCGCAGCCACCACACATACGTTTGGCTCCTTAGACGGCTTGTGGGGTAAGAACACCACCTCCCTCAGCCTGCCCTCTGGGCTCTTGACATCAAAGTCCTTGAGGGTGACTATGAGCTCTACTGACTGCTCGAACTTGGTCTTCTTGGAGAGCGAGAGCGCCCTGTTTATGTATTCTACCAGGGCCTCCTGCTGCAAGGGCACTTCTTGACACCTCTTTTATTGCTTAGCCTTACGCGGTGTATAAGGAACTCTGTGGGGTTAAAAGCGGTTTCCTAGGCTTAAGCGGCCTCCGGCGTGCAGGCCTCTGACAACGTTTTTTAAGCAATAGCTGCCCTTAACCTTTTGGGACCCGTAGCTCAGCCAGGACGGAGCGTCGGCCCTCTAAGCCGATGGTCGGGGGTTCAAATCCCCCCGGGTCCGCTTAGAACGCACAGACAGGTACACGCACGAGTTATGTCGTGCAGGCTCATACTATGGATTCGCTGCCCTCGGCGCTGAACATAGCGCGGTTTGTAAAGGGTTGTCTGCTCTTAAAAGCTGAGCTGCGCTGGAATTAAGCCGACGGCGCCTCAGCCGTGGCATTTATGTATATCAGCTCCCTTGGGAGGGTCAGCTCAACGCCGCTGGAAGTTATAGTGTAGACAGGCGTCATGTTACTATAGTAGACGTTTATAGTAGTGCTGCCCGTGTTGATGAGCGTCATTATGTTGGCTGATGCTGCGACACCGCTGCTCTCATAGCTGATAGACGATATGACCCCGGCCACCACGGGCGTCAGGGCGAAGGCCAGCCCTGGCTGGCCTAGGGCAGTCGCAACGGCAAATATGGCTGCCGAGGCTAACGCCGAGCCCAGGTCTATGCCTATGCCCAGGGTAGAGGGGGAGCTGCCCACCGAGAGCTCCACGTACGTGAAGGTGTACGTGGAGCTTGAGGGCGCTATGTTGGCCATTAGGCTCAGGTTACTTGCATAGTCCTGCCATATTACTGGGGCAGGCGTGTTGGGCAGCGGACACGTCCTGTTCATGTTGCTCCCGAAGAACGTGCTCGGGGACTGCTCGAGCACCTGCTGCTCGTAGGCCCACCTGCTGACGTTGATGCAGCTGTCGTAGGCCACCCAGCCGTACAGGGCTGGCACGTAGGCGCTGCCCGAGCTTACTACCTTGACCTCAGTGACCTGGTAGCTTAGGTACCAGCCCACAGGCGTCTCATTGAGGATCGGGCCAGAAGGCGTCGCTAGTTCAACCCTGTACTCGGTCCAGTTGACTAGGGCCCCCTGGCCAACCATGTAGATCTGTCCAACGTCGTCATCCTGGGTTGGATTTGTGGTGGCCGCCGTACCGCCACCTTCCTGAACCTTGTAGTCTGTGACGAAAGTCAATGAGGCGCCTGGTATCTCGGGGGAAAGGTCCTTAACGGCCTCGTACCAGTCGCCTAACTTTGCACTGTCAAATGCGGCCTCGAACGCGCTGCCAGCCACTGTGACAACGTTGATGCTGAACTCGCTCACCGAGTAGTCAGCGTCAGCAATACCTATGTACTCGGCGCCTTTCACGGCGCTCAGGTTCCCGTTGGGCTGCGCCGCGGCTACAGCTAGGCTTATGGGGGCTAGGCTGTCGTTGCTGGGGTACCAGGCTATCACCTTAGGCGCGTAAACGTACGTGAAACATGGGTACCCCGCGTGAGGGGCACAGACTATAGGCTGGGTGGACGTAGTGACTGGGGCCGTTGAGGTGCTTGTAGTCGTGGTCTGCTGGGGTCTGGAACCTACAGCGCTTAACCCCTTGCCGTTTACCACAGACTTGGCAATGATGGACGTAAACGGTCTAGAGAACCTGACGTAGATGATTGAGCCAGAGCCATCTAGCACCTCGCTCAAGTTGAGGGGCTGAGGGGTAAGCTGCGTCACCACCTCGACGCTGCCGTTGCCCAAGTTAATGGGGTACGAGGCCCATATAATTATTGACGGCTCAAGCGAGTAGGCCGCGGCGTTGCCGTAACTGTGAAGCCACGCCTCCGCCCAGCCCCTCAGCCTCGAGAGGTTAACGCTGACCACGCCGCCAGTGCCGTTGAGGACGGGTATGAACTCTGTGCCGTTTGGAGTAGGCATCCAGGCCCACACGGAGAACGAGGCGTTGGGCATAAGGTCCCCCGGGGAGTCGAGGGCGACAAGGGTCAGCTCCCCCCTTCTGGGCCCCGTGAGGGAAAGAAGCCCCTGCCTAACGGACGGAACTGCAAAGGGCAGGGCCGCCGCAGCTAAGATGACTGCGATGATAATGGCTGCAAGGATGTTCCTCGAGGCCGAGGAGGCCATAGACCCCACTACTTTAAAAGAAGTTTTAACCTAATATATAAATATATAGCACTGCACGGAAAGGGGCTTAAGAGTAGCCCCGGCAGTGTGCAGAAGGGCCGCCGCCTGCTAAAGCTGGGGTAAGCAATTGCCTCCTGCCTATTTTGCAGGCTATGTGCAAGAGGTCCCGCCACGGGCATGCCAGCATCAGGAAGCGGCGTTGCTGAGGCGGAGCCGCAGTTAGGAAGCCTTGGCAGGGCTGGCTTGGCACGTCAGCGACTGGGCGATTCATGGGCTCGCGCAAGGGCTTGGAGCTCATAGGCCCCTGGCGCCAGGCCTGCCTTACGAAAGGTCGCTAGGCCAACCACGCCGAGGCCGCCGCCGTTGCTGCGCAGGCCCTCTAAGGACCACGCGGCCACATGTTCCTGCAAGGCTTCCTAGCTAAAGTTCAAGAAAAGGGAAGGTTAAGCTGCAAAGTTAGACCCCTGCTGCAAGGGTCGTCTTGGAAATTCCAACGGCTTTAGCCTTACCAAAGAAAGCCGTCACGCTAGGAATAGGTGGTTATGTTTAAAAGGGTCATGGAAATGTAGTTCGCGGCACCTGTCCCAACGGTGATCTGCGCCGCCACTGGCACGCCATCCAGGTTAATTACCCCTGCACTGATGCTATATGCGCCGCTGGTGCCCAGGAACGAGGTCTGCGGCGTAATGGTTATTTCGACGCCCCTGTAGCTCTTGCCGTTAAACGATATTGGTGTGAACAGGTATCCCACTGTGGCGTCGGTGCTTCCTGGCTGCCCATCGAGAAGATCTTTCCAGTTTATGTTATAGTACGAGCTGAAGTACGAGAGCCCATAGAGGGGCCCAAGTCCAGGGAACGCCTCGAGTGATATGGTTCCAGTGAAGGGGTTATATGAAATGGTTGCGCTTGTCAACAGGGGCGTGATGTAAGAGGACATATTAGAGCCGCTCACGTTGCGCTTAACGCCTCCAAGGCTTATGTAGATCCATGTCAAGTTTGTGCTGTTGTACCCAAATTCCACGTAACCAAGCTCATAGCCTGAAGAGTTAGTGAGCTCAACGTAAGCCGTCCTGTTAGGGTAGTTCTTAAGTGCAACATAGTACACATCACCCGAAGGGGAGACATACATCTTATACTCAAGCGACGACACCTTGGACAGGACTGCGCCCAAGGGCCTCTGCGCGGTTACTGCAAGCAACGTTGACCTATAGGAGTAGTAGAACGCTATACCTATGGAGCCCACTACTATAGTTGCCGCAAATAAGGCTATCGTTAAGATTGCCAGCTTTCCTAGCAAATCCTGCACCCTTCCTCTGCCCTTCCTGTTAAAACGATAGGTTTTAAGTCTGTGTAGGCTCACGCTCGCGGAGGTGGAGTCTGAGACTATGACTGTAGGCAAGGTAAGGGGAGTTAATGCAATGGGGACGCTAGGCTGGACTACAGTTAGGTGCAGGGTTTGCGGAAGGCTGCTAGATCTGAGCGGCCAGAGGCCAGGAAGCAGGAAGTTTGAAGCCGTTTACATGTGCCCAAAGTGCGCTAAGACCCTCGACGCGTATTTCTGCGCGGCAGACGCCAGGTCGCTGAAGTATCGCTGTCCCTTCTGCGGCTCAGAGCTGGTGCTCGCCACGCCCGTGATAAGCGAGTGATGAGACAGGTCCCTCATGATTGAGAAGGACTTATTGAACGGCAATTACGTGATTAAGTTTGAGTCAAAGGGGCTGAAAACTTTCATAGTAGATATTGACGTGGCGCTTAGGCCTGACGTAAAGGTGGAGTGCGAGAAGTCCCTTAACTATAATGACGTGAAGCTCTGCTACGTCAAACGCTCCGAGGACTGCAAGCTTGTTATACTCATCGCTAGAAATCGCAGCGAAGCTATAGGATGCTATATGACGGGCTACGCAGGCCCTCCCGAAGGCGCTTATAACAAGTGCTTGCAATGCGCTAATGAGCTCTCAGTGGCCGTTGACAATGCTATTGCCAGCAAGGCCCAGTGACTCCACGGTAGCTGTAAATTTCCCCTAGCTCAGCCGCCGACAGGAGCCCGCATATGTAGTTCATGTCTAAGCCGAGGGATTCGCACACCCTTAACACGTTGCGAAGCGTTGGCCTCCTTATGGACTCCCTGAGGGCACGCCTGACCTGAGGGGCTGCCCCCTTAGCGTACCTCAAGGCCGACGCCAAGAGCCTCATGCCATCACTGTTCACTTCCTCACCTTTAGTAAAGTACAACCAATAGTTTGTGAGCAGCTTAAGCATGATTCTGGCTATCTCTCTATTGCTTTTCTCAAAGGGCGAACCCTCAGGGCTTGCACCCTTCTCCATCGCTACATCAGCTCGGCAGCGATGCGAGGCCTCATCATAGGGCCTAAGTCTGCTCCTTTCTTAAAAGTCCTCTGACGGTTAGGCATTAAATCCTATTTTGTAATTCCTTTCCTCTTGTGGTCCTAGAACAGGCAGAGTTAGGAAGTGGCCTCGTATTCCCCTGGCGCAGGTATGTCAGGCGAGTTCCAGTCTACAGGGGCGTTGCCGTACCTTATGGGTTTCTCAAGCTTAGAGAGCAGCACAACCCTGCTCGGCATGCTTTCACTAACTATTGGGTACCCTGTGAGCTCGCTGAGCTTCTTGGCCACCTCCTTGACCTCCCAGTGCCTCGGCATGTTGTCAAGGCGCAGCCTCCCCCTGCTGGCTCCCACGTACATGTAAGCCTTCACCTCTATGTAGTCCGGCCTGCCCAGTTCAACTAGCTTGGCGAAACCTTTGAGCGCTGCCTCGTTGTCATTGTACCCCTTAACTATGGTTATCCTGTAGACTGTCGTAGATGAGAAGCTTGGAAGCATCTCCAGGGTCTCTAGGGTCAACTCCCAAGCCCTTGGGACCAAGGGCCTATTGAAATAGTTGTACGACTCCTTATCCCATGACTCCAGACTGACATAAATTTGATTAGGCTCCTCCTCGAGATTTGCCAGGACGTCGGGCCTCACGCCCCTGGTGACCAGGAACGTTGTTATGCCCCTCCTGTGGAACTCCCTTATAAGCTCGCCCAGCCTGGGGTAGAGCGTCGCCTCACCGGTCAAGCTGATGGCTACATGCTTTGGCATTGTGGCCTCCTTGTACATCTGGGGCGGGACGCCCGGCCTCCCCTTGTAGCCGCTCACGATTCTCCGGTACTCCTGTATAGCCTTTTCAACTATCTCCTTAGGGTCATCAGCGAACGGCATGCGCGTCTCGTTCCACTCAACTCCAACGTCCTGGGGCCTGAGCCTCCAGCAGTGGAGGCAGGCGTTCCAGCACCAGTGGTTGGTGACGCTGAGCTGTATGCACCTGTGGCTCTCTATGCCGTAAAACTTGCCCTTGTAGCAGAACCTGCCCTCAACCAGGGCGGCGTGGTTCCAGTAACACTTCTTCACAGAGCTGTGGTTGCCAATTATATGATAGCCCTGCCTTATGAGCCTTTGGTTTAGCATATTATAGACTTCCTTCTCCTCTACCTGCCTCTCCTCCAACTTTACTTTGCCTCCTTAGTAGCCAGCGCGGGCCTCCTTACAAGCCCGTGCTCTGTCAAGTATGTATAGGCGCTGTAGGCGGCTATAGCCCCTGATGCAGCTGCGTTAACTATCTGCCTAAAGCCGCGCCACAGGCTTATTGCGTCGCCTGCAGCGAAGACCCCGGGAAGGTTCGTCCTCATCCATAGGTCAGTCTTGACATAGCCAAGCTCGTCAACTTCAAGGCCCAGGGACTGATACCAGTCCTTTGGGGGCTCGAAGCCTATTTCAATGAAAATGCCGTCGACCGCTAGCTCCCTGATACTGTTGTCCACGTTATTCTTTACTACGACGCTCCTAACTACCTTGTCGCCCTTGATCTCTGTAACGACGGAGTTGAGGACGAACTCTATGTTAGGCCTTGACATGGCTTCTTGAACGTAGAAGGGCTTTGCCCTGAACTCGCTCCTCCTGTGTATCAGGTACACCTTCTTCACGTAGCCTGAGAGCAGTATGGCCCCCTCAAAGGCCGCGTCGCCGCCCCCTACCACAGCTACCGCCTCCCTGCCCTTGTAGAGTGGCGCGTCGCAGATGCTGCAGTAGCTCACGCCCCTGCCAGCGAACTCATTCTCGCCGGGCACGTTTAGCTTCCTTCTCCTGGAGCCGACCGCAAGTATTATAGTCTTGGAATAGACGTCTAGCCCCCTTGTCCCGGTTACGTGATACTCGTCGCCTTCCCTGGAGAACTTCTGAACGGTTATGTTAGTGTAGATGGGAACGCCAAAGAGCTTTTCGGCGTGCTCCCTGAAGCGCGATATGAGCTCCGTCGCGCTAATCGAGAGCGTAGCGGGATAATCATCAACCACGTTAGTTAAGTTAAGCTGTCCTCCTACATCCTCAGAGACCACCACTGTCTTGAGCAGGAACCTTGACGCGTAGACGGCCGCCGAAAGCCCTGCGGGCCCCGCGCCTACTATGAGCACGTCATAATGTTCTCCCTTGGGAGGAACCTTAAACTGGGGCAAGGCTCCGAGTCTCAGCGACATTATTGCTTCACCTTTTCTCTTAACTCCCAACTGACCTTTTAAAAGTAGACTAAATACATGCTCTCTACCACAAGGGCGCTTAGCTGTACGGTAAAAGCGTTACAAAGATGGGTCTGAATGCGGAGGAATAAAGGCGAGGCAACGGCGATCTCGGCGTCGCTGTTCGCTGATGCACCGTTTCCAGGCAGCTCTGCAGCCTATCGCGTTTTAACCGGCATCCAGCTCAAGCTTTTTCTCTTAAATGGCCAGGATCAAACTAATATGCCCCCAATCATCTTCTTCGACTTTATGAATTCAATTAAGTTCATCTGGTGCCTAAGCGCGGCCTCGTGAGCTTCTTTTGGATCCCCCTTCTCTATAGCCTCGTAAATCCTCCAGTGCTCCTCTATTTCCTGCTCAACCCTGCTGCTAGACGCAAATAGGTCCACCCTGACAATAGCTAGCTTGTTCCTTAGGTCCTTAAGTATATCCCTCAGGTACTCGTTGCCGCTCATGTCAGCTATTATGTCATGGAAGTAGCTGTTGGCCTGAGCCAGGGCCAGCGGGTTGTTCTTATCTGCCTTCTTGAAATTCTCAGCTGCCTCCCTCAGCTTACTAAGCATGGCTGGGTCCCTGTTCTCGGCGGCCTTCTCGGCCGCCAAGGCCTCAAGGACAGCCCTCACCTCGAATATCTTTAGTATCTGCTCCTTAGTCAAGAAGGAGACATGGTAGCCGTCGCTGAGCTTCACGACGAGCCCTTCCTTTTCAAGTTTGTGCAACGCCTCCCTCACGGGCGTCCTGCTCACGTTATAGAGCTTGGCCAGCGTCGTCTCGCTTAACTTGTCCTTAGGCTCAAACCTCCTGCCAAGGATGTCGTTCTTCAGCATCTCATAAACCATGTCAGAATACTTAACAGACTTCTCGTTATTCTCCTCTGCACACATCTCTGCTCCCTTCTCAAAATAAAGCTATAAAAGAGAGAAAATAAACTTGTTCTTTTAAGCAAAGGAATGTTTATACTATCAAGGAGCGAACTGTGAGCTCGTCCTTACATGAAGAGTATTACGAGCTCCTGTGGAGAGCCGTCAGGTCTGGGCTCGCAGAGCTGCGCTCCAGATGCGTTGACACTGAAATGCTGGAGGACGAATGTCTTAAGTCGAGAGGTTATAGGTCGTTCAGCGAGATGCCCCTTTATGCTAGGCTGTTATGCGCCTCCCTAGCTGTTGTTACGGAGCTTATGTGCGACTACTTTAACGTCATTGCTGACTACGTGGCGTCCAACGGAGCTGACAGGGACGGCCTCTGCCAAGAGCTAAGGGAGGCTGAGCTCCTCCTGGCCAGCATAAGCTCTACTTTAGCTGAGGAGGCCGCAGAGTACAAGGTCCGTGATAACATTTACGAAGCCTTTCAGAATGTAGTTAACACTATAGGGGCTCTGTCCAGGTCTCTCTGCCCTGAAAACCGCAGGTGATGTTATAAAGCCCGAGGCTGAAACGTACCACGGGCCCTCGACCTTTTTACCTATTTGGAGAGGCTGCGCAAATTAAAGGCCTTATGGAAGCCCCTCTACATGGCGATCTCAGTAAGGCTTAAAACAACAGGGCACGAACAGGATACAAGGCAGGCCCGCCGTAGCTCAGCGGTCAGAGCGCCCGGCTGTAGTGGGACGGGGCGGCTGGAGGCCTAGCCCCTCCGGCCGACACCGGGTGGTCCGGGGTTCAATTCCCCGCGGCGGGACCAGGGCCTGCCATTCTATATTCGGCTATTTTTGAGCTAGCCAGACGGGCAGTAAGGGGGTTTAATTTGTTGGCCGCCGTGATGCCTAATGGAGCAATACTGCTAGGGGACAACGTTGTGGCCGACTCATACCACAGGAGGCCTATAAGGGTCGTCACTCACGCCCACGAAGACCATACCAAGTACCTAAGCCAGAGCATTTCTGAGAGCCTCTTTATCGCAGCGACCCCCGTAACCCATGAGTTCCTTAAGGTTCTAGGGTACTCAATACCTCAGAGCAAGATGTTGCAGCTTGACTACTACAAGGAGGTGGAGTTTGACAACGAGAGGCTGAAGCTTATACCGTCAAGGCACATAGCCGGGAGCGCCCAGGTAATGGTGGAGACTCCCCAGGGCACCGCCGGTTATACTGGCGACTTTAAGATGCCCGGCACGCCCCCCATGCAGGACCTCGACGTCCTGGTGGTGGATGCCACCTATGGCAGCCCTCACCTGTCCAGGAAGGGCACTGAGTGGGATGCCCTGGGGGCCCTGGTAAACATAATAGAGACCGAGTCGCCCAATAGCCCCATAATAATATATGGTTACAATGGGAAGCTTCAAGAAATAATGGTGGAACTAAGGATAAGAGGTGTTTCGGGCACGTTCCTGGCTGATGACACGACTTTGAAGCTTGCTAAGATAGCATCAAAGTTTTATAATGTGGAGTTAGGCGACGTGAGGCTTTACAGTAGAGATGAGCTTCTCCCAGGGTCAATAGCATTCATTCACTTGTCTAAGTCCTCATCTATGATACGGGTGCCAGCCGTTCATGTAATACTCACCGGTACCGAAAGGCGGGGACCCGCCGTTAAGGTTAACGACAGGGTCTACAGAGTGTCCTTCAGCGATCACGCGACCTTCTGGGAGGTCGTAGACTACATAAAGGAGTCAAGGCCAAAGAGGGTTATAGTTGACGCCTCACGCGGCTTTGACTCAAAGTTTATGGCCAAGTACCTCTCTAACGTACTTAACATAGACGCCGTCTCGCAGCCTTAGGTGTCTAACATGAGCGCGCAGGAACAGCAGGTGGCCCAGGTGAAGGCGCCAGATCCCAGGCTTACAAGCGCGAGGGCCTATCTAAATCACGCTTCTGAGGCCCAGCTAGGTCCAATCCTTATGTCTCTAGGCATAGTCCTTGCAATAGCCTCTTATATCCTCAGGCGACTTACGACGCTATCCGTCGACCTCTCCCTGGTGGGGCTAACCTCCGCTATGGTGGGGTCTGCTATAGAGATGACCTTCCTCCTCGTGGTATCGAGGACCCTTGACATAATGTTAGGAAAGAAGTACAACATTATACTTAAGGTCTTTGGGGTGGCCGCAATGATGGCCGCTTACATGGTTATAGTGGGCATGCCCATACTTGGGGCTTACCTGAAGAGGCTGACAGCGAGGGAGGGCCTAGCTGAAGGGAGACCTCTAGAACAAGAGAATGTAACCACCCCTAACCCGCTCTGGCTTTACTCACTCCTTACCTTCGGTTTCATCCTCTTTGTTGTCCAGAGGAACCTCAGCGTCAGGCTCCTGAGAGTTATTGATAATGCCCTTGGGCAGGGCGTCCCTGAACCTCTCGGCAGCCATAGCTAGAAGGGGCAGAACTATGCTAGGCGCTGAAGCCATCTCCTCATCCCAGATGACCCTCCAGTATGAGCCACACTCCTGACAGTACATAAGGCCGTACTTCCACTCCTTGTCCATAAAGGTTCCAAGCTTGAACTTGTTATCATTTCCACAGAAGGGGCAGACGGGAGAGCCCCTGCCGATGACCCACTCATAGCCGCAGAGGTGACACACCATCACGTACTTGTCCCCCCTCTTAACCATGGTGTGACTCTCAGCCCCGCAGAGGGGACAGTAGGGCGAGAGGTGCTCTATGGAACCTTTCTCCCTAAAGTACCTCTCAGCGTACGCCCTAGCTATCGCCTGAAACGCTATTAAGGTGCTTTTTGCCCCCTCCTGGGAGATGTCGCCAGAGATGGCCCTAGCTAGCACGTCGTCCACCGAGTCAGGATTCAGGCTCTCGCCTATGGCCTTTGACACGTAAACAGCCTCCTCCCTCAGGATACCATCGTTACTGAGCCTCGCTAAAAGGTCCTGCAATGTTAGGCCCTGGGACCAGACTCTGTCAATAACTTTAGCTACGTCATCCATTATCTTCAGCTGAACCTCTTCCACCTTCCTAGAGAGCTCAATGTTTACTCGAAGTCCAAGGACCCCAGCGAACCTGCTGAGGCTTCTCTCAAAAAGCTTCAGCCTCTCGTCAACCCCTTGACTCAAATTTGGTCACTCTATCTTGGGCGTCTCGCCCTTCTTTACCTGCTCCTTCAGATCCTTAAGCATCCTTATCAGGTGCGGTATAACCTCGCGGTAGTCTGCAACCACGCCGTAGTCGCACTGTGAGAATATAGGCGCTGTCGGGTCCTTGTTTATGGCGACCACCACCTCGGCCTCCCTCACGCCAAACATGTGCTGTGCCGCGCCGCTTATGCCAACGGCTATGTATATGACTGACTTTATTGACTTGCCTGTCTGGCCTATTTGCCTCTCATGGGGTATCCAGCCCAGGTCTACTGCCTTCCTGCTGCCCCCCACGACGGCGCCCATGACGTTAGCTAGCTCCTGCAGCATCTTGAAGCCCTCAGCTGTTCCAAGGCCTTTGCCGCCACCTATCACTAGCTCGGCCTTCTCTATGGGAACCTCGGTTCTTGGCACAACCTTGCGGGAGATCAGCCTCGCCTTAGGCTGAGGTACATAATCTACCTTTTCCTCTATTATCTCTCCCCTCCTGCTCGGGTCACGCTGAGGCAAGGGGAACACGTTAGGCCTCGCTGTCGCCAGCTGGGGCCTTCTGTTGGGCGTCCTTATGTATGCCAGCAGCACAGCGCCGAATGGAGGCCTTATCTGGAAGACGTCCCTAGTTTTCTCGTCAACGTCGAAGTCTGTGCAGTCAGCCGTTATCCCCGCCCTTAGGTGGTTGGCTATGTATGGCGCCAGCTCCCTCCCCCTCATTGTGCCGGCCACGAAGATCATCTCAGGCTTGTACTTCTTGATTAAGCTCACCGCGACCTCTCCGTAGACATTTGGAGCATAGGAGGAAAGACGAGGATCGTCAACAACTATGACCTCGTCTGCCCCGTACTCTATGAACTGGTTCGCGAACTTCTTTACGCCGTTGCCTAGGAGTACGCCAGTTACCTTAACGTTAAGCTTGTTCGCCACCTTCCTGGCGGGCGTTAACATCTGCAGGCTTGGCTCTATAATGCCGTTCTCGTCTACTTCCCCTATAACCCAGACGCCCCTGTACTCGCTGTTGTCCCTGCACTCCCACTCTGGGCAGAGCTTCTCGCAGTCCTGGGACCCTGAAGAGGGAGCGGCCCACTGGCTCATGCAGCATCACCTCCCTCCTTAAGGGCCTTTATCAGCGCCTTAGAGGCCTTTTCATCAGAGAGCAGCGACTTAAGTATCCACTTGGCAGCGTCCTCGCCATCCTTAGGCACGTAGACCTGCTTCTTCCTCGGCACCTCAGGGACGTCAACGGTCTTAGCTACGAAGGTTGGTGAGCCCTTAAGCCCAGTGCACCTTGGGTCCAGCTTCAGGTCGTTGTTAGTCCACGTGATCATGATGCTGGGGTTCGCCTTAAACCTTATCTTGTTAATCAGTGTGACAGGCCTTGGCTTCAGGGACTTCATGGCGACGTTTATTATAGCTGGAAGGTCTAACTCCCACTCCTCTATGGCCTCTTCAAGTATCCTCTCCACCCTCAGTTTTCCGTCCTCTGATAGCCATGCGTCCCGGACATAGTATATATAAGGCCATTCAAGCCAGCTGGCCGTCTGCGCGGCTATGTGGGCCGTGCTGGAGTCCGTGGTCTCCTGGCCAAAGATTACTAGGTCTACCTTACCTATCTCCTTATCGATCTTCTTTATGGCGTTTGCCAAAACATAGCTTGTGGCGAGGGTATCAGCTCCAGCGTAGGCCCTGTCAGTTATTAGTATGGCTTTGTCAACGCCCATGCCTACGAGGTACTCCAAGCCTTTCGCCGCTGGGGGAGGAGCCATGGAGATAGCTATTACCTCACCGCCGTACTTGTCCCTTAGCCTAAGGGCCAGCTCCGCTGCAGGCAAGTCGTGTGGATTTACTATGCTCGGAACCCCCTCCCTTATCAGAGTGCCTGTCTTAGGGTCTATCCTCACTGACTGGGTTCCAGGAACCCACTTTATGCCTACCACTATCCTCATAAGCCCACCCCCTCAAGTAAACCTAAAAATAATGCCATGACCGCTCTTAGGGTAGTTCCAAGTTATTGCATTCATGGGACAGATCACCCTGCAGGTGCCGCACTCCACGCAACCCTCGTAGCTGAAGACCACCCTGTCGCCGGCCAGCGTGTAGCAGCCTGCGGGGCAGAGGTAGATGCATGGCTTGGTGGGGCACTTCTCGCACTTAGTATAATCTACGACTATGTGAGGTTCCTCATCCACGTTCCAGACGTCGCTCTGAAGTATGTCTTCTAGCTTCAGGGGCTGAGGCTCCTGTTTGGCCTGTTGGACGCTCATAAGGACCTCACCACCGAGAGAGTTAATGGCAAGAGGTTAAATAGGCCGATCTTTTCGTTGCTAAGCACTGATATTAGAGCTTCGTAAGGTGTTGGAGTGGAGTAGTCCTGCTCGTAAAGTTCCCTAAAGAGGCCCAAGGCTATTCTAGGTAGCTTCGCAAAGAGCGTTGGGTCATTCATCAGCATCTCCGCCGCCAGGTGCTTCTTGAGGTCCTTGTACACGAAGCTATTCTTAAGATAGGTCTCGTAGACGCTTATGTTCTCATATGTAAAGCCTCCGTGGTCCCTGGCATACTTAACAGCCTCGGCGGCCAGCTTGCCGCTATAGACCGCAAAATCAACTCCACGGTAGTTTATGCCGGTACTTAAGAGCAGACCGGCCGCGTCGCCAACTACCAGAAGGCCCGGATAGGCAAACCGCTCAGGGGCGAACTTAAGCCCTCCCTCAATCGTCAGGTGGCCCCCGTACTCTGAAATTGTAGCGTCACGCCAGAGCCTCCTGAAGAACGGGTGAAGCCTAAAGCCTTCAACAAGCTCGTAAACGTGTTGGTTCAGGGCTCCGGCCTCTATGGCCTCTATGGCATGCTTTAGGTGAAGAACCACACCCATGCTAACCGTTTCCTTGTTAGTATAAATGAAGCCTCCCCCTGGGATGCCCTTAGTTATGTCACCTACCACAACCCAGGCGACGCCCTCGTTTGAGTCAATGCCAAACGAGGCCTCAAGCTGCGTGGCGCCAGTCCTTAGGACCTCCTTAACTCCAAGGGCCACATGATCAGGTTTGAGCTTCTCCACAAGGCCGGCCCTCTCAAGCAGGAGCCTGTTAACTCCCTCCGCGTCTATAATCACATCAGCCTCTACGGTGTCAGAGCCGCTCCTTACCCCTACTGCTTTGCCATCCTTGAATACTATTTCATCCACGGTGATCTCGTTAACGTAAAGGGCTCCTGCCTGCTCAGCCTTGCGCGCCATCCATGACGTCAGCTGCGGCAGGAAGGCGGTGAAGCTCTTGCCGGCGGGGCTCTTGTATTCGGCCGTGAAAACTTCCTCACCGTTGACCACGCTTATCCTCTCTCGTGTGACCCACCTCTGTATGGGGGCCTCCTTGTCAAGCTCTGGCCAGACCTCCCTAAGGGGCTGCGCGTAAACCCTTCCGCCAAAGAGCTCCTTCTCGCCCCCTCCCCTGCCTCGATCTATTAGAAGGGTCTTGAAGCCCTCCTTGGCTAAAGTGTAGGCTGCCGCAGAGCCCGCCGGCCCTGCGCCTATCACCACTACGTCGAACTTCGTAGGTACTGAGCTCAAAGCATAGGCACCATTACATTTGACTGTGGGCGTGCTTTAAAGTTTACTTCCAACCTGTGTATTAATTATCTATAACTTGAAAATCTAAGTTAACCTAAGTTAAGTTTGGCTAATATGTTCTTCCAAAGCATGGAGTAAAGGACCCTAAAGTCTTCACAAAGGGTTTAGAATGGCTTCAGCGTCTGTTCCGCGCCGCAGGCCTCACAGACTAGAACCCATACCTTGCCTCTCTTCTCTATGTGGGTATCTATGCTTCCGCAAGTAGGGCACCTGACGTAGCTTTTAACGAACATATCGAGAAGCTGCTTCAACACTTTACTGGAGACCTTAACGCTTAACACGAGCTGCCCAGAGCTCTCCTCATAGCTGCCCGCGGACGCCAGCTCCTTCATTAAGTAGCGTGAGACCATGTCAGGCTCTCTCTTTAACTTCTGAGAAATGTCCCTGAAGTTCTTTATAATGGTCTGTGTCCCGACCCTTATTACCTGAGGCTCTGGCAGTTCAAAGGTTCCTGAGCCGCTCTTTGGGGGTATCTTTTTGTACACCCTGTCAAGCAGCCATTCATAGTCCTTTAACTTCTCTAGGTCCCCGCTCAACGCTGCATCCCTAGCTACAGGCCTGCGAAAGGGATATAAGTTGATGGTCTACGCCTTCCGATAGGCCTTAAGCCTTAAAATTGCCAAAGGCAGTTCTGCCAGCGGGTGGGCCGGTAGCTCAGCTGGAAGAGCGCTCGGCTTGCACCCGAGAGGTCCCGGGTTCAAGTCCCGGCCGGTCCACCTATTTTTAGGGAAACAACGTGATCTGCCATGAAAGCTGACCTGGCAAGTACTGATTGTTTTATAGTAACCTTGTTATAATAACCTCCCGCGATTAATCATCATATACGGCTTTTAAGCCTTTAACTCACCATTAGGGCCAGAAGCCAGACACGAGGGTGAAGGTAAATGCCATGGAGCATACTGAATCTCCTTAGAACGAACCCAGAGGCTCTTAGGGAGGTTGCCAGAAAGAGGCAGATAGACGTCAAGATAATAGATGAGGCTGTTCAGCTTGACGAGCAGTGGAGGAAGGTGCAGGCAGAGATAAATGAGCTGAGGCATCAGCATAATGTCATCAGCGCCGCAATCCCTAAGGCGAAGGGGGAGGAAAAGGAGAAGCTCCTGGCTCAGGCCAAAGAGCTCAGCAGGGAGCTTGAAGACGCAGAGAGAAGGCTAAGCGAGCTTGAGGCAAAGAGGGAGGAGGCGCTGTGGAGACTGCCAAACATTGTTCTTGACGACGTTCCTGTAGGCGGGGAGGAGGCCACGAGGCCGGTAAGGTTCTGGGGAACCCCTAAGGTGTACCGCGAGTACCTTGACGCTTTCAAGGCCCAGACCGAGGCCTATGGCTTTAACGTGCCCTATGAGTTGATAGACTGGAAGCCTGTAGGTCATGCTGACATGCTCGAGAGCGTCCTAAAGCTTGGTGACACCGAGAAGGCCTCCGAGGTCGCTGGCTCCAGGTTTTACTACCTCTTTGATGACCTAGTTTGGCTGGACTTCGCCCTGCTGCTCTACGCTATTGACAAGCTTACCTCTAAGGGCTACACACTAGTGTTGCCGCCTTACATGCTGAGGTATAAGGTCATAAACAGCGTCATAGACCTAGCAACCTTCCAGGATGCCATCTATAAAATAGAGAATGACGACCTTTACCTGATAGCCACCGCGGAGCACTCACTGGCGGCAATGTATTATAATGAAGAGCTTTACGATGACGAGCTTCCAAAGAAGTTCGTTGGAATAAGCCCCGCCTTCAGGCGCGAGGCCGGAGCAGCCAACAAGGACCTTAAGGGAATATTTAGGGTTCACCAGTTCCATAAGGTTGAGCAGTTCATATTCTCAAAGCCCGAGGAGAGCCAGAAGATGCACGAGGAGCTTATATCAAACGCTGAGGAGCTGTTCCAGGGCCTGGGTATACCGTACAGGGTTGTGAACATAGCCTCCGGGGACCTAGGGGCCTGCGCTGTCAAGAAGTATGACTTGGAAGCCTGGATGCCTGCCCAGGGCAAGTACCGTGAGATGGTCAGCGCCAGCAACTGCACTGACTGGCAGGCCTACAGGCTTAACATAAGGTTAATCAGGAGGAAGGGCATGGAGAGGGGCGAGTACGTGCACACCCTGAACAGCACGGGAATAGCGTCAACGAGGACTATTACGGCCATACTAGAGAACTTCCAGGAACCCGATGGAACGGTTATAATACCTAAGGTGCTCAGGAAGTACCTCGAGCCCTTTGAGGCTGCCCCAAAGGACTTCATAAAGCCCAGGCCACGCAAAGCAATTTAACCCCTTTTTCAGCAGCTAGCTAAAACCTCTCCTTCTTTAGCTCAATCACCTTGACGTCACTAACCTCTCTGGGTTGAAAGCCTTAAGCGACAGGACAATGAACAGCGCTGTGAACGCCGCCATTATTAGTATGTCAAGGGCTGCCATCAAGTACTGTCCCACAACATAATTCGAGAGCGCGAGGGAGGCCTCAGTGAAGGGTATTGCCATGAGCACATACTTTATAGCTGCAGGCAGCGAGCTTACGTTAACAAAGAGCGCGCTGAAGTAAATGCCTAGCGCCACCATAAGTAGTGCGTAGGCGGAGGCCTGAGCTGCCCTGGCCGAGGGGCTCCTTAGAACTATGGGCATTATAAATGATGAAGTCATCAGCACTAAGACTGCTGAGTCGACCATGTTAAGTCCGAGAAGCGCTGGCGTTAGCTTAAGGCCCGCCGAGGCCGCCAACATGAGGAAGTAAATAATGAAGCCCGCGCTGTCAGCCACTGCAATTGCGAGGCCCATCACTGCGGAGGAGAGAAGCTTGCCCACAAGCAGTGATGCGTTTGAGAGCGGCGACGTTAAGAGCACCTCAAGGGTCTTGCGCTTCTTCTCCCCAAGGAAGGCGTCGCTCATCAGCACCACCGCCGGGTTGACAACGAAGAACAGAGAGAACTGAAGTAGCCTCACTGTGAGCGAGAGCTGAACCTGCTGGGCGCTCGCAGCCCTGCCAGAGGGCAATATATAGCCGGTAGTTATCACCACCGGATTAAGAAGCCTCTGCGCAGAGATGTTAACGCCCGCTATCCTCGCAAGGGTATCCACTCTGTGGTCAACTACCTCGGAGCTAAGCTGCGACACCACTGAGGAAATAACACCATCCACTTCCTGGGCAGCGTAGCTGCCCACCATGACCCTCACAATAAGTGTCGCTACGCCGTCCACGGACGTCAGGTTATCATAGAAACCCCTAGGTACTATAATCTCGATATCATAAACCTGAGGGGGAGGCTCGCTAGATATAGTTAAATTAACCTTTAGGCCCTGCTGCTCAGACTCCTTAACTATGCTCTCGCCAAGCCACTGAGCTATCCCAAGGGACTTCGTGTCGTTGACCTGTATGTAGACGGTAGTAAGCTGCGCAGAGCTGAGGCCCCCGGCAAGCAGCGCCATCAGCGGAAGCCCCACGAGGGGTACTATTATCATAAGTGCCAGGGCCCTGCGATCGCGAGCCATATCGAGGAGCTCTTTCCAGAGTACAGCCTTAACTTCCTCTACCCTCATAGGACTTCACCGCCTTAACGAACGCCTCCTCTAGGTTCTCAGCCTCGAAGGACTCCCTGGCCTCCTTTGGGCTGCCAGTGAACAGCGTCTTACCGTAGGCTATGAACGTTACCCTGTCTGCCAAGTACTCGGCCTCAGCCATGTTATGAGTAGCTATGACAAACGTAACGCCTGTGCGCGAGAGGGATTTTATCATGGTTCTAACTTCATGAGCTGAGAAGACGTCCAGGCCATTGGTCGGCTCATCAAGTAAAACTAACAAAGGCCTGTGCATGAGCGCCCTGGCTATCAGGAGCCTCCGCTTCATTCCATTGCTGTACTCGCCGGCCTTTCTTCTCAGGTCTCTA
This sequence comes from Caldococcus noboribetus, assembly GCF_055389385.1. Taxonomy (NCBI): domain Archaea; kingdom Thermoproteati; phylum Thermoproteota; class Thermoprotei; order Desulfurococcales; genus Caldococcus; species Caldococcus noboribetus. Next base: position 406,530 of record NZ_AP042475.1, on the reverse strand, counting down.
TCGCTTAGGCCGGCTATGTTGCGCCTACCTTTACCATTTCCTCGACCTCGCTGGAGTCCCTAGCGTAAAGCCTAGCAAAGAACCTCAGGTACTCGTAGCCCGTGAGCCTTTCATACGGTGACGCGTCCTCAGGCACATAACCTATGTACCTGACGAGCCTACGCCACGAAGGTGTTGAGGGATCCGCCCCAAGGACGTTGAGGTAGCCCGAGTCCCTCCTCACGAGACCTATTATTATCTTAAATAGCGTGCTCTTGCCCGCGCCGTTATGGCCAGCTATTACGTGAACCTCCCCTCTCTTGACCTTTAAGTTAACCCCCCTTAGGGCAGGCGTCTTGCCGAACTTCTTAGTCACCTCTAGGGCCTCGATCACATTCTCACTATTGTCCAGAGGAAGCCCTGCGGGCTGGCCTAAGGCAGCTTTCACTGAAAACCACCGGCTCTTAGGTAGGACCTGTGGATGCAGTAGTTAAATTGCTTCAGCAGCAGTGGCGATTGACATGGAGGGCGACGCCTCTAGCGTGGAGGAGTTCCTGGCAAAGTATGGCGATAGGGGTTACTATGTCCTTAAGTCAATGCTAGAGGCGTCGCTAAGGGGTGGGGCTAAGCTTGGCGACTTCAGCCTAAGGGATCTTAAGGACAAACTAACAGCCTACGGCCTTGATTATAATCCCGTCCCGCTGCTTTACGCGCTGGAAAAGAACTACGGCATTATAAGGACCTCCTACAGGAGCAGCAACCAGCACTGGTGGGTTATATTAAAGAGGAGGGATGTTGAGGAGGCCATAGCTAAGTATGAGGGAAAGCCCACAGCCGAGGATGAGGACTACAGGCTAAAGCTCTTAAAGATACAGTTCTACAGCCTTAACCCGCAGAGGCTCCTCATGGAACTCAGGGCGGCCTCAAGGAGGGGGGATAAGGCCACAGTAGCCAAGGAGGCCTTTACTACGCTTCCCCTTCTGGTGGAGTTCCTGGAGAAGGCCAAGTCGCAGTACCCGGACGAGCTCTCCTCTGAGATAAGTCTCGCAGAAGAAATAATTAGACTAGCAGAGGAAATAGTTACTCCTAGGTACGCAGGCGCCCGCTCAAACGTTAACTTCGTCACGGAACCCCAGGTCGATTATGATTCCCCTTGAGGACGCGTACTCAAGCCTTTCAAGCATGGCCTTGAATGCCATGCTTAGAGTCCTTCTGTTGCTGTAGCTGCTGACTACCTCTCTTAGCTTATCTTTACTTAAGCCTTTAAGCTCTTCAGCCATGCCAATCATGTTCTTTGTGGCTCTTATAGCCTCGTCCACTATCGTTATTGAGGCTGCCTGAGCGGTTCTACTGAAGGGATTAAGGTCTATCGCTATAACTACCTTGCCCATCCTTCTGAGCGCCTCAGTTCTATCGCCGTCCTCTATCGCTACTAGGACAACGTCCGCCGAGTATATTCCGTCAACGCACACTATGCCCCTCGCGCTCTCAAGACCTGGTATGTGGGTCTTCTGGCACTCGACTCCATAAACTCTTGTGGCCCCATGCCTCTTCATGAAGTCCTCTATGGCCTTTACCCTCTCCTCAGTTCTATGGAAGACGTTCACCTCTATTGGGGCGTTTAGCTGCTCTGAGAGCTTCACTATCTCGTCGGCCGCTAGAGCAGCATAGTTTCCGTTCACAGAGATAATAGGCCTCTTAGCAAGGAGCATCGCAGCCACGGCTGCCCTCTCAGCTTCAAGGGCAAAGTCTAGGCTCTTCTCACCAAGTATATAGTCAAACGCCTCCCCTCTACCGTGGGATATCAACCCTTGGGGGACGACCACGCCCTCCTTCATGGCGTCCACTAGCTTCTGTCTTGTTAGCAGCGACCAGTACCTTGGATGGCTCCTTGGTATATCCTCCATGTGCTCATTCACCTCAAGTAAGGACCTGCCTCCGAAGGACTTAACTCCCTTATGCTATATGGAAGCCCCTTTCTAAGGTAGTCCACCGCGTCGCTTATGAAGTCATTCTCTAATATGAGAACTACTAGCCTCTTCTTAGCATAATAACCTAAGAGGCCAGGGGTTCTAGCCACGTACTCAAAGCCCTGCGCTCCCAGTATAGAGCTGGGGAGCCTTAGCTTGTCATTAAACGCCTTCACGCTCTCTATAAACGCCTCAAGGCTTAACTCCTCGTCAAGTTTCTTAAGTACAATGGACGACTCTGTGTAGAACTCCTCGCTCAGCGAGGAAAGCAGTGATTCCGTGCTCATCCCTCCGGCCTCTATTGAAAGCAACGAGACGCTCCTAGGCAAGTACATGCAGTCGACCTGGCCTATGCCAGGGGGTCCAGGTCTCCTCCTTAGCACCAGTCCTAGACCGCAGCTAATGGCTAACACATCCCCGAGGCCCGTCCTGTCCTGAACTTCTATCTCATGCGCCTGAAGCAGAAGGGAGCTCAGGTTCTTGCCCTTAAGGTAAGAGGCCAGGTGAGCTGCTGCCACCGCTGAAGCGCCGCTAGTAGCATAGCCGAAGCCCCACGGCAGTGGATTAGAGGACCTCACCCTTAGAGCATCGACACCGTTGTTTTCAAGGAGTTTTACCGCAGTTCTTGCAGGCTCCCCTGACAGCTTCAGGTCGTAACATAGCTCGAGGCGCGGCTCTACAGCTATACCTACGCCTATGGAGCCTGAGTCCCTAGGCGTGTTGCCCCACGCTGGAACAAAGGCGGCAGTTATGTGGTGTGGCACTGAGGCGCAGACGGGAGCCAACCCAAAACACCTTACTTAAAAGTAGAGCTTTTATCACTGCAAGTACTTAACCACGCTCTCCAATGGAGGTGACGGCGGCAGCGACCTCTTGTGCTGTGTGGCTCTGTTTAGCTGGAGGATCTTATTGATGATTTCCAAGCTAACGCCTGTCGCCTCAGCAGCCTCTGACGGCGATAGCTTAAGGTCATCAATAGCATGTATAACGACGTCTACCTGATCGTAGCTAACTCCCAGCTCGCCTTCAGCGGTCTGTCCCGGCCAGAGCCTTGGGCTACTCGGCTTGAACGCCACCTTCTCTGGCACCCCCAGCTTTAGTGCAAACCTCCTGACCTGGCTCTTCAGGAGAGGCGCTATGGGAAGTAGGTCGACGCCCCCGTCTCCATACTTGGTGAAGTAGCCTAGGAAGGCCTCGCTCCTGTCCCCGGTGCCCAGGACAGCGTAGTTAAACTTATTGGCATAGTAGTAAAGTAACGACATCCTGATCCTGGCCCTCAGGTTGCCCAGCGGAACAGTGTCCGAAGGATCGTAGACCGGTATGGTAGACCTGTAGGTGTCAACTATGGGAGCTATGTCTATTATATTATATGAGGTCTTGGCAATTTCTATCAGGTGCTTTGCGTCATCGACGTCCTCCTTTGGGGTTACAGTTGAGTCGTGCATAATTAAGGCCATGACCTTCTCCGGACCGACCGCCCTAACGGCGGCAAAGTAGGTGGCCGCTGAGTCAACGCCGCCGCTAAGACCTATCACGAAGCCTCTGACGGAGGAGTTCTCTAGGAAATCCTTTATAAAGGAGGTCACAGCGTCTATGGCTTTTTCATAGTCTATGTTAATCACGTCATCCAACAAAATTCTCCTGGGATTCAAGGTGGCCCTCTTTTACACCTAAGGTGCCACACTTATAAAGTTCTTTGAATATGGTGATCTTCAGCCTTTCAGCTAAACCCTGGGCGCTAGCAAGGCCTTTGATGCGCGACTAGCCATGAGTAGTCCTTACCTGCGAGAGCGCGATATCCATAATCTTCCTGGCCAGCACCTCCTTCCTGTCTAAGCCCAGGTCATAGATTTTACCGGAGCCCGTGTCAACTATAACTATTTTATCGTACTCGCTTGCAAAGCCATAGGTTCCTATATTAACTGGGTTTGCGGCCACTAGCGTGGCACCGTACTTGGAGGCCTTTTCCATGGCCGAGTTTATGAGGTCCTCCTCAGTAGTTGCTACGTCGGCAGCAAATGACACCAGGACTCTGGGCCTCAATACTATGGACTTTAAGGTCTTTGGCGCAGGCCTAAGGGTCACCGCATAACTTGAGTCGCTCTTAAGCTTGCCCTTATAAGGGGATTCTACCGTGAAGTCCAGAGGCGCCGCGGCACCAACTACTATGTCGTAAGTTTTCGAAGCTGTAAGCTCCCGCACCTTTTCTGCCATCTCCTCCGTAGTCTCGACATGGTAGGAATTTATGAAGTGCGGTATCTCGACGTCAACGTGACCATATATTAGGTCAACTTCCGCTCCCCTTGCAAAGGCATCTATGGCTATCTCAACCCCCATCCTCCCGGAGCTAGGGTTGGACACGAACCTCACCGAGTCTATCCAGCTCCTGGTGGCGCCGGCGATGACCAGCACCCTGAGACCCCTCATATCGAAGCCCCTCAGGGCAAACGAGGTAAACGCGCGGGCCACCAAATAGGGGTCCGGGTACTTAGCCACGGACTCGGCCTCAAGGGGCGGCACCACTAGCACTCCCATGTCCTTCAACCTGCGCAGGGCGTCCTGATATTGGGGGCTCCTTTCCATGCCCTCGTGCATTGCTGGAACCACGGCCACCGGCCTTCCATAACCCATCATTGTTATGGCTGTGAGCACCACTGGGTTGTCTGCTATGCCTAACGCGAGCTTAGCTATAGATGAATAAGTCGCGGGGGCGAGCAACATGGCAGAGCAGCTGTGAGCCATCTCCACATGCTCTATATTGCCTCCTATCGCAACTATGGGCTTGTTCCCCGTAGCCCAGTGAAATAGCTTCGGGTTGACCAATTCAGCTGCAGCCTTAGTCATTATAACGTGTACTTCAGCCCCCCTCCTCATGAGGGCCCTTGCCGTATCAAGCGACCTGTATATTGAGGCGCTGGCAGTCACGCCCAAGGCTATGCAGTGTCCTGCAAGCTCCTTTGACGTAGACCCTGTTATGTCAAGCGAGGGGTGCCTGAAGCTCAAAGGTCTAGCCCAACAGCTCTCTCTGCATGCCTGTAATTTAAAGTTAAGAGCCGTTTATTAACCTTGCAAAGTTACAGGCTCTCAGGCGCCCTGAAGTGAAAGCGGAGGAGCGGGAGGGTAGCGAAGGCTTTTCCTTCATAATAAGAAGGGCAAGGGAAGAGGACATAGATCAAGTGATGGAGGTAAACCTTGCGAGCCTTCCTGAGAACTACTGGTACAGCTTCTACGTTTATGTGCTTAACGAGTGGGGAGACGCCTTCCTAGTGGCCGAGCACCAGGGCAAAATAATAGGCTATATTATGAACAGGGTCGAGGAAACTCACGACAGGGTGCTCATGGGCCTCGAAAATGAGCTAGCGGAGAAACAGGAAAGAAACGAAGGCCTGCTGAGCGCCATCAAGAGGAGGTTTTCAGAGCCTGCTAAGGTGGGTCACGTAATTTCCATAGCCGTTTTAGCTGAGTATAGGCGTAAGGGTGTTGGATCAGCTCTCATGAACGAGGCTATAAATGTGCTTAAGTCCAAGTATGACGTAGACGCTATATACCTCGAGGTCAGGGTCTCCAACGCCCCCGCTATAAGCCTTTACGAGAAGTTTGGCTTTGAAAAGGTTAGGATCATTAAAGGTTACTACAGGGATGGCGAGGACGCTTACGTAATGGTGAAGAGGTTAAAGCCCGTGCGATAGGCATCTTAATAGGCGGGGCCGAGGCTCCTAGTCAAAGCATTACTGCTGTGATGCCAGAGTACTGGTGCTCCCCCTGCTCCTTGCGACGCTCTCCGCCTCTCTAATGACCTTTTTAGCTTCCTCATCTATTGACATCAGGTCCCTGTCGCTAAATCCCTCCGGCAACGATGGCTCTATGCTCATCCATGCCCTCGAGAGACTTTCCTCGGCACCCGAGATCTCCTCCTCAATTCTTGGATCCAGGTAGCTATAATCCTGCATAACCTTCTTTACTACATTCATAACCATGGCCACCTCCCTCCAGTTTACTAGACCTATGGTAATTAGCGTCTGCACCTTTAATAGGGCCCAATCAAGCAGCCAGTCAAGCGCGTTCAGGGCCTCCTCCATCTGCCTAACTTCGCTCCCCTGGGAGTAAGACCTCAGCCTCGCTATGCTGTATCGTACGCTTTTCTTTGCGTTAATTAGATATGCCTGGGCCTTTACCAAGTTATCCAGAGCCTGCCGCCTTAGGTCTGCGGGCTGCGACTTCTTTCCAAACAGCTTTGGCAATTAGCTGCACCTGAGAATGTGCTGTAATCAAAAGTTAAATTGGTTGAGGTCAAAAATGAAGGGCTGAGGCGATATTAAGCTTAAATGGCGCCTGTCCACCTATAAAGGAACACGACAACGCTATAGAAGTACGTCACGTTGGAGCCCGCTGGGCTCCACGCGTAGGGCACTGAAACGAACACCTTGACCGGCTGGTAGTAGGGCAGTGGACTGGGAGGAGTTATGGGCTCTGGCACTATAGAGCCCGTGAGCGGATCAACGTATTGCACCCCCGCGGGTACAAATGAGGTTATGTTGCTGAGGAACCTTGCACCTGCCCCAAAGTAGCCGTACTTGTTTAGCACGCTGATGCCATACATCATGAGGTCGTATATGGTAGTGTTAAGGGTTAAACTGACGTTGGACTCCGGGCCTCCAACAAACGCCGGGAACTGGTAAAACTCGTAGTTACCTTCCGTGGTTACCGAGGTATAGTTAGAGAAGAAGGGGCTGCCACTATATGGGTTAACTCTGAGGGCTATCCTTAACATCTGGTAAGACTTCGCGATATCGCCGAGCCCGTAGGTTATAGCGTAAACCCCAGCCTGAGGATTAACAGGATATACATTAGGATATGGGAACATTATCACGCTGTGGGTGCTGTTGTCATAAATGCCAATGAATATATCATAAGTTATTAGGTATGTATCGTTAGGCGGCAGCCTCATCATTTCAAGGTAAACTGGACTCTGATTTACAGGGGCCGTGAACGCGTTAGCTACCAGCCCTATCTGAGTCCCGTTGATTGTGGAGCCGTCAACCACCGTCGTCCTGTTGCCTAACGCTGCTATCCAGTAGCCATAGTCCCACCACGATACTATTATGGAGTTCTTTGAGGTGTTATACTTTATGTAATTGAGAGCTGCGAGCCACGCGTTGTTAATGGGTACTATGATTCTACTACTACCATTGGAGGTGGGCACCGAAAGCGCCGTTAGCCAACCAGTGGTCACCGCTGGCGCGTCCAGCTTCAGCGCAGTATAATCTTCAGGTATGTAATAAGCTGCGAACCCAAGGACAACTATGGCCAGTATTATTCCCACCGCAAGCGCAGCTGGCTCCCTCTTATAGTAGGTGCGCCTTAGCCTCTTGTCGAAGTAGCTGGTGTGCATGGACGTTAAAGCCCCTATGGAGGTTCCCGTGGAGAGGGCCAGGAAGAACGCGGCAGAGGGTATGAAGTAGGCCTCGTTGATGCTAGCTATTGTAAAGAGCACGCCAAGCGCCAAGAACGCTACCCTTAAAGTGTCGGTGCTGCTCAGCCTCTCACGCCTTAAAGTAATGTCGTAAATGAACACTATCAGCCCTATTAGCGTCACAAAGAAGACGGGCCCGTATTCCGCCATTGCCTCCGAGAACGGTATGGGCATGTACTCCTGCACTGTGAGCGGCACTATGCCCGTCAGAGGCCTTATACCGAGGGCCAGCAGCACTCTTGAGGGCAACGATATTATGCCCGACATGGCGGCTGCCGCAAGGAGTCCTACCCCTAGGACTATGACCCACAGGTGCATCTTCCTTGTAAACGTGCCCGTGAGGTGTATCTTTTCTAGGTGCAGCCTCTCAACGTTGGCCTCCAGCAGGTAAACAACAAGGACAGCCAAGAGAGCGAGGCCCAGGCTGTGATAGACATAGGCGGGCCCCACCGCGGGGGACGTTGAAAGTACCGCCAGGTAGCCTATTGATGCGGCCAGGTGCTTATAGAACCTGTCCATGGTGGGGCTTACAATGAAGGGATCCAGCAGCACTATAACAGCCAGTATTAATGCAACGTACTCATAGCCTCCCCATAGCCATGCAAGAGAGCCCCCTACTATGCCGCCCACCAGCGCGGCCGCTATGGACCTAACCCTTGAACTGGAGGTATAGGCCACCGCCAGGAAGTATAGCGAGAGCGCTATTATCCCAAGGCCAGAGACCTGCTTGCCGGGGTATGTGGCGAAGGACTTGTCAAGCACTATGGCCGGGTAGAAGGCGTAGACCGACGCGGCGGTGATTGCCCCCAGCTTTGACCTGGTGGCCCTGTAGACGGCCATGTAAGTGGCCGCTATTCCTATCACAGCAAATATGACTGGCTCAAGGCCCTCAGCTTCTATTATGAAGGCCTGACCCTTGCCCAGAAGCTTAGTTATGAAGGCCGCGAGCCACGGAATGCCAAGGTACTCAGTCTTCAGGAAGTTCCTTCCCCACGGGTACCAGAACGTGCCAACGTGGGACAGCTGGGAAAGCCCGCCTAGGTTGTGAGCATAGAAGTAATTGGCTAGCCAATAAAATATCCAAGGGTCATTGCCATTGACATACTTGAATCCATAAATTAGGCCTGGCAGGAGCCTTATGTAGGTGCTAACTATTATCATGACTAGTAAGACGGCCAACGATATAGGTAACGAAAACCTTTCTATGACATCTATAAAAGACCCTTCGCCCTGAGCCCTTGAGCCGCCACTTCTAGACATTAGAGTACCCAAAGCGTTTTGCGAGCGCAAGCACTATATACTTTACCCACTCATGTTTGAATAATATAAAAAGAAATTGAGTAAATAATAGGAAAGGCCTTATAGGCTCCGTCTTAACTCTAAACCGGAAGGAACCATGAGCGAGGACTTAGAGAAGAAGCTGCTGGTCGATAAGCGAACGCTCAAGGAGGTCATAAATGAGCTTAAGCAGTGGAGCGCCCCGGCCACTGTGCTGCTAAGCCTTTACGTCCCACCCGGGAGGCCCATAAGCGATGTAACTCAGATGCTTAGAGAGGAGCTCTCCCTGGCCGATAACATTAAGCTTAAGCGAACTCGAAACGCCGTGAAGAGAGCTATCGCGGCTGCCATAGACAGGCTCTCAATGATACCCAAGGTTCCTCCCAACGGCCTTGTCGCCTTCTGCGGCGAGAACCTTGACAACGGGGACTTCAAGTGCTATGTCTTCAGCCCACCTGAGAAGGTCCCAGTCTTTTACTATAGGACTGACAAAAGGTTCATAACGGAAATCTTAGAAGACATGATAGAGAGCGAGGACTCCGTAGGAGTCATAATAGTGGAGAGAGATCACGCCACTATAGGCCTAATCAAAGGGTCAAGGATACAGGTTCTGGAGGAGCTTGAGGATTTCATACCTGGAAAACATATGATGGGAGGGCAGAGCCAGAGGAGATATGACAGGATTATAGAACAGATGGTTGACGACTTCATGAAAAAGGTGGGCGAAAGAGCTAATGAGTACCTTCTGCCTATATACGAAACTGGCAAGCTTAAAGCCATCATAGTTGCAGGGCCTGGGTACGCTAAGTCCGACTTCGTCAAGTCCGGGTACCTTGACTACAGACTTCAGAAGATCGTAGACCCGCATCTAATTGACGTTTCATATCAGGGCGAAGAGGGCATAAGAGAGGCCCTGGAGAAGGCTGACGATGTAGTTCAGCTGTCTCTATACAGGGAGACTATAAATGCCTTCGAAAACTTTAAGCTTCACCTAGCTAAGGGGACGGGGCTAGCCATATATGGCCCCGATGACATAGAGAAGGCCCTTGATATGGGTGCTGTGGCCGTACTTCTAATACATGAGGATAGGCAGGACGTTGAAAAGTGGAAGGAGAAGGCAGAGTCCATGGGAGCTAAGGTCTATATAATACCCGAGTCCCTGCCGGAGTCCGAGTGGTTTCTTAAAACATTTGACGGCCTAGCTGGAATACTGAGGTACAAGGTCGACCTCTCTCTGCAGCAAAGCTAGGCTTTCAGACAGCGGCCGTTAATCCTCAGAGGATATCTTCCGTATTCTGTCAACGCCTCCTATCTCCTCTATGAACTTTGCTACGGAGGGCGTGACGTACTCCTTCCACTTGGGGTCGCCGCGGGCTATCATTGCACGTATTCTTTCGCCCCTCCACTCCTCGCGGTTGAAGGTAGGTGGGCTTATGACCTCTATGCCAGCATCTGAAAACGCCTTGCCTATGACTGGGTTTCTAGTCATTATTGCCTTAACCTTGGGCACGTAGGACAGCACGTAGTAAGCGCACCCGATGCTCACCTCCAGGGTCTCTATGGTGGCTGTGACTATCCTGTCGAGGCTTATGTTCTCGTCCTTGGCTGAGAGCCTTGCCATCTCGATCCTTTCACCAGCTGTAAATGGGTTCCTCACGGTGTAGTTCTCCGAGGCCATACCAACTAATATTACCACCTCATCGAAGCCCTGCGACAGAGCCCACTTAACGAGGCTCACGTGGCCCCTATGAAAAGGCTGGAACCTCCCGTAGAGCAACACTCGTTCCGTCAAAGTTAGCCCTCTGATGACTGGGCGAAAGAACTAAAATAAGCTCCGCTTCATGCTTAAGAGGGCGTTGAGTTGCGTCCATGGAGAAGGCCGTGGTACTACGCTGAGGTGGACGAACCCTACTCATGGATTATTGGGATCCTGGCAGTGCTTGTCGCCATGACGGGCGTTCAGGCCTTCAGGCTAGCCACGTACACCTCAGTTTATAGCTACATAGTTGGAGGGGTTGTTATTGGCATGGTTGTTCATGAGCTCATGCACAGAAACGTCGCACGCCGCTATGGCATGAGGTCAAGTTATGTCATTAATTGGCTGGGGGTAATTATTACTTTAGTCACCGCGATTCTCCCTATAAAGCTCATAGCCCCAGGCTATACTCGAGTCTACAGCCATGGTTTCGAAGAAGATAGGAAAGGCATCCTGCGCTCGGTGGCTGCAGGCCCCACGAGCAACATAGTAATGGCCATAGTAGCCCTCGTCGCTGGTGTGATAACAAGAGCTCTGGGATCCAGTACGTTTATCTCAGCATTTGCCTCCACATGGCTTATAGGGTTCTCAAACGTAAACTCCTATTTGGCATTCTTTAACCTGCTGCCCATACCGCCGTTAGATGGATACAAGATCTTCAGGCTAAGCCTGGAGCTGTGGATAGCTATGTTTGTAGTATCTATAGCTTTCTTCATAGCGACGTCAATAATTCTCTAAAAGGAAGAGACCCTTTTGCCTGAGGCGACTTTGTATGGGGGATCTTCCCGGTAAATATTTTCTGGACTGCATATGAAGGTTTTTACTTTTCTGTGCCTGTGAGTCTTACGGTGAGGCTTTGTGTCGCTTACACCTGATGAAAGGGAGCCCGACAAAGAGGATGGCAAGAGACGGTGGGTCATAAAGATCATCAAGAGCGCCAAGAGCCAGCACAAGCTTTGCCCATATTACGATAAAAAGACGCAGATATGCTTCCTCATGGTAACCATGAACAACCAGCAAGGCAAGTGTGATCGCGAAGGCAGGTTTGATGGATGCCCTACGTTTACCAACTTCTTGGAGAAAGTCTACGATGATTATGTTGCCAAGAAGAAGGTGCTGCCAAATAGCTTCCAAGATATAGTGTGGGGCATAACATCTATTTGACGCTTGACTTACCCACTGCAGATATTACACATAATTTGCCGTGCAGCCGTTCATCCACAACGTAAAAACGCGTTTTAGTGAAAGGCTGCCATCCCTAACCTACATTCACATAGAGTTGTCTAGGCTGTCAGACTCCTCACTGATTTCGGAGCCATCCCCGCCTTCGTCGCTCCAGTACTCGCCCTCAGTCTCTAGAAGCTCGGTGAGGTAGAAGTAGCCCTGCTTGTCCATAGTCACGACGTCGTTCCGTAGCAGCTCGCTCAGCGCGTATCTTATCTTATCCTCGCTGGCCAGGCCTGAGAGGTACTTATGGAAATCCTTCACGGACATCCTACCGTTACGACGAAGAAGGTTGATCAGGATCTCCTTAAGCTCCTCCTCATTAGGCGCCGTATAGACGATGACATCGCCGTCCTCATATATCCTAGAAAGGGCCTCGGTTATCGAAACATCATTAACCTGCGAGCCGTCTTTCCCACCACTCTTCCCATCATTCATATTAATTTTCACCTGCAGAGTGTAGGTAACTGAAACCTAAAAGTTAAAGCGCTTTCTGAAGTAGAGGGAAATTAGTTAAACTGCGATTAAGTAACATAAAAGATAAACTTAATGCGCCGACTTTGAAAGGTTCCAGTTCACATAACGAGGCCCTACCTTAGGAGCCCGTAGAGCAGCAGCGAGGCCTCCGCGGTGCTCCCAGCCCTATAGGATAGACCCTTTATGTAGACTGGCTTACCAAGGGAGAGCTCCTGTGGGCCAAAAGGAGCGTCGGAGCCATTAAACACTAGCATTATTGGACCGCCTGAGCCAGAGGCGAAGTCCCCCGAGAGAGGGTCTATGAGCTCTGTGGCGTGCTCCTTATCTACTAAGAACACCTGCGTGCTACCATAGGTCTCCACAGCGTCCTTGAGCTCGGGCAGCACGACCAGGCCCTTGCCGGCCTTGAGCAGAAGCCTGAAGGCCTCAGCAATGCCTGACTGAGCCGCAGCGCCGTAAACTTTGGTAGCCACCAGGAGGTCTATGTTCATGCTTAGCACTATCCTGGCCATATCAACTAGCCTCTGGACGCTTGAGGTGTTGTGAATAACCGGTATGACCTTCCTCAAGCCTCGCACCTCACAGCTGGTAACTCAGGTCGCCGGGGATCCTTGGAACCATTCCGGCTATCTCTTTTACGGGCTCCTCCAAGCGGGAGACCAGGGACTCTATGGCGTCCGCGGCCCCCAGGGGTTCATTGGCATTAACAGCTGTCTGCCTTCTGGAGCCGCCCTCGTAAATTGACACGGTCACAGAGCCTTTCTCTATCTCTCTTCTTCCCACGTAAATTATGGCCGCAGGCTTAGGGCCTGACTCCAGGAGCCTCACGTCGCCTGAGAGCGAGGTCCTGGTGGTCTCCATATAGCCTGACCTGAAGCCCTTAGCTATTAAGGCGCGGTGAAGCGATAGGGCGAAGTCCTCAACTCTCTTGTCGTACTCGTCACCAGCCTTTATCGCTAGTACCGCGAACTGCAGCGGCGCTAGGACGAAGGGCAGCCTGCCCTTGTAGTTGTCAAGGTACGCGCCGAGGAACCTCTCTATGGAGCCTATTAGGGCGCGGTGTATTATATAAACATCCTCGCTCCCATAGAGCTCCCTCACGACCTCAAATATCTTAAACCTCCTGGGCAAGTTAAAGTCGAACTGTATAGTGCCAAGCTGCCACTCCTTGCTCTCCTGGCCGCTCCCTAGCTTAACCAGCACGTCTATCTTTGGGCCATAGAATGCTGCCTCGCCCTCGGCCGCAGTGTACTTCAGCCCATACTTGTCCGCTATGGTTTCCAGCGCGCCCCTCAGGAAGTCCTCGGCCTTCTCCCACTCCTCCCTGGTGCCCATGAAGTCTGTCCCTATCTTGCTCTTGTCAGAGAGGCTTAGCCTGAGCGTTACCGTGGACGGGCTCATCTCCACGTTGAACAGCTTTGAGTAGATGGTTACCATCTCGTCAAACACTGAGGTTACGACGTTCACCGCGTCCTTGCCAAGGGTTATTATGTGCGCGTCGTCCTGCGTGAAGCTCCTCGGCCTAAGGAGTCCATAGACGCTTCCGCTCGGCTCAAGCCTGTGAACCCTGCCGACCTCGAACACCTTAAACGGCAGGCTCACCTTGCTGCGGTGCCTTGTAATTTCGCTGAGGAATATAAGTATGTGGAAAGGACAGTTCATAGGCTTTACGGCGTACTCCTTGCCCTCCACCTGGAAGACAAACATGTTCTGCTTGTAGTAGCCCATGTGGCCTGAGAGCTCAAAGAGGGCGCCGCTGCTCACTATAGGCGTCTCCGCTATGTAATAGCCTCTCCTCGCGTGGAAGTTGACCAGTATCTGCGAGAGCGCGGACCTAAAGTATCCGCCGCCTATAGTGAAGAGAGGTATCCCGTGGCCCAGCAGCGACCCTACGTCGGTTCCCAGCACGGATATCGTTAAGTCCGGCCTGGCAGCTATGTCAAGGTCCTGGGCATAGTCCATGTGATCCTTCTCTTGGCTCAACTTTTATCATCGCTTTCACTGTGAGATGAAGTGCTTTTTTAAGGTTTCTTAGGTGCCTGAACTTCTTGACTAGCCTCATCAGGGCCCCTCCCTTGAACTATAACGGTTGAGAGCACCGCAGCTAAGCCGAGCGGGCCGAGCGATGACAGGAAGCCATATATGAGTTCCTTGGGCCTCCCCCTTAGAGCTAGGGACGATACTATTGCACCCGCAACCGACGCCGCCAAATAGATGGCCTCGCTGTAAAATAGGGAGCCTATGAGGAACCCAAAAAATAGCTGAAGGGCTAGCCCAAGAGATGCTGAAGCCAGGGGGACTGCCGAGGGAGGTCCCACCCTCACTTTTAACCCAGAGCCTGGCTGATGCCACCTCAGCCCTATCAAGAAGTAAGTGGCCAGTGCGGCGATCAGGCCCACTGTCAGAGACGCGAGGCCTACCAGAAAGGCCTGAAACGACGACGAGGAGCCAAGAGGTATGAAGGAAATCGCCACAGCGGGATAAGGACTTCCCGTGAGGATCACTGACAAGGCTGCTCCCACAGCGGTCGCTAGAGGCAGCGCCGAAAGTAGCAGGATATAGCTAATAAAGCCCCCAAGGCTTGTTGCAGCGGTAGGCCGCTGCCTTGCCACAACGGATATTGCCTCTATGATGGTCGCCACAATTAAAACGGCCGCTACCCTAGCCCAGCCCATGCCCTCTCGGACAGGCTGTGGTCGCGGTGAGATAATAAGGAAAATAAAACCTGTGAGCCTTGAGTGTCTGAAAGGTGTGACCTGATTTGAAGCTAGAGCCGAAGATCAGCGAGACCAGATGGGACGTCAACAAGGAGCTAGAGCTACTCGACATATGGCGCAAGGAGGCCGCCTCCTCAGCTGGTGCCGCCGAGTGGCGCGAGAAGGAGGTGATAGTAATAGATACGCCGCCGCCCTACGCCAGCGGCAAGTGGCACGTGGGGGGCGCAGCCCACTACGCCCAGATAGACATGATTGCAAGGTACTTCAGGCTGAAGGGATACTACGTGCTGGCGCCCTTCTACGCTGACAGAAATGGGCTGCCAGTTGAAGTCCAGGTGGAGAGAACTTACGGCATCAATGCCAAGGAAATGGCCGCGACGCCTGAAGGAAGGAGGAAGTTCCTTGGACTGTGCAAGGAGTTCTTAGACAAGGCTGAGAGCGACCTTGTTAACGTGTGGACGAGGCTCGGCTGCTCCTTCGACTACTGGCGCGACGGCACTGACAGCCCTAAGTACAGAACCATGACCCAGAAGACGTTCATAGACCTGTTCAGGAGGGGCCTGATATATGAGGCCGAGAGGCCTGTGAGGTGGTGCCCCCGCTGCGGCACTACGCTGGCTGAGGCTGAGATAGAGTATGAGGAGAAGGAAGACTTCCTCTACTTCATTAAATACCGCCTCGCCGACTCAGGCCAGGACCTTGTGGTCGCCACCACCAGGCCTGAGCTGCTACCCGCTTGTGCAGCCCTGGCCTACAACCCCCAGGACGGCAGATACAAGGGCCTCGCTGGCAAGAAGGCCATAGCGCCAATATTTGGACATGAGGTCACGATCGTGGAGCACCCAAGCGTTGATATGAACTTTGGCACAGGGCTCGAGATGGTCTGCAGCTACGGCGATGAGGACGACGTAAGGCTCTTCAGGGAGCTGAACCTCAAGCCCAAGGTTATTATAGACCAGGATGGCCGCATGACGGAGGAGGCAGGGTTCCTGGCCGGCCTGAAGGTTGAGGAGGCCCGCAAAAGGGTCGCTGAGGAGCTTGAAAAGAGGGGGCTGCTAGTTAAGAAGGTCAGGATTAAGCACACCGTGCCTGTCTGCTGGAGGTGTAAAACCCCCCTGCAGATAATAAACAGGACTGAGCTCTTCCTGAGGCAGCTTGACCTGAGGGAAGAGATGAAGGAGCTCGTGAACAGGCTCGACATAAGGCCAGAGTTTCACAGGAAGAAGCTGCTTGAGTGGCTTGACTCCATAGCCATGGACTGGCCCATATCAAGGGACAGGTACTACGGCACCGAAATCCCTCTCTGGAGGTGCACCAAGTGCGGGTCCCTACTGGTCCCGGAGCCAGGCAAGTACTACAGGCCCTGGGAGGAGGAGCCGCCGTGGGACAAGTGCCCAGTGTGCGGGTGCCCAAGGAGTACCTCAAGGGGGAGACCCGCGTCTTCGATACCTGGTTTGACTCAAGCATTTCAATGCTTTACGTAACCAAGTGGCTCGAGGACCCAGAGTTCTTTAAGAGGGCCTCCCCGAACGTGCTGAGGCCCCAGGGCGAGGACATCATAAGGACGTGGCTCTACTACTCGCTGCTGCGTGTCTACCAGCTAACTGGGAAGCCAGCGTTTAGGTGGATTAGAATAACCGGCATGGGCCTTGACCCCAAGGGAAGGCCCATGCACAAGAGCTTAGGCAACGTAATAGACCCTGACCCCATCATAAACAAGTATGGTGCTGACGCCTTCCGCTTCTGGGCTGCCTCATCGGCCAAGCTAGGATATGACTATAGGTATGACGAAAAGAAGGTCATAACAGGCAGGAACTTTGCCACGAAGCTCTGGAACCTGGCAAGGTTCATATCTGCGTTCCCGGAGCCTAGTGAGGTTAGCAGGCTCAGGCCCGTGGACAAGGCATTCCTGGCCCTGGCCCAGCAGTATTTGGATGCCGCAGTCAAAGGCTATGAGGACCTTGATGTCTATGAGCCCGCGGTGCAGCTTTATGAGCTTACGTGGAACGTCTTTGCAGCTCATTACGTTGAGCTAGTTAAGGACAGGGCGTATTCAGAGAGCTACCCCTACGAGGACAGGGCCTCGGCCTGGTACACTCTGCACAGGATCTTTAGGGCAGCCATAGTGTTGCTGTCGCCCATAATGCCGTTCGTGACCGACTACATCTATAGGCAGCTCTATGGAAGGAGCGTGCACAGGGAGCGTTTGCCTGAGAGGCTCTTAGAGGAGCCTAAAATTAATGAACTGGCCGAGGACGCCAGGCAGATCATGAATGTCAACAGCTCAATATGGGCCTATAAGAAGGCAAACGGGCTTAGGCTGTCGGACCCCATAAAGGGCTACGCCGTGGCGGTGCCGGCCAGACTGTCGCCTTACTTAGACGACCTAAAGCCCTTCCATAAGGCCGAGTTCATGACATATGAGAGGTCCATGCCTGAGTGGGCCAATATAGGTCCTGGAGTCTACCTAGCTCCGCTGCCTCCTTCCTGAGGGCGCTGACTTTTCAATATAATAGCAAATTATGAACGCTTCTGCTGTTAGAGTTTTAGACTGAGCCCCCAGCTTACAAAGTGAGTGACCAGGTATGATAACTATTGTGGGTGGCGCTGGAAGGGTAGGAGTCACCACAGGCGCTATGATACTCCTCAGAGACCTTGACGATGTTATGCTGATAGATATAAAGCCCAACGCGCCACAGGGAGAGGCCCTAGACCTAAATCATATGGCCGCTGTCTTAGGCATCTCGAGGAGGGCCTATGGATCTAACGACTACAAAGACATGAGCGGCTCTGACATAGTGATAGTCACTGCGGGCTTCCCAAGGAAGGCAGGCCAGACCAGGGAGGATCTACTGAAGGTCAACGCTGACGTAATGAAGCAGATAGCCGACCAGATAAAGGAGTATGCGCCTAACTCTAAGGTCCTTGTCCTAACTAACCCGTCCGACGCTATGACTTATGTTATGTACAAGAGGCTTGGGTTCCCAAGGGAAAGAGTAATAGGCTTTAGCGGCCTGCTGGACTCTCCGAGGCTTGCCTACTACGCCTCCATCAAGCTAAACATATCACCAGCCTCCATACAGCCCGTGGTTCTCGGCATGCATGGGGAGCACATGTTCCCAGCCCCAAGGCTTTCAACCGTAGGGGTGCGTGCCGCTCAGCTCGCTCCTAGGTCAGAAGGACATCGATGAGATAGTGAAGCAGACTATAGACGCAGGAGCTGAGATAATAAAGCTAAGGGGCTACAGCAGCAACTGGGCCCCCGCGGCAGGCCTGGCCCTCATGGCTGAGGCCATAAAGAAGGACCAAAGGAAGGTGTACATCGTCAGCGCTTACCTGAACGGTGAGTACGGCTACAAGGACGTAATAGCCGAGGTCCCGGCAGTCCTAGGGCGCAACGGCATTGAGAAGATAATAGAGCTGCCGCTGACCGACGAAGAGAAGAAAGGCCTCGACACCAGCGTGAACGCCGTAAGAGATCTACTTAATGCTTTACCGCCTGAATATAAGTAAAGGCCCTAAGAGAAGCCGTCAGGGTTTGAAACCTCTCCTTCTTTTTAATGCTGTCTTAAGCTTCAGCAGCATTGATAATGTCCTCTGAAGGCCCAAGGTAGCTTGAGCCCTTTTAAGGTTCGAAGGCCCAGGGTACCCTGCGGGAAATAATGGCCTCAGGAGAGCAGCTGCCTAAGAAGGTGTTCTACATTAACATCTATCAGCTTAACTATAAGCCCTCCTCTGGCTGTGAGTTCTTCGAGTCCTACGAGGTCGGAGGCTCTTACATAGCTTACTGTAAGGTGTTGGAGAGCTATATTACGAGGTCTAAAGTACACAAATGCGAGACGCTCTTCAAGGACTGCCCCTTCAGAAGGGTTGGAATAAAGGCCTCGCTCTCCCAGGACAGCGAAGCAGGCGCAGCAACGTCACAGGGCTAATTAAGCGGGTCTCGATTACATTAAGTGCTGCCTCTAGTTATATCATAGCCGAAATTCGATATTTAAAGTTCACACGGAACTCACTATAAAAAGCGAGCGGGGAGGAACTTTGCCCGAACTATATTGTGAGGTCTGCGGAAAACCAATAGCTGGCAAGGGTCATAGGATATTAATGGATGGCGCTGAAATGCTTGTCTGTGATGAGTGTTTCCTGAAGCTGACCAAGAGCGGCCGGGCCGTCCCTGTAACCTCTAGGCCCAGGGAAGTGAGGCCTCGGCCTAGGAGGACGGCCAACGAAGTGACCCTTGAGGTGGTAGACAATTATCCTGAGGTAATAAGGGCTGCCAGAGAGTCCAAGGGGTGGACCCAGGCGGCTCTGGCCCAGAAGCTCAAGATAAGTGAGGCCATGGTAAAGAAGATAGAGAGCGGCAAGTACAAGCCTACCGTGGACTTGGCAAAGAAGATAGAGGCTGTCCTAAACGTAAAGATACTTCAACCCGTCGAGAGTGAGGAAGAGGAGGAAGAGGAGAGGCCGCCCGAGGACTATCTCACATTTGGGGATGTCGCCGTGGTTAGGAGGGGCAAGAACTCTTGAATGACGTAGAGGGGGGCAGCAGGCGAAGGGCAATACTAGTAGTTTCAAGGGAGTACCTGGATCACTTGGAGGAAGCCCTTGCCATAGCCGAGAGCGCCAACTATGAGGTTGTAGACATAATTAAGAGGTCTAAGCCCGGCAGGAGGATCAGCGAGGAGGCTGCGAGGAGGATCAGCGAGAGGGCTCGCAGGGCTAACGCCGAAGTAATAATTTACTATGGCAACCTTGAGCCCTCGTCCCTTTATAAGCTTGAGAAGGAGTCGAAGCTTAAGGTTTTGGACAGGGTCCTTGTGATACTTGAGATCTTCGCCCTTCATGCAGGATCTAAGGAGTCGAAGCTACAGATAGAGATGGCACGGCTTAAACATGAGCTACCACTTATAAGGGAGTACATAAGGAGGGCCAAGGCAGGGGAGCAGGTAGACTTCCTAGGCCCTGGAAGGTATGCCTTTGAAGCCTATGAGAAGCATGTAATAACTAGGATCGCAAGAATAAAGAGGGAGCTTGACGAGCTAAGGCGTAGGGTTAAGACGCAGGAACAGGCCAGGAAGGACAGCGGCGTGATCCTAGCGTCCATAGTGGGCTACGCCTCCGCCGGCAAGACCTCTATATTTAACGCCATAACTGGCGAGAGACAGCCAACGGGACCTGAGTACTTCACGACGCTCTTTGCTAAGCACAAGATGGTGAGCTTCAACGGCACCAAGATAATGCTTATAGACACCGTCGGCTTCGTGAGGGACGTGCCAGCCGAAATAATCGAGTCTTTTTACTCGACGCTTCAGGAGGCCTCACTGGCTGACGTCTTGATATTTGTAGTTGACTCATCGGAGAGCATAGATACCATCAAAGAGAAGGTTACAGCTGGGGTCTCACTTCTGAGCAGGCTTAACGCCATAAATAAGCCCATAATACTTGCCATGAACAAGATAGACCTAGTGGCACGTGACGACTTAAACAGGAAAGAGTCGCTGGTGCGCGAGCTCCTATCACACATGGGCATTAAGGCTGAGATCGTGGAGGTCTCAGCAGTTAAGAGGTTGAACCTGGAAGCGCTTCTAGAGAAGGTGTCAGAGAGTGTCGGAAGGATTGGAGGGCCTAGCGAGGCCCTACGGCAAGGTGTACGTGCTGAGGTTAGGCCACAGGCCGACGCGGGATAAGAGGGTAACCACTCACGTGGCCCTGGTGGCCAGGGCCTTCGGCGCAAACGGCTTTGTTCTTGAGGGCGTCTGCGACGACTCTGTATACAACTCCCTGGTAAAGGCCTCAAAGATGTGGGGAGGCGCCATCCATTACGAGTGCGGAGTTAATGGCCATGAGTACGTTAGGTCGTGGAAAGACAATGGAGGCGAAGTAGTTCACCTGACTATGTACGGGATGCCCATTGATGACGCCATCGGGAAGCTCTCCTCATCACCAAAGCCAAAGCTTATAGTAGTGGGTTCCCAGAAGGTGGAGGCCTTCTACTACATGAATGCTGACTACAATATTGCCATTGGGTGGCAGCCCCACAGCGAGGTGGCAGCGCTAGCCGTGTTTTTAGATAGGCTATTTAAAGGTAGAGAGCTCTATACTTACTATACGGACGCCAAGGCGTCCATAGTTCCCACCGAAAGAGGGAAGAAAGTTGAGTGGAGAGGACAGCGGAAACGGTGAGGATAAGAAGAGCCTGGAAGGCCTAAGGCAACTAATAAGGATGTTAGCAGTTAAGTCAGGAATTGATGAGGCCATGGCGGATGACCTCTTCGACCTCCTGCTCACTGTAGACCCCGAGA
The DNA here is from genome assembly GCF_055389385.1 of Caldococcus noboribetus. Classification (NCBI taxonomy): domain Archaea; kingdom Thermoproteati; phylum Thermoproteota; class Thermoprotei; order Desulfurococcales; genus Caldococcus; species Caldococcus noboribetus. Next base: position 385,354 of record NZ_AP042475.1, on the reverse strand, counting down.
AAGGGATAAGCGATGAGGATGTTGAGCAGATGAAAGGCTACAAGCAGGCCGACGTTAGGAAGGTCTTCAGGATATTTTATGACCTGAGGATAGCTTCCTACAGGCGCGGCAAGCACCCCGACACAGGGGCCACGAGGTACTATTGGTACCTTGACTCTAGGGACGCGGACCTCGCGCTGCTGAGGCGCAAGAAGCAAGTACTTGAGAAGCTCAAGATGAGGCTTGAGTATGAGAGAAGCAATGAGTTTTACGTGTGCCCCAAGGATGGCACCAGGTACACCTTTGACTACGCTTACGAGTACCAGTTCACGTGCCAGAAGTGCGGCACAATGTTAGTTCCTGAGGACAACAGTAACTACATCAAGGTCCTGGAGAACCGCATATCTAAGCTTGAGGAGGAGATCAAGAAGGATGAGAGGCAGATATTTGGTCGTTGACCTGTTTTCAGGCGCTGGAGGCTTCTCAAGGGGTTTTGAGCTGGCCGGCTTTAACATTGTGGCCGCGGTGGAGAACGACCCGCCGGTAGCCAAGACCTATAAGGCCAACTTTCCGGGGACATACCTAATAGCCGATGACATAAAGGACGTGAGCGAGCTTACTATAAAGGACGTGAGCGGCCATGGGAGGGGAGACATAGATGTAGTCATAGCGAGCCCGCCGTGCGAGCCCTTCACGCCCACCAATAAGAGGAGGATGCAGGACCCAGTCGACAGAATACTCTCAGACCCAGTAGGCCAGCTTTACCTTCACGCGATAAGGCTGATAGGCGAGCTAAAGCCAAAGTATTTTGTAATAGAGAACGTGAGCGGGGTGGCTGAGGGACCCATAAAGAGGGTCATAGAGGAGGAGCTTAGGCGCAACGGTTATGATAAAGTTTACTTCAACATAATTAGGTCAGAGAAGTACGGTGCGCCCAACGAAAGGGTCAGGGCCTTTGTATCTAACGTGGAGCTTAAGCTCAAAGAGTCCAAGCCCATAACCGTGGAGGAAGCGCTCAGCGGCCTTCCCGAGCCTGGGAGCCCCTGGCCCCCAAATCACGACTACCCTCAGCCCCTGAGCAGGAGGCTGGAGAAGAAAGTCTCTAGGATAGGGTGGGGCAGGGCTATGATAACCTTTGAGGGCGCTGACTCAAGGAGGTTTCGCAACTTCATAAGGCTTAACCCCAAGAGGCCAGCCCCCACCGTGATGGGGTCCTCCCGCTTCGTTCACCCCTACGAGGACAGGCTACTTACTGTCAGGGAGCAGGCCAGGCTCATGGGGTTCCCAGACTACCACATATTCCTGGGGGGCAGGGACTCGCAATACAACATGGTCGGCGAGGCCGTCCCCGTCCCCCTTGCCAGGAACATAGCCGATTTCCTGCTTACCCTGCTAGATAATGAAGGGTAAGAGCGCTTGGGCATTGCTATGGATTTCATATATGGGTCCCGAATATCTGCTTCCTCTTCTCCATCCTGTTGCGAACCTTGTCAACAGCCTTTATAAAGTGCTCCTGGGACACGTAGTTCTTGCCGTCCCTGATTGCAAAGAACCCAGCCTCAGTGACTACTGCCTTGAGCTCGGCCCCTGAGAACCCCTCAGTCATGGAGGCTATCTCCTCAAGATCCACGTCCTTGAGCTTCATGTTCCTTGTGTGTATCTTAAGAATCTCGAGCCGTCCCTTCTTGTCAGGGAGCGGTATCTCTATTATCCTGTCAAACCTGCCCGGCCTCAGAAGCGCTGGGTCCAGCAGGTCTATCCTGTTGGTCGCCGCGACCACCTTGACGCCCTCTAGAGGGTCGAAGCCGTCCATCTCTGCAAGCAGCTGAAGCATGGTCCTCTGAACCTCCCTGTCGCCACTGGTACCCATGTCAACCCTCCTTGAACCTATGGCATCTATTTCATCAATGAATATGATCGACGGCTTCTTCTCCTTGGCCAGCCTGAAGACCTCCCTCACTATCCTTGCGCCTTCGCCTATGAACTTGTTGACAAACTGGCTCGCCACCACCCTTATGAACGTGGCCTTGACCTCGCCCGCCAGGGCCCTGGCGACCAACGTCTTGCCTGTGCCCGGAGGCCCATACAGTAGAACCCCCTTGGGGGGCTCTACCCCTATCTCATCGAAGAGCTGCGGCTTTATGAGGGGAAGTCCAACAACTTCGTATATTTCCCTTATCTGCTCCTCTAGGCCGCCCACGTCCTTGAACGTAACCGATGGCCTCTCCTCTATTTCCATAGCCTCGACCAGGGGATCGTGAATTGAGGGAAGCACCTCCACTATAGTAGATCCCTTGTTATTGAGGGCCACTGATGCCCCTGGCCTAAGCTTATCTATATCAACGTTGGAAGCCACCCTTACCACAAGGTTGGGCCCCGTGGAGCTCTTAACTACAGCCCTCCCATCCGATAGCACCTCCAAAACCATGGCCTCTATGTAAGGCGGCTCCAGCAGCTTGTTGAGCTCCTGCTTATAGAACTCCAGGTCCTTCTCGAGGTTCATGTTAAGCTGCGTCAAGTACCTTACCTTCTCCCTCAGCAAGGACAGCTCGTCATCGTCCGACCTTTCCTTGGTGTTCTTGCCTGACTCACTAAGTGACAAGACCCGCTACCCCATACCCATAATCTTCCTCATGAGTTTTTAAGGAGCTTACCCTAGTTCCACCGCTTGGCTTATCCTAATCTTTTGTAAACTCCCCAGTTTACACATAGTGAGAGCCACTACTACAGGGCAAGAATTCCGCTCACAAGAGTACAGCCCCACCTTGGGAGCGTATTACTCAGTCCTTTATACAAACGGTATTATTAAAGAGCCCTTCTCAGGCTGCGCCAGAGGATCCGCAGAGGCAATAATATAGGCGCTGTATAGTAGTGATTACTGCTAGCAGCGCTTAAGCAGCTCCTTGACGTTCTTAGAGAACCCAATTCTGATACCAAGGCGTGGATCCGTGTAAATATAAACTATGCCTTTGCTCTGCAGATCCCTGACCTTTTTCAGGAGCCACTCGTAGTCAGCCCTTAGCTTCTCGGCCAGCTGATCCAAGTACATGTAAGTCACGCCGTACTTTGAGTAATGTGTTAGGAGTTCCATAACGACCTCGCTCTCCTCGTCAGACACCTTGTCCTTAAGCTCCTGAAGGACGCACGCAGCGTCGGAGATCCTGCTTTCTTGTTGTTTCTTGTCAGTTTTATTAGTTAGCCCTGCAATGAATGACTGAACCTCGCTGTCCTCGCCGCCCCGCCGGCCCTCTCCCTTGTTGTTTCTTGTCTGGCTGACGGTAGACATGAGCCTCTGAGCCAGGGCCACGAACTCATTAAATTGTTCATCTCGCTGGGCCTCCGCGACCTGCCTAGCGTAGTCCTCGCCCTTGGGGGTTAGGTACCAGAGGCCCAGGTCATAATCAACGTAGCCCCTTGACTTCCAATATGAGAGGTAGCTCGAGATGTACTTGGGCTCCCTCCTTAAGACCTCAGCTATCTCAGCCGCTTTCATGGGCCTTGCAAGGAGCAGCACTAGTATAGCATCAACTAGCTTGCTCCTGGGCCCGCCCCGCTCCTTTAACTCCGCTAAAGGCTGCCCCCTTTCGGCATCTTTCTTCATGGCGCCTCAGTGAACATTTACCTTCATGGAGGTTTCCGCGTGGAAGGCCGAGTAATACTAGGGCTCCTGCGTAAACTGGGGAGTTTACAAGGGCTGGGCGTTGTACAGGAACCCCAGGCTACAACGATGGTAGGCCGCACTCCTGCGCTAATAAGTTAGTGGCGGCCCCGACAAGGGCAGGCCCACAGCTTGAGGGCACTATTATTATTGTGCCCCTCCTGCCTTCACTAAGTCCGCACAGGTCGGCTACTGACTCCTTTATGGCGTTCTCAAGCTCTGAGGGGAGGCCAGGGAAGCCCAGCTGGGGCGGGTCTAGGTAGCCGACCACGGCCAGCCGGCAGCCCTCAGAGACTACATAGTCCCTGATCTCATAGATCTTGGTTAGATCCTTAGGGGGCTCCGAGTCTATTGTAAGCGTCAGACAATCCTCTAGCCTTTCAACGCCCTTGATTGAGCACCTGACGGGGGATAATATGTTGCCTAACGATGAGAGGAGCTGCAGACCTTTCTCAGAGATCCTGCTGCCCTTATCATCCTTTACCACTAAGCCTTCATCAACTAACCTCTTCAAGAGGGTCTTTGTGGAGGCCTCCGTGAGCCCTAGCTCCCTGCTTAACGCTATCCTCCCAAGTTCGTACCTGGAGACCTTCCTCAGCGCCTCAAGAACGTGCCAAGGGCCAAACCCTGGCTTTCCTCCCCTCTCAGCCGCCGTTATTCGCTTTAGTGTTGCTACTGCTTCGCAGACCCCTTGGAGCTGGTAGGACGCTCCAGGCGCCTTCATCGGGAGTCACGCCCTCCTCTATCATGAAGACGGCCACGTCCTGTGGAAGTATTTCGTCACTTGAGGTTATAACCTTTCCAACGTCTTCCCAGCTCTTCTTAGCCCTTATGCCAAAATCGTCCCAGAGCCACTCAATAACATCATCTAAGGGCACCTTGCCTCTCAGCTGGCTCAGCAGCGCCTCCTTTATGGCCCTGTCCCTGCCTCTATTCATGCCTGCTCGTTATTTTTGCGGCGCACAGGCTATATTAACTAACATGCTCACATCACCGAGACCATGGCCAAAGATAGGCCTGAAGCGACGCGGTCTATAACCTTGTCATGGCTAATACTTGCTCTAGTAGCTACGGTTTCGTTGTTTTAGACTAAGTTGAGTAATCAATAAGAGCTTCAGGTAACCCATGCTAATAATGGCCCCCCATTAATGTCCGAGAAGGCGGCCCTAGAGGGCGTCAAGCTGCTGGAGAAGTACACAGTTATAGGAATGCCAAAGGTAGAGGTCAGCATCTATGAGGACACGGAGGGCCGAAGGTATTATGAAGTTATGGAGCCTCCCCTCAACACGGAGGTAAGGCGTAAGGCTTACGGTGAGCTGCTATCACTCATATCAAGGAGCCTCACGCTACTTGAGGCGCTTAATGCCTCAGGAAGTGTCGAGAAGGCCTTTGACATCCTAAGACCTTACGCCTATGAGGCCGTAAGGAGCGTGCTCAAGAGAGCACATAGGGTCAGCGGGGGAAGCCTCGAGGAGGCTGTAACTGCCGTGGCTTATCATGTTGCCAGGGACCTGGTAGGGTACGGCCCCATAGAGCCCCTCATGAGGGATCCCTACATAGAGGACATCTCATGTAATGGAGTTGGGATACCCGTGTTCGTCTACCACACAAGGTACGAGTGGCTGACCACGAATATTGTGATGCAGTCAGCCCAGGAGCTTAACTCCCTTGTAGCGAAGCTGGGCGTGAGGAGCGGCAAGGAGCCCTCGATAGCAACCCCTATAGTGGAGGGTGTCCTGAAGCGTGAGGGGTATAGGGTCAACATAGTCCTCGACGTGGTCTCACGCCACGGGTCCCAGTTCACAATTAGGAAGTTCAGGGCCGAGCCCTTCACTATAGTTGAGCTCCTCAGGCTCAAGACCCTGGACCCCCTTGTGGCGGCTCTTCTATGGATTGCGGTAGCAAACAAGCAGGGGGTCGTGTTTTATGGGCCTACGGGAAGCGGGAAGACCACCATGCTTAACGCTGTCACAATGTTGGTGCCCACCGAGTACAAGATAGTCACTGTTGAGGACACCCCTGAGGTCTTCCTGCCCTTCCACGAGAACTGGGGAGGCATGGTTTCAAGGCCTTCAACTGACCCAAGGGTTGAGAATGTCACGCTGCAGAGCCAGGTGGAGGCGGCCCTCAGGCAGAGGCCAGACGTCATAATAGTGGGCGAGATAAGGTCAAGGGAGGCCTACGCGTTCTTCCAGGCCCTTGCCACGGGCCACGGAGGCCTCACTACAGTCCACGCGGAGTCCGCTGACGTGCTCGTCAAGAGGCTCACCTCGCCTCCCATGAACGTTCCGGCCAGCCTAGTCTCCACGGCTAAGCTCTTCGTTAACATATTGAGGGTAGAGAGAGGGGGCCAGGTGTCAAGGAGGGTGACGAGGGTTCACGAGTCCAGGGGCTACGACCCCTCTACGGACAGCGTTAAGCTAGGCGAGGTGGTAGTGTGGGATCCGGAGAAGGACATCTGGAGGCTCACTAAGGAAAAGTTAGATCTATTAAGCACCGTGGCCGAGCTGCGGCTAATAACCTACGACGAGGCCTACGAGGACCTCATACGCAGGGCTACGGTCCTTGCGTGGCTGGCGGAGAAGAACGCCGACGTAACTCTGTTGCATACGATCACCAGACTTTACGAGCGCGAGCCGGAGAGAGTTTATGACGCTGCGCTGAAGGAGGTGAGCCGTTTTGAGCCGCCGGCCTAAGCCAGGGCCCTCCATGACGTTCCCTCTCTGTATCATGATACGAAGGCTGAGCCCCGGCATAGAGTATATAATTATAGGCGCTGGCATGGCAAAGGACCTGGACAGCTATTGTAGGAAGACTGTCTTCCCACTGACAGCGCTTATGACGGCGGCGCTGCCCTTTGTAGCGTTAGCGGCTCTTAAGAGGCTCCCGCTTAGCGGTCCTATAGAGTACCTAGTGTTAGCATTAGCCGCGGCCTCAGGGTTTCTGCTCTCCATAGCGCTCTCAATAGGGATCCCTGCCTTCAGCTACACGTCAAGAGCTGACTACCTTGAGGCTAAGTTTCACGTGTTCGCCTCAACCCTCGCTTCCCTCCTGGCTGGCGGCCAGAACCTCTCGGAGGCCCTCGCGGGCCTGGCGAAGTACGAGGATGAGCTCAAGGAGTTCAGGGTTGAGATAAATTACATAAAGTTAATGACGTCCCTCTCCCAAGACCCGGTGGTGATCCTAAACGAGCTCTCTAAGATAACGCCGTCCAACAGCTTGAAGACGTTGGCTGAGTCCCTCGCCAAGGGGGTGAGCACGGGCTCTGACCTGCTCTCAATAGTTAACTACCAGCTCGAGACGTACACGAACTATTACTATAGCCTTGTGGATAAGGTGGCGGCCTCCGTGGGCTCCCTGCTGGAGATGTTCCTCTCAGCGGGCATGATAATGCCCATCCTCGTGACTATAATGGGGATCCTGTTCTCGGTCTACCCCATACACGGCGTCTCGTTTACTTCCTTGGTGGTCCTAGCGATATTCATCCTCATGCCAATAATTTCTGCAGTAACGGTAGTGCTGATAGACGACCAGGTTTCCAAAATAAAGCTTTAGGGTGACGGGCTTGAGCACCTCTAAGTCGGTGCTGTTCTTCACCTCGCTTGCGGCGGCCATAGCGCTCGACGAGTATGTCTTAATATTCTTTGTAATAAGGCACGTCACCTATGAGTTCTTCGACGGAATACCGGTGCCCATGGGGATAACGTCGATAGTGGCCACCGACATAATAATATTTGGGCCCCTGCTCCCCGTAGCCATAGTGTTAAGCCGCAGGCAGGATATTGATAAGAGGCTGAAGCTGCAGAGCAGGGTGTTTCTGCAGGTGTTCCCAAGCATTGCCGCCTCCAGCGAGTCCATGGCCGAAGCTCTGGAGGCTGCAGCGTCGCTGAGCGAGAGCCCCCTTAGGGACTACATAAGCGCCTTCAGCGCGCTCTACAGGGCTACGGGCGACGCCGAGAGCTCCTTTAGGAAGGTCTTCTCAAAGGTTCCAAGAGAGGTCAGGCTCCTACTCTCGTCAATAGTGGTCGCTGAGAGGAGCGGGGGCAGGGCCAGGGACGTCTTAGAAGTGGTTAGCAAGTACGCCGCGGAGCTAGACAGGATGGAGTTTTCTCTCTTCAACAGGCTGAGGTCGTACTCCATGATAGTTTACATGGGCGTCGCTGTCTACGGCGCGGCCAGCGGCATTGGGGTCTCCATAGCTAGAGCCCTGTCGCAGGCGCCTGTAACCCTTGGCGCCTCGCAGCTTAGCGCCTCAACCCTGGTGGCAATAGTTGGGTTCCTTTACTACGCCCTGATAGTGCTCTCCCTGGCCTCGGCCTACGTTATGGCAAAGGCCATAGATGACTACCCACCCAAGGTGGTTGGCAACTTCCTGCAGCTGCTTGCCATAGGGTCAGCCACGTTAGTCGCAACCCTCATGATTATGCATGGTCCAGGAGCAGGAGCGCTTATAGCATAACAGACCCTAGCTATGGCACCATGCTTGGTGGCCTTTGCGGGGAATTTACTTAAAAGCTTAAAAATAAAAGCCTGCTTGTATAACAATATTATTAAAGTGAGCGATGTTGGCCAAGAGGAGCGTAAGTGACGTGGCCGCTGAGCTAATGTTGATACTTGTGGTACTTGCAGTTGGGGGTGCATTTCTAAGTTACTATTATGTCACTTTAACGCGGTATGAGGAGTCTGTTGGAAACGGCTATGAGTACCTCCAATACATTGTACCTATGTCTGCCTGGTCCGCTGGAGGGCACGTCTACGCCACGTTCAGCACAGGCCCCTATGGGGTGAGGCTTCTTAATGTGTTGGTTAACTCCAGCCCAGCTAGCTGTAACGTCACGGTTAGCGGTATCACCTACAGGTTACCTGCAGATCTGCCAGCCGCCTCCATGGGTTACGTCTCATGCAGGTGGTCTGGGCCTGGCCTGGTTGTGTTCGTCACGGACTCAGGTGAGGTGAGCGTCTATGCGGGGCCGTAAGTCCCAGGCGGCCATAGTAGGGGGGCTTATAGTAGCTTTGGCTGTTCTGGCTTCCATAGCAGCGATGACGTACATAATGGAGCAGTACAGGCTGAGGGCAAGTTATGCTATGGAGAGGACTCAGTATCTGCAGCTGTCCCAGGAGCTGCAGGAGGAGGTCGAAGCTTACTTAATTTATTTCAATGGTACCTATATTGAGCTTAGACTTTACTCTCAGTTCCCCTACTCCTATTTCGTCACGGACTCAGGTGAGGTGAGCGTCTATGCGGGGCCGTAAGTCCCAGGCGGCCATAGTAGGGGGGCTTATAGTAGCTTTGGCTGTTCTGGCTTCCATAGCAGCGATGACGTACATAATGGAGCAGTACAGGCTGAGGGCAAGTTATGCTATGGAGAGGACTCAGTATCTGCAGCTGTCCCAGGAGCTGCAGGAGGAGGTCGAAGCTTACTTAATTTATTTCAATGGTACCTATATTGAGCTTAGACTTTACTCTCAGTTCCCCTACTCCTATCAGGTCAATGGGCTGTCCTTGAGGCTTATAAATGGGTCACCCCTTCTAGTCTCTTCGTCTGGCAGCTCTGCTAACGTAACTGTGATAGGTCCCTACGGCACAATATATAATCTTCCAGCGTCCGCTGGCCCAGCGCAGTGGCTGACGATAATAGTGAAGCTTAACAGGGGCCTAGAGGCCGTCAAGAGCAACATGGTCGTATTACTTCAGAGCGGTAATGCCATGGCTGCGATTCCAGTGAGCTTCACTGTACGTTCTGCAGCGTCTACCAGCATTAACCCATACAACGGAACCTCCGTGCAGCAGCTGATAGGCACCAGGGTAATAACCACTTTAATCTCAGTGGTCACTCCCACGGAGAAGATAGCCATACCTAAGACCTACACCATAGTAAACCTGACGCCCATAATACTTTACAACCCGACCAGCGAGGCAACTCCTGTCGATCTAACAGTCAACTTTACCATAAACTTGAGCAGTAAAATAATCAAATATAACAGCATAAGCGTTAAGGATGGCACCGGCCTAGTTCCACTTGCTAACGTGCTTTTCGCTATCTGGAACGGCACTGGGTGGGATCCCCTGAACGGCTGGATAGAGTTCTACAACTCCACGGAGGCCACCGTATGGGTGAAGCTCGATAGGCAAATAATGCCGTACAATAACTTGACTATATACATGCTGTTCCTGAACGGCTCTACCTTAGGTACCGTAAACTGGGGAGTTAACTCCTACTACACCCAGAACCTCAGCACCGATAATATTGCATATGTAATGCAGGAGGGCCTCCTGTACCAGATATATGTAGATGCAAACGGAACCCTTTATGGTTCCGGAGGGGGCATTGGAGCTGCGGTGTCCCACTACTGCAACTCAAGGTACGGCTATGCCTACAGTATGGTTGGGTTCAGCTACGTTGGCCTTGCAGAATTCGTTTACAGCCTACCTTTATTTAATGCTGTGAGAACCTTTGCAAGCAATTATTCTTACTGCGTTCTTTACAATGGGACCTTGAACCAACAGCTGCTTTATTACTCACCGACAGCCCCGACGATAGCCTTTGTTAAGGTCTCTAACGCTAAGGCCGAGAGGAGCTACAGCTACGGCCTTTTCACTACTGACGTAATAAATGGCACGTTTATCTCTTACGGCGAGCCAGAGGTGTCCACAGAGGCCAACGAGCCTGTCTACGATTGGCAAGGATACTTGATAGAAGGCTATGACGTGGAGTTTAACTTCCAGAACGGGTTTGAGGGCGGCCAGCCGTGGCCCTATGGTCTCTACGAGTCCCAGCAGCAGATGTGTCTCTACGAGTCCCAGCAGCAGATGTCGTGGCTCCTGAAGGCGGTGGGCTGGGCAGCCGTGTATAACCCTAACCTGACAGTTGCCGCAACGACGGACGACGGCACGGTGATAGCTGTAAGAAGCGTCCCAGGCGGGGGGCCCTTCGTCAACTGGCTGGGCGGCTGGCCTGGGGTCAGCAACGCCATGCTCCCCGTTTGGGCCACAGACTATGGATGGACCGATTGGCAGAGTCCCGTATCATTTGAAGCCCCGCTTAACGCGACGATAAGCTCCATAGGTGACTACAGGGTGGTTGTGCTCTATTACCAAGACATAGGAACAGACACTTACTTTGCAGCGTTCGTGCCTTCCATCTCTATGGCATCAGACATTACATGGTACTCGCCTGTGTTCCCAGGCGGGGGCTCGTACCCCTATGCTAGGGCGCCTTTGGCACCGGACCTGCTCCTGGGCCCTCAGTCACCGGTTCAGGGCTGGATAGTTGGCTGAAGGTCAGGGGTGCAGGAGGCCAGGGCTATGTCCTTTAGGTACGTGAGCACGGGCCTCAGCTCCATAAAGACTGGGTCCTCAGGGTTAGAGCTTATTAACACATTGTTAACCATGTCGGCGAGGGCGCAGCTGTCTATGGAGGCCGCCAGCTTGTTGCCCCTCTTGGCCTCCTCGTAGGTCTCCTTGGCCTTCGCAGTTATCTTCAGCAGCGAGGCCTTCCACGACTTGTAAAGCATTATGCTTGCGATTGCTGAGGGGCTCTCCACGTCCTTAATTCTCTTCTCGCTCTTCTCGAGGCTGTTTATGTGCGATATCAGCACGTCAATAAGGCCCCCGAGCACCTCGTAGCTCAAAGCTATACCCCTTACATGCTAGCTGTCAGTGGGGTTAAAGGGGTAGGAGCTCGGGTAAGGCCTAAAACCTCTTAAGGGGCTACGGTATAAGGGCCGCCAACACCGCCTTCTCAGTGTGAAGCCTGTTCTCAGCCTCGTCCCAGACCACGGACCAGGGGCCATCTATCACATCATCGGTTACCTCCTCGCCGCGGTGGGCGGGCAGGCAGTGCATGAATATGGCCCGGCTCGACGCCCTCTCCATGAGCTTTGCGTTGACCTGGTAGGGGGCTAACAGCCTCTTCTTGGCCTCCGCCATGTTCTCCTGCCCCATGCTGACCCACACGTCAGTGTACACTATGTCAGCGCCGTCCACAGCCTCCTCGGGCTTCTCAGTAAACTTTATCTCGGCACCGCTGACCTCAGCGTCCCTCATAGCGGCCGCCAGTATGGACTCGTTAGGCTTGAGGGAGGCTGGAGACGCCACGTATATGCTGACCCCAAGCTTGGCCCCGACAACCATGAGGCTGTGGAGCATGTTGTCGCTTCCGTCGCCAACAAAGGCCAGCTTGAGGCCGCTGAACTTGCCCTTCTTCTCGTAAATTGTAAGGTAATCAGCTAACGCCTGGAGCGGGTGGGACAGGTCGCTTAACGCGTTTATCACGGGCACAGTGGCGTACTGCGCCAGGACCTCGAGGTCACTGTGGTTCCTGACCCTAGCCGCTATGGCGTCGACGAACCTGGAGAGCGTCCTGGCGGTGTCAGGTATGCTCTCGCCGCGGCCCAGCTGAAGCTCGCTTGAGCTGAGCATTATGGGCAGAGCTCCCAGCTGGTAAGCCGCAACTTCTAGGCTCACCCTAGTCCTAGTGGAGGGCTTCTCAAAAATCATGGCCACGCTCCTTCCGCGGAGAGTGTCCAACATCCTTTCGCCGGCGTAGAAGCACTCCTTCATCTGCCTTGAGAGGTCTAGCAGGAAGTTTATCTGCTCGGTTGAGTAGTCAGTGAGGCACAGGAAATCCTTACCCTTAAGCTCGTGCGGGGATGTCATATCTGGGACCCGGATCTCTTACATCATGTCAGTTTAAAAGCTTGCGGACAACCTGCGCCCTGGTCCGGGAAGGGGCCTTTGCCTCCAAGGCCTGTCACCGAGCGGGAGCTGAGGCAGGTGGGTTACCTGCTCGCGTTGCAGTTCAACGAGGAAGTAGCGGCAGCTATAACGTCACTTCCGCTTCAGGTGGAGCTCAGAAGAGGCAAAATAAGGTATGTTTATTACAATGGGGTTAGGCTGATGACATTAAGGCCTAGGGACTTCACATTTAGCATATCCCCGGAGGCAGGCAAGATCATAAAATCTGCGACAAAGCCTCCAAGGTTTAGGGTTATCGTAGCCGGTGGGCCCGCCCTCAGGGGCGAGGTCACTGGTAACACAGTCCTAGACGCCGACAAGTCAATAAGGCCTGGTGACGAGGTTCTAATAGTTGACTCTAATGATAACCTGCTTGGCGTCGGCAAGGCAAGGGCCCCAGGCTTTCTCATGCGCCAGCTGGGTTCACAGGAGGTTGTGAGGGTCAGGAGAGGTGTTGAGGATTGAGGACAAGAGGCATATCAATAGTAGTGAGGCAGCCCCCTGAGTCGCTCAGGGGCTCAGTGTTAGTGGCCGGTTTCCCGGGGTTCGGCAGGATCGGCTACGTGGTGCCACGATATTTGGCCTCAGCTCTGTCCCTCAGTAAGATAGGCTATGTGCTCACTCCAAGGCTTCCGTCAATGATAATTATGGAGGACGACGGCATAGGATTCCCATTTGAGCTCTACGCGGGCAGCGGTGTTGTGGCCCTGGTCAATAGGGCTGTCCCTGAGCCTGTAGACCAGAATGCCTACTGCAGCGAGGTGGCCCTCTGGGCCTCCCAGGTAGGAGTAAAGTACGCGATACTGGTCGGGGGCCTCAGTCGCGACTACGAGCCGCCAGATGAAAAGTACGGCTACAGGTGGCTTCACAACAGGCTCTACGAGGGTCCAAAGCTTCAGGCGCCGCTAATGGAGGAGGGCCTGGGCGTGGTTGGCCCGCTGGCCCTGCTTCACATATACCTTGAGCACTATGGCGTCCCAGCAGTTATGATACTGCCCTACTCGGCCGTGGACACGGTAGATTATGATGCGGCGCTCGTGGGCATGAAGGTTATAGTTAATGAACTGCTGGGCATAAAGGTCCCCATGGATGAGCTCGAGAGGCTTGCGGAGAAGCAGAAGGAGGAGCTGGAGAAGATCTCGGATATACTTTCCCAAGAGAGAGGAAGGCAGGGAGGCACGAACATATTCATGTGATTCAGCTCACGGCAGGCCTTAAGCTTCCCTTAGAGTCCCTCGTCCATAGGACCTTCAGGCCCATCCTCTGCATCTCTAACCCGGCCTCTAAGCTCCAGCGCTTCCTTTGGGTGGCCTCAACCATGACTTCATGGCCCTCCCTCCTGAGCCTTATTACTAGCGCCCTGAGGAAATTGATCAGATCCCTGATAACATCGTCTGGCACAGGCTCGCCATAGCTGAACTGGGCCGTCGGGTAAGCCCCGCAGATCTCCTCGGGGACAACGCCCAGGTATGGAACGTAATATGCCAGGGACTGCTCATCAGCCTTTTTGGACTGCTGGCACATGCCGCTTCTGCTCAGCAGGGGGCTCAGCCTGACCATGGCAGAGGAAGGCCTGTAGTGAAGCAGCACCCAGGTTCTCAGTCTTACGATCCTTGGATTCCACGTACTCTCTACAGAGAACAGCCTGACCCCGCGGAGGCCGCCCTTGCTGGTTGGCGTGAACGACTCCATGTATCGGTAGTACTTGCTTATGGCCCTCAGCGCCTCCCGCATCTCTGGGCGGTAGTGCGAGACCTCAACTAAGAGCTCCCAGAGCCTTCCCTCCCTCATGCTCTGCTTGACCCTTTCTATTGACCTTTTTATTGCGTAGAGGTTGTGTATCGCGAGTAGCCTCCTCCTCTGTTCAGCGGGCATCTCAAGCAGGTCCTTGGGGGTGTACTTTCTGCACACCGGGCATGAACAGGGGAAGTACTCCAGCTCCTGAAGCTTTACGGTGCCGTAGTCCGTTATATACCTGTCGTCCCTTGCATATAACATGTATGAGGCGGAGTCGAAGGTATCAATGCCTAGGGCCACTGCAAAGGGAAATATCAGCGGGTGGCCTGCCCCGAAGAGGTGCACGGGTCTCTCAGGCTTGAGGAACCTCTTGGCCGTACCTATCATATCTACAACCACTTTATAATTATATTTCTCCATGAAGACTGTGGGACTCCCTATCCCGTACATGGGATAAGGCAGGTCCGCCGACTCACTGGCGCTCTTGGCAACTAGGTCAAGGTACTTACCTCCCTGTATCGGGAGAACCCATATGGTCTTGGAGTTCTCAAGGTCAAGATAGGAAATGGCTTCCCTGGCGTTGTTCAAAGTGTTTATAACGCTTTGCTCCGCCAGGCCCCTGCTGACGTCGCCCGTGGGGTGGTCTAGGATTACAGCGATGTCACTCTTTATATCCTTCTCGAACGAGACGACAGTCCTCTGGTCAACGCTTATGGTACCGTACTCCAGCATTTGGTAGGCTCCTGAGTCAGTCATTACAACTCCATCAAAGCCTAGAATTTGATGAACCCCCAATTCCTTTGCCTTGTCGCCAAACCTCCTGTAAAGCAGGTAAGCGTTAGTTATGACTTGGTTAAAGCCTGCCTCCTTGATATCCTGTAGGCTGATCTCTTGGCGCAGCGGATCCACCACCGGAAAAAAGGCCGGCGTCTCGATACGGCCTGAGGCTGTCTCAAGGATCCCTATTCTGCCCGCCAGCTCAAAGTCTTTAATCCTGAACGTGCTAGGCATTAGCTAACTACGACCCCCTTAGTCCTCAGGTACTCTCTGAAGAGCGTGTTGACCTTCTGCGCCAGGGGGCCCGAGCCCTCTACGCCGTTCTTTGAGACCCTTATGGTTCTGCTGACCTCAACAACGTTAGCGTCCTCATAAACCCTGACCTGTGACCTGTCTATGTTGCCGAACCTGAGCAGGAACTCCATGAACTCCTTGGCGTTAAATACCTCAGACTCCCCAACCTTTATCTCGGCCAGGCGGCTTCCGCTTATTATTATGATGGGCCACTGGTTGCCGGAGGGGTCCTTAGCCTCCTCTATTACAACCGAGAGCGTTGAGGGATCAAAGCCAGTCAGCTTGCCTGTGTAGGTCTTGCCGTCGCTGGTCGTGACGTTGACGACGTGATCTATGAGGCTGTTAAGCTTTGCTGTGAACCTCCGCGCGGGCTCTGTGGCTATTGACATAGCGCCTACACCTAACTTTAGAGCTGTGGATAAAGGGAATAAAAACAGTATTTAGACGCTAACGCTAGGTGGCCTGTATGGCTTCCAGGCCCATATTTTCGGCCTCTTATAGAGTTTACTGGAGCGAGACAGACGCGGCGTGCTGGATGCACTTCTCTAATTATTTCAGGATCTGCGAGAGGACGGAAGAGGAGTTCCTGGCAGGGCTCGGCTTTACTCAGAGCAGCCGCCCCGGTAAGAGGCTAATAATGCCAAGGGTCAGCGCTAGGTGTGACTACAAGAGCCCCCTGGGCCCCGGGGACTTCTATAGGGTAGACATAACTGGCATTATAATAGGCAGGAGCAGCCTTACATATGAATACGAGATCTACAATGAGACCACGAACAGGCTGGCAGCCAAGTGCACAATAGTTACGGTAGCCTATGATGAGAGCCTAGGAAGATCCGTGGAGCTGCCACGTGAGTTGAAGGAGAAGCTGCTTGCCGTGGGCGCCAGGCTGCGCGAAGAGGCTGACGATATCGCGAAGAGGTCAGGCTAAGGCCTTATCCTTGTACCTGATGAACCCCTTATTACTTCTGGCAGCTCGTCAAGGCCCCCTATTATTGCCGTCCTCCCCGTTGACCTGACGAACCTCAGGGCAGCCAAGACCTTGGGCCCCATGGAGCCCGGGGGGAACTCCCCTCTCCTGTAGTATTCTTCGAGCTCGTCAGCGGAGACCTCGTCAAGCCACCGCTCGTTGGGCTTCCCAAAGCCCACGGCGACCCCTCTGACGTCGGTTAAAATTATGAAGAGGTCAGCCTTAAGCTTGACTGCAAGCAGGGAGCTCGCGAGGTCCTTGTCTACGACAGCCTCAACTGGCCTTAGGCCCTCCTCGGTCCTTATGACAGGTACGCCCCCTCCCCCTACCGATATAACTATGATGCCCTCCCTGGCGAGCTCTTCTATTAAGCTTGCCTCAAGTATGTCCAGGGGCTCGGGGCTTGGCACCACCCTCCTGTAGCCTCCCCTGGGATCCTGCTTGAACACCCAGCCGTACTCTGAGGACAGCCTCTTAGCTTCGGCCTCACTGAAGTAAGCGCCGACGAACTTCGTTGGGTTCTTGAAGGAAGGGTCATCAGCGTCTACGAGGGTCCTCGTTATTATGGCCACCGCCCTCCGCCTGCCCTGGAAGGCCTCCTCCAGGGCCATCTGAAGCATGAAGCCCAGCCAACCCTGGGTCATTGCGTCGGCCAGGTCCATGCTCTGAGGAGGGTAGCCCTTAGCTATGTTCATAACCTCGAGCAGGTAGCCCACCTGCGGTCCATTTCCATGGGTTATTATTATTTCATCATTTTGGAAGGCCTTTGCTATGAGTGAGGCCGTCCTCCTGACGTTGCTCCACTGTTCCTCAGGGCTCCCTTTCTCGCCCTTTCTAAGTATGGCGTTACCGCCCAGGGCTATCACTACGCGCATTGTGAACGCCGTTAAGCCGTGAGCTCATCGAGTATTTGAACCTTCCTTTCCATTAATTTCCCTCTTAAACTCGCTTGCCTCCCACGGAAATACTATCCATTTGCTCACCTGGTCCGCATAATAGTCAGGAACCAGCTTGGTCCAGGGCTTTATGTAAAGTGCCGCAGTCCTTATCTCTGTGGGCATATAAAGCGAGAGCGCTTGCACGGAGAACTGAAGCGTGAGCCCCGAGTCACTCACGTCATCAACTAGTAGGACCTTCTTGTCCTTTATTGGAAGCGTAAGAGGCTGCCTCAGGAAGGGCCTCTCCCCCCTCTGCCCTGGGGATATGTAAAGCTTCACCTCCAATGTGCCTATGTCTTCGACCCCCAGCCTGTCGGCCAGCAGCCTCCCAGGTATCAGGCCGCCCCTCATTATACACACTATGGCGTCGGGCCTAAAGCCAGAGCTATTTATCTTTTCGGCTATTTTTTCTACTGCCTCGTCTATCTGGCTCCACGTTATCCACTGGAACTTGTCATCCCCTCCATGATTCACTGGAAGTATGACTATCTCCTTAGCCGGGCGGCCTCTGTCAAGGAGTCTGCTGTCAACGCCGTCCACGAAGACTAGAAATCCAGGCTTAGGGGTTCCGTCCTGGGCGATCACGGGGCTGAGCCCCGGGTATTGTGAGAGCAGCTTCCTGAGAACCTCGGTCCAGCTGCCTCCCTCAATTAGTACCTCCTGGGCCCCTCCCGCTAGGTCCTTTAGCGCCGCTAGGAGCTTTACCTTAGTAGTTGGCAAGGGGGCTCAAGCCCTCTCAGCTGGCCTTAGCCTCCTCGCTCAGGCGCTTCTGCCTCTCCTTGTTAATTCTTACCAGGCTGGTTATGTATCCGGCCACCTGGTTCCTGAGCTTCTTCGAGGACCAGTAGGTCAGCTGCGACACTACCTTCTTATTGTTTTCAAAGCTCTCCGTGAACAGGTTAGGGTACTTAGCCAGGAGCTCCCTGGCAGTCCTCTTGACCAATGTTGTCCTAACCTTACCCATCTTACCACCAAGAGCCCCTGTGAGGTCAGGCATTAAAAGCATTAGGAAGAGGGCTCTAACCCCTCAGAAAAGCTTTTATAGAAGTACTCTAACATAAATTCAAGGAACATCAAGGCGGGTGAATAAGCTATGGCCTCACAGCTTGAAACTATGGGAGTTCCAGTGATTATACTCAAAGAGGGCACTCAGAGGACGGCCGGCAGGGAAGCCCTCCGCAACAACATGATGGCTGCCATTGCGGTGGCGGAGATCCTCAAGACTACATATGGTCCTAAGGGCATGGACAAGATGCTGGTTGACAGCCTTGGTGACGTAACTATAACCAACGACGGAGCCACGATACTTGACAAGATGGACATACAGCACCCCGCTGGCAAGATGTTGGTCCAGGCTGCCAAGGGTCAGGATGAGGAGGCGGGCGACGGAACCAAGACCTCAGTAATATTTGCCGGAGAGCTGCTCAGGCAGGCCGAAGATCTCATAGACAGGAACATACATCCAACCATAATAATACAGGGCTACAAGAGCGCAGTTGATAAGGCAATAGAGGTCCTTAATAGCATAGCAGAGCCCGTGTCCATAGATGACACTGACAAACTAATGAAGGTTGCCATGACCAGCCTCAACAGCAAAGCCGTCGGCGAGGCCAGGGAGTACTTCGCTAAGATAGTAGTTGACGCCGCGAGAGCCGTCGCTGAGAAGAGGGGCGACAAGTGGTATGTTGACATAAATAACGTGCAGATAGTCAAGAAGCACGGCGGCGCCCTTACAGATACTCAGCTGGTGAACGGCATTGTTATAGACAAGGAGGTTGTTCACCCTGACATGCCAAAGAGGGTTGAGCACGCCAAGATAGCCGTGCTTGACGCCCCGCTCGAGATACAGAAGCCTGAGATAGACATGGAGATAAGCATATCGTCACCTGACGCAATAAAGAGGCTGCTCGACAAGCAGGAGAAGATACTGCAGGACAAGGTAGAGAAGATAGCTGCCACCGGCGCCAACGTCGTGATAACCCAGAAGGGCATCGATGACGTGGCCCAGCACTTCCTGGCCAAGAAGGGAATACTTGCCGTGAGGAGGGTGAAGAGGAGCGACATAGAGAAGATAGCTAGGGCTACCGGTGCCAAGATAGTAACTAACCTCGATGACCTCAAGCCTGAGGACCTCGGCTACGCCGACCTGGTCGAGGAGAGGAAGGTAGGAGAGGACAAGATGGTCTTCATAGAGGGCGCCAAGAACCCGAAGAGCGTGACCATACTAATACGCGCAGGCTTTGAGAGGATGGTGGACGAGGCCGAGAGGGCTATACATGACGCGCTGAGCGCCGTGGCAGACGCAATAATGGACGGCAAGATAGTTGCAGGCGGAGGCGCCGTAGAGGCCGAGGTGGCTAAGTCTCTGAGGGAGTGGTCAAAGAGCGTCCCAGGCAAGACGCAGCTGGCAGTTGAAGCCTTCGTGAAGGCGCTCGAGGCTCTGCCGCAGACGCTGGCCACGAACGCCGGCTACGACCCAATAGACATACTCATGAAGCTCAGGAGCGCCCACTCGGATCCGTCAAAGAAGTGGTACGGCATAGACCTAAACACAGGCAACATAGTAGACATGTGGGCCAACGGCGTGGTAGAGCCGCTCAGGGTAAAGGTGAACGCATATAAGGCTGGAACTGAGGCCGCGACGCTGATACTGAGAATTGATGACATGGTAGCCGCGAAGAAGAGCTCAACTGGACCAAGCTCGAGCAAGAAGGAGGGCGGCGAGGAAGAGGAGTCCTCGTCAAGCACCTCAAGCACATCAAGCTCAAGCGACTGAGGGGAGCAACGTTACGTAATTAGAGGCAGCCGTTTTTCCTTTCAGTAAAAGGGTTCTCTTCAGGGGCAACTATCTTGGCCCCTTTTTGTGTTAGTTCTTGCCAAAGCCCTAGAGGTTGCGCCGCTTTATAGCTGCCTTTTATTGTTAGGCCTGCAGCGCACCCTGGAGGTTCGTGATGGATCAGCACATAATTGAACTGCCGAAAAGGATTGTGGTTGGAGATGGGGTTCTGAAGAGCCTTGGGGATCATTTCAAGGACATGTTCCCTAGCGGTTTGCTAGTTTTCGTGGTTACCGGGCCCCACATAGTAAGCTCAGTGTATAACGAGGTTAAGGAGATACTTGAAGATAAGGGCTTTAGCGTAGCCTACACCATAGCGGGGCCCGCGACCGTAGATGAGGCCAACAGGGTTGCAGAGGAGGCCAGGAAAGACAGGGCTGACATACTCCTAGGCTTAGGGGGCGGGAGGAGCATAGATCTAGCCAAGTACGCCGCGGCCGAATCGGGCAAGGAGTTCGTTAGCGTGCCCACGGCGCCTAGTCATGACGGTATAACGAGCCCCTTTGCAACTCTGAGGGGGTTTGAAAGGCCGTATTCAAAGTTAGCTAAGCCGCCGAGGCTCCTGTTATTGGACATAGACATTATCTCGTCAGCGCCAAGGAGGCTCGCCTCCGCAGGCTTCGGCGACTTGATAGGGAAGTACACAGCTGTGCTCGACTGGAAGCTAGCCCACAACCTTAGGGGCGAGTACTACGGGGCCTACGCGGCCAGCCTGGCACTCATGAGCGCAAGGCACGTGGGGGCGTACGCCAGGAAGATAGGCCTTGGCAGTAAGGATGGCATAAGGGCCCTGGTGGAGGCCCTGATAAGCAGCGGGGTGGCTATGTGCATAGCTGGGAGCAGCAGGCCCGCCAGCGGGTCTGAGCACCTGTTTGCCCACGCGCTCGAGATGATAAGCAGGAATCCGCCTCTTCACGGTGAGGCCGTGGGCGTAGGCACGATACTAATGTCGTACCTCTATGGCAAGGACTGGGTCCGCATAAGGAGGCTATTGAAAGAGGCGGGGGCCCCAGTTAACGCTAAGGAGTTAGGGGTCACCGACGATGAAATTATAGAGGCCCTAGTAAAGGCCGCTTCTATAAGGCCTGAGAGGTACACTATACTGGGCGAGAGGGGCCTAACGAGGGACGCCGCAGAGGAGCTGGCGACCAGGACTAAAGTTATTGAAGGGGCGGACTATTAACGTCCGGCTAAGTAGTCACACTAAAACCCTTGGCGGAGTCAAGTAAGGTTCGCAGAATGCATCTTTAAAAATCTGCCGTACAGTGAACCACCGGTGAAGAAGATGTTCAGTTATATCGCGCCAGACAAATACGGCAGGGGCTGGCATGGAACAACAACCGTGGGTCTAATAGCAGGTGACTATGTGATTCTTGCGGCGGACAAGAGGGCCACGGCTGGAACCCTGATAGCGAGCCGCAGCGTTAAGAAGATAGTTAAGCTTACAGATTATGCCGCAATGACCATATCAGGCCTTGTGGCGGACGCGCAGGCCTTAGCCGATGCCGTGAGGGAGGAGGCCAGGTACTATGAACTTGACAGGGGCAAGAGGCTGAGCGTTTATGGTATGGCAACTCTCCTGGCAAATATACTCTCATCAAGTAAGTACTTCCCGTATTTGGTTCAGTTGATAGTAGGCGGTTATGACACAGCGCCACGCCTTTACGCCATAGATCCTTATGGAGGGGTCACTGAGGAGAAGGTCACCTCCACAGGATCAGGCTCCCCGGTGGCCCTCGGGGTCCTAGAGAGAGGCTACAAGGACGGCATATCGTTAGACGACGCTGTAAACTTGGCCGCTGAAGCCATAAGGTCAGCCATACTCAGGGACTCTGCCACGGGCGACGGAATAGACGTCACGATAATAGGTCGCTCTACCTATCAGGAAAAGTTTATACCTTTTCAGCCACGCTAATCTTTCACAGGAACCGTAGACCGTTCCTGCGGTGGTGCAGCTTTGGAAAGCCAGTCTCAGCCAGGCGAAGGGAGGCGTCTGCTATCAGGGCTTGAGCTACGAAGGCGAATAGTTGAGGAGATATACAAGAACCTCGGCAGCGCTGAGATAGCTAAGATAGAGTTTGAGGGCCCGGAGATAGCGATCTACGTCAAGAACACTAAGTGGATGCTAGAGGGCGAGGAGAAGGTAAAGGAGCCCGCCAAGCTTCTCAGGAAGAGAATAGTTGTGAGGAGCGACCCGAAGGCCAGGGCGACAAGGGAGGCCACGATAAAGTACATTCTCGAGAACGCCCCTCAGGACGTCACCATAGACCCGAGCGACATACAGTTTGACGAGGTCCTCGGGGAGGTAAGGGTGCTGACCGACAAGCCTGGAAAGCTAATAGGGAAAGGCAAGACGTTCAGGAACCAGGTTCTGGCGGCCACAGGATGGAGGCTTGAGGTGCAGAGGAAGCCGCCCCTGGTCAGCAAGACGTTAGCTTCTCTTAACACGCTTTACCTTATGGCGTCAAGCGAGAGGAGGCACGCCCTCAGGGAGATAGGGGAGAGGATCTACAGGGACATGATCTCAGGGCCACGTTATGTAAGGATAACGGGCCTTGGAAGCTTCGGAGAGGTTGGCAGGTCCTGCATACTGATAGATACCTCGGAGAGCAAGATCCTGCTCGACGTTGGCTTCGCCCAGAGCGGCTTTGGCCCCGACGCTTACCCCATGTTTGACGCCCCTGAGCTAAGGCTTGACGAGCTGGACGCCGTAGTCATATCACACGCGCACATGGATCACGTGGGCCTGGCCCCCATGCTCTACAAGTACGGCTACCGTGGGCCCATATACATGACCCCAGCTACGCGCGACATAGCGACCCTCATGCTGCAGGACTTCATAAACCTCTACATAAAGGAGGGCAAGGAGCCTCCCTACACGCAGAAGGATCTGATTACCATGCTTAACCATACCATAACGGTGAACTATGACGTTGTCACTGACCTCTCGCCCGACGCAAAGCTCACCTTCAGCGACGCTGGCCACATACTGGGATCTGCCCTAGTGCACATACACATAGGCCAGGGCCTCTATAACATACTCTACACAGGGGACCTTAAGTACTATAGCGTGAGGGATAACAAGGCCCTGAGGCTCCAGCCTCCTGCAAACACGGAGTTCCACCGCATTGAGGCGCTAATAATGGAGAGCACCTATGGGGCCACGGAGACCCCCACCCGCGAAGAGGCCGAGCAGCAGCTGATAGACCTGATCAACAGGACCTACAAGAGAGGAGGCAAGGTGCTGCTGCCAGTTATGGCAGTGGGAAGGTCGCAGGACATGATGGTCCTCCTCAACAAGGCTATGCAGGAGAAGAAAATACCAGAGATGCCCATCTACATAGATGGGCTAATATATGAGGTTACAGCCATTTACACGGCTTACCCAGAGCTCCTCTCAAAGGAGATAAGGGACCAGATACTTAACGAGGGTGCGAACCCGTTCATCGGCCCGCAGATGGTGTTTGTGAACGATCAGAGCAAGAGGGACGAGGCCATATACAGCCAGGGGCCAGCAATAATAATTTCAACGAGCGGAATGATGGCAGGAGGTCCCATACTTGAGTACTTCAAGGCCTTGGCGGGTGACCCGAAGAACTCGCTGGTCTTCGTGAGCTACCAGGCGGCCGGGACCCTTGGCAGGAGAATAGTCGAAGGCGAGCGGGAGGTGCAGCTAGAGGACGAGAACAAGCTCAAGACATACAAGGTGAACCTCGAGGTCGCCAGGATAGAGGGCTTCTCAGGCCACGCCAACAGGAGCGAGCTACTGGCCTTCCTGAGGAGGCTCACGCCGAAGCCCAGGACCATAATACTTAACCACGGCGAGCCTGCCGGGCTCTCAGCGCTGGCTTCAACCATTAAGAGCAGGTGGGACAAGCTCGGCTTCGAGGCATCCCCAGAGGTTGTGGTGCCTGAGAACCTTGAGACCATAAGGGTGTACCCCAGATCCTCAAAACTGCACAACGCACTACTTTACAGCTGAGGGAGCACTTTGCCCTCCATACCCCCTGAGCTGTGCGCCAGGTGCAAGGGCTACAAGCTCCTCTGCGGCCTGCCTAGGTGCCCCATACTGGAGAGATTCAGGGTTCAGGTAAGCGCGGTGCAAAGGATAAACGGGAAGGACGTGACGGGCTCTACTCCTCCGAGCGTGCTGGTAGGCGAGTATGGGTACCCCAAGGTCTCGTTTTACTATATGGTGCCCCCTGGCAAGTCCTCGGACGAGGCAGCATACTATGACGCGCCTAAGCTATGGGCTGAGAGGAGGGAGACCCTTGGCAATATAGTGAAACTGAGGGGGGAGATGGTATCCGCCTATGTAAAGCTTGACGTTCATGAGCCCTGGAGGCTGTATGAGACGGAGCTGGGGCTGGCGTCCCTCTCTGAGAGGCCAGTTGAAAGCGATGTAGTCCTGAGATCGCTGCCGCTCCCTCAGCTCAAGTTCGACGGCATAACAAAACCCATGGGGCCCAGGGCCCCGGCCGAGAAGGTGGTTGTGAGCGGGACCCCCAAACTTCAGAGGAAGGCCGAGGAGGCTATCTGGGACGACGCTAAAGCCGAGGACATAATATGGGAGCTCTACCAGGCGGGCATCGACGTCTATAAGATACAGGACATGCTAAGCCTTGGGTTCCTCGGAAGGCTTAGGGCCAGAAGGCTGGTGCCAACAAGGTGGGCAATAACTGCTGTTGATGACATTATTTCAAGGAAGCTAAGGATGAAGGTGAGGGATTTCAGGAGCATAGACAATGTTGAAGTTAGGGAGGCGGAGTACTTGGGGAACCGCTTCTTAATAATACTTATGCCTGGCGAAGGCACCTTTGAGTGGATAGAGGTGTGGCACCCCAGGGGGCTCTGGACGCAGCAGGCAGAGAAACCAATAGTGGAGCGGGTAGAGGAGGACCCTCTCGGAAGGACTTCAACTATGGATGGCGGCTTCTCCGCGGCCCGTCTGGCCGTGCTTGAGGGCCTGGTAAGCTTGGCGAGGAAGGCAGACGTAGTCATTCTAAGGGAGGTGCTGCCCACATACTACGCCCCTGTGGGCAACTGGCACATACGCGAGTCCATAAGGAGGGCCATGTTTAGCGAGCCGAAGGTCTTCGATATCGTGCAGAAGGCCTCAGAGTATGCGGCTAGCTGGCTCAGGGCAAGCCCTCAGGAGGTGTTGGCCCAGAGCTCCCTGTTAGGCTTTAGAGCAAGGCCGAGAAAGCTAACGGACTTCCTAAGGTAATCAAGGCGTCGTAACTTAGCTTAGTGGGCAGCAACTGTATTGATATAAAGTTAAATATAAAAGCTTTTCAACACTAAAGGGTTCTAGAGTGCTGGCCATGGCAGAGGACGAGTGGGTAAAGCTAAGGCTGCAAGAGGTACTAGAGAAGATAAGCTCCGAGGATAAGAGGATAACACCGCAGAGGGTCCTCTTAACTAAGCTCATATTATCAAAGGTCAAGGAGCACGCATCGCTTAAGGAGCTCTTTGACGCTGCGCAGGAGGAGCTCCCCCGCGTAGGCATTTCTACAGTCTATAATACTATAAAGATGTTGGAAAGCATGGGCGTAGTGGACACATTTATAGTTAACGACAAGCTGAGAATAGACCAGCCGACTCCTCACATAAACGTGTACTGCCTAGACTCGGACAAGATCTTCGATGTTGACGGTGACGTAGCATCTATGGTTATGAATTCCTTGAAGTCAAAGGGGCTTAACGTCAAGAAGATAGTAGTCGAGGCCTACTGTAATGGAGAGAAGAGCGAGGTTAAGGAACCCGAGGCGGAATCCTAAGTTCTACCATTGGCTGAGCCAGTTATGTAGTCGTGAGGATGTTTGACTTCTGTAGCAGGGTGCCGTGCTGTCCTTTTTAATTAAAACATACTCTGGCGCCTAGGGTGGTGGTCCAGGTGTCTCGAGCAGGCTGTGAAAGAACGCTCTCACCATTACAGACTGCCATGACATCGGTGTTTCAGGCTCTGCCCATGCACGCTAACCCTCTGGGGATGCTATTTGGAGGCATCATGGAGGACTGGATGGTTCAGGTTGCAAGTATGGAGGCCACCAGGATAGCAAGGAGGCCAACACTATTAGCAAGCCTTGAAAGCCTCTATTTCCTCTCTCCAGTGCTCGTTGGTGAGAACGCTATAATAACTGCATGGGTTGACTACGTTGGTAACAGCAGCATTGACCTCAGCCTCCTGGTGGAGGCAGAGAACCCAATAATGAATGAGAAGAGGCTAACGACGTTAGCTCACATGACTTATGTGGCGGTCGGGAGAGACCTAAGGCCTGTCCCCGTGGGGGTCTGCATAGAGCCCAGGACTCCGGAGGAGGAGGCCCTCTACGAGGACGCCATTAAGAGAAGGAAGGCCAGGGAGGATAGAATAAGGGATAGGAAGCGGAGAGTCTTTGATACATCCCCTCCTAGGGGCCTTCTTGATAAGTACACGGTAGTAAGTAACAAGGTCGTGATGCCTGAGGACGTTATGCAGATAAACACGCTCTTCGCTGGGAGGCTCATGAGGCTCCTTGACGAGGTGACAGCCCTAGTGGCTACTAGGTATGCTCATGGACCAGTGGTAACGGCCTCTGTAGACAGCACTGACTTTTACACCCCGATACTGTTAGGAGAGACTATAGTAGCCTACAGCACGCTGACTTATGTTGGCAAGTCAAGCATGGAGGTGATGGCTAAGGTTATCAAGCGGGACGAGATAACTGGCGAGGAGCGTCACACCACTACAAGCTACTTTACGCTGGTTCACATAGGCCCCACCGGCAGAAG
Source organism: Caldococcus noboribetus (assembly GCF_055389385.1). Lineage (NCBI taxonomy): Archaea > Thermoproteati > Thermoproteota > Thermoprotei > Desulfurococcales > Caldococcus > Caldococcus noboribetus. The sequence continues at coordinate 358,657 of NZ_AP042475.1, read as the reverse complement.
CGAGCCCGTAGAGCCCTTCACGCCGACCGAGGATTGGCAGAAGAAACTAATCGCTGAGGCTGAAGAGAGGAGGCGCCTGAGACTCGAGGGACTTCAGGCTTTCAGGGAAAACGCTGAGAAAGTCAGGGAGCTTTTGGCTCAGAGGGGGCTAGCCCCTTAGACCAGTTCTATGGCTATGGAGGCTGCCCCTCCAAGCCCATGACATATAGACGCCACTCCCCTCTTACCTCCATGTTTCCTCAGGACGTTAATCAGTTCCAAGGTTATCCTCGCGCCGCTCATGCCTAACGGGTGGCCGACGGCTATGGCACCCCCGTGAACGTTCATGCGGTCATATGGTATTCCCAGCTCCTTGTGCATTATGTAGCTGTTCACCGCAAAGGCCTCGTTGTTTTCCCAGTAGTCAACCATGTCTATTGTCCACCCTACATCATCAAGCAGCTTCTTCACAGCTCCAACAGGCGCCGCGGGGAACCTCCAGGTCTCAACGCCGTGGTAGGCAAAGCCCACTATTCTCGCTATAGGTTTAAGCCCAAGCGACTTCACCGCTTCCTCGCTAGCTATGAGAAGGGTCGCAGCTCCATCACTGAGCTGGCTGCTGGAGCCCGCTGTGTGAGGCCCCCTGCTGCTGAAGGCGTAAGGCAGCGACTTGAGCTTCTCTATGCTTGTGTCCCTCCTTATTCCTTCATCATAGTCCAACAGCACCTTACCATTCCTTTCATAGGGCACCACGAAGTCTTTCAACAGGTTGTTATCCCAAGCCTTAGCCGCCCTCTCGTGGCTTTCATACGATATCCTGTCCAGCTCATCCCTTGGGGCATTGTATTCAGCCGCTGTCATGTCGGCCTCCTCCCCCATAACCTTGTTAAGGAGCACGTCCCAGAGACCGTCATATACCATGGCATCTAAGATCTGCCACTCCCTGCCTATGAGGTGCTTAACTCCCCACCTTGCAGAGGAGTGAATTATGAAGGGAGCCATGCTCATAGATTCCATGCCGCCCGCGGCAATTATGTTATAGGAGCCCGAAGCTATGTAGTTGGCAGCCGTTATTATGGCGGCCATGCCGCTAGCGCATACCATGTCAACAGTCATGGAGTCTATGTGGTAAGGTACCCCGCTCTTTATCGCTACCTGCCTGGCTGAGTCCATGCCGGTGCCAGCCCTTATTACATGCCCATAGACTAACATGTCGAGGTCCGATGGCTTAAGGCCTACCCTTTCAAGAGTCTCCTTAAGCGTGAACGTTGCTAGGTCAACAGCCGGTACGTCCTTATAGGCGCCTCCAAACTTGCCGACGGGTGTCCTAACGCCATCTACTATGTAAATGTTCTGCTTAAACTTGGGCATGCCGCGCCCTAGCTCTGACGGAACTTAGAGGCTTATAATGGCTCTTCATGGGACATTAATAAGGTTAAGGGCCAGGCAGTGCCAGGTCATACAGCTCAAGCTTAAAAGACCCCCTAACACTGGGAGAGGGGGTGTTAATTATTGAAGTTATGGTCCATGGTGCTTGGAGGCTTTCCTCGCACGAGGGAGGCAAGGCACGCATTAAGGGACCTAGAGAGGGGTGCAGGCTCACAGGTTTACATAGAGTGGAGCGTGACCGCAGAGGAGGCCGCCATAGTAGGTGCGCAGGAGGCCCTTGGGTTCAGGTATGTTGTCGATGGAATGGTTGACTGGCATGATATATTTAGGCCGTTCGTTAGCGCATGGAGGAACGTAACGGCAAGCGGCCTTCTAAGGTACTTTGACAACAACTTTTTCTACAGGGTGCCTGTGTTCACAGACAGGCCGGACCCCGATCACTTCGTATGGCCCCAGCGCATAAGGGCCTTCAGCAGCATAGCAGAGCCAAACCCCCTGAAAGCCGTCATACCAGGCCCCCTGACGTTCCTCATGATGTCCAAGAATGCAAGTGAGCTGAGCAAGGATGACCTGGCGGAGAGCATAGCGTCAGCACTAGCTATGGAGGCCCAGGCAGCGGAGGAGGCGGGGGCAGCGCTCATACAAATAGACGAGCCTTACATGACTGAGCAGGAGCTCTCAAGGGACGATGCGATATTAGGCGTCGAGCTCATAAACAGCATAGTGGCTAGGCTTAAGGTGCCCACAGCCGTATCAATATACTTTGACGTGGCCAGGGAGGATGTGTATGAGGCCCTTCTGAACGTAAAAACCACGTACCTCTCCATAGATGTAGCCGACGCGCCAGCTAGGGCGCTCTCGCTTGTAGCAAAGAAGGGCCTTGGGGGCCACAAACCGATCTTAGGGGTCATAGACGCCAGGAGAATAGAGGATGACGACTTTGAGAAGGTAAAGAGTTGGGTGCTTCAGGTCTCCAAAGAGGCAAGTGACGAAGAGGTGGGCCTCACCACCACTACCTGGTTTGACGTAATACCATATACATATAGCCTTAGAAAGGCTTACCTACTCTCCGCCATAACTGAAAAGCTTAGGGAGGTGACGCCGTAATGAGTTACCAGGTGCCTTCAAAGTTTCCAACAACAGTGATAGGCAGCTACCCAAAGCTCCCGGAGGCCAGCGAACTAATAAAGAGAAGGGACCGCGGCGAGATCTCCGAGGAGGAGTTCCACAGGCTCATAAGGGGGCCCATAGCTGAGGTCGTGAGGGACTACCTAGAGGCTGGGGTGGATATAATCAGCGATGGCGAGCAGTCACGCGAAGACATGGTAGTCTACTTTGCGCAGAGGGTGCAGGGCTATGAGGAGGGCGAGTGGGTGAGAATTTATGACAACATGTACTTCAGGAAGCCCATAATTAGGGGCCCCCTCGCCAGAGGCTCACAGCTTGCAGTAGAGGACTGGCTTTACACGTCATCAATAAGCGGCGGGAGACCCGTGAAGTTTATAATAACAGGGCCCTATACCATGATGGAGTGGAGCTTCAATACGTACTACAAGGACAGAAGCGAGCTCATCATGGCGCTGGCCAAGGTGATAAGGGAGGAAATCCTAGATGCTGTTAAGGCCGGCGCTAAGTACATACAGGTGGACGAGCCTGCGCTCTCAACAAGGCCCTGGAAGGAGGAGGCAGAGCTGGCGGGAGAGGCGCTACGCTACGTCTTCTCTGGCGTAGAGGCCAAGAGGATAGTTCACATATGCTATGGGAGGCTCGAGAGGATACTGCCCTATATACTGGATTACCCCGTAGACCAGTTCGCGCTAGAGTTCAAGAATAGCAACTTCAGGCTGCTGCCCTACCTGAAGGAGTACGGCTACAACAAAGAGCTCGGCTACGGCGTAATAGATGTCCACAGCATGCAGGTTGAAACGGTGAAGGAAGTAAAGGAGGCCATAGAGAAGCTAATGAAACTTGACCTGCTGCCTCCTGAGAAGATTTACATAAACCCGGACTGCGGCCTTAAGCCGTTGCCTCGCGAGGTCGCTAAGGCCAAGTTAATCAACATGGTTAAGGCCGCCTCGGAGGCCAGGAGCGAATGGTAGATGACAATATCATAAGACTTTATGAGGGCGGCTGGACAGGCAAGCTGCCCCAAGAGGTTCTTGAACAAGTGGTGCTCTCCAGAGTAAGGGGGTTCGGCTGGGCGTCAACTGTTATGGGTCCAGCCATAGGTGAGGACGCGGCACTAATAGACCTGGGAAGCTGTGTCATGGCCGTCCACAGCGACCCAATAACTGAGTCCCGATTCAGCGTCGGCTCCCTGGCGGTTGACGTGGCATCTAATGACATAGCTGTAAGGGGGGTAAGACCTCAGTGGATGTTAGTAGACGTGCTAATGCCCGTGGGCTCTTTGATCTCCTCGCTCAGCGCTCTAGTGAGCGAGCTCTCATCGGAGGCCAGGAGGCTGGGAATAGAGATAGTGGGTGGCCACACAGAGGCAGCTCCAGGCTTGAGCCACGCCATAGTGATAGCCACAGTGATGGGGTGCGGCAGGCACGACAACATAGTCACGACCTCAGGGGCTAAGGAGGGGGACCTGGTCATACAGGTTAACCCGACAGCCATGGAGGCCACAGCTATAATAGCAAGTGACTTCAAAGATTTACTCCTTAAGGCTGGGCTCGGCGAGAACGACATCAGTGAGGCCTCTTCGCTGATCTCAAGGATAAGCATAATGAACTACGCCCTTCCCTTAGCGGAAAGGAGGCTGGTCACCTCCATGCATGACGTAACTGAGGGGGGCATTATAGGCGCCGCTTACGAGGTCGCCAGGGCCTCTGGGCACGATATAACAATATATAGGGACAGCATCATAGTCGAGGGCATAACAAGAAAAATCTTTGATGCACTTAAAATAGACCCGCTCAAGTCCATGGGGAGCGGCTCCTTCATAGTCACTGTAAGGCCTGAGAACAAAGAGAGGGCCCTTGAGCTGCTCGCAGGGCTTGGGGCTAGGTCGTCAGTCATAGGCGTAGTGGGAGGGAGCTCCAGGAGCCCTAAGTTAATAGTCAAAGGGAAGAGCTCAGAGCAGGAGTATTCGTCACCGCCTGAGGACGAGGTCGCCAGGCTGTGGTCTAGAGGGAGGGAACCTGATGGCTGAGCAGCTAGCAATAATAGTGGCCGGGACTCCGGGGGTTGGCAAGTCCACACTCTCAAGTATGCTCTCGGAGGAGCTGGGGTGTAGTATAGTTGAGCCGTCGGAGGTAGCTGTGAAGGAGGGCCTGGGAAGGCCGGACCCTGAGAGGCCAGGAACCCTCATAATTGATGAGGAGAGGCTCGTAAACTCCATATTAAACAAGTTGAGCCCCTGCACCATCGTGCCCACGCACTACCCGTCGCTCTTCCTGGACTTCGAAGGCTTTAACGAGCTGGTGCCCTTTGTTATTCTCCTCAGGCTAAACCCGCTGGTCCTGTTCGAGAGGCTCTTGTCAAGGGGCTGGCCCCGCCGTAAGGTTCTTGAGAACGTTATGGCTGAGGCGCTGGGCTCCGTTGCCGAGGAGCTCATAGACTATGGCGACATGACCATAGAGGTTGACACTACAGGCATGAGCCCTCAGTCAGTGCTCTCCAGCGTCATGTCAGGCATAGTAGAGTGGAGGACTGGCATTAGCATTGACTGGCTCTCTGACCCGGCCGTTGCCAGCGCTGTCCCTCAGTGGGGCTCTGAACTGGACCTTTACGAGAATGGGGTTAACGATAGTGGGTGACTGAACTATGGCCTCGCCAGGCTGTAGCTTATCAAGGAGATCAACCATCTCGTGAGATAAGTTCATGCTCTGAACTACCACTTCTTTATCTCTGAGGCTCCTGAGGGCGTGGACTATCTTAGTGTTGGCATTTAGCAGCACGTCATTAGGCACAGCTGAAGGACTCTGGGTGGCCAGGGCTATGTAGAGCCCATACTTCCTGGACTCAGCCATTATATGGCCCAGGAGGTCGTTGTCGTCACTGAAGAGGTTATGCGCTTTGTCTATTGCTGCCACCACAGGGGTAGTCCTGTTCCTGCGAGAGAACATGGCCGCAAGCATTATCAGCGAGTAGGCCCTTCTGACAGTGTAGCTCTCTATCTCGTCAAGCAGTACTATCCTTGACTCCTCCTCCAGCTCCTCAAGGTCTACAGAGCCATTGAACAGGTTGGAGAACTTATCGCTAGCCACCACGGCCACTTTCCTTAACAGGCCTCTCTTGACCTCCCTGTCCCACCTGGCCTCCTCTGGGTAGGCCTCTATGGCCTCCTGAAGCTCGCTGAAGCTCTTTGGTATGCCGTCGTTGAAAACCCTCATAACTATGTAGCTCTGGGGCTGGGTCAGGTTCATGGCGCTGCTGAGCACGTCCAGCAGGAGCTCCGGGGACGACCGAAGGCCTTTGTCAGTAAATGGATTAATTCCTCCATCCCTAAGGGGGCTCCACCTCTTCAGATTATCATCGACTAGCCTGTTTATTTCGCCAGCCCAGTCGAAGGCCACAAAATTAACTCCAACGTCTTTTAGGCCCTCAAGTATTGTGGTAAGGGTCGTGGTCTTCCCAGTGCCCGTCGAGCCGAAGATAGCCACGTGACCCCTTATATCGTTAACGGTGAGCTGCACTGGCTTCGGGTAGGCGCCCTCATAGGCAACTCCAAGCCTAAGCCCTACCGCCTGTTCCTCAGAGGGTGCCAACGGAAGGGAGCCCCTAGAAGGCTCCACTATGATGGGCTCGCCCTTGCCGTTAGGCTCGAGGGCTTCGAGGCCCTTCACAAGGGACTCCGGCACGTCCTCCAGCTCGCTAAGCCTGGCGCCTTTGACGTTCATTGATATAAGGGTCTTCAAGATCTCAGCCTCTATGTTGACCTCAGATGGGTCGGGGTTCAGGACGCCTATGAGGGTCCTGCTATAGCCCCCTTGGAGCATTGAAATCACCATGTACCTGGCCCTGCCAGCCTTAGCCCTCTCCTTCACTATGGAGGCCAATACCTGGGAGGCCTGGGCCCTCTCCTCAGCTGTGCCCGTGGTCACGACCTCTATTACCCTGAAGTTCATGCTGCTAGAGGGTGATTTTTTGCTGCGCCTCTTGATCGCTATCGAGACGCCGGCCGCTGATGAGATCAGCGCGGCAGCGCCTGCGGCGCCAATTGCAAGGCTTCCCGCCGGCATCCTGAGAGCTCCCGCGTCCAGCAGCAGCTTGGCTATGATTATAGCGCTTGGCACCGAGGCCAGAGGCCGATACCTCCTGGGCACGCCGTCTATCAGCTTCTTGATCTCCATGGTTGCCCGTAAGTACCTCTGCCTTAAATTCAGGGCCCCTCTTCTCCGGAAGGGGAACATGACAGCCGTACCTAACATTTTAGGATGCAAAGTATACCTTAATCGAAGGCTTGCAGAGATAGGTATGCCGGTGGCCTTTGAGTGCTCCTCGACCGACAGGCTGGCGTCGCTTGACGACGTCAAGGGCGAGGCCGCCGCCGGTCTGAGTAAAGTCGTTGAGCTCACCAACTCCGCTGGGCTGAACGCCGTTTACTCAGGCCACGAGCTGATAGGAAGGTCCTTCGACCTTTACGTGTTTAAGCTGACCAGCGGGACAAGCGAGGTAGGCCAGCTTAGGGTTGTCGTCAGGAAGTCAACGTTCATAAATCTCACAGGGGTCCTCTTCACTAACGGCCTTGCCTTAATGCCGCCCGAGGGGGAGCTGCTCAGGAGAGGCGAAGTTAGGGAGGGCGAGGTTTTAAGTCAGGTCATGGCTTCTAAGGAGTGCGCAGCCACCGAGCTGCCCCTAGGCCAGGTCGCTATACCTAAGTTTGTAATTTACTCAGCCGAGGGCGAGATCCCTAGGATTGAAAGGGGCTCCTGGAAGCTTGTCCTGACAGGGCCGGACGGCGACTCGGTAGAGCTGGGGCTTGCTGACGTAATGGGCGAGGCCAGGGATCTAGGGCCTGAGGACTTTCACTGCGTCACGGGCTGGAGCGTCAAGGGCCGGAGGTATCTTGGAGTTCCACTGAAGGACCTCTTCAGGAAGCTTAATGGCTTAGGGGACGCCAAGTGGGTCTACTCGTGGAGCTACTCTGGCTACACCTCGGTAATGCCAATTGACATAGCAGTGGAGAGCGCGGCACTAGTAGTGGGTATAGATGGCAGGGCCCTGCCTGATGAGAACGGGGGCCCCGCTAGGATCTTCAGCCCACTTCTCTACGGCTGGAAGGGGACTAAGTGGGTCTCAAAGATTGAGCTTTTGAGGGACTATGAGGATGGCTACTGGGAGGCCTTAGCTTATCATGAGAGGGGGCTAGCGTCCCATAATGAGAGGTTCAAGCTAAGGAATCCGTCTTTAACGGACTTCTGTTGGTAACTTTAACTAAAACCTAATGCGGCATATGACCTTGCCATAGTCACAGGTGATTCATTGTTATAGAAGGAGGGACACCTCAGAGGCTCTGCCTTGAATTTAGGTGAAGTGTCTACTTTCAGCCCAGCTCAGGGCTTAACTCCCATGACTAAGTAATGGGTGTCGCTGATATCCTGAATCGCGTTAATTGAAGTCAAGCCTACGATCCTTAGCTCTTCAGTTACCCTCTCAGGGGGCACCCTAAGCCACTGCGGAGGTCCGAAGAGGGTTACCCCCTTTTTAAACTCATAGACCGCAAGCCTTCCTCCATGCTTTAGTAAGCGCACAGCAGTCCTCAATGCTGCTTGTGAAACGCCTTCATAAATGAAGTCATGTAACACGTTTGCCATTATCACCACATCAGCCATGTTATCAGGTAGCTTCACGTCCTTAGTTACGTCAGCCTCAATAATCTCAATGTTGGAGAGCCCTTCCTCCGAGGCCCTTTTAACAACTATCTGAAGGGACTCCTTATCTATGTCTACTGCGTAGACTTTTCCAGGATAGACTACCCTAGCCACAGGTATTGCAAACCTTCCAGGCCCTGAGCCCAAGTCCACCACTGTCATGCCTGGCTGCAATCCAAGAGGTTCCAGGATTGAGGGGTTCACAGGAGGCATCAAGTGCTTTCTGAACAGGCCATGCCTATCCATATCGGTTTACCGAGTGGAGGGAGTCAGGAGGAGCATAAAAGTTTAGAACTAGTTACAGCTGACGTGGCGACGCGTGCCCGCAGCCAGAGGGTCAGCGATGGGAAGCACCGATGCAGAGGCGGGGTTTCAGCGTGAGTTCACAAGGAAACTCGAAATGGCCTTGTTAGGGGCGTTTTCCATAATTTCGCTGCTCCTGGGTTACATGGTGGGTTCAGTTGCTGCAAGGACATTTTTAGGCTCCTCTATAGTTGTTTCGCTGCTTCTCTATCTCATTTTGTTGGCGTTCTATCCCAGGTACAGGTTTCCATTCCTCGCTTACATGGTTGGGGCCGACGCTGGCTCCCTGATGTTCGATGCAACTGTTCTGCATGCTAAAGTGGTGGTTTACCCTCTGGTGGTACTTCTTATCAATGATCTGGGCAGGTTTTCCATCGATGTGGACTTTGTACAGCTTTTGATACTCATTGAAGCCATAGTATACATAGTGAGAAAACTACATGAGCCTAGGAAAAGGCTGTCGGAGGGCTCATGAAACTATTTCATTCTATCGAGAGGTACTTTGAAAGGAGCGGGTTGAGCGCTTCGTTGCTTATCCTCTCGGACAGCTCAGGCTCAAAGTGCCTGCAGAGGGCCACCAGGCCCGCGAGTCTAATAACCTCATTCCTTATGGAGATATTAAGCTCAGCTAGCCTAAAGGTCAGTGACGACTCAAGGGACTTCTCCCTTACAAGCGCTTGGCGAACCTTGTTACAGTCGTCAGGGGAAATCTCAGGTGATTCATCCCTAGGGGCCTCAAGCTCTATCTCATCAACCTTAGGTTCAAGCCACGAGAAGTAGGCCGGGGAGTGAAGCTTCAAACATGATATAAGGTCATTCTGGGACTTGATCACTACTCTGAGATCGCTTAAGATACTTTCAAGTTGGCTTCTCAGGTCTTTTATTCTCTCTCTAGCCTCGGACAGCTCTTTATATAACTCTTCGCACTCAGCGAAACCTAAACACCCCAGTAAACCTTTTAAGTAGTACGAGATTATTTAAATGAGAAGGTAGCCCAATCAATGAAGACCTCGGAGAGGACGACAGCTACGACGGAGGGACAGCTAAGTAGAAAGCTGAGCCTGCTAGACCTTGTGTTTCTGTCTTTTGGAGGCCAGGCGGCGCTGCTCTCCCTGCTAACTTACGCCACAGGGGTGGTCTCCTATACGGGAAGTTTCGCCCCAACAGTAATTATATTAGGAACGCTCGTGGTCATGCTAAACGCGATGGTTGTCTATGGCCTCTCAAAGAGGTATGGTGAGACCGGAGGCTACTATATATATGCATTTTATAGCTTAACTCGAAGGCTAGGCCTGGAGACCGGCTGGCTCTACATAATGTACTCCGTTATCTACGGCTCTGCTTATTTCCTAGGCGCTGCCTACGTTCTGAGGTACGCCCTCCACCTGGATCCTCTCCTTGCCACTATTATGATATACATCCCGGCGGCGACGTTCCTAATCTTGGGCATCAGGCCCTCAGCAAAATATGCAGAGATAGCCTCAATAATAGAAGTTGTCGCGATTCTTTACATAAGTTTGGCTAACCTCATGATAGCAGGCTTCAGGCTCTATAACCCGTTCTCATCAAGGTTAGTACCGCCGCCATCGCTCTTAGCAGCTGGCATTCTATTTGCGATAGGCATACCCACAGGATATGGCTCCATAACTCCGCTGGGTGGGGAGGCCATAAGGAAGGAGTACATAGGTAAAGCCGCAATAATTGTGGTCATAGCGGGCGGCCTCCTTGCTAGCCTGGCGGTATACTCGCTCCTGGACGCTTCATTGGTAACTGGCCAGTTAAACTTCATACTAACGGCAAGGGTACCGGTTATAGACTTTATGCGTAAGTTCTACGGAGACCTTTATATAATACCGCTAGTTTTCGCCGCATTCAACGACGGAATTTTAGCGCCCCTGTCATTTATGGCCGCCACGTCAAGGACTCTCTACGCGATGGCAAAAAACAACATGCTGTATAAGGGCTTAGCAGTGGTTAAGGGCGATCACCCATTTAATGCCGTGGTGGCAACGGTGGCTATTTATGGTATAGTTACTTTTCCAGTGCTGATACTCTATGAGAGGCCCTTTGCACTGTTCCTAGTTTATGGTAGCCTGGCGGGCCTCGCCAACCTATTTGTGCACCTTTCTGCTAACTTCTCTTATATTCTTGAAGGCTTCAGGGGGCTGCGCAGAGCCATGACTTTTGACTCGCTTAGGTCATTTAGCTGGATAACCAGAAAGCTAACGGACATCTTAATAGGATTTGGTGCCGCCATCATAAGTCTGTGGGCCATGTCGCTGAGCTTTGTATCAAAGAGCCTTCAGCTAGAGGTTGACATATTCATAGCATGGATAATAATAGGGTTCATATATGCTGAAGTCCTGGACGAGCTTAAGAGCATAAGAGGCTCCGAGCAGTCACAAGGCTAGTAGACGGATCGCACGGAACCTGGGCCGTTATTTAAGCCCCTCCACTACGGGTACTTATGAGTGAGCAGCTAGATGTCGTTCACCAGCGCCCGGAAGCTTGAGCACATAGACATTGTAAGGAGGGGTAACGTGGAGCCTCAGGAAACTACCCTACTAGAGTACGTAAGACTAGTTCACAGGTCGCTCCCGGAGGTCAACCTGGATGACATAGATCTCTCGGTTGAGTTCTGTGGCCATGAGTTAGGCGCACCTCTCATAATAACTGGCATGACAGGGGGTCATCCTGATGTGGAGCCCATAAACGCCGCCATAGCTGAGGTTGCCGAGAAGTTCAGAATAGCAATGGGCGTCGGAAGCCAGAGGGCTGCCATAGAGGACCCTTCGTTAGTTAGGACGTTTTCCGTAGTAAGGGAGAAGGCTCCTCACGCCTTCATTGTGGCTAACCTCGGCGGGGCGCAGCTGGCCAAAGGGTACGGGGTGAAGGAGGCCCTGAAGGCCGTAGAGATGATAGAGGCCGACGCAATAGCGGTGCACCTTAACGTTGGGCAAGAACTGTTTCAGGACGAGGGCGACACCAAGTTCAGCGGCATACTGGAGAAGGTAGCAGAGCTCGTAGACGAGATGCCAGTGCCCGTAATAGTTAAGGAGGTGGGCACCGGTCTCAGCGCTGAGGATATTAGTGCGCTACGTTCTGTTGGAGTCAAGTGCTTTGACGTTGCAGGGTTAGGCGGCACTAACTGGATCAAGATAGAGGCCCTCAGGTCTAAAGCTAAGCACGGGGCGCCGCTCAGGGATCCAGCTAGCATGGCGGATCTTTGGGGCAACCCCACGGCTATTGCAATAGTGGAGGCCAGGAGCGCGGCCCCTGACGCATATATAATTGGAAGCGGTGGAATCAGGGACGGCCTTGACGTAGCCAAAGCCATAGCTCTAGGCGCCGACATAGGTGGCTTTGCGGCTCCTGCGCTCAGGGCGCTCTCGGCTGGTCGCGAAGGGCTGGAGAGGTACGTTTTACAGACGCTTTATCAGTTAAAGGCGGCAATGTTAATGAGTGGCAGCAGGAGGCCTCAGGATCTTTGGCTTGCTGGCGTTACCGTGTGGGGTCGGCTCAAGGATGAGCTAGAGTCAAGGGGCATAAACGTTAGTAGTTACTTAAATAGCAGAGTTACGACACTTCTTTGGAGGAGGCGAAACAATGGCGTTTGACGACATGAATGACCTCGTGAATAAGTACGTTCCGTTAGTGAACTCGGACATATATGACGTGATAAAGGGCGCTCCTGAGGAGCTCTACAAAGCCTCACTTCACTTAATAAAGGCAGGCGGGAAGAGGCTAAGGCCGCTGGTGGTTCTCGCCACAGCTAGGGCCTTAGGCGGTATTGACGCCGAGGCCCGCGCAATCCCTCTGGCCTCTGCAGTGGAGATTTTCCATAACTTCACTCTAGTGCATGACGACATTATGGACAACGATGACTTTAGAAGGGGAGTTCCTACAGTCCACAAGGTCTATGGGGTTCCGCTGGCTATTACCGCTGGTGACCTTATGTTTTCGCTGTCATTTGCGTCGATTCTGAGGAGCCTTGAGAAAGGACTTGATGAGGAGTACGTAATTAAAGCTGTACAGGCTCTAACAGAGGCCTCACGCAAGGTGGCTGAGGGGCAAGGTTATGATATGCTCTTTGAGAAGAGCTGGGACGTGGACTCAGAGGACTACCTAAGGATGATATACCTTAAGACGGGGGCCCTAGTGGAGGCCTCGGCCAAGCTAGGCGCCATAGCGGCTAAGGCCAAGGACGAGGTGATAGAGACCATGGGGGAGTACGGGAGGCTTGTCGGCCTGGCATTCCAGATAAGGGATGACATACTTGGAGTTTTTGGCGACCCAGCCAAGACTGGCAAGCCTGTCTACAGCGATCTTCGCCGCGGCAAGAAAACTATACTGGTGCTGAAGGCGGCCTCAAGCGACGAGAGGGTAAAGGAGCTTTTGGCTGAGATATTCAAAGGGGATAGCTCGGAGGAGAAGCTTAAGGAGGCGGCTGAAGCTATAAAGGGCACTGGGGCCCTTGACTATGCGCAGAGCCTGGCTAACAGCTACTCTCAGCTTGCCATAGAAAAGCTTGACATGTTAAAGGCCTCAGGACTCATAGTGGATGAAAAGGCCTATAGAGCCCTAAAGGACCTTGCAGTATTTAGTGCCCAGAGGGAGAAGTAAACATGAGCTTAGATGAGCTGAGGTCCCTGGTCTACAGGGTTACGCTGCGTAACGCGGTGCAGCACGGAGGCAAGGCGATGGTAAACAGCGTAATGTCAACGCTCATAGCCGAGCACCCAGAGCTCAGGCAGAGGGCCAGGGAGCTGGCGCCCATAGTAAAGGAGACGGTGGATAAGGTTAACTCTATGAGCTTTGAGGAGCAGCGTGACGCGCTGGCAAGGGAATTTGGCGAGGTGGTGGAAGAGGGCCAGAAGAGACAAAAGCCTGAGCAGAAGGTCCTGCCCCCGCTTCCTAACGCCCAGGAAGGCAAAGTCGTCACAAGGTTTGCCCCTAACCCAGACTTTGCAATTCATATAGGCAATGCCAGGCCTGCCATATTGAGCTACGAGTACGCGAGGATGTACAAGGGCAAGATGGTACTAAGGTTTGAGGATACTGACCCAAGGACTAAGACACCTATGAAGGAGGCCTATGACATGATTAAGGAGGACCTCAGGTGGCTCGGAGTCAGGTGGGATGAGGAGTACATACAGAGCCTTCGCATGGAGATATTCTATTCAACTATGAAGGAGGCCCTCTCAAAGGGCTGCGCCTATGTGGATCTAGGGGGCGAGGAAAGCAAGAAGCTGATATCGGAGGGGGTGCCGCCGGATTACAGGGACAAGCCGCCGGAGTGGCAGTTAGAGGAGTTTGAAAAGATGCTTTCAGGGCACTATAAGGAGGGTGAGGCAGTAGTAAGATTTAAGACAAACGTTGAAGACCCGAACCCCAGCCTCAGGGACTGGGTGGCCTTCAGGATCATTGACACAAGCGTTCACCCGCACCCGCTGACGGGGGACAAGTACATAGTGTGGCCTACCTACAACTTTGCTGTCAGTGTTGATGACCATTTAATGGGCATTACTCATGTACTCAGAGGTAAGGAGCATCAGCTTAACACGGTTAAGCAAAGTTACGTCTACAAGTGCTTTGGGTGGCCTGAACCTACATACATACACTTCGGGAGACTGAAGCTGGAGGGCTTCATAATGAGCAAGAGCTATATAAAGAAGATAATGAATGACAGGCCAGGCGAGTTCATGGGTCTTGACGACCCAAGGTTTGGTACCATAGCTGGCCTTCGTAGGCGTGGCATACTGCCTGAGTCCATAAGGGACGTAATTCTTGATGTAGGTGTGAGACCTGGCGACGCCAAGCTCAGCTGGGCAAACCTGGCCGCAGTTAACAGGAAGAAGCTCGACCCCATAGCCGACAGATTGATGTTCGTAGAGCTTACCGGAGGTCGCGGCGTCAGGATGAGGCTGAGCCAGCCGGACTGCTACGTGGCAAGGATACCTTTACATCCCAATAGGCTGCAGGCCGTCCGTGAGATAAAGGTATGCAATGGCGACTACATCTATATTCCAAGCGATGATACCAAGGCTCCCGTTGTGAGGCTCGCCGGCTTAGGAAACTACATAGTAAATGTTAAAGACGGTCTGCTAGAGTTCAAGAATGACAGCCTTGAAGAGGCTAGGAGGGAAGGCTATCCGATAATTCAGTGGGTGCCCGAGACGGGCTCTGTTAAGCTCACGGTGCTGGAACCTGATGGCCTAAACTTAGTAAGGCACGAGGGGCTCGTCGAGAGTTACATAAACAACTACAGCAAAGGTTCCAGGCTGCAGTTCATACGTTACGGCTTTGTCATAATAGACTCCATTGAACCGCTCGTTGCCATATTAACTCATACATAAGCGTTTTACTGAGAGGACAACTCCTTGACATAGTTTGCCAGATCATCCGAGCCCTCCTTGTACCTTATTATAGCGTTCAATGGCACATAGTGATATCCTGTGTGCGCAATGATTTCATAAACTGACTCATAGCTGGCCCTTTCGATAAGCCAAAAGAAGAGCGTCGGAAGGTCGTCTAGCAGGTTGCTAAGCCCTTTACTCTCAGCGCTACTGATGTACGAGTCTACGAGGCTCCTGAAGGCTTCTTTCTCCCATTTAAGAAGCTCCTCGGAGGGCCATGACGATACTTGAAGAAGTGAGGCGCCGGTCCTTAGCTGTTCGCCCATCATTGCAGCGTAATCAATGCTCCTTGCTAAGGCAGCCAAGTCTCTCACAGCAGGCTCTTTCTCTAGCTTGTTTGCGGGCATCTTATAGGGCTCCCCCTCGAAGTCAGTTATGTATATGCTCCCGTCCTGGGACTCTATTATCTGGTAAAGGTGAAGGTCGCCATGTATCCTTAGCTTGGTTCTTCCTAGGAGTTTCTCTGCGAGCGGCTCCAGGTAGCTGACAAGCTCCTCTAATGAGTCGGCAGCCTCGTAAACTAGGGGTCTATCGTTGTACGGAAGCATGTGTATGCCTTTTTCCCTTAGCCACGAGGCCCTCCAGCTGATCCTTTCAAACCATCTTCTGATGTCCGCATCAGTTATGGGTTCCGGCCTGCACCAGCTCTCACTACAGGCCATCATGACGTTGTGAAGCTCTGAAACGGCAGACCCTATTTTAGGTCCTATGAAGCCTATGTTATCAGTGGACCTGTTAGAGGCGTCGTTAACGTAGGCCGTGGCCGCCGGGGATCCATCAACAAAGCTAGTTACTATGATATAAGGTGAACCCTCGTAGGTTAAGTCGCACATGAAGGCGGGGGCCTGCTTGTAGTTTGCAAACGTTAAGTATCTGAGCACGAGAGGTTCTATATTATCACTCTCAAGACGTCTTAAGGCCTTTATTAGCAGTTTCCTGCCGTCTTCATCTATGGCCTCATAGCTTACGGATCTCAGCCCTGAGCTTATGATTTTAAGTCCCTTTATTTTTATGAGCCCATCACAGCTTGACTCTAACGAGGCGGCGGGGGAGCGCAGCACCGAGTTAAGCCACGCTATAGAGGAGTCCAGCTCTATGACTGAACCGTTAGGTAGCACGGAAATAGGCGCGAAGGCCTTCTCATCACAACCCTCAACTATGAGAGCAAGGCCTCCATCTATGGGTTTGCAGTAGTAGGTTACGCTATCACAGCTTAGCGCCCAAGGCCTTGAGGTATACCACTTGAGTATAGGCGAGCTGCACTCTGCTGCTAAGTTAGACACCTGTATCTCTATTGAGGGCTGCACTATTATTAAAAATCAAGGTAGCGAGCCCTTGCTGGCGCAACTAAAAATTAGCTCGGCGGGAGCAAGCTCTTGCCAGTCAACATATAGTAAGTCTTAATATATTCGGCGTGGCTCCACGCTAGCGGCATAACAGAGAGGGGCGCTGAGTCGAAGGGGCTGACCTGCTCTGGCAGCATTCCAGTGGGGGAAGCGACGCCCTCGACCCACGCCATTAATTGTTTAGCGGCGTCAAGGTTTTTCTGTAATATATAGCTCTGCGCCAGCCACATAGTAGTTATTATCCATGGATTGCCCGGTATGCCAGTATAGTCGCCGTTAATCCTTTGGTAGTAGTCGTTTTCATACCTTGCGAGGCCCCCTACCCTGTTAACCCACAATTTATCCTTCACAGCCTTTACGGTGCCCTCGAACATGGGGTCTGAAGGATCTACAAGACCGAAGAGGCCAGCTGCTAGGGCTGAGGAATCTAAGGTCTTGTCGACGCTGACAACCCTGTCCTTGTCTATTACTATCATCCTGTAGAAGTAGCCTCCTTCCTTATTAAACATGTGCTCCCTGAAGCCGTTCTGGATGACCTTAGCCAAGCGCCTCCACTTATCCTCCTTGCTCCATGTGCCGAGCCTCCTTGCTATGTCAGCTGCGCTCTTCATTGCAGCGTAGACGGCGGCGACCGTATACGTGTGAACCCCAAGCCTCTCTTCCCAGAGGTCGTAGCTCATCAGGGGCAGGGACAGCTTCTCGTTGATGAAATTGGCCATGAAATCTACAGCTTTTTCTAGATCCTCATAGATCTCACGTAACAGGAAGTAATCATTAGAGGCCATTATATGGTACCAGAAGCCATAGACTGCCAGGGCGGTCTCGTCCTCCTGTATGTTCTTGCTAATTTCGGTCTCGGAAGTCCACGGGTGCCATGTGCTTCCAAAAGTGCCGTCAGCATTATACTTCTGATAGAGGTAACCTTCAGGGGTCATAAGCTCTGTAAACAGCTTCTCGTAGAACCTCCTGGTAAAGGACCAGTAGCCCATGGAGTCGAGGGCTATAGCTACATGGACTGCATCCCTTGGCCACGTATATGCGTATGTGTCAAGGTTAAACTTAAGGATGTCGGTGTCTAGCGACGCAGGCACCTCGCCGCTGTTACCCATGTGGCCGATAAGTACAGCTACGCTTTGTTTTAAGAGCTTCACATCCTTGACGGGCTCTGTAAGGACGCTCCAATACCTGCTGTCGCGCTCAAAGTGCTCGCCGGGCCTCGCCCTCAGATCCTTTACTGACTCTACAAGTTCTCTGTAACTTCTTCCCGCAACTATGTAAAGGTAAAAGTCCTTAGCGGCTATGGAGACGGCGCTGTCAACGGAGCCCTGGGCTATTGGGTTCTTATTTAAGATACCATCCTGGCAGTCTTCAAAGACAGTCCCTTGATCCCTCCTTCCTGTAGTGTACTCATAGAGTTTATGCGATGATGTTACTGCAAACCAGGTGCCCCCCTTATAGTGAATTATGGCGTCGAGCCGAGGGTCGTAAAGCGCCGTGTCGCCGAGCTCGCTGTTGTTAAGCCTGAAGTCGTTATACTGTATGAACCTAAAGAGGCCCTCACCCTTTATGCTTACCTTAGTTATTATTGCTGGTCTTGTCTGGGAGGCCAGCGAGGTAAGCTCTACGGTAACTTCGCCCAGCCTGAAAATGGCCTTAGCTATCAGGTTATCCATTTCAATTGACTTGTCCACGCTTTCAAGCCATATCATCTGGCCGTCCTTCCATAGACCCATCCTAAAGGCGCCGTTAACTGAGTGATTGTGATGTTGGTCAAGCATGGGATAATAAATGCTCCTTATGTAGAAGTTGCCATCATAGAGGGCTGCTATAGTTCCATTACTAACCATTGCAAGTCGTGCCATTTATGATCACCGCGTGGGAATCGTATCATGGTATATTTACTGTAGGACCCCCATTTTAAGGGTAGTTTAAATGTAAATGCTCGAAACGGCCACCAAGAGGTCGCGAGCGCGCGTTTAGAGCTTCCTTGACATAGCATTAGGCGTTACAGCCTATCTTGGGCAGCTCTTCAACTTTTCCCTCGGCGACTGCGAAGACGTCGTGTGGGTGTATGCTCTCTAAGCTGTAGATCTCGGCTTTAAGTACAGTATCCCCAGGAAGGCTTTCGTCAACCAGGCACCTGAGTCTCCTCACTGCATCCCTGACTGCGTCCTCAGCGAACTTTGGATTCCTGTGAGCTCCAAAGACAAGCTTTGCCTCTTGGGGTCTCTTAAGCAGTGTGAAGGCTGGTGCTGAGAGGGAGGCCCAGAGGGCTGAAGCTATGTCATCAATGCTAATTATGTGAAGCTTACGGGATATTATGGAGCCCTTGAGCATTACCTTCTGGCTATGGCTAGGCGCTGTGGAGCTGTAGTTGAACATGTCAGCTATGGTTCTCTGCGCGCTGGGACATACCGTGAAACCCTTAACGGAGACGCTTGTCAGGAAAGTCTTTTCGCTCCTTCCTCCCACTACGGCAACCTTAACCTTAACTGGCTCCAGGGACTCTATATCCTCAAAGACAGCCCTCGCCCAATAGGTTGTGTATAGCTCGACGCCAGCGCTATCGCTGTAGTTGTGTAAGTTTAGAAGTTGGTCATGAATGCTCTCCGCGAGGCCCTCAAGGCTCCAGGACTCCTGGGGGAGGGAGTCCAATATCTGCATAGCATCAACATTACGGGACAGATGGGCCCCTTTTCTGCTAGATGAAATGTCCACATAAACATTAATTCTAGCGTCAAAAGCAAAGGTTCCCTGGGGCGACTTTATCAGGATTCTCTTCAGGACCCCCCTGAAGCCTATCCTCTTAACTGGCACAGGGTAATCAGGGCTCTTGTCCTGCAGCTCCAGCCCTTATCACCTTTAGGAGCTCTGTTAACGAGAGTTCAAAAACGGCCACTGGGTATGTAATGTTAAGCTTATCCAGTACGTCAGGGTTTATCTCCCCAATAATTCCAACCTCGCGGCCGTTAGCCAGGAGCGATGCGGACCTGCCTGCGAGGAGCCAGCTGACCGTAAGGGGCCTAGCGCTGGGCTTGACGCCAAATGACCTTATAAAAGCGTAGGCAATAGACTGTATGTCCTCATAGCTCACAGAGTCATCCATGGTGGCGGCGGCTAACTTTAGGTCCTCCACAACCTCGGAGCCTACCTTTCTGACAGCCTTGCCTATCTCAAAGATGTTGACGGGCTTAGCCTTACTTACGTTGAAGAGCATGAACTGAAGGAGCTGAGGCACGAGGGAAGGCCTTAAGGCGTCTAGCTCCTCTTGCACAGGGTTCTTAAGCCTCACAGAGTCGCTGGCCATGTCAAAGAGCTTTAGCAGGGAGGAGCTTGTTAACATATAATTCATAACCTCCGTGAAGCCAAGCCCTGTCATTATATCGCGTGCCGCCCTCGAGAGCAGGGAGTGATCTAACAGCGACCCCCTTGCATCATTGACGTACTTGCTAGGCGAGAGCTTAGGAGAGTCGTAGCCCAGCGCCATAGCAACGTCCTCTACAAGATCTATCTCTGATATTATATCATAACGGAATGGGGGAACCACTACCTTAACGTGGTCGTTTTCGGGCGAGGCGCTGTGCCTCATCTTAAGTAGCGAGAGCACAACTTCATCGGCAGTTAGGTCTGCGCCTAGAACCCTGTTAACGTAATTTACATCAAGGCTCATCTCCTTACTCTTAAGCGCTGGTGTTTGCAAGGGCTCTCCAGACCTCGGGGTCACCTTAACGAGGCCTATGTATGACCCTCTCCTCTCGGCTAAGTTAAGCACTATGATGTCCAGCACCTTAAGTACGGAGGCTAAGTCTGTCCCAGTGACGTCGATAAGAAGGTCCCTGGTACCTACCTCAACTCTGGTAAGCTCCGAGTTTATCACAGGCGGCAAAGAAAGAACTGTTCCATCATCTTCTATAAATGCTGGGTGAAAGCCTTCAGCAAGGCTTATGTTACCATATTTCACTCCCTGCTCCGTGCCTCTCAGGACCTCATCTATTGATATGGCTTCGCTCCTGCCAAGGGGTATCATGCTGCTCTTGAGCGGCAGCATAGTATACTTAAGCTTCTTAGACTTAACCTTAGCTAAGTCGTGGAACCCTATGGCAACCTTCCTCCTCCTTCTTCCTATGGTATCGTGAAGTTTTTCCTGGAACTGGACAAGCTCCTCAAGGAAGGACTCTGAGTCAACATTTACATTATATACTACTGCTGCAACTATGTAGGGCCTAGTTCCTGGCATCTCGTTAATTAACTCTAGGCCGCTGTCCCTGGGCTTCTCATTGATGGGTTTCCAACCAAGTTCTATGGACTCTATGCCCCTAACAGCCCTTGCTATGCCCTCAGAGATAAACATGTCCGGCCTGTCAGGGTTTATCTCAACTGAGAGGTATTCATTGTCAAGCTCCGTCTCGCACTTTAGTCTGAAGAGGGCCTCCTCAACAATATCCAGGTCTAGGCCTGAGGTGTCCACCAGCCTCTCAGGCTTAAACCTGAGCGTTACCATGTCCTTACACCTCGGCTTTAAACGATCTCAGAAAGTCGTAATCCTTAGAGTAAAGGTCCCTAACGTCATGGAGTCCAAAGCGGGCTAAGGCTAGCCTTTCAACGCCCATGCCCCAGGCCCCCACCTGGTAGTCAACGCCTGCAATCCTGAGGACCTCTGGCCTGAAGAGGCCTGCGCCGAAGACCTCCACAAGGTCGTTTCCTATCTTCGCATAGCCCTCTACGCTGGGTTCTGTAAATGGGAAGTAAGCAGGCTTAAACTTAAGCTCCAGGCCAAGCCTCTTGCCGAACTCGCTCAGGAACCCAAGGAGATCCCTAAAAGTGAAGCCATTCCACCCCATAATTCCGTCTAGTTGGTGGAAGTCTGACAGGTGCGTGGCATCCACGGGATCTGCCCTGAAGACTTTGTCTATTGTAAAGAACCTAACCGGAGGCCTAGGCCTTGATGCAAGGACCCTTATGGTCACAGCGGTGGTCTGGCTCCTTAGAATTCTCCTCGAGGCTATGCCTTCATCCCATCTGTATCCCCACCCATGTTCGTGTTCATACCTAACTCTGGCAACGATGTCAGCGTACTCCCTTAGGTCAGCCGGCGGCAGGTCAGGCCAGAAAGTGTCATGCATTTCCCTAGCCGGGTGATCCTGGGGCTGAAAGAGCGCGTCAAAGTTGAATAGCTCTAACTCCACAAGAGGGCCACTTACTTCGGTGAAACCCATCTCTTTCATGAGGTCTTTGAGCTCCTCTATAAACTCGGCAAAGAAGTGCTTTCTCGCTGGCATCCTTAACGGTGGCTCCGCGCTAACATTGTATGGCCTTAGGGTGTACTCTCTCCATCTGCCTGTAGCTATAAGTTCATGAGATAACTTAGCTATACTTGGCTTAGCGGTTGCCAGCGACAGCCCTTGAGGCAACAACCTCACGCTTATCAGGCTTTTCTGTTCAACCTTTACAAGCCCTCTGCTTTTCAGCGTATCAACTATCTTCTCACTTACAAGCCCTCCCTCCTTTACGCTCTTAAGGCCCTCCTTTAGGTTAACTATGCTAGCCCTGAATTTTTCGCGGTCTACAAGAGTTATAATGCCGTTAGCTATCTTTACGTAGCCAGCCCTCACGGCAATTCCAACAGCTACATTGAAGTCCTTTCCAAGTTGGTTCCTGGCTGAGTCAACGGTGGCCGAGCCATTGTTGGCCTCTAATAGCTCAAGAAGCCTCTCTTCAGGTAACCCGTTCCTTAAGGCCTCCTCGCCCCTCTCGGTAAGGAGCACCTTGGTGACGGTCTTCCTGCTGACCTTAACAAGCCCCTTGGCTTCAAGGAGGTTTGCTAGGCTCGCGGCACTGCTCGCAGGTATACCTATAAGCTCCTCAGACTTCTCAAGGTCTAGCGGTTCGCCAAGCTTTGCGAGCCTCTTTAAAAGCTCCAGCTCGCTGGGGCTTAGCTGCTCAGCGGCCATGGTTAGCCTCCCGTGATTGACTTAAGGCTGAACAATTAAATGTTTGTCTCGGAGGATTAGAGTCACAGGTAAGCTTAATATCCTCTGTCGGGTTGACTTCACATCTTGATGGTTAGTGTGGGGGCCACCAGGGCCATTCTAAGGCTTATAAGGCAGAGGATAGGCGAGCCTACCTTAAGGAAGGTGGAGCCGCCAAAGGGCTTCCTATTTGTGGCATCCCGCGATAGCGTAGATGTAACGCTTTACCCTGTGTCCTTGGACTACCTCTTAGTACAGCCGGAGGGCTACTCAGACGTTTTTAAGTACACGTCAGAGCTCACGATAGCCCAAGAGCCATGGCAGTCGTATTGCCAGTGGCACAACGGTCCCCTGGACGAGGCTGATGATCCTCTTAAGAGGTTATACTGCCCGGTTGCTGCTGAGGGCTTCTGCTCAAAGCACAGGAGGTCCGAGAGGGCTATCTACACGCTTTGCCTTGATTCGAGGTCGGAGAAGGCGCTCGAAGCTTGTAGGTACATAGACAGCATAGTGAAGGGTGAGTACGTAGTTTATATGCTAGACTATGGAGGCGATAAGCCTAAGGTTGGTGCGACGAGGAAATTCAGGCTATTGGAGAGAATAGCGGAGCAGCCTCACGTAGTAGCCACGGTGCTCATGGAGGTGGACAGCCTCCTGGCTGCAAGGAAAGCTGAGATGAAGGTATCAAGCAGCGGCATAGCCGTAGAGAGTTGGCGCCATAAGCTGCTCAACGCGCAAGACTACTACTTTGCGTCGCTGAGACTCAGCGAGGCGGCATCGAAGGCCTCCAAGCTTTTAGGAGTTCAGTGGGACGGTAAGTTGTTCTCAATAATCTCGCAGGACTTCATATCCATGAGACCTAGGGTTGTTGACGCGAGGGCGCTTATAGGTAAGTCGTTAATTCCAGGGGCCTCTTGGGGTGGATTTATAATGTTTAAGGACAGCAAGGGCTCCTTTGTGGCTGTTAAGTCATCAGAGTTGATGCACAAGGATTCTCTGATAATAGATCTTGGTTCTACGTGACAAGCGCCTCTAGAGACGCCGTGGCGGCGCTCATAAGGCTCCTGTCCGTGAGGGCCTGATCGCTCTGCAAGGAGCCCGCTGAGTTGCTTATCACGAGGGCGCAGGCAGAGCTGACCCCCCTTATCCTTGATAGAGCCGTCACCGTGGCGCACTCCATTTCGACGGCCTTAAATCCAAGGGATTTAAGCAGGCTAAGAACGCTAGACTCTGCGTAGAAGGAGTCGCTAGAGAAGACAGGCCCCCTGACAACCTTTACATCTAGCTTTAACTTAGATAGCTCCTGCAAGAGCCTGTAGGTGAGCTCTGGGTCAGGAGATGAAGGTGGGCATATAGGTCCAAAGTAAAGTCCAAGCCCTGCGCCGCCATAGGTTGATGACGCCGCGTCTACCACAACTATATCTCCTGGCCTCAGCTCTGAGGAGATTGCACCAGCTGTCCCTACTCTTATGATTTTCTTTGCCCCTATGCTTATCAGTTCCTCAACTACGATGGCAGCGCTGGGGCCCCCCATTCCGTGGGCAGCTATGGCAACTTCCCTGCCCCTGTAAAGACCTACGTAAGTTCTGAGCCCCCTGTTATCGTTTATGAGCTGCGGCCTTTCAAGTAATAGCGCGAACCTGTCGGCCCTCAGCGGGTCTCCAGTTATCAGGACCCCTTCGGGGACCTTCTCAGCTTTTATATGATAAGGCATTCACATCCTCCTCAACGTTGGTATGCCCAGTACGTTCATACCAATGCCTAGGGACTGCCTTACTATGTCCACTATCAACGCCTTCAGCTCCCTTGCTCCAACGTCGGACTCCCTTATTACAGAGTCCTGCTCGTACCAAGTATTGAAATTATCCGCCAAGTCGGCTAAGTGCGATACAAGGTCCTCTGGAGCTAGGTCGTCAGCTGCCTTGGCTATTACCAGCGGGGTCCTCAATGCCCTCACCAGGAGCCTCCTCCTAGGCTCCGTGCACTTCTCAGGGTCCACGGAGTTAAGATCAATCTTTCCATGCTTTTCAAGTATATTAACTGCCCTCACGTACGTGTACTGAAGGTATGGGCCACTGCTCTCCTTAAGGTTCATGGCCTTCTCGACGCTGAATGTCAGAGGCTTTGAGGCGCTCATGTGAACCATGAAGTATCTGATGGCTCCAACGCTTATGCTCTTAGCTATTGCCATGGCCTCCTCTTTTGACATAGACGGATTCCTCTCTATGACCTCTTTTAATGCCCTCGCAGAAAGCTCGCTGAGAAGGGAGTCAAGTGTGACGTACTCGCCCCTCCTGCCGTGCATGCTGCCTGTGGTGAGCCTAACTATTTCGTAGTCATAGTGAATTAAGTTTAACGCCTCCTTCCTGTGGCCAAGGCCGTAAAGCGCTACCCTTAGCTGAAGCTGCGGGAGCCTCTGATCAGCGCCTATGACGTTGATTACCTTGTCTGCACCTGTCTGCGAGAACTTGAGTACGCTATAGGCCAGATCCCTTGTGGTGTAAAGCGTTGTCCCGTCACTCCTGAGCAGAATGAGGGGCGGCAAGGGGAACCCCTTGGGAAGCTTTATAGAGCTAAGGGCCTCCTTGTCGTGCTGAATTTCCTCGCTTATTATCCGAGGTATGTCTATTGCGTCAGCGTCCTTGTATTTAATGAAGTACTTGCTTTTCTTAGCCTCTTCAACAAGCTCGCCCACGAGCCCACTCCAAACTAGGTCGCTTTCCCAGTCCCAGAAGTCAAAGCTTATGTCAAGAACCTCAAGGCTCTGTCTAAAGCCTTCAAGGACTGCCTGAACCATAGATCTAATCAGGGTCTTCTCGGGCTCGAGCCCTTTCTCGTATCTATTATTGAGGTCAGCTACGGCTGCGTCAGGATTCTCGAGGGATAAGATCGCCGTGTAAAGCTTATCAAAGAGGCCTCCTGGGTCCTGGGACTTTAGTTTAGCAAGGGTTGAGGCTAGCTTCTCCGCCTCCTCGCTGTTCCCGGCCTTTTTGGCATTTAGAAAGTCTATGGTGGTGCTGGTTACAGCGTATATCCAGCCCACCAGCGAGTCAGGCTTTATTGAGAGCCTTTGTGACTCCTTTAGCACATCTATGCCCAGCAGCTTGACACCGAGGGCAGCTATGGACACCTGGCGGCCTACGTCATCTATGTAAAACCTTGTCACGACGTTATGCCCTCTAGACCTGAGGAGCCTCCCAAGCGAATCCCCTATGCAGGCGTTTCTTGTATGTCCTATATGGAGAGGATGTATGGGGTTAGCGCTAGTATGTTCAACCACTATCTTGAGGGGCCTAGGGGTCTTGGGAACCTCTAGCTCCTCGCCATTCTTGGCCCACTCTACTACCGCCTTAATAAGATCCCCGCATTTAAAAGTTAAGTTGGTAAAGCCCTTTAGGTTCTTCACGTCGACGTAGCTAATATTGTAGTCTGACGCTAGTTTGCTTGCCAGCGCCTTGGCTACCTCATCAGGATTCTTGGAGTACCTTATCGAAGGAAACGAGGAGTCCCCGTATTCTTCCTTTACAGGCTCCATTAGATCCCTAAGGGCAACAAGCTGGTCAATGCCGAGTATATTTGAGAGGACCTCCGAAGAGCTGACGATAGCTCGGGTCACAGGGTCTAGCAAGCTTCGGGCCCTAGCGCCAAGCAGCGAGACGTCGACTTAAACTTTCCTGAGGATCTCTGAAAAGGCCCTTATGACGTCGCTCTGCCTGCCCACTGTGGTTACTATCGCGCCGCAGCTCCGTATCTTTGAGAGCTCAGCCTCGCTTACCGATGGAGGCGTAATGGCTGCAAGCCTACGGCCGCTATTGATAAAGCTACAGATGGTTTCAGAAGGTTCGGAGTCTTTAACTGTTTGCCTTAGGTCTGATATCAAGATGGCCCTCCTAGAGCCTTCAGAGGCCTTTATGGCCTGGGAAATGTTAGTATATCCATCAAATCTAAGCGATGCCAACAGTCTTATTATGGCTTGCCTCTTCAGAGGCCCTTTTACGATCTTCACCGCATCATTAAAGAGCACAAGCGTATCTATGCCATCCGCGGCAGAAGCAGCGGCTGCAAGAGCCATAGAGGAATATGTTCTCATCGAGCCACTGACGTCCAGTAGGAGCGAAAAGCTCTTTACTCTCTCACGGCTTCTGTAGGTCATAAAATTGTTGATCATCCTTATGTACTTCTGTTCAGACCTTCTTAAGTCAAGCCGTCCACCGGTCGCGCTATAAGTTATTCTCTTGCCCTGATACGAGCTTATTGATGTTCTGACAAGCGAAAGATCCAAGAGGCGTTCAAGGGCCCTTCTCCTCCTTTGATCCTCAGCGGTGATGTAGAGGTCCTGGATAACTGGAACTAGGGTCTCCAGCGGCAAGCTAGCTAGGGAGCCCAAGTCCCCCTGGGCAACCCCTATTATGGCCTTAGCCTCGTCCAGGAGGCTTCTGGCGATCTCTTTAAGTTCGCCTTCATGGGCCTTACCAAGGGACTTCTCAGTGGATTCGATTTCATTCACTGCAAACTGGAGGTACTGAGGCTCTTGGTCATTTAGATAGGCTAAGGAGTACCTCAATGAGATGGACGCCCTAACTAAAGCTTCAAGCGGGGACCCCTTTACGAGGCCCTTGACTTCAACCCTCCAGAGCAGCCTGGGGTCCACAGCCTTTGCTATACTTAGAGCCTCCTCATAGCTGTCTGCATCTGCGATAAGCCTTCTCACGACCTCCGCGGCCTTCTCCATACTCATATATCTGACTGCTGCTAGGCTTCTCTCTTTGCCAACACTTAACGCTATGGAGGGCCTCCGCTCTAGAATCTTGGCAACTATGCGAGGGTCCTTCAGTTCGCCCATCTTAGCTAGCATGTTAGCAACATACTTTAGCTTGCGCGAATTTTTAGGAACTTCATACATGTACTGCAGCCTATCTACAGCGTTGTAATACGACTCCAGCTCATGGCTTTCATTTACTCCCTTTATAAGGTCTTTTTCAAGGCTATCACTCTGCGCCAATAACATAGGTAGTAATTTCTTTATTAATGTCTCTGATTCCTCATCCTTAGCTAGCGTAGCTAGAATTATCGTGGTTATATCATCATTATCCAAGTGGCCATTGAGGCTAGAGTAAGCGTCGGCCAAGGATACTGCGGCCAGCTCTTCATCTATGCTGACCTCTTTGCCTTGACGCCTGAGCTGCATTGCCAGCTTATGCACAAGACTTATTAGGTGGTCATTCCTCATGGGTGGCCCCTTCGCCGATGTGTTCTTTAACTACCGCGTATACTACGTCTTCATCAGCTGGATCCTTTATGAGCGCTGCTGCGGCCGTCTCAATTAAGTGCCTCGGAAGCACGCTTACGCTTCCTTCAGTCCTTGCAACTGCCTGAGCTAGACGAACCCAGGAGATGGATGCGTCAACGCCTGGCTTATGTAGCAAGTCGTTGGAGCTCCTAAGGGCGTTAATTACGTTGACAACTTTTCTCAACAAGGAGTCCTTTACGGGGGGCTTGTCATTTACATGTAGCATTATTATTTTGAGCTCAGTCTCAGGGTCGGGGTATGTAAACCTTATTCTGACTACTCTCCTTAGGAAGGCGTCGCTCAGTTCACCTTGTGCTATGTCTGCGGGGTTGCTAGTAAAGATAAACTGAAATCCTAGGCCTTTAGCCTTAAAGGACCTTTTTAGCTCAGGGACGACAATTCTCCTTTTATCTATTATGTCCAGCAGCATATTCTGGAAGTCCTCATTGCTCCTCCTGATCTCATCTATTAGCACCCCGGCATCCAATATCATAGCTGCGAGCAGGGGCCTTGGAATGAACGAGCTCTCGTTAAAGCCGTATCTCATGGCCATGAGAGGGTGGAAGTCACCAATAGTTTTATATTCATCATAATCCGGCGACGCGGGTAGCACGAAGGGATCCCTGCCAGACCACAGCCTCAGGAGGGCCTCTCCAATCTCTGTCTTGCCAGTGCCTGGAGGCCCCTCAAAAAGCACCGGTTTACCTATCATAAAAGCCGCGAAGGTCACTTTAACTATTCTGGGGTCCACCAGTAGTTTAAACCGCTCCTCAAGCACTTTGATGGCTTCTGCTGGGTTTCTCACAGGCTTTGCCGTCTCTGAAATCTGTGAGTAAATTTCCCTTGCCTTCGCCTCTATGGGGTCCTCCTTATCACTGTTATAGCTTTCCATTTCAGCTACTCCTGCCTCTGTGGTTGCGCTGACTAAAGGGTTTTTGCCTTACTGCTCCTCTATAGTATCAATGTTGATAAGCCATGAGCCCGGCTCCTCTAAGTTCTTGGCCTCCTCGCCCTCTAAGTCCAGAAGGAAACAGACGTCCCTGTACGGGCAGCTGTTGCAGCGACGGCCCCTCTTGGCTGCTGGAAGTATCCCGTTCTTCTTCACTAAAAGGTAGTCATCCACAGCCTTAAGTACCAGGGCTGAAAGCTTGCTGTCAAACTTAAACACTCTTGATGCCGTTGGATACCTGACCTCGACAGTAATTTCCTGAGGCTGGTAGTTTTTGGCAACTATAAGTCCATAGGCGCCGGCCTGAATAATGTCGCTTATCCACGCCCCTCTCCTTGGTGCTCTTGAGCTCTTCCTTTCAATAATGTGCGCCTTCCCTTCGTCTATTCTGATTGCGTCTGCCCGGCCAACTATCATGACGTTCTCGTTTAAAGTTAAAACTAAGTCATGTTCGTTCATGTAGCCTTTAATCTTATCTCTAAGGACGAACAGGGCATGAAAAGCTTTCCCTAAGAAGAGCCTTAGAACCTCAGGGAGGCTTCTCCTTCTTGGCATGTAAAGCTCAAAGAAGGCGAGCCTTGGACAATAGCCGAACGTGTGAAGGTCGCTAGGCCTTATTATTGTTGGTTTCTTTTGACTTCCCTTATCGCCAAGCTCAGGCGTTTCTCATCAACCTCCCACTCGCTAGGCTTCACACCCTCAGGGGGTGAGTCGTAATGTATTGCAATGGCCCTAGTCTCGGACTTAACGTAATCCTCAAGGACCTTGGCCGCAGTGAGAAGCTCCTCATCACCATTGATCCAGAGCTCTATGTACGCGTCCACGGAGAGGCCTGCCTGCTTCCTCATGTACTGGACCCTCCTTATTATTTCTCTCGCAGTGCCCTCAAGGGCCTCCTGCTCAGAGATGCGCTTATCAAGGGCTATCGTGCCATAAGGCGTCTCCTCAGCTAAGAGCCACTCTGGGTACTTTGCAACTATCTTC
This sequence comes from Caldococcus noboribetus, assembly GCF_055389385.1. NCBI lineage: Archaea > Thermoproteati > Thermoproteota > Thermoprotei > Desulfurococcales > Caldococcus > Caldococcus noboribetus. The sequence goes on along the minus strand of NZ_AP042475.1, from coordinate 329,211 downwards.
ACGTGCCTCCTCTCCACTCTCACCTTCTGTCCGTTAACAGTAATATCATAGAAACCTTTCTGTAGTATTTCCTGCGCCGCTGTAGGGTCGCTCTGCAGGGCCTTTATAACAAGGGGGGTCAGCTTCTTGAAGTCAGGTCCCATAGTGCTGAACTCAGGCTCAAGGCTGTACACCCTTAGCTCATTGAGAAGTTCTGAAGACACAACTTTAACCTCCTTGACGTTAACTGCCTGCGTAAGCAGGCCTTGAAGCTCCCTGACAGCGTCCTGCACCTCCTGTGACGAAGGCGATATGTACAGCGTCCTAAGAGGCCTCCTTAGTTTAATGCCCCCCTTCATTCTAGCCGACAGCGCGTACTCGGTTATCTTCCTTATGATCTCCATTTTACCTTCAAGATCCTTATTTATGAGTGAGGTGTCGGGTTCAGGCAGCAGGGCCATATGAACGCTCTCCGGCATATCGGGTTCGGCAGGCCTGACGAAATTCTGATAGAGGTACTCGCTCAGGAAGGGCATTATTGGGGCTGCCATAAGAATCCAAGTCCTAAGTGCTACATAAAGTGTTGCGTAGGCGGCCCTCTTTGAAGGCGTGTCGCTCTCTTCCCATACTCTCCTCCTTATGAGCCTCAGGTACCATCTACTGACATCCTCAACTATGAAGTCCCTTAATATGCGGGCGGCCTCGTGAACCTCAAGCCCATCAAAGCGCTTCCTATATTCATAAAGGTAACTGTTAAGTCTTGACAGGAGCCAGCGGTCCTCAACTTCAAGATAATCCTTTACTGAGTCAAGGGTAACGGCCTTTGGGTCAAAGCCGTCCAAGCTCATGTAAAGCGAGGCGAACGCATACACGTTCCTCATTATAGTGAAGTCCCTGGCCGTTATGTCTATGTTGTGCCATGAAAATCTGAGGTCCTCCCATGTGGTGTTACGCAGCAGGTAAAGCCTGAGGACGTCGCGTGGGTACTTCTTCAGGATATCTTCAACAGCGACATAGTTGCCAAGGGACTTATGCATCTCTCTGCCCTGCTCGTCCAGGACGAACCCATGAACTAGCACCCTTCTGTAAGGTACATTGCCAAACCCTATCACGCCTGAGCGCAGGAGGCTGAAGAACCAGCCCCTCAGCTGATCATGACCTTCGAGCACAAAGTCAACAGGCATAAGGCGATTAAAGGTATCCCTGTTCCTGGGGAAGCCCAGGCTAGCATAGAACGCTATGCCGCTATCGAACCAGACGTCAGCGACGTCAGGAACCCTAGTCATAGTGCCGCCGCACTTGGGGCACTTCAGGGTGACCTCGTCAATCCACGGCCTGTGCAGATGCTCGGGGCGACGGCCTCCGAGTCTGACTATATCGTCAACGCTCCCTACGACCTCTACATGGCCGCAGCTGTTGCAGACCCATATGGGCAGGGGTATGCCCCAGTACCTCTGCCTGCTGACCACCCAGTCCTCTATATTGGTTACTAGTGAGGCTATCCTGCTCTTGGCCCATGAGGGTACCCACTCAACGTTGTCGAGCTGCCTGAGCAGTTCCTGCCTCAGCCTGCTGACGCCTATGAACCACTGCTCCGTGGTCCTGAGAACTAGCGGCGTCTTGCACCTCCAGCATATAGGGTACCTATGCTTTACTTTACCTACGTGAAGCAGCGCTCCCCTGCTCTGCAGGTCATTAATTATAGCTTCGTTGGCCTCTGTTCTGAAGTAAAGACCTTTGTACCTTCCAGCTTCCTCAGTTAACCTGCCCTGGTTGTCAACTACGCTTATGGGCGGCACCCCAAGCTTAGAGCCTACGTCAAAGTCTATATCGCCGTGGCCTGGGGCTGAGTGAACTAGGCCTGTTCCCTCGGTAGCCACCACAGCCTCCGGCGCCATCACAACCCTGTGATACTTCTTGAGAACTGACTGAGCTGGAACTATGTCTTCAAGCGGGTGTGTATACTCGAGGCCTTCAAGCTCGGATCCCTTGAATGTCCTGATAACCTTGTAGTTAGTTATGCCTGCCTCCCCCATTACTGCTTCCACTCTACTTTTGAGCAAGACATACCTTTCACCGTTGGCTTCAACTTCTGCGTACTCCATGTCTGGGTGAGCCATAACAAACGCGTTTGCTGGCAGCGTCCAAGGGGTTGTAGTCCAAATGAGCAGATAAAGGTTATCACCGCCCTTTACCTTAAACTTCACGTAGATGGAGGGATCCTCTAGTTCGGTGTACTCGGAGACCTCGTAATCTGCTAAAGTGGTCTCGCACCTAGGGCACCAGTGCAGTACCCTTTGACTCCTATAGAGCAGGCCTTTATCATGAGCTACTTTGAACAGGTACCAGCCGGACTCTATGTAGTCGTCTGAGTAGGTAACATAAGGGTTCTCCCAGTCCATGAAGACTCCAAGCTGCTTGAAGTTCTCTGTCATGCCTTTTATGTTATTCTTGACCACGTTGAGGCACGTGTTTACAAACCTTTCTATGCCAACCGATGTCTCTATCTCTTTCTTGTTCTTTATGTTATACATTCTTTCGACAAGGATCTCTATGGGTAGGCCGTGGGTGTCATAGCCGGGTTTGTCCCATACATCATAACCTAACATCCTGTAATACCTGAGCAGCGCATCCTTAAGCACCTTGTTCCATGCCGTGCCGAGGTGTATCGTAGAGGCGCTTGCATAAGGAGGCCCATCAAGGAAGTAGAGTTTCCCCTTATTGCCTTTAAGCGACTTTATTTTGTGATATATGTCGTTCTTTTCCCAGAAGCTGAAGACCCAGTCCTCTATATCATGTTGGGGCCTGTTGTCAGATGCTAGGTAGCCTGGGACTTTCAAGCCTCACACCCCAGTATCTATCCAGTCCACCTTAACGTACTTTGAGCCTACTATTGAAGATACTATCTTAGCTATCTCGTCCTGAAGGCCTTCCTTCGCTATTGGTAGCTCCAGGAACCTGAACTCTGGCAGCACCGAAGACTTTATGTCTACAGGTTCAACCCCATACTTCTCCTTAAGCTTTCTCTTAACTTCCTCGTGCTCAGAGTCATAATAGGCCGTGTAATAAATTCTGTAGAGCTTCTTGTGAACTGCTGGGCCTTCTTTATCTGGCATTAGACACACCTGTACCGTTGGTGCCTTGAAAGCTATTTAGGCTTTTTAAGAGCTAAATGACTTCGAAGGCTTTGCTTACTCGGGCCTAGCTATATAAATGTTATTATCGTCCTCAATCACTTTTACTCTTACCTTTGAGCCAACGGGGGCTCTGGCACCAACTATTGAAAAGACCCTGGTGCACTCGGGATCAACTCCAAGCATCTCGTTCCTAAGCCATCCCTCGGAGACTACCATCAGGGTAACTTTGTCGCCTTTCTTATAGGGCTTGTCTATTCTGGAGGTCTGTCTGAAGCCCAGCTCCACTGGCGAGGGCGCTAACTTATAGCCAGTCTTAGCTTCAAGGTCTCTAAGGTAAGCATAGAATTTACCCCAACTCCACGGCCTAACTCCCGGGGGCCTCCTACCATACTTGTGTTCCTCATACTTTTGAGCTAAGACGCCAGTGGGCCAGCCGCTCCTGGAGCCAAGCCTAAGCTCTCTAGCCAAGCTAATTATGCGCGGCAGCTCGCTGTCGTTAAGCCCAGGTACAATCACAGGGGTAAAAACTATGTCAAGCTTTGTCTCCTCGATAAGCTTTCTAACAGTTCGGATTATGCTGTCAACGTTATACCATGGAACTCCAACCATCTTTCTGGCAAGCCCAGGGTCGATGGCATCAATGCTCAGGTTTATCCTATCAAGGCCCGCCTCATAGAGCCTCTTGCCTAGCTCTACTGAGAGGGAGCCTCCGTGAGTCTCTATGGCAACCCTCTTTATGCCTTTCTCCTGCTTTAGAAGCCTTACAAGCTCCACTATCAACGGGTTAGTAAGCGGCTCGCCAACGCCGTCTATGAGGGCCTCAACGTCGCCGCCCTTAGCCCTGGCCACCTCCCCTGCCCATCTGGCTAGCCACTCCACGTCATAAACCATGTACTCAGCGCTTCTGTGCCTTGAGCCAGGGCCAGCGTCAACGCTGCAGAATATGCAGTTATGGAAGCAGAGCGTGGAGGGCCTTACCTGTATAACATTAGACCCCCTCTCAATAACGCCAAAAGCTATGTGCCCCATGAGGGGGAAGTCCCTGTAAATCTTATAAAGAGTCCTGTTGTAAACCTTAGGGCCTTCCTTTATATCATATGCGCAATCGTACAAGGTCTTCACCTAGATGCTGACCCTCAGCCTCCTGATGGAGTAAAGCGGCCTGTCAACTCCTATGCCCTCGAGCAGCTCGCACAACTTGCAGAGGGCCTTTCCATCCGGAGTGGGCTCGCCGCACCTAATGCACCTTCCTAGGTCGCTTCTGGGTTTAATGCCGACGGCTATAGGCTCAAGAATTCTATCAAGGCTCTCCATAAAGTGGAGCAGCGCCCCCGGATGCTCACTCTCGTACTTGTAGAGCTCCCTTCTGACCTTGGCCCTAAGGGTTGGAAGTTGATATATGTAAGGGCACTCTGTCTCCTGTATATGATATCCCTTGAGGAATGTGAAGGTGGCGGTCTCCCATTCATAGATCTTACGGAGGGGCTTTATTCTTCTGACCAACATAGGGTCTTTGATGAGCTCTGCCAGAGGGTGCTGCCTCAGCAGACTCTCAAAGTCCCCTCTAAGTATGTTTATGACAGCGGTCTGGCTTTCATCGTCAAGATTATGTGCGGTGGCAAGCTTGTTGGCGCCTAGCTCCCTCGCATAATAATTCATTATCCTCCTTCTAGCTATGCCGCAATAAGTGCAGGCGCTGATGTGGGTGGAGCGCTCCTTAGCCTTGTACATAATTTCATCAACGCTAAGGCCAGTGTATTCCTTTATCGAGGTTACTATTACGTCAATGCCAAACTCCTTAGCGGTCGCCACTAGATATCGAGCATCCTCCTCCTTGTTATAGCCATGGATGCCCTCAATTATATTGAGGCCTATGAGCCTGCTACTCTTGTAAATTCTGCTCATTACGTCAAGCAGGGTGTAGCCGTCCTTGCCGCCACTGAGGGCCAGAAGAATGACGTCTCCAGGCTCTATCATTTTCCACCTTTCTACCTCCCGCTTAACTCTGGCAGTAATGTCTTCGAAGAAGCATTCGCGGCAAAGAGGCTCGCCCCTCTGAGGCTGGTAAACTTCGGCTTGTCTTAGGCCGCACCTGCTGCAGAGAGGCGGCAAGGCCTCTTCCTGAGGCTTAGCTATTATTTTAGACCTATTATACGTGTTTTCAATAAAGTGAATAAGCAGCGGTTGAACTTGCTTCTGGGGAGCTATGCCCAGTCAAAAGCCTTCTGCCGCGGTGCTAATCTTACTTTGGGGTTCGCCACCCCACGTCCTACTTGAAAGGAAGAGTTGCTCCCTTAAGTCAAGGTTTGCATGCGACGTGGCCCTGCCGGGAGGCCTTATAAGGGAAGGTGAAACCCCTGAGCAGGCCGCCTTGAGGGAGGCCTGGGAGGAGGCCTGGGTTCATCCAAGCTTAGTAAGGCTTCGTGGTAAGCTGGGAATCTTTAACACCCTCTCCGAGCCTAAGATTTATACGGAGGCCATAGTGGCCGAGCCCAGAGGCCCCATAGATCCAAGGCCAAGGGATCCGGAGGTGGACGCAGTCTTCTGGGTCAACATAAATAACCTGAAGGAGCCCGGTCCTGTAAAACATAGAAGGAGGGGGGCAGTATATGGAATACTTCTTGGCAACGATTTAGTTCTTTGGGGTTTAACTCTTAGAATACTCGAAAAACTTAGAGAGACGGCACCAGTTGATGAAGGTCATTAAAATGCTAAGGCTACGGGTACTTTACTTTAAGATTTAATGCTATGACTTTATATAAATCGTTAACCTGCTGGGGCAGCCTAATCGCGAAGAACTTTATTTCTAAGCTTGACAAATTCGGCCTGTACCGAGTGCAGGTAGTCCTCGCCAAGGCCCAGCGTTTTATATGAAGAGAGCAACAAACTGAGGTCTCTTAGGGCCTGCTCATTTAAGGGATTCTCTTGAAGAACCTTCAGCAAATCTGACATCCTGGAGGCGTAGGCCCTGGACACTTCATGATCGACTTTTAGGCTGCTGTTAGCCGCCCATTTGCTGAGCTCCATAATTATGGATGTGTTGAGGGGGCTCTCAGCCAGGAGCTGTAATATGGACTTCTCTACAAAATACTCTACCAGGTGCTCAAAGACCCTTGGGTAATCCATGCCAAGTATTCTCACGTATTGCATGAGTGGCATGTAGTTATCATAAAGGACGTCGAACTGATGTGAGAGGTCTATAGTTGCGCTCTCCATTACGTGGTTAAGTAATATTCTCTGCTCGTCCTTTAGGGATCTCTGAAGGTCTATAAAACCGTCACCAAACACAGAGCTAAGGTAGCTTACAAGATCGGGCATCATACCTTTAGAGAACATACTTGATATGGTTTTTTCAACATTCTCGTACTCCTGCATAGACGATATAGTCTTAGCGCCACCGAAAACGTCATACCATCCATAGTATATGGCCGCGAACATTATGTGATGGTAGGTCCACGTCACCCTGGATATGAGAGTTGCCACACCGCTTAGGGCCCTAAACCTTCCCAATTTGAGCGGTGAGAGCCTCTCTATAATGACTCTATATGAGTAGAAGTCTGTCTCCTGGGGCATCGATTCAAAGAGGAGCCTCATTGCAAGCATTGCAGCTATTTTCTCTGGCGTCATAGCGGCGCTCACGGCGAACTTCATATAGATGTCCTTTCCGGTCCCAGCGGAGGGATCGTTGGATTTTGCATTATCTAAAATTTCAAGAACTTTAGACTCTATGTCATTACCGGAAGTCTCCCTGAGAAGTTCTAGCGCCCTCCTCATGTGAAGCATTATTTGTATGGGCTCAGGCCTGTATATGTCCTCGAAGAACCAGGCGTCGCTTGACTGCATCAAGAGCGCCTGTCTCACCATCTCTAGAAGCCTTAGAGCTAAACTCTTGGATCTCTCATCAGTGACCCTGAGGTGCTCTTTAAGGAACTCCTCCGTGGCCTCTGAAGAAGAGTTTTCGGCCAGCACAGAACCGTAGTCTAATAATGCCTTCCTGGGCTCTGCAAACAACTCACTGCTAATCTTAAGGTACGAGTTCATAATCTCCGAGGCCACCAAATCTACAGCGGTTCTGAGGGGAGTCCTCCAGGCCTGAGTCCACCCAGGCCTTATATCGGAGCCACAGCCGCAGTTGCTCCTCCAGCGTTCAATGCCGTGTGGGCAGCTCCACGAGGTGTTCTCGGCTATCTCAACTTCATAGGCTGGTGGTGATATCTTGGAGTAAAACTCTGAGATGTTGGTGAGTGATATTCCATAACTAGGGGCTAGGGAAAAGGCCCTGGCCAGCTCTACCTCGCCCCCCTTCTTGTGATGCCCAAAGGTCTCTCCATCAACCGCTATTGTGACCAGCTGAGGCGATGGGCTGCCAGGGTCAAACGCCTCGAGGACTTTTCTGAGCAGGAGCTCACCGCTCTTAAGCGCATCGCCAAAGGCTACAAGGCCTGAGAGCCACTTATTATATAACACCACTCCTATCTCCTTTCCGGAGGAAAGTATGGCCTTATAGGTCACCCTGGTATTGACGCTCTTTTCGTCAACGGGCCTCTTAGGGCCTTCAGGTATCCTAACGGCCTTTGCCTGATTTGGCCCCAGGAGGACGAACTTTATCCCATAGTCGCTTAGAATTTCCAGCGTTAGGTTATCGACTGCGGCCTCAGGAAGCCAAAACCCTTCGGGTTCGCGCTCGAAGTACTTTTCAAAGTACTTTATCCCCCACGCTATGGCTGTCTCTCTGTACTCTCTGTTGGCCAAGGGCATTATGATGTGAGCGTAAGGCTGGGCCAGCGCATTTCCATGACCTGACCTATGAACCACGCTCTCCTTATCTGCCTCAACTATGCTATTAAGCACATTAGGGTACCTCTTGGCCAAGTAGTCAAGAAGAAGGGGGCCAAAGCTGAAGGTAAGATAGAGGTAGTTGTTGAAGAAATCTTCAACGAGGCCCTGCTCGTCCTCAAGCTTGGCCATAGCGTTGCTCTCGTAGCATTCCCTGGTTATGCGGTCGTTCCAGTCATGATAAGGTTTGACCGAAGGATCATAGTCTACCTCTTCAGTCCATGGGTTAAACCTGGGTGGTTGGTAGAAGTGACCGAAGATAGCCAGGTACCTGTTAGTACTCACAGCACTTGCGTCCATTTGCGCTCAGGGCGCTCTAACGCATGGACATTTAAAAGCATATTACTATATTTCTTCGCCTAACGGCTTAAACTAGTAGCTACCTACCTAGACTTTATTTTTAACTCTTGGGCTATGTGAGGACTTGACTTACGAGAGAAGTGGTGCCAATGCCAAGGTATCTAAGCTCTGAGAACCTAAAGGTGGCGTTTCTATTCGCTATCCCTTACTTATTATTCTTCTTGTCGTTTAGGGTGTTCGCCTCCCACTTTCTCTACGCGATGGCCGTTTCCACTGTGATTATGGCGCTCTTTTCCTTCGAGCTTTTCCCCGAGATAAGGAGCCTTTACAGGCCCTCCATCAGGAATGTAATTATGTCGCTTCCGTTCGCTGGCCTGGCCTACCTTCTCTTCTACCTAGGGTGGGTAGGCACTGTGTACCTTGGTCTTTCAAAGGGGGTGTACTTCATTTATGACATAGTGCCTAGAGTGCCCTTCTCTCTGCTCGCACTGGCCTCTATAGGGCTTTCAGAGGAGCCTTACTGGAGGGGCTTTGTGCAGAGGGTGTTCGTTGAGAAAAAGCTCAGGCTTAAGTGGCCTTTTGCTGCGCTCTTCTATGGCCTGGTTCACATAGTCACCGGGGATCCAGTGCTGCCCTTAGCGGCCTTTGTATTTGGTGTCGTAATGTCATGGGCTGCGGAGCGTTATGGGCTCACAACTTCATCGGCTGCACATGTTATATGGCTTTATGTGATACTCTATGCAATACCGGTAATAAGGCTTCCCTTACCTTAGTACCATCTCTTTGCCGCTGGCCCTGGCTCTGAAGACTCTGTAAGTAGGTGTCACGCTCCGTGGATGATTAGCTTTAACGACGTCAACGCGGCCAACGCTCGTGTTGAGCGGTGTTGACTTAAGCTTCTCTGGGTTGCTCCTTGCTAACTCCTCCGCCTCCTTCAACTTCTCTACGTACTTGTCTATGTTTTCCTTAGTCTCGGACTCTGTGAACTCGAACATTAGTGCCTCCTTAACTATGAGCGGGAAATACATTGTTGGCGCATAGAGGCCAGCGTCCAGAAGGTATTTGCTTACGTCCTCGGCAGTTACCCCAGTCTCGTTAAGGAGTGGTTCGGCGCTTATTACAGCTTCATGTTTCCTAGGCCTTGACGGCGCGTATGGAAGCGAGAACAGCTTAGTCTCCTTAAGGACCCTTGCCGTGAAGTAGTTGGTATTTAAGGTGGCTATTTCCCCAGCCCTTCTAAGGCCCTGAGGGCCTAGGGAAAGTATGTATGCGTAGGCCCAGATCAGCTGGGGCACGTTGCCAAGGAACGGCCTTACGGAGCCTGGGCTGTTTGAACCCCTCCACCTGACTCTGTACATATTGTTCTCATTGTCGTAGTACACGACAGGCCCGGGCAGCAGGTCGCTAAGCTTAAGGGAATCAGTAATAGGGCGGTCCTTAATGCACACCGGCCCGGCGCCTGGTCCTCCACCTCCGTGAGGCGTTGAGAAGGTCTTGTGAAGGTTTAGGTGAGCTATATCGAAGCCCATGTCTCCAGGCCTTGCGCGGCCCATTATGCCGTTCAAATTGGCGCCATCATAATATAGGAGCCCGTCAACGGCATGGACGTCCTTAGCTACGTCAAGTATCCTCTGCTCAAAGAGCCCGAGTGTTGATGGATTTGTTAACATGAGGCCCGCAGTTTGAGGCCCAAGAGCCGACCTGAAGGCTTCATAATCTAGGTTCCCATCGTCGGCCGTGGGTATCTCAACTACCTTGAAACCGCCCATGGCGGCGCTGGCAGGGTTTGTGCCGTGCGCCGAGTCTGGGATTATTATTTCATTTTTAACGTCGGCCTGGCCTTTAGCTACGTGGTAGCCCTTTATTATAAGGATCCCGGTGAACTCGCCCTGGGCGCCCGCTGCTGGGGAGAGGGTGCACACGTCCATGCCTGTTATTGCCTTTAGCCACTCCTGCAGCCCGAACAGGAGCTCAAGCAGGCCTTGGATCTTCTCCTCCGGCATAAGGGGATGCAGCATCTCAAGCCTTTCATCGAAGGCAAACTTAAGCCCTATGCGAGGGTTATACTTCATAGTGCAGCTTCCCAAGGGGACAGGGCCGTTGTCAACACCATATGACATCTCCGAGAGCCTAGTGAAGTGCCTTACAACTTCGACCTCGCTGACCTCTGGTAGCTCAGGCTCCTTCTCCCTGGCCATTTCTTGAGGCACCGGCAGGTCTCCGACCAGTTTCTTGAATTCATCGACAAGGCTTGAGAAGAGCAGGCCCCTCCGTCCCCTGTCAAGTTCATAAATTAGCGGCTCACTCCATGCAGACTGCCTGTAGCTCACTTTCTGGTCACCTCGTCTAGCGCATTCACTAAGAGGTCTATGTCTTCCTTAGTGTGCAGTTCGCTAAAGCTGAGGAGCCCCCAACTGCTCTTAGACCATGTAACATAGTTTGAGAGTGGGATGCCAGCCATTATTCCCTTGTCTAACAGGAGGCGCCAGATGTCATAGTAAGGCTTAGGGGTCTCTATTATGAAGTCAGCGAAGAACTCACCCTTCAGTGGCAGCTTAAAGCCATGCCTTGAGATGACGGCGGCCGCGTAGTGCGACCTGTACCTTATTGCCTCAGCCAGCTCCTTGATCCCCTTGGGGCCCAGGAGTGACATGTAGACGGCAGCTGCTATTGCGTTGAGCGCGGCATTAGTAGTTATGTTGCTAGTAGCTTTGGACCTCCTTATGTGCTGCTCCCTGGTCTGAAGTATCATTGCAAAGGCCCTTGAGCTTCCATCCTTGGACGTGGTCAGACCTATTATCCTGCCTGGCATCTGTTTTATGAGGGAACCGTCCCACCTGACAGCCATTATGCCAAGCGTCGAACCACCTGCATAGAGACCTAAGCCGAGCGGCTGGCCCTCCCCGACTGCTATGTCGGCTCCAAGCTCGCCGGGCGGCTTATATATTCCTAAGGCTAAGGGGTCCACGCCTACTATGAAAAGCGCGTCGCTGTCATGGGCTATCTCGGAGATGTCTTTGGCATTCATGTCGATGATTCCGGTGAATGTGTATGGAAGCTCTAAGTAAACGGCGGAGGCTTTTCCCTTGCCCGTCTTTGCCTTGAGGTCCTCAACGTCAGCGTAGCCATTTTCTTTGTCAGTGGCGTAAAAATCTACCTCTATTCCCTGGGGCCACGTATATGCCTTAAGGGTTGACAGATGAAACGGGTTAATCACGTCAGGCACTAGCACGCGCTTTACTCCCTTGACCCTCACTGCCATCAGGGCTGCCTCCCCGAGGGCGCTGGCCCAGTCATACATGCTTGAGTTAACTACGTCCATTTCGAGTAAGTCGGCCATAAGGCTCTGGTACTCAAAGAGCGCCTGAAGAAGCCCCTGGCTGATCTCCGCCTGGTAAGGCGTGTAAGCCGTTAAGAACTCGCCGCGAGTCACTATCTCCCTAACCACCGGAGGAACGTAGTGGGGCCTTAGTCCCCCTCCAGCAAAAGGAGGGGCCTTTAGCTTAGCATTTTTGTCAAGAAGGTTGTCAATGATCCTAGAGACCTCCACCTCACTCAGAGGCCTTCCGGCACCTATTTGCATGGAGCTCCACTTGTCCTCATCTATTAGAAGCTCCCTGGGTATGTCGGAGTATAGGTCGTCTACGCTTTTGACACCTATGGTAGACAGCATCTCCTTGATGATATTGTCGGAGGAGTTAGGTATCCATGGATAGCTCATGCCCTAGCCCCATGCTGTATAGGTCTGGTAATTTTTAAACTTGAAATAAAGGCTCTCTCGAAGAACCCCAAATCATAAAGGTTCCAAAACTTCATCAGCCGGCCTCGAGGGACCTTATCCTGCGGGCCGACGCCCTTTGAAGCAGGTAGGCTACCAGGAGGACTGCTGCAAGGACTACCAAGGATATGCCGTAATAGATTATGTTGCTATTGGTAGTTCTTTGTTTAACATTAAGGGCTAACATTACATACATGGCAGACGACCAGGTAAGTGGCGACGTAGTAGGTAGAGGAAGCCCCGTGTTGGGGTCTATGGCCTCCGGCAACAGCCCATGCTGGGAGTGGTTATAGGCCCATAACATTAAGTTAAGGGCTGCAGTATAGTTGCCTATATCAGAGTAGTAGAGGCCAAGGAAGAGGGTAGTGATTATCCAGGGAGGCATCGGGCCACTACTGTCAAAGAGATATTCGTCGTAGTGATAATCATCGCCATAGAACCTGGCCAGTCCTCCGACCTTCTCATTCCACAGACTTCTCAGGATTGTGTACACGTCCTCTCTTACGACATTCTGGGGCCACAAAGATATGTTAAACGAGAGGGGGAGCAGTGATGAGGAACTTATCAGTGGCGGCTGCGGATTAAGCAGCACTTCAGAGCCGTTGGGGGTATAGAGCACTACCTGACTCAGGTCTGAGTAAAATGATGAGCCGTTCCAGAAGTACTCGTATATGCTCTTGTTGAGAAGCGAGGCAGCGTAGTATATCTTACTAACGTTGTACCCCAGATATGAAAGCATATTGGCTGAGTCTAGAAGTCCCATGAGGTTAAAGGCTTGAGTCCAGAAGTGGTATCCAAGGCGATCTTCCCATACGCTGAGGTCCTCAGGGACTAGGTGAAGCTTTGAGCCAAGGATCCATGAGAGCTGCGCGTTTACGCTCTTATTTATGAGTGTTAGCATGGTCTCTAAGAAAGTAATGTTGTGCGTTAGCAGGAAATACTGGTAAATACCGACTTCTACTATGCCTACGCTGTCAAGTTCAGGTATGCCAAAGGACTGGTCAGGCTCACCGCTGTAGAAGTTGTAGCGGGTAAACCAAACTCCGCTCCTATACTGGGACGCATTAAGCAGCCATAGCCAATACTTAAGAGCGCTGTTGAGATGCCCGGAGTCTTGCAGCGCAATAGCGGCAAAGGATGAGTCCCTGACCCAACTATAGAGGTAGACTGGACTTGGCGAGGCGGCGAACGTGCCTAGGTAGGGGTTCTGATCATCCTTTAGTATTAGCAATGAAAGATAGTACTCCCTCGCTAGTGGGTTAGAGTTTAATCCTATGGGTCTCCTAGACTTGAAGAGCCATGAATTCACCTTCAGCTCGTTGTAGTTTATGATATTGCTAATGTCATTGTCACATGAAGAGTTCAGCGAAAGTTCTATGTAACTGGGTCCTTTGCCCACGGTAATGGTAATCAACGTGTAATTAGCCTCACTAAGTGTAGACACGCTATTGTTGCTGCAGAGCTCTGCATAGAAGTTATAGCTGTACATGAAGACTTTAGCGACATTCCTGCTTAAACTAACGTTGGACCGCGTTGAGAAGTTTACATAGGCTGTGAAGGGAGCCTTAGAGCGGATTATCGCTAAGAGCAGGTTGCTAGCAGGCGGGGCCAGCAGCTGCAGTTCACCGTAGTCATCATATATTATGATGCTATTGTTAACACCTAGATACGCCTCAGTGGAGAGTCCAGTTTCAAAATGTATTGATATGGGTAAAATGCCTAGGGGGCCCACATAGAAGTTAGTCACTGTAGGCTCGCTATTTATGAGTCCGTCCATTGAAGCGTTAGGAATCGGTATGCCCGTATAGACAAGGAAGCTCGAGTTTGCCCAATTGCTTAACATAAGGAAGGACGGCGAGAGGTTTGTAGCGGAGGGCCCAACTCCTATGCCGCGTGCTACTGGGACTATCAGGGTAGCGACCAAGAGTCCTACAAGGAAAAGCCCTAAGCCCCTCGCTAGCAAGGCAGCTCCTGATCCGTCGTCAACTTAGAAGCTTTTAACCCTAATTGCGCTAGCTTCAGTGGATGCTAAGCCTCTGGGCTTAGGGCTAGCCCCCTAAAAAGGCACCTTAAGCGTAGCTCACTTCGGGGATCTGGGTGAGCGACCCAATAATCGATCTCTTGGAGCTATTCAAAGAAAAGGGTCCCCTCTCGCCGGGGGATGTCTCGCAGCAACTTAACATGCCAAAGTACAAGGCTCTTGCCATGGTTTCATGCCTAAGCAACATGGGATTATTGGAGCCGCTTTACGTAAAGGGCAGCTATAAGATCTATAAGATAAGCTTGGTAGGGCAACAATTCCTTGAGAAAGCGGGGAAAGCGGGTACCGCTGCAGCAGCTATGGAGGACATTCTGCTAGCTCAGCAAGCTATCCATGAATCTCAACAGGATAAAGAGGCCGCTACGGCATAAATGAAGGTTTATACTTAAGGTTTATTATCGGTACAACTACCCAGCCTGGTCTGCTTCTATCACTCAGCTCCACTTTCTCGCCACTCTCGTCAACCTTTAGAAGGACGTACTTGTACCTCATCTCGTCTCCTGTAGGCTTTGAGCGGAAGTAGTATATTATTGGTATGCCGTAGTACTTGTAGTAATCCCGATAAGTGGTCTGTATAAAGTAATAGACGGAGTCTGATTCAAAATACCTATATATAGGCATAACTATGGCATAGGAGGTCATGGTAGTTGCAAGCCTTACTATATCCGAAAGCGAATCGACCTCGACAGTAAACGTCTTGGGGATCTCTTCCGTATCGAAGCCACCGCTCTCAAGTTAAGGAGATAAGGATTTTAAACATTCAAGTATGAGACTAAATTTGTGCGGGGGTGCCCGAGCCTGGCCAAAGGGGACGGGCTTAGAACCCGTTGGCGTAGGCCTGCGTGGGTTCGAAGCCCACCCCCCGCACCACAGGTTCAGGGCTTGCGCGATGGGCTCTCCGTTTATGCTAATATACTTCCTTCCCTTTTCTCTTTTCTCTGTAAGGGCTAGCTTAGCAAGCGCTCTATGAAAGTGAAGTTATAGCTAAGCGAGATCAACCTTCCTTTGTCGACCCACCTGATGGCTGGGCGCCTGAGGGCGGGGCCTTTGCCTGAGCTTTGGACTCTAGACTCTTCACCTTATAAATGGCGGAGGACCAAACTCTGTCACTTATCTTGATGCCGTTCTTCTCAAGGGACTCCTTTATCCTGTTCAAAAACTCCTCATAGCTTAGTGACTCCCTTGCAGTGCCAAGGTCCACGTTTACTACCTTGCGGGAGGCAGGCTCTAAGACCCTTACCACGTCGCTTACTTGGCCCTTCCTTGAGTACCTGTAGACGTCAAGCTCTCTTAATCCAAGCAGCTCAAGGAGTGCTCTATAGTAGGTGAACTGGGCTCCTTTGCTCACTTTCGCCTGCACCTCTACTACCGCAGGCCCCCTCCCCTATATAAAAGGCTTCTAGCATATTGGTGAAGTACATGAGGGTAAGCGTAAGCATGGACTTCGTGGCGGGCATTGTTAGGTCTCTCGGCAAAAACTACGTGACCCCAAAGGATTTAAGCGAAGCCATGGGCGTCTCAACTAAAACTGCAGGGAAAATACTGAAGGCCTTAGAGAGCAGGGGGTACGTGGCAAGGTACTCAAACAGGGCCTATAAGGTGTTGAGGGGCTCACGGCCTCCTGAGGACGAATACCATGCGTCTACGCTGATAGTCAGGTACCCTGAGGACCCGTCCATCCCTTACTAGGTCTGCCAGCGCCTTCCTTAAAGGCCTCCTGTCACCGCTCCATGAAAGCCTTTGTACTATCTCTTCAAACGTCAGGCCTTGGTCGCCGAGCACCGAAAGTATGGATCTCTTAAGTTCTTCATCTTCCACCAAATGGCATCCCAGAAAGGGGTGAGGCTTGAAGGGTTAAGAATGCTATGCGCTGAGGTTCCTGTTCTCCTCCCTCAGCACGTCGGCTATGATCTCTACTGCCTTCATCATCAGCTCATCGCTTATTACTAGCGGTGGGGCTATCCTTATTGTTGACAGGCCGGCACCTATTACTACCACGCCGCGCTTGAACGACTTCTCTATGACGTTGGCAAGCTCCTTGGTGGCGGGCTCCTTAGTGCGCCTGTTCCTGACGAGCTCCACGCCTATCATAAGTCCCTTGCCCCTGACGTCTCCAATTATCTCAAGTTCGTCCTTGAGATCGTTGAAGTACTTAATAACTTCATTGCCAAGCTTTGTGGCGTGATCCAACAGGTTCTCCTCCTTAATAACGTCAATTACGGCGCTCATTGCAGCCGTGGCTATAGGGTTGCCTCCGAAGGTGTTCGCGTGGCTCCCCTTGGTGAGCGCGGCCGCCACGTCGCCGCGGGCCACCACTGCCCCCAGGGGCAGGCCCCCACCTATTGCCTTGGCCAGGGCCATTATGTCTGGCTTAACCCCCCAGTGCTCTATTGCAAACCACTTGCCGCTTCTTCCCATACCTGCCTGGACCTCGTCATCTATTAGGAGTATCCCGTACTTGTCAGCTATTTTCCTGAGCCCTGGGAGGAAATTGTCAGGTGGCACTATGTAGCCTCCTTCACCCTGTATGGGCTCCACGACTATTCCGGCCACCTCCGTGGGATCCACGAGCTTGGCAAATATCCAGTCCTCTATGTAGCCAAGGACGGCCTCACCACACTCCTTGGGGTCGTCCGTCCTGAAGACACAACGGTATGGGTACGGGTAGGGCACGTGTATGACTCCGGGCATCAGGGGGCCGAAGCCTTTCCTGTAGTGGGCCTTGCTTGCGGTGAGCGAGAGCGACCCCATGGTCCTTCCGTGGAAGGCCCCTAGGAACGCTATGAAGTACTGCCTTGAGCCTCCGAAGAAGTACCTGGCAAACTTAAGCGAACCCTCTATGCTTTCGGTGCCGCTGTTGGTGAAGAACACCTTTCCATTGTTGACGGGCGATACTGTTAACAGCTTCTCGGCAGCTGTGACTGCGCTCTCATAATAAAAATCTGTAAGCGAATAATGCTGAAGCTTCTCAGCCTGCTCCTTTATGGCCTGGACCACCTTCGGGTGGCTGTGGCCCACGTTCATGACCGCTATGCCGGCGTTGAGATCTATATACTTATTTCCATCGACGTCCTCAACAATGGCTCCATGGCCTTCCTTGACAACTAGCGGAACCCACCTAACATAAGACTGCACAAGAACTTTTGAGTCCTTCTCTATTATGCTCCTGGCCACTGGGCCAGGGGGCTCGACCCTTATCAGCGGCGCCTCTGACAACCCGAACACCAAGAGTTAATAGCGCCAGAGGTTTATCTATTAAAGGTGAGGAAACGTTGCCAAAATACGAGTTTGAGCTTGTAGAGGAGTATTTTCTGGAAGGAGAACATAGGTACAGGCTAAAAGTGAAAGGAACTAATTTAATTGTAAACGTAGCTGCTGACACATTAGAGGAGGCCGCCTCTAAGGCAGCTGGCATCTTAGAGCAGAGCGGCGCCACGGAGTTCATAAAGCTAAACGGCGTTAAAACAGATCAAGGTGACAAGGCGCCGCAGGCCAAGACTTAAGTCCAAGGAAGGGCTGTCATGACGGCGGCCCTCTCCTGTTGCTGATCTCAGCATCGGACTCTATTGACCTGTGAGGCCATATCTGCGAGTCTATTATTACTGCATTGTCGCCTATTATTACGTCATTACCTATGTAGCTGTTAATTATCTTCACATTGTTTCCTATGGCCACATGCCTTCCAACTACACTTGACTCAACCGTAGAGTTGTCGCCCACTATGCTCCTGTCCATCACTATAGACTTAGTTATCCTGGCCCCAGACTTAACTATAACGTAGTTATCTATGATGGAGTCCGTAATGGAGGCTCCATCCTCCACTGATACGTGCCTTCCTATAAGTACACGTCCGCTGAGGTCTATTCTCTTTTGGGCCGACCTCTCTACTAAGTCCAGGTGATCCTTCTTAGACCTAGAGCTAAACCCCATCATGTATATGGTGTCGTGATAAACAGTGGCAACGCCAAGCCTCTCTGGCGGCAGCGACTCAAGGAGATAAAAGGAGGCCTTCACAAAGCTCTCTATAGTGCCTATATCAAACCAGTAGCCATTTAGGGGGTACCCCACAACTTTATAACCCTTAGCTATAAGGTAAGGTATAACGTCTCTTCCAAAGTCCCCCTTACCCTGTTTCACAAGCGACGCGAACTCGTCGGACCTGAGGAACTTGACCAGGTCCTGTGACAGGAGGTATATGCCTGTATTAGCTAGATTTGATGGCGCCTTCTCAGGGTCCGCAGGCTTCTCTACAAAGGACTCTATCGACCAGTCGCTCTTCAACTTAGCTAGTCCCAGCTGTCTCAGGGACTCCTTGTCGTCGACCCTCTTGAGGGCTATAGTCATGAACGCGTCGTTGGACTCATGAAACTTGGCTAGCTCACCGACGTTAAGGCTCGCCACAGTGTCTCCTTGGACAACTAGTATATCATCATTTATATCGTAGTAATTAGCCAATATTGAAATTGAGTGCGCATTGCCCACGCTTGTTACGTTAGGCTGATACCTAAGTTTGAGCACCAGCCTCTTACCGTCTGGGGATCTTACGGAGAACCTCTCCCCAAGGTGGTCGTAGACGTCCCTGTAGTTATAAAAGCCGCTAACCCCAAGGAATACCTCCCCAATGCCCTGAAGCGCAAGTTCATCAAGTATGAAGTCTATTACGAACCTGTTGAGGAACCTAACCATAGGCTTCGAGGTGTCAACGGTAAATGGGTAAAGCCTTGTCCCCAGGCCCCCAATTGGTATAGCGGCTTTCTTTACCTCTGGTATTCCGCCCACCAGTTATTTCCTAGACTTTTAGTACTTATAAGGGTTCGTAACGTTTCATAAAATGAAACAAGTGAGATGTGTTCAACGTCGAAACACCTTGGTCAGCACTTTTTGGCAAGGCCTAAAGCCGCAGCTAGGTTCAGGCCGAAGACTTCCTGAAGCCACTTGTCCAAGTACCCCTCGCTTATCGCCTTATTTATGAAATCCTTGTGTGGCGCGCCAAGGGCTGAGACCAGGTCTGGGATGCTGCACACCTTGGCTACCTCAGTCCCGCCAGGATTGTAGAACCTGAAGCAGAGGTCGTCAGGCAACCTTACTTTAACCACTGCGCAGGGGCTCTCCTTGAGCCCATTCCTTATCATGAGGCCCAGGAGCTCCAACGCATAACTGTAGGTTAGAAAAGAATCATAGGGGTCCCCAAGGTAACTGAAGTACCTGTGGACCTCCCCCTCATTGCCAGGCTTAGTAGCCATGTAGTAAAGGTTATCGCTAACCGAGAGAAGCCTCCAGGAGCGTAGATAATCGCCGCCCAGCGCGCGGGCGAAGTAATAGTATTTCCTCAGCACGTCAAACGCTTTCCTCTGCATGCCGTTCCCTAGCCACGCGCTCAGGTCCCTTTCATCAGCCCAGCTTATGGTGGACCAGGGAGGCACGTCAAGGTACCCCCTGGGCTCGAGGTTTACAGCTTCAGAGGCCTTAAGGAACTTGACGCCGCGCTTTGAAAGCTCCACGGGCAGCCACCTTAAAAACTCATGAATGCCGCTCTCGGGCCAGTGGTGTTCGCCAAAGGTCTCATAGTCGAGCGCTACAACAACCAGGTCGCCCGGCGTGCTGGCAACCCATGAGGCGTACTTATCAGCTGTGAGCGGGTACTCGTTCCACTGCCTGTCGCTGAACCTAAAGCCTATGTCGTCGCTTAGCCTGTAGTTTCTGAGCAGGAGCCTAATGCCGCAGAGCGGATTCTGGTAGACATAGTTAGGCGACCTCCATCCAAGCAGCCAGTCGACCCCTTCAGTGATAACGCCCTTAAATCCAAGCCTCTGAAACTCGCAGCCTATATCGTTGTTATATATAAATTCTGTGTTTTCAGCTACTGAAGGGTTGACGCCAAACGTCTCCCTCACAAGATCTGTTTGAGCCTTAACCTGGTCTTCAAACTCCGACTTATCAATAAACCACGCCAGGGAGTGATAGTAAGTCTGTGCCGCAAGCTCAAGCGTGCCGTTGTCAACGAGCTTTCTGAGGAGATCTATAACTTCTCCGTGCTCCTTCCTGAGCTGCTCCAAGAGTATCCCGCTTATGCTCATAGTGACCTTGAGGTCCTTTACTTTCTGTGAGGCCTCATACAGAATCTTGGTCGCGGCAAGGTATGTTCTGGATACAACCCGTGATAGTATTTCTGAGTTGCCCGCAGCATCTATGGCTTCGTTAAGGCTGGCAGGCAAATTGCTTGGGCTGTAAAGTGACAGTTTCTTCAGCCGAAGAGGCTGGTGCAGCTCGAAGAACAGCACTATGCGGGAGGTCATGACGATATCGCCCTATAGTAGGCCATCTGCCTAGCCTTTTCATAGCACTGAAGCAGCTGCTCCGCAGTGGACTCGGGCCGGAACCTTGCATTTACGTCACTTATTGCAAACTCCCTAATGTCATTTTCAAGCGTGGGGTTCTTCTTGGCCATGGACTTAAGCTGCTCCATGGGTATGCGCTCCACATCGTGATCCCACATAATATGGGACAGGGACTCCATCGCCAGGCCCAGCTCATATGGGTCCTCAGGCTTAGTTAGCAGTCCATCCCCCTTGCCAGATCTTAGGTCAACAACTATCTCTTTGAGCCCTCCCACGGCTGACGCTATGACGGGAGTTCCCACGGCCAGGGACTCCACGGCCACAAGCCCAAAGGGCTCCCAGCGCGAGGGCACCAAGGTGGCCGCGGCGAGCCTTATCATGGCCTTATATGCGTGGTCGGGCACCCTATTTGACGATATGAGGACCCTTCCCCTGCGCTCTTCAGCCAGCCTTTTGATGTACTGTTCATAGCCATAATCGCCCACAGGTATCCCAAGTACGATCAGAGACGCCGATGGGGCGTAGTCCAAAGCCCTTATAGCTATATCTATGCCTTTCTGAGAAGTTAGCCTGCCTGCCACTATGAACACGGCCAGGTTCCTGTCTATTTCGTTGAGCCATGAGCCGGGCTTCACATACTTGTCTATCAGTTCGAAGAGAACCTGACGATCAGCAGCGCCATAGTTGCTTTCTATCCACTTCTCGACGTCCTTAAGGTCCCATTCCGTGCTGTTATAGGCAACGCACGACTTACCCCCTATCCAGTCGCCGTACCTCCTCTTAAGCTCCTCATTCAGGTAGCTATAGCTTACGGTCTGTATGGCATCAGCTTCTATGACTCCAAAGGCTTCCACATTACCACCCACTGAGTCCCACACGGCCCTGTTGCTTGCAGGCTCATGCCTGTAGACCCTCCACACAAGGTGAGGCTCATCGTCAAGCCCTGACCACTCCGGCGAGGCGTAGTGCCATGGAAAACTTGGGGAACCGCTGAGATGTATGGTGTAAAGCACGGGCACTGCGTAGCCCCTCTTCTCGAGCTCGTCACGTAATGATATTCCTGCCAGCACGGTGTGCCAATCGTTGACGTGTATGATGTCAGGCTGGATCTCTATCCATGAGAACGCCTTTACAGCTCTAGTCATGAGGGCTGCCTTCTCTTCAACGTAGGCGTAGGGGTTCCACGAGTCGAATATGACACCAGTTGAGTAGTCGAGTCCCTTGAACATAACAACCCTGAAACCCTCTATGAAGGCCTCCTCAGCGCCAAGACAATAGTTATAGCTGTTGCCGTCAACGCCCCTCCGGCTTCCGCACACTGCAAAGTCCAGTGGCCTTAAGTTATACTTAGTTCTGATGCCGAGGTCAAGGTGTCTCCCATGAGAAGGCATGAGAACAGTCACTTCAATGCCTTTCTTGCTTAGGTACTTTGCGTACTTGAAGACTGCCTCGCCAAGGCCTCCGACCTTAACCAACGGCGAGAGCTCGAAGGTCAGGATCCAGGCCCTCTTTATCGAGCGAGGCGCTACCAAAGCCCTTGGAGGCAAGCTTAAACCCATCTATATGCCAGGAGTCGCGTGGATTAAATTCTAATAGTAATAGGAGACCTGAAGGGATTAGCCATTGAGTTGTTTGGACATTGCATTATAGTTAGGGTGCCAAGATTAAGTAGCAGGCTCAGGGGAATCCTCGTCCCCTTAACTATCTTTTCGAAAACAAGCGCTGTGCCTAGCCATATCCTATCCCAGTACTTCCTCCCTAAACGCCTCTCGCTGCTCCTGACCTTGGGGCACTTAAGCCTGATATAGCCAAGGCCGTCTATGAACGGCGTATGTCCATGATATAGGAAGCGTATGGTAACTTTATTCAGGCCTGCAAGATTGTACTCACACAGGTCGTAGTGAACTCTCGCATAGGCGAAGAGTAACTTATACTCGTCCCCATAGTTTTTAGCAAACACCAGCTCTATGGGCTCGTACTCGGCCTTGCCGTCGCCTCTATAGATAGAAAATGGAAACCAGGAGTAGAGCGTGAGGCCCACGAGGCCCAGCTCCTCGTTGATAAAGTCTGGCCACGCGGTCACCTTGAACTCTGTCGCAGGATTCACGTTTCTAGGTATTTCGACCTCGGCCATGTACTTGTTTATGAGAACATCTATGAGGTGCCGGGAGAGCGATGCCAACTTAGGCAGCTCTCTCCTGAACGCCTCCTGATCACTTATGGCCAGCTTCAGGGATGTGGGTATGCCGTCAATGTCGGGTATACGGCCCTTTAAGTTGCTGCACTCTCTAATCAGCGCGTCCGCGTCAGGACTTCTGAGCACCCGCGGGCACCTGCGAGAGACGGTAGTAGACTCTCTTTCTAGTCTTGCCTCTGTTCTCTACAGTAACTACCTCTATGCGGCCCACTTCACAGGTGTTCCTAACATGCGGGGCTCCGTCGGCCTGTATGTCAACTCCTGGTATCTCAACTATCCTGAGCTTGTCAACGGCTGGAGGCAGCCTTCCGGCAAGCTTCACTATGCCAGGTATTTGCATCGCCTTATCGCGGTCAAGCCAGTAGACCTTAACTTCGATGCACTTGCTGAGCACACTGTTGGCTTCTTCCACGGCACTTAGTATCGCCTGTCTCCAGTTCTCAACGCCGCTCAGGTCGAAGTCGTCCTGAGCCTCATCAGGCCTTATGTGCCCGCCGGTTATCTTGGCTCCATATTTGTTATAGAGAATAGCTGCCAGGACGTGACTTGCTGTGTGAAGTCTCATCATGGAGTACCTTCTCTTCCAGTCTAGGATGCCCTTTACTCTATCCCCGGGGGTCAGCTGGACGGGAAGCTCTGTTATATGGGCTACGTCATCGCCATCTTCAACAACATTAACAACCTTTACCGTCGAGCCTGACGGCAACACTAGGAGGCCCGTGTCGGTGTCCAGGCCCCCCGAGGGTCCTGGATGGAAGGCCGTGGCGTCTAGGTACACTTTATTTTGATCAACCTTAGTTACAGTGGCCTCGAACTCCTTCAGGTATGAGTCCTCTTGGTAGAGTAGCCTTACCATTAATCACACACCTCAGGTGTGGAGCCGCCGGCGGGACTTGAACCCGCGACCACCGGCTCTCTCGACCTCGGCCTTGGCCAGAGCCCATACGAGGCCGGCGCTCTACCGGCTGAGCTACGGCGGCCCGCTTGTTAGCCATAGGGTGGGCCGTTATTAATACTTCGCTCCTGCTGCTACTGGTTAAGCTGTGTATCCCACCATGTGTACCTAATCGGTTTTATAAAGCTTCAAACGTAGAATACGTAGTGCTTTAAAGCTTCTGACTTATTTTAACAAATAGGCCGAGCAGTTTGATTGACGTAACAAGTAAATTCTCAAGCGGAGTGAAGTCCCTAAGGCCCTCAGAGATAAGGGAGATTTTAGCGCTGACGGAGAACAAGAAGGTTCTAAGCCTCGCCGGAGGGCTGCCGGGCCCCGAGGTCTTCCCGAAGGAAGAGCTCGCTGCAATAGCGTCAAGGGTCATAGAGGAGCTTGGGGACAGTGCCCTTCAGTATTCACCCACCTTAGGCGTCATGCCGTTCAGAGAGGCAGTTATAGACTTTGTGAAGGGCAAGGGCGTCAAAGTCACTGATAACGACAGGGTTGCCGTGACAACCGGAAGCCAGGAGGCGATATACCTACTTGCAATGACGCTGATAAACCCAGGTGATGGCATTATAGTTGAGAGCCCCACTTATCTGGCTGCCCTAAACGTGTTCAGGTACTACGGGGCCAACTTCATATCTATACCCTTAGATGAGAACGGCATGCGGACAGACCTGCTGGAGGACAGCATCAAGAAGGCTAAGGAGAACGGCATCAGAGTTAAGATGATATACACGGTTGCTACGTGCCACAACCCAACAGGCGTCATAATGAGCGACGACAGGAGGAAGGAGCTAATGGAGATAGCCAGCAAGTACGACCTGTTAGTGATAGAGGATGACCCTTACAGCTTCTTTGTGTTCGACGATAATATAAAGTTCACTCACCTGAAGACAATGGATGACGAGGGTCGTGTGATATACCTTGGTACTTTCAGCAAAATACTGGCCCCTGGGCTGAGGCTTGGGTACATGATAGCCGACAGGCAGCTCGTTAGGGCCGTCGAGCTGGCAAAGCAGATGGTTGACCTGCACTCATCCACGCTTTCCCAGTACATAGCGCTCTACGCAATAAAGGAGGGCGTGGTCGACAGAACAATAGAGAGGGCCAGGAAGTCATATAAGGAGAAGAGGGATGTCATGATAGATGCCTTAGAGGAGTACATGCCTAAGGGCAGCCACTGGTTCAAGCCAAGGGGTGGACTCTTCGCCTTCATATACCTGCCAGAGGGGGTTGACACCTCAGACATGTTGCAGATGGCTATAGACAGGGGCGTTGCGTACGTGCCGGGCAGAAGCTTCTTCAGCGATGGCGGCGGCGCAAACGCAATGAGGATAAACTTCAGCTATCTGCCACCCGATAAGCTGAGGGAGGGGATAAAGCTCATAGCAAACACTGCCATAGATTATCTAAAGGCCAAGGGTAGGACGACATCCTGAGAGGGCTCAGAGCTCCAGACCTTCATCATTTTTTATCAGGTAAACAACCTCCTCATGGCCCTGGCGCGCTGAGGCTTGGAGAGTTCTTATCTTCAGCGCGGACTCTTAAGTGATCAACGCTTATGGTCGCGGTATTCCAGACGTCAATAGCTTGCAGAGGTCTTTGAACACAACAATTTATTATTACGCGGTGTTCACGCATACTTGGCGTGAAGAGGCTCGAAAGGGCTGACATCAGGATGAAGAACCCGCGCAGGGCTGACCGTAAAGTCTGCTGGGAGAGCTTTGCTTAGGGGTGTACGTGCGTGAAGTTCCTGGTAACCGGGGGTGCAGGCTTCATAGGCTCTCACTTGGTAGAACTGCTCATAGAGGAAGGCCATGAAGTCACTGTTGTTGATAACTTGAGCACAGGCAGACTTGAGTTCCTGAAGGACGTGATTGGGAACCCCCGCCTCAGGTTCATTAGGGCTGACCTGACTAACCCTGAGGTGGCCAAGGAGGTCACCAAGGGGGTCGAGGCTGTGGTACACCTGGCGGCGAACCCAGAGGTTAGGATAGGATCGCAGAGCCCTGAGTCCATATACGTCCAGAACGTTCAGATGACCTATAACATACTTGAGGGCATGAGAGCCAATAGAGTGAAGTCCATAGCGTTCGCCTCGTCCTCCACAGTCTACGGGGACGCCACTGTCATACCCACGCCTGAGAACTACGGTCCCTGTTATCCGATCAGCGTGTATGGGGGCTCCAAGCTGGCCTCGGAAGGGTTGATAAGCGGCTATGCCTTTACCTTTGACTGGACCGCAGTGTCCTACCGGCTGGCAAACGTAGTAGGTCCTAGGTCCACCCACGGGGTCATATATGATTTTATAAACAAGCTCAAGAGGGATCCCACGCGACTTGAGGTCCTGGGCGACGGCACGCAGAGCAAGAGCTATGTACACGTCAGCGACACAGTAAGGGCCATGTATCAGCTCTTCATGAAGGCCTTAGAGAAGGGGGTAAGGTATGAGGCCTTTAACATAGGCACCCCGGATAGGGTCTCAGTGCTTGAGATAGCCCACATAGTGGCTGAGACCATGGGCCTAAGCCCTCAGATATACACGACCGGAGGAGTTGATGGAGGAAGGGGGTGGAAGGGTGACGTAAAGGTAATGCAGTTGTCCATAGAGAAAGCCGTAAGCTGGGGCTGGTCCCCTCAGATAGGGAGCAGCAGGGACGTCATAAGGAGGGCAGTAACTGAGGTCCTAAGCGGGTTCAAAGCTTAATTTTCCCCGCAACTAAACCTGAGCCAGGTGCCGCGGTAGTATAGTCCGGCCCAGTATGCGGGCCTTTCGAGCCCGTGACCCGGGTTCAAATCCCGGCCGCGGCACCAGGAGTCAGTTTCTCTTGAAGTATGAGCTGAACTCAATGTGGCTTAACTGAGGTCAGAAGAATTTGATTAAAGATTCGAGCTTCCAACTTCACGTCATTATGATAGTCGCAGTTAAGATTCTTAGTAGGTAAGCCTTAGCTTAAAGCAACCTAAGTGAGACAAACACACTTAACCCCAACCGAGGTACAAAGTCTACCGGAGCCGGGGTGGCCGAGCGGTCCAAGGCGGCGGGCTGCAGTGGCTCGTGGAGACCCGTTAACTCCCGGGTTCGAATCCCGGCCCCGGCTCCAACTTGGTAAACCTAAAGGTTCACTACTGCCAGGCCTTCGCGTTTTATGCATATCTTAGACTCTCCTGGCATAACATGGTCTTCTGCAAGCCCCGTCACCTTGAGATTGCCTACCCTGGCCACGGCCCTGCGGACACCGTCAAGACCAACGTATATCTGTTCAACAAAGCCATCAAGGGAGATGCCGTCACACTTAGGATCTCCTCCAATTAACACGAAGTTATACCTGGTCGCCAGCGCCCTGCTGCTGTCGCATAGCTGCGAACTAATAGCGTTACATGGTATTATGTTGTCATAGCCCAGGTAGACAGCTGCCTCTGCCTTGACTGGGTTCCTTAATGCCGTCTCTACATCCCCTAGGTCGATAAGCTTCCCGCCGCTCATGAAGAGAAGCCTTGACGCCAGCCTAAGGAGTTTGCTTATTGAGTGACTCACAATAATAGTGGTTATTCCGAACTCCTTAGTTACGTGGCGTATGATATCTATGAGCTCCTCAACCGATGTGGGATCTAGATTTGAGGTCGGCTCGTCGAGGAGCAGGAGCGACGGCCTGACTATAACAGCCCTCGCTATGGCTACCCTCTGCATCTGACCCCCGGAGAGCTCGCTTACCCTTCTGTCCAGGAGCTCAGCTATGTGAAGCCTCTCTGCCATCTCTCTGACTAGCTTCTCCCTCTCCTTCCTCGGCACTCCCCTTACTTTAAGGCCAAACTCCACGTTGTCCCTGACGCTCATGTTATCAAAGAGGGCGGTGCTCTGGGGCACGTAGCCTATGTTCCTCCTGTTAATTGGCATGTAGGTCGAATCAACGCCGTTTATTATAATTTTGCCCTCTATGGGCCTGTAGAAGCCAAGAATGGTCTTCAGCAGCGTCGTCTTGCCGGCTCCGTTGGGGCCGAAGACTAATGCCACCTCGCCCCTCTCAAGCTCTAGGCTAATAGGGCCAAGCGTGAAGTTACCCACCTTAGCCACTAGGCCCTCAAGCTTAAGCGCCGAGGCCAGCCTTGGACCCCCTCCTTGCCTCGAGGAGCATCCTTGCGAGCACAAATATACCTAAAACCACTACTAGCATGGCGGCGGAGAACTTGGCAGCCTCTATAATTCCAATGCCTACGTAGGCCTCATAGATCGCAACAGGGGCCGGATAAACAAGGGACTTGCCAAGGTAGACCTCATATGCTACTATGAAGAGCGCGCCGGCCTCGGAGGCGGCCCTGGCCCATGACGTTAACGCTCCCCCAGCTATGGACCTCTTTATCTTGGGCAGGACCACACTGATGAAGGCCCTTGCCCTGGAGGCTCCTAGACTCATCGCTGTGAGCTCAAGCTCCGGGTCAAGCATATTGATGGCCGACTCCACCACCCGCACGGTGTAAGTTGCCGAGACATACGTAACTGCCATGGCGGCTCCCAGCAACGTGTCAACTACGTTAATGTGAAGCCTGTGAAATATGGGGCCAAGTCCCACGTACCAGGAGAACGCAAGGACTATCATGACGCCTACTATTATGTGGGGTATCGCTATTGGTAGGTCTATGAGCGACTCGACAATGCTTTTGCCCTTGAAGTTATAGCGGCTCATCAGGTACGCCAGGGGAACCCCAAAGATGACGGAGGCTGCGGCAGCTATGGTTGACGTTATTATAGTGACCAGCAGCGCGAGCTCGAAGCTCCTTACCTTAAGCGCCTCTTCAAGCCCGCTGCTGCCAACTAACAGCAGTACAGCTATTGGGTACGAGAAGAAGATCAGGAGGAGGCCCCCTATAATAGCAAAGAACAAGACAAAGAGGCTTAGCCTGGGCCTAACCAAGGCCCCTCACGATGAGTTGGAAGATGGGAATATGTCACTGAGGTATGACACGTTGGACAGGGGCACGGTGAACGGCTTCAGCGGCGCGGGCACGGCTGAGTAGTTGCCATAGACAACGCCGGGCACTATTGGGTCGATGCCGTAGCTCTCAAGCACCTTCTGGCCAGCCGGGCTGAATATAAGCAACAGGAAGTCCACGGCAGCCTGCTGGTTTGGAGCAGAGTATGGTATAGTGGCTGTGTAGACCACTGGGTTGCAGGCGAAGGTCTTGGTTACGCCGAGTTCTGTCCAGGTAATGTTAACTTTGTGATAGAAGTTGACGTAGCTAAGGTTGCCTAGGTTTATGAACGGCGGCAGCGTTATGTAGGTCATGTTGAAGCCCTCCTGCTGGTAAGCCTCGGTCTGAGGTATGGCGTTTGAAGTGTATGCAGAGAGCACGAACTGCACTGAGTTGTTGGCATACATCAATGTGAGGAGGTCTATCTCCGTGTTCCTCATCTGGTACTTAGATGTATGATCGTAAACCGCGCTCCAGTAATAGGAGGCGTTATGCATGAAGGCGAGGCCGGCCAGCTTGAGCACGCACTGGGCCTGGTAGCCGCTTGGGTCGGTGAACGGGTTCGAGACTCCGACCACTGTGCTCGAGTTCAGCGCTATTATGTCAAATATCTTTTCCCAGGTCTGGTTCCACTGCGCACTGAAGGGCTGCTCCGCCTGGGCCTGCTTCCAGAGCGCGTAAACCTCCTTGCCCGCAGGCGTCTCCAGGTCAACGATTATGACCATCTGAGTCACGCCGAAGGCTATCTCATAGTTGGCATACTTTGGGAAGAGTACGCTTGGTATTGTAGTAGTGTCGGCGCTGGCCACTAGGCTGAAGACCTGGGTTGTGGCCTCCTTCTGCGCAACCTCGCCGCTCCCTGCGAAGAGCGGCTGACCCTCAGTTATCGAGGGGTTGTACTGCTTTAGCATAGAGAGAAGCTGGTCAAAGCTAAACTTCAGGGTGCCCGCCGCGCCGACGGTGAAGGGTGAAGTTGAGACAGGGGTTGTGGTTGTAGTGGTCGGCGTGGTCGTTGTAGAGGTAGTTACAGGCGGCGTTACAGTAACAGTCTTATGAGGCGCGGCCACGTACCCGACCCCGGCTCCAACAATGAGTCCTATTACAAGGCCGACGACGAGGTATATCCACAGCGAGGCTCCTTTGGAGCTCACATCGGCACACCGAAAAGGGTAGGTAAACTGAGTAATATAAAACCCTTCTTGGCTAATATAAGTGTATTAATATACTGATGGTCTGCTCGCAGCCTTCGAGGAGAGGTAGGCTTCTATGGCCTCCCTAATTAATTCGCTTCTGTACCTCTTCTCAGCTACTGCTAGCTTGTCAAGTCTCATTAATGTGTCAACGTCGAGCTTAAACGTTATTATTCTTAGAGGCCTGTTTGCAGGCATCTAAGACCCCTGAAGCTTCTCTTATTCCTTGATTAAAAGTAGGTCGCTAAGTCTGCTATTTACGCCCTCCGGCGGAAACGCATAACCTCTTACGAAACTGCCAGGGTACTAAGCTTTAAAAAGAGTCTTGCCAAATAGCGATACAGGTGCCGCCGTAGCTCAGCAGGTTGGAGCGCCGGACTCATACGGCCCTCGCGCCGAGGTCGGGGCTGGGGAAATCCGGAGGTCCCGGGTTCAAACCCCGGCGGCGGCACCACCTTCTCTTCTTCCCGTTATCATTAGAAGGGAAGGGTTGTCTTCACAGGTCTCTAGAAAAGAAGAAAACCCAAACTTAAGGTCTCCTTGTTAGATGTATATTGAGACTACGCCCCTGAAGGTTAGCGGGGCCACGAGGCCTAGCAACACCAGCAGGAGGGAGGCTATCAGCAGGGCGGCCGCATACCTGGTCCTTGGCTTTGGGGTGGCCTCATAGTCCTTGCGGAGCATCTCCCTTGAGGCTATTATGTAGTAGACAGAGCTCACGCCGCTGTTTATCAGCGCTGCCAGGGCCAGCCAGACGCTGAACCCCACGGCCGCAAGGAACATGTAAAGTTTGCCCCAGAAGCCCAGCAGCGGAGGCACTCCGAGGAGGCTATAGAGAAGCACCGAGGCTGTAACTGCGCTTAGTGGGCTGGACTTCATGAGGCCTCTCAGGGAGTCAAGGCTCCCTCCTACCTCGCCAGTGAAGGCAAACAGCGGGGCCTTGGCCACAGCGTAGGCTATTGATTGGAGGGCAACTGCGAACAGGGAGAGCCTCAGCATGTACTCGTTGCCTATGCCAGCGAAGTAGGAGGCGGCCGCTATCGCGGCAAATATGTAGCCTACCTGCGCCATGGAGCTGTACGCAAGTATGACCTGCAGGTCCCTGGTGGTCAGGGCAGCGAAATTACCATACGTCATGGTTGCGACGGCCAGCGCCGCGAGAGTTATTGCAATGGCCGTGTGCAGCTCCCCGCCAGAGGCTATTATGACCAGGACCCTGGTCAGGACCGCAAGGAAGCTCAGCTTCACGACGGCGGCCACAAAGGAGACAGTCCTTCCGTCGCCCCTGCCATAGACGCTTGGCAGCCACCAGTGGAATGGGAAGAGGCCAACCTTGAATCCAAGGGCCGCGAGGAGCAAAAGCACTGCGAGGGCCATAAGCCCTCTGGCGCTTGCAGAGAGGCCGCTGAGGGGGGCTATTGAGAACGTGTAGGCGCCGCTTGACACTGAAATGAATGCTAGGGAACCCACTAAGGCAAGCGTCGCCACCATGCCTACGAAGATGTACCTTACGCCGGCTGCCTTAGCGTTCTTGGAATCCGGGGCAGCTATTATTATGTAGCTTATCACAGAGACCAGCAGCCATGAGGCCAATATTACCAGGGCATTGGTTGCCCCGGCCAGGAAGAATGAGCCGAAGAGCGTCATGGGCACTAGGCTGTATAACGATGGGCTGCTGCTCCACTTTAGCCCATCAGTGCCCACGGCCAGCAGGAACAGCACCGATGCCAGGGAGGCGCCAAGAAGCATGAGGGACGTGAAGGAGTCCTGCACTACCAGACCGTGGTAGAAGCTTAGCGGACTGCCCAGGGATGCCGCGTAGAAGGATATTGCCATGGCTGTCGCGAAGGAGCCCACGCCTATAGCCGCCATTACAACTGGGGCGACGTTGTCCCTGCGACCCGACGGCGACGTTAGAGGGGCCAGCAGGGAGGCCGCCAGGGTGACGTAGAGTAGGAATTCAATGGTACCTATCTCCCACACAGCCCTCTCACCTCCACGCCATGAACATCAGTATACCAATAATCACCATCATGAAGAGGTAAAGCGTCAGTATGTAATCAGTTCTGCCCCTCAGGAGGCCCCTGAGCCCCCTTGAGGCCAGCTCGCCGGCCTTAGGGAGCACGTAGTGGTAGAACAGGTCTATGCCCCTGTTGACCACGTTGAGCAGCCACGAGAGGCCCGCGAAGGAGTCAAGGAACAGGTAGTAAATTGCCGAGTTCACGTACCACCTGTTGAAGAGGAACGAATGTATTGCCTTGAGCGCGTCGCTCTTCTGCAGCAGGTACACAAGGCTGTGGCGCCTCATGTAAAGCAGGGCGACACCTAGGATGTCTATTATAACTACCGCGGTTACGACTATTGTAGTGAGGTCTATGGGAGGCATGAACGGCGGGGTCACCTTTATGTCCAGCGTCTCCCCGACGCCGTTTGCCACCCAATAGCCTACGTAGAACCACGCGGCGCCCAGTATTATTGAGGCAAGCCCAAGTATTGTGTAGGGCACTAGCATCAGCACAGGCGCCTCATGGTAGTGCCTGCCCTCAGCCTCCCTGTTGAGGGGCGGCAGGTGGAACACCCTAACTATGAGCCTCGTTATGTAGGCTGCTGTGAAGACAACTGCTATTACGGCCAGGGCGTAGAGGGAGTAGACTGCGGTCCTCTCAACAGTGCCTAGGACGAGCTCCTTTGCGAAGAAGCCCAGGAACGGAGGCACTGCGGCCAGGCTAAGTCCCGCGAGCCAGGTGGAGACGCCGGTCACCTTCATGTACTTCCAGAAGTTGCCCATGTCATCTATGAACCTGCTCTCCGAGGCGTGTAGAGCGTAGCCGGCTACCAGGAAGAGGGCGGCCTTAAACACGGCGTGCGCTATTAACATTGCAAGCCCTGCCATCTCAGCGTAGGCCATGGCAGCGTAGTTGCCTGTCACCACTGCAAGGCCTCCTGCGGCCACTGCAAGTATCATGTAACCTAGGTACTCCGCTGTTGAGAAAGCTAGTATGAGCTTAAACTCATGGTTAACTATGGCCATCGTAGCCATCATGAACAGCGTCACGGCGGCCAACGAAGCCACCAGTAGGAAGTATTCGTGTACTTGGGCTACCGCAGCTGGGGCTCCGAGGGATGCGGCTACTAGGGCCCCGACGAAGAATATGGGGGCGAACCTGAGCATGTAGTAGACTCCTACCTTAACCATGGTAGCTGCGTGTATCAGCGCCGAGACAGGGGTTGGGCCAGTCATAGCTGTGACAAGCCATTCGAAGAAGGGGAACTGGGCGCTCTTAGAGAGGGCGCCGAGCGTGAACACGAAGAGGAAAGTAGCCAAGAGCCCTCTTGACGCCAGGAACGCCATCCAGCTGCCGGCGGAGCTGGCGATGGCTGGTATGCTCATGGATCCAACGAGCACGAAGAGGCCCGTCATGCCTATGATGAAGCCTATGTCACCCACCCTGGTGAACAGTATTGCCCTGACGCCGCTCGTGCTTGGCTCAAAGTACATGGGCTTCCCTAGGGCGGTGCTCCTGGGAACCCCCACCCAGTACTCCTCCTCGTCAGTGTACCAGTGGCCTATGAGCGCGTAGCTAGCGAGGCCTGTGCCCTCCCACCCTACGAACATGAGTATCAGATTACTTGCGGTTACTACAAGCATCATGCTGCCTACGAAGAACGAGATGAAGAAGAAGTAGCGCTGAACTCCCCAGTCACCCTTCATGTACTCGACGCTGTAGAGGTCTATCAGGAAGCTGAGCCATGACACTACAGTAGCCATTATCGCGCTGAGCCCATCAAGGTAGACGCCAACGTGAACCTTCAGCAAGGAGTTCCAGTACCACGTGCTGGTTGCATATATGACTTCATGGTTTGCCAGCACGTAGTAGAGCGCTGCCGTCGAAACTAAGGCGCTGACAAGCACGCTGAGCACGCTTATGACGCTGTAAATCTGCTCCCTTCTCACGCCTGCCAGCCAAAGCAGGGCAAGTAGGCCGGCCCCGGTGAACGGGGCGAGCCAGGTCCAAGACCAGGTTAGCCAGTACGCGTGAACTACAGTCATCATGGGTCACCTCCTAATCCTGAAAGCAGAACTACGTGAGATACCGCAGCGCTAAGGCCTGTCGTAAGCGGGTTTATAGCCAAGAAGAAAACCACTCCAAATACCGCCACGGCCAACATGGCAAGCTTAAAGCCGTCAACGCGCTCCCTGGCCTCAATCTTTGACCTGGGCTGGCCGTAGAACACCCTTCTCATAGTTATGAACGAGTAAGCCGCTGTTATCGTAAGCGCGACTATAAGGAGAAGGCTCAGCCCGAACATCGTGGCTAGGTTTATGAATAGCAGCGACTTGACGACCCCTAACACGACAAATATCTCGCTCCACATGCCAACGCTGGGCGGCAGCCCTGCTAAGTTCATGAAGCCGAACAGGGCTAGGGCAGCCACCAGCGGGTACCTCCTGGCGAGGCCGCCCATCTTAGTTATGTCCCTGAGCCCGTGGGCCTCAGTTATGAACACACCTGCTGACATGAAGAGCAGGGCCTTGCCTATGGCGTGGGATAGGTAGATCAGCATGGCGCCAATTATGCCGTACTCGTTAAGGGTGGCGAGCCCCAAAAGCATGTAGCCCATCTGGCTTATGCTCGAGTACGCAAGGAACCTCTTGAAGTCGGTCTGCCTAAGGGCCACGAGGCCTGCATAGATTATCGTCGTGAACGCAAGGCCTAGCAGGAAGTTGCGCCAGTCCTCCATCTGGGTTGGGAAGAGGGGTATGACGAACCTCGCTATTGCGTACCCTGCGAGGCCTATGAGGTTAGGCGACAGGAGGGCTGAGATGGGCGTCGGCGCCTCTGCGTGTGCGTATGGAAGCCACATGTGAACCCCGAAGACAGCCATCTTGACGAAGAGGCCGAAGAGAAGTAGCGCAGCTATTAGTGTTGCAGCGGAGCCTATGTATTCAACGGAGCCCACAGAAACAAGCTGCCCGTTAGATATGGTCAAATAGTTAAAGCTGTGGATAAGGTATCCCAGGTAGAGAACTCCTGTAAGGAAGACCACAGCGCCTATGTGCGTCCACACGAAGTAGAGTAGTGAGATCCTCCTCCTATCGCCGTAGCCGTAGAAGGCTATTAGCAGGAACGATGATATCAAGCTGCCCTCAAGGAACACGTAGAACTCTACTAGGTTGGTCGAGTAAGCGAGGCCCAGCATGGTAGCCGCGAAGATATTGTAGAGCAGCAGGTAGGTACCAAGGCTTGGAGGCCTCTCGCCGGACTCCTCCATCTCACCTATCCTGGTCTCCATGTACTTTATGCTGTAGACAGCCACGAAGGAAGTCACTATGGAGAGCCCTATTACCACGGGCGCTGATAACCCGTCTATACCAAGGGCTATAGTGCCTACCGAGTACCTAGTCAAGTTGAAGTAGAGTGGGTCCACAAGGCTCCCTGTCTCCAGAGCCCCTGAGGCGTAGCCGTAGACTACAACGAGGAGGGGGATGATGAGGGAGGCAGCTGACAGGTAAAACAGAGCGTGAAGCCCAGACCTGCTCCTGAGAGGCCAAGCTATGATGCCAAGTAACACGGGCAGGACAACAGTTACCCAGAGCAGTGGGTATGGAAGCATCATACGGCGCTCACACCTCCGACTCCTCTAGGTCGCTGGACGAAAGCGACCTGTACTGCCTTAGAAAAGCTATAAGTATGGAGACCACTACAACCACCTCCACAGAGACCACGGAAATAACTATTATGCCAAAGTAGGCTGCAAGGGTTGCAAAGCCTGAGAGCAGAGGTATGACGAGGAGCAGCAGCCCGTTAAATATGACCTCAACTGACAGCAGCTGCCTCAGCAGGTTATTTGAGGCTGTCAGACCGTATGCGCCAATGGCCATTATAATTGCTGAGGCTACAAAAAGCGTGGCTCCCACAAATGAGTCTATTAGGATCACTTCTTATCACCCCTCTTAGCTATAGAAATGGCCTCAACAACTGTGGCCGCCTGCCCTATGAATATGAGTGCTAAGACTGGCAGGTACTCCTTAAGGGCCCCAGCGGCGGCTGCGGATACCGACAGTGATGGAGGAACAGTGAACAGCCTGTAAAGACCTGATACGGTGACCACTATTATTACAAAGGTGGCCAGCGCTGCGGCCACTGCAAGCCCCCTAAAGGAGTCAAAGGACTCCTGCCCCTGAGGCCCTATCATGCTTATCGATATAATTATGAACATGACTGCGGCGCCCACGTATACAAGGACCAGATAGGCGCTGACTAGGCCAAACCCAGCTATTGCAAGTAAAGCAGCCGTGAAGGAACCCAGTATTGCGAGCATAATGCTGGCGTAGACGAGGTCCTTAAGCCTTATCACAAATATGGCCGACGCTATCGCCATCACCGAGAGCACTATAGCATATAGCGGCAGGTCTATGGATACTCCGCTCACGACTTTTCACCTCCCCCGACTGGCTGGCTTGAACTTCCCTCATTTGAGCTTTCTTCAACGCGCACCTTGACAAGTCCCCTCTTCTCGTCAAACACGTAGGTGACGGGAACTCCCTCCTTGGCAGTTATAAACTCTGGCTCCTCCTGGAACTCCTCCACGTTAAGGATCATATCCTGCATGTTAAGGTAAACAAGGTCATGGTAGGGCACGTGGTAGAGGGCCTCTGTTGGGCACACGTCAACGCAGAAGCCGCAGAATATGCAGCGATTATAATTAATTACGGGGTATTTCTTCTTCATCACCCTGTTCAGTTTTTTGTCCTTGACCTCCATCGTGACCATCTTGATAGCCCTTGCTGGGCATATCCTTGCACATGAGGCACAGCTTATGCACTTGTCAAATATAAGAACTATGTAGCCTCTGTAGCCCTGCCTCAGCTTAATGTACTCATGGGGGTACAGCAGCGTTATCCTGTTTGGGTCTATGAAGTACTTGATCCCTACTATTAGCGCTCCCAGGTTTCCAGCTATGGCCCTGCCAAGGAACGTGGCCCTTGGAACCCTCTTAAGTGACGGCCTTGCAGGCATGGCCTTTCACCTCACGGGTGCACCCCTATG
Organism: Caldococcus noboribetus; assembly: GCF_055389385.1. Lineage (NCBI taxonomy): Archaea > Thermoproteati > Thermoproteota > Thermoprotei > Desulfurococcales > Caldococcus > Caldococcus noboribetus. The sequence continues at coordinate 292,452 of NZ_AP042475.1, read as the reverse complement.
AAAGCCTCAAACACGCTTAGGCCGAAGGCCGCTATTGCCATGGGTATGAGCACCTCCCAGGCCAGGCTCAGCGCCTGGTCAAGCCTGTACCTTCCATAGACCGCGCAGGAAGCTCATTATTGCCATAATTATGACGGCCTTGATTACTACTATGAGGCTTGGCACGAGGTAGCCAAGCACTATGCCTGGTCCTGGCCTGTAAGGGGCCCAGCCGCCCAGGAACACCAGGGCTATCAGGACTGAGAAGGCCCAGCGCCTTATGTAGGCCCCTCCCATGTTAAGGCCGTAGAGGAGGCCCGAGTACTCAGTAAAGGGCCCAGCCACGAGCTCGCTCTCCGAGTCAGGTATCTCGAAGGGGAAGCCGCTGGTCGACATGAGCACAGCTATGAAGGCGTCAAGCAGGGCTATGGGGTTCAGGAGCCCGAGCCAGCGCCCACTGAGCTGGTAGTTAACAATGGTCACTAGGTCGAAGGTGTGAAGCAGGGGCACTACTGAAAGAAGCGATATAACCGCTATGAGCTCGTATGCCACTACTATGAATGACTCTCTCAGGCCTCCGAGCACTGAGAACTTGCTGTTGCTAGCCCACGACATCATGACCACGAAGATAGGTGACAGCGTTGATAGTGCGACGGCTATGAGCAGGCTGTAGCTCATCGGTATAGGCCAGTAGCTGGGTATTGACGTCATTGGCACGGCCACCATGGGTAGAAGCGAAAGTATCAGGGATATGTTGGGTGCCAGTATGTATGACATAAAGTCAACGGCGCTGGGTACTATAATCTCCTGCATTGTGTACCTTACTAGGTCGGCTATCAGCTGCGGGGCCCCTCCAGTCCTTGGGCTTATCTCAAGCGGGCCATACCTCATCTGGACCCTGGCCGCGGCCTTACGCTCAAACCATATGATAAATATCACCACTACAAGCGCGGCTACAAGCCCAGGTATTATGACGAACTGGTAGACCGGAGGGTAGAAAACTATGTAGTGAAGGATCCCCCACCCTATATCATAGAGCACCCTTGCCGCCGTCACCATGTTCATCACCTATCCCATTCGGGTGGGAAATAATCAAAACTACCGTATATTGCAGGCAAGTCCATAAGCCTATGGCCAGGCATCACGTACTTAAACGCTATCACGTTTCTGAACGATGGTGACACGACTCTCACCCTATACGGGACATCCTTTCCGTCGCTCTCGACATAGTAGAACATCTCACCCCTTCCAGCCTCAACTCTAGCAGCTGCCTTACCTGCAGGGACCTTGAGGGTCGCGAAGAGGGGCATTAGCTTAACCCTGTACTTGCCGGCGTACGGTATGTTACCCTCGTATACGTCCTTGTAGAGCTTAGGCGCGGTCTTCCAGAACTTGTCGTGCATGAAGCCCTCCCTTGGGTGCTTCTCCAGCCAGTCCACGACCTGCTCTATTATGTTAAGGCTCTGCCTTATCTCCTCGACCCTTATCCAGGCCCTTGCTAGCGAGTCGCCCTCCTCGAAAACCGGTATCTCAAAGTCGAGCTCTGGGTAGGCCTCGTAAGGTTCAACGAGCCTTACATCATATTTAATGCCGCTCGCCCTTGCGTTGGGCCCAACTATGCCGAGCTCTGCAGCCCTAGTCTTGGAAATTACACCAACGCCCTCGAGCCTCTTCCTTATGTTTGGGTTATTCAGGAATATCTTGGCGTACTCATTTAACCTGTTCCTCATGTACCTGACGGCTTTTCTCGCGTTCTCAGGGAAGTCATCTGGCATATCCCTTCTCACCCCGCCAAAGACGGGGTAGCTGTGGGTTAGCCTTGCGCCTGTCAGGTCCTCAGCAAGCTGTACAAAGACCTCCCTGTCCCCGAAGGCCCACATGTAGAGGGTAGAGTGCCCGAGGAAGACCCCAAATATCCCCATGCCGTAGAGGTGGCTTGCTATCCTGTTTATCTCGCAGAGGAGCGTCCTGAGGTACTTAGCCCTCTCAGGCGGCTCTATGTCAAGGAGCTTCTCAACGGCCTCGACGTAGGGCAGGGTTATGTTGCACGCGTCCAGTATAGCCATCCTCTCGAAGAGCGGTATGTTCTTTATCCAGTCCCTGCCCTCGGCAAGCTTTTCCATGGTCCTGTGGACGAACCCTATGTCTGGGTCGACCCTTACCATAACGTCGCCGTCAAGTTCAACTATTATCCTCATGTGGCCCGAGCCTGGATGGGCAGGCCCTATCTGAACCTCGTAGACGTTCCTCTCGACAGGCCTTACCTCCATGCCGGGCAGGTGTGGCACGCCGCTGCTCGGCTCCTGCGCTGACATGGCTCACCACCACTTGGTCGCCTTAAAGCCCTCATAGTCAGTTTCTATGTCGTCGCTTTCCTCCTTGACTATGAAGTCCTTGCGTAAGGGCTTGAGCGCGGCCACCACTGGGGTCAGCAGGAGCAACCTGAGGTCAGGGTGGCCGTCGAAGGTTATCCCAAACATCTCGTACTCCTCCCTTTCATGGAACTCCGCGCTTAACCACACGGGCGTGAGGCTTGGGCAGTGCGGGTTATCCCTGCTTATGTAGGTTGACAGAGAAACCATGAACCTGGAAAGGTCCTCGTTAAGGTAGCTGGTCAGGTGGTACATAACCTTAAACTGCTTCTTGGCTATGTAGTCCACAGCTCCAACAGATATCACGTGGTCAAACCCCATGTCCTTCAGTTTCCTGGCAGCGTCGACTAGATGCTCAACAGGGACTACTATGTCTATGTAGCCCTTGGCCGGCTCCACCTGCGGCTTATAATCCTTCAGGGCCTCGAGGATGCTCTTTTGAAGCTCCTCAGCTGTAACCACCGCCCTCACCCCTCCACCCGCAGAGGTCCTCCTTAGGTAAGATGTACTTCAGGTCCTTCCTGACCCCCTCAATAACCCACTTCGAGGCGACGCCGCGGCTTCTTATGATCTTCTGAAGCTCTACTATGGACCTGGCGACGGCCTCAGGCCTTGGTGGGCACCCAGGTATGTAGACGTCAACAGGAACCACCTGCCATGGCCTAACTATGTTGTAGCTGTTGTAGAAGATGCCGCCGTCAAGGGAGCAGGCACCCATTGCTATGACGAACTTGGGGAAGGGCATCTGCTCCCACGTTATCCTAACGGTACATGCCATCTTCTTTGTTACCGTGCCCTCGATTATTATCAGGTTGGTCTGCCTTGGGCTGACCCATGGAAGCGAGCCATACCTCTCATTGTCAAACCTTGGGCCCCAGGCGGCCCCGATCTCGCAGCCACAGCAGCTAGTCATAAGGTGAACGGGCCACAGGCTGAAGGCCGTAGCCCAGTCGACGACTTTAGCTATGGTTCCCTTGATGAGGCTCTCCTTAGCAAGCTGGGCCGCTACCTCAAGGTTACCTATATAAGCCTTTCCCTCCCTTGCCTTCTCCTGCACCTGGGCCATCTTTAATCCCTCCACTCCTCGATTCTCTTAGACACGTATGCGCCATATGCCAGCAGGGGGGCAAAAACGGCCACCATTACAAGGTAGAGCAGGAGAAGGTTGCGACTATACTCTGAGGGGGCAGAAGCTAGGAATGTTAACAGAACAACTGCTGGCTCCACGGCGAGGAACATTATGAGGTAGCCGAAGTACTGGTAGGAGAGCCTAGACTTGCCAACCCCCCTTGGCGGGTTGGAGGACTCAAAAAGCTTGTACTTGTAGGGCTCCTTGGACTCTATGTAGCTGGCAGGCCTAAGCAGCATGCGAAGGAGAAGTATCGTGCCGACGAGCACTGCAAGAATTATCGTTGGCACTATTATGAATGAGTTAGCGGCGAGCACTAAGGGGCTGTAAGCTATAGACAATTCCCTAACTCACCAAACCTGTTAATTAATGACCAAATATAAATTCCTTGCTTACCTTAACAGCTTTGACTGTTAAAGTCTTGAGGCTCACGAGTAGAGCATAATAACCTTAGTGAGGAATTTTTGCTAGGTGCGTGAAGTGGTAGAGAGGGTACCTCCAGAGGCCGAGGTAAAGTACAACAAGTACCTTCAGCTTAGGGACACCTACAACGCCATAGTTCAGCAGAGGCTCGCGGCCGAGTCGTCTCTGAGCGAGATAGAGAAAGTGATAGAGACCCTCAACGGACTTTCAGATAACGCGGAGGTTTATAAGATGGCGGGCTTCGTGCTTGTTAAGTCAACAAAGGGCGATCTTCTCAAGGAGCTGCAGGACCGCAAGGAGAACCTAGAGCTCAAGATTAAGGCGCTTAAGAACCAGGAAAACTTAGTGAAGGAGGAGCTTGATAAGGTGGCTGGAGAACTACAGCGGCTGCTGCAGGGGGCTGCTGGAGGCGGGGCCGCAGGCCCCGCAGGGGGCTCTTAGCCCTTGCACGCTGAACCCAGCCGCCTAGATTCACGAGAGCTTTATGAGGGGCTCATTAATTTAGCCAAGGGTTCTGATGTCAAGGTTCTTATGCATGGCAACGCTGACTTGGATGCCGTCGCTTCCGCGCTTCTTGTGTGTAGGCTTCTGGAGGGGATCTCCAGGAGCTGTTGCCTTTACTCGCCTGAGGGCCTGAGCAGGCAGTCCAGGGAGCTGTTGGCCTCGCTTTCCATTAACATACCTCTGTGCGACGGCCTGGAAGGTCAGGCAGACGTCCTTATAACGGTGGACGCCAGCAATGTGTCGCAGCTTGGAGTTAACGCCGATGCCCTGAAACAGGCAAAGGTTGTTGTGATAGATCACCACAGCCCAGGAAGCCTACATGCCATGGCATCCCTTCTAATAAGCGACGAGAGCGCCCCATCGTGCGTTGAAGTGGTCCTGCCGCTTGTCGGGCATAGCGGCCTTGAGCTGAAGCCCGCTGAGGCAACGCTTATACTTACGGCAATACTTGAGGAGACATCATTCCTGGAGAGGGCCTCAATAGATACTTTTAGGTTCATAGTCAAATTAATGGAGATAGGCGCAGACTACGCCTTTGCTGTTAGTTTCTTAAGGCAAGGTAACGATGAGCCCATAGACAAGAGAGCTGCAAGACTTAAGGGCCTCTCAAGGGCTACTGTTAGTGTTATCTGTGGCCAGCTGGCAGTAGCAGTGACACGTGTAGGTTCCTTCGAGGCTGACGTTGCCAGGTCCATGATATCCCTAGGCGCCGACGTTGCGGCCGTAATTAATGACGACAGAGTATCCTTGCGCGTTTCGAAGCGCGCCCTTAGGTTCAGTATTAAGGCATCTGAGCTGGCGGCTTTCATGGCTGAAAGGCTGGGCGGCGAAGGAGGAGGCCATGATGGGGCTGCGGCTCTCAGGTTAAAGGCTCCAAACCAGGCTATAGTTGACAAGGTGTTAGGCCTCACCGTTAACTTCGTGAGGCAACGCTGTGGTGGTTCCAGTGACTGAAGGAAGCGCAGCCAAAAGGGTAAGGATCTATGCTGATGTGAGGGAGGAGGCCTCAGGGGTTCCCTCACTGCTAGAATCTCTAGGAGTTCTCGTGATAAGAAAGCAGCTTCCCGAGGGGGATTACATAATACCGCCTGACATAGTCGTTGAGAGGAAGAACGCCAAGGACTTCGTGTCGTCGCTGTTTGATGGGAGGCTCTTCGATCAGGCTCAGAGGTTGAAAGCTAACTACAAGGAGGTATACTATATAATAGAGGGTGACCTAATCAGAGAGTTCAGGTACTGGCACGACAGGGAATCACAGCTCATAGGTGCTATAACTACCTTGGTGTCCGCCTACGACGTTAAGGTTCTCTGGAGCGGGAGCCCTGCTCAGACAGCAGAGTACATAGCGGACCTCGCGCTCAAGTCATTTAAGGAGGGGCTCATAAACCGCCCTGTCGTGATAAACAAGAAGCCGTCATATAAGGACATACGTGAGTGGCAGCTTTACATAGTTCAGTCCTTCCCAGGCATAGGCGCCAAGACCGCCGAGAGGATCTTAGAGAGGTTTGGCTCGCTTGAGGCCTTCTTTAATGCGAGCGTAGCTGAGATAGCCAGCGTTGAGGGCGTTGGAGAAGCTAAGGCCGCAAGAATCAAGGAGCTCCTCAAGGCACCCTACAAGAGGGTCTCGAGGCAGACCACCCTGGAGAGCTTTTACTCAGGCAAGGATAACAGCCAACGCAGCGACTAGAGCTCCTCTAGCTCAGCGTCAAGGCCTGCGCTGCTCAGCATCTTCCTTGATATAAACCATGGAACCTCAGCCAGCAGCTTTGAGGCAGTATTAGGTGGCAGGAAGCTAACGTCAACAGATTTCCTCAGGAGGTCCTTTAGGTAAGCTATGCCCCTGTCTATGATCTCCTTGTCGCCATGGGCATCGAGGCTGTCCTCAGCCCACTTGATGAAGAGCTCCTCGCTCGGGTCCAGCTTAGGCTTCAACCCCCTCACGTAGTTTGCAAAGTCGGCTATGTCATCAGCGAGCTGGTAGCTGGTGCCAACAACGTTGCCATACTTCCAGGCGCTCTCGGCAAGCTCCTCATGGCCAGCGGCTATGACGCCAAGCGAAGCTGAGAGCGAGAACAGAGAACCTGTCTTAAGGGAGGCTAATAGCATGTAGTCGGCGGGGCTCAGGTTGAGCGCAAGGTAAGCGTCCATGATCTCCCCCCTAACCATGGACTCCCACGCCATTATGCTGTAGCTGAGGGCTTGGAGGCCGTACTTCTCTATCATCTTTAGCGCTACGGGCACGAGGAGGAGCGATATCATGGCGCTCTGCCCGACCCCGTACAGGACCCACGCGGCCGGCTTGTCCCTTCTCTGGGCGTCCTTGTCTATTATGTCGTCCAGGGCGAGGCTGGCGCCCTGGACAAGCTCTATTGCTATTGCAGCGTCCTCGGCAACCATCGGGTCGCCTGAGAGGGCCTCCGCGAACAACATTGTTATAAAGCCCCTGAACATCTTGCCACCCTTCACTATGTATGAGGCAAGGCCCTTAGCCCCGCTCATCTCGAGCGAGGAAACTATTGCATCAAGTCGCGGCTCCACTGCTGCCCTTATTTCTTCCCACTTGGATAGCAGAAGCTTTGTTATTTCGTCAGAGGACTTTTCCAATTCGCTCTCCTCTAAGCTACTGTTGTCTTTGTACTTTTTATAACTTATTATGTAACGAGGGTAGAGAGGCGCCGGGCCTCAAATGGCCAAAAGGCAGTTCGAGAGGACTACCTACGGCTCCCTCTACGCAGCCATGATAGAGGCAATATTAAATGTTGTCGAGGGCTACTACGAGGAGAGCGGCCAGCTCCTGTCGGCCCTGGTGGACATTCAGGATGAAAGGGGGGCGTTGGAGGCCCTAAGGTCCGGTAACGAAGTTAGAGTAAGAGCCTACGCGCCATGGCTTAAGGGCGTTGAAGAGGAGGCGACGATAGGCAGCTCAAGAGTAATAGTCACTGGCGTCCCGCAGGCCGAGATCGGTCAGGGCAGCAGGCCGCTACAGTCCCTTTACTTAGAGGCGCCGCAGAAGACGATCTATTATGACAGGGACTTGCTGAGGGAACTAGCCTCAGAGACCTCCCAGAGCCTAGTTGAGTTCATGATAATATATACTGACTATGGCTCAGCTGTCGTAATAGAGGGGGAGAGGCTTAGAGTATCAGTGCCAGAGGTAAGGTCTGTAGCAGTACTTCACACACACCCAGAGCCCCACTGCATCCTATCGCATAAGGACGTGGAAAGCGGCCTTGAGCTGATGATGGTCAGGGGGCTCTTTATGGGGGCTGTGACGGAGAGCTGCGCAAACGTAATGTATAGGGTCGGCCTTTTGGAAGAGGAGGACCTTTTGAAGATCAAGAGTGGGGAGCTAGGCTCCTTAAAGAGCATCAAGTTTAACACTCTATTGTACTGAGGGCTCGGCCTTCAACATAGCAGCTTCTAGCCCTTCACAGCCCTCGCGCCCAGGCGATCTGCTTGACCATAGCTTCCATTGTCCTGCCTTCGCGTTCTAGTAGCCCCAGTGACGTCTCAACCCTAGCTTCGTCAGCCCAGGTGCAGAGTTTGGCTAGAGGGCGATGGCTAAGCCGTCGCCCGAGGGGCCTTGGCAGCAGCGGCCAGCCCAGCCGATATATATTGCAACCTCTTTATTACAAAAATCGGTGGCGCCAGTGGGACGGTGCGCTGAGCTCTTCCTTGCAATACTTATAGTCGCCGTTGTGGTCGCCACCGTAGCCCTGCCAGCGCTTAGGCTACTGTTGCCTCCATGGCTCTGGCTCGCCAAGAGAAGGGGCTTCCTAACGCTTTACGCCGTAGCCCCTAGCAGAGACGGGGACCTGCAACTCCTGGGAAACGCCTCCTTCTCAGTTTGGGCCTTCTACCCTACTCCAAGGGGCACCGTGTTCCAGGGAGTCTACAACGGCACCGGGGGCCTCGTATACATAAACCTCTCGTCGCTCGTCAGCTGGGCTGAGGCATGGGTGAGCTACTACGGCCCCCAGGCCGTCTACTACTTCATGCCCTCCCTCGTGGTATTCATCTCATACCCGGTAGTCATGAACTCGACTGCTGTTGAGGTGATAAGCCAGCAGTTCATGGTGCCGCTTAACCTAACGGCGCCCCTAACTGGGAGAGGCGAAGTTATCAAGCTAAGCGTGACGCGCCCGCTCAGGTTCTACTACGCGAGGCCAGAGGCCAGCGGCCTAAAGCACGGCGTAACGCTAGGCCATGAGGTGCTGACTGTGACCGGACCAGAGCAGACGACTACGACTACAACAACTTCAACGCCAGTGAGCACCACTTACACCTATCAGCCCCCCTACTGCTACGAGTACGTGCCCCACGTGCTTGCCTGGTACCCCAGTAACAGCAGCCTGGCTCCGATAAGCCTCGCAATAGCGCTGGCGCAGCCGGCCAGCGAGAGTTCCATGCTAAGCATACCTATAGCGTTTGGAAGCGCTGTAATAAACGAGGTGGGCTTCAACGCCGTAGCGGCGGCTGGTGCCGCGTTCTCGGATGCAGTTAACAATGCCGCCGCAGGCGCCATAGGCCAGGCCCTGTCGGCGCTCTCGCCAATTATACCAGGCGCCACGCTGACGTTCACGCAGGCGAAGGTGAGCTCAGCTGGTGACGCAATTGCGTCTACGCTGAGGTTAGCGGGCCCTGACGTCAGCCAGCTCTTCATAGTTGGCCAGGTGGCCCTGGTCAATTGGACTATCTATATCTACTGCATCAATACGCCCCGCGGCCCTTGGCTTGTCAGTTGGTACAAAGGCTGGCAGGTAGGAACCATGCTCACGGCCCTGAAGGTTATTAAAAGCGGCAATGCGGTCGCGCCCGCAATCTACCTCTGGCAGGCCTACGACCCCTGCGTCAACGTGTCAGCTTGGGCCCATGAGTACCCAAAGGTCGAGTTCGGCTACGGCAACCCAGGGCTCCCCCAGGAGGTCTATGATGAGATCGTTAACGCCAGCTGTCCTATGCCTAACACGCCAGCCCCCGTCGACTGGCAGGACTACGCGTACAACATGACTAAAGTAGCGGTGCTGCAACCAGGAGGGGTCTTTAACAGGTCCTACGTCAACCTCGAGGCAACCACCGGGCCGTCGACGCTGGGGGCAGCCCTAGACGCCGGCTCAGCGCTGGCCTCAGCGGGCGCCGCAGCCCTGATTGCGGCTGGCGTGGCGGCGCCAGAGGCCAGCCTGGCCCTAGTTGTGGCCGCTCTGATGAGCTCTGTTCAGTTTACCACAGTCGCTGCGGCGGAGTCAGCCAATTACATATTTGCTTACAGCTATCAGGAGACCAACGTTACGTTTGTCTATCTATCAAACATGACGCCGAAGTACTCTATGGAGAGCAACGGCCTGAGCGTAACTTTGCCCAGGGAGCTAATACTTATAAATACCTCGGCTCCCTAGCAGGCAGAACACTAAGGCTTCTTTGCCTTAAGAGCCTAAGGCCATCCTAGTTTTCCTCAGCGAGCATAGGTAAGGGTAAGGCCTTGGCCCCCTCTGGCTGGGCCGGAGGGCCTGAGGAAACAGCAAGGAGTCGCTTACAGCCATGTGCGGAGAGGCGGGTTACGGGCCCAGCAGGTCTGAGAGGCTCGGTAGCTTCGGCGGGAGTCCCTTCCTTTCCCTTATCTTCTTTATCAGGTCATCGAGCATGTTGTCAGGCACAGGGGCCCACCTACTGAACTCCGTGCCCCAGAGGGCCTTTCCTGCTGTAGACCCTCTTAGCTCAGCCGCTAGGTCAAAGCTCTCCGCTATTGGTATCTCGGCGAGCACCCTGGTACCGCTTGGCGTGTTCTCCACGTCGATGATCCTCCCACGCTTCTTGACTATTATCGTGGTTACCGCGCTGAGGTACTCCATTGGTATCCTTATGTCAAGCTTCTGTATGGGCTCCAGCAGCGTTGGCCTTGAGGTAAGTATGCCAGCCCATATGGCGTTCCTCACTGCAGGGTATATCTGGCCAGGCCCTCTGTGCACCGGGTCCTCGTGCACTTCAGCATCGTGAAGTACTACCTTAATGCCCCTGACAGGCTCGGCTGCCAGCGGGCCCTCCTTCACGGCTATTCTAAAGCCGCCAATTATGGTATCCTTGACGTCCTTGAGGTACTGCACTCCTGAAGTCATGTCTACGAAGACGTTTATGTTTTCATCTATTGCCCAAATTCTCCTGGCCTCGTCGTAGTCCCAGCCAGCCTGCTCCTTGAGTATCTTCGCCCTGTCCCTCGGATCCTGGTCCTCCCTCACGACGCCCCTGTGTATGAGGTCTATGGTCTCATCGTTCAGCGGCTCAACGCTCAGGTAGAACCTGTTGTGCTTGTTGGGGCTCTTGCCCTCAAAGACCTGGCTCTTCTCTCTCACGGACTCCCTATAAACTATTATTGGCTGGCTGGCCTTGACTTCAAGGCCGTACATCTCCTTTAGCATCCACAGCGCTATCTCCAGGTGAAGCTGCCCCATTCCTGAGAGAAGGTATTCGCCTGTCTCCTCGTTGATCTTAGCTACCAGGTTAGGGTCTTCTATGGTGAGCTTCCTTAGGGCGTCTACGAGCTTAGGCAGGTCCTGGACCTTGGCCGGCTCTATGGCTATCGTAACTACGGGCTCCGCTATGTAGTGCAGCTGCTCAAATGGGGCGGCCTGCGACTTGTATTGGCTGTCGACAAGGGTCTCTCCGGCCCTAAGGTTATCTATGCCCATTATTGCCGCTATGTTGCCAGCAGTGATCCTCTGCGTCAGCTCCCTGAAGGGACCCATGTAAAGGCTTACCTGCAGCACTCTGCCGGTGGTGTCCTGGGACACTACGTAGAGCTCCTTGCCGGGCTCCAGGGTGCCTGAGAACACCCTGCCAGTGGCCACCAGGCCTGCCTTCTCAACGTGGATGGCGTTCACGTAAAATACGACAGGCCCGTTAGGGTCAGCCTCAAGCATGGCCTTTCCAAGGTCGCTGTTAAGGTCCCCCTTCCATATCTTCGGGATCCTGTACTTCTGCGCCTCTCTTGGGTTAGGGACGAATTTAACTACCATGTCTAGCAGCGCCTCGTGCAGAGGGGCCTTCTTCGTGAGCGCGGCTATCTTGTCCTTGTCATTGCTTGAGTAGGCCTCTATTATCTGCTGGAAGTTTATGCCCTTCTTGGACGCTATCGGCACCGTTATGCCCCACTGGTCCTTGGCGCTTCCGAAGGCCACGTTTCCGGCCGCTGGGTTCAGCTTCCACTTATCCTTAAACTCAGGCTCAGCGTACATGTCTATGAGGTTGTTGACGTCCTTTATTATCTCCACGAGCCTATCCTGCAGCTGGGATGGCGTCAGCCTCAGCTCCTTTATGAGCCTGTCTATTTTGTTTATGTAGAGTACAGGCCTCACCCTCTCCTCCAGGGCCTGCCTTAGAACGGTCTCCGTCTGAGTCATTACGCCCTCGGCAGCGTCAACAACTACGATCGCTCCATCGAGAACCCTCAGGCTCCTTGTGACCATACCTGTGAAGTCTATGTGGCCTGGCGTGTCAATTAGGTTAATTACATATCCTTTGCCGTTATACTCGTGGTACAGGCTTGCGTTGGCGGCCTTTACAGTCATCTGCCTCTCCTTCTCGACGTTAAGGTAGTCAAGGGCCAGCGCCTCGCCTGCAACTCTCTCAGATATTATTCCAGCGCCCGCCAGCAGGGCATCGCTCGTAGTAGTTTTGCCGTGGTCTACATGTGCTATTACTCCTATGTTTCTTACCTGCTCAATGTTGCTCATTATCTTCTCGATCTCTGAGACCATTTTAACTCGAGCGCCCATGGGTTGTTCCACCTAGTAGTCAATCGCAAGTTACGGTCGCATTTGAGGGTTAAAAACGATTCTTAAACTAAAAGATGGCCTTTGGTTAGATGTTATTTTTGTGGGAGCCGCTATGTAGGAAGGGCAGATAAGTTATATATACATGTAAATCATTGCCGCTAGCAAGCTGCGAGATCAGCCCCCTATTAAGGTCTGCCGCAGCCTTGTTGCTCCTTACCATAATTGTTGAGCTTTCAACATAATCGCTCCTCCTTATTATAATCTTCGTGTCGTTGGAGGCCGTTATCCTAGGGTCTCCGTGGCCTATGACGGCATCGCAGAGGTCACCGGAGCACAGCACTACAAGCACTAAATTATTAGGATCTCTCAGCCCATCCCTAAGCCAGTCTGGGAGGCTGGAGGCGCTGGCCTCTGATGATACGCCAATTATGCAGTCACCCCTTGGAGTTAGGCTCTCCTCCTTGGTTATCTCTATCGTGGTCCTATGTTTTGCAGTTACGTTAGCGTGTCCCTTAGCTTTGAAGTGAAACCATCTGCTCACTAGCTCGCCCATCGAGGGCCCTACTTGAGCAAGCCCTCGATAGAATAAAGGTAAATTAGGCCAGCAGTCAAAATATTTACAAGGTAAGTCTTGGCCAGCGTGAAGCAGGACACCTTTGAAGTGGCCAGAAGGAAGCTCGTAGAGAGCCTTAAGCTAAGGGGGTACCTGAGGAGCCAGGCCGTCGAGAGGGCCATGCTGAGTGTTCCAAGGGAACTTTTTGTGCCCGAGAACGTTAGGGACAGAGCCTATGAAGACAGGCCGCTTCCAATAGGCTATGGACAAACCATAAGCGCGCCGAGCATCGTGGCCTACATGACTGAGCTTCTGGAAGTTTCGGAGGGCATGAAGGTCCTTGAGGTAGGCACAGGCTCGGGCTATCAGGCGGCGATCCTGGCTATGATAGTGGGCGACAGGGGGCACGTGTGGACCGTGGAGCGTATACCGGAGCTCGCAGGTAGAGCTAAGGACATCATAGGGTCCCTGGGACTTGGGGAGAGGGTAACCGTAATTGTGGGCGATGGAAGCCTAGGCTATCCGCCGGCGTCGCCCTACGACAGGATAATAGTGACTGCAGCGTCCCCAAAGGTCCCAAGGCCCCTCATAGAGCAGCTCGCTGAAGGGGGCGTTATGGTCATACCTGTGGGAAGCAGGGAGGAGCAGGTACTCACCATAGTTAGAAAGAAGGAGGGCCAGGTTTTCCAGCAAAGCGACCTAGAGGTCCTCTTCGTACCCTTAATAGGGGCTGAGGCGTGGGATCGCTAGCTCCGTAGGCTCAAAAGCGTTTTAGATCTAACGCGACAGCTGTAACTTGCGATGATGTGTGTGGTGGACTCCGAGCCATAGCGGCTATGAGGTCAAGGAGCCCTCTGAGCCTCGAGCCGTTGGAAAAGGACCTCTTTTACTGAAGCACAAGCTAATACTGCTTTGAGAACCTCATGTAAGTTACAGCAGGCCTCCCACACACGGGGCACGTGCCCTCCGCCTTCTCATAAGGCCATGGTGTTCCTAAGGACTTTACCTGAAGCTCATTCATTACTTTAACTGCGCACTCCTCGCTGCCGCACCACGGTATCTCTACAACTCCCCTCTTTTCATTGATGGCCTTTCTAGCCTCGTCTAGGTTTGAGACCCTAGTGATGTGGTCTGCCAGGAACTTCTTAGCCCTCTCGATAAGGTAAGCATTTATATCATTAAAGGTCCTCTTTATGCTCTCTGCAGCTTCGCTGAGGGGCACGGTCTTCTTTTCAAGCGTGTCCCTCCTAACTATGGTCACGGTGTTCCCTGAGGCCTCCCTTGGGCCTATCTCAACCCTTACGGGGACTCCTTTTGCATCCCAGTAGTAATACTTGTCGCCTGGAGTAGTGTCTTCGCGGTCGTCAAGTTTAGCCCTCAACCCGGAGCTTAGCAGAGTCGAAAGCACGTTGCGTGCATATTCGAGGACTTTTCTGCCCTCTTCCTCTGACTGGGAAGGAATCGGAATTATGACAACCTGTGTAGGGGCCACGTCAGGAGGGAGCACGAGGCCCATATCATCTCCATGAACAGCTATTAGCGTGGCCACTACCCTGTCGCTGACGCCGTAGCTTGTCTGCCACGGATAGTCGAACTTCTCATCCCTAGTCTGGATCCTAAACGAGAACGCCTTGGTGAAGTTCTGGCCAAGGTTATGAACGGTACCTATCTGCAGGGTCCTGCCGTCAGGCATTACTGTGTCAAAGGCTATGGTGTAAAGCGTGCCCGCGAACTTGTCCCAGTCGGGCCTCCTTGAGATTATGTAGGGTATTCCGAGGGAGTCAAAGAACTTCTTATAAACTTCTATGGCCTCCCTGACTTGCCTCTCGGCGTCTTCAAAGCTCTCGTGGACTGTGTGGGCCTCCTTAAACATGCTTATTTCCCTTACCCTTATCAGGGGGCGTGTTGCTTTGGTCTCATACCTGAAGACGCTGACCACCTGGTAGAACTTCCTTGGGAGCTGCTTGTAGCTCTGTATCCAGAGCGACTCGTAGTAAGTTATTGGGGTTTCGCTGGTAGGCCTTAGCGCGAGCTTCTGGTCAAGCTCCTCAAGTCCTCCGTGAGTGACCCAGTAGACCTCATCCTCAAAGCCCTTTACGTGCTCACTCTCCTTGGCCAGCATCCAGTCAGGTATAAGGAGTGGGAAGAGCACCTCTTCGTGGCCCGTCTCGTCGAGGAGCCTCCTCATGAGGTCTATAACCCTTCTCCTTATCTGAAATCCGTAGGGCATCCAGACGCCCATTCCTTTGACGGGGTACCTACCATAGTCGTAGATCTCGGCCCTATCAAGCACCCAGTCGAACCACTCTGAGAAGTTGTTGTACCATCTCTCCCTCTTGGTTTTCACCATGGCTAAGTCGCCAGCATCATAAAAGGCAGGGCTAACTTATAAAAAATCATAAAGGGGCCTAGGCTTATGCTGTAGGCAGCACGAAGGCCACTATTATGGCCACCAGTAGCCCGTAGATGGCTATTCCCTCGCCGAGCACGACGAACAGGAAAGCCGTTCCGAACATCTCCCTCTTTTCAGCAACGGCGCTTATAGCCGATGCCCCAGCGACACCTACCGCGTAGCCGCCTCCGATGCCAGCAAGCCCAACTGCTAGCCCGGCTCCAATGGCCTTACCAACTACTGACATGTAGTAGGGCGATGCTTGGTCGGCAGTGGCGGCGGCCTGCGCGTGCGACACAGCAAGCCCAGTAGCTATGGCGGCAGCAAAGGAGATCAGGGCCACGAGAACCATTATAGCTCTGTACTTAGGCCTTGACCAGGCTTCCCTGAGCACTAACCTTAAGCCTTCGAAATAGCTGCTCTTGACTGTCATTACCTAACACCAACAAAGACTTAATGTAGCGGCTCTATTTAAGCGCTAAGATAAGGAAGGCCTGGGCTTTCCATTGTATACCACTGAAAGTAGTAACATGGCTGTTATATTTTTGTTTGTACGCTCTCAAAGAACTGCGGGAGCCTGACGCCCCTCTGCCCCCTGTACCTGCCGCTGTAGGGCCTCGTGGATGGGGTCTCCATCTTGACCAGGACCAGGTGGAGGAACCTGTCGCCCACGTAAAGCTTGACGGGGAACTCGCTCCCTATGACCTCGATGGTCAGCTGGCCCTCGAAGCCGGCGTCCACCACGGTGGACGGTATGTATATCCCAGTCCTTGCCCAGGTGCTCCTCAGGTTCACCAGGCCAGCAACGTAGGGCGGCAGCCTTATGTACTCCGCCGTGTGGAGCAGGTAGTGCCTGTGCGGGGCTATCACGAAGCTGCCCTCGCCGCCCGCGTCCCTGCAGTCGTAGAAGGCCGACGGGTCCCCGGGCGCCCTCGGGTCGAGCACGGCCTCAGTGCTCCTGAACTCGCAGTAGGTGCCCCCGAGCCTGAGGTCAAGGCCGTTCTCCCTTATGACCTCCTCGTCAAGCGGCTCGACGCTGAGCTCCCCGGCCCTTATGAGGGTCTCTATGTCCCTGTCGCTGAGTATCATAAGGCCTCTGTACCCGTTAGAAGTTTAGATTTGCAGGGTAGTTACATCTTTAGGGCCAATATTACCTTAACTTCCTTATATCTAAAGGGGGACAACATGCATGCTTAGGTATGTTAATTAAATGCAGGATCAAGTGGAAGAAGCTAGTATTTTAAGCTTTAAATCTTCGGATATCTGGACGACCCGGGAGCGCGGCTTAATGGACAGGGACGAAATACAGAATAGGAAAGTGCTGATAACCTATCCAACGCATCCAATGTTCCTGTGGGCCTACCTTGCAGTGGCCTTGATTTTAGCGATCCTCTTCTCAAGGTTTCCGCTCTATGTTGCAGAGGCCTCTTACAGCAGCGACTCATTAGAGCTGGCGTCAATAGCTATAGCACTTATAGTACTAAGCCCAATCCTGAGCTTCATAAACCTTGTAGTTAAGAAGCTTAACACAGGGGTCATTGCTAGTGAGGTAGAGCTTAGCTATGTCGAGTTTTTCGGAATACCAATACCAATACCAAGGCTTAGGATGCGCGAGGTGAAGACGCTTTTAGCTATGAATGTGGGCGGCGCGCTCGTGCCAATAACCACATCAGCCATATTCTCATACTTACTGATTAACTCCCCTTACAGGGGCATGTTTATGACTTCTGCAGCTGCGGATATAATAGTTGTCGCGCTGGTTACATACGCGCTTTCAAGGCCCATGCCGGGCGTAGGCATCGTGGTGCCAGCCTTTATCCCGCCCCTAATAGCTGCGTTCGTTGCCATAGCCACAAGCGGCTTTGGAGTCCCAGCAGCAGCCGCCGCCTACATAGGTGGCTCCCTGGGCAGCCTTCTTGGAGCCGATGTAATTAGGCTATCGCGGAGCTATAGGAATCTAACAGCCACAGTTCTAAGCATAGGTGGTGCTGGCGTGTTCGATGGCGTGTTCATGAGTGGCGTTCTTGCATTTCTCCTGGCCATCTAGAGGCTGATCGCCTGGGCACGGCCCTTCACTTCAAGGTCAACCGCGTATATGGACTTAGAGGGGCTGTACTCTATGACCTTGCGCGAGGAGGTCACTGCAAAATCTTTGCACGCCTTAGAGGCCTCCTCGGTTATTGTTCTGATGGCTAGGTCCTCGCTCTCCGCCAGATAATAAACGTGAAGCGTGGACCCGCTCGCTAGGGAGAGCTTACAGGCGGCATCTATAAACTTAGGTGAGGAGGTGGGGTTATTCATTATTATCCTATGAAAGCCTCCCCTAAGCAGTAGGGGCAATGTAATGGCGTCGGACCTTGTAACGGTCACATCGCCCCTAAGCAGCTTCCTATTAAGCCTAGCGTTAGCGCCTGCCAGGGCAGCCGCGTAAGGGTTAAGGTCGTTAGCTATTACGGAGACCTTCCTCCTGGAGGCTATTAACAGCGAGAAAGGCCCTACGCCGCAGAACATATCAAGTACCCTCTCGCCATCCTCTACCATTGATGATATTCTAAGCCTCTCCCCAGAAAGCCTGGGATTAAAGTATGTCCTGGCGACGTCAACGTAAAGCCTAAGGCCTGACTCCTTGGTTACGGTCATAGTGTTGCCGTCACCGTAGAGAAGCACAAGCTGGGGAAGCCTCAGCTCGCCAGTTGTCCCAAGTTTTAGGAACACGGAGGTCACTCTGGGGTACATCCTTGAGAGTGTCTCGGCGGCCTTTACGTAAGTTGGAATTCCAACAGTGGAATTGTAATTTAACAAGACGATACTGCCTATGATCAGGAAGCCAGACAGTCCTGGCACTTCGTCGGAGAGCTTGCCAGGCCTTCCCTTGCTGTTGAACAAGGCTTTGCATGGCCTAGCCCTTATACCTTCAGCTAAGAGCGCAGAGACGGCCTTCTCGACGTTGCTAACGGGTAACGCTATCTCGTCATTTTCAAGCCTTCTAGGCTTTAGGTCGTTTAGGAGCCCTGCTAGCCTAAGCACTTTTAGCGCCCTTTCAGTATCCATTGGCCTGACTGCAATGCAGTCGCAATATTCGCCGGCCAAGCTAGCAGCACCCAGGGAGGCCGAGGCTATAACCCGCCTTCTGTACTTCGGCGGCATTTGACTCAGCGGCTCCCAGGGCCTCCCGCGGCTCCTCACAGGCCCTGGCCTTGCTCCGCCGGGGACGGCCGTTTCACCGCATCCCCCGCGGTCCTCGACCGGTTAGCTGCAGGCCCGTCGCCGGGCCCACCTCGCGGAGTCATAGCCATGCCACGGGGGCCGTGTCGTCTCTGTGCCGTTGCCCAGGGGTCTGCCCTGGCCCCTTGCGGGGCCCGGCTGCCGCTGGGAGGGCGGTGTTTCCTCAGGCCCCTTCGGGCCCGTGGCCGCCAGCCTCGGCCTCCCAGAGTTTCATTAAATGTCGGGGACGCAAGTAATAAGGGTTGGCTGTAAATGAATACCTGAGGCAGTAAGTGAGGTGGCTTGGCTAAGGAGGAGGCTGTTGGGATAGTTGCTAGGCCGTCAAGCAGTATCGCTGAAGGTCTTGCCCTAAAGGTAGTAGAGACCCTTAGGCAGCTCGGAGTGGAGCCCCTCGTAGAGGCTGAGACCGCCGCAGCCTACAGCAACACCTTAGGCAAACTAGGGACCTTTAGCATAGAGCGCGACCCCCCTCATAAGGTAATAGTGATAGGCGGCGATGGAACTCTCCTTAGGGCGGCGATTAGATCTGGAAACAATGAAGTTATTTTCCTTGCCGTGCGTGCAGGCAAGCGTGGCTTTCTCTTAGACGTTGACGAATCTGTGCTGAGCGAGAGAATTAGGGATTTCATCAACGATAACTATGAGCTGGTGCTCCACCAGCGCATTAAGGCTTTTGTAAACGGTAATCCGCTTCCCTGCGTCGTAAATGATGTCGTCATATTTACTTCAGAGGGCTCCATGGTCAGGCTTGACGTCTATCATGATGAGGGAGAGCTTAGAGAAAGGGTTATGGGAGTTGACGGTGATGGACTCATAATATCCACTACAACGGGCTCCACGGCATACAGCCTTAACGCTGGGGGACCCATAGTAGACCCTCGGCTTGACGTAATCATAATAACGCCCCTTAACCCTGTACAGCTGTTCCTAAGGCCTGTGGTCATGTCTAGGAGCACCCGGCTCAGCATAACAATGAGAGATGACAGCGGGCCTGCTTACCTGGTTCTTGACGGCCAGATCAAAGTGAACCTAAGGCCGGGCGATAAGGTCAACATTTATCCCTGCGAGGTCCCTCTAAAGGTGGCCAGGTTTGAGTGGTGGTCAAACTACTACGAGAGGCTCTTCGCCCGCCTGCTCAGCTATTGGTAAGGGCGTCAGCGTAGCCGTGCTGGACACCGGTGCGCTGCTGGCCTCGGTCCAGCTCCATCTACCCTTGACATGTGTTACCACCGAGGAAGTCTATAGTGAGGTTAAAGACGAGGAGTCCAGGAAGGCCTTAGACCTCTCCACTGATACTGGGAAGCTCCTGGTAATTGCGCCCTCGGCAGAGTCAAGAAATAAGGCCATGGAGTACGCCAGGGAAGTTGGGGTGCTCGGAAAGCTGAGCGCCGCTGACCTGAGCGTGCTCTCCCTCGCCGTAGAACTGAGGGACTGTGGTAACAGGGTCTCCGTAGTGACTGACGATTATGCCCTTCAGCTAGCCTCCGTTCATGCAGGGCTCGACGTAGTGAGGGTAAGGTACAGGGGCATTAAGGAGCTCAGGAAGAATAGGGCTAACTTACGATAACTCCCCTCAGGTCAAAGTACGTGGCATCAGTAACCTTAACTTCCACGAAGTCGCCGTACCTTCTTGATGGGCTTGCCGGCACGGCCACAGGGAAGTAGTTGTCAAGCCTTACTGTGCTAAAGCCTTCCCTAAAGCTTCTTGAAGCCAGAAGCCCCCTGAAGTTGCTGCCCACGTAGCTTCTGTAGATCTCAATGCCTATCCTCTTAATGACCTCCTGTATCCTTAGGCTCCGCTCCTTCTTAATAGGCTCAGGCACCTGGGGCATGGAGGCGGAGGCTGTCCTGGGCCTTATGCTGTACTGAGCAAGGTAGACCCTCTCAAACCTGAGTTCCTCTACTAGCTTGACGCTGTTCACGAAGGCCTCCTCGTCCTCGCCCGGGTGGCCTACTATGATGTCTGTGGCGAAGAGTGACGAGGGGTACCTGGATTTAACCTTGCTGTGGAGCTCCTTGAACTCCGCCACGGTATACCTGCGGTTCATAATCTTAAGCACGCGGTCGTCGCCGCTCTGAACAGGTATATGGAAGAACTTGAAGACCCTTTCATCGCGGTAAACGTCTAGAAGGTCATCAATTATCTCCATAGCTTGGTTTGGCGTCATCATGCCGATCCTGAGCCTGTACTCCCCTGGCACGTTATCTAGTATGTCTGCTATGAGATCAGGAAGCCTTGGCTTACCGGGCAGGTCTAAGCCGTAGGCTGCCGCGTCCTGTCCGGTGAGCCTAATCTCCCTCGCCCCGCTCTGTACCAGCTCCCTGACAGTATTGACTATGGCTCTAGGAGGATATGACTTCAGGTACCTCCTGGCCAGCTTGGTCTCGCAGAAGCTGCAGTTCTCAAGGCAGCCCTCGGAGATCATTACCGTGGCTACGCTGTCCCTTATTGGAGGCCTCGGCAGGAGGCTCACATCCCTCTCGCCATCAAGTAGGTAAGTGGGCTTATCAGCGGTGACTACGTCCAGTATCCTAGTCACGTTCTGAGGCGACACTAGGCTCGCAAGGGGTACAGTCCTCAGGATCAGGGAAGGCCTGGCCTTGGAGAGACAGCCGCTCACAACGAGTTTCTTGCCCTGAAGCGACAGGCCGCTTAGCTCCTTAAGCCTCTTCGCTATCTTAGCTTCTGTGTCAAGCCTTACCGCGCAGGTGTTAACTATTATTACGTCTGCGTCCCTGGGGTCGTTGCACTCCTCGTACCCTGCACTTCTAAGGATGCTTCTCATTATCTCGCTGTCAAACTCTGACAGGGCACAGCCATAGGTCTCGAGGTAGTACTTGGTCGTGGGGTCCACCGAAGCCTTCAAAGTCGCCTGAACTTTTCTGCTTTAGTTATAACAGTTAGCGCTTTAGAAGGTCCTCAGCCCTAACTATTTCAAACGAGACCCTGCAGCTCTCTACTGCATCCTTGACGGCTTTCTCCCTATCGGTCAGCTTTGAATCCCCGCTCTTAAGCTCAATAAACCTAACATAGACACTCTTGCCATCCTCAAGGCCATCAAATACAACGAAGTCTACAGGGCTTCCGAGGAACCTCACGTCCTTTGGGTTAAACCTGAACCCAGGCAAGATAGGGGCCAGCTGCTCATATATCTTGCCTGCAGTGACGGCCGAACTCCTCCTGGCGGCGTCCTCTCGGGCCTTGTCTATTATACTTGTAGCCAGCTCTCGCGCCCTGGCTTCAACTAGCTTGTTCATGTCCCTCTCAACGACCTTCAAGGACCTCTTAGCCAGAGATAGTCTGACGGTCTGGACTATTATAATTATTAGCTCTGCCAACACGACTGAAGCTATGAGATAATACAGAATTTGCATCATCCCACCTTGCTCTAACTGCGGTCAGAGCGCTTACCGTTAAAAGAGCTGCTAGTCTAGAGACTAGGAGGCACAGTGCCAGACACGAAATACGTGTTCATAACAGGCGGCGTGATGTCAGGCATAGGCAAAGGTATCGTGTCAGCCTCCACGGGTCTTCTACTGAAGTCTCGCGGTTACAAGGTAGGTATAGTTAAGGTTGACCCTTACCTTAATGTGGACGCAGGGACTATGAATCCGTACGCTCATGGCGAGGTCTACGTCACTGAGGATGGTGGTGAGACCGACCTAGACCTAGGCCACTATGAGAGGTTCCTCGGAGAGAACCTAAGCAAGAAACACAACATAACTACGGGCCAGGTCTACTACAGCGTCATAATGAAGGAGAGGAGGGGCGAGTACTTAGGCAAGACTGTACAGATAATACCCCACATAACTGACGAGATAAAGCAGCGCATATCATCCGTTGCCCGCGAGACTGGGGTTGACGTTTTAGTTGTGGAGATAGGCGGCACCGTAGGCGACATAGAGGGGCTCCCGTTCCTAGAGGCGGCTAGGCAGATGTACGTTGAGCTGGGCTCAAGCAACGTGGCGTTCGTTCACGTTGCCTGGGCCCCAGTTCTGAGCACCACAGGGGAGCAGAAGACGAAGCCTGTGCAGCACAGCGTTTACGAGCTTCGTAGGATAGGGATTCAGCCTAACATAGTAGTGGTCAGGAGCCCAAGGCCCCTTGAGGCTGAGTCCCGTCAGAAGATAGCGCTTTTCGCTAACCTATCCCCTTCAGACGTGATAAGCGATCATGACGTGGACTATGTCTACGAGGTTCCGCTGCTGCTGGAGTCCCAGGGCTATGCAGCCAGACTACTGTCAAGGTTAGGCCTTCAGGACAGGGAGCCGGACCTTGAGGCCTGGAAGTCCTTTGTTGACAGGCTAAAGAGTATTGATAAGACTGCTAACATAGCCATGGTCGGCAAGTACACTAAGCTTAAGGATAGCTACCTCAGCATAGTCGAAGCCCTGAGGCATGCAGGGGTTGCAGTTGGTGTCAAGCCAAACCTTGTCTGGGTCGAGGCCACAGATGTTGAGGAGGGCAAAATAAAGGTTGAGGACGTGCTGTCAACCGTTGACGGCGCTGTGGTGTTGCCAGGGTTCGGAAAGCGCGGCGCAGAGGGCAAAATAAAGGCGATCAGGTACCTGAGGGAGAACAACATACCAACGCTGGGGATCTGCTTTGGGCTTCAGCTGTCAGTAGTGGAGTTCGCCCGTGACGTGGTAGGCCTTGAGAACGCGAATAGTACGGAGATAGACCCAGGCACTCCTTACCCTGTGGTTGACCTACTTCCATGGGAGCGTGACGTCAAGGAGCTTGGGGGCACCCTAAGACTTGGGGCCTCCCAGATAAACCTTGTCAAGGGCACCCAGCTCTACGAGCTGTATGGCAGGGATGTGATATACGAGAGACACAGGCACAGGTACGAGGTTAACCCCAAGTACGTTGACAAGCTAGTTGAGGCAGGCCTTATAATAAGCGCGTGGAGCCCTCAGGGCCTAGTCGAGGCAGCGGAGCTGCCGCGCAAGGAGCACAGGTTCTTCATAGGTACGCAGCCTCACCCAGAGTTCAAGAGCAGGCCCCTGTCTCCTAGCCCACCTTATGTGGGCCTACTTAGGGCCGCCCAGACAAGGTGACAGTGAACCATCGCCTAGATGGCGCTAGCCTTGGCTAAGCGGCTTATGCTATAGTGTTATTTTAAAAGTAAACGTTTAAGCTTTCCCGCTTACCTGTAGCTTTTGGTGCAGCTGAATATGCAGATACCACTAGACAAGATCTGTGTTAAGAGCGGGGTTCTCTGTGACAAGTGCAAAGCTAAGATAGACTCCGGGAAGTATCAGAGGTGGGAAGTCGACGTAATGAGGGTCCTTCTGAACCTAGAGTCAAGCTTTAGGGAATTGAAAAGCGCCTCCTACAGGAAGTCAGTTATAGTAGGGGACACGCTCTATATAGTGCTTGACAACGTTACTGCGGTTAGTAGGCAGTTAGCTAGGGCCTTGGAAAAGGAGCTTTCAAGCCTTAACATTAGAAGGATATTCGTTGTGCCAGGCTCCAATGATCCAAGGAAACTTATAGAGAGCCTGCTTCCGTCACAGGTGCTCTCTGTAAACACTTACTACGCGCCAGACGGCTCAACCTACTACATAGCTAAGCTGCCCTCAAGCGAGAGGTGGAAAGTATCAGAGATAGAGCAGAGCACTAAGGCGGTCTTCAAGTCGCTAAGCGGCAGCGACCTCTACATAGAGTATGAGAATGTGACTGTACCAGGCCGTCCTCGGGACATTGAAGAGAGCAAGATAGACAAGGCTAAGCTTTCAGAGGTCCTGCGTCACATAGGCAGCTGAACAACTGGTCACCCAAACCACATGTCAAGCCTGGACTGCTTACCCCTCAGGCTTTCCTTGAACGCCTTGGCAAGCCTTTCAGCGGCCTTGGTAACTCTGTCCTCGCTGAAGTCGTGTTCCTTAACCAGTAGCTCCTTGATCTTTTCGACGTCTGGCTCCTTAAACAATATACTGTAGTTAGAGTTCACAGGGGGCTTAACAAAGTAGTCAAATATCTTAAATGGATCTACGTCTCCGGGAAGCTGCGACTTTATGGACTCCAGGGCCTTAGTGACGTCTTTTACGCTCTTGACAAAGTTAAGGGCTGTCTTAGGCCCATAACCTTTGACCCCGTCTGGATCAAAGTCAGTCCCTACCAGTATGCCTAGAAGTATTAGCTGCTCTCTCGTTATGCCTAAAGTCTTAAGCATCACGTTAAGATCTATGATTTCGGGCTTAACTTCGACGTACTCATCTTTGTTGGGGAGCTTCCTTTTGCCAGTTATCGCTAGGTTTCTAACCAGCCTGGGGGCGCCGAAGAGCAGGCTATCATAGTCCTGGCTCCCTGCCGCCCACGCGTCCCCTTTCTGAGCCAAGTGAGCCGCTTGCGCCTCGCCGTCGGCTGGTGCCTGAACCCACGGTATGCCCATGTAGTCAAGCAGCCTCTTGGCCTCGCTTACCATGTCGCTGGAGAGCTCTGAGGTCGCTTGGGCGTACTTCCTGGCCTCCTCAATGGAGCCGGACTCCTTGGCTTTGGCGTACTTCTCGGCAGCTTCCCTCTTCCTCGCGATCCTCTCCTCTATTTCTTTCCTCTTCATCTCAGGCGGCTTGCCATCAAAGACATAGACGGGCTTTAGACCCTCCTCCACCAGGTTTATCGTCCTGTAAAAGAGCCCGCTTAGGTGGCTTGTTACCCTCCCCTGGGAGTCCTTGAGCGGGGTACCGTCGGGCTGCCTTATTGCGGAGAGGAACTGGTAAAGCATGTTGTAGCCGTCCAGGGCGATAACGTAGCCTTTGAGCGCCTTAAGGTCCACCTCGCGCCTGGCCTGGTCGGGTATTATGTCCCTAATGTTAACGCCCACGGGGCCCCCCTTGTATGTTAGGGGCCTGCAAAGCTATCTATGTTTGCTGTTCCTCTACGCCTTTGGCCTCCTCGGCGTTTTCACGCTGTACTATAAGCTCTATTTGCCTGTCCTCCTTCGTGCTAGAGCTTACCTTAATGAGACCCATAATTTCAAGTTTGAGGAGCACCTTTGTCAGGTCAGCCAAGGAAACGGAGTACCCACTCTTAATAAGGTAGGATAGCACCTCCTCGTCAGTCACCGGAACCTTGCCATCGTTCGTCATCTCCTTCAGAGTTTCATACACCACGTTTATCAGGGGTTGGTTATACCATACAGACAACGCCCTTCACCGTCTACTGGATAGCCTAATGCCGTCCAAACAGGTTAACTTGTCCAGGAGTAGTTTAAAATTTTGCTTTTTAATTATAGAGTGTTACAATGGAAGGCGCCCGTGAAGCCTTAGAGTTGGGCCTTAGGGGTTGCTCGCTAATATCATTAATCTTCTGCCGTCAAGCAAAAGGGGTTACACGGAGAGCGAGGGCTGTGAAGGCCTCTGTGACGATACGCTTATCTGCCTTGCGGTTTCGAGCCATCTGAGGTAGAAGTCTATCATATATTTAGTCACGCTGGGCCTGACCCTGTTAAGGGCCTGCTCGAAGTGCTTGAACTTAACTATCGGGGAGTTTATGTCCTCCCTCAGCGCAGTGAGGGCTGCCTCCCTCACAAGTGCGGCTAGATCTGCACCGGTGTAGCCGTTGGTCATTTTTGCCAGCTCGGCTAAGTCAACGTCCTCAGCTAAGGGCACGTTGCGAGTGTGTATCTTCAGGATCTCCAGTCTGCCCTTCTCGTCTGGTGGAGGCACGTATATGAGCTTCTCAAACCTGCCTGGTCTGAGCAGGGCTGGGTCAACGAGGTCGGGCCTGTTGGTGGCTGCTATTACTACCACGTTCTCAAGGTTAGTTATTCCGTCTATCTCTGTGAGCAGCTGGCTCACTATTCTCTCGCCGACGTTGCTGTCCTCCTCAGTCCCCCTAAGGCTTGCTATTGACTCTATCTCGTCAAAGAACACCACGGCCGGCGCGTACTGCCTGGCCTTCTTGAATATCTCCCTTATGGCCTTCTCGCTCTCGCCGACCCACTTGCTCAGGACCTCGGGGCCCCTTATGGCTATGAAGTTGGCCCCGCTCTCTGTGGCTACGGCCTTTGCAAGCATTGTCTTGCCGGTGCCGGGCGGGCCGAAGAGCAGCACGCCCTTGGGGGGCTCGATGCCAAGCCTGCTGAACGAGTTCGGGTACTTCAGCGGCCACTCAACTATCTCCCTCAGCTCCTGCTTAACGTCCTCGAGGCCGCCTATGTCGCTCCAGTGAACCTCGGGCACCTCGACTTCTATCTCCCTTAGGCCGCTGGGAGTTATCTCTTTGAACGCTGCAAGGAAGTCCTGCATTGTGACTACCATCCTCTCCAGCAGCTCCGTGGGTATCTTCTCCTGGTCTATGTCTATCTCGGGCAAGTACCTCCTTAGGGCGTGCATGGCGGCCTCCTTTGCCAGCGCCGCCAGGTCAGCGCCGGTGTATCCCTTGGTCATCTCGGCCAGCTTCTCAAGGTCTACGTCGTCTGCAAGCGGCATATGTCTGGTGTGTATCTGAAGTATCTCAAGCCTTCCCTGCTTGTCTGGCACTGGTACCTCTATCTCCCTGTCAAACCTCCCGGGTCTCCTGAGGGCCGGGTCTATTGCGTTAGGCCTATTGGTAGCCCCTATCACTATGACCTGTCCCCTCCCCTCAAGGCCGTCCATTAGGGCCAGGAGCTGCGCGACGACCCTTCTCTCAACTTCACCTATAACTTCATCCCTCTTGGGCGCTATGGCGTCGATCTCATCGATAAAGATGATGGCTGGCGCGTTCTTCTTGGCCTCCTCAAATATCTCCCTTAGCCTCTGCTCGCTCT
Organism: Caldococcus noboribetus; assembly: GCF_055389385.1. NCBI lineage: Archaea > Thermoproteati > Thermoproteota > Thermoprotei > Desulfurococcales > Caldococcus > Caldococcus noboribetus. The sequence goes on along the minus strand of NZ_AP042475.1, from coordinate 265,347 downwards.
CGCCATAGAACTTGCTCATGATCTCAGGTCCATTTATAGCGACAAAGTAGGCGTCACTCTCCGTGGCCACCGCCTTTGCCAGGAGGGTCTTTCCAGTGCCTGGAGGTCCATAGAGCAGCACGCCCTTGGGGGGCTCGATGCCAAGCCTGCTGAAGAGCTCTGGGTGCCTCAGCGGCAGCTCCACGAGCTCCCTAATTCTGGCTATGACTTCATGCAGGCCTCCTATATCCTCATAGGTGACCTTTGGGAACGAGGCGGATATGGGCTTCTCCAGTACATCAACCACAGTCTTCTCAGTCACCACAACGATGCCTCTTGGCTTTGTGTCTATCACCACTAGCTGCACGGCCTGCCCTATAACGGGTATCTGGACTATGTCGTTCTCAACCAGCGGAAGCCCTATGAGCTTTTTCTTTACGTACTTCTTGAAGCTGTCATCTATTGATATCGAGTGTATAGTAGGCGCCAGCTTAACCCTTACGGCCTGCTTAGGCTCGGCCCTCCTGACTATGACCTTATCACCAATGTTGACATCAGCGTTCCTCCTAAGGTTGCCGTCCATCCTTATTATGTCAAGTCCTGCGTCCTCGGGCAGCGCTGGCCACACTATGGCAGCTGTCTTCTTCTTGCCCTCTATCTCAACTACGTCACCAGCCTCCACGCCTAGCTCCTTCATTATATCGATGTCTATCCTTACCCTCTTCCTTCCAGAGTCCCTTGGCTTGGTCTCTGAAACCCTTAGGACTACTTCTTTAGATGGAGGCCTTTGCTGATTTTGGTTGCTGTTGTTTTCGGCCAACTAAGCGCACCTCCAATATTCTTCCTGTGTCGGGCCTAATAAAATGGAGCTCTTTACCCTAAAAATAAAAACAAAGACAAAAATAAATTAGATTAATACTAATATTAGAGGACCTTTTTATAGGAGCCTTTTAGTTATGAAAGGCGGAGATAGCATTTGCAGGTGCAACAGAAGAAGTTTACACTTGATATTGGCAGTTATTATATAATCAGGTGGGATCCAAAGGTCCAGGGAGAGGACGATCTCAGGAAGATGTTGGCTGAGAGCCTGAAGAAGGGGGCCAAGAGGGTGGCCATCATAGTCAAGTCGGACGACGTCGATTATATGATAAAGGCCAGGGAAGTCATAGCTGGCTTCATAGCTCAGACCATAGTTATATTTAGGGAGAGGGAGGTGAAGGCTGATTGACGTTTGACGTTGTCATAACCACGGATAGAAGCATGATGACTGATCATCATCATCATGAGTTCCTTGGATTCATGACTACGGGGCCTGCCTTTGGGGTCCCTGAGTGGATGTGGAGGTGGATAGCAGCACCAAAGCCCAAGGTTGACAGCCTAGGGAGGCCTAAGGTGGCCCCCTACGGGCTAAGGAAGATAGAGGCCGCTCTGATTGACGCGGGCTTTAATGCCGCAGTTGTGGATCCAGACCATATAGGCAAACACCTGGACACCATGAAGGTCCTCATGATAGGCCACCACGACTTCTTCGCTTACGGGCCGCCCAGCAGCGAGTGGTGGACTATAACAGGCAGGGAGCCATTCAACAGGGTCAGCTTTAGGAGGTTCATGGAGAGCCCGGCCGTCAGGGAGGCCAAGAGGAGGGGGGTCAAGATAATAGTTGGAGGCCCAGCCGCCTGGCAGTGGCTCTGGAGCACTGACGAGTGGAAGAAGTGGGGCGTTGATACAGTAGTTGATGGCGAGGCTGACAGGGTGGTCTCAGAGCTCGTGGATAGGGCCCTCAAGGGCCAGGAGCTTCCGGATTACATATATATAGGGCCATACGACACCCCCGCCACTGCTGAGGAGATACCTAAGATAAAGCACGCCAGCGTTAATGGGCTAGTAGAAATTATGAGGGGATGTCCAAGGGGGTGCAAGTTCTGCAGCGTTACCCTAAGGCCATGGAGGTTCATACCTGTCGATGACGTGATAAGCGAGATAAAGGTCAACATGAGCGAGGGCGAAAAAGGCATAATACTCCACAGCGAGGACGTCCTCCTGTACTACGCTGACGGCATAAAGCCGAGGCCCGAGGGCCTGCTAAAGCTTCACACAGCAATAAGGCAGCTCACCGACGAGCCCATAGGCTGGAGCCACGCGAGCCTGGCGGCCATAAAGTACGCCGAGGACAACCACAAGCTTATATCTAAGCTGACGGAGATCATGTTCTCAAGCGAGAAGCAGAGGTACCTGGGTGTTGAGGTTGGCCTGGAGACCGGCAGTGTTAAGCTTGCCAGAAAAGTCATGCCGGCTAAGTCGGCCCCCTACCCAACTGAGAAGTATCCAGAAGTTGTAGAGGACGCATTTGCAATAATGCACGAGCATAACGTAATTCCGGCGGCCACGCTAATAATTGGCCAGCCCGGCGAGGAGCCCGACGACGTTGTAGCCACCACAGAGCTTGTTGAGAAGCTGAGACCTTACAGGAGCCTTATAGTGCCCATGTTCTTCGTACCAATGGGGGCCTTCAAGAACATGGAGTGGTTCAGGAAAAACATGGTGAGGCCTGAGCATGTGGAGCTTCTCAAGGCTACGCTCAGGCACAGCGCCTACTGGGCCAGAGATATAGTTGACAGGTTCTACCTTAAGGGAACCAGGTACTTCCTAGTGAGGGCGGCGATTAAGTGGATCATAGGGTATATAGAGAGGAAAGCCGAGGAGGCTGCTAGGGCTGTGGAGCAGCTTGGAGCCTAAGGTTAACGGCTCAGGAAGCGCTAAGAGGTATCTAATCTTTATAGTTGTATTCTTCCTGCTTCTCGTGCTCGCAATTTTCAATATAATGGGAGGAGGCCTTGAGCACGTAGCGTACTATTTGTCTCGTAACTACGACTTAGTCCTCACGGCCGCGGCAATTATATTCTTTGAGGAGTCCCTGAAAAGCGTCAGGTTTGTCATAGCTGCTAGGTCAAGGGGCCTAAGGCTTTCTCCACTAAGAGCTTGGGAGGCCCACTTCTCAAGCCTCTTCATAGGAATGCTGACGCCCGCGTTCTCAGGGGCCATACCTACGGCCACAGCGATAATAGGGAGCGCCACAGGGGCAACACCTTCCGAGGCCCTTTCCGTGGCCCTTTCGGCAACCTTCATAGACTCCGTGGTGCCAGCCGCCCTCTCGTTGTACTTCGCCTGGGGCCTCCTGCCTAGGTCTGTGGTGGTGCTTCTCATCTCCATAACTATCATAGTAGTCTGGGCAATGATAATATCAAAAAGGCTTACTGCCTGGCTCCTTCTTGAGATCTCAAAGAGGTTGAACTCAAACATCGCGAGTTTAATAGAGGAGGAAATAGAGAACATGAGGGACTCCTTAAGCCATATCATATCGTCAAGGAGCTCGATAATACCAATGTTACTAGTCTCCGTGGCCTCCTATATTATAGAGGCTATGTCCATCTACGTGCTTACTCTAGGGGGCTTTCACGGCTTCCTCGTAGACTTTGAGGCTCTGATGATGTCGTATGTAGGAGGTAACGTACCTACGCCTGGCGGCGAGGGAGGGGTTGAATACTCCTTAGCATTGCTGCTCAAGGGGGTGGACGCTGTTCTGTGGAGGACTGCCTACATAGTGGTTGCTATAGCACCTATAGTGTTGCTCGGAAGGATAGTATCTGGGTATGTAGATTATGGGAGCCTTGTTTACTACCACTATAAGGCCTTGCTCAGAGGCCATGAGGGATAAGTGCCACATATATAAGACCTAAAGCTACACATTCTGCAGGGGCGTATAATGACTGTGGGCTTTATGAGCACTAGGGAAGTGATTGCCAGCAGCGATGGCAGCAGGGTTAAGTTGAGGGGGTGGGTATATCGTAAGAGGGACCTCTCCTCAAAGATATTCATTGTGGTTAGGGATTCCGAGGGCATAGTTCAGTGCGTAGTTGACAGGAGTAATGAGGAGATCTCAAAGGTGGCAGAGAAGGTAACCATAGAGTCCTCCGTGGAGATAGAGGGCATCGCCAGGAGCGATCCAAGGGCCCCTGGAGGCAAGGAAGTTAGCGTGGAGAAACTTAACATAGTTGGCCTAGCCGACGACTTCCCCATAAAGGGAGGGGAGAGCATAGACTACCTGCTCGATATAAGGCACCTGTGGCTTAGGTCAAGAAGGCTGACTCAGATAATGAGGATACGCGCGACTGTCCTTGAGACCCTGAGGAACTACTTCATTTCTAACGGCTGGTGGGAGGTCAGCCCTCCAATATTAACCCAGAGCGCAGTGGAGGGCGGGGCCACGCTCTTCCCGGTGGACTTCTTTGGCAGGAAGGCCTACCTGAGCCAGAGCGCGCAGTTCTACCTGGAAGTCATGATATTTAGCCTTGAGAGGGTGTGGTCGCTGACGCCCAGCTTTAGGGCTGAGAGAAGCAGGACCAGGAGGCACCTCTACGAATACTGGCACCTGGAGGGAGAGGCCGCATGGATGGACATGCACGACATGATGAAGTTCGTCGAAGGCTTAGTTAAGAGTGCAGTTAAGGCTGTCCTTGATAAGAGACAGGAGGAGCTGCAGTTCCTTAAGAGAAACCAGGGGCCTCTCGAGGAAACTTTGAAGTCATCGTTTGAGGAGGTCACATATGACGAGGCCATAGAGAGGCTGCAGAAGAAGGGCTTTAACATAAAGTGGGGCGATGATATAGGTGCTGACGAAGAGAGGGCGCTGACGCAGGACCTTAACGTGCCGTTCTTCCTCACCATGTTCCCAAAGCACCTTAAGAGCTTCTACATGAAGGTCTCCGACGAGAGGCCGGAGGTGGTATTGGGCTTCGACCTTGAGGCCCCTGAGGGCTATGGAGAAGTAGTTGGTGGAAGCCAGAGGGAGGACAGGTACGATGTCCTGTTGCAGAGAATTAAGGAGAATAACCTAAACCCTGACGACTACCAATGGTACCTAGACCTGAGGAGGTATGGCTCAGTGCCCCACAGCGGCTTTGGCCTGGGCGTGGACAGGCTAGTGATGTGGATAGCGGGCCTGGATCACATAAGGGACGCCATACCGTTCCCGAGGCTTCGTGAGAGGATATATCCATGAAGGTCTGCGGCCTTCTCTCTGGGGGCAAGGACAGCAATTACGCCTTCTACATGGCTTTAGTGGAGGGCGCTGAGGTAAGCTGCATAGCTTCTGTGATGCCAACTAGGGAGGACAGCTGGATGTTTCACAGGCCCTTGGTTGAGCTCACTAGGCTTCAGGCAGAGGCGATGGGGTTCGGCGATAGGTATCATTCTATAGGCGTGAGCGGCGTCAAGGAGGCCGAGGTAGTAGAGCTCAGGGAGGGGCTCAGGAAACTTAAGAACATGTATAACTTTGACACCATAACGGTCGGGGGCATAGCTAGCAGGTACCAGTACGAGAGGTTCAGAGCAATAGCGGAAGATCTTGGGGTGAAAATTTATGACCCCCAGTGGGGTATGAACCCAGAAGACTACATGAGGGAGCTCGTGAGAAAGGGCATAGTATTCGTTATAAGCCAGATAACTACCGAGGGCCTCGATATGAGTATGCTCGGCGTGCCGGTTCAGGAGCTCCCTCAGGTGGAGGAGATTATAAGGCTCTCGAGAAGGTACGGCTTTCACCCTGCATTTGAGGGAGGGGAGGCTGAGACCTTTGTTGTAATGGCGCCTCACTTTATGAAGGGCATATGCTTGAGGGCCTATAGGAAGAAAATAGCCGAGTACCAATACGTTCTGGAGGTCTCCTCAGCTGAACTATGCGATGACGTAACTATTTCCGTGGACTCAGAGGTTTATCATGTTGTCAGGAGGCGCAGCGAGTTGCCTTCGACGACCTTCAGCAGCTCCTCTAGCTGAACAGCCTTTATGCTAGCGACCTCCTTAGCCAGGTCAGGGATCATAAGCGGGGTAAGCCTGAGCCCATGGTAATTATACGGCCCGTCGCTCTCAAATACCATGAAATTCGCTGGAGTCGCCTTGGCCACATCCTTAAGCTTAGGCTGCACCTTCAGGGCCACGTTTATTGAGATGAAGTAGCCCCGGCCGATAATCTCAGGTATTAAGTTAAGCGGGCCGCTGTACCAGTGAAACATGACCTTAGGCACGCCAACCTCGACAGCTATTGAGAGCGCATTGCGCCAGGCGTCAGGGGAGTGTATGTTAAGCAGCGCGTCAAGCTCCTTAGCCGCTTCAGCATATGCTCTGAAAACTTTTACCTGGGACTGCATTGTATCTATGGGCATAAAGTGCCTGTCAAGGCCTACCTCCCCGATGCACTTCACGCCATACCTGGTTGTAAGCCTAAGGAGCTCCCAGGCCTCTGAGATATCATGATCTCTGAGCGACCATGGGTGAAAGCCCGCGCAGGGCACCACGTTGGGGAACCTTTCCGAGAGATCAACTACTCTATTGAATGACTTTAGGTCCTCCGAGACGGCCACTATCCTCAGGTCCTTAATTGCATCGAACAGTCCCTCTATCTCCTTGTCACTGAACTCATCAAGGTGGCAGTGCATGTCATAATACAGGGGCATCACCCTACCTCTCTGTGAGCTAACACGTAAAGGCCTTTAGTTTTATTTCCAAGGGCTCTGGAAGCTAAAGGCCTTTAAGGGAGGCCACAGAGACTTCTACAGGGCCCGGCAAGGAGCCGAGGTCGTGGGCCCGTCGTCTAGACTGGATAGGACGCCGCCCTTACACGGCGGAGGTCGCCGGTTCAAGTCCGGCCGGGCCCACCACCTGAAGGTAAACTCGCGTTATGCGGGTATTGGAAGGGTAAGCATAGAAGCAGGCCATATATTATTATGGCAAGTATGCCAGGCCATGAGAGCTTAGAGGTCTCCATTGCAGGTCCAGGGTGCCTGCCCCTGGTGAGTAGCAGTAGGAACAGCGCTATTATCCCAAAGAGGCCTAAGGTCGGCAGGTAGAGGCCTGCAACTAGCAGCGTTACAACAAACACCAGTGAGATTAGCATGTGGCCCCTCTCGCCCAGGGCAGCCCTTAGCACATGGCCCCCATCCAGCTGACCAACAGGGATCAAGTTAAGGAACGTCACGAAGAACACTATATAGGCCGCAAAGGAGAGGGGGGACATTTCCACCACGTAGCCTGACGGCGTATGTATGAACGCTAGAAGGAGGTCCATGATCACAGGCACTGCTGGCAGGGAGGAGCTAGGGGGCACTGCTGCGGCCGGAACTAGGGCAGACATGTGAAGTCCCAGCAGCGCCACCGGTATTGCTGCAAGAAATCCGGCCAAGGGACCGGCTACCCCTATGAGGGCCAGCTCGTCAGCCGTTGCAGGTATCCACTTCATGTTTATCACGGCCCCCAGCGTTCCAAGGAAGCCTAGCTGTAGCGGCGGCGCAGGTAATAGGTAAGGCGGGCTTCTGGGCACGTTGAACCTTCTCATAAAGACCCAGTGGCCTGCCTCATGTATTAGGAGAGGGCCCAGGAGCCCTGCCATGTAAAGCAGCGGCGTTAGGCTACCTCCGCCTGGCAGCCCTGTGAGGGCCATTCCTGATAGGTAAACCGTCACTATAGTGAAGGCAGCAAGACCTATTAGTAACGCCAGGTTAGAGCCGCTGCTGTACTTAGTAACTATCAGCGTAAGAGACCCATCGCCCTCCTTCCTGAGGGCTGGCGCCAGGCCTACCTTAACGAGATCCTTGTAGAGTGACTTGAAGGAGCTTATCAGGTCCCCTCTGACCCCTATAACTTTGTACTTAACGGCTCCGCCCTCAAGCTCCGCGCGGTCTGCCAAGTCCATGTACTTTGCCGCTATCTGATATACAGGGTCTTGTTGGTAATCCATCTTTTCCAGGTTCCCCAGGCGCAGAAGTACCCCGGATTTAATTAAACCTACTTCATGATGCCTCCTCAGTAGCTGTCGGAATACATTATTTTGAGCGCCTCGCTGTAGGCACTACATGCATCAAAGTTCTGTAAGAGCCTGTTATGAGATATCATGGCATTCTCTGGGATCGAGTACACATAGTGAAGGAACTCCCTCTCGCTTACATGTAGCTTGGTCGGTATCACAAGGCTTCCAACGTCGACGTTAGGGATGAAATCCGCGCTGCCAAGGGTAAACTGCTTTACAACGGCGTCCTCACCTATGGAAACCAGCAGCACTATAATGTTCATCAGCGTGTCCAGCCTAGTCCCAATTAGCTTCCTAAGCGATCCCTTTAGCTCCTTGATGGCCTCAGAGGGGCTTAGACTAAGGCCCTCAGGTGACACGTCAAGGAGTAATAGGGTGTGAAGGTCATGACATAAGTTGCCCAGCAGCCCCAGGGCGGCCTCCTCCGCGCTTACCCCCCTCCAGGGCCCTGGCAAAGTTACGGCCCTGCCGAACTTGTAGAAATGAAGGCCAAGGAGCGACTCCACGGAGCAGGGGCCGGAGATTCCACTTATAATTTTGACTCTGACCCCCTTCCTTGCGCTCTCCACTACCAGCGAGCTGTGGGTGGTAGCTATTAGAGGGTCCCCAGGAACCACGAGGGCAACCTTAAGCTTTGAGGCTAGGTCAACTATATTTGATGACATTTCCTCCAGATCAGACCTTGAGGCCTCCCTTACGTTACTGTTAAGCTTCCTGATAGCAGCAGGAAGCCATCTACTTGAAGGCATTGTGTAGGTCTCTACTATAACTATGTCAGCACCCCTTATTGCTTCCTCGGCCTCCCTAGTTAGCTGAGACTCCCTTAGGCCGCCGCCCACGAGGATTAACATGGAGGCCCCTAATATCTTGAAAGGCACGAAGGCTAGTTAAAAGCTCACAGATAGCTGGTGGAAGGCTTTACTGTTTATCGTTGGGCTGGTTGGCCGCTTTTAAATCGCCACATTCAGAGTAAGCGCTCTCAGCAAGTTCCTTGACCCAGCTATTGAGACGGCTGCACAAGAGGTCAGCGTCCTTGCTATATCCATGCTCCCTCAGGCGTCTTATCGAGCTCTTAACTATAGAGCTGAGGAAGTTCATGTAGAGGTCACTCTTCTTTAGCAGCAGCTCCCTGAACTCTTCCCAACCCTTCTCAGTAAGCATATAAGTTATCTTCTTGCCACCCCTTACGTTACTCTCCTCGATATCAGCTATGTCTACGAGCCCGAGGTCTTTCATATAGCTCAGGAGCGGGTATATGGAGCCTGCGGCGGGCTTCCACTGATTCATGGTGAGCTCTCTAATCTTCTTTATTATCTCATAGCCATGCATGGGCTTCTCTGAGAGTATGAAGAGCATGAACCATATTAGCGTGTCCCTATATCTTACTGCGCCTTTCGTTTCCTCAGTTTCAGTCATGGAGTATCCCGTCTCCTTGCAGCTGCCTCATTTAAATCTAAGTGTAACAAGCATATATATCTTTTATTATCTAAAGGTTGCCTTTACTTTCAGGCGCTCAGCCCTGGTGTCACTCCTCACGCCTTCTCGGTAATACCAGCTCTCCTCACAGCGCCTAGCTTTAGCTAGAGGAGGGAAGGATTACAAAGGTAACTCCCGGTATCCTTATTGGGTTAAATGGTATTCCAAGACCTCTGTAGAACTTGTTGAACCACTCGTAGAAGTGAAGCCTTAGGTCATGAGCGAACGCTACTATGCCTTCAAGCCCTGCAGTCAACAGGTTACCTATTATGTAGATTACAGTCGCTGCAGCTATTGTGTAGGGCGTTGGGTGCGACGTAAGAACTACGTACGTGAGTACCGTGAATCCTACCATGAGCCCTGCATGGGCCAGGCTGAGGCCCATGATCCTTAAGAAGCTTATGGTGTTGCCGAGAGCCATTATTAATCCCTCAAAGACCCCTAGGAAGCTCTCATACGGGTCAAGCCTGAAGCCCTCCCCCACGGAAGCCTTGTATATGCCATCGCCCAGCACAAGCCATATTATAGAGGCTACGCCACCGTAGAAGACGAAGGACTCCATGGGGCCTCCGTGGCCCAGGTCGAAGACTGCCAGCTCTATTACGTAGCCTGCCTTATAAGCGTTGAAGTACACTAGGAACGGTAGGTCTGCTGCGAGGAAGAGCAGCAGCAGCGGGGCCCTCCTGGCGATCAGGTCCTCATAGTCATGGCTTATTAGGTCGTCAGCAACTCCAAGGGCGTTGCCAAATACCAGCATAAAGCCTCCTATCCAGAATGACAGGTCTAAGATCTCATCGAAGAGAAGCATGGTGTAGTTGCTGCTTGGGTGCTCGTAGGCCTCCGCCACGGGTGACTCGAGCGGCGGCACCTTGAACCCTAGCGATCTCCAAAACGCGTCAAGTCCCACTAAGTGGGCTGGGATGGGGCCGAAGAACTCGCCTGCAAAGAAGCCCGCTATCATGCCGGCGGCACCTAGTATGGCAACCACCTTGCCGAGGTCCCTGCTTCTTGGAAGTATGTAAAGCAGCGCAAAGAGGAGCACCAAGAGGCCATGGCCTATGTCAGGGAACATGAGTCCAAATATAATTGGCATTGTAATCGCAAGGAAGAGCGTCGGCACTATCTCGTTATTTGAGGGGGTTCCATACATGTCAACTATGCTCTGGAACCACCTGAAGTAGCCTGGAAGCTCAACCTTTGAGGGGACGTAGCTCTCCCCCCTCTTAAATCCGAGGCTCAAAACCATGTAGGAGCCGTTGCAGCACACATCCAGCGACTCCCTGAGTCTCTTGGAGTCTTTGACGTCTACAAAGCCGTGTATGAAAGTAATGGTCTCGGTCCTGGCGGAGTAGCTCAGTATCTTAAAGACTTCAGAGAGCGCGGAGACCTCGGCATAGTACTCCTCGAGCTCTGGCAGCCTCTTTCTAATTTCCCTCTTTACGTCTTCCAGTTCAGAGCTCAGCTTGGAGAGCTCGTCGCCCACCTGGGAGGCGGCCTGAGATGGTGATCCAGGGAGGTCGGGTGGCAGGACTAGCTGCCTCCAGCCAAGGGACCTCGTGAGCTCCGTTGCGGCGTCCCTGACCTGGCCGGCCTCGCCCGCCATGGCGAATATCGCTGTATCCTTATCTATTAGTTCGACTGCAGAGATCAGTCCCCTCTTGTTGACTATATTCATAGCGATGCCCAGCTGCGCGGCGCTTATTATGCCAACTGCGGCCTTTAGGTCGCTGCCCTCCCAGGCGGACCTAACATCGGACGAGAGGCGCTTGAAGGGCTCAAGGGCAGTGACAATGTTTTGAAGCTCCGCTATGCGGGCAGTGAGCTCCGTGGCCCTCGTAGAGAGCTTCTCGAGGTCCCTCTCAAGATCCCTGTGAACCTTAACCACGTTATTAAAGGTCTCCTCCCAGCTGCTGACCTTTATAGTTATGTTGACATTACTCGACGGCGCAAGCCCGGCTGCCTTAAAGAACCCCTCAAGCCTTGACTTGAGCTCCGTGGACTCTGTCATCAAGTGCCTGTAGCTGCGGTTGACATACCTTGAGAGGTCTCCCGAGGGCTCTTCCACGTGGAATATCCCCAGGGAAGCCAGGGCAGCCACTGCACGGTCGTAATGCTCGTTAGGTATTGCTATGAGCACCTCTTCAAGCCTGTTTGCAATTATCATAGTTTTCTCAGGGGCTCTCTGTGCTGAAGGGCATTTTAAACTTCACAGGAAGCGCCGCTGCGCATCTATCTCAAGGACCCCAAGAAGTTAATTAAAATAAAAATGAATGCATCAAAAGCTTTAAAACTAGCTTATATGGTAAAAAGCAAGGGCCTATTGTTGATGTCAGCGGGCGAGGAGTCAAACGTCGTAGTAGTTGGTGACAAGGAGACACTATCCCTTTTCAGGATGATAGGCATGGAGGTGATCGAAGCCCGTGACCAGCGCAGCGCTGAAGAAGCCGTTAGGCAGGCGGCCTCTAAGGGCACAAGGCTAATCATTGCTCTCAAGCATGTGGTGTCGGACGAGAGCTCTCTGAAGGAAGTAGCGCGACAATATGGCGCAACGCTTCTTATACTCCCTACTAAGTGGGCCAGGTCGGAGCCTATTAATATAGAAAAGCTGCTGGCTGAGGCCCTTGGTTTAGGGTGAGCAAGATGAGCATAAGCGGAAATCCAGACAGGGTGGCATCAGACATAATTAAAAAGAAGTTAGCCAGCTTTGACTCAATGTTAAGCGAGGCAGAAGGCGCCGCGGAGAAGCTACTCTTAAGCTCCTATAATGACGCTGAGAAGAGGCTAAGGGACGCCATAGAGGCTAAGGCTGCGGAGCTTAAGGAGAGGCTCAGGAGTGACATGGCTGCCGCAGACCTTCAAGTTAAACTTAAGGAGGACGAGATAAAGGATAGAACAATAAATGAGGTGATAGACGAGGCCACGTCAAGGCTGAGGTCGGACAGGGGGGAGTGGTACACTAAGTACTTAAAGTCTGTAATTGAGGAGCTCGCCGAGGAGTCAAAGGAGTATGGCGGCTTTATTTTACAAGTTAACAAGGATGACAGGAAGTTGGTCTCTGACATGATAAAGGCTTACCCCACCCTCGAGCTTTCCGAACAGGGCGTGGACATCACGGGCGGCCTTATAGCGATCTCTAAGGATGGCAGTCTAAGGGTGGACTACTCTATTGATCAGTTTATAAAGGAGAACCTCTCGTCTTTGAGGGGGCTGGCCTCAAGGACATTATTTGGAAGTGAGTGACGATGGTAGTAAGGGGAAGGATATACAGGATATCGGGACCGCTGGTTGTAGCTGAGGGCATGACAGGGGTTCAGATGTTTGAGGTAGTCAGAGTTGGCGAGGAGGGACTCATAGGCGAGGTCACGAGGATTAGGGGCGATATGGCCTACATACAGGTCTATGAGTCGACTAGCGGCCTCAGGCCTGGGGAGCCTGTAGAGGGAACGGGGGCTCCGCTAAGCGTAGACCTTGGTCCTGGGCTCATCGGCAGCATATTCGACGGCGTCCAAAGGCCTCTTCCCAGCATAGTAGCTGCAATAGCTAAGACTAACCCAGCGAGAAGCATATTTGTGGAGAGGGGAGTCAACGTACCTCCGATACCAAGGGACAAGAAGTGGCACTTCACGCCGTCAGATGCTGTTAAGCCCGGCGATAAGGTTGGACCTGGAGATATAATTGGCGTGGTGGAGGAGACGCCCATAATCCAGCACAAGATACTGGTGCCTCCTAACGTTGAGGGAACCGTGAAGTGGATAGCAAGCGAGGGCGATTACACTATCGTAGACCCCATAGCTGAGGTTGACGTTGGCGGCGGCGAGATAAGGCAGCTCTACATGTACCAGAGGTGGCCTGTGAGGCAGCCAAGGCCATATGTACAGAAGCTTGAGCCGACGGAGCCCCTCATAACTGGTATGAGGATCATAGACCTCCTGTTCCCCATGGCTAAGGGAGGCACCGGCATGATACCTGGGGGCTTCGGCACTGGAAAGACCGTGACCCTGCATAACCTGGCGCAGTGGTCATCAGCTAACGTCATAATATACATAGGTTGCGGCGAGAGGGGCAACGAGATGACCGAGGTCCTTGACAAGTTCCCAACCTATAAGGATCCGTGGACCGGAAGGCCGCTCATGGAGAGGAGCATACTGGTGGCTAACACGAGCAATATGCCCGTGGCCGCCAGGGAGGCAAGCATTTATGTGGGCATAACAATGGGCGAGTACTACCGTGACATGGGGTATGACGTGCTTCTTGTGGCCGACTCTACCAGCAGGTGGGCAGAGGCCCTCAGGGAGATGGCTGGAAGACTTGAGGAGATGCCCGCAGAGGAGGGCTACCCAAGTTACCTCGCCTCAAGGCTAGCCGAGTTCTACGAGAGGGCAGGAAGGGTTAGGGCCCTGGGCAACCCCGGCAGGTTTGGCAGCGTCACTGTTATAGGTGCCGTTAGTCCGCCAGGCGGCGACTTCACGGAGCCAGTGACGACTCACACCAGGAGGTTCACTAAGGTCTTCTGGGCACTTGACACGGCCTTGGCCTACAGCAGGCACTACCCAGCGATCAACTGGATAACGAGCTATAGCGCTTACTCGGATACCGTGGCCGAGTGGTGGCACAAGAACGTGGACCCACACTGGAGTGAGTACAGGCAGGAGGTGATGAACATTTTGATAAGGGAGAACGAGCTCAGGGAGATAGTCAGGCTCATTGGTACTGAAGGCCTCAGCGAGCAGGATAAGCTAATACTTGAGGCGGCCAGGCTCATAAAGGAGGGCCTGCTGAAGCAGAACGCCTTCGACCCCATAGATACGTTTACAACGGTGCAAAAGCAGATGGCGCTGATGCGCATGTTCGTTGAGTTCTACAGGGCTGCCAGCGACGCAGTAAAGAGAAATGTGCCAGTGAGCAAGATAAAGGACTCCCTTGGTAGGATGTACAGCTACATGATGAGGGCCAGGTTCACCATACCTAACGATAAGGTTGATGAAATAGACAAGATGACGCGGGACATTGTTAACATTATAAATAACCTTGGGGGTGGCCAGGCATGAGCGTCCTAGGAGCCAGGGAGTACAGTAGGATCTCTGAGATCAGGGGTCCCCTGCTCATAGTGGAGGGCGTCAGCAGGGTAGCCTTTGATGAGATAGTTGAGGTCGAGCTCAGTAACGGCGAGAGACGCAGAGGCAGGGTGCTTGAAGTAGCCGGCAATACCGCAGTAGTTCAGGTCTTCGAGGGAACTACGGGCATCTCGACCACAGGGGCCAGGGTCAGGTTCCTGGGCAGAACTCTCGAGATGCCTGTGTCAGCTGATATGCTCGGCAGAACCTTTGACGCGCTCGGAAGACCCATAGACGGGGGCCCGGACATAATAGCTGAGGAGAAATATGACATTAACGGCTCGCCCATAAATCCAGCTGTTAGGGCCTACCCTGAGGACTTCATACAGACGGGCGTGAGCGCCATAGATGGCATGAACACCCTGGTGAGGGGTCAGAAACTTCCTATATTCAGCGGCACTGGCCTGCCCCATAACGAGCTCGCCGCGCAGATAGCTAGGCAGGCCACAGTAAGGGGTGAGGAAGAGGAGTTCAGCGTGGTCTTTGCAGCCATAGGCGTAAAGTACGATGATTACATGTTCTTCAGGAAGTTCTTCGAAGAGACGGGCGCTATGAAGAGGGTGGCTATGTTCGTTAACTTAGCAGACGAGCCTGCAATGCTGAGGCTCGTGACTCCAAGGGCTGCTCTGACGCTGGCCGAGTATCTAGCTTATGAAAACGACATGCACGTCCTGGTGATATTAACTGACATGACTAACTACGCGGAGGCCCTTAGAGAGATCAGTGCGGCAAGGGAGGAGGTGCCGGGCAGGCAGGGCTACCCAGGCTACATGTACAGCGACCTGGCAAGCATCTACGAGAGGGCCGGCAGGGTTCACGGCAGGAAAGGAAGCATAACTCAGATGCCCATACTAACCATGCCTAATGACGACATCACGCACCCCATACCTGACCTCACTGGCTACATAACTGAGGGTCAGATAGTCCTGAGCAGAGACCTCTATAACAGAGGCATATATCCGCCGATCAACGTGCTTATGAGCCTCTCGAGGCTGATGAAGGAGGGCATAGGTGCTGGCAAGACCAGGGAGGATCACGCTCAGGTGAGTGATCAGCTTTACGCTGCCTACAGCAGGGGAGTGGAGCTCAGAAGCCTGGCAGCCGTGATAGGCGAGGAGAGCCTCAGCGAGACGGAGAGGAGGTTCCTGAAGTTCGCTGACCTCTTCGAGAAGAAGTTCCTGTCGCAGGGCCTGAGGGAGAACCGCTCAATAGAGCAGACCCTAGATCTAGCATGGGAAATACTGGCTGAGCTGCCTGAGGACGAGCTAACTAATATCAGGGAAGAGATGATAAAGAAGTATCACCCCAAGTACAGGTCGCAGGGGTCCTCTTGAGTCCTGAAGCTTTAACTTTGCTTTTGTGGCGTTATGCTTTACTAGCTTTATCGTAGTACATAATAAGCTTTAGCTGACCAGGGTGCCCAGGTCTTCCTGGTTCAGCAGAACTCTTTGTATAACTCCTGGATCCCTTCCGTCTATAAACCTCACCTTTATGCGACTCCTCCTAACGACGCTAAGCGCCACGGAGTCGAAGAGCTCATAGGTGCCGGCCAGGCTTCTCTTGTCCCTTATGATATTCTCAAGCTCGTCATATGTGGCAGTTTTCAGTAGTCTTGCTCCAGGCTCTCCTGGAGCGCCGCCAGCGTAGACCCCAGCCACGCCATTAAGTAGGTTAAGCAGCAGACCAGCCCCTATAGTTTCAGCTAGGACTGCTGCAACAGCGTTAGTGCTGTGGCCCGGCTGAAGGCCCCCAAGGACAGGTATGAGGCCCTCCTCAAACACAGTAAGGGCCTCCCTGACGTTCCTCGGTATGTCTATGGGTGAGTACGGGTAAAGGGCTGACGCGACTGCCATGGCATTAAGTATGGCCGACTCTATGCCTATCTCATCAAGTATGGACTCAGGGGCCCCCAGCTCTCTGAGCGCCGTTATGTAAGACCTGGCAGTGCTCCCTCCGCCCACTACTATGCCTAGCCTCCACCCGGAGCTCCTGACCTTCTCAACTGACTCCCTGAGAAGCCTCAGGTACAGGGGCGAAGGAGGGCTTACTAGCGAGCCGCTGAGCTTCACAACTGCCACCCTCTCCCTGTTCATGCTATCAGCCTCAGCCGCCTAGCCCCGTTCACCCCTCACTGCTTTTAACCTACATCATCGGCAGGATTCTGTAGTCACATCAAGGCTAAAAGCTCACGCGCTCCTCGCTAGCCTGGTGCTAAAGTTGGCGTCCGTGACGCTCGAAGTTGACATGGGCAAGTACAAGAGTGTGAAGGTTCCCTTAGACGTCGCTGAGAGGCTTATAGTTGACGTCAGTAAGAGGCTCAACATAGAGTCTAAGGACGTTATGGAGTCCCTCAGGATAGTAAGAAACTTTGACGAGTTTTATGAGTTCCAACAGAAGAAGTTTAAGGACTACGTGGTACCGGACAAAGACATAAGTGATATGATAAGAGGTGCTGTTGTTGTCGACAGCCTGAAGCTGATAAAGGAGGGCTCCTCGAAGGAAGTAGTTGTCACGTTTGATAGGAGAGTCGATGAGAACGTTATCATAGATTCGCTGAAGTCGTTAGGCTTTGACGTGGAGGTCAAAAGGTTTGACCTGATGCAACTCCTCAAGGCTAAGTAACGACAGTAAAATTGTAAAAGAAAAGGGATCTCCGAGCTTAAAACGGCCCTTCAGGAGCCGGCCTCTGGCCCCTTCTGTGAGGGGCCCTCCTCTCCTTCCTTGCTCTCCTTACTCTTTGAGCTCCTTCTTCTCTTCCGCGACGAGGATTTCCTAGTGGTGGCCTGCTTAGACCTTGAACCCCTCCTCCGTCTCTTCTTTACGCTCTCGCCAACCTTCTTGAGGGCGTCCTCTACCTTCTCAAGGTAAAGGGCTTTGGCCTCGTCCACGCTTATCTTGCCCTCCTCGGCCTCCTCGAGTATATCGAACGCGTCAAGCATTATCTGTAAGAGCTCAGGGCTGCTGACCTTGTACTCTAAGGCCTCTACCTCCTCCTCACTCGTACTCTCGCTCTCGGCCTCACTGCTCCCCTCGTTAGTGGTCTCTTCAGACTCAGCCTCCTTTGGCTCCTCCTGGTCCTCGCTCACGGGGGCCCTCCTCAGTGATTTGGTTAAGTGCTGAAGCGTGAGTTAAAAATTTAAAACAACATAACAAATGTTAGAAAGAGCAGGTGCATCCAGTGCCCGAACAAGTTAAGCTGCACCCGACGAGTAAGGAGGAGATAGTCATAGGACCCCCCTATCTTACGAAGTATGAGAGGGCTAAGATCATAGGGCTAAGGGCCCTTCAACTTGACAACGGCGCCCTGCCCCTAGTTGACGTTGACAAGGTCAATGTAAGGAGGGACCCGGTGGAAATAGCGGCCTATGAGCTAGATCATGGGCTCCTTCCAGTGTCCATCGTAAGGTACACGCCTTCTGGCGCTGTTCAGATAATACCTGTCAAGCTTCTGTTGCAGGATCAGTAGCCTAACTAACGCGGGATAAACTCCTCAAGCGTAGGCCATAACCCATGGAGGTCGGAGACTTTCATTAATGCCATGCCTCAATGATATCAATTATAGGACAGCAATTTTATCAAAAAGCAGGACCTGTGGCGCAGAGCAAATGCAGTGAACAGGCAACAACGCTTTTAAATAGTTAAAGGCAGGTAAAAGAAGGTTTGGTGACACTGCATGGTCAAGGCGCCTAAGGGCTACAGACATAGGACAAGGAAACTCTTAACTAAGGATGTACGTGAGAAGGGGGCAATACCAAGGGCCAGCGTAATGTTCTACCCATATAAGGTAGGTGATAAGGTAGCTATAAAGATAGACCCGTCGTTCCATAAGGGTATGCCGCACAGGCGCTACCACGGCCTCACAGGCACTATAGTGGGCGTCAGGGGAAGGGCCTACGTGGTCTCTGTTCCTGTGGGCGACAGTGTGAAGACCATAATAACGTATGCCGCTCACCTCAGGCCTCTTAAGGCCTGAGGGGGGTGCTTCTTAGCCATGTTAAGGAGGATAGAGAGCAGGAGGTACCTAACATATGCCGAAGCGCAAGATCCTTGAAGATAGAATTGCTGAGAGCGGCGGTGCCTTAAACCCAACCCAGGATAGGACTTGGCAGTACCTCAAGCAGTTTGGGACGGCGGACCCGGCGGCGGCTAGGGAAGCAGTGGATTCGTTAGTCAAGGAGGGCCTAGACGAGTACCTAGCTGTACAGCTTGTCAATATGTGCCCTAACGAGGACGGCTATATAAATGCTATACTTAGCTCGAAGGAAGGTCTCGAAATAAACGAGGAGCTCTTAGCCAAGGTTAAGGAGGCGCTCTCCAAGGTGTGCTCTCCGCAGCCTTTAAAGTAAACAGGCCCGCGGGTGCCTAATGGGCATATCCAGGGGTCTACTTATGTCGGCCTCGCATCGCTCAAGAGGTAAAAGGGCTTTCGGTGCGTCGCTCTTACCTTGAGGGGCTCCTTATCTCCTTTTCTTCCTGCCTTGGACCCTTAGCTTAAATGTAGGGTAACAAGGTTGCGCCCTAACAAGAGCTGCAGCGTACCACAGTACTACGACATTATAATAGCAGAGAAGCCCAAGGCCGCGGATAAAATTGCCCATGCTCTTGGAAACCCGCTGAAATGCACTATAAACAGGGTCCCCGTTTACATACTTGATGTAAATGGCACCAACATAGTTGTGGTTTCAAGCGCAGGGCACATGTTTGGGCCCTCAACTGACGTAGATGGCCTTCCAGTCGTCACGATAAAGTGGGAGCCCCTCTGTGCTTCGACAGGAGGTCAAAGTATCTGAAGCCCTATTACGAGGTCCTCTCCAGGCTAGTGCCCAAGGCCAGATATTTCATAAACGCATGCGACTATGATATAGAAGGGAGCACCATAGGTTACAAGATAATAGAGGCCTTCGGCGACAGGTCAAGGGCTAAAAGGATGAAGTTCTCCAGCCTGACCGTCGCAGAGCTCAGGCAGGCCTTCAAGAGGCTTCTGCCGCTCGACATTAACAACGCCATGGCTGGCATAGCCAGAGCGGAGCTTGACTGGCTCTGGGGTATAAACGTCTCAAGGTTGCTGATGAAATCATACAGGGAGGTGACGGGGGAAAGGCTTTCACTTAGCGCAGGCCGCGTACAGACCCCAACCTTGGCTGAGGCCGTGAGGAGGTGGGTCAAAATAAATACGCACGTGCCACTCCCACAGCCCTCGCTGGCAGCTAAGCTACTTCACAGGGGCGTTGAGTTCACGGCGTACCCGCTGGGCTGGTCCGTTGACACGGTGGCGGAGGCCAGGGAGGTTGCAAGAGAGGTAAAGGAAGGCAAGTATATGGAGGTGGCGTCGGTAAGCAAGGCTTCAGAGAGCATAAGGCCTCCGCCCCCCTTTAATTTAACAGACCTGCAGAAGGAGGCGGCGAGAATCTACGGCCTTTCCCCATACAGGACACAGGAGGTCGCTGAGGACCTTTACCTGGCCGCCCTGATAAGTTACCCAAGGACCAACAGCGAGAAGCTGCCCCCCACGCTTAACTATAGGGAGGTCCTTGACAGTATAGCCAGGCAGCCCAGGTATAAGGGGCTCGTCAGTGACCTGCTAAGGGAGACCGGGGGTGTCCTGAGGCCACGCGAGGGGCCCGCAGACGACCCTGCGCACCCAGCCATATACCCCACCGGCGAGCGACCTACAGGGCTTGACAAGATCCACGAGGCCATATATGACCTCATCGTGAGGAGGTTCATGGCGGCCTTCGCGCGGCCTGCCGTACTCAACACAACGTCAGCGGTACTCATGGACGTCAAGGCGAGGAGGTGGGAAGCCCGAGGTCTGAACGTGAGCGAGGAGGGGTGGCTTAAATACTATCCGTTCCACAAGTTCAGCGAGTCACAGCTCCCTGTAATAAACAGGGGCGACAGGCCCCTAGTTAGGTCAATAACCGTCAGGGTTTCATGGAGCGGCCCTGGGGTCAAGCTGAGCAGGCTCTCCTTACTTGAATGGATGGAGGCGAACAACCTGGGCACCAAGGGCACCAGGGCTAGAATTATAGAGACTCTCTACAGGAGGGGCTTCATAGTATCGAGGGGGTCGTACACGGAGATAACAAACTTAGGCTACGCGGTTTACAAAGTGCTCAGCGAGGTGGCCCCTGAGCTTATGAGCGTCTCGCTAACCAGGGAGTTTGAGGGCCTACTTGATGAAATATCTATGGGAAAGGCGAGCAGGGAGGAGGTGGTGAACAGGGCCAAGAAGTACATATCGGAGCTTGTTATGAGGCAGCTAAATAATAACATAAAGGTGATGGGCACCTACTTGGCCGAGTTCATAGGCAAGGTTAGACCCAAGGACAGGTGCTTCATATGTGGAAGGCCAGCGGTTAGCCAGAACCTCTGCGAGCTGCACCTAGCTGCCAAGAGGAATCTAGAGGAGAACATAGATGAGGTGGCTAGAAGGCTTGGGGTTAGCAGGGAGGAGGCGCTTAACAAAATTTCCAGCAGCAAGCTCACAGGCAAATGGGTCAGGGAGGTGGCGGCAGTAATGAAGTCAGGGAAGTGAGGGCCTAGGGCTGTTGTGATGAAGGGTGAAACATCAATGAGAGCCCGCCTATGTAAGGTATCACTAGGGGGTGCTGACCCCCTATAACCACCCCTTTGACATAAAAGTATGGAGTTCCACCGACCTCGTAGCCATCTATGTTTACAGTGCCGCATATCGATGGGTAACCTGGGTCAGGAAATGGGTTGTTGTCGCCTTTAGTGACGAAACATAATATCCCATTGTGATAGTACCTATAAATCACCCTGTGAATTATGAGCGCGTTATCAAGGTATATGCCGTAAAAGTTGCCCGTGAATCTGTACACTATTACATCGCCAACTCTTATGTCTGCAGGATTAACTTTCTCTATAAATACTATATCGCCTGTCTGAAGAGTTGGTAACATGCTCCTGCCGTCAACTACAACCGCCTGAAGGCCATAGGCTATGTGCCAGTAGGCCAGAAGCGCCATCAATGCTATTATAACTATTACAAGGGCAGCGGATCCTAAAGGAGCGGCCTTTGACCTTCCCCTTTCGGCCTTAGGGTCCTGGGACATGACAGCTCGTAGGAAACCTTCTTTGAGCACCTTTAAATGGTTTACCTTCGTTTGTGAAATGGTGAGTTCGTTCTAGTAATGAAAAAGTGGTTAAAGGTTGCAGGTTTTACACGTGCTATTTTCATCAGACTCGACTTCCACTATGTTGCTATCCCTCTTTATCTTGAAGAGGCCGCCCAGCTTCTCGTCAGCTAAGGCCTCCTCGGCGCTCATGGACCTCTTTATTAGAGCCATCCTCATGCTTGGCTTCCTGAGCAGCCTCACAGGAACCCTGTTGAGCTCGCGTTGCTGTCCGCCGAAGTAGATGACCTGCACGCCCTTGCTCTCGTCCCTGTAGATGGTGACCCCCTTGAGGCCCGTGAGCCACGCAGCCATGTAGGCGGTGGCCACAGCGTTAACGCTGGCGTCCCTGGGCAGGTTCACCGTCTTGCTTATGGCCTGGTCAGTGTAGAGCTGGGCCGCGGCCTGGTGGGCTATGTGGTACCACACGTCAAAGTCCATGCTGGTGGCGAAGAGCCTGGCAAGCTCCTTAATTCTCGCTATCAGCTTCTCGGCGTCCCAGCTGGCCTTAACAATTCTTCCGTCAACCTCCTGCATCTGGGCGTCTCTTATGGCCTTCTCGACGTCCTCCAGCGCCCACCTCAGGCTGCCCTTGTGCCTAGATATGGCCTCAAGCAGCCTCTCGCCAAGCTCGGCGGGGGCCCCGGCCTCTGCTATGGCAGAGTAGAGCCTGTCCCTGAACTCCTTGACCACCTCCCATAGCTCCCCTATCGTGACCCTCCTCAGGTACACAAGGGCGAAGTAAGGCTCTATGCCGCTCGTGGTGCCGGCAATTATAGAGATGGTACCAGTCGGCGCTGTGGTGTTAACAGCAGTGTGCCTGGGGGCCCTGGCGCCGAGCGACCTGCCGTAGGCCTTCAGGGCCTCCCAGAGCCCAGCAGGGTCGTATATTGCCATGGCCAGCATGTGCCTCGGGCTGCCGGCCAGCTCCTCCGGCCTCATCCTCTTCGCCTCGGTGAGCGTCGCCTCGGTGACCCCGAAGACGTCCCTCAGGACCCTCCCCAGGGCCTCAAGCTTCAGCAGTCTCACTGAGCCGTCTGGCAGCACCCTCCTGGCGGTCTCGCCCTCCAGCTGGCTAACTATATAGTCGCTTAGCCTGACGTCGTGGTACTTGACCACCAGCCAGCCGTCCCTCACGCCTGCGACCTCAGCCGCCTTCAGCAGGGCCGGCGTCAGCAGGTTCACGGTCTCCTCTGGGCTGGCCTTCTCCACGCACCTGAGCTCCCTCCAGTCGAACCTCCTGCACTCGAAGGCTGGGGCGTGGCCGAGCTTCGCCCCCAGCTCCCAGCTCCTCTTCCAGGCCTCCGCCTCTATCATTGCCATGGCTATCATGGTGAAGGCCACTGCCTCCTCGCTGTCGTAAGGTATGCCGAGCCTGGCCAGGGCGTTGGCGAGCCCCATTATCCCTAGGCCCACCTTCCTCGTGAACTTGTTCACCATGTCCTGCCTGGGGTCGGGCTGCCTGTTGTAGTCTATCACCGCGTCAAGGCCGTCAACGGCCAGGTCCACGTCCCTGGCGAAGGCCTCCAGGTCAAACCTGCCATCCCTGACGTACTTGTCAAGGCTGAGGGAGCCCAGGTTGCAGCTCTCGTAGGGGTACAGGGGCTCCTCGCCGCACGGGTTAGTCGCCGCCACCGCCCCGAGCCACGGGGTCGGGACCCACTTGTTGTGGTTGTCGAGGAATATCATGCCTGGGTCGCCGCCCTCCCAGGCGCCCCTGACTATCTCCTCCCACAGCCTCCTGGCAGGGTAGTGCCAGCCGTGCGGGTTCCTCCTGGAGGTGTCCACGTCTCTGGGTATCCTTGACTTGGCCCTCTCCATGACGTCCTCAAACACGTTCATGTAGGGCGTCTCTATCCCGCTCTCCCGGAGCACCCTCAGGGCCCTTCCCTCGCCCGTTGCCCTTGAGACGGAGTAGTGCAGCCTGTAGATTCCGTCGCCCTCGTCACTGTACCTCGGGTTCACCATCCACCACTCCTGGCCGTTTATGACAGCCTCCATGAACGCGTCGTGAGTTCCGACGCTTATGTTAAAGTTGGTCAGGAAGGCGTCCTGCATGGGCGCCCTCTTGGCCTGTATGAAGCCCGCCTCCTCGGGGCTCTGCCATCCTGAGGTCAGCTTTATGAGCGCATCAAGAGCTGTCTTGTCAACCTCGTAATAGCCATCCTTCTCAAGCTGTTCAAGGGTCCTCCTGTACTGCTCCAGTATAGCGCTAACCTGTGGGGGCAGCGTCGAGGCCAGCGCCTTCCACGGGTCGAAGTCTGGGTTGTAGAGGTCAGGGTGCCAGTCGTGCAGGATACCCATGTTTGCCCCCCTTCTCTTGCCCCCCTGCTTGACGACGTCGGTCGATACGTCGTAGAGTCTCATGAAGCTGAGGGGGCCGCTAGCCACGCCGCTGGTCCCAGCCACCACGTCGCCCCTTGGCCTCAGCTCGGAGAAGCTGAAGCCCTCCCCGCCGCCGTACTTGAACGTCATGACCTGGACCGTGAGGCCATCCATTATGCCCCTCATGTCATCATATACAGGGGTCACATAGCAGGCGCTCAGGCGCCCTTAGCGCCGTCAGCGTACATGTTGAAGAGCGTCGGCGAGTTAAACATGAACCTGCCCTCTATCATGGCCCTGTAGAGGGCCTCGGGGTCAACCCTCTCGCTGAAGCCCAGGGCCACCCTCCTCATAACCATTGAGGGGGTCTCTACGTACCTGCCCCTCAGGTCCTTAGTCATGTACCTGCTCATGAGGACCCTGATCGCGTTATAGGTGAACTTCATGTCATCTTCACATACGCTGTTTACGCACTCAGGAAGCTCTGATAGCTTGCCGCCGTTGGGGGCGCGTCCACTGTAGGCTTGCCTAACCTCTGAGTATATGTCTAAGAGGAGCAGCTTCTTGGCCTCGCTCTCAAGCTCAGGCCTTGTCAGCGAGGCCCTTATGAGCTCCAGCTGCTTTGCATCGCTGCTCATAGTATCTTCACCTCAGTATGCTAGCAAAGAACATGTGTCAGCCGAGGCTCTTTTGTGACTGCCATTACGTGGGAGGAACCTCAGCTTCGATAGGACTACAATTGACCAGAAACCGCGGAGCTCTCGCTGCCTTAGGGTCAAGCAATAGCTAGCATGGCTGGCACTAAAGCGAGGAACCCGGTATGACTCATAGGCATCAGCGGTAGTACCGTATCCTGCATTGCTGATGTACTTGGGCTGCAATGTTCGAGCCCCGTTTATATATCCAGGGGGCCGTCTTTAGGCTGGGCGTAGTCCTATTATTCGCACGGCCCGCCGAATACCTATAACTTTCACTGAAACTTAAAGCGCGTGCGGCAGGCCTTGGAGGCTCCAGGAACCTGCAGCGTCTGCGGCGTCAGGCAGGCTAAATACTATAGGGCTTCCAGCGGCGAAAGGCTGTGCGAGAGGTGCCTCTTCAGGCTCCTTGAGAGGTCTATGGCGAGAACCCTCAGCAGGGCCGGCGCCAGGGAGGACAGCAGGTTTGTCGTGCCTATAACATCATTTTCCCCGTCAAGCTCCATGCTTGCAGCCAAGGTGTTAGCGCACGTGGAGCGAAGGTTTAAGTCCAAGATTTATGTGCTTCTGCCAAACTTTTATCACGGGCTTGAAGGCCTGCTTGAAGGCCTGCCTCACCCAGTTGAAGTGGTCAGTGCAACTGTTGACCCCCCTCCCCCAAGGAGTTCGAGCATAGTTTCATGCATTAGGTACGACAGGTCGTGGTCGCTTAGGGTCTCGGAGCAGCTGGGCGCTGACATAATAGTCATGCCGCTCGCCAGGACCGCCTCAACGCTGGTGCTTCTTGAGTCTCTCATGACTGATGGGGGAATAGGGCGCACAGAGTCCATGGAGGTTCTCAGCGTAGGCAGAGTCAAGGTGGTAAACGCCTTCTATAGGCTTGAGGACGAGGTTGTGAGGGCCGCAGAGTTCCTTGAGGGGTTTAGCGAGGTACAGCCAGCCTGCAGGGCAATAATTACAGTTAAGGACATTTACCTTTCAGTCGCTGGGAGGCCAGAGCTTGACCACAGCTCTGAGGAGCTTATTAATCATCTGGCAACCCCCGTCACATCAACTTGTCCAGTTTGCGGCGGCGCCTCTGAAGGAGGCTTGTGCGTACACTGCAGGGCTATGGGGCTTGAGGGCCTGAGGGTAACTGTTGTTGGCTCTCAGTCCCCTGGGCCTGGCCGCGGCTACTGAGGAGCTTCTGCAGGAGCTCCTTCTCGGACCTGTTTAGGTGCAGGATCAGCGCGTAGCCTTGCCTCGGCGCAAGGCTAGGGGGCTTCACGTCGTCATCAAGCACTATGTAGCCAGCTGAGACTATTTCCTCTAAGAGCCTCGGGTGAAGCCTTGTCGCCAGTGACTCAAGGACCTTCTCAAACTCTATGTGCTTCTTAATCTCACCCTCACTTAGCTCAGCCCCGCAGACCATGCATGTGAGGTCTGGGGTCACGGCCCTGAAGCCGCACCTGGGGCACTCGACAGGCGTTGGGTTGCCGTACTGGGACCAGAGGGACCTGAGGCTGTCAATTATGTCATCTGCCTTCAGCCTCAGGGCCTCCCTGTACAGGTAGGGGGCTGCCCTGCCGGCCATCTCGGGCGCGTAGGCTACTATGAACTCCAGCTGCTCCCTGGTGAGGCGCTGCCCCCTCGAGAGCAGGGAGGCCGACACCGCCTTAAGGACGTTGTCCTTCATAGCGACGATCCTCTTCATGGCCGCGTCCTCGGTCAGCTTGGATGACCTGGACTCCGCCAGCGAGCTTACAATTGAGTACACTAGGTCCTTTATGTCGGCCGGCTGCAGGCCTATTAGGTCAAGCCCTAGGGCTGGTATTAGCTTTGAGGAGAGGGACTCCGCTATGGCTTTTATGTCCTCCTCACTGGTGCCCCTCCTGATCGTTGATGAAGATCTGCGCCTTCTCTGCGCAGCGGCAGCGGCGTCCTGGGGCTCCTCTGCGCGCTGCCTTCTTCTGCCCCTAGGCAAGCTTCACATCCACTAGGTCAGAGTTCAGGGAAGGTAATTAGGGCTAGCAGTTCAGTGCACAAACATCACCGTTCAGGCTTCAGGCGTTTAGGGCGTCGTCAGCACGGTACAGGCGAGCAGAGTTGAGCCAGGAGGGTTATGATCCCATTCAGAGGGCCGAGGCCCTCAGGAGGCTAGTGACAAGGGAGGTCGACGGCGTTGAGTGGAGGCTGTACTATAGGTTCAGGGCTGACAGATGGTATGGCGGCATAGCCACTGGCGACGTCATAGGCTGTGACCTGTCCTGCGGTTTTTGCTGGAGCTGGCGCTTTAGGGATAACATCTCCTTGGGCAAGTTTATGTCCCCCCAGCAGGCCTTTAACGCCATATATTCAATAGCCAAGTCTAAGGGATTCACCCAGGTTAGGCTGAGCGGCGCAGAGCCTACCATAAGCAGGAAGCATCTGCTAGACCTCATAAAGCTCTTTGATGAGAAAGGGATTACCTTTATACTTGAGACCAACGGCCTCCTAATAGGATGGGACCCCTCGTACGCTAAGGACCTTGCGGCTCACTCTAACGTAGTGGTGAGGGTGTCATTTAAGGGCACCAACGCCGAGGAGTTCCACAGGCTCACAGGGGCCAGGGCGGACTTCTTCGAGCTTCAGTTTAGGGCCATTGAGAACCTCGTCTCAGCGGGCATGGAGCCCGGCAGGGAGGTCTACGCGGCCGCCATGATAGGGTTCAGCGACGATAATTCGATAAGGGACTTTGTAAAGAGGCTCGCATCCATAGATGAAAGGCTCACCGACGTAGATTGGGAGTACGTCATACTTTACCGGCACGTTGAGGAGCAGCTTAGGAGGCTAGGGCTGAAGCCCAGGAGAGCCGTGACTCCAGACAATATACCCGTCAGCATGATATGACTCACTCACGACAGGCATCGCGGTAAACATGAATAGGGGCTAGGCAACTTTAGGCGATGAGGGCGCTTGAGCTACAGGGAGAGGCTGCTAGAGGAAGCTAGTAAATGCGTGTACTGCGGCTTTTGCGAGAGCGTCTGCCCCACTCAGCCCTTTGGGCCTCATAGGGGTTACGGCCCCAGGGGCAGAGTAACACTGCTGAGAGAGCTCCTCGAGGGCCGCGCCGAGCTAAGCGATGAAGTTTTGTCAAGCTTTTACAGCTGCCTGCTCTGTAACGCCTGTTCTACAGTATGTCCTGCCAGGATCAGGGTTGGGGACCTAATGAGAATGGCCAGGGCTATGTTGTGGGGTGATGCCGTGATAGAATCCAGCGCAACGGTGAGGACAAGATGAGGGGGCTTAAGATATCCTCAGTGCTTAGGTTCATGAGGACTTACACCCTCCTCACAGGTTATCCTGTGCCAGCGCCGCCTGACTTCGCCTCCCGCTGGTCACAGGGCCTTGGCCTTAAGGGCAGCGGCAAGTACCTCCTGTTCACAGGGGCGCTTTACCAGCTCGTGCCTTACATCAATGCAACTGTTAGGTTACTCAGCCTCATGGAGTCGCGGGGCCTATCTAACCTGCTCGACGTGGCTGAGGGTCTCGCAAGGCTGAGGCCCTCCTACCTTCAGGGGCTCGTGAGGCCTGATCCTCGCGAGGTGGAAGAATACAACGGAATTCTCAGGTCAATAGCCTCCCTGCTGATGAATTCGCGTATAGATTTCGCCTATGACCCCGCCGTCTCCGACATGTACAGCGGCGCCCTGTTGTTTGATTATGGGATAACCGATGGGCTCAAAGAACATGCGGCAAAGGTAGCTAAGGCCATAGAGTCCAAGGAAGGGATTGAGGCCATAATAACAGTGGACCCGCACACCACCCTCACGCTAATGCACTATAAGGACCTCGTGGGCCTTGATGTTAAGGTTATCAGTTACCTAGAGGTTGTCAAACCTAGGCTCTCCTCTCAGATTAAGGCTACAATCCACGACTCGTGCATATACGCAAGGGACCTGGGCCTTGCCGACAAGGTCAGGTCTCTGCTTAAAGAGGCGGGCGTGTCGCTGGTTGAGCCAAGGAACCACGGTATTAGAACCTCGTGCTGTGGCGGGCCAGTGGAATCCCTGTCGCCTGGGCTAGCCGAGGCCGTAGCAGCAAGGAGAGTTAGGGAACTAAGGGAGGCCTCTGAGAAGGCAATAGCCATGTGCCCCATATGCCTGAGCAACCTAAGGCGGGCTGGAGGGTCTATAATAGACATAGCGCTGGTCCTGGGCGGCTTAGTCAAGCAGTGACATAACTGCTAGCGACGCTACTATGATACCTTGGCCCAGCACAGCAGATGGCATGGCAGCGACCAGCGGAGCCGCTCTATCGGCGTGTGAGGCTGCTACATAAATCAGGGGCAACGCTACGGCCAGAACCAATGATATGAAGGCCGACGGGAGCTTTGTCAGCTCAAGGATCCATGACGTCCCGAAGTAAACCCCTACGGCAGTGCTGATGGCTGCAGAGGTTACGTACACCGCGGCGTTATTGATGATGCGGCTGCGACTCCTTCTAACCTTGGCGGCCACAGCGACTATCCAGAGGGACAGGGCTGCAGGGGTAAGGAATGTGGCCGCACCAAGTATAAGCGAAGCAACTGTACTATAAGGCTTCCTCTTGGCATAGAAGGCTATAGCTATAACTAAGGCCAGGGCAGCAGCTGAAGTTAAGGGTCCAGGTTCCAGTAACGGGATTGCTGCGGCGCTGTCCATCAGGGCGGCAGCACGCAACAACGCGAGGTTGTCGTTACGTGAAGACACAATTAACATAGCCGAGAGCATCGCCAAGGAGCCTGTTACTGAGGCCCCCAGGGCTACTGCTGGAGGAAGGCCAGCAACCTTAGGAGGCCAAAAGGAGCCGTACTCAAAGGACCTGAAGGCCAGCGGCAGCCCGTTATTTAAGTCGTAGATTAAAGCTGGCGGTCCCTTGATCACAGTCGAGACCATTACGATGGGCCATGAGATGTAGCTCCTGGCTACAAGGGCCGCGAGACCTAGGCCTATGGGAAGGACGAGCGCAGCGGCAATATCGTCTAGCAGCTCATTTGACCTCAAGACGGCTCCAACCCGCGGCAGGAGGGCCGTCATAGTTAGTGACGTTAAAAGCACAGCAACGCTGAGCAGACTCAGCGTCCCAGTAGCGTAAAATGACGTAGCAGCTATGATTGAGGCTATGCCCAAACCCTCTAGCGAGACGGACCTGGTCAAAGGGCTCTCGCTGTCCTCGACTTTAGTAAGGGAGGCGAGAAGTCCAATGAAGGGGAACCAGAGCCAGTAGGAGTAAAGCGGCCGTGGGTAAGTGAAGAAGGCGAGCGCCGGAAAGATGAACGCTGCAGCGCCTAACTCCTCATAAAACAGGTAGGTGAGTACTGATCCCATTATAAGGATCAAGACCGCTGCTATGTCAAGCCATAGCTTTGGCAACATTAGGTGCGATACGAAATAGACGCTTGAGACGCCAAAGCCCTCCAGGTCAAGGTTAAGCCTCGCTGGGAGCAGCACGTCATTTATGAAGACGTGTGGTGAGCTGATAAGGAAAGGCAAGTTTATTGCGGTAACAGTGATTAGTGTCGAGAACACCCCCTTCAATGCGCTTGATCTGCCAAGCCTTCTAAGCGACAGCGGGAAGTAGATGAATGCCAGCGCGGCTGCGTACTGCCTGTACGAGGCTGCGAGGCCTATCATGGCGCCGGCTATCACTGGGTTGTCTGCAAACGCAACCATCAGAATGGCGGGTGCCAGCCAGCCAGTTATGGGGTCAAAGGTCGCCGGATCCATTATCATGTATAGGGCCCCTGATGCCGCCACCAAGGGAAAGAGGTCCCTTCCGGCCTGCCTGAGCCTTAAATATAGGACTGCCAAGGCAGCCCCAAGAACCGCGGAGTCCCATACATTGCCTGGCACTCGCAGCAGCACTGCCGGAACATAGTAAAGGAAGGAGAAGGCCGGGTAGTCAAGCGACGAGACGAAGCCTATGGCATGGGAAGCATTGTAAGGAGGCCCGGCCTGGTAGATAAGCGTCAGCTTGTTTATGGAGGTCCTCGACAGCAGGAAGCCTGAGTAGTTAACTAAGTAGGGGTTAAAACCTCTTAGCAGCTCCTTGGCAGCCTCTATTTGAATTACGTAGGAGTCCTCGCGACCTCCGCTTACTATTATTTTGCCGTGTAAGTATATCAGAAAAGCCATGACGCCTGAGGCGCCAGCGATTATCATCGAGATAAGCGATACCTT
The DNA here is from genome assembly GCF_055389385.1 of Caldococcus noboribetus. Lineage (NCBI taxonomy): Archaea > Thermoproteati > Thermoproteota > Thermoprotei > Desulfurococcales > Caldococcus > Caldococcus noboribetus. The sequence goes on along the minus strand of NZ_AP042475.1, from coordinate 234,579 downwards.
TCTCTCAAGTCTTCTGTTAACTATAATGCTTGACAGCAACATCAGGCCGAGGCCTACTGCGAAGAGCAAGAATGCAGTTGCCACGGCAGCAGGGTAGGGGACATAATAGGGGAAGGGGTAATTCATGAAGAGGCCAGCGTTGACATCAGTACCGTAGGCTCCATAGACCATGACCGAGAGGGCTATTAGATTAAACCCTATCAGTAATACAAGCGGTCTGTTGAACTCCTTAGTACTCATATCAAGTATCCCATAACTGGCCGCTCAAAGCAGTGTTACAGCTGAAAATAAAAGGACTGAGCTTCCGCAACCGCGCTATAATAGCATGAAGGAAGAAGTAGTAAGACTTCATAAGCCAACGGCGAAAAGGTGCCGCGGCCGGGATTTGAACCCGGGTCACAGGCTCGAGAGGCCTGCATACTGGGCCGGGCTATACTACCGCGGCACCTTGGTAGCATATGGGACCTGGGATATTTAAAATTAGCCGCGGCCTTAAGGCTGCCTCCTCTTGCTCTCGGCGTTGTTGTCTATGAACTTCTTGTAGACAAGGTACTCCTCCTTGGCCTTGAGCAGCGCCTTATAGAAGGCCTGCTCTCCCCCCTTGAAGTACTCCTGCATGACCCTCTTCGCAGCCCTGGGGCCCACACCGGAGGTCATAAGGGCCTCAACGACATACCTGCCCAGGCCCTGGGACGCGTAGCTTATATAAAGTAACGCCCTCTCCTGGACCTCCTTTATTAACTTCTTTTCATCATTGTTAGGCTTCTTGAGGGACCCTCTCCTCCAGGCGGCGTACTTCGCGGCGGCCTCCTCGCCCCACTCAGTGGCCGGCAGTGGGGCTATCATCATGGCGCCGCACCTTGGACACCTCATAGCATCTCCTACGTCGGAGGCCCTTGCCCTCCAGGTGTTGCCGCAGGCGGTGCATACGAACAGCGCCTCCTTTGAAAGCGCCGCCCTTCTAAGGCCCTCAGCTATGTAGTCAATCGCTATTTCCTTCATGTTAGTAGCCAGCTCCCTTCTAAGGTAAGGGTTGTTTGTGACCTCCTTGAAGAGCGGTGATGGCGTGGGAGAGCTAACTACGTGAACCTCCTTGAGATTTGAGAGAAAGTCGTAGACGGCTGAGGGGTCCAACTTGTCGAAGGCTATCTCCTTCAGGGTCTCCTCGTCAACTATGGAGCCCCTGTAGGCTTCCATGGCCTTCCTGCCCTGCTCTAGCGAAATTCTGGCATCGGGGTCTATCACGCCTAACTTCTTAGCTACCTGCAGGAACCTGGCTATGTAAAGGGGGGTTGACCTCACCGCATCGTAGCTCATGGCCACGAGCTCAGCGTAGTCAAGCGACTTAAGCCTCTCAAGGGCCTCCTTTATCGCCTCTGCAGGCACTCCGGCCGGTGATGAGAACACTATGGCGTAAGGTATATAGTCGAACCAAACCTTCATCCTGCTCTCTAGGGCCTTTGATATGAGAAGCGCAAGCATAAGGTTTCCCTTGCTGCCAAGGCACGCGTAGAGGACGCTTACGCCCTTGGACTCCTCGACCACGGGCTCGCTGTACGTTAACGTGGTACCCCACGTCCTGCGGCTCTCCTCAGCCACCTTCACGATCCTGTTAGCATCCTCCTCATCAATACCTTTTGACTTTAGCAGCTCAAGGCCTCTCTCAGGCTCCATCATGGAGAAGCTAAGCACGCCGCAGACCTCTCGGGCAACCTTTGAACTGACGGGTATGAGCTCCCCCTCCCATATGGGTATTGCGCCCTCTGCCTCGCCGACAGGCTTAGCGTCTATCCTCTCACCGTCATAATCTATGTTAACGACCTCCCACACCTTCCCAGCTAAGGTGAATCTAAACTTAGTGCTCCCGCTGGTTAGCATTGCAACTTCCACGAACCTCTCACTAACTTCGCCAACAAGGTTCGTGGATGATATGTCGTAGACCTTAAAGTTTATTTCGTCAGGTATCATCGAGACCTCGTAAAGGTACTTAAAGGTCCTTCTTGACCTCTTGATCTCCCCTGTCTCAGGGTCAAACTTGATCACCTTCACAGAGTCTAGGTGCTCGGCCACTTTTTTGACGTCCTCAAGGGTCACGCGAGCTAGAGGCGCAGCCCTCGTAGCGATCTCATAAACTCTCTTAATGTTATCTGCGGACCCCTCTACCAGCATGGCGGTCATCTGGTGAGCAAGCACGTCAAGTGGGTTGCGCGGAAAGCTGAGGTCCTCAAGCTCCCCTTTCTCAGTTCTCCTAGCTATTGAGGCTGACTCAAGGACCTCAAAGACGTTGTCAAAAGTTACTATCGTGGCCCGGCTCGTCCCCCCAAAGACGTGGCCTGACCTACCTGCCCTCTGGGTCATCGCTATTACCTCCCTTGGCGACATGAACTGAATCACGTGGTTAACGGATCCAATGTCTATGCCCAGCTCCATGCTCGAGGTGGCAACCATGAGCTTTACCTTGCCCTCCCTGAACCTGGCCTCGGCGGTCTCCCTCACGCTCCTGGAGAGGCTTCCGTGGTGTACTGCTATGTTATCAGTGCCTATGACTCCCCCTATGAGCGACGCCAACTTCTCAGCTACGGACCTGGTGTTTGTGAATACCAGTACTGAGCCTCTCTCCCTCTTGCTGATCTCGGCTATTCTCTTGGCTGCCTCCTGGAACTCGTCCTGACCCTTGACTACATTCACGTCAATCACGTATTTCCTCTCCCCCTTGTCCTCAACTATGTCGATGGGTCTGTTGAAGGCCAGGAGCGCCGCGGCCTCCTTCTTAGATCTCTCAGAGAGAGTTGCGGAGAGACCTACTCTCTGGATCCTGTTCCTGGAAGCCTCCTCCAGCCTTTCTAGCACTACGGAGAGCTCAGCCCCCCTCTTGTTGTCAAGCATCTCCTGAACCTCATCAACTATGACGAAGGACACGGATGACCAGATGTCTCTGCCCTTGGCTACAGTTAAGAGCAGATTGAGGCTCTCAGGCGTGGTCACCATGAAGTCAGGGGGGCTCTGTAAGAACCTTCTCCTTATGGTAGTTGTCGAGTCTCCATGGCGAAGCGATATAGCGAAACCAACGGACTCTACAATCCTGGAGATCCTAAGCGTTACGTCTCTATTAAGTGCCCTAAGGGGAGTTATGTAGATGGCCTTAACAGTTCCATCGCCCGGCGTGAAGCGGTCTAGCATCATGGATACGACCGGGAAGACGGCGGCCTCGGTCTTACCACTGCCCGTTGGGGAGACCACTAAGGTGTTAGTACCTGTCAATATCACTGGTATGGCCTTCTCCTGTATAGGAAGGAGGCTCCTGTATCCGAGGGACGCTATCGCTGCCCTCAGCCTGGGGTTAAGCATGTCGATAGCGCTTCCCAACGGGCTTCATCCACAGTACGTGGGGATGGGAAGGCTATTAAGGGAGAGGGTTTTATAGAAATGAGAAGAGATTACTAGTTATAAAAGAAGGAAAGGGGAAGCCCGTTTAGAGCTGCATTGTTTATGACGAGGGGCTTGAGCTGCTTCCACTGCTAGAGGAGCTTGAGGAGCCCTCCTCGCCCTCCTTCTTCTTCTCCTCCTTCGGCGGCGCCGCAGCTATGAGGTCGTCTATCTTGAGCAGAGCTATGGCGGCCTCTGAGGCTCCCTTTATCACCTGCTTCTTGACTAACAGCGGCTCATAGACGTTTATGTCTAGCATGTTTTCAGCTACCTTGCTGTTCAGCACGTCAACGCCAGCGAACGTTAGCTTCTTGCTGTGCAGGGACCTGAGCTGCATCACAGTGTCGAGCGGGTCCATGCCAGCGCTCTCGGCCAGCACGCTAGGTATGGTCTCAAGGGCGTCTGCGAAGGCCTCTATGGCAAGCTGCTCCTTGCCTCCTATGGTGGCGGCATAGTCCCTGAGCTGCATGGCGATCTCAATCTCAGGAGCTCCTCCGCCGCCAACTATCTTCGGCTCCCTCATTATGTTCCTCAGGGCGTGGAGCACATCGTTGAGGTTCCTCTCGGCCTCGTCGAGCAGCATGTCATTAGCTCCGCGGAGCAGTATGGTCACGCTCCTCGGGTTCTTGGCGCCCTCTGATGAATACCATCTTGTCGTTGCCGACCTTCCTCTCCTCGACCAGGTCGGCGTAGCCCAGGCTCTCAGGCTTGAGGTCCCTGACGCTGGTGACTATCTTGGCGCCGGTGGCCTTGGCCAGCTTCTCTATGTCGCTCCTCTTCGCCCTCCTCACGGCAAGTATTCCCTTCTTGGCCAGGAAGTGCTGGGCCACGTCATCGATGCCCTTCTGGGTTATCACGACGTTGGCGCCGGTGGCAGCTATCTGGTCTACCATGTCCTTAAGTATCTTGGTCTCCTCATCCAGGAACGAGTCAAGCTGATCGACGTCGCTCACCCTTATCTTTGTAGTTATATCAGGCTTCTGTATCTCGAGCGGGGCGTCAAGCACAGCTATCTTGGCGTGCTCAACCCTCCTTGGCATGCCTGGGTGCACTACCTCCTTGTCGAGTACTATGCCTCTGACGAGCACGGAGTCCATTAGGCTCTCTCCCTTCTTCTTCTCTATCTTAACGTTGTCGAGGTCTACGTTGAAGCCGCCCTCGGGCTTGGGCTCGGCAACTATCTTTATGGCGTTAACTGCCAGGTCGACCATCTTGTCCCTCTCAGGTCCCTGGCCCGCGTACTTGCTGCCTATCGTAGTATAGGCTATCTTCCTGAGGTTCTCGTCGTTATTAACGTCGACGGGCACAGCTATCTTGTCCAGGATCTCAAGGGCCTTGTTCATGGCCTTAGTGTAGCCGTCAATTATGATTGATGGGTGTATGTTCTGCTCGAGGAGGGCTTCAGCCTTCTCCAGCAGTGCGCCAGCAAGTACTACGACGCTAGTGGTGCCGTCGCCCACCTCGGCGTCCTGGGCCTTAGCTATCTCAACAAGGAGCTTGGCAGCTGGGTGCTGAACCTCCATCTCCTTAACTATTGTAGCGCCGTCGTTTGTTACAGTGACGTCTCCAAACGAGTCTATTAGCATCTTATCGAGGCCGCGAGGTCCAAGGCTCGTCTTAAGCATTTCGGCCAGGACTTGGGCAGCCAATATGTTGTTCCTCATAGCTTCCCTGCCATAAGACCTCTGAGTTCCTTCCTTGAGTATCAGCACGGGTATCCCTTGAGCTGCCGCCATAATTCACCACCGTGTAGCTCTCAATAAGCTATCGTGGGATTACTTCTATAAAAGTTTTTCTCTCGCAGAGTTTTGGCTAAGCTATGTGAGAGTTATATGAGTTATAATAGTCCGAGGAGGCCTTTTGTTGATTTAAAGGCACCCTTAAGACTCCCTGGAGCGGTAGGTTCTCCTTCTCGTGTACTTCCTCTCCTCCCTGCCGTGGGACTCCTTGAGTGAGCTCAGGAGCTCCTCATTGACGTTTAGCTCTCTAGGCTTACGAGTCGCCGTGGTACTTCCCACAGAGCCGCACGAGAGAAGTCCCTGAAGGGTAATGAGGCACTCGTCGCAGACCCTGAGCACCCTGCCGTCAACGCGGCACAGCCTTGTAGGCACCCTCCTCTCACAGATGTCGCAGACCTCCCATGATAGTGTGTCACGCACGCCAACTCCCACCTGGCTTTATACTATCGAAGGCCTTATTATGCGAGCGCCGGGCGGCTATAGACCTCCCCGCTTCTTGCTTTCCTCCTTAATAGCATATATCCCCACAATCCTTCTAGGCGTCCCGTCAGAGCAGGAGCCCGTGACGAGGCCCACGTAGTCCCCTTCCCTGAAGTCTCTCGTGCTTGTGGACCCTCCGCACTGCTCCACGGTTACTATTTTAGGCCTCTTCTTGAGCTCCTGCAGCTTCTTTATGTCATTCATCTGCTTTATGGTCATTGCCGTGGTTGCCGCCAGCAGCACTATGAGGAACATCAGCATGTAATATTGTAAGATGTTCATCACTGGCCCACCCCTACAGTGTTGCCAACTCCTATTACTACGACGGTGTCCCCCTCCTTGCTCTCGCCCCTGATAATCTGTTTGACTCTCTCTACGGCCTTCTCAACACCGTTGTATATGTCCTGATTCATTGCTAGTATGGCCTCATCCATGCCCATCTTAACTATAACAGCCCTCAGCGGTATGTTATATTCCGTGGCAACCCTCTCAAACCTTATCTTCTCCGGGCCCGGATCTCCTATAGCGGCTCCGACGCCCTCAGCAACGTCGCCCGTGTTCTCCCCCTCGAACTTCAAGGCGGCGTCAACAGTTATCATAAGCGAAACTTTCCTGCCCTGGGCAATGGCCTCCCTTATTACCTTCTCTGCAGCCTCACCAGGCCTTCCTACAGTGGAGGCAGGCCCCTTCGCCTTAACAAGTATAAGGTTACGTCCCTCAAAGTTAGTTTCTGTAACTACGGTGTCCTCTGTGACCTCCCTCCACTTGGCGTCAGGCCCTGCGAGCCTCAGGGCTACCATAGGGCCAGCGCCGTCGCCCACGGGGACCTTTGTCAGGAAGTCATCCAGAGCCTTCCTGTAGGTCTGCGCTAGCTGCACTATCTGAGGCATGAATATCTCCAGTTGAAGTATCAGGTACCAGTTCTTCGTCTTCTCGCTGAAGAGCAGGAGGTGCCTCACGTACTTATAGATGAAGTTTAACGCAGAAGTGATCTCGGCCGCAGTAGAGGCTATGCTCCTGGTCACGTCGTCTGAGTTGGGCATGGCCTCTATGAACGAGTCCTTGAACCTCATGTCCCTGAGGTTAAGCAGGTGCCTCATCCTGCTTATTATATCTGTGGGCTCAACGGACACGGGGTCTATTGTAAAGAAGTCCGTTAGCCTGTCAAGCAGGGAAGCAGCGTCCTTGGCGTTATTCTTGTTCATGAAGTCTAGGGTCGTCTTCTTAGCGTCGTCCGCAAGGCCTCCCAGCAGGTTAAGCTTCGACCTTATGTCAGCTCTGTACCAGTAGACCTGGATCCAGTTGCCCAGGCCAGTTAGCCATAGGAACAGGAGCGCTATCCACAGTATGTTGACGCCTACGGTTATCCAAGTGGCTAATGCGCTTGAGGTCATCTTCTTTTCTCTCCGTTTAGCGGAAAACCGCAGAAGCTTTTAAGCTGTAGCAACTAAGGCTATAGCTTCGTGGCAACTATCACACCATCGTGCGTTATTACGAAGGTGTGCTCGAACTGCGACACTGGGGCCCTGGAGGCCTCTATGAGCACTGGGTACTCTATCAGTGCCCTCGCCCTAACGAGCTCCGCAAGTCCAGCCTCTATTTCCTCACGCTTCCACTCTGGGTAGAGCCACCTCTTGGCAAAGGGCAGGGTGCTGTAATGGGAAAGTATATACTCCAGGAGCTGCCTTGCGCCCTCCGAAATCCTCTGGGGCCTGTTGCCGGTGGCAGAGTATATGTATGCTTTTGGCCCATCAACGACAAGGCCCCTGCCACTGGTGGCAAAGGGCTCTACCGCGACCTGGGTCCCAGGCCTCAGCCTGTGGTAGAACAGCGACCTCTCAGCATAGTTTGGGATTGAGAGGCCGGCGTGAAGCGTGTATCTCTCTATAGTATGGCCCGTCAGGTTCCTCACCGGCTTAAAGCCCATGGACTTTATGACGTTCTCTATAGTTTTACCTATGTCGTAAACCCTTATGTCAGGCTTCATAACTTCAGCCACCTTGTCGAGGGCGCCCTTGGCCGCGAGGGCTAGCTGCTGGAAGGAGTCGCTGCCTATGGCTACCGTTGCAGCCGTGTCAGAGAGGTATCCGTCGACCGAGGCCCCCACGTCAACCTTTACGACAGCTTTATCAGGGACCCTGACGTCATCATCTATGCCAGGCGAATAGTGTGCCGCGACCTCGTTCACAGAGAAGTTGCAGGGAAACGCAGGCCTTGCCCCCCTCTTGATGATAAGCGACTCCACCTCGTCGCAGATTTCCCTCGCGCTGGCGCCAGGCTTCACCAGGGAGGCTCCAAGCTCCCTGGCCTCAGCGCCTATGCGGCCAGCCTCTAGGATCTTAGATATCTCCTCCTGGCTTATCAAAGGCTAACCCTCGCGCTACGGAATTCCCGGAAAGGCTATAAGTGGAGACACATAGGTATTTGCTTTTATCCTCTAATCCCTAACAGCGCCGAGGGACCAGGCATGGGGTACCTAGTCTATTATGGACACTCTGCGTTTGAGGTAGACGTTTCAGGAAAGAAGATACTCATAGATCCATGGCTTACCAACCCCATCTCGCCCGTGAAGCCAGGGGACATAACGGGCGTGGACTACATAGTTCTGACGCACGATCACGATGACCATCTGGGCGACACTTTTGAGATTATGAAGAATAACCCTAAGGCTAAAGTCGTCAGTACCTATGAGATAGCTAACTTTGTCGCTGAGAAGGTCGGCGATGAGTCAAGGGCAATCGGAGGTAACATGGGCGGCCCTATGGTGTTGGAGGGAGGCATAAAGGTCGCCTTGGTGCCCGCTAACCACACTAGCACTCACGGCTCGGCCACTGGTGCAGTAATAATAACAGATGAAGGAACCCTTTATCACGCCGGGGACACTGGCATCATGGCAGAGATGAGCCTCATTGGCGAGCTCTATAGGCCAGACATTGCAATGCTGCCCATAGGCGGCCACTTTACAATGGATCACAACGAGGCGGCCAAAGCCGTGGAGCTGATAAAGCCTAAGGTGGCCATACCGATGCACTACGGCACGTTCCCGGTGCTCTATGGCGACCCTCAGGAGTTCGCAAGGATGGTAACGTCAAGGGGGCTGCCAACCAAGGTTGTAATTCTAAGGCCAGGAGAAAGGTTTGAGTTTAAGTTTTAAGGTTCCAGTCCCACTTTAGCTAAGGGTCACTTATGACAAGGATAGCCGTAATAGACAGCGACGAGTGCAAGCCGAAGCGATGCAGTTACCAGTGTATTTCGGTGTGCCCCATAAACAAAAGTAAAAAGGACGTAGCCATAGAGGCTGACACTAAGGCCAGGGCAAAGCCGATAATTCATGAGGACGTCTGCATAGGCTGCGGCCTCTGCGTCAAGGCATGCCCCTTTGACGCCATAGCCATAGTTAACCTTCCCGAGGAGCTCAGCGAGGAGGCAGTCCACAGGTACGGCATTAACGGCTTCAAGCTCTTCAGGCTGCCGATACCTAAGGATGGACAAATAATAGGGCTCCTGGGCAAGAACGGCGTTGGCAAGACTACGGCCCTGAAGATACTTGCCGGCGAGCTGAGGCCTAACCTAGGCAGGACCGACGTTAAGGAGGTGCCGGCTGAGGAGGTTCTAAGGCATTTCAGGGGCAGCGAGCTTCAGACGTACCTTCAGAAGCTTTATGACGGGAAGCTCAGGGTAGCCCATAAGGTTCAGTACATAGACCTCGTGCCCAGGTACCTAAAGGGAACAGTAGGGGAGCTCCTTAAGTGCGCGGACGAGAGAGGGGTCGCCAGGGACCTGGCCCAGGAGGTGGGCCTGGACGCCGTATGGGACAGGGACGTGAGGAACCTGAGCGGCGGCGAGCTCCAGAGGATGGTCATAGTTGCCACGCTGAGTAAGGACGCGAACGTTTATATGTTTGACGAGCCCAGCAGCTACCTTGACATAAGGGAGAGGGTGAGAGTCTCAAGGCTAATAAGGTCTGAGGTGAAGCCGGGCAAGTACTTCCTAGTGGTGGAGCACGACCTTGCAATGTTGGACTACTTAAGTGACAACGTTCACATACTCTACGGTGAGCCTGGGGTCTACGGCATAGTCTCGCAGCCCTATGGGGTTAGGGTAGGCATAAACGCGTTCCTCGACGGCTACCTCCAGTCAGAGAACATGAGGATAAGGAGCACACCAATAGTGTTCAGCAGGTCCGTCCAGACCGCCCAGCAGGAGACGGAGTACAAGTACCTTGAGTGGACCCAGGCCAGGATAAGGCTTGGAGACTTCACGCTCGACGTGATGCCAGGCTACATCAACGGAGGGGAAGTTATAGCAGTGACCGGGCCTAACGGCATAGGTAAGACGACCTTTATAAGGTACCTGACGGGCGAGCTCAAAGCCGATGAGGGGGTTCCCTTCTCCTACAGGGAGCTCAAGGTCAGCTATAAGCCCCAGTACATAGGGCCTGACTTCTTCCCCGAGGGCATGACCGTGGCGGACGTCCTCAGGAGCGTCAACCCTGAGGCCGTTACTAGCGGCACCTGGCTCTACATTGAGCTCACTGAGAAGCTCGGCCTCCATAGGCTCTTTGACAGGGAGGCGAGGGAGCTGAGCGGAGGCGAGATGCAGAAGCTGGCCATAGCCATGTCACTGAGCAGGGAGGCTGACCTCTACCTGCTTGATGAGCCCTCGGCGCACCTTGATGTGGAGGAGAGGCTCGCTGTGGGCAAAATAATAAGGAGGCTCACGGAGACTAGGAAGGCTGCAGCCTTCGTGGCAGAGCATGACATAATGATGATAGCCATGATAAGCAACAGGGCCATGGTTTTCAGCGGCACTCCAGGAGTTCATGGAGTGGCTTCCTCGCCAGCGCCTCTGAGGAACAGCATGAACGAGCTGCTCTCGCAGCTTGGCATAACTATGAGGCAGGAGAAGGAGAGCGGCAGGCCAAGGATAAACAAGGAGGGCTCCTACTTGGATAGGCTTCAGAAGGCTAAGAAGATCTACTTCGAAGTTTAGGCCTCGTCGCATGGGCCACCGCAGAGCTCCTCAATCTTTCTCCTAGCCATGTCCCTACAGCCCAGCGAAGAACAGGCCTTGCTGAGCAGGTTTAAGAGGTGCCTCGCCTCAGCCGCCGTGGACTTTGAGAGCAGCTTCCTAACGGAGAGGCCCGAGTCATCCTCACTGTTGCCCACCGTCAGCGCCAGCGACCTCGCGTAGGCCTCAGCTAAGGCAATGGTCTTCCTAGTTGGGGGCTCGTACTCTGGCGCCCCCCTCCTGGCCTTGTAAATTTCATAAAGGAGTATGGCAGTGGCATTTGAGACGTTCAGCGCTGTGTACTTAGGCGATGAGGGTATGGTACATAGGAGGTCGCACTTGGCCAGCTCATCCCTGGTAAGGCCAACGCTCTCCCTTCCTACGACCAGGGCTACGGTTCCCCTTCTGGCGTTCATTAGCTCTGCCGCCTGCTCGGGCGTGATAGGCGATCTCAATAGGTCCCTGGCAGAGCTTTCGTCAGAGGTGCACACGCTAAGCTCGACGCCTTTCAGGGCCTCCTCAAGGCTTCCCACAATAGTCGCCTTCCATGCCATGTCAGAAGCTTTGGCGGCCCACCTGAGGGACTCAGCGACGCTGGCCGTCGGCGACACCAGGTAAAGTTCGTCTACGTCGAAGTTAACGGAGAGCCTGAATATGTAGCCCAGGTTTACGGGCCCCTCAATGCCTACAGCCACCAGCCTGAGCCTCAAGGCCATCACTTAGAACTCAACGTTTGCGTGTCTGCTCCTCATCTCGTCCTCACTCACGTTAAGCTTTATCATAAGGTAGTAGACGACGCCGTCCAGGAACAGCATGGCCGTGTCCTCAAACAGGGTGCCCAGAGGTGCCAAGGGCTCGTGAAGTCCAAGTATCTGCCTTGCAAAGTAGTCGTCCATTTTGCTTATCTTAGACCTTCCAGGTATCCTGACGACGAGGTCAGCTATGCTGCCTAAGGGGCTCTCCGGGAAGGTGGTTATCGCTATTACATAAGCACCAACCTTCTTGGCAGCATCTGCGGCGTCAACTATCAGACCCGTCCTGCCGGAGCCCGAGATTGCTATGGCTACGTCGCCCTTAGATATGCTGGGCACTATGGTCTCGCCGAGCACGTATGAGTTAAAGCCGAGGTGAAGGAGCCTCATAGCGAAGGCTTTGCCCACGAGGCCGCTGCGACCGGCGCCCATCACTAAAGCCTTGCCTTTCCTGCGGTAGACGTCAGTCAGCACGTCAACCATTTTGTCGACCTCGTTAACATCTATTACTTCAGCGGCTCTAATAGCGAACTCTGAGATCTCCTTCATGGCCTTTATTGCAGGGTGCTCGGAGCTCAAATGTAGCCCTCTCAAAACAAGAGTAGTCCTAACTTTAAGTTTTTCATGAAGACGTTAAGTCGCAGGCTCGTCGCCCCACTATCAGGTAAAGGGGGCCAAATCCTTAGCCTTAGAGGAAGCGTTTTCACCCTTGAATCTTTATAGTTTACGTGGCCCCGCCGGTCTCACGTTGCCTGAGATCCCATGGGGGAGATGAAGATGATGGACAAACGGTTAGGCGGGGCACACCGCTTATGATGCCTATTTTTAAGGGTTGCCCTAGCCTCAACTATGGGGACGCCCTTGAAGAAAGGCAAGGAAGAGCAGCCAGAGCCTCCAAGGGGCCTCATAGAGGTTGAAGGCCTTGCCATGAATGGCCTCCTGAAGAGCTTTAGCGTTGAGGATTGCGGTAAGCCTAAGGGGTACCAAAGAATAGTTGCAGAGACCATAGATGGAAGAACCATAAAGACTGGATGCCTTGAACCAGACGCCGCCAGGAGAGAAGTCATGGTAATGAACTTATACCTCAGGCAGTGGAGTAAGTTTATTGTAAGGCAGAGCTCGGGCCGGTGATGTAAGGTATTACCGCTGAGGGAGTGAAGAGACTTGTCCCCCACTGAGGCCGAGGGGTTCTGTAAAGGGAGTTCCAATCCTGAGTCTCAGCTAGTTGAGAGGCTCCTTAAGTCCCTCTCATCTGGGCCAAGGGCCTTTGTTATAGACAAGAAGCTAGACGACTACCAGTCCCTCTTAAAGATAATAAGCGTGAGCGGCGCAGGGGGGCTTCTTCAGGTTAGCGACCTAGGCAACCTGATGGTCATCTATATAGACAGGCAGAGGCTTGAGAAGGTTTGCTCCTACGAGGAATGCGGTGCCAAGAGCGACCCCGTGGAAAAGAATCTGTGCGCGAAAGAGTGCGGAGCAAGGAAGGTTAACGAAGTCTTCCAGGCCATAGTTAGGGATCTTTGCGAAACCCTTTCATCATGAGCTCTTACCTGAGCTCCCCTTGGAAAGCTTCTCTAGGCACTTGGAAACTTGTTCATCTGCGACGACAGCCGATATCTCAAAGCTCCTGTCTAAACTAGCAAAAGCCTCAGGGACTGCAGAGTATAGGTCCCTTATGAACCTTGCAATTGCAGCCCTTACTAACGAGCTCTTGCTGACGTGGCATATCTCAGCTATGGCATTTATTGCTATGGCCTCGGGCAGCGATATCTTGGCACTTATGGTTATAATCTTTGAGATATTTATGTCATCAAGTGATATGGTCTCGGTACTCTGAGCTTCGGAGTACACGCTCTGCATAGTGTAAGGCCCTACAGGTTAGCAGGCTTTCGCTAATATTATCTTACCCCTGTCGAAAGGGACCAGATACCCTTATTTTTTAACGTTGAACCGACTCCATAGCTCAACGCGGAGCTCCTCCATAAAGAACCTTTGACTGGCCAAGGAAGCGCTCATGTGAAGCCCCTCGCCCCTAAGACAATCGTCTATATTAAACGAGGATAGCGATGACCTTACTATGAGCACCTCATTGCCAACCCTGGCGGCGTCCTTACATAGCCTTTCGTGGTTTGAGCCCTCGCTCCAAGCCAGGGACTCCCAGGACTCGCACTCGTCCCGAGGATTATCGCTTGAGGGCAGGTATGGAGGATTAAGTATTACTAGGTCCCAGCTCCGCTCGCCGCTGAGGCACTTAGCCCCGTTGCACTGTATAACTGCAGCGTCAAAACCTAGCGTTGTCCTGGCGCACCTGACAGCGTACGGAGATATGTCGATGGCTGCAAGCCTGCTGGGATGAAAGAGGATTAGGGAGGCTAGGGCCAGTATGCCAGAGCCCGTGCCGAGGTCAAGCACCGTCTCATATGTTCTTCCCATGTCCTTAAGTTTCACCATAGCGTCTATCGCTAGCAACGAGTCATCGCTGGGCTCATAGACGCACTTAGACAGGGCCACCCTAAGCCTTCCAGCCGTCGTAATTACGTCGGTCCACCTAAGCTCAGCCATTTAGCGACACCAGCCAGCTGCTCCGGAGTAAGGTCCCTGACCCTAGCTCCTGGGGGGAGACCTTTGAGGCTCTCCGGCATGTTGCCCAGGCAGCGAGAGACCGCTTTCGTCACCAGCTTGTTCCTGTATGAAAAGAGGCACCTGGTAACCCTCTCTAAAGCATCACCTGTAGAGTCCCACCTCCTTACCCTTACCATCTGTACCACGGCGGCGTCAACCTTAGGCCTTGGCCTAAACCACGACGACGGCATAACCCCTATGATTCGCGTCCTGAAGTAGGCCTGGGATATCACTGATAGCCTGCCATACAGCTCGCTCCCAGGGGGTGCCGTGATTCTCTTAGCTACTTCGAGCTGCAGTCCAAGGACCATGAGCTCCAGGTTATTGTTCCTGGCAGCGTTGACTATTATGGAGCTGCTAAGGTAAAATGGGGTGTTAGAGACCAATATTGGCGACCTTGTTATTGACACGTGCCTAGCTCCATCCCCAACTATTACCGAGACATTATAGGGGGCCTTCGCTGAGAGCTTGGTTGCCAGCTTCTGGTCAAACTCCACCGCCAGAACCCTCCTGGCAACCTTAGCTATTGGTATGGTCAGCTGGCCCTCGCCGGGGCCCACTTCCAGTATATCAAGTCCTTCGAAGCCTCTAAGGCCTTCGAGGAAGAGGTTTACTCCGTACTCATTTACTAGGAACCTCTGGCCAAGGTCCCTTGGATACCTCATTTACGGCCCTCTCTGCGAGCCCCTCCGAGGACTGAGAGGTAATCTAGGAAGGGCACCCCGCTTGTAGAGGGCATCACGAACAGGTTATACTTAGAGCGGCCCTCCAACTCCTCAAGCACCTTGTCTGTGAGGACCTCGACGGGGTCATCCTTTATTAGCTTGCGTATCTCGTCAAAGGACTCAAAGGGCTTCTTGGCCCTGGCGTCCAGAATGGCCATCAGGGTCTTCTTGCCTACCCCCCTGAGGAGCTCTATGGAGTGGAGCCTTATGTTTATGGGCTCGGCCTTGTTGAAGAAGTCTATGAAAACCTTTTCGTTGGCCTTTATTATGTACTTTATGGCCTCCCTCAGGTTCCTCTTGGCTATCTCAGTCAGGCTTTCGTAGGTTAGCGGGGTCCTTGGGGCAGCTATGGCCTTAGGGGGCAGCCCCATGTTAGTAAGAACCTTGGAGAACTCGACGAGGGAGTTAACTATTTCAAGCTCGTCGCCAGCCATTACTTTGAGAAGGTCAAGCAGCCTTTGCTCAACCTTTGCAGTTGGCAGGCAAATTCTCTTGGAGTCGCCGGCGCTGATGCAGGCCATTGGTATGCTGACCTTTCTTGTGTGCCTTCCAACTGGGTCAAGGGGCTCCTCAACGGTCTCAAGAACTTCCTTAGTCACTGCGACCTCCTCTAGGGGCTCCACTGGCTGAAGTGGGATGCCGTCAAGCAGCGTAAACCTGCTCTCGCCGATCGCCTGAGCTACCGGCTTCTCCCTGTGCCACCTGTGTGGGTCCAGGTAGTAGCCAGCCTCCATGTAATCCAAGATTACAGCTTTCTGCTCTATTTGAGATACCTCAGCCTGTTGCTCTGCTCTCCTTGGGGGCCCCCTCGGCGCTGCCATTATGTTACCTACCTAGATATCCTCTGGCTGCGAAGCCTTTATATTGCTATAAAACGTCTACTCCGAGCTAAGATGCCTACGCCCTGACCTCTCGGTAACACACTTTAAGCCTCTGAGGCACGTCTCCCAGGGAACTTACATGAGCGAGGAAGGCAGCAGAGGAAGGAAGAGGATGGAGCTTCCAAAGAAGCGTGAGGACCTAGAAAGGATCTCTGAAGAAGTTGAGGCCAGGGAGCACTCAGAGTTTGAGGAGGAGCACCATCACCACCATGAGGAGGACGTAGAGGACGTGGTCTCAGTCCTCGAGCTTCTCGTAGACTCTCTGAACGCAAACTACAAGAGCTTGGAGTCCACGGTCAACATTCACTCTGATGAAATAATAAGGATATACAAGATATTGGCCAAAATAGTGGAGGCATGTGGAGAGACGGACCCCTCCGCCCGGGAGAAGAGCCTTAGGGAGGCCGTGGAGCTCCTCCAGCCCCAGGTCAAGGCTTAGATAGACTTATCTATTACTACGAAGTCCCTGCTCTTAAGCTTTAAGATGCCATACATAAATCCAAGACCTTCAAGTATCCAGAAGGCCGGCACCGCCAGAAGGTACCTAAACTTGCCGGCCCTTCTGACTCCGTAGATGTACACGAACCAGTAGGCAGCGCTGGTAGGCGCCGCCAGCAGAAGCAGAATGAGTGAGTGAGTCAAGGGCACAAGGATCCAGAGGCCAACTATGCCCACGGTCCTTAAGAATGACTTAATGAATGTCATCAACTTCATGGAGTTTGGAACCTTCCTCCAGCTCTCAAGTATTCCTGCGTGCCACCTACTCCTCTGCCTGATGAAGTCCTTCACTGAGTTGGGACTAAGTATGCTTACCCTAGTTCTGCTCTGCCAAGTGAGGCCTCCGAGCCTCAGGACTTCGGCGGCAAACATGTAGTCCTCTACCCTGCTGGGCTCGTTGAACGCGTTGCTCCTTAGCAGGAAAGAGCCCTTTACCCCCAGCAGTTCGCCGTGGAGACCCACATAAGGCCTCTTCACAAGTCCCGTGAAGAGCCTGAAGAAGGAGATGTCGTCAAGGAATCTCGTGAAGTCCATTATAAACGTCAGGTACGACCTTCCCCTGCGAGGCATGAGGACGGGGTTGAAGGCCACGAAGCCCCTTCTCTCATAATAGGGTATCTCGTAGAGAAAGCTGTCGTCAAGGACTAGGTTATCGTCATCAAGGAAGACGTACCATGTGTCAGGCCTTACATAGTTCTCCACAAAGTACCTCAGGGCTCTTCCCTTTCCAAACAAATCCCTTCTGTAGTCCTTAGGCACGACGACCACGTTGATCCAGCTTAAGCTCTTCAGGTAGCTTTCTAAAGGCGCTCCCTCGTCAATAACCACATATATAGGAATGTTCAGGAACCTGTTGTGGTTCAAGGACATTATGAGCGAGTCCCTGACCTTCTCGTCAGCCACAGAGGGTATAACCAGAGCCACGTTATTGGCCTTTGTTGGGCTCCTCTTAGTGGAGTAGGCCGTGAGGGCTATGAGAAGCACTATAAGGTAAACGCTTAGCATCCCCCAGTCAACTACAATTGCGTACTTGACGTAGGGCTCGGACTGAGGGATCTGAAGCGATGAGACTAATTCCTGCACAGTGTCCGTGGCGAAGACACCTGTAGAAGATGTTAAGGGGGTGAAATATATTAACCTAAACAGCTGCTGGGCGGCGCTATGTAAGGCTTAGGCGTATTCACGCCACGTATAGCCACACTTGGTGCACCTGTAGAACCTAGTAGGCGGCTCGTCCGCGGCCCTGGTCTGCATCATCCATGCCAGCACCTCGTCGTTGCCGCACCTGGGGCACCTGACGCTGCCCTTAAGTACCTGCGCTGTGGGCGGCGGCGCGTTGGCGTCAACTACTATTATTCTCTCCTTAGGCGTGTGGGCAACCCTCTCTGTGAAGCTGAGCTGGGTGGTTACGCGCGCCCTGCTGGGAACCTCCTCTTCATAGCCGCACTTAGGGCAAACGAACATTAGCTTGCCGTTGACAGACTTTGGCCTCATCAGTGTGCCGCACCTTGGGCAGAACTTCATCTGTTGCGCCATAGCTCCCTACCCCATTAGCCTCTAGCAACGGTGTAAATTACAAGTTAAATAGGTTAACACCGCTCTTGGCAGCTACTGGCCGCCGAACCTAAAGGCCTTTAGCGAGGCCCTTCTGATAGCGTCCTCCAGCTCCTTGTCGCTAATGCCCTTCTTTACTCTCCCGGAGGCTATGTTTTCATGGCCTCCTAGATCCTCTATCACGCCCTCTTTGAAGAGCTCCTCAGCTATCTTCATGGCCTCTCCGTGGCCGCTTCTTATTATCAGTAGCTCTGTGTCATCGCCCTTCGAGACTAGAAGGGCCACCGTGCTCTTGGTGATCTTATAAATAGCTGAAGCCAATGCTGAGGCCCCGCTCTTGTTCCACTTGCCCCTGGCGTCAACCAGTTTCAGGAAGCCCACGGCTTTAGCTGTCATCGCAAGTCCTGTGGCCACCTCCTTTATCTCCTTGTCGCTCCTCTCGGAGATCTCAAGACCCTTTGACACCAGGCTCTCATAGTCTTTAGCTGACGGAATCACCGAGACGTCGAAGGGCAGCACGCTTGAGGCCCACCGCACGTACTTCCTCCAGAGCTCAGGATCCTTGGACTGGTTTATCACCTTAGATATGGAGGCAGCCAGCTTAACCATACCTTCGGTGGCGTTCCTGTTATTCCTGCTCAGCCAACCGCCCCCCTCGAGCACCGCCGCGCTGGACACCAGGTCCTTAAGCCTTGGGGTTAGCTTGACTCCGAGCGACTCCAGGAAGACTTTGACTAGCACTGAGGTGGGCGAGAGCCCTATGAATGTAACGGCTGAGTACTTGCTCTCTATGTAGGTGCTCTTCTCTATGGTTATCTTGTGGTGATCAAAGTAGTAAATCTTAGGCTTGCAACCGCCGGCTATAAGCTGGTCTAAGGAGGCCTCCACCTCCTGAGTGAAAGGTATGTCAAGTAGTATGGTGTAGTCCCAGCAGCCACCCTTGAAGGCCTCAGATATAGTCCTTGGGCTTGCAGGCCGGAGCTCTGCCGGACACTTATTACCCTTTACAGGAAAGGCCTTTGCAACCTCGCTGGCATAAACTATCTCAGCTGATGCAATGATCCCGTCTGCGTCCCAGTCGCCAACTATTAGTATCTTAGGGCATTGGTCGCTCATCGCGGCTCTAAAACCTCCTGCTCCGGCGGAGCTCCAGCTCACTTTACGTGTCCAGCAATGAAAAGCGTTTTTAATTGTTATCCCTTTAAGGAGGCTAAGGCTTAGACATCACCGCTGCGCACGCACCTCTGCAGAGCCCCTCAGGCAGCAGCACCAGCTCCCCCTCAAGCCCTTTGAAGCTATAGTATGTCTGAGCTGAGTAACACATGGCGACAAGGGCCGCCACAGCGGCGTCCGCCTCGTGCCTGTTAGACATGGATCCTGCTGCCACCTCAAGGTTAAGGCTCCTTATAATGTCGTATATGTCGGCGCAGCCGCTTGACTTAATTGCGCTTGCAGGGTGGGTCTCTACGACTTTAATACCAAGGCTAGATAAGGCGCGAGCTATTCTTACGCCCCTGACGGCGAGGGACTTCATAGAGCGCATAGTTAATGGAAGCAGCTTAAAGCCTTTAGAAATGGCTGCCAGCTCGAAGTCCCTGAAGGGCCCCCTGCCAAGGCTGAGCGGCGAGTCTATGGCTACAACCCTAGGGGATTCTGCTATTACAAAGCTTACGATCTCCTCGTCGGTGTGCGCGCTTTTAGTAAAGACTGCCCGGCCCCTTATGGCTGCTAGTCCCGTTACCCTTCCAGGACTAGCGGCGAGGTCTATACCAACAAAGGAGGGCATCAGGGGGTTAGCCTCTCTGGGTCCCTTGGGAGCAGCCTGGCCTCCCTCACGTTCTCAAGGTTGAGGAACTGCTTAACTATCCTCTCCAGCCCAAGGCCTGCGCCGCCGTGTGGAGGCGCCCCGTACTTGAAGAAGTTCAGGTAGAACTGGAACCTCTCAGGGTTTAGGCCTTTGTCCCTGAGGTTTGCAAGCAGCTGGTCATACCTGTGCTCCCTCTGGCTGCCAGTGGCTATCTCGAGGCCCCTGAAGAGTAGGTCGAAGCCCAGCGTCCACTCGGGCTCCTGGGGCTTTCTCATTGTGTAGAACGGCCTGACCTTCCACGGGTACTCGGTCACGAAGATGAAGTCGCTGTCGTACTCCTTGAGGGCATAGTCGCCGAGCTCGCGCTCCGCCTGGGGGTCAAGGTCCTCCATGTAGGGTAGCTGGTGGTTGTACCTCTCCCTGAGGACCTCGTACGCCTCCCTTATGGTTATACGGGGCACCTTAGATGGCACCCTGAGCCTTAGGTCAAAGTAGTTGCGGACGTTCTTAATTGAGTCATCGGTTTCGGCCTCCTTCGCAAGGTACCTGAAGAAGGACTCAAGCATGTTCATTACGTCCTCGGGCCCCTCTATGAAGCCCATTTCAATGTCAAGCCCGTGGAACTCCGTCAGGTGCTTCACCGTGTGGTGGGCCTCAGCCCTGAAGACGGGGCCCACCTCGAAGACCCTCTCAAGGCCAGCTATGACAGCCATCTGCTTGTAGAACTGAGGGCTCTGGGCCAGGTAGGCCTCCCTGCCAAAGTAGATCACTGGAAAGACCTCGGCCCCGCCCTCTGTGCCGGCGGCCACTATCTTAGGCGTGAAAATCTCTACGAAGCCGTTCTGCCTGAAGAACTCCCTGAACTTGTTGGCAACCCACGACTCGAACTGGAAGATGGCCGACACCTTAAGGTTCCTGACGTCAAGCCACCTGTAGTCAAGCCTAACGTTGAGTTGGGCTTCAGTGCTCGTGGCCGGCTCAAGGGGTATGGGCTCCACGGGCTTTGAAAACACCTGAACGTCCGTGGCCTGCAGCTCGTACTTCAGCTTGCTCTTGCTTTCAACGAGCGTGCCCTCAAAACAGGCCACCGTCTCCTTGACGAGCTCCCTGGAAGCCTCTATGACAGCCTCGGGAGTCACCCCCTTCTTTATGACTACCTGGAGGATGCCGCTTCTGTCCCTGAGCAGCACGAACCTGACGCCGCCCAGGTCCCTTATGTTGTCGACCCAGCCGCACACCTTAATTTTCTGGCCTAGCAGGCTGCCAGCCCTGTCATATATCTGGGAGATGAAGCTGTCCTTTAGCACGCCGGCTCCCGTGACGCAGGCCGGTGAACATAGTTTTAAGCTTGATAGGGAACTAAGTGGTTTGCATTTTAAGGTTAAAAATGTAGGACTCTAAATAAAATATTTGTGGGACCGTGCCTTCAACGAAGCTCGTCAGCATGGGGGAGGCAGTGGGCCTGGTTAGGGATAATGACGAGGTTACCATAAGTGGCATGACCTTCTTTAGAAACCCAATGGCGCTGATATCGGCAATAATAAGGGCTGGCGTAAAGGGCCTCTCGTTCGTGGACAGGGAGCCAGGCCTCGGCCTTGACGTTATGGTGGCCTCGGGCGCTGTTAGCAAGGTTAGGGCAGCCATGGCCACTTTTGAACATTATGGCCTGGCGCCCACCGTGAGGAAGAAGGCGGAGGAGGGGGCCATAAGTTACCTGGAGGACACGTGCGGGGCCATAATAGCTGGCCTCAGGGCCGGCGCTCAGGGGGTCCCTTTCATGCCAGTGAGGGGCATCTTGGGCTCGGACCTACTCAAAATACACGAGGCGGCCGGCACGTGGAAGGTAATGAAGGACCCGTTCACTGGGGAGGAGCTGGTGGCCGTGAGGGCCATTGAGCCTGACGTCGCACTAATTCACGTTCAAGTGAGTGACGAGTATGGCAATGCAGTGATTATGGGACCTCGGTTTGAAGACGAGCTAAAGATAAGGGCCGCCAAGAGGGTCATTTTATCAGCTGAGAAGGTGGTCAGCAGTGATGAGCTTAAGAGGCTGACCAGGGACCTGGGCCTGACGCTCTCAGCGACATCGCTGTACGTCTCAGCAGTGGTCAGGGCCCCTGAGGGCGCGTGGCCCACGGGAGTTTACGGGCTATACGAGCCTGATTACGAAGCCATAGGGGCTTACTACAAGGCGGCCAAGCAGGGATCTGCCATGGAATGGATCAGGGACAACCTCCTGAGGAGGTGGCAGTGATGTCGAGCAGGCCGACGGACCTTATGATAAAGTGCATGGCGAGCTTCGTGAGCGACGGAGACTACGTATATCATGGCCTGGACAGCATACTCCCAGCCCTTGCCATGGTATACGCCGCCAGGTACCTTAAGAGAAGCTTTGTGTGGCACAGCGTGGGAGAGTCCTTCATGCCTGACCCCGAGAAGGTTTCAATAAGGCCCTCCACGGGTGACCCCTCCATGGAGCCTAACCCGGTGGGATTCTTCACGACTGTAGACTCTTTCGACATAGCCGCCAAGGGAAGGATGGACCTGATGTTCTTCGGCGCCGCCCAGGTGGACGAGAGCGGGAACATAAACTTGACAGCCATAGGCAGCTATGAGAGGCCCAAGGTGAAGCTTCCAGGGGGCGCGGCCGCAGCGTACCTGTTCCCCCTGGTGAGGAAAATAGTGGTGTGGGCAAGGCATGAGCCCAGGGTACTAGTTCGCAGGGTTGACTTTGTAACGGGAAGCGGCGAGGAAAGGCTCAGGAGGGGGCTGCCGCTCTACCTGTGCAGCAACAGGGCCCTCATAGAGTTCACCCGGGAGGGGCCCGTGCTCAGGTCTTTGCTGTATGGCTTCACTGTTGACGACGTCCTTAAGTCGGCTTCGATGAGGATAGCAGTGCCCGGCAAGGTCGATGTGATACCTCCTCTCAGCGAGGAAGAGATGAGGGTCATTTCGGAGGCGGACCCTGGAGGACTAAGGTACGAGGAGGGCTACGGCTAATCATAGTATGCCTTGAAGCCTACCCTGACTGACTGGGAGGGCTCAA
Source organism: Caldococcus noboribetus (assembly GCF_055389385.1). Taxonomy (NCBI): domain Archaea; kingdom Thermoproteati; phylum Thermoproteota; class Thermoprotei; order Desulfurococcales; genus Caldococcus; species Caldococcus noboribetus. The sequence continues at coordinate 212,039 of NZ_AP042475.1, read as the reverse complement.
CTACTATTAGGCCCATGTGATTATGGTAAGCGTCAGGGGCCCCGCTCATGGGCTCTATGGCCACGGAGCCCTTAATGCCAGTGTAAACCTGGAAATACCTCATGCTGTCACTAACTATCCTGACGGCCTCCTTACCACTAACTATGAGCTTAACGGTGCCGGAGGGCACTAGGAAGCAGTCATCGTACTCACCGCCCTCACTAAACTCGTAGTAATAAAGCCTCCCCGTTGGTATCTTGTCAATCGCCTCGCACCTGAAGGCCTCAGCCTCTATTCTCCACGGCATGTTACCGACGACGAAGTAAGGGTGCCAACCCACGACTAAAGGCGCCCTCCTAGGCCCAAGGTTCTTAACTACAGCCTCGGCCGTCAGGAGGCCCTCACTAATGGAATACGTGACTTGCAAGTTGAGCTGCGAGGGGTAACCTTGGTGCGAGAGTGTTGTCTCAAGCGTTGCAGAGCTCGCGGAGGAGCTGACAACGTTAAACTCCCTGTCAAGAAGCAGGCCGTGAATGGCGTTTCCCTCGCTGTTGCGGGGCAGGCTGTATAAGACCCCGTCAAATACGTAGGTTGCGCCCCTGACCCTGTTGGCGAACGGTGCAAGGAAGGCCATGCCGGCCTTCGTCGGAGCCGAGGGATCCCCCTTTGTTATTATGTCTTTATCACGATGTCTGAGAGCCGCCAGGTAGGCGCCCTTTTCATATATTGTTGCCTCGTCGCTGCCGCTCTGAAGCCTTATCAACAGCCTCACCAGAAGAAGGCTACTGAACGGATCATTTAAAAGCTAAGAACGATCTTGTGATGCTAAGGTAAATAAAGTCCCTGGACCCCTGCTAGGGGTGGCGGATGAGGAGAACTTACCCGACTTAGCGGTGCTGAGGGGCTCAGGGTTCCCGACGCCGTAGGTCTTTAACTAAAAGCCTTCAAAAGGTCTGGCTTTTGCGCAGGCAGAGAGGCCAGCGAGTCGTGAGGCCTAGAAAGCTGCTGATAGTAGACGGTTACAACGATGAGCCAGGAGGCCTAGGGGTGCCTCCGTACATAGACGTGTACGCTAGGTACATAGCTGGGGCCGTGTTTGATGTTGACAAGACCGCCAAGGTTCACTACATAACGATTGATGAGCTGAGGCAAAGGCCTAGCCCTGCGCAGCTGCTGAGGCTATATGACGCAGTAATATTCATAGCGGGCGTCGTCGTGCCGGGAAAGTACATAGGCGGCAGGCCCGCCACCGCGGAGGAGCTGGCCTCTATAGCTTCGTCGCTGGAGGGACCGCTTAAGGTCCTGGTGGGCCCAGCGGCCAGGTGGGGCATGGGGCCCGAGGGAGGCTCGGCGGGCTACCCTCCGTCGTTCTTTAAGTCTCACGGTTTTGACGTTTTAGTCTCCGGTGACCCGGAGGAGTACGTCTACGACCTTGTTAAGTATGGCGAGGAGGCGGCGTCGCCAAGGGCTGTAAGGGAGGACTACAGCAAGGTCAACAGGTTTGCGGTCCTCGGCGCCAGCATAGTTAGATTTCATCCCAACTTCGGCAAGAACCTTATAGCTGAGATAGAGACCTACAGGGGCTGCGCCAGGTGGGTCAGCGGCGGCTGCTCCTTCTGCGTTGAGCCCCTCAGGGGCAGGCCCATAGCCAGGGACCCCATGGCGATAGTTAAGGAGGTGAGGGCTCTTTATGAAGTTGGCGTCAAGAACTTCAGGTTAGGGAGGCAGGCGGACATATTGGTCTACAACTCAAGCCAGCTGGGCTCTGAGGAGTGGCCTAGGCCCTCGCCGCAGGAGCTTGAGAGGCTCTTCCATGGTATTCGCGTGGAGGCCCCTAACATTGAGGTGCTTCACATAGACAACGTTAACCCGGGCACCATAGCCAGGTACCCGGAGGAGTCGACGGAGGCCCTCAAGGTAATAGTTAAGTACCACACCCCCGGGGACGTGGCTGCCTTAGGCGTTGAGAGCGTGGACCCGCAGGTGGTAAAGCTTAACAACTTAAAGGTCACCGCTGATGATGCCCTAAAGGCCATAGAAATAATAAACAGGGTAGGGGCGTCAAGGGGTTATAACGGGCTTCCGGAGCTGCTCCCAGGCATAAACTTTATCTTAGGACTGCCTGGCGAGAGGAGGGAAAGCTACAGGCTTAACAGGGAGTTCCTCGAGGAGATACTGAGGAGGAAGCTGCTCGTCAGGAGGGTTAACGTTAGGAAGATATTGGCGCTGCCAACCACCAGGGTCTACAACATGAGGTGGGGGGTAAGCAGGAAGCTCGAGGCCGAGGCCAAGTCCTTTACCTACTTCGTTAGGCACGTCTTTGACAGGACCGAGCTGTCCTGGGTAGCGCCTAAGGGCACAATCATGAAAGGCCTCTGGGTGGAGGAGTGCGAGCTCGGCTACTGCTACGCAAGGCAAGTAGGCAGCTATCCGCTCATGGTTATGATAAGGGGAAGCTACCCGAGGCTGCAGTACATAGAGGCTGTTAGGGTCGAGGGAGTCCATTCAGCAAGGGCCGTGGAGGGAAGCGTCATAGAGCCTGGGCCTGGCTAGCCCTGGGAAGCTCAAGGCCCAGCTCGTAGGAGACTAGCCTTAAGGCCAGCACGGTTGCAAGCCCAAAGGCGGAGGCGTAAGCCTTGGAGAGCTCCTGTGCAAGATAGTAGACCACGCCTCCGGCGGCGGCTGCAGTGGCGTAGATCTCCCTCCTGAGCACCATAGGGATTTCTCCAACTAGCACGTCCCTCAACGCTCCTCCGCCTGTGCCGACCAGGGTCGCAATTATTGCAACGGCCACTACGTTCAACCCCCTTGAGGTGGCCAGGTACGCTCCAAATACTGCAAAGTCCGCGAGGCCTATTGCGTCAGCAAAGAAGAGGGCCTTTGCTGTTGAAGGCCTCTGCAAGGCCCTCCAGAAGTAAAAGACCCCTATGGAGACGGCTATTGACATTAATAAGTCAAAGGGGTCCTTAAGCACAAGCGGAGGAGTCATGCCCAGGAGGACCTCGGCAATTATTCCGCCGGCGTAGCTGGTCACAAGCCCAAGCACAGCGACGCCAAATATGTCCAGACCCTTCCTGACGCCCTTCAGGGCGCCTGAGGCCGAGAAGCTCACTATGCCTATATAGTTAAGTAGCTCGAGCACTGCGGCCATCCTGCGTCGCCTTTAAACTCTGGGTGCAGGAGGCGCGTTTTCAGATCTACTAGGCCTATGGCCTCAGGTATTATATTTAACCTCTCGTTTAGGTATATAAGTTATATAGGGGCTAAGGGTTGCAAAGACATGATGAGGAGGGAGAGGCCAGCTCCTTCATTGTCAAGAGGAGAGTTCAGATAACTGGTGGCTCGACCTATATAGTCTCCCTTCCTAAAGAGTGGGCTAAAGTGCTCAATATAGACAAGGGCTCAGAGGTCCTCCTTGAGCTAAACCCAGAGGGTTGGATAAGGCTTAGATCGCCAAACTCCACCTCAAAGGGCATTGAGAGAGTTACTGAGGTAACTGTGAGGCCTAACCTAAGCGACGCGGTATTGTCTATGCAGATAATATCGGCCTACCTGGCAGGCTATGACACCATAAATATAAGGTTTGATCCTCAGATGGCCGAGGCCGCCGAGAGGATAGCAAACTTTGTGAGGACTAAGACTATAGGTCTTGAGCTGTTGGAGGAGTCCAACGACCAGCTCACATTGAAGACAGTGGTAGACCTTACCTCCATATCAGCCCATACAGCTGTGGAAAATATGATAAAGGTCGTGAAGTCTATGATAACGGACCTCTCGGACGTAATTGAGGGCTTAAAGCAGAGGGACCTCTTGGACACAATAATAAGACGTGATGACATAGTGGATAAGCTTTACCTCTACATATTTAAACAGCTGAATCTCGCGCTCCAGGGCCTTATGAGCCCCAAGGAGCTTGGCATGAATGCGCTGGCAGAGGCCATAAACCTCTACACAATGGTCAAAAGCCTCGAGCGGATAGCGGATCAGGTGGTCTCGATAGCCCAGTGGCTCCTTGACTATAACGGCCAGCTGACGGCTGAGATAAGGCAGCTCTTTGATAAGGTGAAGCTCAGCGTCCTCAGCTCCATAGATCTTATAAATACACTCTCACAGGAGCAGATACTACTCATGTACGAGTCCCTCCACAGGGAGGCCGTGTGGGTGGCGGAGCTCTACTCGAAGGCCAGGGCCTCCGGCTGCGCCAACGAGTGTTATCCAATATTCGATGGTGCCAAGAGAATAGTCGCCCAGACCATAGATTTACTTGAGGCCATGATGGGCCTCAACGCCCTGAGGAGCCTTGAGAACAGGAGGACTCTCGTATCCTAAGAGAAAAAAAGGATAAAATACTCTTATCTTTGGAGTTGCGTGGAGGTGCAGACTCCCTTTGGGGAATGCTCGAGGGAGGAGCTTGAGGAGCTTTTGCGCCTTCTGAGGCTCTCAAGGCTCTCCTTTGAAGAGGATGAACTTCAGCAGCTCTGCGTCGATGTTAGGAACATAAGGGCAATGCTCTCGAAGGTCTCCAAGTACAGAGACTGTGAGGTAGAGCCACTCTATAACGTCTGGGATGAGACCTTGTCGCCACCCCAGCAGGTAGCTGAGAGGCGTACCACAATAACGTGGCTTCCTAAGGATCGCCTCAAGGATGGCATGGTTAAGGTTCCGTGGAGGGGTGGATAAGGATGAGGACAATGACCGCAGCTTCGGTGCTCACAGAGATGCTATCAGGCTCTAAGACCCCAGAGGAACACGTCATGGAGGTTTACGAAGCTATAGATAGGTGGGAGCCCAAGGTCAGGGGCTTCATAACGTTGCTTGACAGAGACTTAGTGATGAAGAGGGCAAAGGACATTGAAAGGCAGCTGAGGGAGGGCCGCAAGCTACCGCTTGCTGGCCTAGTCGTTGCAGTTAAAGACAACATTTCAACAAACTTCGCGCCAACCACAGCGGGCTCAAGAATACTTTCGGGTTATGTGCCGCCATTTAACGCTACCGTAGTTGAGAGGCTCCTGGATGCAGGAGCCATAATAATAGGGAAGACTAACATGGACGAGTTCGCCATGGGGAGCACCACAGAGCTCAGTGGCTTCTGGCCAACCCACAACCCATGGGACCTTGACAGGGTGCCGGGAGGGAGCAGCGGCGGCTCCGCTGCAGTGCTGGCATATGGCGGCGCTGACCTAGCCCTAGGAAGCGATACCGGGGGCTCGGTCAGGCTTCCCGCCGCCTACACTGGCACCGTCGGGCTCAAGCCAACTTATGGGCTTGTGAGCAGGTACGGCCTCATACCATACGCTAACAGCCTGGAACAGATAAGCCCCATGGCCAGGTCAGTGGTGGACGTAGCGCTGCTCCTAGAGGCGATAGCTGGACATGACCCTCGCGACGCCACTAGCCTAGCCATTGAAAGGGTCAGCTTGAGCTCTAAGCCTCAGCCGGATCCTAAGGATTTTCACATATGCGTTCCCCACGAAATGATAGACGGTTCAGACCCCCCTGTGAAGGGAACCATAACTAAACTTCTGGACAAGCTTCAGTCTGAAGGCGTTGAAGTAGATTATGACGCATCTCTTCCCTCAGCTGCGGACGCGTTGCCCATATACTATACTATAGCGCTAGCTGAGGCTGCGAGCAACCTTGCCAGGTACGATGGCAAGCTCTATCCCTTCGCTGAGCTGAGGCCCAACTACACGGAGACGGTGATAGCTACGCGCGCCAACGGCTTTGGCAAGGAGGTCAAGAGAAGGATAGTGCTGGGCGTTATGGCCCTAAGCGAGGGCTACCGCGACGAGTTTTACGTAGCCGCAGCCAGGGGTAGAAGGATCTTGAGGGATGAAGTCCTGAGGCTTGTCAGGAAGTGCATAATCGCGGGCTCCGTGAGCCCAACGCTGCCCCCCAAGATAGGGGAGAGGATAACGGATCCGCTCAAGCTATACACTCTTGACGTCTACACAGTGATTGCTAACTTGGCGGGCGTCCCCTCAATTGCAATGCCCGCTGGCTTCTATGGCGGCCTGCCTGTCGGCGTGCAGTTCATGGCGGGCCCGCTCGAGGAGACCAAGCTGGTTGCCTTGGGCAAGCTAGTTGAAGAGGCGACAGGGCTCGGAGGTGTGATGCCTTGAGCTACACGCCCTTTAAGATAGGCCTTGAAATACACGTGCAGCTCACGGAGGCTGGGACTAAGCTGTTCTGTGACTGTAAGTCAAACTACAGGGGCATGCCGCCTAACAGCAACGTATGCCCCGTGTGCCTGGGGCTTCCCGGCGCCTTACCTGTGCCGAGGAGGCAGCCGCTCAGGTTTGCTGCAGCCCTCTCAATGCTCATGAACTGTGAGATGCCGCCAGCCATGATATTCACAAGGAAGCACTACTTCTACCCCGACCTGCCAAAGAACTACCAGATAACACAGTACCAGGGCGGGGGAGGCGCCCCTATATGTCTCAGGGGCAGGGCCAGGTATTATGATCCTGACGCCGACGAGTGGCGCGAGGTCACAATAAGGAGGATAAACGTCGAGGAGGACCCAGGCAGGACGGAGTACGAGGGCACAATAACATCTAGCGAGAGCGCCTACATAGACTACAACAGGAGCGGGGTGCCCTTAGTAGAGGTGGTCACCGAGCCAGAGCTCAGGAGCCCCAGGGACGCAAGAAGGTTCGTGGAGTACCTGCTGCTTGTCATGGAGTACATAGGCGCCACCAACCCACGCCTTGAGGGGGCCTTCAGGGTTGACGCTAACGTGAGCGTTGAGGGCGGCGAGAGGGTGGAGATAAAGAACATAGGGAGCACCCTTGACCTGGAGAGGGCCATAAGGTACGAGCTGTTCAGGGAGAGCAAGCTAGTCTCCCAGGGAGGCCGTGTGGAGAGGGAGACTAGGGGCTGGGACCCAGTCAGGAGGGTCACAAAGCCGCAGAGGGCTAAGGAGACCGAGGAGGAGTACCTTTACTTCCCTGACCCTGACATACCTCCAGTGCCCATGAAGGAGCTTATAGACGAGGCCAGGCCGCTGACCCTCAGGGATCCGGCTAAATATATGGAAGTCATAACGGCCCATGGGGTGCCAAGGAGGCAGGCCTGGAGCATAGTGCTCTACAGGCCGGCCCTCTCCGTTTACCTGGGCGCCGTGGAAAGGGGGGCGGAGGCCCCTCTGGTTGCTAGGATGATAGCGGTTGACCTCAAAGGGCTCCTGAAGAAGCAGGGCGTGGACCTGCACGAGGAAAGCTCGTGGCCTCCATCAGAGACAATAGCAGCCCTTGCCGAGCTCATTAGCAGGGGCGAATACACTTACGACGAGATTAAATATAACGCGCTGCCGGCGCTGGCCGCAAACCCTGAGACGCCCCTCGAGAAGCTGCTGCCTCCTAGGTTAGAAGACTTAGGCGAAGTAATCACGGCGGTCCTCTCAAGGGAGAAGAAAGCGGTCAAAGACTACCTAAGCGGCAAGGAGGAGGCCCTTGACTACCTGGTGGGCTCGGCGCTTAAGATGAGAAGGGGTTACGCCGTAGACCCTAAGCTCGTGCGTAGCATCATACTCGAGAGGCTGAGGCAACTTCAAGACAATGGGAACTAAGCCATAACTGGCGGTTTTAGTGCGTAGAAGTTAAAGCCTTGCTGCAGGTCAAGCTGCTGGGAGACAAGCGTGGAGGAGAAGCAGAACTTCGTGTGGCCGGACTACGCAGCCGAGAACAACCTGTACTCAGTCTCGTGCGGCCTTGCTGAGTTCTTTGGTGTTAAAAGGCAGTGTATAGGCAAGAGCTTCGAGATAACCGGCAGGAGGCTGGTGCTCATATACCTTGACGCGCTTAGTTGGGACCTCTTCGTGGAGACTGGAGTCAAGGTCTCGGGCACTGTAACTAAGGCAACAACAGTGTTTCCATCCACAACTGCCGCGGCCCTGAGCACGCTAATGACAGCCCAGTCTCCAGGCGAGCACGGCCTAGTAGGCTACACGGTCTTCAATAAAAGGCTCGGAGGCGTGATAAATGGAATAAAGTACTCATACATGGCTGAGAGCGGCTCTGGCACCATAGATTACATGCCGCTTCAGAAGGCCTTTCCCGTCAAGCCATGGCTTGCTGAGAGCTCAGCTAAGGTGCTGGCGCTCATGTCAAGCGGCGCCGCCAGCGGGGAGCTCACCAGGACGTACTTGAACACCAGGCCCCAGGAGGGTCTAACTAAGATAAAGTCACACTCTAACTCGTTTGAAATGCTGGCCTCCCTCAGGGAGGCCCTGGAGGGTGAGCCCTACGACCTTATCTATGTTTACTATGATAACCCTGACCACATAGGGCACGGCTATGGCTTCAGAAGCCAGCACAGGGACCTGATACTTGAGGAGCTCAGGCTTACTTTGACGCACTTGGAAGAGCTTGCCCAGAAGTACAAGGACAGGTACACGTTCCTGTTGCTCTCAGATCACGGCCAGGTAACCGTTAGCAACGTCTACGTATTTAACAATGACGAGGAACTGCTCAGGGTGCTTGAAGTGCCTCCTTATGGAGACTCAAGGGCTGTCTGGTTTAGGACCAGGGATAACATAAGGGATATGCTCAAGTCCAAGTATAAGCTTGAGGTGATGAGCAAGCAGGAGGTCATAGAGAGCGGCATACTTGGCAGAGTGGACAATTTTGTGGCTGACAACATAATAGGCGATTACCTGGGCATAGCAGCTGACTCCACCTCTAAGTATCACTACTCATATAGGGATGACGACCCTGCCTTAAGGCTCAGGGGCAACCACAGCGGGATGACGCCTGAGGAGATGTACATACCTCTGGTGGTCTGGAGCTAGCCTTCACATTTTAAAAGCCCTTGTAGGGCTAAAGTTGTGAAGAGTAGGTGGCTATGGCTTACTCACAGCTGGAGCCCCTGCTAATGTCTGTAGCGGTGGGAGCAATAGTAGGCCTGGTAAACGAGTACAGAAAGATAACGGGCTCAAGGATATTCCTGGGGCTGAGGACCTCCATATTCACTTCAATGTTGGGTTACGTGTTCGCGCTGCTTTATGAGAAGGCGGGCTACCTGCTCCTGGGCGTCGCCTTCATTTCAATTACGGTGATCGCGGCCACCATATATGTGGAGAGGGCCAGGGTCACGAGAAGCCTTGGGGCGACCACTTATGTCAGCATGTTCCTTGTGTTCGCCTCAGGGGTCCTGGTAGGTATGGGCATGTACCTTCAGGGCACCGTAATATCGGTGCTTGTGGCGGCGCTCAGCTTCTATAAGACCCAGCTCCTTAACGCGATATCAAGGATTAGACGTGAGGAGCTGCTGGCGCTCCTGAACCTCCTGGTGATATCAATTGTTATACTTCCGCTGCTGCCAGACAAGTTCGTAGGACCCCTTGGCATCTTCAACCCATACGAGTTCTGGCTGACCGTGGTGGTAGTTGCCATAATATTCTTCGCCCAGTACGTGACCCTGAGGGTCTCCAGGAGGGGGCTCCTAGCGTTTACGATAATAGGCGGCCTCATATCAAGCACTACCGTGACCCTTAGCCTTATACAGTTGAGCAATGAGAAGCAGGAGGCATCAAGGTCTCTTGCCCTAAACACGCTGCTCTCTAACGTGCCTCTCGCCCTCATACAGGTACTGGCAGCGATATACTTCACAACCTACTCGGCGCAGCTTGCGGCCATAGTAGCCATCCCAACCACGCTCATAGCCTTAGCCTTAGCTCTCCTGGGCGTGATCAAATCCAAGGAGCTGAGCCCGACCAACATAGAGCCCCCCTCAACCCCGCTCCCAGTACTGAGGATAGTAGAGTTCGCCGTGCTCCTCTTTATAATAACCTCTGTTGCTAAAGCTATAGGGGTCCTCTTCCCAAGCCTGCTGCCTCTGACCATATTTGTAAGCGCCCTCGGGAACGCCCTTGGGGCTATAATAGCCGTTGGAATCCTTTTCAACCGTTCTATAATAACCTTAAAGGCTGCGGCCCAGCTTGCAATGCTTTCACTGACGGCTGGGGTGATAGAGAAGGCCTTCCTCTCGTTACTATCGTCAAGCTGGAGCTACAGGAAGCTGGTGATAGTTGGCTCAGCGGCGCTGGGAGCATTCACGGTAGCCCTGATGTACATGCTTGGCGTCGCATAAAGGCCCTCCGGCAGCCCAAGGCCTCCTCCGCCCTGGGGTAAGCTACATCAGAGTATTACCAAGGCTTCCCTATATAATAGTTTCAAGTGACGTGGCAACCTTACTTGGAAATATAGGGCTTAGTTTCTAGAGAAGTACCGAGGAGACCGAAAGTGTCAGAGGCTAACGCGAGCCAGACAGTTAAGAAGCCTAAGGACATAACGGAGTTGCCCGGTGTGGGGCCCACCACGGCCGAGAAGCTCGTAGAGAGCGGGTACGCCACCATAGAGGCCATAGCTGTGGCGACTCCACAGGAGATAGCGCAGGCCACGGGAATACCGCTGCAGACAGCCCAGAAGATAGTGGAGTCTGCGAGGCAGGCGCTGGACATACACTTCAAGACGGCCCTGGAGCTTAAGAAGGAGAGAATGAGCGTAAGGAAGATAACAACTGGCAGCAAGGCACTTGACGACCTCCTAGGCGGCGGCATAGAGACTAAGCAGATAACCGAGTTCTTCGGGGAGTTTGGCACAGGTAAGACTCAGATATGCCATCAGCTCTCCGTAAACGTTCAGCTGCCTGAGGACAAGGGAGGCCTCAACGGGAAGGCTGTCTACATAGACACTGAAGGTACTTTCAGGTGGGAGAGAATAGAGCAGATGGCCAGGGGTCTCGGCCTCGACCCTGACAAGGTTATGGATAACATCTACTGGATAAGGGCCATAAACAGTCACCACCAGATGGCTATAGTTGACCAGCTGTTTGACATGCTAGATAAGGACACTATTAGACTAGTAGTGGTCGACTCGCTGACGAGCCACTTCAGGGCCGAGTTCCCAGGGAGGGAGAACCTGGCCGCAAGGCAGCAGCTGCTTAACAGGCACCTGCACCAGCTCATGAGGCTTGCAGAGGTATATGATGTAGCGGTAGTGGTCACAAACCAGGTAATGGCTAGGCCCGACGTGTTCTACGGGGATCCCACGGCTGCCGTTGGAGGCAACGTGGTAGCTCACGCGCCCGGCATAAGGGTTCAGCTGAAGAAGAGCAGGAACAACAAGAGGATAGCCAGAATAGTTGACGCGCCTCACCTGCCGGAGGGCGAGACAGTATTTGCAATAACGGAGTACGGCATACGCGACGCCGAGGAGGAGTGACCTTTTGGAGTGGCTTCCCCTCTCGCTCCTGCCATGGGCGCTGGCGGCTATAGTATCCACGCCCCCTGCCGTGCTTGACTTCCTGTACAGGTCCGTGCCTGAGCACCTGTGGTACTTAGGAGGCAAGGTTGTGGCGGTAGTGTCGTTCCTGATATACCTTAAGATTTACCCTTTCAGGCTTCTGTTGTTATTTTACCTTGAGTCTCTGATAGCGCCTGCGGCGGTAGGGGTATCGACGGTGACGGGCTTCATGGGCGCTGGCGACCTCTGGGCCTCCCTGGCTATTTCTTTGATGCTACCGGCGCCTCCTCCAGGAAGCCTCATGCCCCCCTCGCTGCTGGTGATACTCCTGGCGGCGGTCATAGAGCTTATATCGAGGCCCCTGGTCACGGCGGTCACGGCGGCGAGGCTGGGCTTAAGGGCGAGGGGCCTTAGCGTGTTGATGCCATGCGACATGGCCTCCAGGATCAGGTGGTGGTTCCCGAAGGGCTCCTCGGCCGTTAAGGAGGTGCCCTCAGAGGCCATATCAAGGGCGTGTCAGGAGGGAAGTGAAGTCCGCCTGCAGATCGGAATGCCATTCGTTACATTCATTTTAATTGCCCTGCCCCTGGCTCTAGTCCTGGAGCTTACGTTGTTCAGGGTGCCTTAGATGGATTGGCCTAAGTCGTGGTATAACATACTGTGGGCCCCCTGGAGAATGACGTACATCTCAACCATAGCCGGAAGGTCAGAGGGGTGCTTCCTCTGCGAAGCCCCAAGGAACCCGGATGAGAGGATGCCCTGGTGCTCTTCAAGGGTAAGTACTCATTCATAATACTTAACAAGTATCCTTACAACACGGGTCACCTGATGATAGCCCCCTACAGGCACGTGGCTTCAATTGAGGACCTCACGGAGGAGGAGATGAGGGAGATAGGCCTTTTACTTAAAGCCTCGGTCGAAGCCCTCAGGGCTGTCTATAGGCCTGAGGGGTTTAACATAGGCATAAACATAGGGGACGTGGCGGGTGCCGGGGTGCCAGGGCACATACACGTTCACGTGGTGCCCAGGTGGAAGGGGGATGCTAACTATATAACAGTGGTCGGAGGTACCAAGGTAATCTCGCAGACCTTGGAGGACACCTATGACAGGCTTAGACCTGAGGTGCAGAGGGCGGCGATGAAATATGGAGTTACAGCCAAGGACTGACAGAAGGGTAATTATAATAACCCACAACGACCTGGACGGCGCGGCTGCCGCCGCCTCCTACCTCAGGATAATAGGAGTTAAGCCACAGGACGCCGTGATAATGTTCGCCGAGCCCTACAACATTGACCAAGTCATAGACCGCCTGACGCCCTACCTTGAGCCGCACACTACCATGGTGTTTATGGACATAGGCTTCAACTCGCAGTCAACCCCCAGGGCCATAGACAGGCTTAGGTCCGCCGCCGTCAAAGACCTTGAGGTCGAGTGGTACGATCACCACGTATGGGCCGAGGAGGACGTTAACGCTGTGCAGAAGCTGGGTGCGAGGCTTTTCGTTGACAGGAGCACGTGCGGCGCCGGGGTAGTAATAAGGTACGCCTCCAAGCTTTACGGAGTTGAGGTCGACGACTTCATGAACAGGCTTGAGAGGGCTGTGTGCGCCGCGGACCTGTGGAGGTGGGATGACCCCCTAGCCCCCAAGCTCTTCAGGGCCTCAACTTCACCTCCCGACACCCGTAATGGTCAGTGGAAGGAAAAGCTTGTGGAGAAGTTCTTCAACGGCATCCTCTGGGACGATGAGCTTCAGGCTAGGCTCGAGAGCTACCTGAAGGAGGAGCTGGCCAACTCATCAAATGAGCTCAAGGACAGCTACTCCGTTGGCAGCGACGGGTGCGTCATAGCGTCCGTGGTGAGGAGCTCGGACCTGCCGTCGGATAGCATACTCGGCTCGATGCTCGTCTCCAGGGCCCACGCGAACGCCGCTGCGCTGATAAAGAGAAAGAGCTTCAGGAGGGTCTCGCTTTCGCTGAGGAGCAGGGGAGGCGCTAACGTACAGGTAATTGCAAGGCAGCTCGGGGGCGGCGGCCACCCAAGGGCCTCAGGGGCCTCCATGAGCCTGCCCCTTCATGTAGCGCTGCTAGGCTTGATAAGCAGAAAATACCTAGCTAAATACGTGTCGCAAAGGCTCTTAGAAATTGCCATAGCAACTGAGGCATGCAAGGGAAGTGGTGTGATAAGCGGCTGAGCAGCCTATGTAATCACTGCTGAGGGGAGCCCTCCTTCTTCTCCTCCGCGGCTGGCTGCGCCTGCTGTCCCTGCGCGGCCTGCGCTTCCTGAGCCCCGCCTGCGGCTGCTGGGGCGGCTGGCTGCGCTGCCTGTGATGGCTGCGCCTGCTGGGCCTTAGCCTTCTCCTCCTTAGCCTTCTTTCTCTCCTCGGCCCTCCTCTTCTTGGCCTCCGCTATCTCCTGGTCTATGTCAACCACCTTCTTGCAGTTAAGCTTTGAGAGCACGTCATTGAGCTGCGAGGGGTCAACCTTGTAGGTGTATAGGTACCTCTTGGTCCTCACCTTTATCTTCGCCTTGCCATCCCTTGTCACCCTCTTAACCCTGCACTCTACGGCCTTCTGGGCTACCTTAACGAGGTCGTCAACGCTTAACAGCTCTACTGGCACATTGCCTCACCAGCGGCTCTGTACAAGGAATGGTTATAAAAGCTCTCCTCCGCACGGCGGGCCTAGATAACGCTGTTACTTCGCTACCAACGTTTTAGTCCCCGCGACGCCGCCCTTCTCGGAGAGCTCAAGTATCCTCATTATGGGAACCATGCTCTGACCTAGCACGCAGAGGCCCCAGAGGGCGTTAACAAGTGGCGGAAACACGTTATAGAGCGCGTAAATTATGCCTGTGAGGTCTCCGATGCTGAGTTTCCCTGACCTGACCTGTTGAACACCAACAAACGCCATTAACGCTGGGAGGCCATATCCATAGATTAGCGAGAGGGACCAGAACACCCTGTCATAATGTACCTGCTTTATCATGCCGTGCTGCCACCTAGTAATAGAGCCCAGGACCTCGCCCTCCGGCGACTCACCCCTTAGGAGGTCCTCAATCTTGTGTATCATATCGCTATAGTACTTCCTCTCCACGCTTCTGGCCCCCTCTACCCCAGCAAGGTAGGGCTCCAGTATTGCGAGGGAGAGGGGCATGACAGCCACCGTGAGCATGCCTATAAATGGCGACAGCTCCCACACGGTGACCGCCGCAGTGGCTGCTGTAAGCAGGTTAGGGACGAAGGTGGTGTACATGCCTCCTACGTTCCACATGACGAAGTCGACGTCATTTGCAACCCTTCCTACTATATCCGAGGGGTCACCAGACCTCCTGAGGTCGTTTACTAGCCTCAGCTTTATCTCAGAGATCCCCCTGACTATCGAGACCCAGAAGGGCCTGTAGAGCCACTCCGTGGCCCCATAGATGACTGCAGCCATCACCATCATGAGCAGGGCCCTTCTAAGCCCAAGGCCGTCATTCCTCTGAAGGTAATTCACAAGGTTTGTTATTGACAGCGGCACGAGGTAGCCCGAGGCGTAGGCCCTGAGGGCGAAGGCTGCTAGCGCTGCAGCAAAGCCTATGTTTATCTCTCGCCTCATAAGGTAGGTTCTGTAAAACTTGACTGTGAGGGACAGCATCTTAGCGCTTCTCAGCAAGTTTACGGCCCCTTCTCAATGAACCGTGAGAGTTTAAAAGACAGCAAGTTAGTAAGTGGACTAACTAGTTAAGGCATGGCTATTCTTCAAAAGTCTTAAACTTGAGTATGTTAAATCTGACCCTTTCGCCTTCCTTCAGCCTCTGGCTGGAGTAGCCTCTAATTTCGTAGTCTCCAAGCTCTATGTGAACTAGGTACTTGCCCATTATGAACTCTACTGTGTCAACTACACCTTCATAGGGGCCCTGGCCTATAATTACATCATCAGCTCTAACGCCTATAGTCCCCTTGAGGCCTATCACGGAGCCATCAATTATTGCCATGGGCGGATCCCCGACAAAGGCGGCCACGTACTTATTTGCAGGATCGTAATAGAGCTCCTCTGGCGTGCCAACCTGAAGTATTCTCCCCTCCATCATTATTGCCATCCTGTCAGCCTCGGCCATGGCCTCTATCTGGTCGTGCGTGACGTATATGGTTGTTATCCTCTCCCTCCTCTGCAGGTCCTTTATGAACCTCCTCGCGGATATCCTCTGCGGCGCATCTATGTTGCTCAGGGGCTCATCAAGGAGGAGGACCTTAGGTCTTTTGACCAGCGCCCTGGCCAGGGCGACCCTCTGCTGCTGTCCCCCGGACAGCTGTGAGGGGTAGCGGTCGAGGAGGTCCCTTATGCCAAGCTCCTCAGCCATATCAATAGTGCGCTTGCGGGCGTCGGGCTCGCCCTCTATTGGCATCATTATGTTCTCTAGGACTGTCTTATGGGGGTAAAGCACGTAGTTCTGGAAGAGCATAGAGACCGATCTTTTGCCTGGGGGCAGGTCCGTGACGTCGACGTTGTCTATGTATATTTTCCCTGCGTCGACCTTCTCAAGGCCTGCTATGCACCTGAGCAGGGTAGTCTTTCCTGAGCCAGAGTATCCCAATATCACAAAGAGTTCTCCATCGTGGACGTCAAGGTCTATGCCGTTCAGCACCCTATGCTTTCCGAAGCTCTTAACCAGGCCCCTTATTGAGAGCCCCAAGCAGCAGTACCCTGCCTTCTGTGAGTCCTTAACTTTAATTCCTTATCACGCGTCAGGCCTGGCCTTAGTTTAAGCTAGGACCTTCAGAAGCGCCGGCCCCGGCTTGGAGGGGGCTGCGAGGCCTTTCGGACCTCACTGCCCCCTCCAACGTGGCCTGCTTAACTTCCGGGTTCGAGATGAGTCCGGGTGTTGCCAGGCCACTATGGCCGGGCCGGCAGGCTTAGAGTTCCCAGGACGGGTAAATAAGTGTTTCCTTACTGTAACGCTCGCCTGAAAGCCTTTTAGCTAGTGCTAAGCTCTCGCGCCCTAAAGCTATAGAAATAGAAAATGTGATGCAATCCTAGTTGTTATTATTAATAACTTCTACGTGTGCGCGTCTGGCGGCTTCGAGGAACTCATCATATGTGAGGGGAAGCCATGACCTCAGCTGTTCATAGAAGTCGTTGTTGACTTTGTTTGTGCCCTTGTCGCTTGAGTACTTCACTATCTCCCTGTAGGCCCTTGCTATCCTGTCCTTCTTGCTCATCGTTGTTATTATGGCCTTCTCTATGTCACCTCCATAGAGGTAGCGACTCTTGAGGAGGACCTCTACTATCCTGTTTATTCTCTCGGGAACTCCAATCACAGAGCCCTTGAGCTCTATCCTCCTTGGAACCCCCCAGGGCACCAGGCTGTCGAGCATCCTGCTGAGGCCGGGCCTCGGTATCTTGTCCACTATGCCCCCTATCAGGAAGGCGTCAGCAGTCATCACGTCGTCTGGCTTGAGGGGCGTAGAGGCGTCAGGCCTTAATATTATAACCTTATCGGCGTCATAGCCCCAGAGGACCTCACTGGGCCTAGCATTAACTATGGCTACCTTGTTGACGCCCATTACTTCATTTATCCACTTAGCCGTCTCCTCGTCGGCCCCCGTTATCGACATGTGGGCGTCCCAGAGGTACTCCCTTATCACTGAGAGCGTGACGCTCAGCTGAAGCCTGAGCTTGGAGAGCTCCTCAGGCGTGTGCAGGAACTTCATGCTGAGGTCTATCACGAACAGGGGAAGCGGAGGCTGAGGCAAGTAGTCAAGGAGCGCCCTCCACGGAACGGTCTTCTCAGTAGGGGAGGGCTTCCTTACTATCACGGCGTCCGCGTTAACTTCACCCTTGCCGTACACTATTGACTTGTTTTTACCCTTCCATTCAGTCTCGTAAGCTTTCTTGCCCTTAAACGCCTCCTCGCCCAGGAAGTACTCCCTTATCAACATCTCAACAGCCGCGTACTGGAAGCCCAGCCTGTAGAGCCTGTCCCCCTCAAGCCACTCCCTAGAGCCAAGCACATCATAGCCATAGGCGTCCATAAGCTTAAGGAGGGCCCCAGAAGGCCTTGACTCTAGGCTTTGCTGAACTTTATCGCTCGTCTCCAGCACCCCTATACCATGAAGTCCTCAAGTGTCCTCCTAGGGCTTTTAGCTTTCCTAACAAAAGCGTTGGTGCCTCTCAAGGTGCCCCAGGAGTACCTTATTATTGGCGGCCTGGCCCCTGAGGAGAGCACTCTCTTGACCCAGCTCACGGTCAGCGGGTCCGAGGGGTAGCCGCTGCCCTCTACCCCATACATGGACCTGAGGACCTCTATCCTGCGGTCCCTTATTACCTTGGCAATTATGCTCGCGGCAGAGACAACGACATAGTTAGCGTCCGCCTTAGGCTCTACTACGAGCCTTCCCATGAAGCCAAGTCTCTTAAGCTCCTCCGGAAGGGTCTTGAGCTCGCCGAACTTATCTATGTAAATGGCCTTGACGAGCCCGGCCCCTAGCCTGCCGAGTAATATCTTTAACCCGTTGAGGGCGGCCCTTTCCTCAAGCCTGTTAACGTTCTCCCTGTCTATCTCGGCTGGCCTTATTGGGACTACTACAAACTCGCCGAGCCTGACTATAGACCTGTAGAGCCTTTCCCTTGAGTGAGGGGTTAGCTGCTTGCTGTCCCTTACGCCCATATCCTTGAGGAGGCCTAAGTTCTCCTCCTTGGTAGCGAAGCAGGCTAACATAAGCTCTCCAACTAGGCTTCCCCTTCCCGCCTCGTCGACGCCTATTACCCAGCTCACGACGCCCTGCCTACGCTAGCGGCAATGGTCCCGTGCGAAGCTTTATGCGTTGCCCTGCTGTGGGCTCTGCTCCTCGTTCATCTGCTGATACCTCTGCTTCCACTCCTCAACTACGTCATAGCCATATACTTCCTTGAGCAGCTCCCTGCCCTCCTCGCTGACCATGTCAGGGTTCCAGGGCGGATCAAAGGTCACGTCAATCTCTATGTCGTCTTCACTGATGCCAGGAATCCTGTCCATTATGGCCTGCTCGACGTAACCCAGTATTGAACCTGTCACCGGACAGCCGACGGCTGTCAGCGTCATAAGTATCCTGACCTTTGGCTTCCCGTTCTCCTTGGTCGCCTCTATCTCATAAACTAGGCCAAGGTTGAATATATCCACGGGTATCTCTGGGTCATAGACCTCTTTAAGCGCGTCCTCCACGAGCTTTATCAGCTCCGGATCGCCGCTTACCTTTAGCTTGGGCGGTCCTGCGCGGACCTCAGACAAGGCTACCTCCTTACACTAAGGTTGGCGGGAAAATTTATATAAAGCCGTTTAGACGCCCTTCAGCCCCCGCGGAGCACCTTGTCCCTGTAGAGCCAGAGTATTATAAGGTAGGAGAGCCATGGGGCCGCTAGCATTATGGCTGCGCCCAGGAAAAGGTAGGCCCTTCCGAGCCTAGGGCTCATGGCAACTAGGACCCCTCCTGCGGCCGCTATGGAAAAGGTTATCACTAACTTGTCACGAACAGCCTTCCTCACTAACCTTTCCGCCGAGCTTCTGCGCTCCAACTTTAACGGCCTCCAGGGCTGACATGGCCTTAGTTAGGGCCTCCTCCTTTGAGGCGCCTGAGGCCAGGACTTTTATCTCTAGGATAGGGTTCCCGACCTCTACTCCCTTCGGGTGACTCTTTACGTAGCAGCCCGGGTTCTTCCTCTCGGCCTCCTCAACGAATGGGGCCAGCGACGACTCGGGCACGCCGACTACCCTGAAGCCGCACTCGACCACCGAGAGCTGCGGAGCTATGGCCTTAAGCCTTGGCATTACCTCCTCCTCAAATATTGCCTCCATCTCCTTGGGCACGCCAGGAAGCGAAACTATTATAGTGCTGCCAAGGTCAAGCCATGAGCCAGGGGCAGTTCCTGCAGAGTTCCTCAGCGCCACGGCCCCCTCAGGCATGTAGGCCATCTTCTCCCTCTCCTTGGTCATCTGTAGGCCGCCCTGGCTGTACTTGGCTAAGACCATCTCGTAGGCATCCTTGTTAAGCACAAGCCTGCGGTTAGTCGCCAGGGCCACGGCCTCAAGGGTCCTGTCATCATACGTCGGTCCGAGCCCCCCAGTGGTTATGAGCAGCCTCACGCCCCTTGAGAGCGCTCTCCTTATTTCATCGCCTATCTCCTCAAGGTCGTCGGGAGTAACTATAATCCTCTCAACGCTGAACCCAAGGAAGGTCAGCCTTCTAGCAAGCCACGCAGCGTTGGTGTTCACTATCCTCCCTATTAGTATCTCGTTGCCTATGGTCAGCAGCCACGCCTTAGGGCCCTGCTGCAGGGCCACGTGCAAGCCCCCTACGCTAAAGTGGAGCCTGGGAGAAAACAGCGTTGCGCCTCAGGAAGTATTACTGTGCGCGATACCCTTAGTGAGCTAGCGGAGTAAGTAAGTAGCGGTGAGAAGGAGTGACCTTAGAGGCCCTGCAGTACGCTGTAAACTCCGTGTTTAGTCACTTTAGCGGGCTTCAGCTGAGCTCAGCGGGCAACGTGCTCGCCCTAGCTGGAGTCGTAATGCTGCTCGCCATAATAGTGATAGGAGGCGTGGTGCTCATAGCTAGGGGCATAAAAGCTATGGGGAACCTGACGCCGGGCAAGTTCCTGGCGGTGCTCATAGGCATTGCAGTGGTGTTCATAGTTGTTGGGGCGTTGGCGCCTTAGCTGCCTTGCTCTCCTCAACAGCCGTGAGCATTCTTTTAAGGTGCTTAAGCCTAACGAAGTCCTCCCTTTCCCTCTCGTCAAGCACCATTGATATGAACTTTATGGCCTTCTCATAGCTTGGTATTATAACATAGTCAAGCGAGTTAATGAGCCTCTGCGTCCTCTTCAGCTCCTCTATCAGCCTAGTTATGGTCTCCTCGTACTGCGCAAGCCTAAGTATTGCGGGAACCTCCTCCCTTAGCATGACGTAGCTCTCCACCAGGTCAGGCGAGGAGCCTGGAGGTATGGCGGGGCTTGCCACAGACGTCGGTATAAGCTGAAACACGGGGGCCTTAACTGTGAACATAACCGTAACCCCAGCCTTTATCCTGAGCGAGCTCTTAACGGAACTGGCGTAGGCCCACGTCCTCTGCAGGCCCTCCGAGGCCTCGCCCCTGTAGAACTCCGTGAACATCTCCTCGAGTCTGCTGTAGACCTCCTTCTGGTACCTGTTATAGTCCTCCGCGACGCTCCTTATGTAGTGAAGTAGTACGTCCCTCTTCTCCTCGAGTACCCTCCTAATTCTCCTTATAGTGGCGTACTCCCTTCGCAGCCTTATCAGGTTTATCTTGGTTGGCAGCGTGCTCCTGACGTCTATGGCCAAGCCTCAGGCCCCAGTAGCTAGCGGGCTATGCTAGACTTTAAGCGGTGCGGTCCACCTGAACTGGGAAAGGAAGTACGACATGGAGGTCAGGCTGCTAGACTCCAAGGCCAGGTACATAGAGGTGCTGCCCAGGAGCGAGGAGGACCTGTGGACGTTAGCTATGACTTTAAGGCAGGGCGACCTGATAAGGACCGTCGTTACCCGTGACGTGGGCGGGAGGGACGCTAAGAGCAAGGAGAGGAGGCCCATTGAGGTCCTGCTAAGGGTCGAGAGCGTTGAGTTTCAGCCTTTCACTGGAACCCTGAGGGTCTTCGGCGTCATCGAGGAGGGCCCAGACAGGTTCGGCGTCAAGGGCAAGCATCAGTCAGCCTACATTGGGCTCAACCAGTGGGTCACCCTCATAAGGGACGGGGGGTGGAGCCAGAGGATTATAGAGAAGCTAAGGGCTAGCGGGCCCAGGGGCAGGGCAATTATACTTGCAGTAGACTACGACAGCTACGCACTGGCCGTCCTGACCCCCGTGGGCCTCAGGATACTCTATGAGAACCCGCTCTCCCTGGGCTCCAAGGATGACCCAAGGAGAGAGGCAAACCTTGAGGAGGCCATAGATAGGATTGCAAACGAGCTCGTGGAGCAGGCCTCTAAAGAGAGTGCCAACGTAGTCGTAGTTGCAGGTCCAACGACCATGAAGGACGAGGTGGCATCCAAGGTGAGGCTGCTGGCCCGCGGCCTAAGGGTCGTGGAGGACACGGTGTCCTCTGGCGGCGTGGAGGGAATCTATGAAGTCATGAGAAGGCAGAGCGTGCTGGAGGCCCTTAATGAGATGAACAGCGTTAGGGCGGAGAGCATACTTGGCGAGTTCATGAGGCTTGTCTCGACAAACCCTGACCTTGTGGCCTACACCTTGCCTGAGGTGAGGCTAGCCGCAGAGCTGGGGGCCGTGAGGTCCCTAGTTATAGTGGACTCGCTTCTCTACTCCCTAAACGATAGCGAGAGGGAGGCTGCCCAGGAGGTTATTGAAAGCGTGGAGTCCCGGGGAGGCGAGGTAGTGGTGATAACCAAGGACTCCCCTGCCTCTGACACGGTAGCCTCTATGGGAGGCGTGATAGCTATTCTGAGGTATAAGGTGCCCAGGGAGCTCAGGGAGCCTCAGAAATAGCCCTGATGATATCTGCTGCCCTCTCCTTCCTGGCCACTATAACATCACCTACCGCCGACACTTTATCGATGTCCCCGCCAAGCTCGTTGCCTTTAGAGTCTAGCGTGGCGGCGCCGCACTCCCTGGCTATGCCGAGGGCTGCAGCCACGTCAACGTTCCTCAGCTTGCCCCTGAGGTCTATGAAGGCGAGCCCCCTGCCGAGACCTACCATGGCTATCTCCAGGGCTGAGCTGCCGAGGCTCCTGACCTTGAGCTTGGGTATGTAGTTGAAGAGCCTGGATATCCTGTAAGCCTCCTCGGGCCTCTCAACATAGACAAACACTATCTCGCTCTCAGAGGCCGGCGGCGCGACCCTCTCGTTGCCTTCAAAGCACCCCTCCCCTCTGCCAAATGATATGGTCTTGCCGAAACCTATGGGGGCCACCGCGCCGGCCACGGCGTCAGATAGGGACCTCGAGCCCGGCGGTATAACTGCTATGGAGACCGAGCACCATGGTATGCAGTTCTCATAGTTGAGGCTCCCGTCCAGGGGGTCTACTACGAAGGTGTAGTCCCCGTTCCCCATGACTCCGCTCTCCTCGCTCACCATTTTGAAGCTGAGCCCCTGGGCCCTGAGATCCTCGAATATGGCCTTCTCTGACTCAAGGTCAGCCCTTATGGTCTCTCCCTTGACCCTCTTTGTCGAGTCCGTGCACCACTCCTCCCTCAGCATCTTGGCTGCGCCCTCAGCAACCTTGACCACCAACGACCTGAGCTCCTCTACCTCCTTGCTCATCCTCTACCCCGTACGACCGTTTCGCCCGGCGATTTAAAGTGGAAGCACAGTTCATTAGGCTCAGAGGACTAGGGCCAGCGCCAGGGCAACTGCCGCAAGGGGCACCGAAACTACGTATATATGTTCTATAGCGCCTAACATGACCATAAGCGAGGCCACAAGGGGGGCAAGCACTTCCCCAGCGCCTGAGGAGAGAGCTATTACGTAGCTCGCCTTGATCTCGCTGTCCGGTGACGATTCAAACGACTCGTAGAGTGACACTGGATAAATAAGCGCGTGAGGCACGCCGAAGAGTATAATGCCAGCAGTCACAAATTCGATGACGTTAGTTGACAGCAGGGCAGTTGATATCGTGAGCGCCACCAACGCTGCTATCTCTGCTGCTTTTACGTTCCTGAGCCTGGTGGAGCCAAGCCTTATAGCCGCTGATATTACAAACATGGCCGTCAGGAGTCCAAAGGCCTGCCCAGTGCTCATGCCCAGCACCTTAATTGCATAGAGGGACCAGTAGGATAACACAAGCGGAAATATCGTGGAGTACAGGAAGTTCACGTAAAATGCCTTAGCGAACCTTCTCGTGGTGAAGAACCTCCTGAGGTCGCTAAGAGCGGGCAACCTTATGTGCACGTTAGCGTGTGACGGCAGAGGTGTCAAGAGCACGTGGAGGGCCGAGGCTATGGCTACAGCCCCAGCGGCAATGAAGACGAGCCCCAGCTCTGAAGACGGCATCAATGATGAGATGAGGGTGGCGGCGATAAGGCCAAGGGAGAGCCCTAAGGAGTAGCTGCCCAGCCCCTCCATGGGCCTTTCCCTTGACGAAAGCCTGTGCAACGATGGGGCCAGCGCAGAGCCTGCCATCCCGGATCCAAAGCCCGCAGCTATTATGCTTAGAACAGCAAGACTTGGACTTAAGGCTAAGGTTATGAGCCCCAAAGCCATGAGCGGGAGGCCCACAAGGCTGCTTGCCTTAGCCCTCTTAGCAAGGGTTGCCGCGAGGGAGCCAAAAGCTATGGATATCCACATGAGGATTACCATGTAAGAGATAAGAGGGGTCTTGATGCCAGAGATCGCGAGGAAGGCCACGGCTGTGGCCTGGAGGGATGCGGTGGCGAACCTTATGGAGGCCGCGGAAAGCACGAAGCCTAAGGACTCCCTCCTCAAGAGCACCTCAGCCTTCCGAGGCCTGCCTGTACACCTTAAGGAGGCTCTCTCCTATAACCTCTGGGTCGTGGTCCCTTCTGACTACCTCCTGTGCCCTCGCTGAGAGGCTTTCCCTGAGGTCCTGGTCGCTAACCAGCTTCTCTAGGGAGTCAGCAAGCATATCATAGTTGTCCTTCTCAACTACGAGGCCTGCCTCGCCTACAAGCTCAGGGAGGGCGCCTACGTTGGTCACTATCGGGATAGCCCCATATGCCATGGCCTCAAGCACTGTCAGGTTATAAGCCTCGGCCCTGCTCGGGGCCAGCACTACGTCCGTAGTTGGCATAATGACCTCATGTAAAGTACGGTCGTCAACCCTTTCAAAGGCCCTGATGCCTTTAAGTCCCACCTCGGTCAGCCTAGAGGCTCTGGGGCCTATAACTATTAGCCTCACGTTGCTAAAGTATCTGTGTATCCTTACGAACGCCTTAAGCGCCACGTCGAGCCCTTTCCTGATGGGGTCCCTGGCCACTATTAGCACGTTAACGGTGTCGTGAGGTCTTCTGCTCTTGACAGAGACAGGGGGAGGAATTACGTGAACCTTCGAGGCCGGCACCCCGTCCCTCAGGAAGCCCTCGTAAGCCCACTTGGACCATGTTATAACGGCCCTGCAGCTGCTGTCTACAAGCTTATCTATAAGGGTCCCAGTGATAGCCTCCTTGGCAACCTCTGGCACGTTAACGTATTCATCAAGGTACTGGCCAGGGCTCTCGTCGCTCTCGTGAACCCACGGCACCGCAGCGCGAGTGAGGTCTATGAAGAAGCTGTGAACAAGGTCAAAGCCCTCTCCCAGAGGTGCTCTTAGAGCCCTTGAAGCCTGTCTGACGAGCGACCTGAGGAGCTCCATGGGCGAAAGCTCGCTGTAATTGGTAGGCGCCTCATAAATCTTTGAGCGCTGCAGGATGAAGTACCTGACGCGTGGGGGTGGGTTGAGAAGCCTCAGCAGGGGCCCTCTCCTTAGCTTTCCAATCCTCTTGTCGTACTCGGAGAGCAGCAGTACCTTGAGCTCGTCCAACTGGGTCACCCAAAGCCGGCCAGCTTCAGTATCTCACTTACAGTAAGGGGTCTCTCAACCTCCTTGGGCAGGCTGAAGCCCTGCCTGTCGTAGATGTATGAGTCCTTCCACCTGGCGTACGGGTAGATTAGCTCCTTCATGGACTCAACTCTGGACCTGTATTTTATAACGTCCTCGAATATCTCCCTTATGACGTCCTTCATGTCCTTCTCCCTGCGGAACCCGAGCGAGGGGAGTACCCTATGCTCCACATCGTAGAAGTGCTCCTCCTTCTCAACTCTTGGGTCCTCTATTCTCTCGAAGTCGACATCTATGCCGTACTCCTTAGCGACCTCAGCCACCATCTGAGCCAGGGTCAGGGTGTCATAGATCATGTCAAGCTGGTTAACGGTCCTGTACTCGCCCTCCCTGGGCGGGTTCTCGAGAAGCAGCGTCATCGCGTTAATGCTATCGTAGAGTGACAGGAAGCCCCTGGTCTGCCTCCCCTTGCCGTAGATCAGGAGCTTCTTAAGGAGTACCGCCTGGACAACGTATTTATTTATCACGGTTCCCCAGGTGGAGTCAAAGTCAAGCCTAGTCTGAAGCTCCTCCGCTATGACAGTTTCGTGCGTCCTCGTCCCGAAGACCACTCCCTGCATTATGTCAGTCACCCTAAGGCCGTAGATGTCATTTGCCAGGAGCAGGTTGTATGTGTCAAAGATCTTACTGAGGTGGTAAAAGCTCTGGCCCATCCTTGGGAACAGGAACCTGTCCCTGCGGCCCTTGTACTCTATCTCTATGTCACCCTCTGTTATGGTTATGTTAGGGGTCCCGTACTCGCCCATGGAGCCCATCTTAAGCAGGTGGGCGTCAGGCGCGTGCCTTGCCAGGGAGAAGATTATGTTGAGGTTACCAACAACGTTGTTTACCTCTGTATAGACTGCGTGCCTCTGGTCTATCATACTGAAGGGGGCAGACCTCTGGTGGGCCAGGTGCACCACAGCTGAAGGCTTATACTTAGCTATCACTTCGTCAACTCTCTGGGGGTCCCTGACATCACCTGGCTCGAATATCAGGTTGTCCCTTCCTGTGTACTCTTTAAACGCCTTGAGTCTCTCGGCCATGGTAGCTATGGGAATTATGCTGTCAGAGTTAACCGACTTCACAAGCAGCCTGGTTGACATATTATCAAATATTACTACGTCGTCACTAGTTTTCATGGCAAGGTGCATTGCAAGGGGCCATCCGATGTAGCCGTCGCCCCCGAAAACTATTATTGGCCCCCTGAGCTGCGGCATGGCGTTTCATCACTTCTAGGGCGCCATTCTATCCAAATAAGCCGTTTGTACTCGGAGTACAGGGCCCTTTGCAGGTACTAGCACGTTTAAAGGGAGAGCCCGAAGCCCCTGAGGAAGTAGTCCATTTTCCTGAGCTCGCGGTAGAAGTTCAGGCCCTTCTCGGTCAGCACGAGGTAGTTGCCATCGCTGCCCCTTTCCTCTATTATAAGTCCCTTCTCCTCAAGCTCTGAGAGGTATATAATAAACCTGTCATAGGGGAGGTTAGCGCTTGAGAGCACGTGCGAGAACCTGGCCTTGCCGTTCTCATCGGCTATGCTTTTCAGCACGTCATAGTATATCTTAAGCTTACTTCTTGGTGGCGACCTGCTCAATACCTGCTCCACCTCAGCAGGAAAACTGCTAGCAGCACGAACGAGACGAACTGAACTAGCTCACCGTAGATGTAGAAGTAGGGGCTCCTGATGGCCGAAGAGTACAGCATTATTATATGTGACGCCAGCAGGAAGCCGAAGGAGAGCAGAATGAGCCTCGAGGCCCTGCTCCCTCCTCTGCTCTCAAGCAGGAGGCCCTCGAATATCACTATCGAGAGGAGGGTTATTGACATGACCTGGGACGAGTCGAACACAAGGTGACCTAAAAGGAAGTACTCCCTCAGCTCCCTTGGCGCGATTACTATGGCCTCTAGGGTTCCCCAGTAGGCGGCCTTGGTGTAGCCTATGGCAAACACCAGGTAGGCCACGTTCTGCAGAAGCAGGTATGAGACGCCCGCTAGGTAGGCCAGCCTGGCGTCCTCATATATGTTACCTATGCCTAGCCCTAATGACATGCTTAGCCAACCCTGTATTATAAGTCCAATGCCGAGGAGCAGGAACCCAAAGCTTATGTAGCTCAGGGGCGACGCCCTCACGGCTCTCTGGTACATAAAAGCTATGTAGCTAGTGATTAGCGCCACTATCCCGCTCAGCAGGCTCAGCATGCCGCCCAGCGTTATGAAGTCCTTAAGTAGCATCAGCTGCCTCCTGCTATGATTTGGACTGGAGGGTAAGTTTAAAAGTATAAAAAGGCCCAGGGAGCTGCCCAGGGCTAGTACTGGCCAAGTACCTTAGTCTTTGAGATCCCCCTCATTATCTCAAGGAAGTCCTCCTGCGACCTAAGGTAAGCCTCGTCAAGGGGCAAGCCCTGCACAAGGAACCTGTGCGATACCAGCGCAAGCATAACGTCCCCGGCCCCGGTCCTATCTTCAAGCAACTCGTTGCCCTGCGGCGATGGCACAGCAGTTACCTTGCCATTGACGTAGATCAGCGCCCCGCCGGGCCCTACGGTGTAGAGCACGTTGGGGAACCTACTCGCAAGGGATTCGGCCACGGACTCACACGCGTCATCGTTAGAGAGGTGAACCAGGGAAACGTGTTCAGGGCTCAGCTTTTCCCACCACCCGTCTCCTAAGCTCCTAGAGAAGCCCTGCACGTCAACGCTTACCCTCCTGCCGCTGAGCGCGCTAAGCCTCAGGAGCTCTGGAGGGACCTCGGAGTACACCGGAGATATGATTACAATGTCGGGATCGCACTCCTTAATGGCCGAGCTCAGGTCGTCCGCCCTTAGTGGCTCAGAGAAGCTTTCTATAGTTGACCTCCTGACGGGCGACCCGGGGTCGTAGTAGTGGGCGAAAACGTAACCCTCGCCGCGGCCCTCGCAGCAGAGCCTCCTTATGCCGAGGGACGACTCCAGCTTTACTGTGGGACTGACGAGGCGACCATAGGTTCCCAGCGCACACACTTCATATCCGAGGCTTTTGAGGGCGAAGCCAGCGTAGAGCGCGGGCCCGCCGGCCTGGAGCCTGACCACGCCGTTAGGAAGTCTCACCCTGTCTAACGTTGGGGAGGCTATTATGAGCGCCCTCAAGCGGACTCACCGCCAGCCGAGCATATCTTCCTTATTTCAGCGAACTTGGTCGGGTCCCCCAGGACCACGAGGCCGTCGCCCTCCTCAAGCTTGAAATCCATGGAGAAGTACGGGGTGAAGACCCCCTTGCGCTCCACCAGGACAGGTATTACCCCCTTAGGCAGCTCCCTCAGGGCCATGCCATCGCACTTGGAGCCCTTCTCAACCTTGAAGAAACCAATGCCGTAGCCCGCCTGGCGAAGCGCCTTGCTGCTGCCCTCAGTGGACTCGAGCAGCAGGCCTCCAAGGTTACTTGAAAGCGCCATGCCCGCCAGGGCTCTCCCTATGAATCTCCTGAGCCTCACAACCTGAGTAGCCCCAGAGTCAAGGAACACGTCCGTCAGGTCCTCGTTGTGTATCATTACCACGGTCCTGACCCTGGGGTTAAGTCTCTTCACCCTTATGAGGGCCGTGAGCGAGTCAGAGTCGCTGTCAAGGGCTATTATTACAACTGCCGCGGACTCTACGCCAGCGGCCCTCAGCTCCTTCTCGCTAGTTGGATTACCTATTATTACCCTGTGGTTCTGGAGGCTGGCCGCCAGCGACTCATTGTTTGTGACCATGATGTATTCAACTCCCATTCTGTCCAGCTCGGTTGCCACCTCAGGCACGTTGCCGAGCACCACAACGTGGTCCTTCACGTGCGAAGCCCTCCACCTGGCCCTGGCGTCAGTCCACACTGTCCTCTTAGTTATAGTTGAGACTATATTCATTACTATAGTAGTGTAGGTCGCCACAGAGGCCAGGACCAGCGCTGTGAGGAACAGCTTCTCAGAGTCCGGCATAGCATTTATTGGCGGGGTGTAGAGGCCTATGGTGGTCACCAGGCCTACGGACGCATATATTGCGGATACCAGGTCAATGTGCTGGAAGTATATGAAGACGTAGGCGGTTATAGCAATTATGACGGCGAGGGCCGCCATCTGCGGCATAAGCCTTGAGAGCACGGAGTACGGCGCTGAGAGTACTTCGAGCACCTCCAGCATCAGCTTGCTGCGAGTCCTTACCATTAAGCCCTTGGGCTCAGACTGGGCTGCCGCCTTAATAGCCTTGTGCGGTCTCAGTAGACCGTTGGGTCCTTTCTGAGGGCTGACTCCCAGAACGATATCTCAAACCTGACGCTGTTAACGAAGGCCCTCTGCATCTCCGGCGTCACGTTGTACGAGTCGAGAACCTCAAGAAGGGCCCTCACGCGCGAGTTGTAGTCCTCCGAGGCGTAGAACTCGCCCCAGGCCCTGTAGAGGGGGTCGCTTGAGAGGGCCACGTAGCTGCCGACCTCGCTGTAGCCCCACATGCAGGGGGCCCACGCGGCCAGGAACTCGGGCCAGCCGAGCGAGGCGTAGTAGTTAAGGTGTCTAGTATAGACGTAGTTAGTTAAGTTCATTCCTGTCGAGCTTATCTCAGCCTCGCTTATACCAAGCTCGCTGAAAAGCTTCGAGTGTACCTCAGCCCCGCGCTCGGGGTTAGCAAAGACCGCCAGGAGAACCTTGATGGCCTCTGAAAGGGGGGCCTGAGAGGCGGCCCTTATGACGGCCCTCTGCATCTCTGCAACATACTTAGAGTCCTGCACTAGGTAGTATCTGAACACGTCCCTCGGCAAGGTACCGTCGCGGAGCATCTCGACGAACCTGCTCCTCACGTACTGGCCCCACAGGTCCCCGGCCGACTGCCTTAGGATCTCAGAAGCCTTAGCCAAGTCAGGTCCCGCCTGCTACTACCGACAGTAGTAATTAAAAACGCTAGTAGAGGCCGCTTAAGGGCCCTGCGCAATCACAGGAGGCCTGACGAGCACCGCAGAGGCCCTGCGGGCAAAGAACATGGTGGCGCCAAAGATGGCAGCCACTATAGGCACTATGCTTAGTATAGTGGTCTGGTACCCGGCCGCGGTCACTATAGCTCCAAGGGCGGCCGGCAGCCCGGAGCCTATTACCATCATTATCGAGAAGAAGTAGCTGTTAGCGGCGTTGAGGCTCCTTGGGTCAAAGGTCCTGGATATGGAGATGACGCTAAGAGTGTACGTAAGGCCATGCGGAATTCCGAGGAGGAGCAGCGCAGCCATGTAAACCAGCAGGCTGGGCGAGGCCCAGGCAGCTATGAGGCCCAGGAGGGTAAGGCTTGACGAGAGTATCATAAGCCTCACCACGTTGTATGGGGGCCTTATGGCTAACACCAGCCTCCCCAGGAACGACGTTGTGTAGAACAGTGAGTATAGCAGAAGCGCTATGGAGTCGCTTACGTGAAACCTGTACTCGGCGTAGAGGCCTGCGAAGCTAGTTATAAAGGCGAAGGGCACCGAGTACGTCAGGTTGTTGAGCGAGGCTGCTATGAACCCGTTGTTGGCAAGTATAGAGGCCACCTTGGGCCTAGCTGAGCCCTTGGCTGTGCGCTCCTCCTCAGGAAACTTGACCAGTGGGGCAACTACTGCTACGAGGGCCGCTATGGGCTCAAAGAATATGAACGAGTCCTTAAGCCCAACATATTTTACTATAACGGAGTCAATAGCAGGGCCCACGAGCAAGGAGGTGCTGAGGGCAAGCGTGTAGATTGTGAGGAGCCTCTCCCTGGCCTTAAGGTCCTTAAGGCTTCCAGCGGAGGTCATTATATTAGGCATTATAGGGCCCAGCGCAATGCCGGCGGCTATTGCAAGCAGCCAGATAGTCAGGGGGCTTGAGAAGGCATAGAGTGGAAACAGCGCCACGTAAGCTATGGCTGCCGCTATGAAGAACTTTCTCCTGGACTCCGCTGACAGCCTAGCGTTTATGAAGGTGCTCGAGACGAAGGTGGATCCCATGAAGGCCGTTGCTATGAGCCCTACGGCAAGGCCGTTGAAGTTGAAAAGCCTCTTGACTAGCAGGGGCAGGGTGGTCGCTATCATATTATTTGAGGCCCTGGCGCCGAACGTGATCAGTATCACTATGGCCGCCATCACCGCGAACGAGTCTACGCTGCCTTTGGCTGCCTTCATTAGGCTTCACCTTTATGCGTCAGCGTACGGCTTTACGTATTATGGTCAGTCACCCATAAATTTTTATCTATAGACCTCAGGTCCCTAATTATGAAGTCCTCGAGCACTTTGCCCTTATCATCAAACCTGACGCCCTCGGACTCTAGGAGCCTCCTCTTCACCTCTGGCCCCCCGAAGGCATAGCCACCTACGCTCCTGTCGGACATTATCACTCTATGACATGGTATTTCAATAGGCCTTGGATTTCTCCTGAGGGCCCTGGCCACTGTCCTGGGAGAGACGCCAAGAAGCTCTGCTACGGCCTTGTAGGTGGTCACCTTGCCTCTAGGTATTGCCTTAATGACCATGTAGACCTTTTCGTCCAGGCCGCTCATAGTGACCCTAAGTAATTACTGAGAATCACTTATAAAGGTGTACCATAAAGAAAAGGCTGAGGAGAGCGAGTTGAGCGAGGACAACATAAAGGCCGCCCAGCTGCTTGGCGCAGCCCTGGGGGCCTTTGTGTCATCGCTGCTTGCCGCCCTTCCAGCATCGCTGGAGGAGATTGCAAAGCAGGGCGGCCAGGGCGAGGGACCCTCAAGCCAGATAGCCAGGTGGGCAGTTTCTGCCTCCCAGGAGATATCAAAGGTGTTGGACTCCAAGCTGCCCCCTCAGGAGGTTGGCAAGCTGGTTGAAGGGCTTGTGGTGTCCTTTAAGGGGCTTGCGGACGTCGCCATAGAGCTCTCTAGGACCCTGGGCGACCCGCAGGTGGCCGAGGTCATAAAGAGGACCTCGGAGGGCTTTAAGAAGAGCCTCAACCTCATTTCATCATCTTATTATGACCCTATGGCAATGATAAGGGCCATGTCGGACCCTGACGTGGCCTACGCAGTGGGCGTTATACTAGCCATACTTAAAGCCTTTGGCGTGGCCCTCAGGGTGTCCGCAGACAAGGCCATGGGGGATCAAAAAACCAGCTGACCTTATAGGAAAACCTAGGATACTTAGCGAGCAGCCCCTCAAGGTGGGCTCTAAAACTTCAGTAAGAGCCGTTAGGACCCTCGTAATGGATTATCTGCGTCGGGCAGCTCTTGGCCGCAGCGTCAACGCAGTCCTGGAAGTCGTCGGGCACTTCGCCGTGGTTTATGTCGTTGGGGTCCGTCCTCCACTTGGCTATTATCTGGCTCTTGCCGTCCACGTCACTCATCTCGAAGACGTCTCCGCAAAGGCTCACGCACACCATGTCTGCTATGCAGTTATCCCTGGGGTCTATCCTGACCTTTATGGTCATCCTTGGTCCCACTTCTCAGTAGTTTTTAGAAAGGAAAAAGCAAGAATATGTACCTAAAAATTAAAAACTAAATGATAACAAAAATATATACAGGCCTATTTATTACTCATAGTTTCAAAGTATCAGCTTAGGCGTGTTCAGCGCCTTCTGGTACCTGGCCTCCACGTCGTCCCAGTTTACCAGGTCCCACCAGCTGTCGACGTACTTAGCTCTGTCGTTCCTGTAGTCTATGTAGTAGGCGTGCTCAAACACGTCAACTGCTAGCAGCGGTATCAGGTTTGTGGTAACGACATTGTTATGCTTCTCGACCTGCAGTATCCTCAGGTCGCCAGTTACAGGGTCGTATGCAAGTATGGCCCATCCTACGCCCTCAACGTTCTTGGCGGCGTCGCCGAAGAGCTTCTTAAACTTGTCAAAGGAGCCAAAGAACTTGTTTATCGCGTCCCCTATGGCGCCTCCAGGCGTTCCCCCTCCCTTACCCTTAGGGGCCATGTTAAGCCAGTAGAGAGTGTGCAGTATGTGTCCTCCGTAGTTGAACTCGAAGTCCCTGGCAACTGCCCTCACGTCTATGTCGGTCAGCTGGCCGTTAAGGTACTTCTCAAGCTTGTCAAGGGCAGCGTTGGCGCCGTTGACGTAGCCTAGGTGGTGCTTGTCATGGTGATACCTAAGAGTTTCGGCACTTATTATGGGTTCAAGGGCATCATAGTTGTACGGAAGGGGCGGAAGCTCGTACCTCTTAAGGGAGACCACTTTTCTCGCCCAGGAGCTCAGGACGCTACTGGAATATAAATCAATGTATGATTATTCACTTAGAAAATCTTTTTAAGAGCAGCTCGGGCATATAAGATGGCGTGTTCCCGTCGATGCGCCTTATGCTAATCCCGTAGACGTCGCTCAGAAGCCCCTCGCTCAGGGCTTCCTCAGGCGGGCCGAACGACACCAGCCTGCCGGACTTCAGCACGGCGACGTTGTCCGCTATTGCGGTATACTCTATGTCGTGGGTGGCTACCACTGCTGAGACGCCCTCCCTCGTGAGCTCCTGCAGCAGCTCGATGACCTTGGCCCTGTTGGTGACGTCCAGGAAAGCTGTGGGCTCGTCAAGTATGAGCAGCCTTGGGCCGCGGGACAGGGCCGCCGCCAGGAGCAGGAGCCTCTGCTCTCCGCTGCTCATTGATATGACGGGCCTGCGCCAGCCCCTCCAGGCCAAACCTGCCCAGGGCCTCCAGGAACCTATTTTTCCACGAGCCGTCAGAGGAGCGGTAATTCATGGCAAGGGCCACGTCAAGGCCCCTGGCCATGGGGTCCAGGGACGGCTGCGCGGGCACATAAGATATGTACCTGCGGTACCCCTCGGGCCTGACCCCGTCAAGCTCTACGGAGCCCCTGAACTTTATGAGCCCGGCCAGGGCCCTCAGCAGCGTCGTCTTGCCCGCCCCGTTGGGGCCTATTATCATGAGTAGGCCTGAGCCATGTGTAAAACTTATGTCATTTAGTATGCGGACATCGTTTATCTCATAGCTGAGGTTTCTTACGGCTATGCTCACCATGAGCCCTCGCTCCTCGACTTTAACAGTATGTAGACCAGCAGAGGGGCCCCAAAGACGCTGGTGACGGCCGTAAGTGGCGCCTCTGAAGGATATATAACTAACCTTGCAGCTATGTCGCTGACCACTGTGAGCGTGGCGCCTATAATGGCTGCTGCCGGAAGGACCATGGAGAAGTTACTTCCATATATGCGCCTCGCGAGCCATGGTGACACAAGGCCTATGAAGCCCACGGGGCCTGACATAGCTACAACAGCTGACGTAGCAGAGGAGGCCAACAGGAAGGACAGGGTCCTCACTAGGCCCACGTTGACTCCCAGGCTCCTGGCCACATCGTCACCAAGCATGAAGGTGTTGACTCTCTTTGCTAGGACGGCGAGCCCCGCCAGGGACGCCAAGGCGACCGCCGCGGACCTTTCAAGCACGTTGGTGGTCACGAAGGCCACGCTGCCAAACATCCAGTAAAGCGCCCCGGGCAGCCTTGGGCCAAGGTCTATCATGAGGAACATAGTTATGCCGCTCAACAGGTAGGAGGCCGCAACGCCAGTTATCAAGAAGGTAGACGCGCCGCCGCCGGCGAGCGAGGAGACTAGCGTCACTAGGGCGAGCGTCAGGAGCCCGCCGGCCATTGCGGCTGCGTACAGCTCGAGGAAGCCCACGTGGCCCAGGTATATCATGAGCGTGACGCCTAGTAAGGCCCCCGAGGCTACCCCAGCAAGGTATGGGTCAACGAGGGGGTTGCGGAGGGTGTACTGCAGCGAGGCACCGGCGGAGGCCAGGGAGACACCTAACACTATTGCTGCAGCTGTCCTGGTAAGCCTGTAGACTATAATGTAAAGGTAGGTGTCAGGCATGTCATGGCCTATCATTAGGTCGACCAGCTGGGGCAGGCCAACCCTGGAGTAGGGGCCTGTTGAGACTGAGGCCAGCGAGGCCAGCGCCAGCAGTATCGGGGGCGCCAGCCACTTAAGCTGGCCCGCCCTCAAGGTTCACACCTGATATGCTTAGCGTTGACGGCGAGATCACGCTTGGCAGGCTGCTTATGTTGAATGCCTGCGGGTGAAGTATTTCGGCTATTAGCAGCGCACCATATGGTGCAAGCACGGACGGCTCGCTTAGGACGCTCTCGTACCAACCCTCCACTAAGTAAACCCTGCCTGAGGCTATGGCACTGATGTTCTTGTAGGCGGGCCCTATGGACGAGTTGAGCCACTGTATAAGGTAGGACTCGTTGAAGAGCCCCCCGTTGCTCATCAATATTATAACCTGCGGGTTAGCCTCGAGGAGCTCCTCAGCCGTCACCACTGGCCACCCGCTGCTGTTGGCGAAGGCGTTGACGCCGCCGCCCAGCATTACAAGGTCGTTCTGAAAGGTGCCGCCACCGGCCACGTAGGTTGGGTTCACCCAAAGTATGACCGCTACCCTTACCTCTGGAAGGCCCTGAAGCCTTGACTCCAGGGAGCTGATCATAGCGGAGTCGTTCTCTACAATGCTTACGGCCTCCTTTACGTGCCCTGTGGCCTCGCCTACCATGATTATGGACTTATATACGTCGCTAAGAGAGCTCGAGGAGGGCAGCAGGAGCACGGGTATGCCGTACTGGCTGAGCACTGAGGCTATGTAGTCGTTGTAACCCCACCCGGCCGTCCCAATGACGAGGTCAGGCCTCAGCGCAAGTATGGCCTCAACGCTTGGGGAGCTCCAGGTGCTGCCTATGCTGGCCACTGAGCCGTTCTGGTATAGCTTGTTTATCGTGTAGTTGAAGGGCGGCGGAAGGTACGTGAGGCTGTTATTATCAACTCCAACAAGCTGGCTGGCAGCGCCTACCGCAAGCACCATCTCGGTAGAGGCAGGGTCAAGGGTCACTACTCTGTGGGGCATCGCAGGTATATAGATTGTCTGGTTGAGCGCGTCAACTATGGCAACTGGGAACCCTATGGTTGCCTCTAGGTTTGAGACCTCGTCCCTTATCTTTGCTATCTGGGAGCTGACGCTCGCGTTAAGCTGCGCTAGGAGCTCTCCAATGTACTCGCTCTCGTCAGTCAGCCTGCTCGACACCTCACTCATCACGGTGCTGTTTATATTCGACACTGAGGAGCTGACGTCACCGAGCTTCCTGTTAATTGCCTGAACCTGGTACATAGAGTAAGCCGTCAGCCCCACAAGAACGACCATAACTATCAGGGTTGACGCCAAGAGGGCTGTTGCTGTTGACCCCTTAGCGCTCCCTTTGCTCATACTAGATCCCTGGATACCGTATCCAGGCATCTAATTAAAAGTTTTCGCCCTGGTGCAAACGTAAGGGATAGGCCCCTGCGAAAAGGAAAAATCCCTTTTTGTTCCCAGCGTGCCCTGGGGGTAATTTGCTGGAAAGCATACGAAGGGCTGTGCTCGAGGTTTCATCAGAGCAGATAAGGGGGGCGTCGTGGTCCGCGGAGACGCTTGCCAGGGCTGTTATCGAGGACTCCTCAAGCGGTAGGGCATCATGCGATAACGTGGACAGCATCTCGGGCCTGCTCGTATCGGCCAACCCGACCATGGGGAGCATAGACAGCCTCGTGTGGGCGCTGAAGGAGGCCTGCTACAGCGGCAGGACACTTAAGGACGGGGCTGAGGCCTTCCTGGACTACATGAAGTGGTCAAGGGAGGAGGTTGTTAGGCACGCGGTGGACCTAGTTAAGGGCCAGCCCATAAGCGTCATCACGATAAGCTACAGCAGCAACGTAGTCGACGTTCTAAAGTCCATACAGAACATGGTCAAGAAGGTCTACGTGCTTGAGAGCCTGCCGGGGGGCGAGGGAAGGAACGCCGCGGCGGAGCTCAGGTCAAATAGGTTTGACGTGGAGCTAATAGCTGACGCCGCGGCGAGCTCCTACGTGGGCCGCGCAGACATGGTTCTTATAGGCGCAGACAACGTGACCTCCGACGGCTGCATATACAACAAGGTGGGCTCCAAGAACCTTGCTATACTTGCTGGCTACTTTGGAAAGCCCGTGATAGCCGTGTTCGAGCCGTATAAGATAACGGAGGACTCCCAGTGCGGAGGCGTCAAGCTTGTGGAGAGGACCTACCAGGCAGAGCCATGGGGCGAGGTCAGCTACAAGGTCTTTGACGAGCTTACCAGGGACCTGGTTGACGCAGTTCTCAGCGTGAGGGGGCTCACTGACAACACCCCTGCGCAGATATCTTCCCTCAGGAGGTCCTTTGAGGAGTGGGTGATGTCGAGGATTGAAGGAAAACGATGACATTGAGGGGGCCTCCCTGACTGAGCTGGAGAAGCTCATCCTGGTTCACATATACAAGTACGGGCCTGACAACCCCTGGTACATGGCCAGAAGGCTCCTGGGGGCCAGCGGGTGGGCTCCCAAGTACAGCGAGGACGAGATAGAGAGGGCCTGCAATGACCTGGAGTCTAAGGGGTACCTGACCAGGTTCAAGGGACAGCTTAAGAGGGAGGTCACCTCGTCGGTCAAGCCGTGGCTTAAGTTCAAGTCCAGGGAGATGGGCCACAAGCCGAGCGGCGTCTACTACGATCTAACCAAGGCGGGAAGGAAGCTGGCGTCTACGATATACAAGGCTATGAGACAGAACGAGGGCGCCAGCGTTTAAACCTTGAGATATCAGCGGCCAGCTAACAGGATTTAAGGGACCTTCATCAGCAGTGAGACCTCCTGGGTGCTAGATGTCCGTTAATAACTCTTATACCACAGTGACGCGGCGCGTTGGTCACGGCACGCTCTACTTTCTCTTGTTGGCAGCCTTGATAGTAGCCATAGTGATTCTAGTAGGTTACGTGCTCATAAAGCTGAAGCTCATACCTACAGGCTTTGAGAACTACCTTTACGGCGTACTTTGGCTCATAGCGTCTGTGTCCGTGACGCAGCTGGTTGCTATAGCTCTTAGGAACAGGCTCGCCTCAACCGTGGGCCCCGCCAACGCATCCTCAGTGGCCTTCATAGTGAGGCTCAGCGGCTATGTAATTGCGTTCGTGGTGTTCCTGGCAATAATAAAGGTGGGAGTAACTGAGGCCCTGGCCGCTGGCGGCTTCGCAGGGCTAGTGGTGGGTCTTGCCTCGCAGTTCGTCCTCTCTAACATATTTGGGGGCATAGTAATAATACTCACGAGGCCCTTCAAGGTAGGCGACAGGATAACGTTCAGCACCTGGCAGTACGGCCTCATAGTGCCCTCCTACCCGCCTAAGTTCTTCTCAACGGACTACCTGATACCTGGCTACACAGGCGTTGTGCAGGAGATAAACCTGATGTACACAGTTATACTCTCAGACGACAACGTCCCAATAAAGGTGCCAAACAGCATTATGGCCCAGGCAGCGATATTCGTGCACTCGGACAACGAGATAAGGAGGGTCAGGACCCGCTACGAGGTCCCCAAGGATCTTGATCCTGAGATGGTTATAGAGAGGCTCAAGAAGGAGCTCTCGTCGCTCCCTATAGTGGCGGACGTGCCAACTATAAGGGTCATAGAGACGAGCCAGAGCACCTACGTTCTGGCGATAGACGCCAAGTGCAAGACAATGTTTGAGGACGAGGCCCGCCACAACATATTAATAACTGTAATGAAGACTATAAGGGCAATCCAGGAGGAGCAGAGGAAGACTAAGCCCACGGGCTAGCCTAGCGGCCCCTTCTCCTGGCCTCTAAGGCTGCTAGCATTAACGCTGATGCAAAGAGGGGCGAACCTATGACAAGGGCCCCAGCGCCATAGCCCTCCTCCATGAGCGCGGCTATCACGACGCCGCCCAGGAGGCCGCTGAAAGCCTTACCGGTGTAGATGGCTGCGTTATTTGAAGTCGAGAACGCCTCGCCGTAGAGGTCGCCTACTATGCTGAAGAACAGAGGTATCTGGGCGCCGTTGAAGAAGCCGACTAGGGAGACTGCGACGACCTTAATGAGCCCAGGGCCGTAAAGCGCTAGGGCCGAGGACAAGGCTACCGTTAGGAGGGACGCCAATATGGTCCTAGGCCTTCCCAGCTTATCTGATAGGGCCCCTAGGACTGGCCTCCCAAGGCCGCTTGACAGGGGAAAGACGGAGGCTGCAATACCAAAGAGGTACCCCTTGAGGTCCGTCAGCCTTCCCAGCGAGCTTGAGAAGGAAACCAGCGGAACCAGGGAGAGGACGAACGTCACGTAGAGCAGCCACCAGCTGGGCGACCGCGCGGTCACTGTCAGGTCAACGCCCTTGAGCCCCCTAGGGTAGTCTATAACTGCAGAGATGCCGCTCAGCACGAACAGCTCCAGGAGCCCTATGATTAGGCTTACCTCCCTGAAGCTCCTTGAGAGGCCTATGAACGGGTTGGCCACCGCAGCCCCAAGGCCGAAGCCAAGGCTCACTAGACCTGTAGCAAGCCCCCTCCTGTCGGGGAACCACTTCACTGCGGCGTTTGATGCTATGCCATAGAGCACCCCTTCGCCCACGCTTCCAACGCTCCAGAAGGTGTAGAACTCCGCCAGGGAGGTAGAGAGGGCCGTGCCAAGGAAGCCCATGGCAGAGAGCAACGAGGCCAGGGGCGCTATGAGCCTTGGCCCCCTCCTGTCAACAAGGGGGCCGGCGGCCAGCTGCGAAGCAGTAGAGAATATAGCGAATAGCGTGAATGCCACGCTGACCTTGAGGAAGTTTATGTGAAGGCCATACGCTATCAGCGGGCTGAGGACGTTCCAGGAGTACTGGTAAAGCGAGTTAAAGGCCATCACTACGAAGCTCATGGCAAGGAGCTCGCTCCTTCTCGTCCTTAAGGCACCTCGCTGGCCCGCCTCCCCTGGCCTTTCGCCTGTTTTAACGCTAAAACGGCCGCGAGGTGTGATCGCGGGCTTGCGTTCAGCCATTAAGTATTATAAGGATACATAAGTCACATACGACTCGCGGGAAGTAGAATGAGCGCTGACGTGAACGACCTAGAGACAGCCATCAGGAGCCTGCTGGGTATCAATAAGTACGAGGCAGCGGCCTACCTGGCCCTCCTGAAGCTTGGAAAGGCAAAGCCTCAGGACATAGCCAAGGAGTCCTCGGTGCCCTCCCAGAGGATTTACGACGTGCTCAGGAGCCTTGAGTCCATGGGCCTCGTGACGGAGTTTGACGGCGTCTACCAGCCGATTGAGCCAAAGCAAGCCATAAGTGCCATAGCGGAGAGCGAGATAATGAAGAGCCTTGAGAAGGCAAACAGGCTGAGGGAGCTCGGGGACCTGCTCTCAAGGACCTACGGGGCCAGCATAAGGGAAGGGACCAGGGTGAGCCTTGTGAGAGGGCTAAACAACGTCTTTGGCGCAGCCATGTCCTACAGCAGCTCCTGCAGCTCAAGGCCCATATTCATGGCGTTCAAGGTATTTGACAAGCTCGCCGAGCTCCTCCCCGAGCTGAGGAAGCTCGTGACGTCGTTGCCCTCTGGGGCAACCGTGATAGTGCCCAAGGGGTCGCTAGATAAGTACAAGCAGCTGGCTGACGAGTTTAGGAGGCTCGGCATAAGCTTCGTGGAGTCGGAGGTCGCATTTATAGACCTCATGGTGTCGTGCAACGCTGTTATAATAGGGCTCCCTCACGGCAATGACGCCGTTGCGGTGGTAGTTATCGATAAGGACTTCTCAGACGCTATGTACAAGAGGCTCAGCGAGCTGGTCTCTCGTTAAGCCGGTATGGGTTCCCCTCTCCTCACCGCATCAACGAGGCCGTCAATGGTGTTTTCAAGGAACCCCTTTATCATAAACTCCTCGCCGTCCGAGAGCAGGGACCTTACGTAGTCATCATTCTTGGCAAGCAGCCCTTCTAGGACGTCATAGCTCTGTTTGTCTGACTTCTTGATGAGATTGAGCCAGAGGGTCACCTGGGACTTGGCCCTCGCAAGCCATGTCATAGCATCGTCATGAATTCCGAAGTGCGTCGGCGCTATCTTTTTCGGCTCCAGCGACATCATCTTGTCTATGCTCTCGACGTACATCATTGGCTTGAAGGGCGGGGGCGTGGTGGGCAGCATGACCTCACGCCCTTTCACAGTAAATATAACGCCAGCCGAGTCCCCAGTGAAGATTATGCCGTCAGGGTCCAGCAGCAGGCTCATGTGGTGGCTCGCGTGCCCCGGAGTGTGTATAACCCTTATCCTTGAGCTGCCTAGCTCCAGGACCTTTCCGTCATCCGCCGGGAAGACCCTCTCGGGGCTGGCGGTAAGGGGCCTCCCGTAGGTGCGTGGCAGTATTGGGGCCACCTTAAATGAGGCCTCGTAGAGCTTTGAGGGATCCACTATGTGGGGCACGCCCCTGGGGTGCGAGAACACTGTCGCTGAGGGGAAGTCCTTCAGCAGGTGGGCGGCGGACCCAGCGTGATCAAGGTGCACGTGAGTCACCACTATTAAGTCAGGCTTCACGCCAAGGGACTCAAGGCCCTCTCTGAGCTTGTCATAAGCGCTCTCCGGGCCCGGGTCCACCACGGCTACCTTTTCATCTATTATGACAAAGGAGGATATGTAGCCCCTGAGCTCCCCCGGGCTCACGTCGATAACCTTCACTTCCGCCAGGCCTAGTCACCTTGGTTTTGAACGGAGTGCTAGGTTAAAGCTGTGAGTGTAGAGCGCGGAGACTTCAAAGGGAACTATATGCGTTGGCCAGCTGACGTGTTTTAATCCCTGCACTTCAAAGGCCCTTGGAAGGCCTTTGCGCGTAGCGGACTACGCCCTAATGGCAATAATGGCCGTCAGCTTCTCCTTAGCCGCTATTCTAGTTGTGCTTAGCGGCGCGCCGGGGCCCGTAGCCGCCACGTGGAGGCTAGTATTATCATCGGCTATTGTGGCAGCCATAGCGTGGGCCAGGGGCTCCATAGGCTCCCTGGCGAGGCTCTCCAGGAGGGACCTGATGGTAGCCGCCGCTGGGGGCCTCTTCCTCGCGATGCACTTCGACCTGTGGATGACCAGCCTGCACTACATAAGCGTTGCCGTCAGCGTGACGCTCGTGGACTCCTACCCTGCAGTTCTCATAGTGGTTGGGCTGGCGTTCTTCAAGGAGAGGTACAGGCCCCTCGAGGTGCTGGGCTCCGCAATAGCCATGCTGGGCGTCGCCCTGCTGTCGCTCTCTGACCCCGGAGGCAGGTTTGCAACCGGGGTGCTACTGAGCCTGGGAGGCATGATTGCAATGGTGCTCTACCTAAGCGTCGGGAAGTCCATGAGGGCAAGGCTTGACACGTTCAGCTACGTCACGGCGATATACGTTCCGGCGGCGGCCTTCAGCGCCGCGGCGTCGCTGGCCCTGGGCTATGACCTGCTTCACTATAGCGTTAAGGCGTGGCTGTGCTTTCTAGGCCTGGCCATCGTCCCAATGATGGGAGGCCACACAGTAATGAACTACCTTATAGGCAAGAAAAACTTCATAGCGTCCACCATAGCGATGATGGCAGAGCCCGTGGGCTCTACGATCCTAGCATACCTAGTACTCGGCCAAAGAATACCTTTTGTACAGTATGTATACATGGCGGTCACGCTTGTAGGCATAGGGCTTGCCGTGGCGCCTGGGAGTTAATACGCTGCAGGGCCCCGCACTTAGTGGGCAGGGTGGGGACTCTATAAACTCCTTATAACTTTTAAGAACACAGCTAACAGAGAAGCGGGGTGAGCCAGCGTGTCAGCCGCGCAGGTAAGTACTGAGGAGAAAATTAGGCTTGCCATGACCATTCTGACCACGATAGTGAACGACGCGGGAGTTCCAAGGAACATAAGGAGGGCCGCAGCCACGGCGCTAACCTACCTGAGGGACACCAAGCTGTCGCCTGCCGTGAGGGCAGCTAACGCGGTTGGGGCCCTTGACGAGATAAGCCAGGACCCCAACATGCCCCTTCACGCCAGGACTAAGATATGGCAGGTGCTCACCACACTGGAGACCATAAGGGATTAACATCCAAGTCCTGAGAGGCTAAGCAGGAGGTCCGTGAGGCGTGAGCCCTCAAGGCCTTCCTCTAACGCCCACTTTTTATCCTCACCTATCTGATCCTTTAGGCTCACTATAACCCTCGGCCCCCTTCTCCAGAGCGATGAGACCTCCTTGGCACCCACGAGCCCCGGCACCACGAGAGGAAGGCCCGCGCTAACAAGTGACGACGAGGCCTCAATGGAGGCGGGCGAGGTGAACCCCCTGAGCAGGTAAATAAGAGTTGGCCTAACGGAAGCCACCAGCCTGGCGGTCTGCGCCGAGGCCTCCCCCAGGTCCAGC
Organism: Caldococcus noboribetus; assembly: GCF_055389385.1. NCBI lineage: Archaea > Thermoproteati > Thermoproteota > Thermoprotei > Desulfurococcales > Caldococcus > Caldococcus noboribetus. Next base: position 169,153 of record NZ_AP042475.1, on the reverse strand, counting down.
AGGTCAACCAGGGCCCAGCCCCTGACCGGGGCCCTGAGGGATTCCACGCCCCCTTCGGATATCGTCGCTTCCCCAATCACCCTCAGGTCGCCCGGCCTCCTAACCTTAGCAGTTACCTCCTCATCCCTAAGGAGGCCCAGCGGGTCAATCAGGGAAGGCCTCCCGGAGGCAACGCTAAGTGTTGCCATGGGCCAGTCCTCAACCAGGGCGACGCAGAGGGCCCTGCCGTCGGGGCGCCAGAGAAGGTCGTAAGGCCCCTCGCTGAGCACCACGGCGTAGCCGCTGTCCTTTAGCACCTCACGGGCCGACGCCGTCTTAGGTCCTATTTAAGGGGGTCCAAGGCGACTTATTTAAGTAGTTTTTACAAACAATCCTCTTATATTTTCCTTAGGATAAACCTCCTCCTGAAGGAAAAAAGAGGTGTACAAGTCAGTGTCCCTACCTGAGGAGATTCCGGACAGGCCAGGCTCGGAGCTTACTATAACAAGGATATACGAGAGGGCCAGGTACCTGTTCCCGGACCAGGAGATAGTTTACAGGACAAGGAAGGGGGTCTTCAGGTACACCTACTCGGACTTCGCTGATCGCGTGGAGAAGTTGGCGTCAGCCCTGTCGTCGCTGGGCGTCAAGGGGCTTGACAGGGTTGCCACTATGGACTGGAACACCCACTGGCACCTGGAGGAGTACTACGCGGTCCCAATGATGGGCGCCGTACTTCACCCGGTAAACGTTAGGCTTGCCCCACAGGAGATTATTTACACGATGAACCAGGCCGAGGACTCTGTCCTGATAGTGAACGCTGACTTCCTTCAGCTGGCGGAGGCCGTGGTGCCTAACGTCAAGAGCCTAAGGCACGTGATAGTTGTAGACGCGGACTCCGTGCCCAGCAGGGTAGGGGGCGTTCAGGCATATCACTACGAGGACTTGCTTAAGGAGCGCGGCGGCAAGTTCGAGTTCCCAACCCTCAACGAGAGGAGGCCGGCGTTCATGTTCTACACCAGCGGCACAACGGGCCTTCCCAAGGGCGTGTACCACAGCCACAGGCAGGTGGTGCTGCACGCTTTCTCAATACTGTCGTCGGTGGCGGGGTTTGGGGCAGGGCCAAAGGGGATACAGATAACCAGCAGGGACGTGAGCATGATAGTCGTGCCCATGTATCACGTGTACGCCTGGGGCTTCCCGTTCTCCTCGATAATGTCAGGGCAGAAGACCGTGCTTCCGGGCAAGTTTGACACGAAGGCTTACCTAGAGCTCATAAAGCAGGAGAAGGTGACCTACTTTGCCGGCGTGCCGACGATTCTCTACATGCTCCTGGCTGACCCAGAGAGCGAAAAGTACGACCTGAGCGGGGTCGTGTTCATAAACGGCGGCTCGGCGCTGCCCGAGGGGCTGGCCCTCATGGCCGAGAAGAGGGGCATGAAGGTCTTCGTGGGCTACGGCCTCACGGAGACGGCGCCCGTGCTCACGCTGGCCCTTCCGCCATCAAGGCTTCAGGACAGGCTGAGTGACAGGGAGCTCTTCTACATAAAGCTGAGGACCGGCTACCCGATATTCTTTGTTGACATAGCTGTTGTCGACCAGGATGGAAGGCCCGTGCCAAAGGACGGCAAGACACTTGGAGAGGTCGTGGTAAGGGCTCCATGGGTCACCTACGAGTACTACAAGGACCCCGAGAAGACGGAGGCCGCGTGGAGGGGAGGCTGGTTCCACACCGGCGACCTGGCCGTGTGGTACCCCGACGGCAGCATACTGATAATGGACAGGGAGAAGGACGTGATAAAGAGCGGGGGCGAGTGGATAAGCAGCCTAAGGCTTGAGGACGCCATCAGCCAGCACCCGGGCGTACTGATGGTAACAGTGATAGGCGCCAAGCACCCCAAGTGGGGCGAGAGGCCAGTGGCTCTGGTAGTTCCAAGGAAGGGCTGGGAGGGCAAGCTGACTACGGAGGAAATAAACAGGTTCCTCACGGAGAACTTCGTTAATAGGGGGGCCATACCGAAGTGGTGGCTCCCTGACAAGGTAATAGAGGTTCAGAGCCTGCCCCTGACGAGCACCGGGAAAGCTGACAAGAAGGTGCTCCGCGCTCAGTACAGCGACGTCCTGACAAAGTAGGGCGTGCGGCCGAAGCTGAAGGCTTCCTTTACTTATGAATAGGAGGCCCTTTAATATTTCTGAGCGCAGGTGGATACGTGCAGGTGCGCGCTCTTGGCAGAGGAGGAAGAGGGCACTGAGGAGTGGTATAAGCTGAGCACTGAGCTGCACAGGTTCTACGGCGGCAAGATAGAGGTCCTGCCCAAGGTGCCCGTCAGGAGACTTAAGGACTTTGCCATATGGTACACCCCAGGCGTGGCTCAGCCCAGCAGGCTCATAAGCTCAGACCCTGACCTCTCCTTCGAGCTCACGTCAAGGTGGAACACGATAGCCGTGGTGAGCGACGGCACGAGGGTCCTCGGCCTGGGCAAGGTGGGCCCGGAGGCGGCGTACCCGGTGATGGAGGGCAAGGCTCTGCTCTTCAAGTACCTAGGCGGCGTGGACGCGGTGCCTATAGTGCACAGGGCCAGGGATGCGGCTAAGTTTGTGGAGCTGCTTCAGCTCATAGAGCCCTCCTTCGGCGGCATAAACCTTGAGGACATAGAGAAGCCGAAGTGCTTCGTCATACTTGACGAGGCCAGGTCGAAGCTGCAGATACCCGTGTGGCACGACGACCAGCAGGGCACGGCCACCGCCGTGCTCGCGGGGCTCATAAACGCGCTTAAGGTTGTCGGCAAGAAGCTCCAGGACGTCAGGATAGTGCTCTTCGGCGCCGGCGCCAGCAACGTAGCCTTCTACAGGCTGCTGAAGGCCTTGGGTCATAACATGCACAACGTTGTAGCAGTCACTACTAAAGGAGTCCTTCACCCTGAGATGAAGGACATTGACAAGCTCATGCTAACCGACCCGTACCAGTACCAGATAGCCATAGAGACGGGAGGGGGAGGCCTCCCCCCTGGCTCCCCAGTGGAGAGGGCCTTCGACGGCGCTGACGTAGTCATAGCCGCCTCCTCCCCCGGGCCAGGGGTCATAAGGCCCGAGTGGGTCTCAAGGATGAACAGGGACGCCGTCGTGTTCGCCCTAGCCAACCCCGTGCCCGAGATATGGCCCTCTGAGGCCAAGAGGGCCGGCGCCAGGGTCGTGGCGACCGGCAGGAGCGACTTCCCTAACCAGGTCAACAACAGCCTCGTCTTCCCTGCCGTCTTCCGCGGCGTCCTGGACGTCAGGGCGAGGACCATAACTGACACCATGGCCATAGCCGCGGCCGTCGAGCTGGCGAAGTTCGCCGAGGAGAGGGGCATATCCGAGGACAGGATACTTCCGACCATGGAGGAGTGGGAGGTCTACCCCAGGGTGGCCGCCGCCGTCGCAGTTAGGGCGGTCGAGGAGGGGGTGGCCAGGAGGTCTACCACGTACAGGGAGGAGCTGGAGAGGGCCACTGAGATAATAGGCTCCGTCAGGCAGAAGATCCAGCTGCTCTGGAACAACGGCATTATACCTAAGCCTCCCGTTGACTACCAGGGGTGAAACGATTGTACGCGGAGACCGGCATAAACATAAGGAGGGCCCTCAAGGAGGACGTGAAGCAGCTCTCGGAGCTCGTCTACAGGTTCTATTCGTTCAACGCTGAGTTCGACCCCAGCTGGGCTGCAGTCAACAACCTCAGGGAGCTGGCCGAGGACCACGCTAACAGGCTAGTCGAGGACCAGGGGTCGCTGGTCCTTGTGGCAGTCCAGGGCCTCGAGGTCATAGGGTACCTCGCGGCCTACATTGAGGAGAACCCCCTGCTTATAAATGGAAGGCAGCTGGTCATCAAGGAGCTCTACGTGAAGCCGGAGCAGAGGAGGCAGGGCGTGGCCACGCTCCTGGTTAACAAGGCCAGGGACGAGGCCAGGAAGCAGGTGGCGTCACTGATAACTGTGGAGTTCCCAGCTGGAAATAAAATAGCCGAGGACCTCTACGCTAAGATGGGGTTCAGGCCGTACCTGGTCAGGTACGTGAAGGAGGTGTGAGTCGATGTCAATAGAGAACATAGTGATAAGGAACATGACCGAGGCTGACATAGACCAAGTTACTGAGCTGGTGGTGAGGCTGAAGGGGCTTAACGAGGAGCTGGACCCGCACTTTAAGGTTGTCCCCAACATATATGATGTCGTTAGGGAGTACCTTGCGAAGTCACTCAAGGATGAGAACACAGTGGTGCTTGTGGCCGAGGACACCTCAAACAAGGTAATAGCGGGCGTCATAAGGTTTGTAATAGAGGACAGGCTCTTCTATGAGCCAAGGCTTAAGGCCCAGATAACGGACTTCTACATTAGGCCCCAGTACAGGAGGAAGAGGCTCGGCAAGATGCTGATAGACAAGACGTTCGACGAGGCGAGGAAGAGGGGGGCAGGGATAGTGACAGCCATTTACCCGGCTGGCAATACAATAGCTGACAGCTTCTACACGAAGCTTGGCTTCACTGAGCTCAACAAGGAGCTTTACAAGCCGTGCAGCCTGTGAGGTGCAGGTATTACTGGCGACCGCATGGGCCCCTCTGCCCCTCAAGGGCTACCTACTAACTCTTTTTACCCTTCAAGCGACCTAAGCCTAAGGGTGCCGCTGACGTACGCCGGCAGCAGGCCCATATCACCTAGCCTGCAGGAGTATCTGACCGCCATTTACAAGCGCGGGGGCCTCAACTCGTGGGTTCGCACGACTGACGTGGCCGCAGACTTGGGCATGACCCCTGCCAGCGTCACAGAGGCCTTCAGGAAGCTCGCGGCCCTTGGCTACATTGACTACATACCCTACAGAGGGGTGAGGCTTACAGAGAGCGGGGCCTCCGTGGCAGAGCCCATAGTTAGGAAGGAGGCGCAGATAATGTCTGCCCTGGTCGCCATGGGCATAAGCGAAGCCGAGTCCGAGAGGCTGGCGTGCATGCTTGAGCACATTATGAGCGATGAGGCCGTGGAGAAGCTTAGCAGCTTCGTGAAGAGGTGTTCAGGTGACAGCCATGGGCAATAAGGTGAGGTTTGGGGTAAGCCTTCCTGACGACCTGAGCAGGGAGCTTGACCTCCTGGCAGCAAAGGTTAACGCGAGCAGGAGCGAGCTCGTGGAGCAGGCGCTCAGAAACATGCTGAGCGACTACATACATTACCTGGTCCCTCACGAGTGCGACGGAGTTATGGTGGCCCTGTGCCCCGAGAACAAGGGAAGCGAGAACATAATAGAACAGTACTCTGACATAGCTGAGACCTACATACACTCGCACAGGAACGGTAAGTGCTTCGAGGTCCTGATGATCTCGGGGCCATCCCAGAGGATATCAGAGCTTCACGGCAAGCTGCTCGCCGCGGGGTGCGGGGTCAGGTTCCTCCCGAGCCTCTCCCTGGAGTCGTACTTCTCAAGGCCGGAGGCCGCGGTCCCGCAGGTCGGGGAGGGTAAGGGCAACTCCCATTAATACTTTGGCAGCTCCACCAGGGACTGGGCCTTGTCCTTGTAGGCCTCAAGGGAGCGCTGGTGGGCCTCAAGGAACTTAGCCAGCTTCTCGGCGCCCATGGCCTTGCACTGGCCGCAGAGCAGGGAGCCTCCCCTGCACCTGGCCTCTATTGAGGCGAGCTCTGAGTCGTCAGGGACAAGGTAGTAAAGGTACTGGTCAAAGACAGGGCACTTGTCCGGCTCCCCGCCCAGCCTCCTCTGCTCCTCGGCAGTGTTGCGGCCTCCCGTGAGGGATGCCTTGAACTTCCTCACGGCCTCCTCCACTGGCTCCGTCAGGAAAATCGTGGCCTCGGGCCTGCTCTTGCTCATCTTGCCCCCGTCGAGCCCCCTTATCAGCTTGTGGTATGTCGCCGCCGGCGGCGTGAACTCTATCTCGCCCCTCATCCTTGCAGCTATGTCCCTTGAGAGCCTTATGTGGGGGTCCTGGTCAGCGCCTACGGGAACTACAACGTACTTGTAGCCTCCGTACTCCTTCAACATGGGGTGAAGTATGTCCGCCACCTGGGTGAGGGCGCTCATTACCTTGGCTGGGCTCAGGTCGCCATATATGGCCTCCATCTCGTTAAAGGTCACCTTAGCGCTGAAGAGCTGGATAAGCTCGTGGTAGGGCCCCTCCCTGCCGGTCTGGAAGTAGAACTCCGTTTTCTGCGGGTCGAGGCCCAGGGCGAGGAGGTTAGGTATAAACTCATCCAGGGCGCTCCTGATAACCTCCTCCCTGCTCGCCCTCCTCACGGCGTAGGCCTCAGCGTCAGCCATGCAGACGAAGACCTTGAAGCCGAGCCTCTGGTAGAAGACCAGTTGAAGGCCCGTGAGCATGTGGCCGAAGTGGAACTGCCCGCTCGGCATGAAGCCCGTCACCACAGCCACGGGCTCGCCCGAGGCCCAGGCGTTGAGCACGACGTCCATGTCCCTGTGGCCAAATATTATGCCTCTCCTCATGAAGGCGCTGGGCTCAACCCCCATGGACTTAAGCTTCTCAAGTATCTCGGAGAAGGGCCTTATGCCGAAGACCTCGTAGAGTCTCTTGTAGTCCTTTATGTCAGGCCTTCCCCAGGGGTCTATCCTCTCCTCGCTGCTCATGAGCTCTCCTTCCTCCCACGCCTCAGCTGAAGTATTAAGCCTAGCCGCGTTATATTAATGAGGTATTAAGTTATTTAAGAGTTGAAGAACAGCTGTGCTTTAGGGAGAGCCCTTGCTGGACCAGGTGGACACTGACGTCATGAAGGCGATAGCCGACTACGGGCCACTGACGCTCTCGGAGCTCTCAAGGACGTTAGGGTGGAGCAAGAGTATGGTGCTCAAGAGGGTCAGGAAGTTGGAGTCCCTAGGGCTGGTAAGGGTCAGGGACGAGGGAGGGGTTATAATAATAAGCCCCGGGGGCTCGAGGGCCAAGGCGCCCGCAGTGATAGGCATAGTGAGGGCCAGCGAGTACCCGTACATAATGAGGCTAGTCAAGAAGCTCTCAGAGAGGTATGGGTCCGTTGCAGTGAAAGTATACGACGACGCGCTCCAGGAGGTCATGGACTTAGCTGCCGGCAGGATACAGCTGGCCATGGCCCCGGCTATAACCCTGATAGCCCTCAACAGGCTCACCGCTGGCTCCGTTCACATAGTTGGCGGGGGGAGCCAGGGGGGTGCGGGCATAGTTATAGGCAAGGGGGAGCTCGGCCACGCCACCTCAAGGATGTCCTCTATGGAGCTCTGCGCTGAGGTCAGCAGGCTTGAGCCTCCGAGGGTTTACGCCAACGGCGGCGACAACATACTTAACATGGTGCTCAGGGAGCAGGTGAGGGAGGCCGTCGTCTGGGAGCCATACTTATCTATTGCTGAGAGGAGGGGACTTAAGGTGGAGCAGTGCGACCTGGAGACCTGCTGCCTCCTGGGCGCTAACAGCTCGCTCGAGGAAGAGTACGACAGGATAGCTAAGGCCATGGAGGAGGCGGTCTCCGAGGTGAGGGAGGCAGACCTGCAGGCCTACGCTAACCTTGTCGGGATGCCCTATGAACTTGTAAGCGAGTCAGTCAAGAGCTACAGCTTCCTTGAGAGGCCTGACAGGGAGGTGCTCAGGAGGCTGCTCCCCTACATGAGGTCCGTGGCCATCCCCAGCTCGGCGGTCAACGAGGCCGTCAGGGCTTAATGGACTCTACAGCTGACCTTAGCTCAAAGAAGAGCGGGGGCAGGCTGGCCAGGAAAGGCGCCAGCCTCGCGCTGAAGAGCTGGCCCCTGACCTTCTTCCAAAGGGAGGGCTCAAGGCTGCCGGCGTAGACCCTGAGGGACTCCTTGACCAGGTCCAGGGGGGCGCCGAAGAACCGTGAGTAGTAGAAGAACACTGCCAGGTCCCAGGCGCCCCTCTGCGGCGTGAACTTGCCAGCCTGCTCGACGTCTATGATCCACGCCCCGTCCCTGCCGACGACCACGTTGCTGGGGTTTGGGTCTCCGAGCGCGTAGCCCGACCTGTGGACTGTTGCAAGCACCCTGCCGGCCTCCTGCCAGTGGGCTGGGTCCCTGCTCCTCAGAACGTCGCTGCCGTCCACATAATCCCTTATCATGGAGGCCTCCATGGGGTTTATGCAGAGGGCCAGAACCCTTGGAGTCCTGACGTACTGCCTGAGCTCCAGCAGCCTCCTGTATTCATTTGACGCCCTGCCGGAGGGGGTCTGGATAAAGGGGTACGCCGTTATTGACATCACCCCTGCGAAGAGCCACTTAAAGGTGCCGTAGCCGTAGTCCTTAATGACGACCCTTGAGTTGCCGTCATCACAGAGTAGCGAGGAGTAGAGAAGCGACGACCTCCTGCACGTGGCCCTCTCCATCTCCAGCTCAACAACGTGGGGCGCCCACCTGCACGAGCTGAACAGCACGCCCTCGGGGACCACAAGGGCCCTGTAGGGGTCCTCGAGGAGGAGGCTAGGGGGGCACTCTGAGGACTTCATGAAGAAGGACATGTAGGCGCCGGCCACGCTTATGCCAGCGGCCACGCTCTTCACAATGCCCGAGAGGAGGGATGCCACGGAGCCCTTGACCTTGGACTCACTGAGCTTAACGTAGCCCTCAGGCGTCAGGTCGCCCACCAGCTTGGCGTAGTCACTGTAGACCTCCCCCAGCAGGTCAACGTCGCGGGTGGACTCGTTGAATATGCACGAGTACAGCCACGAGAGCTTTGACATCCTGGCAATTGGGAAGAAGTAGGGCGGCACCTTGGCTAGGCCGACGAGGGACCCCAGCCTGGCTATGGCCTCTGAGGCCTCCTCCACCACCACCCTCGTCCTGTAGGACCTAACTATGCCGGCGAGGTCACTGCTGTACTCAACTGCCGGGAGGAGCAGGGAGGCCAGCGACTCCCCCATAACCCCTAGGCTGGCGTCAAGCTTTAGCAGCTCCTCCCCGACGACGACTTCCCTGCCGTTCACCTTGGGCGTTGCAAGCCCCTCGACAACCCTTATAGTATAGGATGGACCCCTGACGTAGCTCAAGTCTTTAGCCCTCTCCTCCAGGCCTCCCCGTTTGGCCCCCTTACCTCGACCACCCTGTGCAGCGGTATAACAGTGTCGCCGTCGTCAAGTGTGAGGGCCCACTCGCTCACGGCCGCTATCCTTGAGGCGTTGAGCTCCACCAGCCTCTGGCCCGCCTGGGGGTCCCTGTCTATGTAGACTACAGTGTAATCCTGGGGCCTGCCGCTCATCAGGGCCCTGTTTATGACCTGCCTTATCACGCTCCTCCTTTTTGTCAAGGCTCCCGTGCCAAAAGGTTTATTCCGCGTTAATAAGGCTCAGGTGGGTGTCGGCCCGTGGCTGAGGACGACGCGTTCTGCAGGATAGCCAGGGGCGAGTCCAAGGCATACGTTGTCTACAGCGACAGCAAAGTCATGGTTATATTGGACAGGTCCCCCATATGTAGGGGCCACATGCTGGTCATCTCAAGGGAGCACTTCACGGCGGTTGAGGACGTGAGGCCTGACGTGGTCTCAAGGGCCTTCCTAGTGGCGGCAGCCATAGTGAAGTACCTCAAGAGGGAGCTCAAGGCGCCGGGCGTTAACGTGGTAACCAACAGCGGCAGCCAGGCCGGACAGGTTGTGTTCCACTTCCACGTGCACATAATACCCAGGTGGGCAGACTGTCCCCCGCCCATATTCAGCGACGAGGGGACCAACATAACTAGGATTGCCCAGAGGCACAGGCTAACGGAGGCCGAGGCCGCCGAGGTCCTTAAGATGATGAGCGGCGTCACTAACTACATAAAGGAGTACGTTGGGGATGAACAGGGGCCTGGCAGCTGAAGGTCAGCACTCAAGACCCTCCTCATCGCGGGCGCTCAGCAATGCCGAGCTCATCACACTTAAGCGTCAGAGCCTAACGATTATTAATTCAGATGGGGCCTCCTCCGCGCTGGTGGGCTTTTGGTCTGCAGGGCTGAGCTTCACTCCCACAGCAGGGTCAGCGACGGCAAGCCGACGCCCGAGGAGGTAGTGATAAGGGCGACCCAGCTGGGGCTGAGCGCTATAGCGCTCTCTGACCACAACACCTTCAGGGGCTCGGCCCTCGCCCAGGCCTCGGCTAGGGAGCTGAACCTTGACATAACTGTTATACCTGCCGACGAGGTGAGGACCTCAAGGGGCGACGTCCTGGTCCTCTGCCCCTCGCTTCCTGACGAGGACCCGCCCAGGGGGATAGAGCCGCCCGAGCTGAGGAAGTGGAGCCTTGAGAGGGGCTGCATAATGATAGCGGCCCACCCGTTCCAGCCCGGCAGGAAGGGGGTGGGCAGGTACCTGCTCTCTCACTATACAGAGTTCGACGCCGTGGAGGTCTGGAACGCCAGGGGGCTGCCTCCGCTTAACTGGCTCGCGGAGAGGTTCGCCAGGTCAAAGGGCCTCCCCATGACTAGCGGCAGCGACGCCCACGTAATATCCGAGCTGGGGGAGGCGCCGACGGTTGTCTACACGGAGCGGTGCACCGCAGAGCAGATAATAGACGCCATAAGGAAGGGCATGTGCAGGCCCACGAAGGGCAGGATGGGCCTCAGGGCCCTGAGGGAGGCGGCTGAGTGGAGCATAAGTAGGAGGCTTGGAAGGCTCACTGAAGGTCTATGACTATCCTAGCCCTGGGGTCAGGGTCCTCGAGCCTGAACGAGAGTATTGAGCTGCCGAAGCCGCTGAGGTCTATGACGTTCTTGCCTCCAGTTACGTCATAGGTCTCCTCGTAGGCGTCCTGGGCGGGCAGCGAGAAGTCATATTCATATACGTGAAGCCTGTTGCCTCTCCCGGCCCTTATAACTAGCCTTGGCCTGCTGTAGCCGGCCAGCGGTATGCCGCCGAAGACCTTGTCCTTAACCAGGGCCCCTGGCACTGAGAACCTGACGGGCGGCGTCCTGCTCAGGACCTCAGATATTGGCTCTATCATGAACCCCCTGTAGCCTATGTCCAGGGGCAGGGCGTTGTACCTGGAGGTGTTGGACATGGTGTTGGCCCCTATGACCAGCCTGTCCCCCACCGGCTCGAAGCTCGTTATCCTGGCCCCGTAGACGCCGACTATCCTTGCCATGGGCGGGGTTATGTAGAGGAGCACGCTGGGGCCAACTATCGTGTTGGTGGCCCTTGCAACCATCTCCTCAAACTGGTTGGTGGGCCTCACGAGGGACTCCGAGTAGGCGTTAAAGGCCACCATCACGCCTCCCCCTATTGGCTTGGCCACCGTCCTCCTTGAGAAGTAGCCGGAGTCGCCAAAGTCAAAGAGCCTCAGGAACCTCACGGGCTCCGTGTCCTCATCAATGGGGTTACCCACGAAGACCCCTCCCTTGACGAAGAGGAAGAACCTGCCGTAGGCCGAGGCCGCCGGGCCCGTCTGGGGCCAGCTGACGGGGGCGCCGTCCACGGAGCGTTTGCTTATGTCGCCGAGGCTCGTGTAGGTGACCTTCCCGTTGGTGAGGTTCACGCACTGTATCCCTGTGACGGCCTTGGTGAACAGCACGCCGTGTACGTCCTTTATCTGCCGCTCAAGTATGTCAAAGCAGGCGTACTCATAAACGAGGGCCCCCTTGAGGGCAGGCCTCTCTGAGAGCTTCCTGGGCTCGCCCGTCCTGCGGTCAATGCCGTATACTCCCAGGTTTATGGTTCCGTCGCCCCTGGCTATCAGCAGCTCGTCCTGGACAGGGTTGTAGATGATCTCAGAGACCTCGCCGGCCCACTCGTCCCTCCTGGCGGCCCCCTCCTTCCACAGGAGCGAGACCCTCCTGTCCTCAACGTCATAGAAGTGGACGTGGCTGTACTTGTTAACGAACGATATCGTGCCCCTCAGCGAGGACTCAGGGCCCTCGTAGACCGCCGGGGCGTGGACCCAGCCACCGAAGTATATACTGTCGTCCACGGCCTCCACAGCGTTATACGTGTCTCCCCCCGAGGTCGGCAGGGGCCCGACCTGCTCGAACCTGTACCTCTCCACGCCGCTGTCGGTGACGAAGTTAGCTACGGCGTCAAACGCGAGGGTGTAGTAGAGCACCCCCCTGTAGTACTTCAGCCCGAATATACCCCCGCTGCCCCACTCAGGGGCGTAGCTGGGTGGGTGGTCGTGCAACATTCCGAGTATCTCGTTTGTGCCCACGGCTCTGCCCTAGGGAGCCTGTGAGCCAGGGGTAAAAATGGGCCTCAGCCAAAAGGCGGCCCCACGCTCACGCACCTTTATAGTCCTGCCGGCAGCGCAACCCTTAGGGCATGGGTTGGGTAACCTCCTCAGGAGGGTTGTGGACCTCACATGTGACGTCTACAATGGGATGCCCACGTACCCAGGGGACCCGCCGTTCAGGCATGAGTTTGTGCTAGTGGGCTCCAGGGAGGGCGAGGTCACCCTGTCGCGCATTGAGGCGGGCTCCCACTCTGGGACCCACGTGGACGCCCCACTACACTTCATGCCTGGGGGCCTCAGCGTTGACAGGATACCGCCCGAGAGGCTGGTGCTGCCCGCAGACTTCGTTGACCTCAGTTACAAGAGGCCTGGGGAGGCCATAACGTCGAGGGACCTAGAGGGCAGAGTCCATACCGGGAGGGCGGCAGTGCTTTACACCGGGTTCTCAGGTCTAAGGGGGTCCGAGGACTACCTACACGCCTGGCCCTACCTCAGCAGGGACGCCGCTGATTACCTTGCAGGAGTGGGCGTTGGGGCAGTGGTCACAGAGGCCATGAGCGTCTCAGGCTGGGCTGGGGCCCAGGGCTACCCGTGGCCTCCGCTCGTGAGCGAGGAGGACTCAGCCTACGTCCACGTCAGGCTGCTGTCCTCGGGAGTGATAATAGTTGAGGGCGCGTGTAACCTTGGCGAGCTGGCCAGCTGCAGGGACCCGCTGCTGATCATAGCTCCCCTTAAGGTTCGCGGGGCCGAGGGGGCCATGGCCAGGGTCCTTGCCATATGCTAGCGTCGGCAACCCTGATCTGCGGCCTCCCGTAGGGGCCAGCCTTAGGCCATCTACAGCTTAGCGTATATCTCTCAATTCTATATATCTTTTAAAGGGAGATAAACTGTGAGGGTGCTCTTGGCCCTTCCCCCAGACGTTCATAACTTGGAGATCTACAAGGTCACGGGGATGAGGGCTCCTCCCCTTGGCCTCGCTTACATAGCCTCCGTCCTTGAGCAGGCCGGCCACAAGGTTAAGATAATCGACAGCCCCACGAGGAGGCTTAACCTGAGGTCATGGATGGCGGAGGTCAAGTCCTTTGACCCAGACATAATTGGGATTTCTATGCAGACCCCCCTTGCCCCTAAGGGTTACGTGGCTGCTAAGACCATCAAGCAGGAGATGCCTGACGTCATCCTAGTGGCGGGAGGGACCCACCCCACCTACATGTATGACGAGGCCCTTGACGCGGGGTTTGACTTTGTCGTGAGGGGGGAGGGAGAGCTCACCATGCTTGAGCTCACGGGCACCCTTGAGTCAAAGGGGAGGGACTACGAGGCCCTGAGGTCTGTGAAGGGCATAGCCTTCAGGGAGGGAGGCAAGACCGTGGTGACGCCCGACAGGCCGTTCATAGAGGACCTGGACAAGCTTCCGTGGCCGGACAGGGACCTGCTCGACATGGATAAGTACACGCTCTTCAACAAGCCCATAAGGATAGCCCACGTCATGGCGAGCAGGGGGTGCCCCTACGGCTGCATGTACTGCATAACTAGCTACTACTGGGGTAGGAGGTACAGGTACAGGTCAGCCAAGAACGTGGTTGACGAGATAGAGTACCTGGTTAACAGGTACAAGGCCAAGGAGATAGTGTTCACTGACGACGAGTTCACGGCCAACTGGAAGTTCGTGAGGGACTTCGTGGCGGAGCTCAGGTCGAGGGGACTCGACATAAAGTTCTCGTGCGGCAGCAGGGTGGACCACGTGAGCAGGGACCTGATGAAGCTGCTTTATGACAACGGCTGCAACGCGCTGTACTTCGGCGTTGAGTCCGCCAGCCAGGAGACCCTGAACAGGATAGGCAAGAAGATAACCATAGAGCAGGCCAGGAGGGTCTTTGAGTGGAAGAGGGAGCTCGGGGGCTTCGCCACTGGCTCCTTCATACTTGGCTTCCCCTGGGAGACGGTTGACGACATGAAGAGGACCGCCCAGCTTGCAGTGGAGCTCGGCCCTGACTACGCCCAGTTCACGGCGCTGACGCCGTACCCAGGGACCCCTCTCTGGGACTTCGCCGTGAAGCACAACCTGATAGTTGACACAAACTGGGAGCACTACACCACAGTGAGGCCAGTGATCAGGGGCTTCCACTTCACGGCCGAGCAGCTGGGCAGGGCGCTGGTCTACGCCTACAGGAAGTTCTACCTGAGGATGGGCTTCATATCGCAGGAGCTCAGGGCCGGCCGCCTCGGGGACCTTATGTCGGTGCTCGCCAGGGAGGCCCTCTCAGCCTTCGGCGACGCCCTCGGGCATGTGTTTGAGCCCCTCAGGTGGGGCGGAGGTGAAAGGGATTGAGCGAGGGGTTCAGCGAAGACAGGCTTGAGGACGCGGTAAAGGGGCCCTACGTAAAGGATAACGGCAACATAGGGCACCTGCTGGCCGGCATCAGGCTCATATTCAATAATCCAGTCACCAGGGCGTCCCTGAGGCTGGCCAGCAGGACGGTAAAGGTGAAGTACTCAGACGGCACGGAGAGGGAGGCGCCCCTGATATACCACGCGCTCAGCAGGTTCGTAGGAGAGCAGATAGTAGAGTGCCCGCTTTACGCCAGGTTCCTCATACCCTTGATAGACTACACGATAGAGGTCGGCATAAAGGCACTGCACGGCGACGTTGAGAGCGCCAAGAAGTCTATAAGTGACCCAGCTATAAGGAGGGGCGTGTCGCTTGTCATGAAGGGGCTAGGCCTTTATGGGGTTACCGTCCCACAGAAGATGCCAGCCCCCTTCCTGATAGTGTGGAACTTCACCAACATGTGCAACCTGAAGTGCATACATTGCTACCAGAGAGCAGGCGCGCCTACTCCAGACGAGCTGACCCTTGAGGAGAAGCTTAAGGTCGTTGACGAGCTTGACAGGGCGGGCGTGGCCTCCATAGCCCTCAGCGGCGGCGAGCCGACCATACACCCGCACTTCCACACGGTGCTTAAGGCCATAGCGTCCAGGGGCATACATGCCGCGGTCGCCACGAACGGCTGGCTCTTCGCCAACATAAACGAGCTCGAGAAGGCCAAGGAGGAGGGGCTTAAGTACGTAGAGGTGTCCATAGACAGCGCTGACCCTGAGAAGCACGATAAGTTCAGGGGGGTCAAGGGGTCCTGGGAGCGCACCGTCAAGGCCCTTGAGAACGCGGTCAAGCTGGGCATGGATCACGGGATGGCCGTCACCATAACAAAGATGAACATAAATGAGGTCAAGGACCTGCTGGACCTGGCCGAGGACATAGGCGTCAAGAGGGTGATATTCTTTAACTTTGTCCCGACCGGGAGGGGGCTTGATAACGTGTGGCTCGACCTAGACCCCGTTGAGAGGGAGAAGTTCCTGAGGTACATATACTCAGAGATGAAGAGGAGGCCAGGGCTTCAGATAGTGAGCACGGCTCCCCAGTACGGCAGGGTAGCGCTTCAGATGAGCGGAGGCCAGGAGGTGGCCCCCACACACTTCGCCGTCAGCGGCGACCCAATAGTTAAAGCAGTGGCCGAGTTCGTCGGCGGCTGCGGGGCAGGCAGGATATACGCAGCGATACAGCCTAACGGCGACGTGTCCCCCTGCGTCTTCCTCCCAATAACCGTGGGCAACCTGAGGAGGCAGAGCTTCTGGGAAATCTGGACAAGGACGCCGCTGTTTGAGCAGCTGAGGGACAGGGACAACCTCAAGGGGTACTGCAGGGTCTGCCCCTACAGGAACATATGCGGCGGCTGCAGGGCCAGGGCCTACGGCTACTACGGCGACCCCCTGGCCCCGGACCCCGGGTGCATCTATAACTTTAAGGACTGGCAGCAGCTGGCCTCAAGGGCGCCCAGGGTTAAGGTCATTGACGGCGGCGCGCCCTCTGGAAAGGCCTCCTGAGGCCCGTCCCCTGGCTTCCCTAGGCCTCCCGCCCCCTTTCCCGGCCCAGCCCTTTTAGGCGGGCCCCCCTGCAAGGTCCTGGGTGTCGCGAGGTGAAGGCCTCGGTAATAGCAGCCATAGTAATAGTGGTTGCAGTGGCAGCCGCCGGGGGCGCCTACCTGGCCACTTCAAGGTCCCAGGGCTCTGTTTACGTCTACATAAGCGACCCCGGCAGGGCCGGCAACGCCACGGCCTCAGGGATATACCTCACAGTGACATCAATCATGGTCCACTCGGCCAGCACCGGCAGGTGGGTCATTATAACTAACAGGACTATAACTGTGCTCCTCTCAGGCGTGCCCCAGGAGGTAGCCCAGGCGGGCCTGCCGCCGGGGGTTTACAACGAGGTCAGGCTCTACGTGAGCTCCGTTACAGTGCAGGTGGGCTCCATCAACGTCTCAGCGAAGCTGCCAAGCAACGCGCTCAAGATACCGATAGTTAACGGGGGCCTTAACGTGACCGCCGGCAGGAGGGCTTACCTGGTCATATCAATGGGCCCGCACGTGACGCAGGCCGCCGGAGGGTACATCGTGAGCCCGGTGGCGGTCGCCTACGCGTACTACGCGCCGCCTAACGCCACGATTAACACAACCACTGCCTAGCCGCGCGCCCCAAGTTATTACCTTTTTTCCTGTCCACTGCCCGGGGGACCTGCGCAGGGCCCTCGAAGGAGGTTTTTATTAGGACCTGAAGAAAGGGATTGCCCATAGCCTTGGTCAGTCCTCTCACGATATCAACTGTGAGGCTCAACGCTCGTTTGGACGCTTTGTTTAAGTTAATCCTTTTCCCTTTCATTTCTTATTTTACCTTATAAACTATTTAAGCGGGTAGTTCCCATTTGCTTAATGGGAAGCTTAAAAGGGCTGCGCTTGGCAGCCTCCCTGAGACTAACTTAACTTTTCTTAATGATTTTTACATAAATATTTCGGCCTCCCATTTAGCAAATGGGAAGCCCCGGCCTGGCCGGGGGTCAGCTTAAATACCCTGTCAAACAGGACTGAGGGTGGGCCCAGGGCAGGCCAGGTATACCCGGCCCTGGCCACTTGAAGGAAGGCAACCAGTATGGTAAAAGGTGACGCTCAGAAACCATAGGATGGTGTTGAAACGTGAGCATGGTCGCGAGCTACGGCAGCCTTAAGAGCAACGAAACCATAGGATGGTGTTGAAACATTCCGTTATTCGATGGGCTCGTTCCGTGCTACATAAAGTCGAAACCATAGGATGGTGTTGAAACTACCACTTCCTTGCCGTTGTTGCTACTGTTCTTGACTGCGAAACCATAGGATGGTGTTGAAACAGAGAGTAACGGCGTTAAGGTCCGTTGTGTCGACATACGATAGAAACCATAGGATGGTGTTGAAACTCTTCTAAATTTTTAAGCCTCCCACCTCCACATATGAGAAACCATAGGATGGTGTTGAAACTCTACAACTCCCTCCTGAGGATCAAGGCCGAGACCGGGAAACCATAGGATGGTGTTGAAACTTATTAGGTCCTTCGCTGACCTTGGTGGAGCGACAACCATTAGGAAACCATAGGATGGTGTTGAAACCTAACGCTGCAGCTCGGCTCAAATACATCGCTATATGTAGAAACCATAGGATGGTGTTGAAACACCATTACCACCACTCATGCTCTCACGCACAAGTCAACGAAACCATAGGATGGTGTTGAAACTGCAGTCTTTATCAGGTCGGCTATCGGCTTTGCTTCCGAAACCATAGGATGGTGTTGAAACTGTTCTTGGGCCGGGGCCTCCTGGTCCTCGAAACCATAGGATGGTGTTGAAACAGCGCGAGCGCCCCGGCCGCCGGGCAGTCTATACATATACGAAACCATAGGATGGTGTTGAAACATTAATTCATTAACGGTCAACGGCTCTGTAGCGACTAGCGAAACCATAGGATGGTGTTGAAACACGGCCGCGGAGACCAGGAGGTCCTTTATGTCCTCTGCGAAACCATAGGATGGTGTTGAAACCTCCTCGCTGTTATCATCCTCGCCTTGCTCCCGCTGCTGGGACTGAAACCATAGGATGGTGTTGAAACTGTGTAGAGCACTGCATGCCATGTGTAATCATTCTCAAGAAACCATAGGATGGTGTTGAAACGTTCCCTGCGCCTGGGCCTGCGGCTCAGGCGCGGCCTCCGAAACCATAGGATGGTGTTGAAACCCTGTAGCGGTCATAGAATTCCAGCGTGAAGTGGTTGGTATTTTCGTGGAAACCATAGAATGGTGTTAAGGCTGAGTTATCAGGAGAGCTTACTAAAACTCTAAGGAGCCGGATATAGTTTATGTTTTGCTGAAAACGGCGTCGAGGACCTTCATACTGAAGATTACATGAACATAGTTACTCCGCGTAGAAAACTCGCTAACGATAACAATCGCGTAGCTCTCAAGCGCTATGATGACAAAGTCTTTTTATAGCAATGACTGAGACTGCCTGTCCGTTAGGGTTCCTCAGGGCGCCTCAGGGGATGTAGGCGGCCTGGCACGGCCAATTATTGAGGCATTGTTAAAGAAATGGCACTGCAAGAGCCCAACTGCAGGCCCAACGTCACGCCCTCACGACAGCCTTAGAAGCCATAATTATGAGCCGGAGAGGCTCTGGCGCAACTTGCAAGCGACGCTGAGCTGTTAGTGGACCTGTTAAGGTTCAGGGCGCGCCAAAGGTAGCGGCCGCTCGGGCAGCGGCTGCATAGCCAAAGGCTACAGCACGTGTGCAAGCTTCTCAGCCTCCGCGCGCCTGGCCTCTAAGTAAAGCCTTAGGGCCTCCTCAAGCCTGTCAAGGGGCAGCTCGTGGAGGCCCTTCGAGCCCCTTATGGGGAGCCTCAGCGCCTTAGGTATTTCTGAGGCCGAAGGACGGTCGCCGAGCTCCCAGTTCATGAGCCTAAAGGCCGCCACTATAAGCTTGGCGCTCTCCACCAGGCCCTTCTCGGTGAACTTAGCCCCGGTGGCTGACGAGAGAAGCTTAGCGAGGAGCCTGTAGGTCGCTGAGCCCCTGGCAAACTTGCATAGAGGCGCTGAGTCTAGGAGGGCGCTCATGTCCTCTCTGTCTATCAGGAGCCTCACCACCTCTTGCCCTAGAGACTTCAGGGGCACGCCGGCGGACACGAGGTCAGAGGAGTATACCATGGGGCCTAGGTGGTCGGCGCCTCTATAAGAGACCAGGTAGCTGAGGGCCAGGGGCCATATAGCCCTCGGGTCGTAGGCCGGCGGCGACATGCCCCTCACGTGGACGGCCACGTCCTCAGCTCTGAGCCTTCTAGCGGCCTCGGCCACGCCGTCGGCCAACATTGCTCCAAGGCCTCTCCTGTACGCTATGTCGTTAAGGAGCGCCCTTGCGCCATCGTAATCCCCAAACTCCGGCCCCTCTCTTAGCCTCCCCTCGGCCCTCAGCCTCATCACGAGGCCCACAGCGTTGCCGGCCTCTATGGCGTCAAGGCCGAGGTCGTTAGCCTCGGCCACGAGGGCCGCGACCTCGGCCGGGTCCCCGACGCCTATTAGGGAGCCAAGGGCGTAAGTTGAATTGAACTCAGGCTCCGAAGTCCTGCCGTCGGAGCCTCTGACTACGAAGTGGCACGCTATTGGACAGCCTAGGCACGAGTCCCTGCCCCTGACGGAGCCTGAGGCCAGAAAGCCCTCAAGCCTGAGCCCCTTCATGTCACCTAAGCCCGTAGAGGTCCAGTACCTTGACGGCAGGTAGTCATTGTCATCAGCTATGTTAACTATCCTCAGCGTCCCGCTGCGCCTGTAGGCAGAGGCCGTGGCGTCAGCCAGCAGGGCCTTGGACAGGGACGCTGCCTCAGCCTCAAGGCCTGGCTCCGGCCCAAGGGGGGCCCTGAAGACTATGGCCTTGAGCCTCTTGGACCCCATGACGGCGCCAAGGCCTCCTCTGGCGAAGACCCTGCTGCCCGAGTGAACCGCGGAGGCAAACCTGACCAGGTTCTCGCCGGCTGGCCCTATGACCACCGTCGAGGAGGTCCTCCCGTACCTCTCCTTGAGCCTTGCCTCGGTCTCCGACGTCCTCAGCCCCCAGATGTCGCCGGCCGCCTCTACCCTGGCCCCAGAGCTGTCAACCACGAGCACTGAGGGCTCTGGCGCCGTACCTATGACCTTGACTGCCAGGAGGCCAAGCCTTGCCATAGCCCTTCCAAGGGAGCCGCCGACGCTGGAGCCACCTACTAGGCCAGTGAGCGGGCTCCTGAACACAGCAAAGGCCCTGCTGGCGGCCGGCACCTTGGTGGCGGCGAGAGGCCCCGTGGCCAATATCAGCGGTGACTGAGGCGAGAGGGGCGGGGCCAGGTAAAGCTTGTCCCTTAACATTAGGTAGGCGGCAAGGCCTCTCCCGCCAACCCACCTGCTGAGGGTCTCGCCGTCCAGCTGCTCAAGGCGAGCCTTGTTGGCCGACAGGTCAACGCTCAACACGCCGTATTTGCTGATCATACTACATAGAGAACATCTGTTCTCGTTTATAAGGGCTGCGCAGCCCCTCAAGCAGGGCCGCTTAACTGCCCTTGCCGACAAGAAAATCACTACGCTGCGTAGAGCTAGGCGGTGAGGCGTAACCGCTGGGGAAGAAATTACCTTATTTACTTAGAGTTATGCGGCCCGGGGCGCCAACCCAAGGCCCCAGAAGCCCATCCGGTCTCTGAGCTCTACGCCCGGGAGGGCTGATGACAGCGACAATAAGCTGTCACGACGACGTCGGCCAGGAAGTCACGGGAGCGACGTGCCGCGGCGACCCCCTCAGGAGCTCCGTGGAGTCGCCGTGGGAGGCTCTCCCTCCCTCCCGTTAGACCCACGGGCTTTTGAGGCCTAAACTGGGCGGACCAAGCGGCTTCTACTGAACGTTCAGCAAGGCAGGTGTACGCCCCTACTTACATCGTTCACGCGGTGCCTCAGTTGGGCCAGCTCGCTAGGAGGGCGACGGGGCTAAAGGGCCTCATATACAACTCCCTCGCGGGCCAGGCGCCGGCCTACAGCATAGCGGGCGGCGCGGCCCTCATAATGCAGTACGCCCTAGGCGCTGCCCCCCTGGCGATGCTAATAACCACGGTTGGCGTCATGACTATAGTATATGCGGTCTTCGTTCTAGCCAGGAGGTACCCCCACGCGGCCAGCTTCTACGAGTACGCCGCCAGGTCCCTGGGGCCCCGCGCGGGCTTAATCAACGGGCTGATCTACACGGTGCTCTACAGCGCTACCCTGGGCCTGGGCTCCGTGGCCATAGCCTTCGGCTACCTGGCGTCCCAGGGCCTTGAGGCCTCCACGGGCGCCCTCGTGAACCCGGCATACCTAATGCCCCTGGTGGTGGCGCTGGCCCTGGTCCCGGCCCTCCTGGGAGTGAGGCCGAGCGTAAGGTCTGAGGTAATCATGACGTCAGTCGAGGTCGCAATACTCCTGTCCTTTGCGGCCCTCTCAATAGCGTCCAACTGGGGGAGGCTATCAGTGGCCCCCTTCACGCTCCAGGGCGCCTTCTCTAGCCAGCCCCTCAGCGCGCTGGCAGCCATGTCAGGGGGCATGGTGTTCTCCATAACCTACTTCATGGGCTTTGAGGTCTCCACTCAGCTTGCCGAGGAGGCCTCGGACCCCAGGAGGGACGCCCCGCTGGGCACGCTGGCGGCGACGCTGCTCATGGGCCTGCTTTACGTGCTTGTGACCTACGCCATAGTAGTAGACCTGGGCCTATCGAGGCCTTCCATAGAGTCCTTCGTCAGCGCCGCCAGCTCCGGCGCCAACCCAATATACAACATGATAGGCAGGTACCTGGGCCCCGCAGGGAGGGCCCTCTTCGCCGTGGCTGTTGTGCTGAGCGTCTACAACTGCTACCTGGCCACCCTGAACGCCACGGCCAGGATGTTCTACGGCATGGCCAGGGACGGCCTGATGCCAAGGGCCCTGGCAAGGACCAACAGGTTCAAGGCGCCTTCCAACGCCCTGTACCTGAGCACTGCCCTGGCGGCCGCCACTGCGGCGGCCAGCTACGCGGTCTCATACTTCAGGGGAGGCGGCCCGGTGGCGGTGGCCTACAACGCGATGCAGTATGACTACGCCCTGGACTCCCTGTTCTACGTGGCCTCCCTCATAATAGTCGCGGCCTCTGCCTTCAAGGTTACCTCGAGGGCTGGCAGGCTGGTCTCAGCGGTGGGGGCGGCCCTGCTCTCCCTGGCCTTCTACTATTCGCTCAGCAGCATCTACGCGCTCGCGGCCTTCGCGGCCCCAATAGCTGTAATGGCGGCAGTGATTGGGGCGAGGGGCCTAAGGAGGCGTGTAGGCGAGGGGCCCGCAACCCACTTTTACCTTGATGGCAGTCCTTGACGGGGGTCCCCTTGAGGTACGTTAGGGTCTTCGCGTCTAGCCACCTGCACGCCGGCAACCTTGACCTGTGCGGCGACATGGGCAGGCTCTACGGCACGGTGGGCTTCACCCTGGAGGGCCCGGGCATCGTCGTCAGGGTTGAGGAGTCGGACTCCATAGAGTCAAACGACCAGCACGCGCTCCAGGCCCTCAGAGCGCTAAAGGAGAAGTTTAACCTGAGGGGGGCCCGGGCGACAGTTGAGAGGGGCTACCCCCCTTACTCTGGCCTTGGCTACGTCACGGGCCTCTACTTCGCAGTGGCCGAGGGTGTGTCAAGGCTCTACGGCCTCGGCCTGAGGCTCGAGGACGCAGCCCTTGCGCTCAGGAGGGGCCTGGTGACCGCCCTGGGCCTCTACGCGGCCAAGGTCGGCGGCTTCATAGTTGAGGGGGGCTTCAGGAGGGACATGGCTGAGAGGGAGGTGCCCCCGCTTATCTTCAGGGGCGACATACCGAGCAGCTGGGTCTTCATAGTAGCCCTCCCCTACGGGCCCCTCCCGGGGATACAGAGGTTCAGGGCGAGCTCTGAGGGCAAGGCGCTCTCGGAGGTCAGGGAGGACTGCGGCCTCGCCTCCAGGCTCTCAAGGCTTGTGCTGATGAAGATGCTCCCCAGCTTCGTCGAGGGCGACCTCAGGGGGTTTGGCGAGGCGCTGACGGAGTTCAACAGGTCGCTGGGGCTGGCCTGGTCAAGGTACCAGGGAGGCATATACTGCTGCCCCCTGGTCGAGAAGGGCATTGAGATTATGCTTAGGCACGCCTACGGCGCCGCCCAGTCCTCCTGGGGGCCCACGTTCTACGGCATAACTGACGACGAGGGGGAGGCCGAGAGGGCCGCCTCGGAGCTCAGGGAGCTCCTTAGGGCAAACGGAGGGGGCGAGGTGCTCATAACCAGGGGCAGGAACAGGGGTGTCGAGGTGGTGGACTACGGTTAGGGCCCTCGGGACGGACTCGGGCACTAAGAGCTACGACATCTTTGGCTTTGACGACGAGACTAACGAGGTCATAGCGGACGAGTCGATACCGAGGGACTACATGGTCAGGGACCCCGAGGCCGTGCTCAGGAGGCTCAAGGAGATAGTGAGGGAGAGGAAGGCTGACGTTATAGTGGCGTCAAGCGGCTACGGGATACCCCTCAAGCTGGCCAGGGAGGCCAGCGACGAGGAGATCGCGCTCGCTACCTTCATATCTGCTGAGGACGCGGCCAGGGGCCACAGGATACTTGGCCTCAGGAGGCTCCTGAAGATGATAAAGGAGGACCCGGAGCTCAGGGACGTGACCTACTTCACCCCGGGCGTGGTCCAGCTGCCCACGGTGCCGGCCTACAGGAAGCTTAACAGGGTTGACATGGGGACCTCTGACAAGGTCTACAGCGCCGCCCTGGCGATAGCGAGGCACGCCGAGGCGTTCAACGTGAGCTACGACAAAGTTAACCTAATAGTGGTAGAGGTCGGGTTCGCCTACACCTCAGCCATGGCCGTCAGCTCCGGCCAGCTGGTCGACGGGGTCGCCGGCACCGCCGGCTTCCCGGGCTACCTGGGCTCCGGCTGCGTTGACGGCGAGGTGGCCTATGCCATCTCTAACGTTTCCAGGGTCACTAAGGAGATGCTCTTCGCCGGAGGGGCCGCCTACCTGGGCCAGGGGGACCCCTTCAAGAGGCCCGTGGAGGACTTCGTCTCAGCCGGGGGCGAGGGCTACAGGGCGCTCCTGGAGTCGGCGGCCAAGGACGTCATGTCGCTCCTGGTCTCCACGAGCCCTCAGGCAGTCTACGTCAGCGGCAGGTTCTCGAGGGTTGACGGGTTCGTAGACGACCTGGACAGGGCGATAAACGGGGGCCTCTCAGGCCTCGGGGCTAGGCTCAGGGTCATCAAGCTCAGGGCGAGCGGCAGGGTGGCCAAGGAGGCCGCGGAGGGCGCGGCTGTCATAGCTAACGGCCTCGCGGGCGGCAGGTATAGGAAGCTGGTGGATGTCATGAGGCTGAGGGAGAGCTCTGGGTCAATATTTGACCACGTGACCATGTTTGACAGGGAGGAGCTGAGGAGGGCCTACTCCGAGCTCCTAGGCGTCTAGCCCTGGGCGCTATCAGGAGGGGCGCGCCTTCAAGGCAATGAGGGCGGAAGCCGCATGGTTAAAGTAGGTTGGCGCCGCGGGCGGGATTTGAACCCGCGCGGGGTTTCCCCCACCGGCTTAGCAGGCCGGCGCCCTGGCCAGCTAGGCGACCGCGGCACCGGTTTAATGAGGGAAGGCAAGGTGCTTATAACCTTTAACTCCGCCCGGGCAGCTCCTGCACGCGGGTAAGGGCCTCAGTGATGTGTTACCTCCGGCACTAAGGGCACCGATGAGGTGAAGGCATTTGGCTGAGGGGCCCTGCGTTGACGTGGCACTGGGGAGCCAGAACCCAGTCAAGGTTGCCGGCGTCAGGGAGGCATTCGAGGCCTTCTACGGGTGCGCCAACGTGATCCCTGTTAGCATTAACGGCCTGCCTCCCCAGCCAGTGGGCCTCGAGCAGACCAGGAGGCTTGCAATACTCAGGGCCTCAAGGGCCCTTGAGGCCGTCAGGGCCAAGGTGGGGGTTGGCGTGGAGTCAGGCATATTCAGCGTCGACAGCGCGTGGTACGTCATCACCGTGGCCTGCGTGGTTAAGGAGGGCAGGGTGGCCTGCGGCACCTCCCCGGCCTTTGAGGTGCCCGAGGACCTCGCCAGGGACTCAATGAGCTCTGAGCTTGACAGGGCCGTCGAGGCTAGGTACGGCATAAAGGACATAGGCTCAGGGGAGGGCATAATAGGGCTCATGACGAGGGGGATAGTTGTGAGGAAGGACCTGGTCAGGTGGGCCTCTCTGATGGCGCTGGCTGGGCTCAGCGGCCTCCCTCAAGCGCCTTGAGGGCCTCCTCAGCTATCCTCTCGCCGAGCCTGTCCAGGGCCTCCAGCTCCTCCTTCCTCGGCCTTGTCCTCAGCGTTACCAGGGGCTCCACTACCCTGAAGCCGGCCTTAGTTAGCATGTCAGCTGCTAACTTCGCCACCGGGCCCCAGCCGTAGCTGGTGACAACCCCTGCTGCCCTGCCCCTGCCGAACATCTTGACCTGGTAGGTGTAGAGTATATTGTTTAGGGGCATCGGTATCGACGCGTCATAAGTGGGGAACACCGTGAGCACGGCAGCCGAGTTGTTGCTGTAGCTGAGGGCATACGACATGTGCTCCTCGGCGGCGTCTATGAGCCTCACCCTGAGCCCGTGGGACTTAACTACGTCGCTGAGCCTCCTGACGGCGTCCACCGTGTGGCCGTACATGCTTATGTAAAGTATTGAGACCTCCGGCTCAAGCCTTGGGAGGGCCCAGTCGTAGTAGAGCTTCACGGGGAGCCTTGGGTCACCCCTGTAGAGGGGCCCGTGGGCGGGCGCTATTACCTTAACCTTGTCCAGCACCGCGGAGAGCTTGTTGAGGGCGTCTATCGTGTTCTTCGTGTACCTCCCCACGATGTTCACGTAGTACCTCTTGGCCTCCTCTATGTAGTGCTCCATCTCAAGCTGGTCGTCGAAGAGCCCTCCCCTGAGGGCCACGTAGGAGCCAAAGACGTCGCACGTGAAGAGCACTGCGTCGGTCTCATCAAGGGTTACCATGGTCTCGGGCCAGTGGAGCCAGGGCGTGTAGATGAACCTGAGGACCTTGCCGTTGACCTCAAGCCTGTCGCCATCCTTAACAGGCACCAGCCTGTCCTCGGGCACGTCGTAGAAGTCCCTTATCATCCTGGCGCCAATGGCTGATATTAACACCTTGGCGTTCCTGGCCCTCCTCAGCGTCTCCTCCAGGGAGCCCTGGTGGTCCGGCTCAAGGTGGTTCACAACTATGTACTTGACCTTATCCATGTTGTCCACTACCTTGCTCAGCTTGGCAAGGTAGAGGTCCGTGTACTCCTCCTCGACGCCGTCAACAAGCACGTAGCCGTCCCCAGCCTCTATGACGTAGGCGTTGTATGATATGCCCTCAGGTATGGGCCACATGTTCTCGAACCTCACCTTCCTGGTATCGTTGACTCCCACCCAGTAAACTCCGTCAACTACCTTGACGGCGGAGCTTAGGTCCACATAGCTCACTGCTATCACCTTATTCTAACTTAAGCCTATTAAAACTTACATTTATAAGTTTTTGTCCCTTAATTAGAAGAAAATTTTGTCTGAAAAGATGTATACTTTTGTGCAGTAGACAATCTCTTCTATTAGAACTGTCCTCATAAAGCCATGCCTTCCAGAGCTTAAAAACTTAGAGCTGGCTATCACTGGCGGTGGCGCACTTGAGGGTAGCGTACGCTACTATGCTTTACAGGACGCTGCCCCCGGCCGAGGCGGTGGCCAAGCTGCACAACATGGGGGTAGACTACTATGAGCTGAGCTATGACAACTTCGCTGGCAGGAGGGGCCAGGAGGACGCCCTGCTGGAGGAGACCCAGGCCGCCCTGAAGCGCCAGGGCTTCACGGTGTCAAGCGTGCACCTGCCCTACGACAAGCCCACGCTCGACATGCTGGCCCAGGGCAAGGAGGGGGCAATAACGCGCATGATACGTTGGATGAGGGCTGCCAGGGACATGGGGGCCACCATAGTTGTCATCCACACGCTCCCCCTCAAGAGGTCAGAGCAGGCCATAGAGGCTAACGTGGGCGTGCTGGGCAGGCTTGCCAAGGAGGCCAGGGAGCTTGGGCTCACCATGGCAGTTGAGAACAGGCTCGAGGGCGACATGGTAGGCTCGAGCGTCGACGAGCTGATCAAGATAGCCAGCTCCGTGGAGGGCCTGAAGCTGTGCATAGACGTCGGCCACCTCAACGTTAACACCAAGAGCCCGCCCGACGAGATAAGCAAGGCCTCCCAGGCGAACCTGATAGCTGAGGTACACGCTCATGACAACGACGGCTACGCCGACGAGCACGCGCCGCCTATGACTGGCACGGTGGACTGGTACAGGGTGGCTGGGGCCCTGCTCCACTTTGACGGCCAGATAACGTACGAGGTCTCCTGCAGCGGCCCTGAGGCCAAGTGCGACAACTACGTGAGGCTAATTAAGATGGTCAACAAGAACGTCTTTGGTTAGGAGTGACCGCCGCGCCTAATTGCCCTGCGCCTGAGGCTGCCGGTCCAGGGCCCTGGGCAGCCTTCTGATAAACAGGAAGGCCGCGCCTCCCTGAGGCCTTAGTTTATCTGCCCCACTAGGTTGCTAGGAGCTTTTCAGGACATGAGGCCTCAGCGCGCCCTGCGCAGAGCTGCGATGGCTACTGCTGTGGCCACAACAGCGCTATGAGGGCCACGGCAACTAGCAGTACCATGGTGTTGGCGCCTGAGGCCGCGAGGTCAGAGACCTGCCTTTTAGTGTTAGTAATAGTCGAGGTTATAGTTGTGCTCTGCGGCGTGGTGGTGATATATGATGGTGAACTTGGCTATGTAGTCGCTGATAGCCCCGTGATGGTCACTACCGGCGCGGGCCAGCCCGTCGGGACGCCGGTCACGTTGGTCTTGGGAGGGGAAGGCCCTTGGGATAGGCGGGAGGCGGGTAGTCCGTGTTATTTCCAGCTATATAGTGTAGAGCTCGCCGCGCACTTCGAGCTCTGAGGGCATGGGGCTACAGGCCAGCGAGAACCCTGTTCCATTGGGGTTACAGCCAGACGTTGCCCCAAACTACCTTGCCTTCAACTATGTTCCTGCCGGGCTGAGGCTCAAGTTCCAGTAGGCCCACGCGTCCACTATTTGTACGTCCTGCCAGTCGTCGAGGACGTTGTTGCATATAACGTAGCCAGTTGAGTTGTAGAGGTAGATGCCGACATTGTTGCCAAGTATGTAGGAGCCCTCAATTACGACGCGAGGGCTTGTCATGCCTGCGCCGCAAGGGTGTAGGCCCAGGGACTGGGCCGTGAGGTCCGCGTGGTCGCGTTTACAAAACCCGTTTGCCTCACATACAACAGCAGGGCGTTCCTGAGAACTTTTTGGATTGCAGTGGTGTTACAGCGTTTCAAAGAAGGCACGGGCCCCCGCACAAGGCGCGGCCCGCCGAAGCTAGGCCCCGGCTAACCTTCAGGGCTGCTGTCACATAGCTCGAGGCCGTTAACACAGCTGGTCATTTTAACCCTGGCAACATCTCCCTAAGGGGCTCAGCCTTGAGGCTGCTCATGATACACGTCTCAGAGATCAAGTTCTGGGCCGTGGAGGAGGCCATAGACAACCCGCCCGACCCGCCCTCAAAGTTTGAGGGCAAGGACTGCGTGGTCGGCTTCATAAGCGTTGAGGAGGGCGACACGCCTGACCTGGCGAGGCAGGCCGCCATGGAGATAGCTGAGCACGCCAGGAGGTCCGGCGTCAAGTGCGCAGTGGTCTACCCCTTCGCCCACCTGTCGCCTAGCCTTGCCCCGCCCGACGTGGCCGCGGAGGTCCTCAGGAAGGTTGAGGACGAGCTTAAGTCCATGGGCTTCCAGACCGCCAGGGCCCCGTTCGGGTGGTACAAGGGGTTCACGATAACTTGCCCGGGCCACCCGGCCTGCGAGCTCTCGAGGACAATAACAGCGCCCAAGGGGCCTTGGTACCTGCCAGGGGACGGCTCCCAGCTGGGGGTTAGGGAGGCCATAGAGAGGGGCCTCCTGCCCAAGGAGGTAGAGGTGGGCAGCCCATGGGACAACGAGTCCCTGGGCTCCCAGTCAAAGCTGGGGCTCACCAGCGGGGGGCTCACGTCACTGGGCGAGGTGGCCATAAGCGCTTTGTCGTCGTGGGCGGTTGAAAGGCTTGGGCTGGCAAACGTTGAGACCACAGGCGGGGGGCCCGAGCAGGTCTACGGCATAGGGGGCCTCGCAGCCGTCCTCAGGTCGTGCCTTGACGCCGGCAGGTACGCGGAGTCAGGCTTGAGGGTCAGGTCGCCGCTGCCAGGGGCTGACATGATAGTTGCCCCCACGGACGTCGGCGATGAGACGATGGTAAAGATGTTTGACGAGCTGGAGGAGGGCATATCAAGGGACCTGACGTGGATCGACGCGGGGACGTCAAAGGGGTTCTCGATACCCTACGACATTCAGTACTCCCTGAGGCTCCTGGCTTACAGGACTAGGGGAGGGGGGCTGGCGGCCCTGGGACTCCATGGCGTGGTGAGGGACAGGCGGGTGACGTGCGTTGGCCCCCTGAGGCTGATAATGTCGTCACTTGTCGACTTCGGCCTTAAGCTGGCCGACTCCGGCAAGACACCATACCTGCCCTTCTGGCTGTCCCCCCTCCAGGTGGCAGTCATACCGGTCAAGGAGCAGCACGTGGAGTACGCCAAGAGGCTCCTGCAAGAGCTACTTGACGTTGGCGCCAGGGCCTACCTTGACCCGCCCACGAAGGGCCTTGGGGCCAGGGTAAGGGCTGCCGGCAAGGCCTGGGTCCCGATAATAGCCGTCGTGGGGGACAAGGAGGTGGAGAGCAACACTGTCAACATAAGGAGGAGGTGGCTCCAGGGCCAGCAGGAGGTGGTTCAGGCCGAGGCGCTGGTCGAGGAGGTGTCCCAGCTCCTGGCCTCAGGCCCTGGCAGGAGCTTCCAGCCGCCTGAGTAGCTAGTCCTCGCTCCTGCCGAGTATTTCATGGAAGGTGTTCCTCTTGCACCTGGGGCAGTAAATGTAGATCCTGTTGCTCTTCAGCGTGCTCAGGTCCATGCCTGTCTCAAGGCTCCTCTCGAGGCCGCACTCGGTGCACCTGACCTTCCACGTCGTCAATCCTCCCACCTTCCTAGCCACAGCCCTAACAGGGCGTATGCGATGTTCTCCACTATAAATATGCCTAGCAGGGCGAAGGACGGCGGGTCACCGGCCATGAGCTGCTGCAGGAAGACGGCCGCAGGCGTGGCAGGGGACACCATGAGGGCGTAGAGGGCTGGCCTGGGGAGCGCCGTGTAGGGGTAGTATATGGGCGGTATCATGGTGAGGAATATGGAGAGGAAGGATGCCAGCCCCCACGAGTTCCTCACGTGCCTCAGCCTGCTCCCGCCGAGGAAGGCGAGCCCGGCGCCTCCAACGGCCAGGAAGAGGAGGGACACCGCCAGCACGGCCCACTCGAGGGGCGTCGTCAGGACCCTGAACACTATTAACAGCGCCAGGAAGACAGCAAGGCCTGGGAATGAGTAGAGGAGGTTCCCGAGGCCTATGCCGACCAGGTACTCTATCGGGCTCACGTCGGCCGCCACCAGCAGGTCCTGAAGCTTTATCTCGAGCTTCATGAAGGCCGTGTCGCCCAGCGCGCTCAGGGCGTTGCTGGTCACCGTTGAGATGATGCCGCCAAGTATGGCGTAGTCAATAAGCCTCCCCCTGCTGAGCATGTATATCATGAATAGCAGGGCCAGCGGCCAGGCCATGTAGGAGAGCACCCAGCCAGGCCCCCGCTTAACTGAGGACCAGCCGTAGAACCAGGCGAAGGTAAGCACGAACCTTGGACTCAGCTTAAGCCTCGCCATTTCCCTCATCCTCGCTCAAGGGCCTGACGCCGTTTATTATGAAGACATCGTCAAGGTTGACAGGCCTTATTGTAATCTTGAGGCCGTCGCTTATGAGCTCCTTGGCATCCTCAGGGGTCATATAAGATATTGCCAGGCCCCCTATGTTTATGTCGCCGTAGCCCTCGACCCTGACCTTGCCCTGGAGGGGCCTCATGAGCTCCTCAAGGGTTCCCTGGGCTATCACCCTGCCCGAGTCAAGGAGCACCAGGTACTCGCACAGGGTCTGGGCCTCCTCCATGTCGTGGGTGGTGAGGAGTATGTACGACTTAAGCTGCCTCATGGCTCCCCACGTCTCAAGCCTTGACAGGGGGTCGAGGCCAGCGGTGGGCTCATCCAGGAACGTGAGCTCCGCCTGGGCGGCCAAGGCCATGGCCAGGAACACCTTCCTCTTCATGCCGCCGCTGAGCTCGTCAGTAGCCACGTCCATGAAGTCCCCGAGGCCCACCTCCTTGAGCACCCTTCGGGCCGCCTGCTTGGCCTCAGATATCGACCACCCCCTGGCCACAAGGTACATAACCACGTGCTCGTAGGGCGAGGCAACCCCCATGGGCCTGGCCTCCTGGGGTATGCTGCATATCCTCTTCCTCAGCGCCTCTCTGTCCGCGACCACGTCAAGGCCCAGGACTCGAGCCTCCCCGCCCGTGGGCCTGAGCTGAGTTGAGAGTATCCTAACAAGCGTTGTTTTGCCGGCCCCGTTTCGACCTATTATACATGGGACTCTGGCGTTAAGCCTGATGCTAACCCCCTTGAGGGCCTCAACCCCGTTGGGGTAGACCTTCCTTAGGTTCCTGGTCTCAATGACGTCCAAGGTCCTCACCTTGTTGGGATCCTAGTGTCAGTGGGTTGCCTTGAACCCTATTAACTGCTACCTAATGCCTCGCGAGAGGTAAGGCCTCACTTGTAATAGCTTTCGGGCACAGGGTAACCCGGGGTAGGCGCTTGAGCTCATACGCTGAGAGGGCGAGGCCATACTACCTTGAGACGGGCACGAGGCCCCCCAGGAGGCTCATATGGGCAGTGGCCATGGTTAAGGCCGCCGCGGCCAGGGCGAACAGGGAGCTCGGCCTCCTGGAGGCCTCAAAGGCGTCAGCCATAGAGTCGTCTGCGCTCGAGGTGGCCAGGGGACTCCATGACAGCGAGGTCACAGTTGACATCTTCCAGACGGGCTCAGGGACAGGCATAAACATGAACATAAATGACATAGTGGCAGGCCTGGCCTCGAGGCTCTGCGGCTGCAGGGTTCACCCCAACGACGACGTCAACATGTCCCAGTCCAGCAACGACGTCATGCCTACGGCCCTCCGCCTGGCCGCTATAGCTGCGGTCAACGAGGACCTTGTGTCTGCCGTCAGGGAGCTTATCTCGTCGCTGAGGGATGCCAGCTCGAGGTTTGGCGACCTAGTGAGGCCTGGGAGAACTCACCTGAGGGACGCCCTTCCCATAACATTTGGGCAGCAGCTCGAGGCATACGCCCACATGATAGAGAGGGACCTCTCCGCTGTCACCTCAGTGCTTGGCCTGCTGGCAGAGGTGCCCCTGGGAGGAACTGCAGTGGGCACGGGGGCCAACGCCGACCCCAGGTTCGCTGAGCTAGCGGTCAGGGAGCTGAGCTCCCTCACAGGGTTAAGCCTCAGGCCCTCACCGTCAAAGTCCGCCCTGATGAGGTCCCTCTCTGACGTCGTGGCCCTGAGCGGGGCCCTCAGGTCCCTGGCCCTGGACATGATGAGGGTCTCCAACGACCTGAGACTCCTTAACTCGGGCCCCAACACTGGGCTCAATGAGGTTGAGGTTCCAGTTGACGTGCCAGGCAGCAGCATGATGCCGGGCAAGAGGAACCCGGTGACCCTTGAGGCCGTGAACCAGGGGGCGGCGCAGGTGCTAGGCTATGACCAGGCGCTGGCCTGGGGCGCCTCGCTGGGGGAGCTAGAGCTTAACATGGGCATACCCGTGGTAGCCTATAACGTGCTTAAGGAGGTCGAGCTCCTGGCCGAGATGGCAAGGAAGCTGGCAAGGACGGTGTCACAGGTCATACCGCACAGGGAGAGGATGCTCCAGCTCGCTGCCTCAAGCCAGGCCCTCGTGACCTTCCTCTCGCCGCTCGTGGGCTACGACGCTGCGGCAGCCATTTCGGAGGCCATGAGCAGGGGGGTCACTCTTGAGGAGGCCGTGAGGTCCGCGGTCAAGGACGAGGAGAAGGCCAGAAAGGTCATAGAGGCGCTCTCAGACGTAAGGAAGCTTACGGGCCCCGTGAGGCTGCAGTAGCTTTACATGGCGGCCTGCTGATCCGTCCCTCAGGGCAAATGTAAGGGCCCTTGCAACCGTAGGCGACTCGAGGACGCGGCTGCAGCGCTACATATTATTTACATAATGATAGCTGCCGACGTTGATGGTTAACCCCTAGTGGACACGAGCCTAGGACATTAAATGGCGTGACTCCTGCCATGCGCAGTTCCCCCTCAAGGACCGGCAGCCTGGGCCTCTTCAAGGTGCGCGGTGCTGCCATTATGAAGTAGCCAGAAGCCCTGAGTGGAGGCCCACCTAAGGAACTCCTTGGGGCTCAGCAAAGGCCACGATCATCACCTGTCAGGGATAGCTGGGTCCTCACAGCCCAGCATGGTATACTGGCTTAGGCTTATTTACTTATGCTGTGCCCCCTGCGGAGGGTTCAGCTTGAGGCTGTGCGACAAGGAGGCCTCGCCCCTGGGCCTGGGCACCTGGGGCATGGGAGGCGGGTTCTGGAGCCCCGACTACAGCAGGGACGACCTCTACGTTAACGCCATAAGGTACGCCTACGAGCGCGGCATAAGGGTCTTTGACACCGCCGAGATGTACGGGGGCGGTCACACGGAGGAGCTCGTTGGGAGGGCCCTCGCCGACGTGGCGGACGAGGTGATAATTATAAGCAAAGTCTGGCCCAACCACTTCCACTATGATGACCTGGTGAGGTCCGCGGAGGCCAGCAGGAGGAGGCTTGGAGTGAAGTCAATAGACGTCTACCTGCTTCACTGGCCCAGCAGGGACGTGCCGCTGCAGGAGTCCATCAGGGCCCTGGAGGACCTCGTTGACAGGGGCGTAATAAGGTGCATGGGCGTGAGCAACTTCGACAGGCAGCTGCTGGAGGAGGCCATGAGCCTGGCGAGGAGGCACGAGGTAGTAGTCGATGAGGTTGAGTACAGCGTTTACAACAAGTGGGCTGAGCGGGACCTGATACCGTTCGCTAGGCAGGCGGGGGTCACGATAGTGGCTTACTCGCCGCTTGGCAGGGGATCAGTGAGCTCCGACTCAAGGCTAGCCAGGATAGGGGCCAAGTACGGGAAGACACCCGTGCAGGTGGCCCTCAACTACCTCATGAGGAGCTCCCTGCCCATACCCAAGGCGTCAAGGAGGGAGCACATAGATGAGCTCCTAGGCGCCGTGGGCTGGAGCCTGAGCGACGAGGACTACAGCTACATAAGGTCCCTTTAGCTCACGGCGAAGCCTTGCCGCATATATAGGCCATGTCCGCTCAGT
This sequence comes from Caldococcus noboribetus, assembly GCF_055389385.1. NCBI lineage: Archaea > Thermoproteati > Thermoproteota > Thermoprotei > Desulfurococcales > Caldococcus > Caldococcus noboribetus. The sequence continues at coordinate 134,743 of NZ_AP042475.1, read as the reverse complement.
TATAAGTTCCTGTATACATTTCTGTAAAGAAGTAGGAAAAATGTGGAACTAGAGGTGTTTTGGCCGTGTCTAAGGTTGTGGAGGAGATATACTCTATAAGGAAGCTCCAGGCCCTCTCTTCCCTGGCCTCAAAGGACCCGGCCGCGTTCTGGGCCCAGCAGGTGGACCTGATAGACTGGTTCCAGAGGCCAGCGAAGGTCCTCGAGGGGAGCCCGCCCACCGAGAGGTGGTTCGTAGGGGGCCTCATGAACGTCTCATATAATGCCGTGGACAGGCACCTCAGGGACAAGGCCGACAGGGTGGCCTTCTACTGGACCAACGAGTCCCTGGACTACAAGGCTATAACGTTCAGGGAGCTTTACTACCAGGTCAACAGGGCTGCCTACGTCCTGAAGCAGCTTGGGGTCAAGCGCGGCGACGTGGTATCAATGATAATGCCGAGCATACCTGAGGCCGTTTACTTCGGCCTGGCAGTTCACAGGCTAGGGGCGATACTTGCAATACACTACGTTGGGCTCAGCGACGACGTCATGGCCTTCAGGCTCCAGGACGCCGGGTCAAAGGTCCTCGTGGTAGCCTCCAAGGGCTTCAGGGCCGGCCAGGAGATAAGGATAAAGGACATAGCTGACAGGGTGCTCAACAACTTCAAGACGCCAGTCGAGAAGGTGCTGGTCGTTAGCAGGGGCTTCAGCGACTTCAACGTCAACGGAAGCCGTGACGTGGTCTATGAGGACATAGCCCCCAGGGGGAAGGTCTACGTGCCGCCGGAGCCCGTTGACGCGAGCGACGTGGGAACTATATACTACACGAGCGGCACCACCGGCAGGCCCAAGGGGATAACCCAGACGCGGGGAGGCTACATAGTTGCGCTAAACTGGACCTTCAAGGCGCTGTTCAACCTGGGCCCCAACGACGTCTGGTGGACCATATCAGAGCTGGGGTGGCCCGTGTGGCCCATGGCTAACCTCTACACGGCCCCAGTAATGGGGGTGACGGCAGTGCTCTTTGAGGGCTTCGTGGGCCAGAGGCCTGACCTGTTCGCCAAGGTAGTTGAGAGGTTCGGCGTGACCCACGTGTGGTCCTCGACGACAACCCTCTACACCCTGAAGGGTCTTGGCTCGGAGTCGGTGACCGGGGGCGACACGTCCACGCTCAGGATAATACTCAACACCGGAGAGCCCCTCAACGTGGGCGCCTGGCAGTGGTTCAGGGAGAACCTGCCTAACACGTACATAGGCGACGCGTACTGGATGACCGAGCACCTGAGCCCCATAGCGGCAACCCCCTACGGCATAGCCGAGCTCCCCTTCAGGCCGGGCTCGGCTGGGATAGCCTTCTCGCCAACAAGGGTCTTCATAGTTGACGACGAGGGGAAGCCGCTGCCGCCTGGCAACAAGGGCTACATAGTGCTGAGTCCCTACACGCCCGCCCTGGGCAAGATGTGGAACGACCCCAACTACGAGAGGTACATAAAGACCTACTGGTCCAGGTTCCCCGGCTACTTCTACACGGGCGACTACGGCTACATGGACGAGGACGGCTACCTCTACGTGCTCGGCAGGGCAGACGACGTGATAGCCACCACCGGCCAGAGGATAGGCACCATGGAGGTGGAGAGCACCATAGGCACTCACCCGGCCGTCGCAGAGGTGGCCGCGGCCAGCATGCCGCTGCCGGGAGGCAAGGGCTCGGCGCTGCTGGCGTTCGTGGTGCTCAGGCCGAGCTACCAGCCAAGCGACCAGTTAGCCGAGGACATAAAGGCCTACGCCAGGAACGCTGGCTACATAGTTGACAGGGTTGTCTTCGTGAGGAAGCTGCCGAAGACCAAGAGTGGAAAGATAATGAGGAGGCTGCTGAGGGCGGTGCTCAACCAGGAGCCGTTGGGCGACACCTCAACGCTTGACGACCCAGCAGCCTTTGAGGACACAAAGAGGCTGATAGAGCAGGTGAGGGAGGAGTTCAGGAAGCTGCTGCAGCAGTCGTAAGGGCTACTTCACGACCAGGGCCGGTATGACGAATATTGCTAACATCAGGTTCATGAACACCACGGCAGTGATGAAAGTGTAGAGCCAGTTCCTTTCATGTGCGAACTGCGCTATGCCTATGGCAACTCTCACTACAGGCGTGGCCATGAGGATTATGAGGCCTATGAGCACGTAGGCGAGCCCGTTTAGGCCCATGACAGTCTTAGAGTTTATGTAGCTGACGGGCAGTATTGAAGTGTTAACTGGGGAGTTAGCTATGACTAGGTCCCTGAACGTATAGGTGCCTGCCCCCCTGTGGATGTAGATTAGGCCTATGCCGAATATTATGAAGGCTGCTGATATTAGAACCCCTATCCTAAGGGTCCACCCAATTATGTCCTCAAAGCTTATGTTCCTGGGCACCGTCACCACCTCCTCAGTGTATCACGCCAACGCCCCTCAGTATCATCTCAACTCCCAGGAAAGCCAGTATGGCAGTGAATATGTACCTTATGGACCTGTTGGTTATCTTGGGCAGTATCTTGGAGGCGGTCATCGAGCCCAGCAGGACGCCGAGGGCCGTGAAGCCCGCCAGTATGGGCTGTATGAGGCCGAAGGCCCAGTATATGGCGCTTCCCGTGGCCGCCGTGACGCCAATCATGAAGTTGCTGGTCGTGGTGCTCACCTTCATGGGCAGGTTCATGGCCCAGTCCATGCCGAGCACCTTGAGGGCCCCGCTCCCTATGCCCAGGAGGCCTGATATGAAGCCGGCGAAGAACATTATCGTCTCCCCAAGCCACCAGCGGACCCCGTAGTACTTGACCTCCTGCTTCAGGGCCTCGTCGTAGTACTCGCCGTGCAGCTGGAAGACCCTTGTCGTCCAGTCTGGCTTCATGGGCTTTGGCAGCTCAAACTTGGACCTCTCCATCTGGAAGTATATCTGGCTCAGGAGGACGGCGCCGAACACTATATAAATTATGTACTCGAGGTGGTGGGCGTAGACGAAGGCAGCTGTCAGGGAGCCCACTATGGAGCCCGTGGTGGTCGCTATCTCCAGTCCCATGCCTATCCTAACGTTAGTTATCCTGTCCTTAACGTAGGCGCTGGCTGAGCCGCTGGAGGTCGCTATTGTTGATATTAGGCTTGCCCCCGTGGCGTAGGCTATAGGGATTCCAAGGAACAGGGTGTAAAGGGGGACCAGGAAGGTCCCACCGCCAAGGCCCACCAGGGCGCCGAGGAAGCCTGATATTATGCTTACTATCACTACCAGGGCAAAGAAGACGTCTATTGGCACGTGAAGCATTCCCTGTGCCCTAAGGCAAGGGTTAGGCAGGGTAATTAAAAAGACTTTCACCTCGGCTGTAATGTTTCAATGTAATTATGAACTGATAGCTATGTTCTAAAATCAGTAATTATATATTCAAACGAGTACTAGATAATCTATTAATCTAAATCCGCTTAATAGTTGTACATCGTACTTCCTGCGGGGACTCCCTTGGGGGAGCTCGAGGAGTTCGCCTACAAGGCAGTCGCCGTCAGGATAGCTGGTGACATAGTTCTCAGCGACTCCCCCGGCGCAGCCCTGAGGAAGTGGAGGGAGTACTTCAAGCTGAGCCAGCAGGAGGTAGCCAAGTACATGGGGGTCTCCTCCAGCGTGCTCAGCGACTACGAGAAGGGCAGGAGGAGCCCCGGGGCAGGGTTCATAAGGAGGTTCGTCACGGCCCTCCTTAAGGTTGACGCCGAGAAGGGCACCAAGAGGGCCGAGAACCTGGTCAAGGCGCTAGGCATACCGACCACGGGCATAATAGACATGCAGGAGTTCAGTGAGCCCATGACGCTTGAGGACATAATAATAACCGTTGACGGCATACTGCTTTACCCTGACTACCCCAGGGGGCTGGTGGCCTACGGCTACACGGTGATAGACAGCATTAAGGCAATAACGGAGCTCACCAGCATGCAGTTCTACACTATGCTGGGCTCAGTGCCTGAGAGGGTCATAGTGTTCACTAAGGTCACGGCCGGCAGGAGCCCTATGGTCGCGGTCAGGGTTTCCCTGGTGAAGCCGAGCATAATAGTTATCCACGGCCCCAGGGAGCACGTGGACTACCTGTCGATAGAGCTTGCAAGGCTCGACAGGATACCCCTTGTCCTCAGCACGCTCAACAGCGTTGAGGAGCTCGTCCAGAGGCTGAGGAGGCGGACGGGCGGCAGGGGCTTCACGATCCCTTGAGCTTAAGTATGGCCTCAGCTATGTCTCCGTTTGCAGCTATTAGTGCATTCCTTGCAGTCTCTAGGTCGACCCCAGCCTGCTCGGCCACAAGCTTCACGTCCTCGTCGCTAATCTGGGGCTGGGCGGGCTGCTGGGGCTTGACCTCCCTGGGCTCGCCCACTATGTATATCATGGTGGGCTGGTTCCTCCCTCTAACTATTATTACCTGCGGCTCCTCGACGACCAACTGCTTGTCCTTAGTCTCTATAGTGACCCTGGTGGCCTCCAGCTCCTCAGCCTCGATGCCCATCCTCTTGAGCATCCTCTTGAGCTCCCTTGGGTTGACCCCCATCAACGGCCTCTCCCTCAACTTCATGGTAAGTATCGCTTAATATAGCCTTCTGCTACACGAGGGCAGGCGGAAGCTGTGCTGGAGACAGGTCAGATGAAAGATGGGTAGCAGCGACGAGACGCCCAAGATAAGGATCCTGGGCAGTGGAAGGGAGGTCGGAAGGGCAGCCATAGGTGTAGAGTACAGAGGGCGCATGGTTCTCCTAGACTACGGCGTAAACTTTGACGAAAACGAGCAGCCAATATACCCGCTTCACGTGAGGCCTAAGGACGTGGAGGCGCTTGTGCTGACTCACAGCCACCTGGACCACGTGGGCGCAGCGCCGGCGCTCTTCATATCAGTGAAGCCAAGGCTCCTGGCAACCCCCTTGACCCTTGACGTGACTAGGCTGCTTCTCTACGACATGATAAAGCTCAACGGGCCCAACCTGATCTTCGACAACAGCACCGTTGATGACATGCTTGGCGTGGCCGAGAGCGTGGACTACGAGAGGTCTATCGAGCTCGGCGACTTCACGCTCACGCTCATGTCAAGCGGCCACATACCTGGCTCCGCCTCAGTACTAGTTGACGTTAACGGCAGGAAGGTGCTGTACACGAGTGACATGAATACCATAGAGACGAAGCTGATGAACCCTCACAAGCTGACGGGGGTAAAGGCCGACGCGGTGATAATAGAGTCCACCTACTCCACAGTGACGCACCCTGAGAGGAGCAACACGGAGAAGGAGTTCTATGAGTCCGTGGAGGACGTGGTCAAGAGGGGAGGCACCGTACTCGTTCCTGCCTTCAGCGTCGCCAGGGGGCAAGAGATAATGTGCCTCCTCGAGGAGAGGGGCTTCGGCTGGCCAGTCTGGATAGACGGCATGATAAGGTCAGTCACGGACCTCTACCTGGCGCACAGCAGCTTCATCAAGGACCCGAGGCTCCTTGCCAAGGCCCTTGAGGACCAGAACGTGGTCAAGGGCTGGGGGGACAGGAAGAAGGCCCTCAAGAGGCCTGGGGTCATAATATCAAGCGCTGGCATGCTTAAGGGCGGCCCGAGCCTGTACTACTACGCAAGGATGGTGCAGAACGAGAAGGATGCTGTGTTCCTGGTCAGCTACCAGGCCCCGGGCACACCGGGCAGGCAGGCCCTTGAGGAGGGCGTGTTCTTTGACGGCGAGAGGAAGCTGCCGGTGAAGGCAAGGCTTCAGATATTCGACTTCTCGAGCCACACTGACTGGAGGGGCGTGGTACAGACCCTTAAGTCCCTGGCAGGAGTCAGGAAGGTAATCCTGGTCCACGGCGAGGCCCAGGGCCAGCTGAGGCTTGCGTCTAAGATTAAGGACGAGCTGGGGGACGTGGAGGTCCTGGTGCCCCAGAACGGTGACGAGATAGTCATTGACTAGCGGCAGCCTTATTTGCCTGGCCTCCCACAGCCTATGTGAATGAGGAATTTGCCGAGTGCTGAGCCGCTGAGGCTGTGAGGAGAGGGAACCTCGCCTGACGCTTCGTCGTTTCAGCCTCCTTTAACGCCAAGGAGCCACCTGGCGAACTCCAGGAAGCCGGCGCCTCCCCTGCCCTTGGCTACGAACTTCACCTTTGCCTTAACAGCTGGGGCCGCGTCGCCCGGGCAGCCGCTTATAGGCACTACAGAGAGCATGTCAAGGTCGTTCTCGCCGTCCCCTATGGCGGCCGCCTCGGAGGCCTTGACCCCTATGAGCTCAAGGGCCCTAAGGAGCCCCTCGCCCTTGCCGTTGCCGGGGTTTATATGGACGGCGTAGCCGCTCCAGAGGACCCTGAGGCCGTAGGCCTCGGCGGCCTCTGAGATAGTCCTGAGAAGCTCAGCCTTTGAGCCCTCGCTCACCCCCTTGGGCATGAAAAAGGCCATGTCGTGGTACCTGAACTCGTTCTGCCAGCTGGGCCTGAGGCCCAGCTCCTGGAGCTTCCTGAGCAGCCCCTCAGGGGGCCTGCCGGAGCACACGTGGTGTATCTGCCCCCTGTACATTATGACGCAGCCGTTCTCCGCCACGACAGGGCCACTGGAGCCCAGGTACACGCTGAGGCCGGCGGTCACCGGAAGGCTGTTGCCCGAGACCAGGATCACCTTAACTCCGCGGGACTCCAGGAGCCTTATCCCCCTGATGGCGTGCACGCTTACCCTCAGGTCACCCCTCCTCACAGTGAGCGTGCCGTCAACGTCTGACCCGACCGCCTTCAGCGACAACCGCGCTCCCAGCTTTAGCTCTCGCAGTAAATATTAAAGCCCCTACATACTTCTAAAGTAATTGAAGCACAGATTTGGAGGTAACTTAACATGAGTGATGACGTTGTGAGCCTAATAGCCAGGAAGAAAATAGTTAATGACCCAGACTTCGTCCTGTCGCAGATAAAGGACGGCGACGTCGTTGCAATCTCCGGCTTCAACGAGATAACGTCGCCGGACTACCTCATAGAGAGGCTCTATAGGCTGTACATAAAGACGGGCCACCCCAGGAACCTCTTCATAATAAGCGACACGTTCCCTGGGACCCCCGGCAGGGGGCTTGACAGCATAGCCCAGATGATGTACAAGAGGGGGGACAGGGACTTCATAAGGGGCATGCTGGTGGCCTTCTACGGCTGGAGCGAGACCCTCCAGAAGATGATAAAGGAGGAGTGGTTCGAGGCCTACGCCTGGAGCATTGGGATCCTGGCCTACTGGTTCAGGGAGGTCGGCAGCGGAAGGCCCGGCGTCCTGACCAGGGTGGGGCTCAACACCACCGCTGACCCAAGGTATGACGGCACGGCCCTCAACGAGACGGCCAAGGAGAGGAGGACTGTCAAGGTACAGCTGCTTAACATAGACGGCAAGGAGTACCTGCTCTACACTGCCCCGAAGCCGAAGTTCGCCCTCATAAGGGGGAGCACGGCCGACGAGATAGGGAACCTGTCCCTGGAGGACGAGGTGGCCTACGGCACGGTGCTGAACATAGCGCAGGCTACTAAGGCCATGCCGGAGAAGGGCACTGTGATAGCCCAGGTTCTCAGGGTGGCCAGGTTCGGCTCCATAAACCCCAAGAGCGTCGTGGTCCCAGGCCCGCTGGTGGACTACGTGGTGGTCGCGCCCAGGGAGTACCACAGGCAGTCCCACAGCTTCGACTATGACCCCATAGTTGCTGGGAGGGTGATACCCCCCACTGACCTAATGGCCGTTCAGGCGGAGAGCAGCCTGGACGAGAGGAAGGTAGTGGCAAGGAGGGTGGCCCTCGAGCTCGCGAAGCTCGTTGAGAAGTACGGAAGGCCTGTGGTGGTAAACCTCGGCGTCGGCATACCTGCAATGGTTGGAGAGGTCGCCATGGAGGAGGACATACAGGACCTGATAGTGCTCACGGTGGAGTCAGGCACCTGGGGAGGGAAGCCGCTCTACGGCCCTGACTTTGGGGTCTCCATAGGGGCCTTCGCCGTGCTCTCCGTGCCTGACCAGTTCACCATGTACGAGGGAGGGGTCATAGACGCAGCCTCCCTGGGCTTCATGCAGATAGACAGGTACGGCAACGTCAACTCGTTCTTCACAGAGTCAAAGATACCGGGGCCGGGAGGGTTCCCAGCTATAGCTTCAGGGGCGCCTGACATTTACTATGCGGGCCTCTTCACTGCAGGCAAGGGGGCAAAGTACGAGGTGGCCAACGGGAAGCTGAAGATAATCTCCGACGGGAACATAGTGAAGTTCGTCAACAGGGTGGACAAGGTAGGGTGCTCATCAAAGGTCATGATAGAGAACAGGAAGAACGTGCTTTACATAACCGAGAGGGCCGTGTTCAGGCTGACGCCCGAGGGGCTGGAGCTCATAGAGGTGGCCCCCGGCGTCGACCTGGAGAGGGACGTGCTGGCAAAGATGGAGTTCAAGCCCATAATAAGGAAGGAGCCGGAGCTCATGGACCCGAGGATCTTCACCCCCAAGAGGATGGGCCTGAAGGAGGAGCTAGTGAAGGCCATAAGGGCCTGAGGCTAACGCTTTTTCTTTTCCCCACACGCCCGAGGGCGCGGGGTCCTTAGTGGGCACGTGCGAGGTTAAGGCTAAGAAGGGCCTCATAAGGGTCTCCTCCGAAGTGGTCGGAGGGGTAATAGCTAGGGTCAGCATAACCGGTGACTTCATGGTTATCCCGGAGGACAAGGTCTTCGAGCTAGAGGAGAGCCTCGTTAACGTAAGGTTTGACCGGGACGAGGTCCTAGATACCGTCAGGAGGGTGCTCCGGAGCTCAAGCCTGGTGGGCTGCTCCGAGGAGGACTTCGTTGACGCCATAATGTGCTCGGGTGAGGGGGATGCAGCTTAGGGTGCTGCTCTACGAGACCCCTGACGACCCCTACATGAACTTGGCCTTCGAGGAGGCCCTGCCAAGGGCGAGGGGCTGTGGCATCTCCCCTGACACCCTGAGGCTTTGGAGGAACCGCAGGGCTGTCGTAATAGGCTACTTCCAGAGGGCCGAGGAGGAGGTGAACCTGGACGAGGCCGAAAGGCGGGGCATAAAGGTGGTCAGGAGGTTCACCGGTGGAGGGGCCGCGTACCATGACCTAGGCAACATAAACTACGCGCTGTCGCTATCCCTGAGCGAGAGGAACGTTGGAAACCCGGTGGACTTCATATTCACGGAGCTCATAAGGGCCCCCGTGGAGGCGCTCAGGTCCCTGGGCCTCGACGCCTCGGTGCAGAACGTCAACGACATAATTGTTGACAACAGGAAGGTGAGCGGCACGGCGGCCACTGTGTCCTGGGGCTCCATATTCTTCCACGGCGCTGATGCTGGTGAACGCCGATCTGAGCTCCCTGGCCTCGGTGCTCAAGGTGTCCCTCAAGAAGCTCATAGATAAAGGGGTCTCAAGCGTCAAGTACAGGGTCACGAACCTGGCCACCCTGAGGCCTGGGACCACCGTTAACGAGGTCGCTGAGGCCCTCGCCAGCTCGTTTGCAAAGATTCTTGGCTATGACGGCGTCAGGTATGATATGCCCACGTCGGAGGAGCTTGAGATGGCCGAGGTTCTCTACGCTTACAAGTACTCTGACAGGTCGTGGAACATGGACAGGGCGCCCCACAGGCAGTTCAGGAGGGCCGAGGAGGAGCTCATGAGGATATGTAGGAGGTAACGTATCATATGTGCTAAGCTGAGCGCTTAAAATCCCCACTGTATAAACACTAACTAAGGTGAGATCCTTGAGCGTCTGGACCTCAAAGGTAGGTGATGTCGCGAGGAAGAGCGTAGTGTCCGCGACACCAGATACTACGCTTGCGGAGGCCGCGAGGCTCATGTATACCAACGGTACCGGCAGCGTAGTTGTTGTGTCGCCAGAGGGGAAGGTTATAGGCATCTTCACCGAGAGGGACCTGAGCAGGGTGGTAGCTGACAGGGTCAGCTACGACTCGAGGCTCGGCGACATAATGACCAAGGACCCAGTGACCGTGAGGGACGACGAGCCAGTGACTAAGGCTGTCGAGCTGCTCTCCACTCACAAGATAAGGCACCTACCGGTGGTTGACAAGGAGGGGAGGCTCGTAGGTATAATAACTGCCAGGGACATAGTTGACATAACTGAGAGGTACCTGGCGTCGACAGGCTTCATTTCTGAGTGATTTTCAGCTTTTAGCTAGCTCCATGTCCTGCAGGTCAAGGGTCATAAGCGCCACGAAGAGGTCTATGAGCACTATGCCATATGCCTCGAGGGTGGCCGCCGAGGGCCACTTGAAGGCCACAGCCCCCACAGGCCCGATGACCCCAATGGCCACCTCCGCGGCCCCCCTCCTGGCCCTGCCCGCGACCAGGGAGCCCGTGCCCCACACTATGGAGGTCATGTCCATCTGCGCAAAGAACCACTGCGAGACGAACACGTGAGGGTAGGTGCCCTCGTGGAACACGCCTATCAGGGCAAGGAACAGGCCGGCAATTATCATAAATGAGGCGCCCACGACCTCGAGCTTCCCGCCGCTGACGTTGACAGCGTGTGAGGCGAAGGCTACTATCAGGGCGCCGACCGCTATGAGCCCATAGTTGTAGAGCCACGGGTCAGCTGCCCTGGGGCCTCCCAGGTCGCTGAAGGCATTCTTAGTGAACACGAACCATGGGTTGATGGAAACGCAAGCAATTATGATAGCCCACGCGGCCACGGCGGCCACGAGGCCTAGGTAGTTGAGGGCCCGCAAGCAAAGCCCCCGTAGGTTAAGGAACCCAGGGGCTAAAATCTAAGCCTTTGACCTGGCGTAGAGGTAGAAGCTGGCATATGGGTAGCCGTGGACTAGCTTAATGACGTCGTTAACCCTCTCGCTGTCCTTGGCCACCACCACGACGTAGCCCATGTTCATGGCCTTCTCAAGCTCGCCCTTCCTGGCCAGGGACGCCAACCTCCTGTAATAACTTGGCGACACGGAGGGTGACCTGCCCGTGAGCTTGAGGTACTTTGCGGAGACCAGAGGAGCGGCGGTGGGGGAGGCGCCTATTACCACGGAGCCCTCGCCGACGAGCTCCTCGACCTCTATGGCGTCCTTTACGGCGCGGTCAACGCACTCATCCACAGTGTCGCACCTGACTACCTTGCCCATCCTTACGCCCCCCAGAGGGGGCCTGACGCCCCTGACGAGGAGCTCATCTATGGCGCTCTTCATCTGGGAGTCCGCCAGCTGCTGCCCTCCCCTTGCCCTGGCCGCTACGGCCGCCTCAAGCAGGTCGGAGAGCTCCTTGGCCTTCCTGCTCTCCCTTAAGGAGAGCCAGAGCGATATGGCGTAAAGCTCAGGGTCAAGGTACTTCCTTGGCCTTCTCCAGCCAGAGGCCACGGAGACCAGGGCCACGAGGCCGTCATAACTTACTGACCTGCACCCCTCCTGCGCCCTCAGCCCTATGGAGGCGTCGTTGTCGCATATGTTAAAGTAGACCCTGCGGCCCTCAAGTCCCTTCACGGCCCTTGATATGCAGGTGCCGTCGCTCATTGGTATGCACCACCCCGCCTCCTCCTCAACCTTCTCCCTCGGCAGGTCGTAGGCCACCAGGGGCCCCCTGACGACCTCGTAGTCCACGAGGCCCGCCACCCTCAGCACGTCAAGGTACTTTACGAGCCCCCACTCGCCCTCCCTACCCTTGATGGGAATTGGGATGACCCCGTCCCTGTACTTGACGTACTGCATGGCGTCAGCTATCAGCTGCAGGGTCCTGTACACGCTGAGGGGCCTTATGGCCTCCCCCTTGGCCATGGCTGACTGCACGCTCGCGTCGGAGGGGTTGTAGAGTATGATGGCCCTAGCCGGCTTCCCGTCCCTCCCAGCCCTGCCTATCTCCTGGTAAAGGTCCTCGACGCTGCTGCTTGGCGCGGCGTGAAGGGTCCACCTTATGTTGGGTATGTCAACGCCCATGCCGAACGCCTTGGTGGCCACCACTATCCTTGGCCCCCTGCCCGTGCGGGAGGACCTCACGATCTCCTCCTCAACGCGCCTCCTCTCGGAGTCGCTCAGCTGGCCGTGGTACACTGCTACGTCCTCATTGAGCCTCTTGCTCAGGAACTTGGCCACCTCCTCGGCGTTAAGCCAGGGTCTTGAGTCGCTCTGGACGAAGGGGACGAACACTATCCCAATCCAGGGCTCTCCAAGGGAGTCCGCCCACCTGGTCAGCTCCTCCGCGTGAGTTGCTATGTCCTCAAGCCTGTCGGGGCCGTCCCTGGCGGGCACCACGTCAATTGATATCTCAGGCCTCACCGAGGGGGCCCTCAGGACCATAGGCCTGCCTGAGTAGCTGACCTCGGCGGTCTCGGGGCCCAGGGATATCCGGCGCTCCTCGTAGTCCTGGTAGCCGAGCTCGCCCAGGACGTCCCTGACCACGTCGGAGGGCGCTGATGCCGTGAGGGCTACTATCGGGGGCCACCCGGCCGAGGCCCTCTCCTTGAGCTGCCTGGCGACGTAAAGGTAGCTAGGCCTGAAGCTGAGCCCCCACCGCGAGAGGGCGTGGGCCTCGTCAAGGACCACGAGGCTCGCCTCGCCAGAGGTTGAGACCAGCTCCGAGGCTGGCCCCGAGCTGAAGCCCTCTGGCGTCACGTAGACGAGGTCCAGGAGCCCCTCCCTCGCCGCCGCTATTATCTCTCTCTTCCTTGACGGCGGCACGCTGGAGTCTATGTAGGCGGCCCTGAGCCCTCTAGACCTGGCGTTCTTAACCTGGTCATGCATGAGCGCCCTCAGGGGACTTATCACTATGGCTGTCGACCCCAGCCCCAGGTCCTCGAAGGCCTTCGCAGTGGCCTGGAATATGGCGCTCTTCCCAGCCCCGGTTGGCAGTATGACCATGAGCGCCGAGGCCCTGCCCGAGGAGGCCATCTGGGCCAGCACCCTCACGGCAAGCCTTTGGTATGGCCTCAGGCTCAGGTTCGCGCCCCACAGCCTCTTGAAGGCGCTCTCCGTCTCATCCATAATATCGGCGTCGCTGATCTCCAGGCCCGCCTCAGGCCTAGCAGGGGCCACCAGCTCTATGTCATCCCTCCTCTCGGCCTCGGCCTGGAGGGCCCTGCTTACTGCTAGGCCCCCGTTCTTGGCCACGAGCTCTATAACCATGTCAACAAGCTTGTCGTGGACCCCGTAGGCTGTGTCCTCAGGCTCAGCCTGGATTATCCTTTCAGGGAACACTACAATGGAGCGGTCAGCCACTCCCCCGGCCTCAGGCATAGCCAGATAGTCATCCCATGATATGAAGCCCAGGCCTCCCCTGGAGAACCAGAGGTCTATGGTGTCAGCTGTTATGAACGTGCCCCCATGGGCGCTGGCCGCTGCCCTGGCCAGGGTCCTTGTTGGGACTATTATTAATGGCCTTGAGGCCCCTGAGGCCATGGCTACTGCAGATGATATGGCCTCCGAGGCCCCCCTAAGGCCGCCCGCAATGGGCTCGCCGTAGGCCTTCACCCTGCCCCTGCTAGGGGCCTCCAGGCCGAGGGCCTCGGCGAGCCTCTGAGGTACGTACGTGTTGGCCGTGAACCTTATGTTCTTGCGCCGGGGCACCTCACCCTGAGCTTCCTAAGGAGCTCCTCCTCGTCAGCCGGGGGCCTCAAGGAGAGGCAGTCGCCGGAGGCGCGGGCGCAGTCAAGCAGCGCTTCTATGTCTCCGAGGCACGCCAGGTCCCACGGCTCAACCTGGCTGCCAGGCCTTGGGCCCGCGGCCGTCTGGACCAGGGAGGCCGTTATGGCTTTAGCCATTGCCCTGCCCTCTTCGCCCTCAAGGCTTAGGAGGCGGATGGCCCTCAGGGGGTCGCCTCCCCTCGAGGCCAGCGCCTTGATTACGACGGCTGCCATGTAGTCGTCCTGAGGGGCCCGCGCGGGGTTGACAGAGAAAGGCCTCCACAGCGGCATGTAAGCCCTTGGCCTGTCGGTTACAACCACGGAGCGCTGCTCCTTGACGCCGCGCTGTCCCACGACGGAGCTCACCAGGTCCCTGTACTTGACTATTTCAGAGGCTTCCCTCACGTCCTCGGGCACCCTGCCCCAGTCAACTCCAACCCTGTTAAGCACGTCGACGGAGCTCTCGACAGCTGCAAGGACCACGGCTGAGGGAGGAAGCATGGGGTTAACCCCAAGGTTGTAGGCTATTGAGGCCAGCGAGGGCCTCACGTCAGGGTAGGCAAGCCTGACGAGCCTCTTCGCGTTTACAGCGCCCCTGAGGCCGCAGTCGCCCCAGCTTATGATGAGCTTTGCCCCCGAGAGCCCAGCTATGGAGTTCATGACCTCCTCTGGCGGCGGGGACCTCCACGAGCTCCCGGGCGGCGGCACCTCGGCGACCACGCCGTCTACCATGACTTCCCTGTAACTGCCCTCGCACACCGCAACCATGACCTTTGAGGCGCCGGAGAGCCTGGGCTGCTCCTGAAGCAGCCTTGAGGCCTCAGCCTCCCACTTGGAGAGCGCCAGGCCAAGCGAGTAGGCCCTTGCCCTGCGCAGGGCCGTTGAGGGCACGGAGCAGCCCCTTGATGCCATGTATATGACGTCCTCATAGAGCCCGAGGGAGATAAGCGACTCGGCCAGCCTCTCCGAGCCCTTGGGGCATGACTTCAGGGACCTAACTATTGCTGAGACCTGCTGCCTGCTTATGCCGAGGGACTCGGCCGAGGAGGCTATGTCAACTATGCTGTCAGGGTTCACCTTCAGCCTCAGGTAGGTGAGGAGCCTTGGGAGCAGCCTCCTCCTGTACGCCACGTAAGCTGCAGCGCCGGCCGCGGCCGCTGCGCCCGCTGCAAGGACGGCTTCCTGCAACCCCAGCTCTCCTGGCTCCTCTGGAGCAGGGATCGCTTAAGGGAAGGAGAGCTCAAAAGCTAAAAAGGCTCAGACGTCGACTACAACTACCATGTTATCCATCAGGAACCTGTAGAGCTTCCTCACCGTGGACTCCTTTATGCCCACCACCTTGGCCACGTCGCTCTGGCTGACTTCATAACCATTGAGCCTTGCCACAAGGTAGACGGCGGCCGCCGCCAGGGCCTCTGGCTTCTTGCCATAGGGCGTCTTGCCGGCTGAGCTCAGGGACTTCCTTATGAAGTTCAGCGAGTCCTGCACCACGGCCTGGGGCAGCGACAAGCTCGACGCTATCCTATTAATGTACGTGAAGGACCTCTCCAGCACCCTGTCGCGGCCCTCGGAGGCCACCGCGACCTTAAGCATGTCAAGGGCGCCGACCTCGTTGAGCTTCTTGAGGCCGTCCCACAGGTCGTTGTCGTCTATCTCAAAGAAGTTCTCGATCTCGCCCTTTGATATGCTTAGGTTGTAGACCTCTACTACCTTCTCCAGGGCCGCGGCCACCACCTTGTTCACATCCCTGCCTATGGACTTCTTGGCCCTCTCGGCGTAGGCGTGAAGCACCTGCCCCAGAGCCTCCTTGGCGCTGTCGCTAAGCTCAAAGGCGCTTGCTGCCCTCTTGGCTATGGAGAACATGTTGACCAGGGGCGCCTCGCCCTTTAGAAGCGGGTGGGAACTGCCTATCCTCAGCCTCAGGTTCCTGACCCTCATCAGGGGAGACCTTGACCTCGCGGGGCTCATCCTCAAGTTGCCTATGCCTAGGTCGTGCATCAGTGCGTCGTTAGAGTACGACGCCCTCTCGATGCCCTTCACGCTGCCGTTGCCGAGGGACCTCCACTCAGGGCCGTCGCTGAGCTCGTTGTCGCTGTATATGTAGCCGCAGTTAGGGCACACGAGGATACCATTATCATCAACAAGCTTGGAGCCGCACCTGGGACACGTGACCGGGGTAACCACCTTAGATCACCTCCTCCTATGATGGCCCCTCCTCCTGGGGGGCGAGAATATGAGGAAGAGCTCGTCTCCCTCCTTGACCGAGGCGCCCGGGCTCAGCTTAACCAGCAGGTATGGCGAGTTGACGTTTCCTATTATGTCGGCGGCTGACCCAACTAGCCTACGCTCGGAGTTAACCACAGGAGCCCCTTGCCTGAACTTCCTGACGTCCATGTCAGTCCTGATCACCGCCAGGCCGCCGACTATGCCTGAGACCTTACCTATCCTTAGGACCTCCCGGCGCCTCCCTCCATGGGCCCTCCCAGCGGATGCCAAGGTTAGGTGTTGCGCTCCCTATAAGAAAACCTGGCAGGCACCGCGCTCCTTGCCCCCAAGATGTGGGAAAGGCTCTGCCTGAAGTGGGGCGTTAGGCGCTCACCTAAAGCAGAAAAGATAGTAAACCGAGACAAACCTTAAAATTCCTCACAGGAGCTCCTCCAGGTCCTGCCTGGCCCTCGCAGAGGCGTCCCCTACTAAGGGCTCGCCGTGCCCCGGCAGCAGGACCTTGAAGTCCAGTGACAGCAGCCTCCTCACGGACTCCCTGGCCCTGTTCATGTCAGCGGTGAACAGCGGCGGTGGGCCCTGGACCCTGCCCTCGCGGAAGTTAAGGTTGTCGCCGGCGAACAGGTGCTCCCCGTCATAGAGTGCTATGGAGCCCGGCGTGTGCCCGGGGGAGTGGATCACCCTGAGCCCATAGACGCAGTCACCGTCATTGAGCAGGACGTCGGGCTTGACGGGCTTAAACCAGCGGTAGGCCTCAGCGGCCTCCCTCGGGGCCTCCTTGGGGAGCTGGGGAGGCACCAGTCCCTCAAGTATTGGGGCGTCATCCTTATGTATGTATATTTTGGCTCCCGTGGCCGAGCGAAGGGCGTTGGCGCTGCCGGAGTGATCCAGGTGGTAGTGGGTTAAAACTATGGCCTTGACCTGGGAGGGGCTGAAGCCCAGAGACCTTATGGAGCCAAGCACGTCATCTTCCTTGCCTGGAATACCGGTGTCTATTATAACGAGGCCGTCATGCTGGACATAAAGGTATATGTTGCCGTTAGTCTCCGCCACGGGTATCCTGTAGACCCTGCCCGTTACTTTAAGGAGCACGACCCTCACCGATTAGGTGGGCTTGAGGATGTAAAGTTTTAAATAAAACTCGGTATACCTGAAGCCTTCAGCCGTGGGGGTTCCTGGCTGGGGCGGGTCTGACCCTCTTAACTCCAACGCTCATTATGCTCCGCCGGGAGTACGTGTGTGGTACTGGCTGGGGGTCACGTACATAGCGGCGCTCTCGATAGTCGACTTCATGATGTTCAACTACATAGGCTTCAGGACGGACGTGTCGGATATAGACTACGGCATAATCGGCGCGGCCTGGAGCGCCGTGTTCATAGTGTCCAGCGAGTTCCTCGGCAGGCTCGCTGACAGGGGTGACTACCGCAGGCTTACAGCAATTTCCCTCGTGACTATAGCTGTGGCCTCCCTGCTCTTCGGCCTCGCGAAGGGCGTTGAGCTTATGGCAATAGCCTATATGTTCCACGCCGTCGCCACGGCTGCAGCGAACCTGGGGTTCTCGGCGGGCATGTTTGAGCTGTCCCCAGACACGGAGTGGGAGGCAAAGGCCTCAGGCCAGAGGCTGGGGCTCTTTGGCATAAAGGGCGTCGGGCTGCTGGCCCTGTCCTTCATGGTGCCCTTCATACCCCTCATGGGGCTGGCCGTGGGGGTAGGCGTAGCCTCCCTCGCCGTTGGGCTGGCCTTTATATCATTTCTCCCCTCAGGCTGGCCTCCATTTGAGAGGAAGCTCCACGGGCTCATGCTAAGGCTTGAGGGCTTCGGCCTCTACGCCACCGCGGTGGGGTCCTTCGTGTACGGCAAGTACGGGCTCCTCTACAACATCTCCAGGTCTGTTGAGAGGGGCTCAGGGTCCTCAATGGGGGTCGCGGTGTCAGCCATGCTAACCACGTTCGTCGGCGACTACTACCTGACGGCGCTGCCCCTCATGCTTAGGTACGTGAGCCTGGGCCTCAGGGCCTACATGGTGGCCTTTGCCGTCGCGGGCCTCTCGGCGGCAGCGGCGTTGGCCCTGGTCCAGGGCACGAGCTCCAGGTCGCTGGCGGCGGCCGGCATAGCGGCGAGGGGGCTCTGGGCCATAGTTGCCATAAGGTTCATAGACTCCCTGGCCGGCATAGTGGCCTACATAGTGGTGCTGGTGGCCCTCTTCAGCGTCCTTGACTTGTCGCTCTACAGGATATACATAGGGATAACGGGGGGCTACAGGGTGCACGGCTACATGATGTTAAGGGAGCTGGGCTCCCTGGTGGGCTCCCTGGCAGGGGGGCTGGCGCTCTACCTTGGCCCAGTAGCCTTCACTGCGACCCCCGCTGCGGTGACCGCGGCGGCCGTGGTGGCGGCCATAATTTAGCCTCGGGCAAGCGTTTTAATTCTCGCGTAGCACTAAAGCCAGCGAGAGCATGTTATCCATAGCGCTTCAGCTGGCCGTGACGCTAGCCCTAGCCCTGTGGGTCGGCGCCGTGGTCCTCTACATATCAAAGGCCGTGTACGGGCTTTCCGCCTCTCATGGACTTGGGGACCACATATCAAGGTACATGGCTAGGAAGTCAATACACATACTGGGCGGCGGCCTGGTGGCCGCGCTGGTGCCCTTTGTCTACACCCAGCCCTGGATGGCGTTCGCCTCAGCCATGGCCCTGACGGGCTACATCCTGTACAGGAGGAAGAAGGGGCTAATGGCGTGGTTCCAGGAGCCTGACAACGCCTACGAGGCTCACTTCACCATCATGTGGGGCCTGGTCATACTGGCCTCCTGGTTCTTCGACCCAAGCATGGTGATTGGGGCCGTCTCCGCGCTCTTCATGTCAGTAGGCGACGGCATAACGGGCGTCGTGAGGGGCCTCAGGAGGGTCAGGGGCAAGGCCTGGTCGGGGACCATAGCTATGATCATAGTGTCGTCCCTCATAGGGGGCTACTTCCTGGGCCTTGAGGGCGTTGTAGCCGGCGTGGCCGCCTCCTTTGTGGAGAGGATAAACGGGGTAGACGATAACATCACTGTGCCCCTCGTCTCCTTTGTTCTGCTCCTGGCAATGAGGTACCTGCTCCCGCCAGGCCTGGCTCACTTCCCTCCCAGGCTCTGAGGGGCGGTCCTGCCCCTCAGGGCTGAGGCCACGGCTGCCACCACGACTATTATACTTGATATCAGCAGGGTGAACCTGAGCGCGTACATGAACGGGGGAGCTATAACGTGGGGGAACCAGGTGTTGCTCATCACCTCCTTGACGCCCGAGGGGTCCCCGGACTCTATGCTGCTTACCACCCCCTGCGGCAGGTCCTGAAGGACCACCTGCATGGGGTTATAGCCAAGGAAGGCCGCGAAGAGGGCAGCCGTGGGCGGCATCCTGGAGACCTCTAGGGCCAGGGCCTGCGGGAAGCCGGCGCTCACAAGGGACGAGTATATTGCTGAGGGCAGCTTGGCCTCAAAGGCGCTGAGCAGCAGGGAGAAGTACAAGGCTATGCTCACAGTGTTTGCCATGCTTGTCATAACTGACCTCATGCCTGAGGCCACGCCCCTGTGCTCCGGCGGCACGGCGTTCATTATTGATGCCGTGTTCGGGGCCACAAACATGCCGTTCCCGACGCCAACAGCGAATATCATCAGGGCGAAGGGCAGGTAAGAGAAGTTGTACCTGAGCGTCATCATTGCCATCATGGCTGCGAACGCTATCAGCATGCCCCCTGTGGCCAGCTCCCTGGCGCCGTACTTGTCAGAGAGGGCCCCGCTCAGGGGCCCGAGGGCGACGAAGCCGAAGAGCATAGGCATCATGTATATGCCTGCCCAGAACGGCGTCGAGCTGTAGCTGTAGCCGTGGAGTGGGAGCCAGATACCCTGAAGCATTATGGTGAGCGTTATCATGAGGCCCCCGAGGGCGAGGCCCGCCAGGAGCGCCGCAAATATCCCGGCCGAGAACTGCCTTGACCTGAAGAGCTCGAGCCTGAACATGGGGTACTGGACCCTCATCTCTATGAGAGGGAACACTGCGAGCACAGCGGCCCCGGCGCTCATCAGCGCTAACACCCTGGGGCTGTTCCAGCCCATGGCCTCCCCGCGGTAGGGCTCCAGGGCATAAGTTATGCCTGCCAGCAGGAGCACCAGGCCCCCTATGAAGGCCAGGTTGCCTGCTATGTCCACTTTCTCCTCTCTCCTTGGCGTGGAGAGCTCCCTGAGCTTGAGGTAGGACCAGGCGGTTCCCGCGACCCCGAAGGGGACGCTTATTATGAACACCAGCCTCCAGTTGATAGTGGCCAGCACGCCGCCGAGCACCAGGCCAACGAGGTTGCCAACCATGCCGGCCACCTGGTTTATGCCGAGCGCCCTGCCCCTCTCAGTTATAGGGAAGGCGTCTGTTATCAGGGCGGCGCTGTTAGCCATCAGCAGAGCGGCCCCGACGGCCTGGACCATCCTGAAGGCGACCAGCTCGCCAGCGGCTAACGTGCCCTTGCCTGGGGTTATTGAGAGGAGCACGGAGCCCACGGTGAATATGACGAAGCCAAGCCTGTAGAGCCTGACCCTGCCGTACATGTCAGAGAGCCTGCCGAAGGAGACGACCAACGATGAGGAGACGACGCCGTAGCCCATGAGCAGCCAGAGCAGGTAGTCGAAGGAGCTCGGGGCCAGAGGGTTAAGCTGGATACCCCTGAATATGGCAGGAAGTGATATTATAAGCACCGAGGAGTTTATCATAGCCATGAGTATGCCGAGCGTCGTGTTGGTGAGCACGGTCCACTTGTACTCCATGGGCTCACCCCCTATATCAGTTACCTGAGTATCGGTTACTGAGCTATTAAAAGTTGCTTAACTCTAAGCTTAAAAACATTACCTATTAGCGGAGAACCTAACAAGAGCTCCTGGGGTCTACGGGCTTAAACTTCGGCCTGGGCAGGCATTCCGGGGGTAAACCCTGCTGCTGGTTGGCTGCTGCGGCTGGTGCGTTGGGAGGCAGAGGTACTACGCTAGCTTCAACGTGGTTGAGCTACAGGACACCTTCTATGACATGCCTGACGAGGGAAGGCTGAGGTCCCTGAGGGGCGAGGCGCCGGAGGGCTTCAGGTTTGCCATGAAGGCGTGGCAGGCGGTCACCCACCCTCCCGGGGGACCCACGTGGAGGAGGGCAAGGCACAGGGTGCCCGAGGAGCTGGCCGACCGTTACGGCAACCTCAGGACAACTAAGGAGAACCTGGAGGCATGGGAAGTCGTCGCCAGGGCCGCGAGGGCCCTCGGGGCCTCAGTGGTCGTGGTCCAGACCCCTCCGAGCTTTGGGGCCTCCGACGATAACGTGAGGCAGGCAGCCGAGTTCTTCAGGACTGTGGCCACGAGGGACTTTATAATAGGGTGGGAGCCCAGGGGCACGTGGCGCTCAAGGCCTGACCTCATAGCCAAGGTAATAGGGGACCTTGAGGGAGTCATACATATAGTTGACCCGTTCAGGGCCGACCCTGCCGTTGAGAGGCCGGTGGCATACTTCAGGCTTCATGGCATAGGGGGCAGGGAGGTCAACTACAGGTACAGGTACACGGACGGGGACCTGGAAAGCCTCTGCAACAAGGTCAGGGAACTCAAGGAGGCCAGGGACATTTACGTTATGTTTAACAACGTCTTCATGAAGGACGACGCCTCCCGCTTCAGGTCGCTGTGCACGGCCTAGCCTATTGAGCGCTTAACGTGAACAGACCTCTGGACCACGGTGGCCGCGGCCAGCACTGCCACTATGGCCATTATTACGTTGTCTACGAGCAGCTGCCTAAGGAGGAGCAGCAGCGACATTATGAAGAGGATTATCAGCCTCTCGCTCCTCTCGACGAGGCCGACACCCTCCATCTTAACGTTGAGCAGCTCCCCCTTGGCCCTGGCGTAGCTCACCATGAGCGAGAAGGCCAGCGCCATCATAGTTATATACTGGTTTACTCCAGCTAAGGCCATGGCGAGGAACAGGAAGGCGTCGCTCACCCTGTCGGTCATCGAATCCAGGTACGACCCGAACGCCGTGGT
This sequence comes from Caldococcus noboribetus, assembly GCF_055389385.1. Taxonomy (NCBI): domain Archaea; kingdom Thermoproteati; phylum Thermoproteota; class Thermoprotei; order Desulfurococcales; genus Caldococcus; species Caldococcus noboribetus. The sequence goes on along the minus strand of NZ_AP042475.1, from coordinate 112,907 downwards.
CCTCCCGGAGGCCCTGGCGACGGCACCGTCAAGGACGTCCATGAGGCCAGCCAGCAGTATTAAGAGCGGCAACAACGCGACCTTGCCCAGGTAGACGGCGAGCGGTGCCAGGGCAGAGAGGGCGAGGCCCGCGTAGGTGAGCTCGTTGGGCGTCACGCCAGCCCTGTAAAGCGTCTTGCCCACTGTGTTTGGCGCCACGGAGTTGATGAACTTCCTCAGCCTGCCAAGCAAGCCCTCTCACCGGCTGCCTTGCTGGGCTGGCCCCCTGAAGTTAATATTGCCAAGGAGTGAGACGGCCTCGCCCATAGTCATGGGCCTGTAGCCCCTCCCAACCATGTAATTCACGACACTCCTCAGGAGCCTAAGGAGCCTTGGGCCCGTGCCAACCCATATGTCGGGCCTCCAGTGCACCACGCCCGAGACCTCCCAGGGGTGCACGAAGAGGGTGGTCACGCTCGGCATCACGGCCAGCAGGGGCCTCTGGAGGCTCCACGGCATGCGCAGCACGCTGCTCGTCAAAGTGGCCGGGACCCTGACGACCCCGTCCTCAACCCTTAGGCCGCGCGGGAACGGGGGCTTGTAGGAGGCCAGGCTTGCGTCAACCATGACCCCCTCCTCCCTGAGGACAGGGAGGAGCTGCCGGGGCAGCTTGAGGTTAGGGGCCCTGAACGACCTAACATCGTGGAAGTCCCTGAGCACTCTGAGGGACATCCTTATGTCATTTTCTGCGTCCTTAAGGGGGACCTTGTCCAGCCTCACGTGAGCGTAGCCATGGCTCCCAAGCTCGTGGCCCCTCTCTACGATGCTGTAGACAGCCTTAGGGTACCTCTCGGCTATCCTGCCAACTACAAAGAACGTGGCCTTTACCTTAAGCTCGTCCAGCAGCTCCAGCAGCCTTGGCAGGCCCTCGACAACCCCTCTCTCACTGTTCATGTAGGGCGGGGCGTCCTGCTCCACGTCTGACGACAGGAACAAGACCTTCTGTCGACCTCTCATGGTACTTCCACTTCCTTTCCCTGCACCACTCGCCCTCCTTAACCGGGTCCCCCACGAGGGCCCTGTAAGCCCTGTAAGCCAGGAACCTCCTGTCATCGCTGCACTTAACCTCCTCGGCCCTCCGGTACTCCTCGACATACCTCCTGGCTATAACGCTGCAGTCGAAGAGCCTCGCCCTGTCCTCAGCCTCCCTAGCAAGGCTCCTCCTGAGGCCCTCATCGTTGGCAACCCTTACTATGGCATCTGCCATGGCCTCAGGCCCATCAACTATGATGCCACTCCTGCCGTCCTCCACCAGGTCCAGGACCCCTGGGCTCCTGTAGACCAGCGGGGGCACCCCCAGGGCCATGGCCTCCAGGACAGCTATGCCGAACGACTCCCTGTAGCTTGTCAGGACGAAGGCGTCAGCCCCTGAGAGGAGCTGGGCCACCCTCTCCCTGGGCATGAGGCCCAGGACCCTCACCTTGTCCTCAACCCCAAGGCCTCTGAGCGAGTCCATCAGGTCCCTCATGAGCATGCCGTCCCCGACTACGTAGAACCTAGCCCTGGGGAGCTCCCTGGCCACCAGCGAGGCGACCTTGGCTATCTCAAGGGGGTTCTTCCTAGGCGACAGCCTGGAGGTTATTACTATGGCTGGGTCGCCGTCCAGGTGGGACCATGCAGCCATCCCCCTCCACGAGTCAATGTTTATGCAGTTATGTATTACGTCCGCCGGCCTTCCGCTTATCCTGGAGACGTCCTCGGCGGCAGCCCTTGAGACGCCCACCAGGAGGGTGGGCCACTTGAGCGCATACCTAAGGGACAGCCTGCCCAGGCCCTTCACTGAGCCGCTCAGGAGCGAGTGGTTAGTGAGCACCGAGGGCACGCCCGTGCCGCCGCTGGCTACCATTGAAGTCATGAGGCCCAGCACTGATGTCACGCCGTGAGCGTGAACGATGTCAACGGCGTTCCTCTTGACGAAGAGCGATGCCTTAGCTATGACGAGCGGGTCATAGGTCACGTCATCCTTGGCCAGGAGGCGAGTTCCGATCCAGTACACCAGGTAGCCGTCCCTCTTGACGAGGCCCAGCGGGCCCCTGTAGGAGCTGTTCTCATGAGTTACCACGATCACCTCATGGCCCAGCCTGGCCAGGGCCTTGGAAAGCTCGCTTATGCTGGTCTCTACCCCTCCAACCCTTGGGGGGAACCAGTCGCTGACCATCGCTACCCTCAGCGTCTCCAACTCGCCGCGCCCCTGGCCTGCCTGAGCACGCGGTAGCTCCCAGTAACAGCAAGCACTATCATGCCCGCGACGCTGGGCATTACAGTGTCAACAAGCCTAAGGGACACCAGGAACAGAAGCGCTGCCCCCACGGGGTACCCCATGAGCTTAAGCGCACCTATGACCCCCACGTCAAGGAAGCCCAGGGCTGCCGGGGTCGGCGCCATGGACGTGACCCTGAGGACGACGTAAAGTAGAATTAGGTCGAAGAGGGTCAGGTAGAGGGCGCTCATGAGGGCCACGAGCCACACCTTAATCATGTCTATGGCCACTATGGCGGAGCTTATGGCAAGGTATATGGCCATAAGCCTTCGATCCCTGGAGAGGAGCCTGAATGCCTTAACCAGGTCCCTGAGGGCTGACCTGACCGTGACCCACTCGCGCTGGCCAACGGCCACAGAGACCAGGGTGATGGCTGCGGCGCCGAGGACGTAGTGCCTTATAATCACCGCCAGCAGAAGAAATGAAATTATCAGGCCCTCGGCCACCCACTCAACGGCGGCCGCCGCCATAACGGACGTCCTCTTGCCCTCCCTGACGTCAAGGTATGCTATCCTGAAGGCCTCCTGGGCTGCCTTGCCCGCCGGAAGCAAGTTGCCAAGCGGAAAGCTAGCCACAATAGCGCTCAGTGACTGAAGGTAGCCGACCCTGACCCCCAGGTACCTCAGCCCGGCTCTCCACCTTAGGGCCCAGAGCAGCGTAAGGACAACGTTTATTAGTGACCCTACCAGGACCGCGTAGCCAACCTCCCTGAGGCCGCTTAGCACCGTCGTCAGCGAGACGTCTAGCAAGTCGCTGTCCTCAACTGCATCGCGTGAGGGCTAGGATTAAAGCCTAAGCTGGCCTCAGGGGACCTGACGCCTTTTAGTCCTCAAGTGTACCTGCCGCCGTTAATTCCAATGACCTGGCCCGTTATGTTAAGCGAGAGCGAGGGGTCCGCCAGGAAGTAGATTACCTCGGCCACCTCCTCAGGCTTTATTATCCTTCCGAGCGGGTGCATCTGCTCCACCTCCCGCCTCCTGCGGGGGTCGTTGAGTATGTCGGCCACCATGTCGGTCTCAACGAAGCTGGGGGCAACGGCGTTGACCCTTATGCCGTACTTGGCGAGCTCCACTGCAAGCCTCTTGGTGAGCTCAATCACGCCGCCCTTGGCTGTGCAGTAGGCCGCACTCGCTAGCACGTTCCCGGTCTGGCCCGCTATGCTTGCTAGGTTCACTACTGAGGCCCAGCTGGCCCTCTTCAGCAGGTCTAGGAGCGCCTTGGTCACCAGGAAGGGCCCCGTCAGGTCCACGTCCAGGACCTCCCTCCACCTGTCAGGGGTGAGCCTCTCGAAGTCGCTGTAGTCAATTATGCCGGCGTTGTTGACCAGGACGTTAACGTAGGGCACCTTGCTGGAGAGCTCCTGGGCGAAGCGGGACACGGACTCCCAGCTCGAGACGTCAACCATGTAGTAGAGGACGCTGTGGGCCCCCTGGGCCTTGGCGTCAGACGCCGTGCGCTCGGCGGCGTCCTGCCTGCTCCTGTATGTGAACACTACGTTGAAGCCGGCCCTGGCGAACCTGAGCACCGTGGCCCTTCCTATTCCCCTGTCGCCGCCGGTGACAACTACGTACCTCTCCTCCAAGCTGATCACCTCGCCCGCCTGGTAAGCGGCCTAGAAAAAAGGGGTTGGTCAGAGCGACAGGTGCAGGACCCTGAATATCATGTAGATGCCAACCAGCACTATTATTACTCCGTAGGCCCTCTGGAGCGTCTTCTTAGGCGCCTTGACGGCCAGCGATGTTCCTAGGAAGCCACCCCCTATGCCGCCGAGCACGTAGAGCAGGGAAATTATGAACAGCGTGTCGCCGTACACGGCGTACTCAAGGCCTCCAGCCATGCCAAAGGTTCCTACGCTGAGCAGCGAGGTGCCTATGGCTCTAGTGATGCAGAGGCCTGATGAGAACATGAGGGCAGGCACTATCAGGAACCCGCCACCTATGCCGAAGTACCCGCTTATCAGTCCAACGATGAACCCGAAGATGGCGACAAGGGCAGCAACCTTAGCAGTGAGCTTGGGACATTTAGAGTATGCCTCCACGACTCTGCTTATCTCCTCGTGGGTCCCAGCCTTGGTCGCGTTCCTGAAGAACCCTATGTAGACGCCGAGGACTATCATGGCTATGGCGAAGTACAGCAGCAGCCTGCCTCCAGGCGTTATGTGCCCCAGGTAGGTGCCCAGGAGGGCGCCGACCACTCCGACGCCTGCAAATATGCCCCCTACCTTAGGGGAGACGTTCCTCTTCTTGAGGTGCATGTAGGAGTTTATGTACGCGTTCATGCCAACTGCCAGGTCTGTCGTCCCAAGGGCTATGTGCGCCGCGTTAGGTATGCTGCTGAGGCCGACAAAGTAGAGCAGCAGCGGCACTGCGAGGATGGAGCCGCCCCCTCCTATGAGGCCTAGCGAGAACCCCACTACTACCCCTGATACCACGGAGAGTATGTACTGCAGCAGCGTTATATGGATCATACTCTCACGCCCCACAGTTATTTACACATTTTCAGTATAGTTAACTTGTAAGACAGGAACTTTATAAGTGTTTATCTTTTAATTAAATATATCCGGGCTGCCCCTTCAAATGATGTCAAGCTTCTTGAGCTCCCTGAGCATGTCCTGGTAGGCCACTATTTTGCTTATGTTCTTGGTGCCCCGGGGCCCCGGCATCTTCATGTAGAACCTGTTAACGGCGGCGTAGCTTCCGTGGATCCCCCTCTCAAGCAGCGACTTGGCTATCGGTATGATTGACGCCATGAGGCCGGCCAGGTTTGACTTGTCGTTTATCCTGGCGTTGACTATCACCTCGTCCCTGAAACCTCCGAAGGACTCGTACTCTATGTGCATAGCTACGAACTTCCTGTCGCCCAGTGGCTCAAGGTACCCAGTGGGCCTTATGTAGTGGGGCGCATCGTAGCCAAGTATGTCAGCAACCATGCTGCTCTTGGTGACCTCCTTGGAGTGGTTCCTCTCAGGCTCAGTCAGGCTGAGGAAGTCTGTGTTGCCGCCTATGTTGAACTGCGCCACTGACAGCACCCTGCGGCCCCTCTCAGCCATGTGCTCAAGCAGGTCTGCCGTCAGCGGCGTCGCGCCCGTGGCAGCGTCGTCGCCCAGGACCAGGGCCCCTGCCCTCTCGAAGCGGCTCACGACGCCCGGGCTGTTTGCCGCCGCCGGGGGCGTCAGGTTGATGAATGCCACGGGGTTCCCGGTCCTCAGCGAGTACTCGCTGGCGGCGTATGCATATGCCAGCGTGGCCCCTGCGGAGCACGTTGAGGCCAACTTGACAAACTCCCCCTCGCTCTCAACGAACCTCATAGGCTCTGTGGTTATCACGTTCACTATTACGTCAGGCTTAAGCTTAACCAGCTGCGAGACCAGCTCGTCCAGGGCTTGCTGAGGGCTGCCGAGCGCGTCCTCAAGGCCTGAGGCGTCCACGTCAAGCCCCCTCAGGCTGCCGCAGTGGACGCCTCTGCTCACTACGATGTCCTTCAGGGTCTTGGGCAGTGAGCTGAAGGGCGAGAGCTTTGACGCTATTGAGTACATGTCCTTGCCAACCTTTGAGTTGTCAACGTCATACACGGCTACAACATCTATGTCCTCAGGCCTGTGGGCCTTCATGTAGTTCACAAGGGGTATACCCACGGGCTGTATCTCCCCGGCCTTCAGCTTCTCAAGTCCAGCGAGGAAGTAGGAGGCGCCGTTGCCAGCGCCTATCAGCACTGTCCTTATGCTCACATGTCCGCGCCCTTCCAAGCTGTTCACCTAGGGATATTTACGCCTTTCACTTTCTGAAAGTCTCACTTGGAGACCACGTCAGGGGCCGCCAGCTCTGGGTTAAAGCTGACGTACTGTACCATGCTCCCCCTTATGAGTATCTTGCCCAGCCTGGCGACTATCTGCTTCCCATCCTTCACCTCGACGGAGTTGTCGAGCACTAGGTTCATAGTCGAGTCGGTAACTAAGAGCTGGCCCACGTACTCAGTGCCATCCTTAAGCTTAACGTATATCTGGCTGTCAACAGCATCCCTCAGGTACCTCAGCGGGTTGACGACCCTCTTCTCCTGGCTCGCGGCCACGACTCAAGCACCCTGGCTTTCCTCGTAGAGCCTGCACCCTTATCTTATAAAATTAACCCTCTTTACGCCTCTGTTCAACTCCTTGCACGGCCTGTGGCCGCTTTTAAACTTCCCGAGGCCCTGACGCCCCGTGACTCGCCTTGAGGCTTGCCTCAGTGCTTGTAGGGGGAGTACCCCGGCTGGCCCTGGTTGATGGCGGTCAGGCCTACCTGGCCCTTATCGACGGCTCCCCGGTGGACCCAGCCACGTTCTTCAGGGACCCAGCTAAACTCATGGAGAAGCTGGAGAAGGGGGAGCTCGTCCAGGGGCTTGACAGGCCGCTTGAGCCCCCGGTGCCCCAGCCCTCGAAGATAATTGGCATTGGCAAGAACTACGCGGCCCACGCGAGAGAGATGGGGTCAGTGGAGAGGCCGGTGTTCTTCATGAAGGCCCCCAGCGCGCTGAGTGGGCACCTTCACAGCATTGAGGTGCCGGACTTCATACAGAAGCCTGATTATGAGGGCGAGGTAGTAATAGTCATCGGCAGGGCGGTGAAGCACGCCAGCGCGAGGGAGGCCAGGGACGCCATACTTGGCTACATGGCTGGGAACGACGTGACGGCCAGGGAGCTCCAGTACGACGAGAGGCTCCCCTGGTGCCTCTCCAAGAGCCTGGACACATTCTCGCCCACGGGGCCCTACGTTAAGGTCCTTGACGACTACTCCGAGCTGGAGGGCTCGTGCGTGGAGACTTATATAAATGGCGAGAGGGTTCAGCACGGCTGCGCTAATGAGATGACCTACGGCTTCGCCGAGATAGTGGCTGAGCTGTCAAAGTACATGAAGCTTTACCCCGGGGACCTGATATTTACTGGAACCCCGCCGGGCGTTGGACATCCAAGGGGGAGGTACCTCAGGGACGGCGACAGGGTCGAAATAGTTGTCAAGGGCCTTGACCCCCTGGTAAACACGGTGGTCAGGCCATCAGGGCCAAGGAGCTCTTAGGCCTCGCCCAAGTAAAGGCTTTTTATTTAAAACTCCAGCCCTTTACTTCAGCGCGGGTGCTCTGTTTGGAGTACACCGAGTTCGGATCAACCAAGGAGAAGGTCTCTAGGATAGGGCTCGGGGCCTGGCAGTTCAGCGACGCGTGGGGCGTCACGGACTACCAGAAGGCCAAGGCCACCATAGCCAAGGCGCTGGAGCTCGGAATCACGCTGATAGACACTGCCATGGTTTACGGCAACGGCATGAGTGAGAAGTTCATAGGGGACGCCATAAGGGAGCTTGGGGTGCAGAGGAGCGAGGTGTTCATAGTTACCAAGATACCTGGCCACTTCCTGAGCTATGATGATGTGTTCAGGGCCGTTGACGGGAGCCTGAGGAGGCTCCAGACTAGCTTCATAGACGCGCTTGAGGCCCACTGGCCGCCGGCCTGGCACAACATACCCACGTGCGAGTACGCCAGGGCCTTTGAGAGGCTCGTTGAGATGGGCAAGGTAAGGTACATAGGGCTGAGCAACTACCCCGTGGCGCTCATAGAGGAGTTCAGGTACTGCCTGAGCAGGCACGACGTGGAGGTGCTCGAGCTGAGGTATAACATAGTTGAGAGGCAGGCGGAGCAGCAGCACATACCATATGCCGAGGCCAACGGCATGACCGTGCTGGCCTGGAGCCCGCTGGCCCAGGCCGCCATACTTGGCAAGTACACTCTAGATGAGGTGAGCAAGTTCAGCGACGTCAGGAGGAACAACCAGCTGTTCAGGCCCGAGAACTACTCGCAGATACTCCAGCTCGCAGAGGAGCTAAAGGAGGTGGCAAAGAAGTACGACAAAACCCCCTCACAGGTGGCCCTTAACTTCCTGCTAAGGACCAGCAGCGTCGTGCTGCCAATACCTGGCGCTAAGTCGCCTGAGCAGGTCGAGGAGAACGCCGGGGCCACGGGCTGGGCCCTGTCCTACGAGGACTGGAGGCGCCTGGACGAGGCGAGCAAGAGGCTCAGGATATCATATGTTGACATATTCTGAGTGGGAAGCCTTCGCCACTTTTATTCTTCACAGGCCCTTGGCCTGCAGGTGTGAGCTTGGGCCTCAGGGCAGTTCAGCTCTCCTCACTCCATGAGAGCCTGGGGGCCTCCTTCGGTGAGTTCGCCGGCTGGAGCGTCCCCATGGTTTACACGTCTACCATGGAGGAGCACATGGCCGTCAGGACCGACGTCGGGATATTTGACATAAGCCACATGGGGAGGCTGAGGCTCACGGGCCCTGACGCAGCCGAGCTCCTGGAAATAGTGTTTACTAAGAAGGTCTCAGCGACCAAGGAGGGCTTCATGAGCGGCCCAACCCTTGCCCTCAATGAGCTGGCGAGGGTAATCGACGACGAGATGTGGTACAAGGTCTCCGACAGTGAGTGGCTCGCGGTGCCCAACGCCGCCGTAACTGAGAGGATGAAGTCGCACCTGCTGCAGGTCGCCTCCTCGAGGGGCCTGAAGGTAAACTTGGAGGACCTAACCTCAACCTACGCCATGTTGGCCATACAGGGCCCGAGGAGCCCCGAGGTCATGGAGAGGATGGGCCTCAAGGAGGCGAGCTCCCTTAAGCCACTGCAGTTCCTGCTCAATGTTGACCTGGGCGACGCCAAGGCCTTCCTTGTGAGCAGGAGCGGCTGGACAGGCGAGGACGGCTTTGAGGTGTGGGCAGCCCCAGGCGACGCGGAGAGGATTTACAGGAGAGCCTTGGAGCTGGGTGCGAAGCCTGTAGGCATAGCCGCGAGGGACACCCTAAGGATAGAGATGGGCTTCGTCCTCGGGGGCAACGAGTACGGCGAGGACCCCCTCAAGTTCCCCTGCGCCCTAAGCCTTAGGTACGGCCTAGGAGCCATAGACTGGAGCAAGAGGGGCTTCATAGGCGAGGACGCCCTGAGGGCGTGCAGGAGGGAGGGGCTGAGGTGGGTCAGGGTAGGGTTTGAGATGAAGAAGTCCTCAGCCAGGTTCATACCTAGGAACGGCTACAGGGTCATGGTAGACGACGTTGACGTGGGCTGGGTGACGAGCGGCACCTTTAGCCCAGTGCTCCAGAGGGGCGTTGGGCAGGGCTACCTCGACGTGAGGTACTCCATCTTCGGCGAGACTGTAGCCATAGTTGACGAGAGGGGCAGGTCGGGCGAGGCCAAGATAGTGGACTTCCCGCTGATAAAGAGGTAGGCCCCTTGAGGGCCACGGCATTCTATGGCAGGGTGTACGTTTCCTTCCGGCCCCTCAAGGTAGTGGACTCCCTGCTTGCGGTGAACGGCAGGGTCGTGCTTGAGGGCGACCAGGGCAAGGTAGAGAGGGCCTGCAGGGAGCTGGAGTGCGAGGAGGTCGACATAGACAGGGGCGTGGGCCTGCCGGGCTTCATAGACGCCCACATGCACCTCAGCGGCCTCGCAATACAGGACAGCGGCGTTGACCTCAGGGGAGTCGAGAGCATAGATGAGCTGAGGCGCAGGGTCAGGGAGTTCCTCGAGAGGCGGCCAAACGTCACCGTTGTGCTGGGCAGGGGCTGGGACGACACAAGGCTCAGGGAGGGGAGGCCCCCCACGTCAGCGGACATAGACGACATAGCGGGCGACAGGCCAGTGATGTTAATAAGGGTCTGCGGCCACGTCGCCCTGCTGAGCTCATCAGCTATGAAGAGGGTTGACCTGAGGGGCCTCGAGGACTACATAGATGTTGGCCCAGACGGCAGGCCGAGCGGCCTGGTCAGGGAGGGGGCAGTGATAAGGGCCCTCAGGCAGCTCGAGCCCCCGCCAGAGGAGTACATGATGTACGTAGGCGAGGAGGCCAGGAGGCTGGCCCTGCAGGGGGTGACCACGGTAGGCTTCATGAACGTGCCGCTTAAGCTTATGGCCGGTCTCACGTCCCAGCCCCTGCCCCTGAGGCTTAGGCTCTACCTGGACGCCGACAGCGTGGGCCTTCTAGAGCCCCTAGGCATATCCGGGGGCTTCGGCAACGACCTAGTAAAGGTGATGGGCCTCAAGGTGTTCGCCGACGGCTCCCTCGGCGCCAGGACGGCCTACCTGAGCGAGCCTTACTCGGACGACCCGGGTAACAGGGGGAGGCCGCTGCTGAGCCCCGAGGAGCTAAGGTCGCTGCTGGCCAGGGCCTCTAGGCTTAAGCTGCAGGTGGCGGTGCACGCGATAGGGGACGCGGCCCTTGACGTGGTGCTCAGGGGCTCCGAAGGCCTTGGCGAGTGGCTGAGGGTTGAGCACGCCTCACTTGTGAGGGACGACCAGCTTCCAAGGCTCTCGGGCCTCAGGGTGGCGGTGCAACCCATGTTTGCAGTTGACGACTCGCCGTGGATATACCAGAGGCTGGGCCAGAGGGTCAGGTGGGCCTACAGGTTCAAGTCCATGATCTCCGCGGGCGCCGCGGTTGGGCTCTCCACGGACGCCCCGGTGGAGCCCACGAACCCGTGGGCCACCCTCTCAGCGGCCGTGAACGGCGTTGATGACATAGGCGAAAGGCTGAGCGTCACAGAGGCCCTGGACGCCTACACCAGGGGCTCCGCTGAGGTCCTCAGGGACAGCGACGTGGGCAGCCTCGAGGTCGGCAGGCTGGCGGACCTTGTCATAGCGTCAGGGGATCCCCTAGAGGTTGAGCCTGAAGAGCTGGGCAGGCTGAGGACCCTGGCCACATACCTTGGAGGCTCAAGGGTTCAGTGAGCCCTTGACTGTTGGGCTGCACGCTATGACCTCAGGGCCATGACAGGCCGTGCTAAGCTCGCTGACCCCAGGGTTCACCTCAGGGCCTGCCGCGAGTTCATGACCTTGAAGGCATGCCTTGGAGCCTAGGCCCCGGTAAAGGCCCACGCTTTTTAAGTTAGGTCAGCTTGAGCTAAGGAGATGGGCGTTGGTCGTTGACCCCGTCTGCGGCATGGAGGTTGACGAGAGCACCCCCTATAAGACCATGATATACTCGGTGTCCTCTGCCCTGAGGTTTGCGCTTGGCATGGAGCCGACCTACGTCATTGAGGTGATCTCCGAGAGGTTTGACATGCTTGATACTGAGGGCAGGGAGTCGGTCCTAATTCATGAGCTGCTGCACATACCCAGGAGGTTCACCGGAGGGCTGAGGCCGCACGGCAAGTACGTCAACGGAAGGGAGGTCAGTAGGCTCAGGTCCATGCTAGAGGGCAGGTGCCTTGACCTCCTCTGACCAGGCAGTGAGCGTTCTCCAAAGTCGCTAACGCCCTTGATCCTATGATCTGCGCGGGCTAGCCAGCTCCTGAAGCAAATCAATCGCGTTCACGAACGCCCTGTTGCCCGTTATGAACCTTACTATTGCAAGCACGTCTAAGACTTCATCGAAGTTCCCGCCGTACTTTATAAACATGTTAAGGTAAGTCCTGACGCACTCCCTGTCCCTTAGCGAGATGCTCACAGCCAGCGCTACTGCGAACATGTACTTCCTGCTTAGCCTGAGGCTGTTGATTAGCAGGACGTCCCTCTCCCTGATGTGTTCTTTCGCAAGCTCTGGAGACACCTTAGCTAGCTCAATTATCCTCTCTGGCACAGAACCAACGCTGTTCAGGAGCTCATTAATGAACCTGGAGGACTCCTCTGAGCCCTCAACCTCCTTTGCAACGTACTCGTTGCTTAGCATTACGTCGAGCACGTCTAGGGTCGACGACATGATCGCCATCTTGGCTGCCCTAATCGCGTCTAAAACCTCAAGGTCATCGGCCCCAAACCTCCTGGCCAGCTTAAAGTGAATGGCGGCTGACTCCTTAGGGCCGCTCGCGAGGGCCACGCTCATAGCTATGAGCGCTGCTACCTTCCTAGGCAGGGCCTTCCTTCCAAGGTACAGGTTGACGTTCTCATTAAACTGCTCTACTGCCGCGCTTTCCTCAATTCTGAAGAGAAGGTCTATTACCTTGGGAACCTCCCCAAGGGTCTCCTCAGCGTACCTCCTGACCTCCTCAACGCTTCCCATCGGCGATCCCTGCTGTTAGCTCTCACGCTAGGCTTAAATGCTTTAATCCGACTGGTCGATTTATGTATATCCTAGTTCTCACAGTAGGCACTGCTCTTGCAGGCGAGGGCTCCACAGCACGTCCCACTGCATTCGATGGCGTGAAGCTGATCAGCCCTCCTGTCTAGCCTACGGCCTACCCTGTACTGCTCTAGCCCTACGGTACGGCGGCCTCTGTGAGAGCTGCCAGCTAACATAGAAGTGATGCTAACCGCTGATATCAAGAGGAACGTGAACAGCACCGCAGTGAGGCCCTCATAGTAGGGGGTTAGGCTCATTAAACCTAGGACCGCCAGCTCCAAGCCCTCAATAACAGATATAACAACTAGATACTTAGTCGCCGCCCCATCTCTGCTGCCACCGTAAGTAATATATAGTGTTCTGAAGCCTATATTGCGATCTAGTAGCTTTAACTTCAGAGGCTAATACGCGGAGGAGCCTTCATGATACGCTAGCGTTAATAGGCCTACTACCCTTCTGACTAGGACAAAGGCTTATAACCGTTGAATCGCTTATTCGAGTCGGGTAAGCGATATGAGCTGGTGGAGAGGCTACCGCGGAGGTCCCTGGTCTGGCCCCTGGCCTGGCCACGGGCCTTTCTCGTACCTGCCCCCGTGGGAGAGGCCAGGATACTACCTGTGGGGAGCTGGGACGTATGGAGCTCCGTACTACGCTGCCACGCCATACTACGACGCTGAGTCAGAGAGGAGGTACCTTGAGTCCCAGAGGCTGTACCTCGAGGACCTGAGGTCTAGGATAGAGGACGAGATAAAGAGGATAGACGAGAGGCTAGCGCAGCTAAAGAAGTAGCCAGCTAGGGAAAAGCTAAGAAAGGCCCTTTTTCTAAACCCGCTTTTTAAATGGGGCGACAGGCTCTCAGTGGTGGACAGCCGTAGGCTTATTATGAGAGCGCTTACAATAACCTGCTGAGGGCACACGCCTTGACAGGCTGGGAGATGTTTGACAGGCTCTATGAAAGGTATGACAAGTGGTTCTCGGAGAACGCCATCACTGTGGCTAACGAGCTGGACGTTGTGATAACCTCCGTAAGGGGCCTTGAACGCCCATGCGTTGAGGTCGGCTCTGGGACGGGTTCTTCTCCTCAAGCCTAGGCTGCCTTGGGGTTGACTGCATGTGCGACGAGGAGACGCACTGGGTGAGCGTGTGGTTTAGGGAGCACGTGACGCTAAGACTGCTTGACAGGCGTGATATCTCATACCTGGCGTCCCTCCCGCAAAAGCTTGAGCTTGGCGGATCAACAAATGTTCTGGCTGTTCACGGCGCACCAAGTAGCCCGCTCTATGGCTGCCTTTATCCATGGCTTAATAACGAGCAGCTCAGGTCAATGTTGAGCGGGCTGAGCATGAGACTTGAGAGGCCTCAACCCAACATGAACATGGGTTCGAGCGACCACGTGCTGAAATATGACCTATACCTAGTTGGTCACACCCACCTACAGCTCTGCAGGACTATCGACGGCCGAGCCGTTGTCAACCCAGGCAGCGTAGGACAGCCAAGGGATGGCAATCCCAGGGCCTCCTACGCTATGTTAGACCTTGACGACGGCTCTATAGAGCTGCACAGAGCTAAATATGATATAGGCAAGGTAGTTAAGGAGATCGAGGAGCTCAGCGTGCCTGAGCCCTACCTTAGCGCTCTTAAGTACATGTTTGAAGCTGCCTCAACCCCTCCAATGCCACCAAACCTTAAGGCGTGAGAGGTGATATGGTAAGCTCCTGATAGCTTTGTAGCAGACTGCCTTGAAATGGCGTGTGGAAACAGTTCATGTCAACCCTGAAACCTATTATCTCAACCTCGAACGTTTTACTTGTTTCCTGAAACCGTTTTTAGTAAGTTAGAGGCCTCTTCATTATCAAGCGTTTTCCTGCAGTGCTTCACTACCAGGACAAGGTGGTAGTAAAGAGCGTAAACTGAGCACGATACTCCATCCAATCCACACAGGATTGCTATATCTAACTTTTTAGAGTAACTATTAGAGACAAATTTCTGTGGATGGGCCTACCTATACCGTGAGGGCTTCCACTCCCTTAACCACCATATAGCACTTAAAGGCTGTAGGTCAGCTGTAGGGTTGCAACTCGGAAGGTCAAGGAGAACCTTGCCTGGGCTTTCGGCTACAACAGCGTGCTTGTCCCCATCGCAGCCGGCCTCCTCTACCCGACGGTCTACCTGAGCCCCCAGTACGCCGCCCTGGCGATGTCTATGAGCAGCGTCATAGTCTCCCTGTGGTCCACGGTCCCCCTGTAGGGGCCAACACCTCACCCATTTAATGCCTGGGGCCACAGTGAGCTAGGGTTACGCCTTGTACGAGGCCGAGTTCCCCTCCCTCAGGTCAAGGCACTACCTTGACTGGGCGGCCGTGGGCGTCCCGCCGCTCAGGGCGATAGGGGCCATCAGGTCCCTCCTTGACGTCTACGAGTCGTCTCCAGAGGAGGCGTCATCGATGGGCTCGCAGGCGGAGCTCAAGGCGGCTGCCAGGGAGCAGCTGGCCCCCCTGCTCGGCTGTAGCCCTGACAGGCTTGTCTTCACTGGGACAAGCACCACGTCGGCGGTGCAGGAGGCCGTGGACTCAATACCTATGTCGAAGGGCGACAACGTGGTCATATTTGACATGGACTTCCCACTCGTGCACGCGGAGGCCTACAGGCTCAAGCTCAGGGGCGTGGAGGTCAAGGTAGTCAGGAACAGGGAGGGAGACTATGATGTTGACCAGCTTTATGACATGGTCGACAGGAGGACAAGGGCTGTCATAGTGAGCTCAGTCATGTGGGTGAACGGCCTGAGGCTTGACGTCGAGGAGGTTGCCAAGGTGGTCCACGAGGCTGAGGCGTACCTGGTGGTAGATGCCATACAGCAGGCGGGGGCCCTCAGGCCCAGGGGGCTTGAGAAGGCAGACTTCGTGGCCTTCGGCACGCAGAAGTGGCTCCTGGCCCCCTTCGGGCTCGGAGGCATGTGCGTGAGCAGGAGGGCCATTGAGGAGCTTCAGCCCGCGAGGCCCGGGTACTCCAACGCCCCGGTCCAGGACTGGGACGCCTACTGGCTCGACCCCAACAAGGCGCCGTTTTATGTTGAGCCTTACAGGAGGGACTCGGCCCTCAAGTTCGAGTACGGCGGCTCCCTCTCTTCGCTCTCGCTCAGGGGGGCCGCCGCGGCGGCCTCGCTGATAAATGAGGTCGGCATAGAGGGCGTGGAGGCCCAAGTTATGAGGCTGAGGAAGGCGCTCATAGAGGAGCTCGAGGACCTGAGGGCTGATCTGCTGAGCGTGCCGGAGCAGTCCAAGGCCTCCGGCATAGTGCTCTTCAGGGTGGGCGACAGCTTGAGGGAGGACTACGAGCTCACCAGGAGGCTCAGGGCCAGGGGAATAGCGGTCTCCGCCAGGGGTGCGGCGGGCCTCTGGGGGATAAGGGCCTCAGTGCACTTCCCAAACAAGGAGGATGACGTTACGGCCCTGTCAGAGGCCATCAGGGAGCTCAGGGGCTGACGGCAGGGGCCAGCTCAGTGACGTTAAAGGCCTTGACCACGTAGAGGTAGTGCAACACACCGATGACCTGCCCTACCACGTCAACCCTGAGGGGCAGCTGCGTCAGGTTGGCCTCCACATGGGCTCCCGCGCCTATTAATACGAGGGCGAATATCACGTGGTGGGTCGCCTGGGTGCCGTTGACGATCCTCAGCACGGCCACATACGTGGTCTGGTTGACGGCGAAGAGGAGCTCCCCCCTGAACTCATAGACCTTGCCAACTATGTTCTGTGACTCCACGTAAGCATAGAGCCTCTCGTCAACCTTTATTATAAGCTCGTCGGCCCTGTATATGCCCCTGCCAACCACGACGGCCATGCCGTGGCCGCTGGAGGTCAGATTCTCAGCTATTTCGGCGCTCTTGTTGGCGAACTCCACTGACTGGTTGAGGTACTCGAGGGACAGGTTGTCCTCACCTACAGCATAGTAGTGGAGGGCTGTGAGCGTGGCATTTATGGCCTTGAACGTCAGGTTGAGGGCCTCCTCGCTCAGGTTGGCCTCGCTCCCGCTGAGGTACGCTATAAGCGCCTCTACCTTGCTGAGGCTCCTGTTGACACCCCTTAACACATTTACCTGGACGCTGTAAAGCGCCACCCTGCCCGTGGCGTTAGGGAACGGCTCAGCCATTGGGGCCCTGCTCACTATCTCCTCAACTGCCCTGGCCAGGCCCACCAGCTGCGCCGGCGTCGCGTTGGCGGCTGAAGAGTTCAGCTCCTCCTCAAGCTCCTTGGTAACCTCATAGGCCACCTGGGAGGGGCTTACGTTGGCCTCCTGCATGTAGGACCAGTTGGCCTCCATCTCGCCCCTGGCCCTGTGGAGCTCCCTCACGAGCCTCCCTATCATGGCGTGTTTGGCGTACTCTGAGACCCTGACGCTGAGGTTAGCCAGGTAGTCCTTTAGGTTGGCCAGTATTTCAGCGGCCCCGCTGACGTTGCCGCTGGAGAGGTCCTTGAGCGCCTCGCTAGCCTGCGATATCACGTACGACCTCTCAGTGGAGTTTATTGAGGGGGAGCTGTTCACGAACCTCTCTATGGCAAGCAGCTGCGCCTCTATCCCGTAGGCCGGAGGCATGTAGGTAGGCTTGGCAGCCCTGGCCCCGGAAGCTATGTACTTGAGGGCTTCCAGGCAGAGCTCCTCGGCCTCGCTGTAGTTTCCCTTGTTATAGTAGCTGAGGGCCTTTGAGTAGAGCCCCTCGGCCTGGGTGACGTTAATTCCTAGGGACCTGCCAACAGCTATGGCCCTCTGGGTCAGGTTTAACAGGACCTGGGCCTGCCCCTGGCCAGCCCCCTGGGCCTCCCCTACACTTACCTGTAATAATAGGGGGGTCCCGAGGGCCAGCGCCACCAGGGCGACGAGGCCCATCGCGGCCAGCGCCTTCAAGCTTCGCTCACCTCAGGCCTAAGGTTGTCCGGCAAGCGGTATTAGGGACCCGGCGGGATTGGCCTCCCGCCCCTTCCCGCGCTTTCCCGGGAAGAACTTATAGCTTTGCTGAAGGCCATCAGGGCCCCTGAGGCCTAAAGTGACCTGACGGCCTCCAGGGCCTTGTCAGCGTGCTCCTCAGCCTTCTTCAGGTTGCTTATCACGTGCCTTACAATGCCGTCAGGGCCTATAACGAAGGTGACCCTGGAGGCCGTGGCAAGCTTCAGGACGCCGAAGGTCTTTGATATCTCCTTGCCCCTGTCGCTCGCCAGGGGAAACTTGGCCCCATACTTCTCAGCGAACTTCTTAAGCGTGTCGACGCTGTCAACGCTGACGCCTATGACCTCAGCTCCGAGGGCCTTGAACTGGTCGTAGAGCTCCGTAAACCTCTTCAGCTCCCTGGTGCACCCCATAGTGAAGGCCTTGGGGAAGAAGTAAAGCACAAGCTTCCTGCCCCTGAAGTCTGAGAGCCTGACCTTGCCGGCTGTGGTCTCCAGCTCCAGGTCTGGAACCTGATCCCCGACCTGAATCATATTACCTCACCGAAGACTTTTCTGAAAAGTAGAGTATTTAAGCAGAGGTACAGTTGGCGGGGTGTTAATAGGTGGAATGAGCCCCAGCTTATTTACCTTGTTAGGCAAAGTAATAGGAAGGTGCTAAGGTGTATACAATGTCGTCCGGGGAGAACATTGAGCTGCTCAGGTCTAGCGTGAGGGAGTTCGCGGAGAAGGTGATAAAGCCCATCGCTAGGGACATAGACAGGGACAACACGGTACCCCCAGAGGTGATAAAGCAGGTAGCTGACATGGGATACTTTGCCCTGAGGGTGCCGCAGGAGTACGGGGGGCCCGGCCTCTCCACGCTTGAGTCGGTAGTCGTTGTGGAGGAGCTGGCCAAGGCCTCAGGGGCCATAGCCATTATGGCCACGGTCTCAGGCACCATGGTAGCCTACCCGCTGGTTCACTACGCCAACGATGACATAAAGAGGAGGTACCTCGAGAAGCTAGCCAGGGGCTCCATAGGCGCCTTTGCCCTCAGCGAGCCCTGCTGCGGCACCGACGCGGCGGCCATAACCACTAGGGCTGAGAAGGACGGCGACGAGTACGTGATAAACGGCAGGAAGATCTGGATAACGAACTCACCCTACGCTGACTTCTTCCTGGTGGCGGCGAGGACAGGGACTCCCGAGCAGAGGCACAGGGGCATCTCGCTGTTCGTCGTGGACAAGGGCTCCTGCGTGGAGGTCTCAAAGCTCGACATGATGGGCTACAGGGGCAGTGGGACCAGCGAGGTGCTCTTCAAGGACTGCAGGGTACCTGAGGCCAACCTGGTAGGCCAGCTTAACGGAGGCTTTAAGATAGTCATGGACGCCCTCAACGAGGGCAGGGTTGTAACTGCTGCCACGGCCCTGGGCCTCGCCGAGGCCGCCTTTGAGGACTCCCTGGCCTACGCAAAGCAGAGGGAGAGCATGGGGGTGCCAATAGCTGAGCACCAGATGGTCCAGTACATGCTGGCTGAGATGAAGATAAGGGTTGAGGCCATAAGGCAGCTGATCTACGAGGCTGCCCGCAGGGTTGACGCGGGCGACCCCGAGTACCCCATGTGGAGCAGCATAGCTAAGCTGGCCGCGGCCCAGTGGGGCGTTGACGTCGCCAGGATGGCGGTCCAGGTGGAGGGAGGGTTTGGCTACAGCAAGGAGAGCCTTGTCGAGAGGATCTACAGGGACGTGAAGATGGTTGAGATAGGGGACGGCACCAACGAGGCCCAGAGGCTGGTGATAGCCAGGAGCCTGCTGGGCAGGATAAGGCCCGTGAGGCAGGTCACTGGGCCGACGGCCTCAGGTACTCCTCGCCCATGACAGCCCCGCAGAGTATGGTCATGAAAACTATGGCCATGGTTTTTATGGCGTCGTCTACCTTGGCTATTATTGCCGCCTCCGTGGGGCTCTGGGAGGACTTTATGTAGGACTCTATGGAGCTTATGGTTGCCATAACGTTGAAGGCGACCTCGTGAAGCCTCTTCACGCTCGGCTGCGCGACCATGGCGCTCACCAGGGGGGCCAGGTCCCTTATCTGAGAGGCCAGCTGGGAGACTAGCTTTGACCTGACCTCGAGCCTTGAGGCCATCTTAGCCGCGTCAAGCAGGGTGTTGCCAACTACGCCGAGGAGGGCAGTTCCAACTATGGTTCCCTGCAGGTTACCCTCGACGCTGCCGCTGTTCATGGATCCCACCACGTACCTCATTATGAGGTGCTGGTACTTAGTGAGCTCGTTCGTAGCTATTGAGAACTGGTCCTCAGTGACCTGGGCCCCCTCGGCCACCTGCCTGAGCAGCTCCGCTATGTTTGAGACTGCCGAGCCCAGGCCCTTTATGGCGTGCTTGGGGTCGGCCTTTGAGTCGTCCAGGACTATCTTCATCACCGCCCTGTCCCTGTCTACCTCAAGGAGCTCGAGGCCCAGGAGCCTCATCGAGGCCTCCTTGAGGACCTGCATGGCCTCCGAGCCCATGCCCTTCAGGTCTATCGTGGCCTCGTTCACGTTGTTTACGTAGAGGCACGTAAGGGCCCAGGAGACCAGCTGGGGCATGACGAGCTTGTAGGCCTCAAACTCGTAGGTGTTCCTGTCGCTTCCCGTGTTTGCAGGCACTATCTTCAGCCTGTCGCCCTCGTCAACTATGTAGACAACGTCGCCAGCCTTAAGGCCGTGGGCCTCTATCCACGTGTGCGGCAGCGTCACGACAAGCGACGAGGCCCCTAGCTTCTGGAGCTTCCTCGGCGTTATGTTCAAAGTACCAACCCCGTATATACTGGACCTTGCTACCTTGTCTATGCATGTGAGAAGTTTTAACGTTTGCTTAGTATTTTTATCTAAGAACTTTTCTGTGAGAAACTATCTTTCAAAAACTCAAAGAAATGTGGGGCTAGGGGAGCCCCTCAGGGGGCGTACTTCTTGGCCTCCTCCACGTCCTCCTTCGGCGCTTCCCTAAAGGTGAACCACCAGTCGTAGCCCTTGAACTGGGTGAGCCTAAGGGAGGCCTCCTCGATGCTGGAGGGCGTGGGGTTGAGCAGGTTGTCCTTTATTATCTCGTTGTTGGGCCAGTTGGCTGGGGCAACGGCGCCGGTCTTGTCTATCAGCTGAAGGGCCTTCACGACCCTCAGTATCTCCTTCACGTTCCTGCCCAGCTCCAGCGGGTAGTATATTATGGCCCTTATAGTGGCCTTGTTGTCCACGAAGAAGACGGCCCTTACAGTGTTGGTAGCGCTCTGGGCGTGGAACATGCCCAGCCTCCTGGCGACCAGGCCGAGCGGGTCGGCAATTATGGGGAACGGCACGCTTATCTTCAGGTTGCGCTCTATCCACTGCACCCACGATATGTGGCTCGGGTTGCCGTCGACCGAGAGGCTATGAGGCCAGTGTTGAGCTTCTCGAACTCGGGGTAGTACAGCGAGAAGCTGTAGAACTCGGTCGTGCAGACGGGCGTGAAGTCGGCCGGGTGGCTGAAGAGGACGAACCACTTGCCCTTGGACGTGAAGTGGTCCGGCAGCTTTAGCCTTCCATGCGTTGTTGTTACCTCCACCTCCGGGAACTTCTCCCCTATGAGGGGCATCCTCTCCTGCGGGATGACCTCAGAGGCCGACATGGTTGGTCGCGCTAAGCCCTGTGGGGCACGGCTAAAAGCCTTTCTTTATGTAGAGAATAGCTTAGTATAGCCGAGGCTTTAAGGCCGTCGGCCGGCGCGGCACTGACGCAGCGCTATTACTACTGCATAAAGGCCTAGCCTCTGGCCAGCTGGCGGGGAACAATGCTGCTGGGCGACGCTGCCAAGGGCCTCATGACTGGGAGGCTGACGAGGGGCTGCGAGCTGTGCTACGCTGGCCTCAAGGCAGTCATCTTCATAACTGGGGTCTGTGACGAGAACTGCTTCTACTGCCCCGTGGACAGGGGCAGGTTCGGCAGGAGAGTTATGTACGTCAATGACGAGAGGGCCCACGACGTAAACGACATAATAAGGGAGGTGGAGAGGCAGGGGGCCACGGGGGCCAGCATAACAGGCGGGGACCCGCTGGCGGACCTGCCCCTGACCCTCTCCCTCATAAGGGCCCTGAAGGCTACCTTCGGGCCTGAGTTCCACATACACCTCTACACCCCAGGTAGGTACGCGACGCCCGAGGCCCTGCTGGCCCTCTGGAGGGCTGGGCTTGATGAGATAAGGTTTCACCCCGTCAGCAGGAGGTACATGAAGGGCATCGAGTACGCCGTTAAGCTCACCGGCATGAGGGTGGGGGCCGAGATGCCCATAGCCCCGGGCCTCGAGGACTGGGTCAAGGAGGTCATAAGGTTCGTGGACTCCGTCGGGGGACACTTCGTCAACCTTGACGAGATGGAGTTCGCTGAGCCCAACAGGGAGTCGCTCAGGCTCAGGGGCCTCAGGCCAGACGAGGCTAGGGACGCGGCGGTAAAGGGCGCCCTGAGGGCGGCGCTCGAGGTCCTCTCCTGGGCTGAGAGCAACGTCAAGGTGCCCGTGCACTTCTGCCCGGTCTCGTTCAAGGACCTGGTGCAGGTGAGGAACAGGTACAGGAGGACCGCGTTGAGGGACCTGAGGTGGTACGAGGCGCCTCTGAGCGACGGGACCGTCGCCAGGGGCGAGGTGGTCGACGAGGACGGTAATGTTGTAGGCTACTTCAGGCCAGGGGGGCCCGTGAGCCTGCCCAGGGGGGCAGTGGCGAGGGTGGTGGTGACGTACCCCACCCAGTCCAGGTCGCCCGTGCTCTGCGAGGCCGAGTCCGAGGACCCGGCTGAGGCCTTTAGGGAGTGCTCTTCTGCTGAGTGAGGCCCCTGCCAAGTCCTGCGGGTAAGGATTTATCCTCCATGTGGTCCTGTATTAAGGGGCTATGCGTTGAACGTGGTGAGGGCCCTCGTTGAGGAGTCCCTGCCGAGGGCCAGGGGCAGGACAATAAGGAGGATGGCGGTGGGCAGGTACGCCTACGTGGAGCTTGACGACGGCAGGGCTGGGCTAGCTTACGTTGACTGGGACTGGGTCAAGCCAAACAGGGACCCCTGGAGCCCTCCCAGGTCAGCTGAGGAGGCCGTAGGCCTGGCCCTATCCTATGACCCAGTCATGGCCGCGGTGGGCGTGGCCACCATAAATGCCCTCGTTAACACCGGCGGCCAGTCGGTGGACCCCCTTGACATTGTCAGGGTGAGCCCTGGCTCAAAGGTGGCTGTTGTGGGCTACATAAGGCCCTACGTGAGGAGGCTCAGCGAGGTGGCCAAGGTGTACGTCTTTGAGCTGACCCCCTCAGAGGAGGACTTCGTGCTGCCCTGGTATGCCGAGGAGGAGATGCTGCCCCAGATGGACTTAGTCATAGCCACAGGGGTCACGGTGGTCAACAAGACCATAAACAGGATAGCAGAGCTCTCCAGGGGGTCCCAGCTCATAGTTGTGGGCCCCACGACCCCCATGCTGCCCGAGGCCTTTGAGGGCCTGAGGGGCGCCCTAGGGGGCTCCATAGTAGTTGACAGGGAGCAAGCGTACTCAATGATAACCATGGGCTACGGGGCTGGGGCCCTGCTCCACTCAAAGGTCCTGAGGAAGGCGACGGTTCAGCTCTGAGTTCTCTATTTATAGAAAGGCTAAGATAATACCTCTTGTATACAGGTTAGACAACTGGGGGAGAGACTTGAGGCTCCCCCTGGTCAGCCTGAAGGAGGTCGCGGGGCCGGGGCCCTACAGGGCCAGGCTGGAGGTCACCCTGTGGCCCGGCCTGGTGCAGGAGGTCAGCGTCTCGAGGCTCTCGAGGCAGCCCGACAGGGCCTACTGCAGCAGGCTCGAGGGCCTTGAGGCCAGGAGCTACGTGGTGACCCTCTGCAGCTCGGGGGAGCCCTTCGCCTCAGTCTACCTCTGCGCCCCCTGGCTCAGGGGCGCCTCAGGTACCACTCAGCGAAGGCCCTGAGGGCCCTGCCCCTGTGGGACATGGAGTCCTTCTCCTCGACGCTCATCTCAGCGAAGGTCCTGCTGTGGCCCTCGGGCACGAATATTGGGTCGTAGCCGAAGCCCCCCGAGCCCCTTGGGGACTCAGCTATGGAGCCGCAGACCTCGCCTACAAAGGTCCTCACGCCATCCTCATCTGCGTACGCCAGGCCTGTCCTGAAGCAGGCCCTCCTGTTGGTCACCCCGCTGAGCAGCTTCAGGACTCCGCCCAGGCCCACCTTCTCAAGGAAGAAGCTGCTGTAAGGCCCAGGGAAGCCGTTGAGCGCATCTATGTAGAGGCCTGAGTCGTCAACTATGAGCGGCACTCTGAACTGCTCATAGGCGTGCCTGGCGGCCACCTCTGCTATCCTCACTACGTCCTCATCCTGTACCTCGAGCTTCTCAGCCCTCACCTGCTGCAGCTCTATGCCGTAGGGCTTAAGTATGAGTGAGGCCTCAAGGAACTTCCTGTCGTTGTGGGTCACCATGTAAAGCCTTCTCACTCCCTCCCCTCCCCCGCCCAGACGCTCCTCCTTGAGGCGACGTACCTGCCCCTCATCTCCACCTCCCTGGCCCTCCTGCTCACGTCCTCGGCCGCCCTCTCGCCCATCGCCTTTGAGTAGCCCCTCATGAAGGCCTCCATGAACTTCTCCGCGGCCGAGGGGTGAGTGCTGGTGACGGCCTCCCTGAGCAGGTGGACGTCAACAGCCCTGTCCTCCAGCTCCGAGGAGAAGTCCGCGAGGCCGAAGTCTATTAGGGTTACGCCGCCGTCCGTTACAACCATGTTAGAGGTCGTGGAGTCACCGTGCACTATGCCTGCTGAGTGGAGAAGCCCCAGCTGGAGACCCGCGTCCTCCGCCAGCGACTCCCAGCCGGGGGAGCCCACGAGCTCCTTGAGAGTAGGGCCCTTGACGTACTCCATGACTATGAGGCCTATGGAGGGGAAGACGGCGTAAAGCCTTGGCACCCTGACGCCCCTGGCGAAGGCTACAGTCAGCACCTTGGCCTCCTTGAGGGTCCTCTGGGCCCTGAGCCTTGAGTCGAGGGCTGGGTCCATGTACGGCTTGCTCACCCTGAGCTTGTATATGGCCTTCATTCCCATGAAGTCGCCCAGCCTCACCTCGGACTCCGCGCCCCTCTTGAGCAGAGTCAGCGAGGAGGCCCAGGACTCTATCATAGAAGCTTCCCATACCAAGGTATCTCTACCTCGTCAAGCCTCCACCTCTGGTTTATGAAGGCCCTCTCAGGCTCCACGTGCACGCCGCTCAGGTGCGCTAGGAGGCCCGCCAGCGATATCATGGCCCCGTTGTCGCCGCTGTAGTAGGCCGGGACCCCCCTGTAGGTACCCCCGTGAAGCCTGGCCATGGAGTCAAGCTTCGAGTTCAGCACCTTGTTGGCCGCGACGCCTCCGGTGAGGACCACGTCCCTCTTGCCGGTGTGGGCGAGGCACCTCTCGGTCACCTCGACCGCGGCTGAGAAGGCGACCTCCCTGAGGGTGTAGCAGACGTCCTTCAGCTTCGCCCCCCTCCTGACAGCCCTGAGGGCGGCCGTCAGGAGCCCTGAGTAGGAGACGTCCTGCCCTTTCACAACGTAGGGGAAGCCCTCTATGAACTCGCCCCCCTCGGCGCAGATGTCAACCACGTGGTTCCCGTTGACCACGTACGGCGGCCCAAGCTTGACCTCCCTGGCGAAGGTGTCGAGGAGGTTGCCGAGAGCTATGTCAAGGGTCTCGCCGAACACCCTGTACCTGCCTTCCACGAAGGTCGTCACAGCGGTGTTGCCGCCTGAGACGTAGAGTATCACGGGGTCCCTGAGGCCAGTGGTGTACCTGGCGACCTCCAGGTGCGCGACGGCGTGATTAACGGGCACGAGCGGCACCCCTAGGGCGGCAGCCATGGCCCTGGCAACGGTGGCCCCCACCCTGAGCTGTGGCCCCATGCCGGGGCCCAGGGCCACAGCTATGGCGTCGAGGTCCCTGGCCGTAAGTGAGTTCACGGAGAGGGCCTCCTCGACAACGTCAGCGGCCACCTGGCTGAAGAACTGGGCCACCTCCCTGGGCAGTATGCCGCCCTGCTTCGGCACGTAGTTCCTCCTGGCGTCCCTGAGGAGCTCGGGCCCGGCCGGGGTCCACCTGGAGACCCCGACGCCGAAGGTGTGCGCCGTGGACTCTATCCCGAGTACAATAACTTCACTGTTGGACGACGAACTCCGTGTAGCCGCAGTAGCCACAGTGCCACCTCTCAACAGGCTTCAGGTGGTGGGCCATAAAGTTGCCGCACTTGGGGCACTTCTTGTTCTTGGCCTTTATTGTCATGTTGTTGTAGTCGACCTCGTAGAGCAGGTGCACGTAGGCCTTTACCTGCTTTGCCATCACTTGCCACCCCCAGCCTTCGTCTTGACCTGCTTCTTCTCCGCCTCGCCGTGCCTTGCGAGGACGTACTGGGGCTCTACCTTGACAGCATCCTCGTGGCTGTCGTAGACGTGGATGTGGACCTTCGATATGCCGACGCCGTAGCTGGTCTTTATCGTCTTAACGTAGACGGCATTAACGTCCTTGTTGTAGGCCTTTGCCACGGCCTCCCTTATGGCGTTCCTTGCAGGGGTTGACTTGAGCTCGTGGTGCGCTAGGGCCTCCACCTCAGTGCGCTTAAGGAGGTCGTTCCTCCTCTCGGAGAGCACCTCAAGCCAAGAGCCATCCCCTAGGTCAACCCTCTTGGCCTCTGGCATGCCTGGCACCTCACTTAGACCTGACACCTGGGATTTTAACCCTTGAGCGCTTCAGGCGTTACCCAGCAGCCCAGCTTAAGTACTGCGACTGGCTAAGGCCTAAGGGGACCTTTATGAGCGAGAGCGGCCACCCGGCCATGACCCAGGACGCCCTGTCCTCAAGCTACGGCGGCGAGTCCATGGCCCACATGAGGTACCTGATATTCGCAGACATAGCCGAGAAGGAGGGGTTCAGGAACGTCGCAAGGCTCTTCAGGGCCATCGCTTTTGCGGAGCAGGTGCACGCGAGGAACCACTACCAGAGGCTTGAGAAGCTTAAGGCGCCCCTGAAGGTAGTGGCTGAAGCGCCCTTCGGGCCAGGGGACACGGCCAAGAACCTGGAGCTCGCAATAATGGGCGAGAGGTTTGAGGTGGAGGAGATGTACCCGGCCTACATAGAGCTCGCCAGGATGCAGGGGGACAGGGCCGCCGAGGTAACCTTCAGGTACGCCCTTGAGGCTGAGAAGATACACCTCAAGCTCTACCAGGAGGCCCTGGAGCACGTGAAGAAGGGGGAGGACATGCCGCTCGACGGCTACATCTGGATATGCCCCGTCTGCGGCCACACGTACGTGGGCAGGGAGCCGCCGCCCAAGTGCCCCATATGCGGCGCCCTGGGCAAGGACTTCGTGAAGTTCTGACGGGCCCGCCGGGACTTGAACCCCCGACCTCCGGCTCCGAAGGCCTAATCAAGTCATAAAAAGTTCCCGAGTTTCATGTGGTTCGGGAACCTGAAATAGTTTCGGATTTCCTCTCCGGCTTCCCAACCATTTAAGCTATTAGAGCAGGGAACCTTCAGGTTCTCAAAATAAATACATGGCTCGCCCCGTAACCCATGATCTCCCCGTTCCCGTCCTCAGCGGCGTCTAATTGTCCTCTACGAAGACGCAGGCCTCCTCGCTCAAGGCTGAGGCAGCTGCAGGACGCGGAGGGCCTAGAGCGCCCTGCCGCGAGGGTGAGACATCCAGGCCTTAGGGCCCTCAGCCACGCCTTGACCCGCGTTCTCGCCTTCGTCAAGGGACGCGAGCGTACCTCGCACGACCCTATGGGGCAGCGCCCTCCCAGCAGTCCTTGACGACGAACCCCTTCTGCTTGCGGAACCTCATGGATATCTCCAAGACCTCCAGCATTACCTCGCGCTCAGGTTCAGTATTCGGGGGCTCAAAGGGCCCGTCGAGGATGTCGCTGGGCACCCCAACGGCTGGCCGGGGGAACGTGTTCATGCACTACGTCCAGTACCTCTACCACAGGCGCCTCATATCGCCCGAGACCTTCGGGTGGATAATGGAGGTCGTGCCAGGCAGGTCTTACAGGCTCGACGTGAGGCCCTACCTCGTCGACGAGGACGAGCCGAAGAAGACACTGAAGCTCCTGAGGCGGAGGGGCCTGCTGCTCAGGCGTCCCCGCCATCGGAGGCGCCATGGTGGGCCTCAGTTGGCAAGCCACACCATGGTGGGCCTCAGTTGGCAAGCCACACTATGCAGTTAAGGTCCCTCACCACTTTCACCTCGGCGGCGGAGCGCTTGGGGCGACTGAGTAGTCTGTGGGCCTCCTTCCCTGGATCGGCCAAGGCCCAGGTGATAGCGGGCCTCGCCCTCGTTGTGATCATGGTAGTGCTCATAGCGCTCGCGGCCTCCCACCTCAGGTCTCCCGGCTCTCAGGTAGAGCTGGGCGCCGCCTTCGGCGTCGCCGGCACGGGCGCCTCGCTCCTGGCCATGGGGCTGGCGGAGAGGAGCAGATATGTGGAGTCTACCGCCGTGCTCGCCTTGGATGAGAGGGAGGGGATAAGCCCGCAGCCGTTAGACTGCAGTATCGCCTCACGGAGCTACCGTATAACTGCCATGATAGTCAACAGGGGGACCGCCCTCGCGCGGAGGGTGAGGGCCACGCTGACCCTCGAGCTCCTGAAGTGTAATACTGGCGGCCGCGAAGACCGCGACGCCGTAGGGTCCCACCGCGAGACCGAGCTAGGGCCCCGAACAAATGATGGCTGTAAGGGATGTTCATTTGACTGCTGCGAGCGCGGGAGCGAGATCCTTGAAGTCAACAGGCTTAGAAGCTACTTCGAGGACAACTGCCTATGCCCTAAGGCGCAACGACCGCTAGTCAATAGCGTGGTCTCGCTTAGGGTTAAGGAGGAGCTGCTCTCGTGGGCCGTCCCTGAGAACCAGGTGATGGCACCAGGGAGACCCGCGTACGGCTATGAGACCTCGATAGCGCCCGGCCAGGTCGCGAGGCTCCACCTCTTTGACCTATTTGAGCTCAGGGGCCCCAGCGGCAAGGATGATGGCGACGGAGGGCCGAAACCCTCCGAGCTGGAGATCAACTTCCACAGCGAGTATGAACATACTTGGGGCCCGATTTACAGGGCGTGCGTGAGGCTGGACGAGGACGTTGCGATCAGGGCTACAGTCAGGGTCTTTGGCGAGGGGGTTAGAAGACCTCTAGTCATCACGATGTGCCTGAGGCCCGAGTGCCTGAGGCGCCTCCTAGAACGGCTACGCGAGTGCCTCGGGGGAGCCAACTGCACGACTGACGACATAGCCAGGGCCTCACTTGAATGCCTGAACGCATCCTCTCGGCTTGAGAGCTGAGCGTGCAAGCCTAATGCAGCCCGCCCGCTGGCACTTTTGCCAACGGCCGCTGCCGCCCGTCCTAGCGGCCAGGCATGTAGCGACGTGGGCGCAACGTCCCGCGGGTAAACGCCCTGGGCTGGCGGGCTCGGACATGGCTTACCCTGGCAGTGATCAGCTGTCCTTGCCCCGCACGTCAGCAGCTTGAGCATGAGCGGCTAGGGCAGGAGCCGGTAAGCATCGTGAGCGACGTCCCGAGGTAAGCCGGGGGCTGGCAGGTCCCTTGTAGCACGGGCGCAGGGGCAGGGCCGTAGGGGCCGTAAGATACTGGCGGCTCGTAGGGGGAGGGGCTGCTTACCGCTACAGTTGTGATGGACGGACTCCCCTCAGCGTTGACGTAGTGCTGCTGCCCAGCGACATCGGCCTGCTGCAGTAATGGCGCGGAGGCTATGGTTAGGCTGGCGGTAGTGCTAGCGACGGTGTGCGAAGAGAAGACGTAGTCCGAGACGCGGTCCAGTAAGTGCACAGCCCCAGACAAGGCGCCGCTGAAGCAGCGCTCACAGGTGTCGGCGTGATGATGAACGGGGTGAAAGCAAGTTGCGCAGCTTATAGCAGTCAAGAGGCCCGTTATCGCAGTCACGGGGATTGTGACCCACCTTAGCCATTTCCTCTTGACATCTTGCATGTTCATTTAATCACCTCAATTAACCCTTCGAAGCGAACCTTATAAGCTTGTGACGACCCTGCTGTAGCCAGTTGCCTCTCGTCTTCGGCAAGACGTAGGGCCGCTAAGTGCGGTCGGCGTAGGGGCCTTGCCAGCGCCCGGGCTCGCGAGCCGGAGGCGGCGTAGGCCGCGCAGGCGCTCCCTCCGAACCCTAGGCCGCGGCCCCCAGGGCAATAGTCGCACCGCCGCATTGTACAAGTTTGTACAACTGGCCCAGCCCGCACGTCATTTTTCCAGGCCATGTTGAAAACAGCACCGTCATAGAAGCAGTTTTTCTTGGTCCGTTAAACTGCTACTCCCGTGTGGAACGGCGTTTTACCCATCGTTTACAAAACTGATAGATCATGGACGCCCCTACACAGTGGCACTGACCGCGACAGGGTGACTGGCTCACCCCCGGCCAGCGCGCAGCGACGGCAAGCGTCGGCCAGGCCTGCGTGGGGAGGCCGCGACGCCCCCAGGCCTAGGCCACGTAGTCAGCGCGCGCCTCCGAGCCCCGGCTTGTAAGCCCGCCCCACACTCAACGTGCTGGCCCAGCGCTAGGCCCTACGCCCCGCGGGCCGGGCTGCGCGCAGGCGACTCGGCGAGGCCCCTGACGACGCCGGTCAGGGGGCGGACTAGGCCCTCGAGGATCGTAAGGGCCCTCCCGGGCCCGCCCAGCCTCGCCGCCTCGGCCACGGCCTCCCCCACGGCCTCGGCAAT
The DNA here is from genome assembly GCF_055389385.1 of Caldococcus noboribetus. Classification (NCBI taxonomy): domain Archaea; kingdom Thermoproteati; phylum Thermoproteota; class Thermoprotei; order Desulfurococcales; genus Caldococcus; species Caldococcus noboribetus. The sequence goes on along the minus strand of NZ_AP042475.1, from coordinate 82,859 downwards.
GGCCGCCGACCAGGCGGCCGGATCGAGGACAAGGCCGGCCGCCAGCTGCCTGGAGACGGCGCGCGGGTCGGCCGGCCCCACGTAGCACCTCCTCGTCCTGCCCCGCTCGTAGTACAGGCCGTAGATGTACGCCCTGCCTCCCCTCCGCTCCACCACCAGCCTGTCGGCCCTCCTTCCGTCCCTGCACAGAGCCAAGCGGCGCCCCTGTGCGCGTGGGCGCCGGCGGCGTTAAGGCTGGGATATACGCCGCACAGCGCAAAGGCCCCGTGGCGGGGCCTGTGCGCGATCGGCGCCGCCCTGTGCGCAGCCCACGGCTCGACGACCCGGGCGGCTGGCCGCCTTAGCCCGAGGCAAGGCGTGTACAACTTTGTACAGCGGCCTCTACGGGCACAGAGCGCCCTTGCGACCCCCACCCCGCGACCGCCCCGCTCATAGTCCTCGGGCTCGCTGGCACAGGTGCCAGCGCGCCGCCGCGGGGCCCTCAGGGGCGAGAGCCATAGCCCATTTACAGGAGGCTTGACTAGTTCTTGCAGGGCGGCGCCGCCTGATGGCTGGCGGAGGCGCCGTTAACCTCGAGCCGTGTGGCCAAACCTGCACAAGTTTGTTTGTACAGGCAGCCCGCTGACAGCGTGAGGCGGCGCGGCCTCTGGGGCAGCTTGCAGGAGCGGCGAGGGCCATCGAAAGGGTTAAGGCGTTAGCCAGACCACAGCTTTCAGGGAGATCAGGTGAAGTGGATAGAGATCAACGTCTGCGTGAACGTCTATCAGGCCATGTACGATGCCCTAATCAGACTCGTCGACCCGCTGGCCTCCGAGTTCAAGGCCATGGCCAGGGACGGCTGCACGTGGCACTACCTCTGGGAAAACCAGCCCTGGCCCCTAACCCTAAGGGTAAGGTTCTACTGCGACGACGACGTGATAGAGAAGGTAGCTAGGAGGTTCGAGGAGCTCCACTCGTCGCTGGCCGCCTCGCAGCCGCCCTTGCTCTGCGGGTTCTGCTACGGAAGGCATGGCGAATGCGGCAAGGAGTACTCGGGCGAGGCCGACGAGTACGGCCCCAAGGGCTGGGAGCTCGTCAGCAGGATGCTCAACTTCGGCTCAGAGGTCGCCCTCGAGCTGATAAAGGCCGAGGGAGACGGCCTCATGGGGGGAGGCGACTTCAAGAAGCCACTGGAGGTGTACGTCGACCGCTACGTGCACCTATTCCTCGACCAGATGGCGGCTCGGATCGACGAGCTGCGGTTCTGCCTGGATCAGTTCATCGCGAGGTTCATCTACGTCCATGCACACGAATTGCCGTCGGGCGAGCTCGTCAAGCTCGTGGGGAGAATAGAGGGGGAAGTGATGGATCTCGTCAAGCGGAGGGCCGACGAGGCGCGGGCGGCCAGCGGTCGGGTCTAGTGGGCCCACATGGAGCTGGGGCCGCAGGTGGGCCTGCAGAAGCTTATGCCTGGCCTAGTGGCCTAGGCTAGGCTGCGGGCTGCTCGAGACAAGGGCAGCCGCGAAGATTTCATCGCGCGCACGGGGTCTCGTGGGCTACCGCGCCAGGCTACCTGTGGCGTTTGCCCGTGGCGACTTGCTCTCGGGCAAGCGGCCTGAAGCCCCGGCCTCCGGCTTGACCAAGTCATAAAAAGTTTCCGAAAGCTGCGTGGTTCGGGAACCAAAGTCACCTAGTGATAGTCTAAGAGATTTCATTCCTTTATCGCAACTATTCTGGGGTTCAAACCGTCCCTTATCAAAGTATTTTACCTCTACTGAACAACCTTTCCTCCCATTTCTCTATCATTTCCTTCTTCCCTTTGGTCAGTTTAAACGATCTACTACAGATTTCACACACGCCCCAAGGCCTATAGACATCGTGGGCATAAAGAAGCCTATCAGCTTCTAAGCGTATCTCGCTTCTAAACTCACTTATCTTCCCATCATCTAAAGGCTTTCTTAAACGCCTATAACCGCTACCAGTGGCTAAGTGCTGCAGGGCATATCTGATCTTATCGTTGTCAACGCTGGGTCTCTCGACAAGAGTGAAGGGAGGCTCCTCTGATATGATCTTAAACCCCTCGGCTATGAACTTTACGTGCTCCTCGCTTAGTTTAAGTCCAGGCAGCAGCTCCTCATGACCTGCAAGTACAATGCAAAGCCCCCTGGAGCCGCCCCTTTTATGAGTGGGGTTGGTGGTAATTATGATGTTTTTATTCTCTAGCTCCCTTATGCAAGGGTCTACCTTTTTCCAGTGCTTCCTGGGGTCCAAGTTAAGCTTGCGAAACAGCTCCTGCCTAGTCACGCAACTGTTCTTGCTCGACATAATATCAGCGATGGCATTGTAGGCTTCTAGGCACCGTTCAGGTAGGCCCTGGGGTGACTCAGACCTCTGAATCACCATCATCCATGTCATTATTAGCGAACTCAGCGATAAAATCACTTACTGCCTATCACCAGGACTTAACCTATAGGTGAGGAGAGGTGGGCCTTAGTAAGGTCGTTGGCAAGGACCTAATCCCAGTAGGGCTCAGGAACCTCACAAGGATGAGCGCGACGAACGAGAGGTACCTGATCTACCTCCCAGAGAGGCTAAACAACGTTTGGAGGGCCGTGTATGGCAGAGGGATCAGGGTCTACGTTTATGTGGAGATCCCCGAGGACCTAGGGGGCAGGCAACAGGCCAAGTCTAATGCCGAGGCTGACGCGCTCGCAAAGGTGAACGACGGTACTCCATAAAATCCGTGATGGTGAGTAAAATGGCCCTACACCCCTGTTACAGAAGCGTAAGCGATGCCCGTTTAAAGATTAGCAAAAACGCTGAAGGGCCTCTTAATGAACCTAGCAGGAGGAGGGGTCAACGCCAAAGGCTAAGCCTCACACCTAACGAGTACGCCGTCCTCTATTCCATAGGCCAAACGCTTTCTGTGAGCAACGTAAGGGGGATAGGGCGGTTTACAATACACGACATCGTTGAAGGGGTGAAGCTAAACTTTGGTTCAACGATAGACAGAAGGCATGTCTCTAGGATATTGCTACAGCTGGAGAGAAGGCTAGGCGGCGAGGTTATCTTCCGTGAAGGTAAAGGCAATTGGATTGGGGACTACGAAGCTGTATCTAACATAGTGAGGAACGTAAGCGTTAGGAAGGACAACAGGGGGTCGGTAGGCTATTCATCGTTACGTGTTCTGGAAAGGGGAGAAAGGCCTATTAATGAATTTATGGGGACAGGTGGCCTCGGAGGGGGCAAAAAAGAAGCAGAATACTGCATGAGCAAAAACGATGTAATAAAGGCTAGCAAAGGTGCAAAGGTAGGGGAGATATGTGTAAGGCCCTACACGACGTATTTTGACAACGTCCAGATGTATGATTACAACGGCAATTTTGTGAGGGGGGAGGTCGGCGTTATGGGAGTTGACAGGCTGGAATACGAGCTATCCCTTGGGGCCATGGTAAGGCACATGGAGGTCGAGATGTTCCTTAGCGACAGGTACGCTGAAGGGGTCAAGGGCTATTTGATAATGTATCGCGATAGGCGATACAATGTTAACAAGGTCTCCTGGAAGCCCCCAGCTGGCTACTTTAAAGGAAAGGGCCGGGAGGGGATAGCTCGGGTCATCCAAGACTTTTACAAAAACCTGTTATACCAAAGCCTGGCCCTTATCTCTGCGCTACAGAGGTCCCCATCCCACGTTAAGGAATCCTTCAATTATCTCGTCTGCAATGGTCATGAGCTGAGGGAAATTATAAAGGATTTATCCAAGTGCCGGGGGTGAGGCCTTGGTATCGCATGAAGAGGCTGTAAGGGTCCACGACGGCACCTGTGGCAAGCTTGTAAAGGTAGCTGGGGGAGGCCCTGCACGTTCTGCCCGGGCCGCGTGCACGGCCCCAGCCATGTCTGAGCCGCACGAAGGATTTCCGAGCACACAGCCTGAGCGGTTTCAGGAGGCTGTGACCTCATTGGCAAAATTGTCAATGGCGACCCGCCTTGAAGGCTATGTGCACCAACGGTAGGGGCGTGGAGAGCGTCGTCATAAGGCGGAAGAACAACAAGGAGTACTTATACGGGGTCTACTATGAGGGCTCCAAGACAAGGTTTTGCTACATCGGCCCGGCTGACCCCAAGAACATACTCTACAGCATGCCATATGCCTACCCCCTTAACCCCGACGCCTGGAGGTCTATCCTGCGCTCTTCGCTAGTTGAGCTTGTTAATAACATAAACGATGAGGGCGAGCTCAGGGCCCTGTATGAGCTGATAACCGGTGTAGCGAAAGAGATTGAAGAGGCTTTGGGCAAGGTAGGTAACGGGGAGGACCATCAAGCGGCTACCAGGCAGGCCCAGGGACAGCCATCGGGTGGGCAGCAGGCGTTGGTCTTCAAGTGCAGAGCTAAATGCGTGGGAGACTCAGCATACCTTGTTTCGTGCAGCGACGGCCGTGTGGGGCTCGTGCCAAAGGAGTCCCTTGTAGAGCTTGTCAACAGGTTCAGAGAATCCTATGAGATAGAGAGTAATTGCAAGGGCCGTAAGGGCTTCAATCCAGGGCATATATAGGTAGGGCTGATTCTAAGGTAATAGCCCCGCTCTACATAGGACGGACCTTATATGTCCCCAGCGTTATAAGAAGGCGTCCTCGCGGCTCCATTGTCAAAATTGGCAATGTAAATAGGCGGCATAGGGCATTGGTGTAGCCCTGAGATGAACTGCATCGGCTACACGGCATGGTATATACTCAAGGCGATGGTTGTACAAGGTTGTACGCTCAACGAGAAGCGCACTGGGAAGAGTTTAGCCTACCATGCCAATAAGGTCTTTCATTTTCCAATAAGGTATACCCACTGGGAATTTCCGTCAAAGATGTTCACCTTTTAATCAATTCATATCTTTATTATTTGTTTTTTCTATTATAAATGCTATTAGTATCTATTTTTAGTAAAACGTTTATTCTTGAGTTAATATTCATATACAGTGGGTGATATAGTTGCCAATAAGTAGATCCTCATTAAGCAAAAGGTTGTTAGCTGCAATTATAGCTATTGTGGTTGTAGTGATAGTAGTAGGAACTTTTGCTGGTTACTACCTTACCAAAAAATCCACCACTAATGAAGTACCAGTAACTGTTACCATAGGAGTACCAGTAACTACCACAATTACTAATACATATACAGTCCAATCATTACAAGCCCTTAATAATATATTACCTTCTTCCTATGTGTTTAGCTTATCTGCAGGACAGTACCTTTATATGAACTTTACAGTACCAAGTTATGCAACTAATGCTTATGTAAATGGATCTTACACTTCTACTAATGGGGTTGCGGTCTTAATTCTAACACCAGTAGAATTTGGAGCTTTCACTCAAAATCAATGGAATGTTATAAACTCAGGTGATTACGTTTGGTATTCTGGATATAATGGAGGAGCTACAATAGATGCTTCTTTAGTGCCAGGCCAGACATACTATCTGGTGTTCTATGATGGTAACTTGATACATAGTGACACTATAACAGTAATTAGTCCTATAACACTATGGGGCTATGTGCCATCAGAGGTTACTAGTACTACAACTATTGTAACAACTAGCTATACAACAACAGTTACATATACACAAGTCAGCTAATTAATATTACATTTTAAATTTATTTAAAATTTTAAATCTTTTTTAAGAAGTCATGTATCAACAGAGAATCATAGGCCCGATATCAAAAACGTTGATTATATTTTGATGTAAATTAAATAATAGTATTATGGACAAGGTCAAATAAAAAAAGATTATTAGGTTAATACTCAACTTTGTTTTCCAACAATTCTAGGTATTTCGTATAGTATTGGTCTGCCTCTGTTAATAGGTCTTCATACCTTGCTTCACTTATCTTCAATTCACCAAACCTTGACTGTATAAACCTGGCAATTTCTCTAGGCATGACCTCTATAAGGAGCCTCCACGACACCTTCCTAATGTATTTAGGTAAGACCAGGTTGTTCCTCCTCGCGTACCTCGTCACCTGGTCTTTATTAATATGCCTAGGAGATATCTTCTCTATTAACTTTAAAGTATCATTGCTGAAGTAGACCCAGTCGCATGGCTTGTTGCCCTCCCTCAATCCAAGGTAGTACCTTGAAAAGCCTTGAAGCGTCACCAGCCTCTTAGTAAAGGTATCGTCGATTTCAACCTCCTCTTTAGGGTTCCAGCCCTCTATCAGCTTCACCGCGTGGTCCCTCCTTATGCCGGACTCGAGCATTAGCCTGTAAACCGCGTAGTAGACCTCGTGGTTCTCCCTTAAGAAGTCAAGCGTTGACTTAACGTCCTCTACCCTTATCTGATATGGCCTGACGCTCAGCCTGTAGCTCCTGGAGGGCACGGCCTCCATCACCCAGCCAAACGCTTCAGGGCTTACCCTCCTCTTCAGGTACAGGTACTGTATGTAGTGCCTGAACACGTTCCTCAGCCACCTGTTTTCGTGGTTTGCAACGTAGTCGACGAGCGCCTCGCTGAGCTCCCTGCCCCTTAGGTACCTGTTGAAGAGGGACCTGTAGTAGTTAAGGGTTCCCTCAGTCTTCACCTTCCTCCTCCTCTTCCTCTCTGAGAGGAAGTCCTCGAAGCCCTCGTCCCACTCCATCTTCACGTTTGACAGGCCTATGCCGAGCATCCTCCTCAGCTCTTCCCTGTACTCCTTGACAACGTAGGTAAGAATGGCGTTTTTCAGGTACTCATCCCTGGAGGCCAGGGCTATTACCTCTAAGGCCAAGGAGTAGTCAATAGTATCTCCTTTTATAATCCCCAACGCCTTTAACCTATCCCACTCCCCCACTGTGTTGTCAAACTCCTCCTTTCGAAGCAGCTTTATTGCCTCCCCTACGACTTCATCAGGCACCCTCCTCTGCCTAGACAAATACCTGTGCATGCTGGACTTAGCGATGTTCAGCGCCTTGCACGCCTCGTTAAAGCCTAGCTTGTCCTTAACGTAATTGATAATGTTGAACCTGACGTCCTCATCTAGGGCGTTAACGTTAACCTTGCTATACCATTCTTCCCTATCGATTTCATTCTTAATTTCTTGCATGAGTTCCCGCCACTCCCATAAACCGGGAACCAACACCAGCTGATGTAAACCCTAAAGGCAGAGCTTAGAAGTTTATATGAAATTTATGACTTGTGGCGGGCCCGCCGGGACTTGAACCCGGGACCTCCGGCTCCGAAGGCCGGCGCGCTGGTCCTGGCTACGCCACGGGCCCATCTACAAGGTGGGACAGGGGGACATTATTTCTTTCTGGTGCTCCGCGGCAACGCGCAGGGACCCATAATCTTTATGAAGAGCCCTTGAATATATTTATGCTCACGCATTAGCAAGCTCCAGTCTTGGTACGGGGTGCGTCTTGGCAAAACAGGTCCAGTGCAACTCCATAGGGGTCTCCGTGAGGTTCGGTAACGTCACATGCTACGATGACGGCAGCATAGTGGTTGAGGGGCCCGCGGTGCTCTGGGTCTCAAAGGCTCTGATGGGCGTTGACGGCAGGTCCAGGAAGGTGGGCAGCGTGCAGAGGGCCATAATGGACGCCATCTCCAGGGGGCTCCACACTAGGGAGGAGATAGCGTCGAGCGTGGGCATCTCCATAGGCTCCCTGGGCTACTCGCTGACCTCGCTTGTGAGGAAGGGGCTTGTAATACTCGTCAAGGCGACCTCAGGGGGGCCTTGCAGGTCCTACTACTTCCTGCCGGGCCAGGACATACAGGCCTACCTCACAGCCAACAGGCTGGTGCCCTGCCGCAAGTCCTCATGAGGGCACACGGCTGTATACATATTAACTTCACTTGCCCACCCGCGGCACAGGCGCAGCTAATGAAGGCCGATGTTCCAGTGGAGTGTATAATAGATGCACACGTCCACATGCCGCTGCTTAGGGAGAGGGGGGAGGTGAACAGCTACATAAGGGGCCTCGTGGACAGCGGTGTCGGCGGCGCAGTGCTCCTGGGCATACCCCCCTTCAAGGAGGTCCTGGCGTCCATATCCATCGACGAGGTGAAGAGCGAGCACGAGAGGGTGAGGGGGCTCATAGAGAAGCTTGCTAGCGACATAATGGACCAGCTGGAGCCCGAGAGCCTATACCTGTCGGCCGTTAGGCTCTCCGAGAGCTTCTGCTCCTTCGCAAGGCACTCGGAGCTAGCGGGGGTAGTCAACTTCCCGGTCATGTACCCGGCCAACCTGAGCCTGGGCCCGGACGAGCTTGCGAGGCAGCTTGAGGAGGCCATTTCCATGGGCTTCAGGGGCTTCAAGGTGATATCGACCCTCTTCCTCAAGTACCTCAACTCGGAGCAGGTGGAGGCCGTGATAGACGTGGCTGAGAGGAAGGGGGTACCGGTGGTAGTCCACGGGGGCTGCGACCCAGGCATATGGGAGCTGCCCAGGTACTGCAAGTACGGCGACCCGTCAAGGCTCGAGCCCGTGCTCTCAAGGCACAGGGACGCCACGGTAGTGGTGGCCCACGCGGGCGGCTACAGCGCAATAGCCCCTGGGGTCTTCTTTGAGGAGGCCCTCTCGCTCGCCAGGAGGTTTGAGCGCGTCTACGTGGACACCTCGGCCCTGCCCCCTCAGCTGGTGCCCGTGGTCCTCAGGGACTTCCCGGCCGGGAAGGTCCTCTACGGCTCAGACTATCCGGCGGTCGCGAACTCCAGCCTGAGGGAGTACATGGAGGACGTCTTCATGACCCTCCTGGCCTCAGGCTGGAGGGGCAAGGAGCTTGAGGGCTACGCCCACGGCGTAGCCGAGGAGGTCTTCAAGGCCTCCTGCATTACCCCGCTCTACGAGCGCGTGGGGCTTTGATGTAATAAAAGCGCTTTTTATATTATAAAACAGTGGGAACATTTACATAATAAGCCCACAATAGAAACTTTTTAAACTAATCCAATTCTGTATACAAAATGAGAAGAGGAGGTGGGGTTCTTGTCAGAGTCGTCTTCACAACAGGAGATAGAGCTCCTCCCCTACGGTGAGAAGTACCACCCGTACCACAACAAGTACGTTGACTTCTGGAGGCAGAGCCTGGCGGACCCCATAAAGTTCTGGGACGAGAGGGCCAGGGAGCTGGTGTGGTACCGCACCTGGGACAAGGTGCTTGACGACTCCAACCCGCCCTTCTACCGCTGGTTCGTCGGCGGCGAGACCAACATAAACCTGAACGCCCTGGACAGGTGGATGAACACGCACGTGGCAAACAAGGTCGCTTACTACTGGGAGGGCGAGGACGGCACCACGAGGGTGCTCAGCTACAGGGACCTCTTCCGCGAGGTCAACAAGTTCGCCAGGGCCCTGCAGGACCTCGGCGTCAAGCCCAACGACACGGTCACGATCTACCTGCCGATGATACCTGAGCTCCCGATATCCATGTTGGCAGTCACCAGGATAGGCGGGATACACAGCGTGGTCTTCTCGGGCTTCAGCCCCTCGGCCCTGGCCGACAGGATAGTGGACGCAAAGTCTAGGGTTCTAATAACGGCCGACGGCTACTGGAGGAAGGGAAAGGTGGTTGAGCTCAAGAAGAACGCCGACGAGGGCGTCAGGCTGGCCGAGGAGAGGGGAGTAAAGGTAGACAAGGTCATAGTCGTCAGGAGGCTGGGCAACCAGATCTCCTGGAACGAGGGCAGGGACGTCTGGTACCACGAGCTCGTCTCTAAGTACCCGGAGAACACCTACGTGAAGCCAGTTCCAAGGAAGGCCGACGACGTGCTCTTCATACTGTACACCAGCGGCACCACGGGCAAGCCCAAGGGAATCATGCACAGCGTCGGCGGCTACATGGTGTACGTCTACAACGTGTTCAAGTGGAACTGGGACATAAGGCCCGAGGACGTGCACTGGACGATGGCTGACGTGGGCTGGATAACGGGGCACACCTACATAGTCTACGGCCCGCTGCTGAACGGCGCCACGGAGGTCATGTACGAGGGGGCCATAGACTACCCGCAGCCTGACAGGCCTTGGCAGATAGTCGAGAGGTACGGAGTCACGATATTCTACACTAGCCCGACAGCCCTGAGGATGCTGAGGCAGTACGGCGACGAGTGGGTCAAGAAGCACGACCTCTCGACGCTCAGGATACTCGGGAGCGTGGGCGAGCCCATAAACCCTGACGTCTGGAAGTGGTACTTCGAGGTTATCGGCGGGGGAAGGTGCCCCATAGTGGACACCTGGTGGATGACGGAGACAGGGGCGGCCATGATAGCCCCGGCCCCAGGCATATCGCTCGTGCAGCTCAAGCCTGGCTCGGCCACCTTCCCGATGCCGGGCATAGAGGCCGACGTGCTCGACGAGAACGGGAAGCCGACTCCGCCTGGCGTTAAGGGGTACCTGGTCATAAAGAGGCCGTGGCCCGGCATGCTGCTGGGAGTCTGGGGAGACCCGGAGAGGTACGTCAAGACCTACTGGTCCAGGTTCCCAGGCTACTTCTACCCGGGCGACTATGCCGTGAAGGACGAGGAGGGCTACTTCTGGCTGCTCGGCAGGGCCGACGAGGTACTCAAGGTGGCTGGCCACAGGATAGGCACGGCTGAGCTTGAGGACACGCTCATAAAGCACCCCGCGGTCGCCGAGGCCGCCGTCATAGGGGCCCCTGACCCGATAAAGGGAGAGGTTCCCGTGGCCGCCGTGGTGCTCAAGGCGGGCTACAGCCCCAGCGAGGAGCTGAAGAAGGAGCTCATAGACATGATTAGGACCAACATAGGGCCCATAGCGACGCCCAAGGCAATACTGTTCGTCAGCAAGCTGCCAAAGACCAGGAGCGGCAAGATCATGAGGAGGCTGCTGAAGGACATAATGGAGGGCAGGCCGCTGGGCGACACCACGACGCTTGAGGACCCAACCGCCGTGGACGAGCTCAAGAGGGCGTGGGACGAGTTCAAGGCCCAGATGGGGTGAGCCCTTGAGCCAGGACCAGCCATTCGCAGACCCCAGCTCCCTGGGCCTCTGGGGCTTCGCGCTTACCACCATAGTGCTCAGCCTCCACAACGCTGGCCTGGTGCCAACGGCTGGCCTCACCCTGGCCTACGCCTTCTTCTGGGGAGGGGCAGCCCAGGTGTTCGCCGGCTGGATGGACTTCAAGAGGGGCAACATGCTCGGCGGCACGGCCTTCAGCACATACGGCCTCTTCTGGATAGGCCTCGCCATGGCGTTTGTGCTGAGCAGCTGGGACCCCTCGGTGTTCAGCATGAGCGGGGCCGAGATAGGCGCCTGGTTCATTCTCTGGGGCGTGCTGACGTTAGTGTACACGGTGGGCGCCTACATGGCCAAGGCGAGGGTGTTGACGTCGGTGCTGGCCCTCCTCACGCTAACCTTCTGGGTGCTGGGCGCGGCGTTCTTCTCGGGCAGCGCAGCCATAACTAAGGCAGGGGGGTGGATAGGCCTCATAACTGGGCTGGACGCCCTCTACCTTGGGGCTGCCCTGCTAATTAACTGGGTCGCCAGGAGGCAGGTGCTGCCGGCCTAAGGCATGATTTAGCTTGGCTCTACCTTGAGCGGCTTGGTCCCACCGAAGTGCCCGTAACCATGATCTCACGGCTCATTTTTCCTCAATTTATATATTTGTTATCTTGCATTTTTAGCGCGGTGGACCCTTGAGCTCCTGCAAGAGGGAGAGGCTCGCCACCCTGGGCAGCTACTCCATTGAGCTCCTCTGCCCCGAGGACGCCAAGTACGTGGTCGCCTTTTACTCTTCGCTGGACGCCTTCTCGCTCTACTACAGGTTCCTGGGAATATTCAAGGACTTCGAGGGCCATGCCAGGAGGCTCTTCTCGGGCCAGTGCAACTACGCCATAGGCGCCTTCCTTGGCAATGACATCGTTGCCCTGGGCGAGGGCTTCTCTGACTGCAGGAGCGCCGAGCTAGCCTTCGCAGTGAAGGAGGAGCACAGGAGGAGGGGGCTCGCGACAGTGATAGCGGCACTGCTCATACTTGAGGCCTACAGGAGGGGGATTAAAACCATGGAGGCCTACATGCACAGCGACAACTACGCCGCAATAAGGATAGGCGAGAGGGTCGGGCTTAACCTTGAGTGCGAGGGGGAGGTGTACCACGGGAAGGCAGAGGTCGCTAAGGTAAGGGACAGGTGCATGGCGGCAATAAAGGAGAAGGGCGGCTCCCTGGAGCCCTGGTACCTTGAGGCCATATCGTCAGTAAGGCCTTAGGCATTTAATCCCTTGAACTCCAGCCCTGCTGGGACCAGGATGGGAAACAGGGTCGCCATGTTCTCGGGCGGCAAGGACGGCCTGAGGGCGGCCTCGCTGGCGTGGCCTGTCGACGTCTTCCTGTTCCTAATATATGACTTCCCGGAGCCAAGCCCCCACATAGAGAACGTCCACGCAACCATAGCCGAGGCCTCCCTCATAGGGAAGCCCATAGTGGTCGCAAGGCTTGACAGGGGCAAGGAGTTCGAGGAGACAGCCGACCTGCTGAGGAGGCTTAACGCGGACAAGCTCGTAGCGGGCGATGTCTTTGTTGAGGACCACCTTAAGTACATGGAGTCCCTGGCCTCCGAGGCTGGGGCGTCACTCCTTGAGCCGCTGTGGGGCCAGGACACGCTGGAGATCCTCATGAAGGACCTTGAGGAGGGGTACTCGATGAAGGTCCTGGGGGCGAGGACCAGGGCGCTGAGGAGGGCGGTTGGCGAGGTGATAGACAAGCACAACGTTGAGTGGTTCCTGTCGCTCGCCAAGAGCGACGGGGCCGACCCACTTGGTGAGAACGGGGAGTATCACACAGTAGTCGTTAACTCCCCGCTTCACAGGGCCCCGCTCAGGACGTTCAACGTCAGGAGGATATCAATGGAGTGCTGCGACATAGAGCTTGTGGCAGCCCCGTTTAACCAGGTAGCCCTGGGCCCCTACATGAAGGCCTTTGGCACGCCCTAGGCCTATAGAGGCCGCGTGGCTCTACGTAAACTACTTACCTTACGTTTTAATAGGTAGCCAGCGGGAGGGAGCCTTTTATAGCTATGCTAGCCAGGAGTCAGGCGGGTTCAGTTTGGGAAACGGTCGCGGCGCGATATCCACGGCCGCCCTGGCGGCCGTAGTCGTTGTCATAATAGTTATTGCAGTGGCCGGCGCCGTCATATATTACACGCACAGGCCCTCAAAGGTAACAAAGTCAACACCAACAACTACAGCCACATCAGCTACCACGACATCAACGTCGACGAGCTCCCAGCAGGTCACGCTAACGATAGCCACTTACACCGGCGCGCCGCAGCAGTTCCTAAGCATGGCGGCCCAGCTCTTTGAGCAGGAGCACCCGGGCGTCGTAATTAAGGTCGACGCCTACCCCTTCACGGAGTACATTACCAATGAGCTCACGGTCCTGAAGGCCGGCGAGAGCTCCTATGACATAGTGACCTTCACGCCCACCAGCGCAAGGCTGCTAGCGCCTTACCTGGTGCCCCTAAACTCCTCCGTGATAAACATCAGCGACATGCTCTGGCCGGCTGAGAGCTTCGGCGGCGTGATATACAACGTGACCACCAACACCTCTGAGATAGTCGGCGTGGCCCCGTGGGTCTCGAACGTGCTCATAATATATAACACCAAGTACTTTGACAACGCCACCCTGCAGCAGGAGTTCTATGATGAGTACCACATGCAGCTGAACCCATGGACCTGGCACAACTGGACTGTGGTTGTTGACGTGAGCCAGTTCTTCGTAAGCCACAACATAACTAAGTACGGCGTCCTCATAATGGACGACACCGCGGGAGGAGACCTGGACTCAAGCTTCGAGTCCATATACGGCTGGTTCTACATACATAACCAGAGCCTGAACTGCGGCACCATACACGGCATACCTGGCTTCGGCATAGAGTTCTACGGCTGCTACCCCAAGGGCTGGACCTACCCGTTCCCGCCGCCCGCCATAAACACCTCGGCCGGAGTCCAGGCCCTTGAGATACTGAGGCAGCTGGTCAGCTACGAGCCCTCGCCCACCGTGTTCCAGGTGTCGTTTGACAACACGCCAGAGCTCTTCGCCGAGGGCTATGGGCCCGCAGCCGTTAACTACGCCTCGAGGCTGGCCGCCATACTGGCCCAGAACGTGAGCCCGAGCGAGGTGGGCCTGGCCCCGCTCCCCGGCAACTACTCCATGGCTGGGGGCACCTACTTTGGGATAAGCAGGTACTCGCAGAACAAGGCCCTGGCCCTGGAGTTCCTGCAGTTCATAGAGTCGCCGCAGGTCCAGGAGGAGATGTTCCTGAAGCTGGGCCTCTTCCCGATATCGAAGCAGGCCTACAGCAGCCTGCTCTCGAACTCCTCGCTGCCCGCCTATGAGAAGAACTGGCTGCTGGCCAACGAGATCTCAGCCGAGTACGGCAACGCCTGGGAGCCGCTGATACCGGTGACATACCAGCTCGGCAACGCCCTTGGCGACGCGCTGCTTAGCTACCTGGAGAACCCGACCAGCCAGAGCCCGCAGCAGGTGCTCAACTCGGTGGCGGCGCAGTACATAAGTATATTGAAGGCGTACTACACCACCTCAACGACTACGACCTCCTCCTCGTAACTTGCTAAATCCAGGCCACCTTCTTTTTTGTACCTCAGCTCCTGCCCCTGACCGCTGAGGCCACGGCGCCCGCCACGACAAGCCATATCATAACCATGTATATAGTCCTGAGGCCGTGAACGAAGCTCACGGCGCTGGCCACCTGGGTGGCCGGCAGCCCCGTGAACACAGCGACAAGGACTCCCCTGGGAATATAGGAGGCCGCCAGGGCGCTTGCGACTGCCAGGCTCAGCGACTGGCCAGCGAACCTCATCAGGTTAAGCGTGCCCGAGGCCACCGAGAGCCTGTCCCTGGGGGCCGCGCCCATAACAGAGGCCGTGTTGGGGCTCGAGAAGAGGCCCATGCCTACTCCTATGAGCGTGGCCCTCCACGTTATGTCCTGGAGGGAGGCCCTCAGGCCGAGCTGCATCAGGAGCGCCAGACCAACGGCTATTATTGCCATCCCTGCAGTGGCCAGGGGCCTCGCCCCCACCCTGTCAGAGAGCCTTCCGCTTATGGGCGAGAGCACCACCATGGCCAGGGAGAGCGAGAGCAGGGCCAGGCTCACGTATATGGGCCTTACGCCCAGGATCTCTATCATGTAGTAGCTCAGGAAGAAGGGCACGAAGAAGTACCCCGTGTAGTTGAGCAGCGCCGCCAGGTTCCCCGCTGAGAAGGGCACGTACCTGAAGAGCCTCAGGTCAAGGAGGGCGCGCGGCCCAAGCCTCGACTCCCTCACGGCGAAGGCCGCTATGAGGACCAGGCCTGCCCCAAGCAGGGACAGGTATGTGGCGGACCAGCCCTCGAAGGCCCCGGCGGTGAGGCCCATTAGGGTGAGCCATACCCCCGCCGCCGCAAGCAATCCCCCTAGGAGGTCCAGGGGCTCTTCAGCGGGCTCGGACTCCCTAAGGTAGGCCTGCGACAGGGCGTAGCCCAGGGCGGCCAGGGGCACCGTGACCAGGAAGACCCACCTCCAGCTGGGCACGCCGGCTATGTACTTGAAGCTGGTTATAGCGCCTCCCACCACTGGCCCTACGGTTGTCCCTGTGTAGACTGCGAGCGTCCAGTAGCCGAAGGCTTTGCCCCTCTCCCACGGCGGGTAGGTCTCAGTAATTATGGCGCCGCTGTTGGAGAGTATCATAGCTGCCCCGAGGCCCTGCACGGCCCTCCAGAAGTCAAGCTCGAGGCCGCTGAGGGAGAGGGCGCACATGACGGTTCCAAGGGTGAAGATTAGGAATCCTATCGTGAAGACCCTCTTCCTGCCCCTGACGTCGCCCAGCCTGCCGAAGAGCAGGAGGAAGGCGGAGAGCGACGTGAGGTAGCCCATGGGAACCCATATGGTCTCCAGGTAGGTCGCGTGGGACCCCCTAGCTATGGCCGGCAGGGAGACGCTGACTATAGTGCTGTCCAAGGGGGTCAGGATCGCAGCGAAGGAAGTAACTATCGAGACCAGCCTTAGGTACTCCCTGGGGTACCTCCAGGGGCGGGACAAGCCCTCTTACCCGCCAAGCGACTTGACGAACTCCTTGGCCGCCTCGTCAAGCCTCCTGGAGGCCTCCCTCAGCGCCTGCTCCTTCAGGTCCCTTATGGACTTGATGTACTGCTCGTAGCTCTCCTTAAGCTTCCTGAGGGACTCCTCCTCCTTCCTCTTGAGCGTGCCATCTATGGAGCTCAAGGTGAGCCACACTTTGGCCTTGGGCTCAGGGGTTTTAAAGCGTTGATGTGATCGTCTATAATTAGCTAGTTTTTAAATAAAAAGAATGCTTATATATGTCAAAATCTTTAGATGAATTTTAGATGTATATTTCATTTTAATGCCTTTTTTTAATAAGCTATTAAACGATATTTATAATTATAACGTATTTGATGTAAAAACTCTGTTTGCAATTAGGACCAATCTAGTCAAATAACCTCAGAGAGGTGAGGCATGGGTTGATAACATACACGGCCCCCATGTGGGTGGGCCTCATAATAGGCTTCATAATAGGGGCCGCGGCAGAGGCATGGGGCATCGCTAACCCTGAGACCCTGATACGCCTTGCTAAGTGGGAGGACAGGCTGTTCCTTGACTGCATAGCGCTTGGCTTTGCAATAGGCACGCCAGTGCTCTTCGGCCTCTACGCCCTTGGGGTGGGGTTCCACTGGGGCCCCAAGCCCCTCTACGTGATAGGCGTGGGCCTAGGAGGCGTACTCTTCGGCTCAGGGCTCGCGCTCTCGGGCTACTTCCCAGGATCCATATGGATGGCCCTGGGCGAGGGCAGGAGGGACGCCGTCTATGCTCTGTTCGGAGCCATACTTGGCGCTGCCACCTGGACCGCCATGTACCAGGACCCAGCCATAAGGAAGGCCCTCGTTGGCACCCTCAACTTCGGCAGCCAGATAATAGGGGCCGTCCACCCGAGCGGGGCTGAGTACCTGGAGCCGTGGCCTGGGCTTAACAGGTACTCGCTGTTCGGCATAGCCCTGGTCTACGGCATAATAATGTTCCTCATAGCGTACTACGTCCCAAGGTACAAGGGAGGCTTGAGGAGCTGCCTCAGGGCCAACATAGAGAAGAGGATGAGCCCCGTTGAGATGAAGATGCACGAGGACACCGCCAGGTACCTCACGGACGGGGCCCTGCCATACAAGAAGGGAAGCCTTGCCCAGAAGCTCAACGAGTACTACGCTGTTGAGAGCAACGTGACGAGGTGGTTCATGGTCTCAGTGGCTGGCATAGTTGCCCTGACCGTGGTCGCTGAGATGTTCCTGCACCAGATATTCGGCGAGTCCACTACAGACAGCTGGATAGCCGGCCACCTGTTCATGCCGAACTTCGCCTACAGCAAGATAGTGTTCAAGGGCATTGGATGGGAGCCCTACAGCGACATAGGAACCCTGATGGGCAGCTTCTTCGCTGCCATATTCCTGACTAGGAGGTTCACTGCCTTCAGGAACATAATACCGCCCAGCTGGGCTGAGAGGTTCGGCACCAACAGCGCCGTCAGGTTCCTCGGCAGCTTCGGAGGGGCGTACCTGATGCTGCTCGGCGCCAGGATGGCTGACGGCTGCGCCAGCGGCCACATACTGAGCGGAGGCCTCGAGATGGCCCTCAGCGGCCTCGAGTTCGCTGGCTTCGTGTTCCTGAGCATGGTGCTCGTAGGCAGGATATACTACCAGAAGAGGAGGTGATGAAGATGGCAAAGGTGAGCGAGGAGACGCTGGACAAGATGGACAAGGCCTTCAAGGCAGTGTTCATAATAGCATTCATACTGCAGCTGGTGGTAGCGGCCATAGTGACGCATGACGCCACCACCACCCCGCTGACCGGCTGGCAGGTGGCCTCAGTAGGGATAATAACGGTGATACTGTTGGTGGTAGCTGCCGTAATCTACAGCCAGTACCCGTACTCGGTGCTCGGCCAGCCCGTGGAGCAGCAGGGAGGCCAGCAGGCCGAGAAGAAGTGAGGCCCTGGCCCCCGTCATAATGAGTTTTTTGTTTACCCTTTCCTTTTCTTCCCTCCTCCTTCTTGCTTGCACGCAGGGGCCTCTGCGGCACCGTTAGGCGTCAGCGAACTAAGTTATGGCATGTTGTAGTTCCTGCGTCGGGTCGCCTTAAGTTAACCGGCACAGCCCTTCAGGGCGGCTGTGATTGTCAGGGCGCTTGCGGTCGTGATGACTTTAGCGTGGTCATGCAGCCTCAGAGGTCAGCCGCCTGGCGGCCTTAGGGCTCTTGCGCGTTGACCGTGCTACGCTTAAAATGGCCTGATCTCCTGAACCCTTGGGAAGCTGCTTGCGCCTAACAGCCCCCTACGTGGCCTACATAACGGCCTTTGGAATAGTCCCATTCTTCGCCACCTTCGCCCTCGTTGGCCTTGACTTCCGCTCAGCCCTGGTGGCGCTTAGGCTAGTTCCCGTGGGCCAGGTGTTCCTGAACACGTTCATACTGGCCGTTGCCACCTCAGTGCTTGGCACCCTGATAGGCCTCGCCGCAGCCGTGGCCGTTGACATGCTCGACGTGAAGTACCAGAGGCCCCTCTCCCTATTAACGGTGCTCCCGCACACCGTGCCCTTCGTCTCGGCGGCCCTTATATGGTCCATAAGCCTCTACGGCGGCGGCTGGGGGTGGTTCACCTACCTGCTTCACATAAGCTTCGACCCGCTCTACCTAGCTAACACAGCCCTCTACGGCGTCATACTAGTCAGCGTCTGGGGCGCCATAGCGTTCCCCTTCATAATAATATACGCGACCCTGAGGTCGATACCGCCGGAGATAAGGGAGAACGCCATGATAGACAACATAGGCCTTTCAAGGTACTACGGCGAGGTGGCCATACCGCTCGCGAGCAAGGCCATACTGATAGCCTTTATAATAGAGCTCGCCTTCAGCTTCGGCGCCTTTGACGCGCCGTATGTGCTGACAGGAGGCGGGCCCGGCTATGCAACAACGACGCTGGGCATACTCACCTACGAGGCCGTGTACAACCTCAACAGCTACTCCGCGGGGGCCCTGATAGCGGCCGCCATAGCCGCCCTGGCCACGGTACCTGCCATAGCCCTCTTCAAGGTCCTGAGGAGCAGGCGCACCCTGCTGCCGGCCGTCAGCGTGAGGCTGCCGGACAACGTCTTTAAGGGAATAATGTTGTCGCTGCTCGCGGTCATACTTTTCTTCAACGTCATGCCCATATACTGGATGTTCCTCGTGGCCTTCAGGCCGAACACCCTTGACTTCAGGTCGCCCCCGGTCATGATACCGGTCAAGTTCACCAGCGCCTTCTTCATGCAGGCGCTCAGGGGCTCAGTGCCCTACATGATAAGCAGCGTGGTTGTGAGCGTGGCCGTTGGGGTAATAGCTGTCCTGCTGGCCTCCGGGGCCTCCTATGAGATAGCCAGGGGCAGGGCCTGGGGCTGGCTGCTGCCGCTCTCCATTTACCTCTACGTGCTGCCCCCCATGGCCTTTGTGATACCCCTCTACATAGCCTTCGCCAAGGTACACATGCTCAACACCTGGTGGGCGCTGATAATGGCTATGCCGCTGGGCTACGTGACCTACGCCCTGTGGATAATGAACGGCTTCTTCGTCGACCTCCCCAAGGCATATGACGAGGTCGCGGACCTGTTCAACATAAGGGGCAAGTTCAGGAGGCTCATACTGCCGCTCTCCAGGCCCGTGCTCCTCTCGACGTTCCTTCTGGCGGCGGTAGGCACTGGCACGCCCTCTTCTACCCGCTGATATTCTCAGCGACCCCGTACAACTTCAGCTTCCCGCCTCAGGGGGCCCAGACGGTCACCATATACGCGCTTACAGCCATACAGGAGTCAACCATAGACTGGGGCCTGCTGGCCTCTATGGCCTTAGTTGCCGCCCTGCCCCCCATGGTGCTTGACATGGTGTTCCTGTCGTTGATAGCCAGGGGCAGCAGGGCCAGCGGCCTCAAGTTCCTGTGAGCAGCCCAAGGCCCACGGCCAGCGCTGCAGCGATGAGCCCAGCGGCCCCGGCGAGCCGCAGGCCTGAGACGAAGTCCATAGCTGACCAGGCGGCCGTGTACTCAAGGTAGAAGGCCCTCGAGGCGAGCCACGGCCTAGGCTTAGCCCTCCCCAGCACGCCATAGGCGTAGTAGAAAGTCATGGAGACCACGAACCAGCCTACGAAGTTAGTTACGGGCACGCCGTAGTAGGGCCCCCTCGTCTGCCACACCCACAGGTGGCCCTTTAGTGTGAGGAAGGGGTCGAAGGCCAGGTCCATGGCTACCATTGCCAGTGAGGCGATGACGTAGCTTCCAGTGGCTGCCAGCGAGTAGAAGCCCAGGGAGGCCCAGAGCAGGGGTATGTAGACGGGCACCCCAAAGGCCTTGAGGCCAAGGCCCTCAGTGTAGTAGTACTTCCCAAAGGGGAGCCCGTAGTGAACCCCCAGGAACTCGAAGGTATAAGATATGGCTGCCGAGGCTGCCAGGAAGTAGAGGGTCCTCCTTCCGCCCAGCTCCGAGTAGGACGTCAGCAGGTAGAAAGCCACAAAGAAGATGGGTGTTGACACTATTGCCGCGATGAACCTGAGCGGCTGAGGCACGTCAAGTACTGACAGGAGGAGGAACGGAGGGTAGGCAGCCGATAGGCCCCAGGCTACCATCCTAAGCCTGTTCAAGCTAAAGGCCCAGGTGAGGCCGTGACCTTCAGGTTAAAAATTCACTGGCCCAGGCTGACCTCCAGCACGTCCCCTGGCCTCAGCGTGATCTCCTCCGAGAGCCCCAGCGCGCCGTCCTTAACGTAGCTCGCAGGGACCTCTGAGCCGTTGTACTTCACTGACGCCCTGCAGCACTTGACGTCAAGCCTGATTGAGGAGACCCTGAGGCCTGTGCCCTCAAGGGCCTTAACCGTGAGCGAGCCACTGCAGCCCTCCCTCCTGTAGCTGACGCTGAGGAGGTTGCCAGCAACCATCGCTGGGCCCCTGAAGCTTGGGCCGCCAAGCCTTGGAGCTACGGTGAGCTCCCTGCGAACGCCGTCATATGTGACGCCCGCTATGGCGTTGGGTATCGTGAGGGCGGCCAGCGGCCTGGAGTAGTGGCCGTCGCACTCCAGGTGGTTGAAGTAGAGCCCCCACGACCTGTACCTGTCGTGAATTGACCTGAGGACCTCCATGGCCTCCTCCACCATGCCCTCGTAGAGCATCTGGGAGGCGACGCCGAACTCAACGCCTGTCCAGGGCGTGTCGGCCTGCGACGACACCCTGTTTAATATCTTAGTTCCGTTGGGCTCCTCGACGTCGCCTACCATTGATGGCCTCGGGGAGCCTGGGTATGTGCCGTTGAGGAGCCCCTCCCACCTCCTGAAGTTGGCCCTGTAGACCTCCCTGAGGGCTGACCTCACCTTCTCGCTATCAATGCCGTCGCCCAGGCCGAGCATCTGAAGGTACCACTCGCCGGTGAGCTGCGCGGAGAGGACCGCCCTGTCCCTCAGGCCGCTCTCGGGGTCGTACCAGTCGTCAAAGTACCTGCCGTTCCACAGCAGCTTGACGAGGCTATCGTAAGCCCTCGAGGAGAGCTGCCTGAGCTCCTCGGCCCTCTCCAGCCCCTCCCTTGACGCCGCCTCAGCGGCCGCCCTGAGCGAGGCCGCCCACAGGTCCCCGGTGAATGAGGCCACGCCGAGGAGGCTGAAGTTGTCAAACGTGTTCACAGAGTTCATTACGAACTCAGGGCCTGAGAACAGCAGCTTGACAACGTTGCCGCCGTAGAAGCCAGGCACGAGGCCCTTCTCGGCTGCCTCCTGGGCCACTCTTGAGAGGCCCTCGTAGTCGGACGGCATGTAGTGCTCTATGAGCCCGGTGCCCCTGGCGTCGTGCTGCCTCCTGGTACCATCTATAACTGTCAGGACGTCGCTCCACAGAGACCTGAGGTACTCCCCGTCGCCAGTTGCGTAGTAAGGCAACATTGCTATGAGAATGAACTCGGGCATGAGGTCGTTCCTGTCGTAGCTGTCTATCAGGTTAAAGGAGGCCCTGAAGGAGTGGGGCACCCTGCCCGTGGGGTCCCTGCCGGTCCTCCTCACGACATCAGCTATGGCGGCAGAGAACTTGGCTGGGTCGTTCTGTATTGAGGGGTCCTTCCTCAGCATCTCCCTGTAGAGGCTCATGTTCTCGTGGAAGCCGAGGGCGAAGAGCTCATAGTAGTAGTGCTTGTCTGGCCTCAGTATGTGCCTGGCGACGTCCTTAGCAGCGACCTTGACGAGGTCTGGGTACATGTTGACGAGCCCGGCGAAGGCCCAGAGGACAACGTCAACCGTGTTGATCCCGCAGCATCCAGGCCCTCCCTCCCACAGGCCGAAGTGGCCGTCCCTGGTGAACCAAGAGAGCTTCGGGATGCTGGTCAGCTGGGCGGTCACGAGGTCTGAGACCCAGTCATCATATGAGACATCGTACATCGCGCTTGAGAAGGCCTCCAGCCTGGCTATCAGCTCATGCTTATGCTCAAATACATAGGAGATGACCTGCCCCACGTCGCTGAAGAAGTTCTCGTAGTAGTGCCCGACCCTCTGGCCTGAGGCGTCTACGTGATTAGGGAAGTACCAGGCTATGACCCAGTAGAGCTCCTCGGAGGACCCAGGCGCCAGCTCCACGGGCGAGGTGGCCACGGCAGAGAACACGTCAAGGTCTGAAGTGACGCTCGAGGGGCCGCTGAGGAAGCCGTCGCCCCTGAAGTCAACAAGGAGCCTCCTCAGGAAGTTAACTAGCTGGGGCCTGTTGCCGGCGTCAACTGACCCCACGGCGCCTGAGGAGGTCGAGCCCAGGGAGGCCACCCCCAGGGCCCCTCCCGCCATGGGGTGCCTCTCGTCGACGCAGCACGCGCTCATTATCATCGCGGTCCAGCCCGGGCCCTGCCTCACCTCGCTCGATGACCTGCCTCCAGCTGACCTGGCGGGGTTCCTGGCAATCGCCATTATGGAGGCCTTGACCCTGGACCTGCCCCTGTTGGTCACCCTGAACCTGAGTATGACTGCAGGCACCGACGAGTTCCTCAGGTCGCCTGGCAGCAGCGGCGAGTAGGCGTCAAGGCTGACCTCAACGCCCAGCTCGTCTAGCAAGGAGTCCCTGTAGCTCAGCGTCACCCTGGGGTACCTGACGTCCATCTCTACGCCCTCAACGCCCTTGGCCCAGGGCAGGTGGTAGGGCTCAGCCACAACCCAGGGGCCGCAGCCCCTGTAGGTGTAGTCCTCCGCGGAGCCGTACCAGAGCCCCGTAAACAGCCCCCTGAGGAGGGGCTCCTGGCCCTCAGGCTCAAGCCTCAGGAAGAACACGAGGTCATCGGGGGTCATGAACCACTGCGGCTGGCCGTAGCCGGCCCAGGGCCTGTTGTTGAAGATGAGCCACTCCCTGAACCTGCCGTCAGGCCCAACCTCAAAGGAGCCCGTGCCGAGGCCTCCCATGGGGACGCCCGCGAGGGAGGTCTCATAATATGATATGCGCAACTGTACACACCACAAAGAAAGGCAAGGGCAAATATATAAGGCTATGGCTGTAATTATGGCCTGAGCCTCACCTGGGAGCCCAGCCTGATGCCCTCCTCAAATGCCGCCAGGTTCTTCTCTGCCATGGGGAGCTCCTGCACCTTGGCCCTTATCCTCTCAGGCTCAACGAAGCCGTCCAGGGCCCCAGTGCCTACAAGCGCCCCAAGCATTACCATGTTCTCAGCCAGGTAGCTCCCGACCTTCTCGGCCACCTCCCTGGCGGGTATCACAGCGTACCTCACCCCGGCCCCCTTGAGCGCCGCCTCTATCTGCTGCCTCTTCAGCGGCCTGAGGCCAGGGGTTGGGGGCATCATGAGGGTGTCGGCCGTGAGCAGGACGCCGCCCTGCCTGAGGTAGGGCACTCCCCTGACGGCCTCTATCATCTCAAAGGAGAGCACCACGTCCGCCTCGCCCCTGGGCACGAGGGGGGAGTAGACGTCCCCCAGCCTCACGTGGACCTCCACGGCCCCTCCCCTCTGGCTCAGCCCGTGGGTCTCGGCCACCAGCGCCTTGCAGCCGCCCTCCACGGCTGCCTCCCCGAGGACCCTGGCGGCCGTTATGAGCCCCTGGCCGCCGACGCCAGTCATAACTATGTTTATTTTCCTGTGGCTCACATCCATGCCTCCTCCCACCCCTTGCCCTCCTGGACAACCTTAACTATGGCCTTGTACGGGCATATCTCAGCGCAGACCCCGCAGCCGCTGCAGAGGCTCGGGTCTATCCAGGCCTTCCTGTCGTCCTTGACAAATATGGCCGGGCACGAGAAGGCGTTGTAGCATATGCCGCAGGCTGTGCACTTGCTGTCCTCGACCTGGTACAGGGGCACCTGGATCTTGGCCTTCCTGGCCCTCCTCAGGGCGTCCAGCGCACAGGCCCTCCTCGCAACTGCCACCGCCGGCTTCCTCTCCTTGACCACGTACTCGAGGGCCTCAGCCATAGCGTTTGTGGCGCCGTTTATGTCGAATGGGTCAAAGGTCACGACCTTCTCTATGCCTATGCCCTTAGCTATGCCCTCTATGCTTATAACAGGCGCCTCGTCACCCATTGCAGTGACCCCTGACCCTGGGTCAGGCTGCTCCCCAGTCATGGCAGTGGTCCTGTTGTCAAGAACCAGCAGGAGCATGGGGGCCCTGTTGTACAAGGCGTTTATCAGCCCGGGCACCCCGGCGTGGAAGAAGGTCGAGTCGCCGATTATCGCTATGGGCATCTGGTCCTGGGCCGTGTGCGCCAGGCCGTTGGCGGCGCCCACGCTCCCTCCCATCTCAATTATTATGTCCTGCTCCTTGAAGGGCTCGTAGAGGCCGAGGCTGTAGCATCCTATGTCGCCGCTGTATATGGCCTTGATCCTCAGCCTGTTGACTGCCCTCCTCAGGGCGTAGAAGGTTGCCCTGTGCGGGCACCCTGGGCAGAAGGCGGGCGGCCTGGGCGGTATCTGAAGGTCCACCTTGTACAGCCTGGGCTCCTCAACGGGCAGGCCAAGGAATGACCTCACGGCCCTCCTGACGCGGTCAAGCGTCAGCTCCCCGGCCAGGCCCACCAGGTCCTTGCCGTGAACCTCGGGCGTCAGCCTCTCCTCCTCCAGGGCCTGCTTCAGCTGGCCCTCGACCACGGGCTCAAGCTCCTCCACCACCAGGATCCTCTTGACGTTGGACAGGGCTTCAACAACGAATGACCTGGGGAACGGCAGCGGCGTTGCTATCTTAACGACCTTAACTTTGTCGGCCTGGGGGCCAAGCTCCGAGAGGGCCTCCTTAACGAAGCCGTAGGCGACGCCGTCAGTGACTACTGCTACGTCGCCATCTCCCTCGACTCTGTTGAACTGGCCGAGGCCGGAGAACGTCTTCCTTATGTCCTCCCACTTCGATATGAGCTTCTCCCTCTGCTCCCTGGCAACCGCTGGCACGAGCGTCAGCCCCCTGGCCCTCTCAAACTTGCCCGTCGTCCTGGGGGGCCTCAGCGGCCCGAGGACCACGGGCCCTCTTGTGTGGGACACCCTGGTGGTGCTGACCATCATGAACGGGTGCGAGAACTTCTCGCTGAGGTCAAGGCCAAGCACGGTGAGGTCCTTGGCCTCCTGCGGGTCGCTCGGCGTTAGCACGGGCACGTAGGATATGAGGCCGTAGTACCTGTTGTCCTGCTCGTTCTGGCTGCTCCACATGCTCGGGTCGCCTGCTACGAAGACCAGCATGCCGCCCCTGACGCCGGTGTAGGCTATGCTCATGAGGGCGTCAGCAGCCACGTTAAGGCCGACGTGCTTCATGGTAGCTATGCTCCTGACCCCAGTCAAGGAGGCGCCGTAGGCGGCCTCCACGGCTACCTTCTCGTTGGAGCTCCACTCGACGTAGATGCCAACCTCCTTGGCGACGTCAGCCAGAGACTCTATTACTTCAGTTGATGGGGTTCCTGGGTAGCCAGCTGCGAAGCCGCCGCCGGCCTCAAGGAAGCCCCTGGCCACCGCCTCGTTGCCCATCAGCAGGGCTGTACTCCCGGCCCTACCCAGTATGCGATACAATAGCGGGTCCCAGGTAGCTATGGCAGCTGAAAATTAATTAGTTGTGTATTAGCAAAAAAGTTTTTGATCCTACGCATTTAACATCGCAGCCAAGGCTTAGCCTTCCTGGGAGCCCCTGACAGGGGCGCTCACTGAAGGCATGGCAGGGGGCGAGACCTTTATTGTGCCCGCCATTATCATGGCCGCCACGGCTATGGCGAAGAGGCCCGTGACTATGGCCGCCACGTTTATTGGGTAGGCCGGCGGGTAGAAGCTGTAGTAGATGCCGAAGAGCAGTATTACAAAGGACACCACCGGGGCCAGCACGTGGTACACTATGTTGACCTCGCCAAGCCTCCTGTAGAAGAACGGCAGGGCCACGTCGCCAAGCATGTGGCCAACGAAGAGGGCTATGGCTGAGGCGTTTATTAGGAACAGGAAGCCGTTGAAGGGACCCATAGCGAGCCCCGCGGCAAGTATCACTGCCGCCGAGAGGCCGGAGAGCAGCAGTACGCCCTTGTGGGGCGTCCTGTGCCTCGGGTGCACGTCAGCGAGCCAGGCCGGGGCAGCGCCGTCCCTGGCCAGGGCGTACAGGAGCCTCGAGCTCGAGTTCAGTGGCGCCAGGGAGCCTGCCACAAGGCTGTTAAGCATGAACGCCAGGAGCAGCACAAGGAACCAGACACCTATGTACTTGTCTGCCAGTATAAGCCCTGGGACGCCCGAGGGGGCGAAGCTGCTCATCTTGCTCAGGCCCCAGGCTATAACCATGGCGTAGGAAGTGAGCACGAAGACGACGCCTGTTATGAGGAAGCTCACCAGGACTGCCTTCTTGACGTTCCTCAGCGGGTCCCTGGTCTCCTCAGCTATGTAGACGGCCGCCGAGGAGCCCGACATGGAGAATATGGCAAGTATCATGCCCTCAAAGACAGGGGCCCAGCCGTGGGCCGGCCCAGGGGTGAAGGGGGCCAGGCTAAGCCTGCTAGAGAACTTGACAAGGAGTATGAGCGAGAACACTATCAGGAGCGTTATCTCAATAACCGACGTGTAGAGGCTGTACCTTGTGGAGGGCCTTATGCCCAGGTAGGCGGGCAGCGTTATCAGTGCCAGGAAGACTAACGACACTGGTATCCAGAACCACCACGGCAGGCTCACGCCGAAGAAGGTGCTAAGCATAGATGGCAGGAAGACCCCACCCACGAAGAGCACGGCGTTAGTTATGGTGTTGAAGTAGGAGAAGAGGTAGAGGTAGCCCGTGAAGGTGCCAAGCCTGCGCCCGAAGCCCTGGGAGACGAACTCGTAGAAGCCGCCGGCGCTGCTTATCTTCCTTGAGAACTGGTAGGGCACGTTGATCCAGGCCAGGACGCCAAATATACCTATTATATATGCTAGCGGGAGCGAGCCGAGGGCGTACTGGGCGGCCCCCGTGAGGGTCGCGGCGACGGCGCCCAGGGGCGCTATCATAGCTATTGCTTGGCCCAGGAGCTCGTTATAGCCTATGGCGTTCCTCAGGAGCCCCTTACCTGACGACATATAAGTTCCCCAGCGGCCTACCCCGGGGCTGCCTATAAAATGTTCACAGTTTCTGAATAAGTTAAAACGATGTAATGCCCTAAATAATATCCTGTTGACCTGGCCGTTTCTGCTAGAATACGTACTGCTTCTTCCTTACAGAATTCCAGGCCCTTATACGTTAAGGCCTCAGTTTACCCTGTCCAGGGCTATTGACATGACTGACCTGGTCCTCTGCCCAACGCCCCTGACCTGGAGCTCGGACCTCTGCGAGAGGTAGTCCAGGTACTCAAGCAGGCTGTTGTAGAAGCTCACCCTGTTGTGGTCGGCCACCCTGTTATACTTGCACTCGCCCTTGGTGCCGGTCACGGCCAGGGACATGGGGTCTATGTATATGAGCACCTCGGCCCCCCTGTTGAGCTTGCCCATGTCAGGTATCACTATAATCTCGTGGGGCCTGTCCACGTATATGCTCTTGACCACGTCTATGTCTATGGCGTCCCTGAGGAAGTCGTACCTGCCCGCCTTTACGTCCCTGTAGACCCTCTCGAAGAGCTCGTCGAGCTCCCTCCTGAACTCATAGCACTCGTCCTCTTCCCAGCTGCTCAACCGCAGTGCCCAGTCATGGTAGGCGTCGCAGGTTTTTAACCGAGGGCGCTTACGCCGCCATCCGCCTAAGGTCGACCCTCGCCAGGCCCCTGGCAATGGAGTTGTAGTCGGGCAGCGGGGGCTTTACAAGGGACCTTAGCTCGTCCCAGGCGTCCTTGGCAGAGGCGTACTTACCCTGGTAGCCGAGGACCTCGAGGAGCCTTGAGGCCACCTCCCAGCCCCTCAGGGCGCCGTTAATGACCGTGTTGCCCCTGGCCAGAGTCAGCCTGCCGTCCGCTGAGACGTAGACCCCCTCCTCCTCAACGTGAGAGGCCAGCGGCAGGTGGAACTTTGAGGCATAGCTCACGCCAACCCCAGCTGTGGGCGATATGGAGACCACCAGCGGGACCCTTGACATGGCCTCGAGTATCGACTCCCTCATGGGCGAGGGCGACGCCAGGTCGTAGCCTATGACTACTAACGCCCTGAGCTTCCCGTCCCTGGCCGCCTCCAGCATCTCGGCCGAGCTCATACCAGGCTCCTCCGGCACCTGGGCCCTCCACGCGGCTCCCAGCTCCTTGGCCTCGTCAAGCCTAAGGCCTCCCGGCAGCCTTGACGGGCTCACGCCAAAGGCCACGGCCTCGTAGTTGTCAAAGTAGGACAGCAGCGGCATGAAGCCCGAGCCCTCCCTGCTAAGCGCTCCTGAGAGGGCCGCCAGGCTTAGGGCCTCTGAGCCGACGCCCGGGGTGCCGTCAAGCTCAGCCACTATAATCAGCCTCTTAGCTGAGGCGATGGCGTCGGCCGCCGCCCTCACTGCAGCCTCGTCGACCCCTGCCTGCCTTGACGCCCTTGAGCCTCCCAGGGACCTCAGGCTCAGCGCCAGCGACGCGGCCCCAGCCAGGTACCTTGAGGCGCCGGCGACGTCTACCCTGCCGCCCTCAGCAAGGGAGGCCTCCACGGCCCTTATGGCAGCCTGCACGGACTCCTGGCCTGACTCCACGAAGACGTCCGCGAAGCGCGACAGCTTGTCGTCCTTAGTAGATATGACCACCAGCCTTGAGTAGCCCTGGAGGGACTGCCTCCTTATTGCTGAGGCCAGGGCCGGATGGTACTCCTCCACCTGGCCTATGGTAACAATAACGTCAGCGTCCTGGACCGCGCTGAAGGGCGCGGTGGGCAGCGGCCCGCCTATCGGCGCTAACTCCCCAGTTGACGGGAGCAGCGTCGAGGCGGTGTCGATATTGTTAGTTCCAAGGCCTGCCCTGGCGAGCAGCTGGGAGAGGTAGTAGGCCTCAGCCGTCAGCCTCGACGACACTATGACGCCCACGGAGCTGGGCCCTCCCTCCCTCACGGCGTCCCTAAGGCCCTGGGCCACGGACCTCAGCGCGTCGTCCCAGCCAGCCTTGGACCACAGCCCGTTGGACCTGGACCTGGGCCCCTCGGGCCTCTCGGGCACGTAGACGAGGTCCTCCCAGTGGTACCTGCCCTTGAGGCACTCGGCCGAGAACGGGAGCTGGCCCCTCTCGCCCTCGACGTAGACGGGCCTCGAGCCGGAGAAGCCCACCTTGACGGGGCACGAGAGGGAGCACATGGAGCACGCCGTCTCCCCCCACCTGTCAGGCGCGGCTGACGACATCACCTTGTCCACTATGGCCCCGCTGGGGCAGACGTCCACGCACGCCCTGCAGCTTATGCACGAGCTGGTGCCGAGCCTGCCGGTCTCAGGGATGACAACGGTCTGCTGGCCCCTGTACATGGCCCTCCATATGAGCCTCCCTATGTACTCGTCACACACCCTGACGCAGTTGTAGCAGAGGACGCACCTGCTGAAGTCGAAGCGGAGGAGCGGGTGGCTGTCGTCAACTAGCCCCGGCTTCTCCTCGCCGCTTGGCTCAACGCCGTACCTCTTGAAGAGCTCCGCCAGCCTGCCCCTGGCGTCCCTGGGGTGCCTCTCTGCCAGCATGCTCAGTATGGTCTTCCTGTGCTCTACAACCTCCGGGGTCTCCGTTGAGACCTCCATGCCGTCCTGCACGTAAGTGGTGCAGGCGGTCACGAGGCCCCTGCCCTTGACCTCCACGAGGCAGAGCCTGCAGCTACCATATGGCGAGAGCCTCTCGTCGTAGCAGAGCGACGGTATGTCTATGCCGGCCCTCCTGGCGGCGTTGAGTATTGTTGTGGGCTTCTCCAGCACGACCTCCCTTCCGTCAATTATAACCCTCACGGGCACGGCTATCACCTCACTATCTCCTTCCAGAACTTCTTAAGCGTGACCGCCACCGCCTGCCCCGTGGCCTGCCCGTGGCCGCAGAGGCTGGCGGCAGCCATTGTATTGGCTATGCTCATGGCCTCCCTGGCCTCCTCCTCCGTCAGGTAGCCCTTGCTGAACATCCTCTCCAGCTTGGCAGTTCCCAGCCTGCACGGGAAGCACTTGCCGCAGGACTCGAAGGACGCGAACAGTAGGACCTCGTGAAGAATGTCGGCTACGCTCGTGTCGTCACTGAAGGCTATCACGTTGCCGTGCCCCAGGCTGGCGCCTATGGCCCTGAGCTCCTCAACTCCCAGGGGCGTGTCTAGCTCCTCGGGAGGTATCAGGGAGGCCAGGGGGCCGCCTATCATGACTCCCTTAAGCTTCCCGAACCTCACCCCTCCGCCCATGTCATACACCACGTCCCTGAGCTTGACGCCGAACTCGACCTCGTAGAGGCCCGGCCTGTTGAAGGTGGAGCTGAGGCTCAGCACCTTTGTGCCCCTGCTCCTGTTGAACCCCATCTCCGCGTAGGCGTCACCCCCGTTCTCAACTATCCAGGGGACGCTTGCCAGGGTCTCGACGTTGTTAACAACCGTCGGCATGCCGAAGAGGCCCCTCTCTGTTGGGTAAGGGGGCCTCGGCGTGGGCTCGGGCCTCCTGCCCATTATCGCGTTTATCATGGCAGTCTCCTCGCCGACAACGTATGAGCCCTTGCCCACGTGGATCTCCACCTCTGAGGGCAGAGGGGGAGAGAGGTAGCCCGCCTCCTTCACCTCCTCCACGGCCCTCCTCATGGCAGCTATGGCCCCAGGGTACTCCCTCCTTATGTAGAGGTACACCTTGTGCGCCCCCACAGCGTACGCGGCTATCATTGCCCCCTCGAGCACTAGGTATGGGTCCCACTCCATGAGGAACCTGTCCACGTACGCCCCCGCGTCCCCCTCGTCGCCGTTAACTATGACGTACTTGGCGGGCGCCCCCTGCCTGTAAGCGGACTCCCACTTCAGGCCTGTGGGGAAGTACGCCCCTCCCCTGCCCCTCAGCTGGGACCTCTTGACCTCGTCTATGACCTCGGCCTGGGTCATCGAGAGTGCCTTCTCGAGCCCCTTCATGCCTCCCCTGGCCAGGTAATCCTTGAGCGACTCCACGGGGCCGTTGACTATGTGCCTTAACACTACGGCCTTCCTGGACCTCACCTCAACCCTTGGGTAGCCCTGAGTTGACGTGCTCGAGGGGCCCGCGTAGCACTTGCCCAGGCAGTAGGTCGGCGGCTGCTGGGCAGTGGCCTTCTTCCAGGCCTCGGGGTTAAGCGACCTGGCGGCGTAACATGCTAGCCCCCTGCAGTGCTCCTCAGGCGGCGCGAAGTCAGGAAACGAGTAGAACGTGTTCACCTCCTGCTTTGGGAGATTAATCCTAATCGTCAGAGGCACCCTATTGCCTTAAGTATCCTAAGATAGATAAATTCCTACTGCCCCGCCTCTCCTAGGGCCTCCCCAATCCTCCTTATGCCCTCCTCGAGCCTCTCAGGTGGCTGGCTGACGAAGGTGACCCTTATGAAGGTCCTGTCGTTCGGCCCGAAGGCTGTTCCAGGCATCACTGTGACCCTGTACCTTGAGGCCAGCCTTGAGGCGAAGGACTCGGCGTCGCCCACGAGAGGCGAGAGGTCGGCGTAGAGGTACATAGAGGCCCGCGGCTCCGTGAACCTGGCGGAGGGCACGTACCTCTTCATGGCGTTCACGGCGGCGTCCCTCCTTCTCCTGTACTCGGCCACCACCGACTCTATGAACCTCTCCCTCCCCTCCCACTTCAGGTAGCGCAGCACATAGAGCTGCGACATGTTTGAGGCCCCGAAGAACGCGTGCCCGCTGAAGGCAGCGTATGCGTCTATAAAGTCCTTGGGGCCGTAGATGTAGCCCAGCCTCAGGCCAGGCACGCCTGGGTCCTTGGAGAAGGTGCCGAGGCCTATCACGCTGTCAGGGGCGTAGGGCTGGACGCTCCTGTAGGAGCCCTCGTACACTATCTTCCTGTAGGCCTCGTCAACTATGAGGTAGACACCCCTGTCCTGGGCAACCTCAGCTATCGCCCTGCCCACGCTAAGGTCAAGGAGCCTGCCCGTGGGGTTGTCAGGGTCAACGAGCACTATGGCCTTGGTCCTGTCGTTAATGGCCTTTGCTATGGCCTCCGGGTCCGGCTGGAAGCCGGCCTCAGGGCTCGCCCTGACCCACCTGACCCTGCCTCCCAGGTACTCAATGACAGGCCTGTATATCATGAAGGTGGGGTCTATGAGAATGACCTCGTCGCCGGGGTCCAGGAGCACTGACATTACGGAGAATATCGCTGAGGTCCCGCTGGGGGTTATTGCGACCTCGTCGAAGCCCACAGAGGTGCCGTCGCGCTTAAGCTCCTCAGCCACGGCCTCCCTGAGCTCCGGCAGGCCCCTCGTGGGCGCGTAGGCGTAGCTCTCGGGCCTCCTCAGGTCCTCGACCAGGGTGTCTACAAGCTCAAGGGGAGGGGGCAGGCTCGGCTCCCCGGCGTGGAGCCTTATTACGTCAGCCCCGGCGGGGCCCAGGAGCGAGTCTATTATTTTCATTGGCGAGGCGGCCAGCGAGGAGAGCCTGGAGCTGAGCTTCCTGGGCATTCTCATCTCCAGGGCTCCCGTGCCCTCCAAATTTTTATCGTTACCCTTGGCCTCGGCCTCACTTTTATACCTCCCTTCCAGGCCTACCGCGGGGCTAACGTTGAGGCTCTCAGGGCTGCCCTACTACGAGAGGTGGTTCATAGCCGGCATAGTTATAGGGGTCTCAGTGGGCCTCATAGAGCTGGCCCTCTACTACCTTGAGGTCTACGCCCTTGGCATGTTCGTCCTCCTCGGCCTGCTCCATGTAAACGAGAGAAGCATGACGCTCCCCCAGTACTACGCTGCCCTTCCCAGGCTCCTCCTCATGCCCCTCGTGCTGGCGGCCGCGTTCCCGCTGTCGCTCTTCGTGGCCCTTGCTATGAGGACGCCCGAGGTGGGCAGCGACCCTGCGGTGAGGGCGTACCACAGGAACGTCAGGATGAGGCTCGAGGAGGCCCCCGCATCCATCATATCGTCAGCGATAACCATAGGCCTTGGGGGGAGCGCCGGGAGGGAGGGCCCCGCGTCGCACGCGGGGGCTGTGATATCACAGTGGCTCTCAAGGGTCATGAACATGAGCGCGGAGGACAGGAGGAGGGCAGTCGCCATAGGCCTCGGGGCGGGCATAGGGGCCGTCTTCAAGTCCCCCTTCGCAGGCGCCCTGCTCTCGGCGGAGCTGCTCTACAGGAGGGACATAGAGCCTGAGGTCATATACCCCTCGCTCATAGCTTCAAGCATAGCTTACGTGGTGTATGGCTCGGTGACCGGCTTCTCCCCAATACTTGGGTCCTGCAGGTGCCCCTTCAACCCGCTCTACCTGCCCTTCTTCGCGGTCATGGGACTAGTCAGCGGGGGCATGGCAATGCTGTACGTCAGGTCGCTCAGCTACTTCTCAAGGCTGTTCAGGTCGCTGGCCAACCCCTTTGTCAGGGCGGCCCTTGGAGGCGCGCTGGTAGGCCTCCTGGTGATACTGTTCCCAGAGGACATGGGCGAGGGGCTCAGCTGGGTCAGGTACCTCATAGGCGGCGGCCAGGTGGTCACCCTCCTGCCGCTGGCCCTTGCCCTGGCGCTGCTGCCGCTCTCCAAGGTCCTCGCCACGTCGCTCACGCTGGGGAGCGGCGCCAAGGGAGGGGTCTTCGCCCCAGGGCTTGACATAGGGGCCTTCACTGGGCTCGCCTTCGGGGAGGCCCTTCACCTCGCGTCGTCCAGGCTCTTCAGCGAGGTCGGGCCCTTCGTTGTGGTGGGCATGCTGTCGACCTTCGGGGCCGCCAGCTCGGCTCCAGTGAGCTCAATGCTCATGACAGTTGAGATGTCGGGCAGCCTGTCGCTGCTGCCGGGCGAGATGATAGCGCTAGCAGTGGCCATGATAGTCTTCAGGGGGCCCACCCTGCTCAAGGAGCAGGTCGAGAGCAGGGCCCGGTCCCCGGCCCACGCCGGCGAGTACTCAATACCGGTGCTGAGGAAGGTCAAGGTGGCTGAGGTGCCCCCGAGGCAGCTCTACGTGAGGCAGGACGCCAGGGTCTCCGAGGCCCTTCAGGCCATAACGTCAGCAGGCCTCCTGTCGCTGCCCCTGGTCGACCCGCTGGGCAGGGTGCTTGGGATAGTCAACGCCGTGGACCTGAGGCAGGGGAAGCCTGAGGAGCCCGCGATCAAGTACATGAGGCCCGAGCCCGGGCACGTGAGGCCCGACTCAAGCCTTGAGGAGGCCATAAACATGATGTCAAGGACTAACTCAAGGTACGCGATAGTTGAGGACAACGGCAAGTTCATTGGCATAGTTACCCTTGACGACGTCGTCAGAGCCTACGAGAGGGAGGCCTCTAAGTACCCTGGCCCTCGGGGCTGACCTTAACCACCTCCGCGGACTTCACAAGCTCCCTGTAGTCCAGGTTCATGGACTGCTCGGCCTTGATTACGTCCTCGACCCTGGCCCTGGTGGTTGACGCCTGGGCTATAGCGCAGTACTCCGGCACCTTAGCGGATATGCTGTAGGTCCCTATCCTCCTTGCGACCTCCACGATCTCGTCCTTGTCCATAGCTATGAGGGGCCTCAGCACAGGCAGCTCTATGCCGTGCTCCTCCGCCTCCAGGTTCCACATGGTCTGCGACGAGACCTGCGAGAGGGACTCGCCCGTGGTTATGGAGTGGGCCCCCTCGCGGGCCGCCAGGGCCTCGGCGAGCCTGTAGAGGACCCTCTTGAGGACTACGACCCTCAGGTCCCTCCTGACGTCAGCCAGCCCCTTCATGACCGGGATGCCGTCAATGAAGAAGACCTTTATGTCATGGCGTCCCGACCAGGCCCTCAGCACCCTGACCTCCTCAAGCACGGCCCTCCTGTGGGCCTCCCCTCCTATTGACAGGTTGAGCACGAGCGGCACGACGCCCCTCTTCATTATCATCCACGTGGCCACGGGCGAGTCTATGCCCCCGGAGACCAGGGCAACAGTCCTGCCGGCTACGCCCACCGGCAGCCCCCTCGCGCCCTCTGCCATGCCGGCGTGCACGTATGCGAGTCCCCTGTCAACTATGTCAACGTATACTGTCACCTCAGGGCTCTCCAGGTCAACACCGGCTGAGGCCTGCAGCAGCGCGGCCCCCAGCTCCCTGTTGACGTCCATGCTCGTGAACCTGTCCTCAGCCCCTGTCCTCCTGGCCCTGACGGCAAATTTCCTGCCCCTGACGTCGTTGGCCACTAAGGCCGACGCCTTCCTCACAAGGTCCTGGAGGTCCTCATACTTGACAGGGGCAGCCACGGAGTAGTGGGCTATGCCGAAGACCTTTGAGAGGGGCGAGGCGTCCCCGTCAACCTCAAGGACAAGGGTGCCCCCGTAGGCCCTCCACGACCTGAGCTTCACTGCAGCTGAGACGTTGCTTATGAGCTCGCTGACCATGTGGGCCCTCGTCGGCCTCCCCTTTATGCCCAGCTCGCCCGCCAGCGTGGCCACCACTGTTGTCAATGTATCACCGGAGCTCTGGCTAAGGGGGAGGCCAAAAAGCCCTGCTCAGACGACTATGATGTAGGCGAACAGCAGGACGCCTATGAGGACCAGCGTGGCCCCGGCAATAGTGCCATACCTTCTGCTCGCCGACAGGGCCCTCCCAACCGCCCCTGAGAGGCCCACGTACACCGCTGAGTAGCCCGCGCCGAAGGCGAGGGAGCTTAATATGGCAGTCGCCAGGCCCGCGGCGGCCACGGCCGAGACGGCTGCCACGAAGAAGGGGAGGGAGCACTCGAGGCCCGCCAGGGGCGCAAAGGCGGCCGCGGGGCCGCTGAGCACAACGACCCTCCCCCTGAGGATATCATAGCCAAGGAAGGCAGAGAAGCCGGCCGCGAAGCCCTCGAGCGAGGACTCTATGAGGGGCGACAGGGAGTAGGCCCTGGCCAGCAGGGCCCCGAAGGCCGCCACCCCGAGGGTCATCAGGGCCAGCTCGAGGGCCATCCTGGACGCGGCCCTCCTCCTCGATGACGCAGAGTAGAGCGCTAACATTGGCACGCTGCAGGGGCTCAGGGCCGCCAGGGCCCCTACGCCGAGGGCCGCAGCGGGGCTCACGTACTTCAGGGCCGCCGGTGGGCCGCCCTTGACAGGCGCTGGGCCGACGCTGAGGGCCGGGGCTATCGGCCTGCCGCTGAGGGAGCTCCTGACGAACTGCTCTATGTATGGCACCTGGTCAGCGCCCAGGGGAGGCCATATGCCGACGTGGTAGCCGTAGACCATGCCGTGATATATCACCACCTCGGTCGGAGTCCCCTGTACGTCATAGTATGAGACCAGCCTCTCAACGAGCTCTGGGTCGTTGGAGTAGAGCAGGTTAAGCTCAACGTTAACTACTTCAACGTCTGGGTGCGTCTCTGCGTACTGCTCCGCGTAGGGGTCAAGGACGTGGCAGTAGAGGCAGTCCGTGGCCCCAAATATGAGGAGCACGGGCTTAGTGGTGTTCATCGCTGACGCCAGCTGCCGCCCCGTGGTCACCGTTATCATCGCCTGGCGCCCTACGGCCGCCGGGGCCAGCCTGAGCGACAGGGCTATGACAGCGGCCACCAGGCCGGCAACCACCGCGTACTTCCACCTGACGCCGACGTTCGAGGACCTCCTGGGCAGCTCCATCCTCCTGTAGCCTGGCACTCCTGCCGCCTCTCCTGCTGTGCTGCCCCCTCAGGGAGATTAGCTTTGTTCGTAAGTATGCTTAGCGTTTTAACTTCAGGCGACACTGTTGTCGGGGAAAGGGAATGGGAGAGGAGGGAAACAAGTACGACGCCAGGAAGGACCCAAAGGTAATCAAGATAATGACGCAACTAATGGCGCAGGGCGGGGTCATGCTGGAGCAGACGTGCCCCATATGCGGCCTCCCGCTCTTCAGGCTGAAGAGCGGCGACGTCGTGTGCCCGCTCCACGGCAAGGTCTACATAGTAAGCAGCGACGAGGAGGCTCGAGAGGTAGAGATTGATGAGACCATAAAGCGACTGGAGTACTTTGCGAGCGTCAAGCTCAGGGAGCTGATGGACAAGGGCGACATAGGTGAGGCGGGCGACCTGCTCGGCATAATGGAGCAGGCCGAGAGGGTGCTCCGCCTCAGGCTTGAGAGGCTCTCGTCGTCATCAAGGCAGGCCCAGCCGCCCCCACCGCCGCCGAGGCAGAGGGGCAAGGAGGCTGAGGAGGAAGAGGAGGAGTCCTAGCCCTTAAGCAGCCTTGCCAGGAGCGGCGACAGGCTGAGGAGCCTCTCGACGTCCTCAGGGATCACGGGGAGGACCATCTTAATGCTGTTCATCTTCATAGCCTTCAGCACGGCGCCTACAAGCCTCTCGTGCCCCCTGCCCCATATGGCGTCGTTCACGCCGTCAAGGAGCTCGTCAATGAGGCCAGGGGCAGTCATGTCTAGGATCCTAAGCAAGTTGAGCGCGTTGACCTTAAGGCTGCCGCCCACTATGGAGCCTGAGACGTAGGCATAAAGCGCCTTGCCCCTTGGCGACCTGGAGCAGGCCTCGCCCAGGAGCCTGCAGTCGAAGTAGTCGACGGGCAGCCAGCCATCAATGTGGAGCAGCTCGGCGCTGACCACGCTTAGGCTCAGCGAGAAGGAGGCCCTTCGGTACCTGTAAATAACGTACTTGCTGCCCGAGACCCCCTCCACGTCGCTCCAGAAGGCCCTCTCCTGGTACTGGTTAAGGCCGATCCTCGACAGGAGCCGTGACGTGGCCAGGGGAGGGTCCCTGCACCTTAGCCCCCTCTCCCTGCATCCAGCTATCACGGCTCGGGCCGCCTCGACCATGAAGCCCAGGGAGGCCCTCCTCACGTCGCCCACAGCTTAACTGTAAAGCGACCACTTTAAATGTGCGGAGAGGCCCAGCGCTCTTAGGGTAAGGCTTGGACAGGGCCTCGGCGGGCTGGCTAAGCGTCTACGTGATAGGCTCAGCGCTGCTCTACTTCTTCGTTAAGGCAGGCCTGGCCTACGCCCAGCCGCTCGAGTACACGCTGCTCAGGTTCGTGCTCTCGGCCGCGGCCCTGGCAGTGATCACCAGGTCGCTTACGCTCAACAGGTACGTGGTCCTCCTGGCAGCCCTGGCGGCCGCGAGCTCCGTCGTGTGGGCCTGGGGCCTCATGCTGGTCCTCCCGGCGACCTCGGCGAGCCTGAGCTACTTCATGCCCTTCGTGGCAATAATAATGAGCTTCTTCATACTTGGCGAGCGGCTCGACAGGTGGGGCGCCGCGGGCACAGCTATAGGCGCCGTGGGGGTAACCCTCTACGCCGCCGAGTCCATAAGGGGCAGGAACACAGCGCTAGGCGTCAGCCTTACGCTATTTAACACCGTCCTATGGGCTGGCTACACGGTGCTTTACAGGAAGATAGCCAGGCTGGGCAAGGGAGTTGACATGATCTCTGTGAACCTCTCCATGTTCCTGCTTGGCACGGCAATGATGCTCCCCTTCGTGGCCCTCGACCCCTCTCCGGTCAGGTTCAACCTCACGCTCCTCGCGAGCCTAGCCTGGGCCTCAACCATGGGAGGGGCCCTGCAGTTCCTCTCGTGGAGCAGGCTGCTTGAGAGGATGAGCGTCTCCAGGGCTACCCTGTTGAGCTACCTGGTGCCCGCCGCGGCCGCCGGGGTCCAGGCAGCCATGGGGGAGCCCCCGAGCCCGCTCCAGGCCCTCGGCCTTGGAATAATGGTCCTGGGCGCCTACGTGGCCCTCCGCTGAAGTCCTCATGCATCTGGATGACTTCAGCTTCCTTACTAAAGCTTAAAGGCCCCTTGGACAGCTTTGAAGACGGTGTGCAACATGTCCGAAATTCAGATAACTCCCGTGAGGCAGCCCAAGTGGTCATCAGTTCACAGCCACATAAGGGGGCTGGGGCTTGACAAGAACGGCAAGGCGCTCAGGATAGCTGACGGCATGATAGGGCAGACCGAGGCCAGGGAGGCGGCGGGCCTCGTTGTTGAGATGGTGAAGCAGGGCAGGCTTGGCGGCAAGGGGGTCCTCATAGTTGGCCCCAGCGGCACTGGCAAGACCGCAATAGCTGTCGCGATGGCTAGGGAGCTGGGCGAGGACACGCCGTTCGTGGCAGTAAACGGCTCAGAGGTGCTCGCCGCCGAGAACAAGACAGAGTTCCTGATGCAGGCCATGCGCAGGGCGGTTGGAGTTAGGATGAGGGACGAGAGGGAGGTGGTCACTGGCGTCGTCACTGACCTCAAGTACCTCAAGAGGACCTCGCCGTTCTACCCCTACCCAGTGCTGGGAGGCGCCAAGGTGACCCTTGAGACCAAGGACGACTCGGGCACGTTCACCGTAGGCCCAGAGGTGGCCCAGCAGTTCCAGGAGCTTGGCATAAGGAAGGGGGACGTGATAATGATAGACGTCAACACGGGCGAGGTGAGAAGGCTCGGCAGGGTCAAGGAGAAGGCCGCAATAAGCTATGACATAGACGTGACTGAGAGCGTCGAGATACCTAGCGGCAGGGTGAGGTCGAAGAGGGAGATAGTGAGGACCCTCACGCTTCACGACATAGACGCCTCCATAGCGGCCCAGAGGGCTGCCTTCACGATATTCGGCTTCCTCAGGGAGGAGGCTGCCATAAGCGACGAGGTCAGGGCCAGGACGGACGAGCTGGTTAAGAAGCTGAGGGACGAGGGCAAGGCCGAGCTGGTGCCAGGGATAATGTTCATAGATGACGCCCACATGCTTGACATAGAGGCCTTCAGCTTCCTGACGAA
This sequence comes from Caldococcus noboribetus, assembly GCF_055389385.1. Classification (NCBI taxonomy): domain Archaea; kingdom Thermoproteati; phylum Thermoproteota; class Thermoprotei; order Desulfurococcales; genus Caldococcus; species Caldococcus noboribetus. Next base: position 42,735 of record NZ_AP042475.1, on the reverse strand, counting down.
GGCCATGGAGAGCGAGTTCGCCCCGATAATAGTGCTCGCCACCAACAGGGGCATGACAACTATAAGGGGCACTGACGAGGTCTCGCCCCACGGCATGCCAAGGGACCTGCTGGACAGGCTGCTCATAATCACCACTAGGCCATACAGCGAGGACGAGATAAGGGAGATCATTAAGGTAAGGGCCGAGGAGGAGGACGTAGAGCTGAGCGACGACGCCCTTAACGCCCTGACCAAGATAGGCGCAGAGAGGAGCCTTAGGTATGCCGTCCAGCTACTGCAGCCCGCCAAGCTGGCCGCCGAGAGGAGGGGGTCAAGCAGGGTGGAAGCCTCAGACGTGGAGCAGGTGTCAAAGCTCTTCGCCGACCTGAAGACGAGCATAGAGTATGTGGAGAAGTACAAGGACCTGCTGCTGCACTAAAAGGCGCCGAGCCTCCTCATGAGCTCAGCCATGGACTCCCTGAGGCCCCTCTCGAGCAGGGGCTGAAGCCTCGGCGAGGGCCTGAGCAGGGGGGCGGACGAGTACCTCCTCGGCAGCTCGCTCAGGGCGCCCTGCAGCCTCCTTGAGTACTCCTCGGGCACCCTGAGGGCGTAGACCGTGTGGGTGCTCGTCTCGGCCCTCCTGACCTCCTCCACGAGCCCCTGCTCTGAGCACCTGTCAAAGGCGACCAACATGGCTGCCAGCTTAGTTACCGGCACCCTGTAGGCGTAGCCCCTGGAGCCAGTGGAGGTGACGTACTCCATCACCGACCTGTTGTCTGGCATGAAGACGGGCCCCCTGACGTTAAGCCCCCTCCTCCTTGCCTCCTCCATTATCCATGAGACCCTCTCGTAGCTGCTCCTGCTGTTGGCCTTAGCCACCACCTCTATGGGCGAGTCCTCAACCACGTCGGGCAGGGGCAGGTAGAGGGTGTTCTCAGCCGTCACGCTCACGTCGGCGATCCCTGAGCTGTCAAGCTCTTCTGCCACCTCTTCAGGGAGCCTGCCGGCCAGGGAGACGCCCATGAGGTCCGGGGCCACTATTATGAGCCCCCTGTCCCTTGAGAGCGCGTCAAGTATGAACTTAGCCATGTGCTCCGCCCTGTCGCCCTCGGGCACCTCTGCAACGCGCTCGTACTCGTATATCTCAGCGAAGTCAAAGGACTCCAGGAGGGCGTTGAGCAGCGGCACCTCGTCTATGCTCGGCTCGTGGACGCTCTTGACAAGGAGCGAGACCTCCCTCCTGCCAGTGGCCTCGGGGGGCGGGGCCTCCCTCAGCTCAACGCTCGCCCTGTACACCCTTGACGTGAGGTATATGCCTTCAAGTTCCTCAGCGCAGTCCTCTGGGGACGCCTTCAAACGCGCTGCCTGTCTAACACTTGGTCTGCGGGGATTTTATGTGAAGCGTCAGCGGCCCCTCACCTGTTTGCGTAGGCGTAGACTGCAAGGAATGCGACAGCGAATATCGGCAAAAGCAGGACGTCGCTGGGCGAGTAGAAGGCCTCCATGTACCAGAAGGCGGAGAACGTGAGGAGCATCGCTGAGACGAAGTTCTTGAGGAGGGCCACCCTTATCCTGAGTATGTTCTGCTTCAGGAAGTAGGTCAGGAGGGCTACCAGGGCGGCACCTATGGCGAAGCCCAGGGCCGCTGAGGCATAGCTCTCTGGCAGCAGGGCAAGTATTACTATGGCCGCCTCCAGCGCCTCCGTGGCGCCTACACTGAAGGCCGTGGCCGCGAGCCCCCTGCCCTCCGAGAGCTCTGAGGCAACTGTTGTCGCCGTCCCCCTCCTTGACCTGAGCACTGTCCTCCTTGTGCTCCTGGCCAGCCTCAGGCCAAAGTAGAGGAGCAGCGTGGCCGAGAACAGGCGGACGTAGGTCACCGGTACCTCCTCTATAGCCCTGCCTGCAACGAACGTGGGCACGAGCACCAGGGCCTCGCCGGCCACCATGGCCCCGAAGGAGCTCAGTGCGCTCCTGAGCTCAGCGTAGACGGCCACGCCAACCGCTGAGGCCTCGGAAAGCTCAAGCAACGTGATGCCTAGGGCCGCCAGGGCCACTCCGGGGTCTATCAAAGTCCGCTCTCCAGGCTGTCGCGCCTTAGATTCTCTTTTAAGCTTTAGCCAGCCTCTCATCAAACTCTATCCTGAGGCCCCTCAGGGCCTTCATAACTGAGTCCCTGTAGGCCTCGACCCTCTCCCTGGGCACCTTGGCCTCCGCCTGCTTAAGCACTAGGTCCTCGACGACCGCGTACTTCTTGTAGGTCTCGTTCAGCTTCCTCCAGTCGATGCCCTTGAGGGCCTGCTCCACCTCCGGGTCCCTCCCTATTATGCCGGCAAGCATGAGCACGGATATTATGGGGTAGCCCACGTAGCCCCTGAGCTTGGTGCCGTTGTCGTCGCTGTACGCCCTGAAGTGGTCGCCCTCCCTGACTACCTTGACGTGGTACTTCCTGTCGCCCTCGCTGCTGGTCACCACGGCCTCAATCACGTCTGGGCTTAAGGTGCTCACCATCTGGACCCTGCCGTCGGCTATGGCCCCCGCGGCCTCAAGCACCTTTATCCTCGGAGGCTGCCTGAGCGTTCCTGCCACCTATAAATACGTGGGACCAGAGGCTATTAACTAGGAAAGCTCTTGCCGGAGGTCTGGGAGCTTTCAGGCTCAAGGTTTGACTCCTCGCCCAGGTCCATAGCTGTCATACCAATAGGCTCCGTTGAGAGGCACGGCGACCACCTGCCCCTGGGCACGGACGCCATAGAGGCAACGTGGGTGGCCCAGAGGGTGGCCGATGCCCTCGGCGCTGACCTCTTCCCAACCATATGGTACGGTGTGTCGCCCGCCCTGGCCAGGTTCCCGGGAACAATAAACGTGGAGACAGACGCCTTCATTGCCTATGTGAGGAGCGTCCTGAGGGAAATAGCGAGGAACGGGTACAGGCTCATAATGATAATAAACGGGCACGGTGGCAACAGCACGGCAATAAGGGTGGCCATGAAGGACGCCGCCTACAGCACCGGGGCTACGTTCGTCATGTTTGACTGGTGGAGGGACGCAGGCAGGGAGGCGCTGAGGCAGCTCTTCACGAGCCCAGGCCACGCGGGCGAGGATGAGACTAGCGCAATGCTCTACATAGATGGGGCCCACGTCGACATGTCGGCCGCCAAGGCCCACCCCAGCGGCTGGAGCCCCAGCGGCGAGGGGGAGGCGAAGGATGTGAAGTCCATGAGGAACTCAATGATATACGTCTCCGGGGTCGCGGTGGAGTCCCAGGAGGTGGACCAGGCGCTTTACCCGCACGCGGTGCTCGGCGACCCCACCAAGGCCTCTGCAGAGAGGGGGGCCAGGTGGCTGGAGGCCGTCGTTAACGAGATAGTGGACAGGGTCAGGGGGCTTGCGAGCACCCTTGGTGTGCTTCCTCCCCGCCCCTAAACATGCCGGTTATCACGTAGGCGGCGGCCACTGTCAGGAAGGCGAGCGCGAGCTCCATTATGGTGAGTGAGTTTATCTGCTGCTGCGTTATTGAGCTGGCTACCATCTCCCTGACTATAACTATCATGGCAACCTCTACTATGCTCCTTATGGATATGTAGCCCTCCCTCACGCTTATAACTATGGTCCTCATGAGGTCAGCGGCCAGGAGCATTATTATGACCAGGTCCACCATGCTGAGTATGGTAACGTGCGCCGCTGCCGCGTTGCCAACTGAGAGCTGCACCGAGGCCTCCTTGACCTCCACCAGGAGGTTCCAGAGCGAGAGGGCCATGACGACTATTATTGCCAGGGCTATGAGGAGCTCGGTGGCGAGCAGGAGGAGCCTTGATGTCTTGCCGAGCCTTACTGACAATAAACTTCCCTAAAAGTCCTCTGTGGCCAGTAAATTAAAGGGTCACGGGTCCTTCATTATCTCCTGGAGCTTCTTCCTGGCCTCCTCCAGGGCCATGGGGTCGCTGGGCTTGGTTGTCTTAGGGTCGAAGGGGTACTGGCTCATAACTAGCTTGACCTCGCCGCTCTCAAGCTGGGCGAAGAGCTGGGGGAGCCAGGCCATGCCAAGGTCGTCCTTGTCACCGTAGGATATGGCGTAGACGTAGTCCTCCTTCTTGACCTCAAGCTCCACGTTGAGCTCCTTAGCAAGCTGCTGGGCCAGGTTCATCCAGTTCTTGTGCAGGGGGTGGAAGTCCTCCGTGTCAAGCACCAACTTGACTACCTTGCCCAAGGCCTCTCTCCCGCGACTCAGGGCCCCTGGGGGATTTTAAGCGTAGAGGTAAAGGCGTGGGCCAAGGCTTGGGCCGCCCGGCTAAAAACCATTTATTAGTGGTGTATACGTGACCCCGGGGTCACGCTTGAGGGCTGTGGTGTTTGACTCCCACGGCGGCCCTGAGGTCCTCCACGAGGCGGAGGTCCCGGACCCGAGGCCGGGCCCAGGCGAGGTGGTGGTCAGGGTCAGGTACACCTCGCTTAACAGGATAGACGCGCTGGTCCGCAGGGGCTACCCAGGCATAAAGGTGAAGCTTCCCCACATCCTCGGCTCCGATGTCTCCGGCACTGTTGAGGAGGTCGGAGAGGGTGTCGACTTCCTGAGGGAGGGCCAGCAGGTCATAGTGGCCCCTGTTCACGGCTGCGGCCACTGCGAGTACTGCCTCAGCGGCAGGGAGAACATGTGCAGGCTCTGGTCCATGCTTGGCTTCCAGGAGGAAGGCTCCTACGCGGAGCTGGTAAAGGTGCCCGCCAGGACAGTGATACCGGCGGAGGGCGACCCGGAGGAGCTGGGGGCCCTGCCCCTCTCCCTGCTCGTGGCCTACAGGTCGCTGGTCAGCGTGGCTAACGTCTCCAGGGGGCAGTACGTGCTCATATGGGGCGCCACTGGAGGCGTGGGCACCCTGGCGGTGCAGGTGGCAAAGGCCTTCGGGGCCAAGGTAGTAGCCACCACCAGGAGCGAGGGCAAGGCAAAGGTCCTCAGGGAGGCGGGGGCTGACCTAATAGTTAACACGAGCGAGGAGGACGCGGTCTCAAGGGTCATGGAGTTCACTGACGGCCACGGGGCCGACGTAGTGATAGACTACGTGGTGGGCACAACGCTTGACAGGAGCCTTGATGCCCTGGCCACCGGCGGCACCATAGTTATCTTTGGCTACCTGGGAGGGCCCGTCAAGGAGATCAACTGGAACAGGTTCTACCTCAAGCACGCCAGGATAGTTGGCACCCACACCGGGAGCCCGTGGGAGATGGCCAAGGCCTACCAGCTCTACGCCCAGGGCCTCGTGAGGCCAATAATAACTAGGAGGCTCGGCCTCTCCCAGGCGGCCGAGGCCCACAGGATAATGGAGGAGGGCTCCCTGGCCGGCAAGCTGACGATGAAGGTTGACCTAGGCTAGGACCTTCACCATGAGTATGCCGTCCTCGTCGCCGTAGTACCTTGGAAGCCTCCTGGCGGGCCTGTAGCCGAACTTCAGGTATAGGTTTATGGCCGGGTAGTTGGTCTCCCTCACCTCAAGCCTGACCGCCACGGCCCCCTCGCCCCTGAGGACCCTCTCGGCCTCGGCCAGGAGGGCTGACGCTATGCCCCTCCTCCTGAAGGCTGGCCTCACTGCAAGGGAGGCCAGGTGCCCAACGCCCCTGCCCTCCATGTAGCCCAGGGCGTAGCCGACTACCTTCCCGTCCTCCTCGGCAACTATCATGAATGACCCCCTGAGGGAGAGCAGGTACTCAAAGGTCTCCGGGGAGTACCTCTGCCTTGGAGGGAAGCTCTCCTCTTCAACCTTAAGTATGTCCTCAATGTCCTCCGGCCTGTACCGCCTCAGCCTAACCAAGCTGCCCCGTGCAGGTGAACTTGGCAGGGTTAAAGGCCTTGAAGCTTAGGCCGTAAGTGCGCGGCCCGCTTAGACCCTGGGGGGCAGCGAGAGGGCCACGAGGTACGCCACAGTTAACGCCAATACTGTGTAAAACCTAAACTTCACAGCCCTGCTCAGGTGAACCTTCCTGACGCCGACCACTATGAGGGTTGAGTAGACGGCCATCGGCGTCACCGCGAGGCTGAGCAGCCCCCAGGGCCACACGATTGCCGCTGGGAGCGCCAGCGAGGCTGAGATTATGGCCACGTAAAGCGCTGAGGAGGCCCTCATGCCTAGCCTGACGGGCAGGGTCCTGACCCCGTGAACCCTGTCCCACCAGTAGTCCCTCATGTCATCTGCTAGGAGGACGGAGGTCGTTATGAGCGACGGTGGCAGCGAGAGGACCAACTCCCTGAGGGTCAGCAGGCCGGACACGGCGTAGGCCGTGCCGACAACCATGAGGACACCCATGAGGAATACGTCCACCTCGCCCATGCCGCTGTACTTGAACCCGCGGGGGGCCGGGTAGAGGAACAGCAGGGGCGAGCCCAGGGCCAGGAACAGGGGCAGCAGGGGCCTGCCGAGAGCAAGGGTGGCCACAGCGACAATTGCGGAGCCCGCGGCGAAGAGCGCTAGGCTGTAGTTCCTCAGCTGGCCGACGCTCATGCCCAGGGAGTAGAAGCCGTGAGGGTTGTAGGTGCTCCTGGGCGCCCCAGGCATGTCAACGCCCCTGACAGTGTCAAGGTAGTCATCAAAGACGTTCTCGGCCGCCAGGAAGAGCGAGAGGCCGAGGGCGGCCACCAGGGCCCCCTGGGCCGTGAAGCCCGCGTAGAGCCTCATGGCTATGAAGCCGCCCGTCAGCGCTAGGGAGACGCTCGACAGGAGCGCGCAGGGCCTCACTGCCAGGAAGTACCTCCTGGCCAGATCCGCCGCTCTCGAGCATGACACCCATGTTACACCACTGAGAAGTTGTGTAAAAAGTTTTTGTAAAAAGTTGACTATAGGGCCGCCGAGGCTATGTTAAGCGTTAATAGCGACCTGGGGCTCCTTGGCGTGGGCGGCGCCTTGGGGACCGTGGCAGTTGACGTGGGAGGCACGTTCACTGACGTTATATACGTTGACAGCTCCGGCGCCCTGAGGCTCTCCAAGGTACCAACCACCGCCAGGAGGCCGGAGGACGGCGTCGTCAGCGGCGTCCGCTCCGTCTCGCCCTCGGGGCCCTTTGAGGTGCTGCACGCCACCACAATAGCCACCAACGCGCTCCTGGGCCAGGTCGGCCTGGAGCTCCCAAGGACGGCGCTGGTCACCACCAGGGGCTTCAGGGACGTGATAGAGATAGGCAGGCAGTCGAGGCCCAGGCTCTACGACCTCTTCTTCACCAGGCCGAGGCCGCTTGTCCCCAGGGAGCTCAGGTTCGAGGTCGACGAGAGGACGCTCAGCAATGGCACCGTGGCCAGGGAGGTCAGCGAGGCCGAGCTGGAGGAGGTGGCCTCAAGGATGAGGTCGCTGGGGGTCGAGGCGGTTGCTGTGAGCTTCATAAACAGCTACGCCAACCCCTCCAACGAGGCCAGGGCAAGGGACGTCCTGTCAAGGTGGTTCAAGTACGTCACGGCCTCCCACGAGGTCGCCATGGAGCCCAGGGAGTACGAGAGGACCTCGACGGCCGTGGTGAACGCCGCCCTGAGGCCCATAGTCTCGAGGTACCTCTCCTCGCTGTGGCCCTCCCTCAGGTCCATGGGGGCCTCGTCGCTCTCCGTGATGTCAAGCGCTGGGGGCCTAGTAGACGTGGAGGAGGCCGAGCTGAGGCCCGTGCAGCTGATAGAGTCAGGCCCAGCGGCGGGGGCCATAGCGGCCTCATGGCTGGCCCGGGAGCTTGGCGTGGGGAGCGCCATAGGCTTTGACATGGGCGGCACCACCGCTAAGGCTAGCTCCATAGTGAACGGCGAGGTCCAGGTGACCACGGAGTACGAGGTCGGAGGCGAGGTCCACCACGGCAGGGTCGTCAAGGGGTCGGGCTACCCGGTCAGGTTCCCGTTCGTTGACCTTGCTGAGGTCTCGGCCGGGGGAGGAACCATAATATGGAGGGACGAGGCCGGCGCCCTGAGGGTGGGCCCCCTGAGCGCTGGGGCTGACCCTGGGCCTGCCTCATACGGCAGGGGCGGCTCGCGGCCGACGCTAACTGATGCCAACCTGGTGCTAGGCAGGATCGGCACCTCCCTGGCCGGGGGCGCTGTAAGGCTCAGGCCGGAGCTCGCGGCCCAGGCCCTGTCTAAGCTAGGGGACCCAGAGGCTGTGGCCCAGGAGGCCCTCGAGCTTGCAGCCCTTGAGATGGCCAGGGCGGTGAGGCTGGTGACCGTTGAGAGGGGCCTTGACCCCTCTGGGATGACGTTAATCGCCTTCGGCGGGGCCGGCCCCCAGGCGGCGGCGGAGCTGGCTGACGAGATGGGCGTCAGCAGGGTCCTCGTGCCCCCTGACCCGGGCCTCTTCAGCGCCTTGGGCCTCCTGGTGGCCGACTCAAAGTACGAGGCTAGGGCCCCCTTCCCAAGGGACCTCGAGGAGGCCTTCGAGGGGCTTGAGGCCTCGCTGTCAAGGAGGCTTGGGAGGGTGGACTACTTCATCAGGCTTGTGGACGCCAGGTACAGGGGCCAGGGCTGGGAGCTCACGGTGAGGGTCCCCGAGGACCTAGGCAGGCTCAGGGAGGAGTTCGACAGGGCCCACGCAGCTGCCTACGGCTTCACCCTCGACAGGCCAGTGGAGGTGGTCGCCGCCAGGGTGTTCGCTGTCATACTGAGGCCCAAGCCGAGGCTCAGGGAGCCGCCCGCGGAGGGCGAGGCCACGCCGGTGTCGCACAGGAAGGCCATGATAGCCGGCGAGTGGGACGAGGTGCCTGTCTACTTAAGGGACTCACTGCCAAGGGGCGCTGTCATCAGGGGGCCCGCAATAGTTGAGGAGTACAGCTCCACAACCCTGGTGCCGAGGGGCTGGACCCTCGAGGTTGGGCCCATGGGAGTCCTGGAGGTGAGGCGGTGAGCCTTGGTCAGCTGGGAGGTCGTGCACAGGGCCACCGTGTTCATAGCGGAGGAGATGGGGGTGGCCCTCAGGAGGTCGGCCCTGTCCCCGAACATAAGGGAGAGGGCCGACCACAGCTGCGCTGTAGTGGACAGCGACGGCAACATAGTGGCCCAGGCCGAGCACATACCTGTCCACCTGGGCTCCCTCAGGGTCGGCGTGAGGGGCCTGCTCAGGGCCATGGAGTCCGAGGGGCTCGAGCTGGGCGAGGGGGACGCGGTGATGTCCAACGACCCCTACATAACTGGCACGCACCTGAACGACATTACTGTCATCTCGCCGGTCTACGTGGGCGGCAGGCTGGAGGGCTACGTGGTTAACAAGGCGCACCACGTTGACGTTGGAGGGCCCTCCTTCGGCAGCATAAACCCCGGCGCCAGGACCATATACGAGGAGGGGGTCATAATACCCCCGGTCAAGGTTGTTGAGGGCGGCAGGCTGAGGGAGGACGTGCTGAGAATATACCTGGCCAACGTGAAGGACCCAGAGGCCTCCGAGGGGGACCTGAGGGCCCAGCTGGCGTCGCTCAGGGTGGGCGCATCGAGGGTCAGGGAGCTCATGGAGAGGTACGGCAGGGGGCCAGTGAGGGACGGCTGGGCCAGGTCCATAGAGTACGCCAGGGGGCTGGCGTCCTCAGAGATATCGTCGTGGCCCGAGGGCACGTACAGCGCCTCGGACGTCCTTGAGGTGGGCCCAGGCGAGGGGGACGTGGTCAGCATAGGCGCTGAGGTCACCATGCTCAGGGACAGGGTGAGGGTCTCCCTCAGGGCGCCGGGGCAGCTCCAGAGACCAGTCAACGCCGTCCTTGGGGTCACCTACGCCGCCTCCTCGTTCGCCGTCAGGTCCCTCATGAGGGCCGACGTGCCCGTCAACGAGGGGCTCTACTCGGCCATAGAGGTCGAGGCGCCGGAGGGCTCCATGCTGAACGCCAGGCCCCCTGCCCCCGTGGCTGCGGGGAACCTCGAGGCGAGCCAGAGGGTGGTGGACGTGGTGCTCCTGGCCATGTCAAGGGCCCTGCCAGACAGGGTGCCGGCCGCCTCCTCAGGCACCATGATGAACGTCATGCTGGGCGGCGTGGACCCCAGGACGGGGAGGACCTGGGCGTACTACGAGACTGTTGGGGGCGGCTCCGGGGCCAGGCCAAACGGCGACGGCGTTTCAGCTGTCCACACAAACATGACCAACACAATGAACACGCCCATAGAGGTGGCGGAGGCCTCCTACCCGATCATATTCACGTCATACAGGGTGAGGGAGGGCAGCGGAGGGGCGGGCAGGCACAGGGGAGGGGACGGCATAGTGAGGTCGTTCAGGGTCACGGCGCCGGCGAGGCTCTCAATAATAGCCAGCAGGTTCAGGTCAAGGCCGTGGGGGCTCATGGGCGGCCTGCCCGGGGCGCCGGCCAGGGTCACAGTGGTCAGGGCCTCAGGGGCCGTGGAGGAGGTAGTGCCCTTCTCCACCGTGGACCTGGGGCCGGGGGACGAGGTCATAGTTGAGACCCCCGGTGGCGGCGGCTACGGGCAGCCTTAGGCCCTTTCAGCTCTCAGGTCGGTCTGGCTCCTGTAGCCCCAGCCAAGCTCGAAGGCGTCGCCGCACCTCGCCTCAACGGCTGAGCCTGGGTATGACCCCGCCACGAGCCTCTGGACCTCGTACTGGACATTCATAGCCTCAGCGCTCTACTGCATCTGCACTTGCCCTCCGACGCCATTATGAAGCAGCTAAGCTACCGGGCACCTTATTGCCAACGCACCAGGTCACAGGTCCACCAGCATTTTAGGGCGCTTTACAAGGCCTCGGGCTCCTAGGGCCCTGGCTGAGGGCTACTGCTTGCTCCTGGGCTGTGGCCAGGCCTCCTAGGCGTCACGCGCAAGAGCTCCAGGACGAGGGCCGCCACGGCCACTGCGAGCCCAGCCATGGCAAGCGATGTGGCCCTGGCCAGGGAGGAGGCCTGAGAGGCCAGCCTGGCGCCCTGGGACTTCAGCGTAGACGAGAGCTGGAGGAGCTGGGAGCGCAGAGAAGTGTAGTTCCCGCTTATCCACGAGGAGAGCCTCGAGGCCTCGAGGGCCTGGTAGGACTCCAGCTGCGTCAGGTTCTGCCTGAGCCCAGTTATGTTGTCCTCAGCCCTTGACACTGCGCCGCCCAGCGACGAGACGTTGACCTCAAGGCTCTTCACGAGCTCCGCCTCAGCGGTCACGTTTGACCTCACCTGGGACGCCAGGGACCCGAACTCCTTGACCACCTGGCCAGCCTGCTGGACTGCTGAGCTGGCCTCCTGGAGCAGCGCCTTGGCGTAGCCCAGGGAGGCGTTTACGGCGTACCCCAGCGAGGTCACGTTGGCCCTGAGGCCTTCCAGGTACTGCCAAGCTGCTGTCAGGTTTGCCTGGGCCTGGTAGAGCTGGCCCTGCAGCAAGCTTACGTTAAACCTTAGGCCCTCGACCTCGGCCCTCAGGGACCCTATGTAGTTCAGGAGCTCCTCCCTCGCGAGGCTCAGGTTGCCCATGGCCTGGGAGAAGTAATCCTTCACGAGGGACTGGAGGTAGCCCACGGCGTCCCTCACGTAGCCTGGCACCACCACGCTGACCCTGGACCCCGGGCCCACCGTTAGGCTGCTCACGTTGGACCACAGCATTGTCAGGCTTGAGTTTACGAGGACCACGTCACTGAGGCGGCTGTAGGCCAGGGTCACGTTGGAGTTCACTATAACCAGGGCCCCCTCTGAGCTTGAGTAGAGGAGCGTGACGTTGCTGTCAACTATGTAGTCAGTTCCCACAAAGGTGTCGCCGTAGAGGGCGCCGCTGAAGGTAAGGTTCACGTTTTCAAAGTACGAGTCCACGGGGTAGAACTGGCCCGCCGCCAGGGTCCTGTTAAAGTAATAGTAAACAGGCAGCTGCGCCACCTGGGCCTCCGCGGGGGCGAGCTGCGAGTAGACTCCCTGGCCGTAGACCTCCAGGTCCCAGACCCTGGGCTGCCCTGCCCCTATGCCCTGGAGGCTCCCGTTGGCCCATGGGAGGGTCAGCGTCGCCTCCCAGAGGCCCAGGGTCGAGTTGAACTCCATAGGTATGATCGCCGCTGGCCCCCCGGAGGCGGGCCTTACCGAGAGCGTGAAGTGGCCAAGCCTTGCCGGCGTCCCGTTCAGGTAGGTGACGTTAGCGTAGACCTCAATGGGCTGCCCCATCATTGAGTACTTAGGCGCTATGAGGGTCGCCCTAAGCGGCTGGGAGACGTAGACGTAGCCGTAGGTCACGCCTTCCACGGGGCCCAGCTCGACAGGGCTGTAGTTGGTCTCAACTATGACTGCGTAGTACCCCTGGCCCAGGTACGGCGGCAGCTCGACGCAGCCCCAGTAGCGCCCAAGGGTGGCGTTGTAGTACACGTAGGCCTGGTAGAAGGTTGAGACGAGGCCGCTGGCGTTTGATGCCAGGTAAACTGTCACGTTGCTCCCGTGCTCAAGCAAGTCCGCCGCCTCCTGCCCTACCTCGGCTGGTGCCAGCAGGGAGGCCGCGACGTAGAGGCAGCCCCCAGGCGACGGCGAGTAGCCCCACGGGGACTCCGGCGCGTAGTTAACTGCTACCATGCTGCCGAAGACCAGGGGCAGCGCGGCGAAGACCGGCGGCTGCGACTCAACCAGGTAATAGCCGGGCAGCTCGACCTCAACAGTGCCCCCTGAGGTCACGGCCTTAAGCACGTAGGTGTTGTTAGTGTAGGAGTAGTAGAGGACCTCAAGGGCCGGCGTCGCCCTGGCCGGGGTCCCGTTGAGCTCGACGGCCCTGTACTCCATGACTACAGGGCTTACGTGGGGCCCTGGGCTCAGGTTTACGTCTTCAAGGAAGTAGCCGAGGAAGGCCTCATACTCGTAGATCCCCCAGGTGCCGTTGTACATGGCCTCAACTGCTATCATTGCCGGCCCTGAGGCGTTGGCCGGGACGGCGACTGAGGCCCTCCACACGCCCCCTGAGTAGCTCATGGGGACGACCTCAACGACGCCCTGCTGGGCCGTCTCTATGTAAAGGTTCACGAAGCCCGAGGAGGCGGACTCGTTGCCGTAGGTCACCGAGGCCGTGACGCTGAGCCTCTGGCCGGGGAGAAGCTCAGGCCCCTCAGGGCTCAGGCTCGCCGAGACCAGCAGCCTGGGCACTGTGCAGTTTATTGCCCTCAGCAGGGACTCGTTCTTGAGCCACCTAGCTAGCTGGCCTGCGTTCAGGGCCCCAAGGCCGTTGAGCACGCTGTAGCCGCTCCCCGCAAGCCACGGGAAGCTGTAGCCTGGGTACACGGGCTCAAATGCTGACCTGGTGGACGTGTTGCACGGAGTCCCCTTGTACATTAGGTACAGCACCGGGGCCGCGAGGCCCAGCCTGTGGCCCACGTAGCCCTCAACGTCTGCCAGCTCACCGGCCACTATTGCTGCTGCCAGCCCGTTGCCCCAGGCAACGCCCTGGCCAGAGCTTGTCGCCACGCCGAGCCCTGCGGCGGGGCTGGCGTCAGCCACTACGTCAGGCGAGCCCCTGCCGTAGGAAAGCCCATGGGATGGCCTCAGCAGGCCCTGCCACCACGGCATTGGCTCAACGTCGCTCAGGCCCGCCTGGCTGCCTATGTCTCCAGTGGCCGACCAGGAGGACTGGGCCGTCAGGTTGCCTGAGGCGAAGGCTGTGGAGCCCCCCACCGCCAGGACCCAGGGCGACGAGGCGGGGTAGTAGAGGGAGCCCATGGGCCCGTAGGGGTACAGGCTCCCGTTGTCCCCCGTGGGGGCTATGAAAGTTATGCCCTCGGCGCCTCCAAGGGCGAAGTAGACGTCAGCCAGGTAGAAGTTGAAGAGGTAGAAGCCGTAGCCAAGGTAGTTGACAAGGCCCTCCGGGACGCCGAGGGGCAGCACGACCAGGGGGGTCTCGTTGAGCTGGTCCACCTCTGCGGCTATAGCTGAGAGCGGCAGCCCCTGCCACGCGGCATATATTACTATAGGAGAGCCCGGGGCCACCGAGTGCACGGCCTCTGCCAGGGCCTCTGCCTCCTCAGCCCACCCGGTGTAGAGGCCCAGGTTAGGGTCGTAGGGGCCTATGGGCACGAAGGAAACTGATGCCCCGGGGAGCCCGTAGGCCTCGTCGAAGGCCCTCAGCTCGTCCCCCAGCAGGGGGTCGCCGTAGTATGTGACTATGCCCACGGGCACCCCGGAGCCCGTCATGTTGCCCACGCCATACACCTCCCTGAGCTCCCCGGGCGTGATTCCCTGGGCGCCCGAGGAGGCCAGGCCAAGGGGCTGCAGGGTGAAGTTGGAGGCGTATATGTAGCCCATGCCGGGCACGTAGGAGGTGTAGACGAAGTACTCGCGTCCCATGTAGCTGAAGTACCTCGCCTGGCCCCCGAAGTCCCCCTCAAGCTGCCCAAGGCGGGCCTCAAAGAGTATCAGGGAGCCCTCCAGGACCCCCAGCACCCTGAAGCCCATGCCCTGGAGCAGGGACGCGTTGCCGCTCACCTGCGACGGCGGCGGGAGGACCTGGGGGAGCAGGGTTGAGTTCATGTAGTGGCCATAGAGGGGGTTGCCCGGCACGCCCGAGTCCTCGGCGTAGAGGAACACCAGGTTCAGGTTCCTGAGGGGTACATAAAGCACGGCCACGGCAACTGGCCCCTGGGAGGCCGCCACGGGAAGCGATGGGGCGGCTGAGAGGAGCGTGAGGGCTAGTAGGGCTAGGACGAGCCCCTTGGCCAACTTCATGGACTGCACCGGGTTTTATGATAAGGAGCAGATGTAATAAGGGTTAACATCCTCCACCTTGGCCCGCCACGGCTAGGGCTTAGCCCGCGTTAATACCGTTTAGGCCGCGCGTGCATACACTGTGAAATACTTTTAACCACTCCATATTAACACCTGCAACTCGAAAGGGAACTCCTTTGGACGCGGCGGTGGAGGAGGGGCTTTCTGCGGCGTTCCTTGACATGCCAGACCCATGGAATGCCCTTAGCTCTGTGCATGCCTCCCTGAGGCCTTCATCCCCCCTGGTGGCATTCATGCCTACCACGAACCAGCTAGTTAAGCTTCTAGACGCAGTAAGGTCGACGGGGCTCTTTGCTGTCCAGGAGGTCTCTGAGCTTGTCAAACGGGAGTGGGAGCCAAAAGCTGAGGCCCTGAGGCCTGCGGTCAGGGTGATCGGCCACACGGGCTTCATAGCTGTGCTAAGGTCTCTTGTCCCGGTTAAGGACGAGCTCAACGACCCTGATCGGCCCTAGGATCTGGGCCAACTGAGAGCGTGCATCGCCCTAAGGCGTTGTAAGTGGACGTCAGCTGGAGTAGAGCCTCAGCAGGTCCTTTACCAGCTGCCTTACATAGCTCACCATTTCTATGTCTGGGTCCCACCATACGATGTAGCAGAGAAGCGCGCCAATGAAGGCCCTCCGCGCGTGCAGCGGCACCGTGACCCTGGCCAGCTTCTCTACCTTGGCGAACAGCCTATTGACGTATCCCTCGCACGAGTTGTACAGGGCCTCCTTAACGTCAGGGTACCGCTCCCTCACGCTAAAGGTCATGAGGAAGAGGAGCCTCTCTGTCCTGTCAGCGTACCTCTTCAGGAATGACAGGCCAAAGTCGGTGAGGAGGTCCTCTGCAGTACTATACTGCTTGACAAGCACGTCCTCAAAGACGTCCAGGGGAAGCGACTTCATCGCAACGGCCCTTATGAGCTCGTTCTTCGTCTTAAAGTAGTGAAAGAGGTCTCCCTTGCTTATGCCGCTCTCTTTGGCTATCAGCTCTGTTGACGTAGCGTCAAAGCCCGCCTCCGAGAACAGCCTCGAGGCGGTCTCTATGATCTTCATCCTTATATCTGTTTGCTCACCCATTTTAGTCCCAGGACGCTATATATAATAGCGGCTTATATCTCATATGGATCGACCGGTCAATATTAAGGTTTTAATACCCCTAAGAATAATTAACCGACTGGTCAATCTAAAAGGTGGAAGCCTTGAGTATGAGCAAAGGGAGCGCACTGGTAGCGCTGAGGGATCATCTTGACAGGTTCCTAGGGCTCTACGTTGGCCTCATGATTGTCATAGGAACCATAACTGGGTACTACGACATGGGCTGGGTGAAGCTCCACATACAACTTATGCAGACCCTCATGGAGGTCGCAATATATGTTATGATATTTCCAATGATGCTCATGCTTAACGTCAGGTCGCTGGGGAAGGCCTTTACTAACTGGAAGGTGACTACAGCGGTTATATTGATGAACTTTATATATGGGCCCCTTATGGCTGTCCTCCTGGGCTACGCGTTTGTCAGCAGCCCCTTCGTGAGGCTGGGCCTCTTCATAGCGTGGCTAGTGCCGTGCTCCTCGATGAGTATTGGCTACGTAGGGCTTATGAGAGGGGACATAAATTTAGCGACGGCCATGGTAGCGCTATCGTTCATCCTTTCACTAGCTCTAATCCCGGTTGAGACCACAGGCTACATAAGCCTCATACTTGTGCACCAGATCCACGGCGCTCTGACGCTTACCAGCGCTGCCATCAGGAAGATGGAGGTCGGCATCCTGATGACCATAGTTGAGATACTCCTGGCCCCGTTAGTCGTCGCTATACCGACGCATGAGGCCATCATAAGGAAGGCCGGAATAGAGGGCTTTAGGAAGGTTAGCCCCCTCTTCTCGTCGCTTACCATGCTAGGCATGTTTATGATAATCTTCGTCATATTCTTTGCACACGCTGGCATGCTGATCATGCACATACACGACGTTCTCGGGGTCTTCTACTCTGCCATGGTTTTCGGGACCGTTTCCCTATTACTGTTCACCGTGTTGTTTAAGTATGTCAGGCTTGCCCCTGGAGGGATAAGGAACTACCGCAACTCGATGGTTGCAGTACTGACAGGCATACCAAAGAATGAGGCAACAGCCATAGCTCTCTCAGCCATGGCGTTGAGCTCGCTCGGCCCGGGCTACGCCTTCCTTGCCTCAATGGCGCCGTCCCTTCTACCAGCGTTCCAGGTGGTGTTTATAATAACGTACCTCAAGATGAGGGAGAGGCTCATAAGGTACTATGGCGGCAGCGTCAAGGAGCTAGAGGTCATCGAGGAGGAGGAGCTGATGCAGCAGCGCATTGCTACAGCTGAGGTCAGGAGGTGATCAAGTTGGAGAGGAAGGGCGTTAGGGCGCTGGTGCCGGTTGACTTCTCACCGCATACGGAGGACTGGGTAAAGAGGGCGTTGGACCTGTTCGGTAGCTACATCTCCAGGCTGACCTTCATGTACGTCCTCCCGCTCGGCCTAAAGGAGCTCGAGGACTTCGTTGACCCAAAGACTATAAGGCAGGCAGAGGCCTCAGCTAAGTCAAAGCTTGAGGCCTTGGCGGAGTCGTTCGCAGGACAGTACAGAATAAGCATAATAGTAGCAACTGGTGACCCTGCCTCGCTAATAGTGGATGAGGCGAACAGCGGAAAGTATGACGTTGTAATTATGGGCCACAGGGGCTACGGCTACCGCGAGGAGTTCTTTGTAGGGAGCGTGACGCTGAAGGTCATATCGTCCTCAAAGGTACCTGTACTGGTTATACATAGGGAACGGAAGTTGACGGAAACGGGCAGGTGATCTGGTGACCTGAAGCACAACACTTATTTTGACAACAGGATTACAAAAGGAGCGTCAGGCCTCCCCCTTCTGGGGGTAATGCCTCCAGGTTTCTGAAAGCTAGAGGCGTTGTAGAGCAAAGCTCGTCTCCGCGAGGGGACGCCCAACAGGGCCCTGCACGCCCCCAAGCCCCTTAGAGCCAATGTAGCCCCGCGGCTAGGGGCAGGGTGCAAACGGCTGAGGGCCCGGCCCGCTGCCTGCAGCTGGACTAGCGGAGTTAGTGGAGAGCGCGCCTGCCAGCGATGAGGCGATGAAAGGTGAGCGCGGTAGGCCACAGACCATGATCCGCCCAAGGGGGGCCCTAGCGGCTCAGGGCGGTGGGGCTGAACCCTTTTCACGTTAACAGAAGGCCTTCCTATATCGGCTTACGGCCGACTTTCCTCGGTGCGTTATGATTGCCCTCGACGCGTGCTGTGCCCAAAAGGGGCGAGGAAAGGGGTAGCGGTGACGTGAGCCCCCTCCCAGCGACGTCCTGCTCGAAGGTTACCCATGGCCTGCCTGCCGTTGAGCTCGGCAGGCGGCTGAGGGCTAAGCCCCTGCGCTCGACCATAAACTAACATGAAGTGACTGGAGTGAAGGCGCAGGGGCAAACGGAGTCGCTAGCTAACTAGCTTGGTGCCATCTGGGTCAACGCTGACTTCCCTGACCCATCTAGCTCTCCTTGCAAGGGAGGCCACTACGCCTGCAGCGCCCCCGGGATGCGCAACGGCCAGCACAGAGCCGCCCATGCCTGCCCCTGTCAGCTTTGCCCCTAATGCGCCGGAGCTACGGGCTATATAGACCAGCTCTTCGAGCTCAAGCGTAGAGACGCCGATAGCGGAGAGGAGGCCGTGACTTATGTTTAGCATAGCTCCGAGCACCTCTGGCCTCGACTCCTTTATGGCGTTCCATGTCATATTAACCACGCCCTCCGCAGCAGCTATAAGCGAGGACTTCACCGAGCCCAAGGTGTCCAACAGGCATGGTGAAGCCGCACCAGCCTCCAGGAGAGGCGCTGGACTTCACTAAGGCCTTGAGGGAAGCCCTTGGCTTTAGCGTCAGGGTTGCCATAGACCTCAACGGCGGGCTAACTAGGGACGGGGCCCTTGACTTCCTCAACGCGGCTTCTAGATATGAGCCGGAGTGGGTTGAGGAGCCCATCTGGCCCGTTGACGATCACGAGGCCTTGGCCAGCATCGCCTCTAAGTCGCCAGTTCCCATAGCTGCTGGTGAAAACGAGTACAGCGTAAGAGGCCTGCTTGACCTTGCCAGGAAGGGCGTGTCCGTTGTCCAGCCAGACATATCAAAGCTTGGAGGAGTCCTCAAGATGTTGGATGCTGTGGACGCCCTAGCCGGGGAGAGGGTCACCATAGCGCCTCACCTGAGGCCCCATAGATCCTTCCTAGCTCATGCATTTACGCTTCACGTGGCCGCGATTCGCCCGCAGGTCAAGCTAGTGGAGTGGCCCTCAGCCCCGCTGGCGGCTGACGCCTTCGAGGCGCCAAGGCTCTCAATCTCCTCAGGGCTCATAGACGCGTCAGGGCTCCTGAGCTCAAGGGGCGTTGGGGTGGCGGTTAGGGAGGAGGTGGTGAGATCCAGGTCTGAGTCATAAAGCAAGTCGTTGAGCTGAAGGTGGTAGAGGGCATTATGCCTTGCCAGCATCACCACCGTCTCAGGGTTGTACTCCTTCGCCAGCCTTAGTGCAAGAACTCTATCATGACACCCACGTTGTTTATCCCCCTCTGCCTGAGCTCAAGCACAGTGGCCAGGGCCCTCCCAGCGGAGCCGTGTATTATGTAGCCCTGGGGGTCCTCAACCTTGGGCTCGATGGCTATTTTAACGTCAGGCTCGGCATATTCTGCAACTTCAGCGAGTGAGTCCACATAAGCGTCCCACTGCCTGGCGTAGTCAGTCGTGAACGGGTAGTCAAAGCCCTCCCTGCCAGGCCAGACGTTAATAATGCTGGATCCGACCTGCCTGGCCACGTCTATGGCCTCCTTGACCCTTTCTACGGCCTGCCTCCTAGTCTCCTTAGACAGGGATGAGAGGCCCCCCTTGCCCACCTGGCCTCCTGGGTTATGGCAACCCCTATCACCGCTAACGACAGGCCGTAGTCCTCTGCAGCCCTCCTGACCTTGTCAGCGTTGTCCTTGTTTATTACGAACGGGTAGTTGACCTCAAGCCCATTAAGGCCCTCTATTCTTGAGAGCTCAGGGAATATCGAGGTTGGGTCCCTTGCCTCCCTGTAGCCACCTGGGTTAAACCTCTCAACCCCTTGCGCGACTAGGGGAAGGAGCACAACTGAAAACTTAAGCTCCAAGCTCCCACGCCCAGCCCAGAGGGTAAGCTCGCGTATTTAGAAACTTATACAGAACTGTATAATAAATGTGCAGCGAAAAGGTAAGGAGGGGAAGGCCCAAGGGGAGCTTAGGGGAACTTCCTGACCTCTGTTGACTTAATTATATGACTCCCCTGCTCATTGATGAGCTGCTCAACCAGCCCCCTGCTCACGCTCGACGTAGCCCCATAGCCTGTGACAGCCACAGCCCCGGCTGCCTGGGAGAACGCTAACGCGTTGGCGAGCTCCTCAGGGCCCAGCCCTGACAGGGCCTCTGCGCTCGTCACCCCTCTCGTCATTAGCCAGACCAGCATGCCCGCGACCATTGCGTCACCCGCTCCCGTAGGGTCTACTGCCTTGACTGAGTAGGCCCTCTGTCTCACAGCTAGGCCATCCATGAACAGCTCAGCGCCGGCCTCACCCATGCTGACAAGCACTGCCGTGACGCCGCTTTTCAGAAGAAGCTTCACTGCGTCTAAGTAGGATGTCAAGCCCATTGCAGTGGCCAGCTCCGATGGGTTGCCGTGAACTAGGTCGGCCCACTCAAGGGCGCCTTTAGCCATGTGCTTGAGCCTTGAGGGCACGGCCGAGAAGTCCACAACCTTGAGCCCCCTGTAGCCCTCTATAGGGCGGCCGAGCCTAGCCCAGACGCCAGTGGTTATGTAGAAGGCCTCCGACCCCCCAACAAGCCTTGAGAGCTCCTCAAAGCTAACCAGGTCAGAGGCCCCGGAGACAGCACGGCTACAACTGACGTCCTGGCCCCGCTCACGGGCGGGGCTGCCGGCTCTATCCCCAGGGACCTCAGGTAGGAAGTTATCAGGTTGCCGAAGGAGTCATCGCCTACCTTAAAGTAAACGGTCAGGCTTGAAGGCTGTACCCGAGCTTGACCATGTCAACGGACACGTTGACCGCGTGCCCGCCAGGGGAGACCTCAAGGCCCTCAGCCTGCGTCGTGCCCCCTGGGGGAGGGACGTCGTCAAAGTCATGAAAGACTAGGTCAACCGTGGCGTACCCAGCTATGAGCACCCTTGGGAGGCTCAAACCTCTATCCTCCTGTAGGGGTTTGGCACACTCTCAATTAGAAGCTTCGTGTACTCATGCCTTGGGTGCGTGAGCACTTCATCTGTTGGGCCCTCCTCTATTATTCTCCCCTCCTTCATCACATAGACCCTGTCGGTTATGTAGCCGACAGTAGCTATGTCGTGAGTTATGTAGAGCATTGTGACCTTCTTCTGCTCGTTGAGGACCTTGAAGAGGTCCAGGAGCGAGGCCCTTATGGAGGCGTCGACGTTCGAGACGGGCTCGTCAGCTATTATCACGTCTGGCTCCAGGGCCATGACCCTTGCCAGGTAAACCCTCTGCCTCTGGCCCCCGCTGAGCTGGAACGGGTACTTGTTAATGTAGTCCTCAGGAGGCGTTAGGCCTACCAGCTTCAGCAGCTCCTTGACCCTGGTCTCGTAGTCGCCCCTGTAGCCGTAGACCTTCAGGGCCCTCTCCACGTGCCACTTCACGGTGTGAGTTGGGTCAAGCGACGAGTAGGGGTCCTGGAAGACCAGCTGCACGTGCTTCCTATACTCCTTCAGCTGCCTTGGCTTCGCCCTCGCCACGTCGAGGTTCATAGGGTAATAGATGACGGACCCCCTGGTCGGCTTCAGCAGGCCGACTATTATCCACGCTATTACCGTCTTTCCTGCCCCGCTCTCGCCCACAAGGCCTACTATCTCCTGCCTGCCCAGGTACATGTTTATGTCTATGAGCCCCCTCCTCTCCTCCCTCGATATGAGGCCTGACCTGGCCACGAAGTCCTTGTAGACGTGCTGGAGCTCTATTACCTTGTCAGGCATGGACCCTCGCCCCTGCCTCTGCCTCTTTCTTCCACTCAGGGTACCTCAGGCACCTGTAGGCGCCGTTGTTGTAGGTGACCAGCTGAGGGTGCCGTCTCCTGCAGTCATCGGTGGCGAATGGGCACCTTGACGAGAGGCTGCAGCCTGATGGAAGGTTGGAGAAGCCCTCAAAGTCACCTGGGAGCCTAGCAAGCCTCTGCCCCCTCTTCACTATTGATGGTATGCTGTTGAGCAGAAGGTATGTGTAAGGGTGATGTGGGTCCTCTAGCAGCGTCCTGTAGTCGGCCTCCTCCACGACCTCGCCGGCGTACATCACGGCCATGTAGTCTACGACCTGGAACAGCATAGCTATGTCATGACTTATGAACAGCATGGTCAAGTTCCTCTCCCTCTGAACCCTCCTTATCACCTTGAGTATCTCGTGTTGAGTCACAACGTCAAGGCCTGTGGTGGGCTCGTCCATAACTACAATCCTTGGGTCAAGCATGAGGGCCATGGCCAGTATGAGCCTCTGCTTCATGCCGCCTGACATCTGAAATGGGTAGAGCTCTAGGACCTGCCTGTCCCTAGCTAGGCCGACCTCCTGAAGGGCGTCGAGCACGAGGTCCATGTGGGACTCTATGTCTATGTTGTGGGCTGCCAGTATGTCACCTACTATCCTCTTAACCTTGAAGACGGGGTTGAGGGAGTTCTGGGCCGCCTGGGGAACATAGGCTATAACCTTGCCCCTGAGCCTGTTCAGCTCCTCCTGGCTCATCGAGAACAGGTCGTACTTGCCCTCTATTATGACCCTGCCGCTCTCCACCACCAGAGGTGGGTTCACAAGCCCCACAACTATGTTCGCAAGCGTCGACTTGCCTGAGCCCGACTCGCCGACGAGTCCCATGAGGACGCCCTCTGGCACCTCAAGGTTTACGTCCCTCAGGACCCTGACGTAGCCGCCCGTCTCGGTAAGGTAGCCTGCGTTAAGGTCCTCAACGGCTATTGCGGAGGGCATCTTAGGCTCACCTTGTAGTAAGGCCAAAGATCCTTAAAAACGTGCACTTAACTGTACCCAATTCGCTATGATGATCTTGGATACACAACCTTGAGCCCCCTTGGGACCCTCCACACCCTTAGCTTGGGGTTAGCCACCACGTCAAGACCTATGTTTATCAGAGCGAACGAGAGCGCGAGGGTCCCTATCATTAGGCCGGGCGGGACGTACCACCACCAGCCGTTTATATAAGCCATCTCTCCAAGGGACCAGTAGAGCATCGTGCCCCAGTTGACCTGCGCGAGGCTTCCGAGGCCAAGGTAGTATATCAGCGTGGCACCGAAGACGCCGTATATGGAGGCCGAGAAGAAGGTTGACGCTATGTAGGGCAGGTTGTTGGGTATTATCTGGTTAAAGACTATGCTGGCCGTGCTCTCCCCTATCAGCTATGACGACAATATATACTCCTTCCTCCTCATAGTCAGCGTCTGCGCCCTGATAGTCCTGGCCCCGTACGGCCACGCGGTCACCCCAAGCCCTATCATGAGCTCAAGGTACCCTAGCCTGAGGTTAGCTACCCTGAAGTAGGCCGCGAACACCATTAATATGAGGATGCCAGGTATCACCAGGAGTATCTGGTCCACCCCTGTGAGCACGGCGTCGATCGCGGTGCCCTCGTAGAGGCCCGCAACAACGCCTATTAGGATGGCCAGCAGGGTCCCTATTATCCCGACCCCTACCCCAAGCCCTATCACTGGCAGGCCGCCGGCCAGGAGCTGTGACAGAACGTCCTGGCCAAACATAGTGGTGCCCAGGGGGTGTGCAAGGCTCGGAGGTGACGCCTAGAGCTGACGGGACCCTAGTGTACTATGACGGCAGTGGGTTCGCCGAGGAGAGGGTCTCCTGCTGCAGGGAGGTCGAGCTTGGCTAGCGGCCTATCGGCGCGCCGACCTCGAAAGCACCAAGGTAGTGTAGCCCCTCGGCCTGAGCCTCACCTTCACGTCGTCCGCTGGCCCCAGGTCCTCCAGCAGGGAGTCCTCGAGCAGGGTTGAGGTGAACGCCTCGAAGCCCTTAAGCTCGGATTTAAGCCTGAGCTCCCTGGGCTCCCCGTCAAGCTCTAGGAGCCTCAGCACGACGCCGTCGCCGAGGTCCCACCGCTTTATGGACGTCACGGCCGCCCCCGGCGTGAGGCTCAGCCTCACCTTGAACTTCCTTCCCCTCAGCGGGGTCAGAGACGCCAGGTGAGCCTGCAGGGGGGTCATGTCGGAGCCGCTGAAGCTCAGCCTGTAGCTGAAGGTAAACGTGCCTCCCTGGGCCGCCCTGTAGTTGGTGTGCCAGTAGTTGTTCATAACGTACGACATTATGAGCCCGCTGGGCCCCGGGTCCCTGCGCCAGTCCCCATCAAAGACGCCCCCGACGGTTACGAGCGGCGCGTCGTACGACGCCAGGGAGGCCGACGGCTGCCCCCTAAGGAGGACGGAGTCGTTGACCGCGTACCATAGCCTGCAGCCCCCTCTCACTATGTCCTTGGATATGTCTACGAAGGCCCCGGGCTCCTCTACCATTACGGAGCTTGGCCTCATGGAGAACGGGAACGCGAAGTAGACCCCCTCCTTGTCGTAGTTGTGCGCCTTGGTTACAACGTTGCTTATGAAGACCTCGTCGGTCCTCTTGGACATGTAGACCTCCTTGACCACGCTAGTCAGGTAGGACTGGGATCGCAGCACCAGCTTGACTACGTCGTCGTTTTCAAACACGCCCAGGAGCTCCGACCTGTACTCCCTGACGACCTCCAGCCTCGGCCTCGGCGCCTCCCTTGGCTCCTCGACGGGGAAGCCATCGAGGGGGCTCTCCATTGAGGTCCCCCTGCCCCCCTTTACGTAGACGAGCTCGTCAACGCCGTACTCAGCGTCCCCCATGACCTCCCTGCCCAGGTCCTTCAAGTAGAGGGACACCAGCCTCCCGTCCCTTACGGTCGCCTCAAAGTTCCCAGCCTCAACCCTTATGGTGCCGCCTGCTGGACCCTGGACCTCGATCAGCTCCTTAGAGGCTGCGTGGGCCGCGTCCATGTAGTCCAGCGAGACCAGCGAGCCGTCCACGAGGCCGCTGACCCTGTAGGGGTACGGGTTGACCACGTACGGGCCGTAGGTCAGCTCCTCGGCCCTGGCCAGCGCCCTCGCCGCGAAGCCCGCCTTGGTGGCCCACTGGCCCTCAACAAAGTCGCTGAGGGGCTTGCTCACTGAGCTCCAGGCGCCCCAGGTGTGCTCGTCATAGTAAATTACGTCGCGCCAGGCCTGGGAGAGCTCGTCCCCAGGGTAGCGGTCTCCGGCAGCGTAGGCCATTGCGTGGTAGCCTCTGCAGCGGCTGCGTTGGAGCTTCAGCTCAGGCGCCCTTACACAGCTGACTTGGGCCTGGGCGGGGCCTTAGAAGCCGTTTCGGGCCGCCGTGAATATATTGAAATACTCTAGTCGGCCTCTTACCCTGGGAGGAGCCTTGAAGCAGCTCATTGCAATTCCTGAGAGGTGCACCGGGTGCGGAAGGTGTGAGCTTGCCTGCAGCTTTGAGCACTTCAAGGTCTTTGACCCCGAGCTCTCGGCAATCCACGTCCTGAGGCTTGAGAGGGAGCCCCTGGACGCCCCGCTCTTCTGCATACAGTGCGGCCTGTGCGCTGTTGACGGGGTCTGCCCCCACAACGCGATCTACAGGGACCCCAACACGTTCTCGGTGGTGATCGACAGAGCCAGGTGCGACGGCTGCGAGAGGTGCGTGGAGGTATGCCCCTACGGGGTTATAACTATTGACCACCTTGAGAAGAAGGCCGTGAAGTGCGACCTCTGCGGCGGCGACCCGCAGTGCGTCAAGGCGTGCCCGGAGAACGCCCTGGCCTACGTTGACGTCAACGAGGCAGCCTACTACAAGAGGTACTTCTTCGCCAAGCTGCAGGAGAAGTTCATGGTGCCCATAGTCCCCTACCCTGCTAGGGGATCGCAGAGCTGACGCCGAAGCGCTCTAGTGCAGGCGCTCCAGCGCTAGGCCTAGTGCGGACGCGCGCAGAGCGGGGGCCCCTGAAGGTTATAGCCTTCTCTTAACTGGTTTGGCCGACTGAAAGGGTAGGCCTGGGCCCTCCAGGCAGCGCCAGGGGCCCGGGGGCTTGAGGAAGAGGCAAGGGTCCGCTAAACCTTCCCCGCCCTGGGCTAACGCTGCCACTTTAATGGGCTCCCAGCTTCTAAAACGCTAGGCCTTCCTGAACCTTGAGCACACGAACCCCTCAACCCCAGTGTAGGGCCTCGGCTCCTCCTCCCTGGGCTCGTCGAGGGGGCCGTAGGTAAGCGTCGCGAAGTGCCCCTCCGGCATAAGCCCTGCGGACACGGCCATGGACTCGACCTCGTCGACGTCGTAGAACTTGGCCAGCGAGTAGAACGGGTGCCCCGCCCTCCCAAGGCCCATGTAGTGCTGCCCCCACGGCGAGCTCCTGGTAACTATGCAGCTCACGAGCAGGCCTCCCCTGGCGAGCACCCTGGACGCCTCGGCCACAGCCGCAACTGGGTCGCTTATGAAACAGAGCGTGACCACAAATATCACTGCGCCCACCGAGGAGTCCCTGAGCGGCAGGGCCTCGGCCCTGCCCTGGACGCTCTGCACACCCCTCCCGAGGGCCAGCCTGGCCATGTTGACGCTTGGCTCGACGCCCAGGCAGCCAAGCCTTGAGGTGAAGAAGCCCGTGCCTGAGCCGACCTCCACGCACGGCCTCCCGGCCCCCTCCACGGCCCTGAGCAGGGCCTTCACCTCGTTCCCCGCAGTCACGGCGTTCCTGGAGAACCAGGAGTCGTACCTCGAGTAGAGCCTCTCAAACGGCTCCCAGCCCAAGCGGCTGACCCATAAGGCTGGGCTGGCCTGGCATAAAATTACTGAGCCCTCGCTGGCCCCTTCCTTGGCTTCCAGACCCTGAGCCTCGGGTTGGCCACAGCGTCAATACCAAGGTTCATGAGTGCGAAGGACATGGCCAGCAGGCCCATCATGAGCCCCGGCGGCAGGTACCACCACCACTCCCCTGTGAAGTACGCGTAACTCGAGAGTGACCAGTAGAGCATGGTGCCCCAGTTCACCGCCCTGAGGCTGCCGAGGCCCAGGTAGTATATGAGGGCCGTGCCGAAGACGCCGTAGAGGGCGTTGAAGAAGAATGCCGAGGCCACGTATGGGAGCGAGTAGGGCACTATCTCGTCAAACATTATCCTGTACCAGGGCTCCCCTATGAGCTGGGATGACAGTATGAACTCCCTCCTCCTTATGGTCAGCGTCTGCGCCCTTATGGCCCTGGCGCTCGGGGGCCAGCTGGTCAGGGCCAGGGCCAGCGTCAGGCCAAGGTAGCCGAGCCTTATGTGGAGGGCCAGCATGTAGTCGGCTATGAACATCATGAATATGAGCGCGGGGACCACCAGGAAGAGCTGGTTGAGCCAGCTGATGGCCTTGCCTAGGGCAGAGTCAGCGTAGTAGCCTGAGGAGACCCCCACGAGCACTGATATGAGAGTCCCCAGGGCCCCAACCCCGAGGCCAACCTCCACGACTGGAAGGCCGCCGGCCAGGAGCTGGGAGAGCACGTCCTGACCGAACACCGTCGTGCCCAGGGGGTGCTTGAGGCTGGGCGGCTGCCCTGGGGGGAAGAGCGACGCCGAGGGGTTGTAAGGGGTCCAGATGGCCCCAATTATTGAGAACGCCAGGATCGCCAGGAAAAGTATGAGGCCCGCCCTGGCGGCGGGCTGCTGCCATATGCCCTCCCAGAGCCTGTAGGCCGGGCTATACCTGTCTGGCAGCCTCAAAGCCCCTCGACCTCGGCCTTACTTGTCCTGGGGTCAAGTATGCCATATATCAGCTCTGCCGCCAGGTTTGACGTTATCATGGCTGTCACCAGCATGACGAGTATGCCGTTGAGCAGCGGGTAGTCGAGCGACTGCAGGGCCTGGCCGTAGTAGTAGCCCAGGCCGGCGTAGTTAAAGAGCCCCTCAATAGCTATGGCTCCTAGGACGGAGTAGCCCAGCGATATGGCGAAGCCAGTGAAGTTGGGCAGGAGCGCCGTCCTGTAGGCCCTGCTGGCTATGACCTTCTCCGGGACCCCTATGGCCCTGTAGTACTGCATGAAGTCCTCCTGGAGTATCGGTATCATGTTGTTCCTCATCCCTATGGCCCAGCCGGCCAGGGAGAAGAGGGTAAGCGTAATTATTGGCAGCGCTGCATGGTGGAGCACGCTGATCACGAAGGGGAGGCTTATGGTGGGCCTCGGGAAGGCCCTCTCGTTGTAGGGGTTCTCGAGAGGGAAGAGCCTGAGGTGAACGGCAAATATCGTTATGAGGACCTCGCCCATAACGAAGACCGGGAACGTGTAGAGGAACATGAGGGCTGAGACTATCGCGTAGTCCCTCCAGCTCCCCCTTCTCAGGGCTGCCGCCCTGCCAAGTATGTTGCCTATGACGAAGGCCAGCGCTATGGAGGGGTACACCAGGAGGACGGTCCACGGCGCCCCCAGGCCTATTATGCCCGACACCTTAAAGGGGTAGTACTCGAGCGAGACGCCAAACCTCAGGGTGAACACGTCCCTGAGGAAGTCGATGTACTGAATGTATATGGGCTCACTGTACTGCTTTATGAGGGGCCCGAACTGGGCCAGGTACTCCCTCATGTACTCCTCCACGAGGCCCGCCGACGCCCCGTAGCTGATCAGCTTTGAGTATATCAGCGTGAAGAGTATGTTGTGGGGCAGCAGGTGGGGTATGAAGAAGTCCACGGTGACGCCCGCGAGCCAGAGGGAGAAGTAGAACAGGACCCTGTCAAGCACCCACCTTAGCCTGGGCATCAGGACCTCCGTATACTTCGCTGGACTCAGCTAAGATTTAAATGTGTAAGCTAGAACTGTGGGAAGGGACTCGGCGTGGTCCTGGGGTGCTTCAGCGTAAGCCCTCACGGCATCTTCGGCCGCCGCTCCTTCTACGGCGTTGTCCTTGACCCTCCATCCACAGAGCCCGGCTCGTGGAGGGGCGCTGGGAAGGCGATAAAGCTCTCGGACAATGAGTACCTGATAAGCACCAGGCCAAGGATGCTGAGGTCCAGGGGCAACGGGGTCGAGGTCTACACCTCGCCCGACGGCCTCTCCTCGCTCAGCCTGGCGAGCTTCATAAGCAAGGAGGACATCTCAAGGGACCTCAAGGTGAGCGTGTACAGTGTTGAGAACAGCCAGCTGCTCGTTGACCCGGCCACGGGGGAGCTCATGCTTTACATGTCCATAGACGTGGGCCCGCACCTCTGGGAGACTGCCCTCTACAGGTCGGACGACCCTAAGGGGCCTTGGAGGCCCGTGGGGGTCGTGATAGGGAGGGACACGCCTTATGACGCCAGTGAGGCCAGGGACTGCACAATAGACTACGTTGACGGCCTCTTCATAGCGCTTTGCAAGGCCGTGGGGGCCGGGGAGGCCACGGTGCGCACGGAGCTTGCTGTCAGCAGGGACGGCGTCAGGTGGACTAAGCTTGGCGTGCCCACAGTTGACGGGGGCATGCAGCCGGCCAACCCAGCGTTCCTGCTCAACGGCAGGATACTTCCCACGGCGCATGGCCCAATGTTCGTCGGCTCGGTCACGCTCTACCAGGTCAACGGGGCCCACGTGACCAGGAACGTGGGCGCCTACATAATAGACATAGATAACGTTAACCTTAAGCAGGTCTACTACGCAGAGTGGAGGCCCTCGTCGCCCTACGAGAGGGAGGACTACCCAATACACACCTACGTTGACATACTGCCTGACGTGGAAAGGGGCAGGTGGGTGCTCTACGTGGAGGCCATAGACCCCAAGCTATCCAAGGACGTGGGGGTGGACCTGGAGGTCGACAGGCTCCTCGCCTACACCTCGCCCATGCAGGGGTGCTGGTCCTCGTGACCCTCGTGGTCCCCGGCTCAGTGGTGGTCAGGAGGAGGCGCCGCGGGGTTGTTGAGACTGGAGAAGGTGGCAGAGTGGAGGACGGCCGCGGGAAGGGGGGCCTCTAAGTTCGGCCTCTTGGGGGTCCTCTCGCCCCAGGAGCTCGTGGTGTGGTACATAAAGAGGATATACCTCGACGTCGGCAGCTCCTCGGGAATCTACGTGGTGAGGCTAGGTAAGAGGCCCCTGGAGGTCCAGAGGTTCCAGCTCATGAACGACCTTGAGGAGAGCGGCGCCTTTGGCCTCGTCAGGGTCGTGACGCTTGGGGACACGGTAAGCTACTTCACCGTGGGCTCAAGCGGCGTCGTTAACGGCCTCGGCTGCAGGTACTCCGGGGCCAGCCTGAGGTTCGAGGACGGCCACGTCATCTGCCTCTGTGACGGCTACGACAACTGCAACGGCACCTCCAACTCAAGGTACACGCTCTACGACCCGCTGAGGGACGTCATAATACACGGAGGGGACTGCACCGGCTTCTACCTCTGGCTCCTGAGGGGCGACCACAGCGACATAGTTGCCAGGCTCTCGCTCAGGGGCTTTGAGACCCCGTTCATGAGCCACCTGGCTGTAGTACCCACGGACGGCGACGAGCTGGTGGTGGTGGCCGGCAACTCGCCCCCAGGCAAGGGCATAGTTGTCGGCAAGGTAAACCTGGACGACCTGGCCGAAAACGGGCCCAGCTCTTACAGGCTGGACGAGCTGCCCTCCTGGAGGGGGCTCTTTGAGCTTGAGGACCCTATATCATGTATCACCTGCTCCAAGTCCGACGGGAGGCACCTGCTCATAGCGGTCGACAGGGGAGGCGTTGTTAACACGGAAGTGGTTGACCTCAGCGGGAGGAAGGTGGACGAAGTGCCCGGCGTTGCCATCCCGCTTCCCATAGGCTCTTACGCGTGGCTCGAGGGGGAGGAGCTGGTCACCAGAGGCGGGGACAGGCTTAAGGTGGGGGGCAGGGGGAGGCTCGTCAGCTCGGCCGGCAACCTGGTCGCCTCCCTGGACACCCTCTCGGGTCAGGCAGAGCTCTTCGCCATGACAGGGGGCAACCAGGACCCAGCCCTGCCGGTCGTTGACGTTGAGAGGGGTACAATAAGGGCCGTGAGGCCCGGCGGCGGCCAGGCGGCGTTGGCGGAGTTCTTCCAGGTGTGGACAAGGCTGGCGTACTCATATTACCAGGAGGGCTGCACCCAGACCCTTCCCCTGCTTAGCCAGGAGCCCAGGAGGGGCTACCTTGAGGGGGAGGAGGTGCCGAGCCCACCCTCTGAGGGGAGGCCGACGCTCTCGCTCTTCCCAGCTTTAACTCACTGATGTAAATATTTTTAGCTTCTGAAAGATTCCCCGCGCAGTGGTGCATCCCCTCTTGGGTACAAGATGGATAGTCGCGGCCCTAGTTATCCTGGTCGCCTTTGCCCTGGCCTACCCCCTTGCGTACGGCGGGGCGGCCACCAGGGCCCAGTCCTACAGCTACCCTCCCCCTGAGGGAAGCATGACCCTGGCTGGGGCCACGGGGATAACGTTCACAAACAACTTCAACCCCTTCTCATCAACGACGTCGCTGCCCAACGACCTGCTTGAGATATTCTTTGAGCCCCTTATCTACTTCAACCCAGTGACCGGCGCGATGATACCGTGGCTGGCCTCCAACTACACCTTCGTCACGGCGTACATGTGGGAGAACGCCAGCGGCAGGCTGGTCAAGGTGCCCACGCTGGGAATAATATTCTGGCTCAGGAGGGGAGTTACGTTCGCTAACGGGGACCCGTTCAACGCCACTGACGTGTGGTACACCTTCGGGCTCACCAAGGCCTACGACCTGCCCAGCAACTACGGCTCGATACCGGGTCCCCTGGCGTCAATGATAGCTAACGTCACGGTGCTGGGCCCCTACGAGGTAGAGATAGTCCTGAGCGGCAACCAGACCCTTGACTTCCTAACAGTGGCCACGGAGCACATAGTGGACGCCCTGACCTGGGAGAAGGTGTGGCCCATAGAGCAGCTGCCCAACGGGACCTTCGTTGGCCTCAATAAGACCAGCCCAGCTACCGTGGCCCTGCCCATAAACAGCCCTCTGATAAACGGCAGCGGCACCGGGCCGTACCTGCCCTACAGCTACTCGCCCCAGATGGTGGTGGCCGTGGCCAACCCCCACTACTGGATACCTGGGGAGCCCCACATAAAGTGGCTCTACTTCCCAGCTTACCCAAGCACCTCAGCGCTCATAGAGGCCCTGCTGGCGGGCCAGGTGGACTGGACTAACGTGGTCATACCTAACATAAACCAGACGTTCGTGGCCAAGAACCCGCAGTACTACCATTACCTGCTCTCGGGCATAGCGTTCCCCGTGGACTTCTTCCTCAACTACAGGAGGTGGCCCCTCAGCGACCCGGTTCTGAGGCAGGCCATAAGCATGGCAATAAACAGGACGGCACTTGACTACATAGCGGAGTACGGCTACGAGCCCCCTGCCGTTGACCTGCCCGTGCCCCCATCGCTTCTAAGCGAGTTCAACTCAACGGTTGTCAGCATGGCCGAGTTCTTCGCCCCGCCTGAGGGCAACGCGAGCGGCGCCATTAAGTGGCTCGAGGCCCACGGCTACAAGTTCGTCAACGGCCAGCTCTACGCCCCTAACGGCACCGACATATCGGACATACAGATGACCATAATTGAGCCCTCCGGCGAGGCCGACTACGACGAGTCAGCCGTGCTCATAGCTGACGAGCTCAAGGCCATCGGCCTTAACGTGGAGCCCGAGACCCTGCCGTTCAGCACGTGGTTCTCCGACCTGCTGAGCGGGAACTACTGGATGGCCAGGTTCTGGGGCATGGGCGCCGTGCCTGTAGCCGCCCAGCAGTTCGTCGCCAGGCTCTCACCTAAGACTGCAAACGAGTCCGCCATGGACTTCGGCGGCTTCATGTGGATAAACCTGTCAGAGTACCCGTTCATGGAGTACCTGAACAAGGCCATGCAGTACTGGCTGATCAACAACACGCTCTACGAGTACTACATAAACAGGGTAGGGATGCTGTGGGTCGAGACCCTGCCGTCAATATCGCTGCTCTACCCGTACTCGCCCTACGAGTACGTTAACGAGACTATAACTGGGTTCCCGACCCAGGACCACAACTACTGGGCCTCCTACTGGCTCATAGGCTGGCCCGCGGCGCTCCTGTGCCTCCACCTGGTTAACCAGAGCGTGCCGGAGCCCTGGTGGTACTACTACAGCGCATACTCGATGGAGCAGGTGCCGCAGCAGTGGGTGACAAGCAACGACCCATACGTGACCCAGGTGACGACGACCACGCCTATAACTACTACAAGCACAACTAGCACTGTTACCTCGGTAACAACATCTACTACGACGACCACCACCACGACAACGACAAGCACAACGACAACAACTACAACGACGCCGACGCCTGTCCACAAGCCCACGCCCGTGGGCCTCTACGTGGGCATAGCAGTTGTAGTAATCATAATAGTGGTGGCGGCCGCTGTCCTGCTGCTGAGGAGGCGCTGAGCCCCAATAACTTAGCTTAAAAGGCTTTTTTGTTTTAGAACACGTTTTCTTGTGAGCGCTAGGGCCTCCTCCTTAGCAGCAGGGAGAGCGACGCTGCAACAGCCACTGCGGCCACGATAGCCGCGCCCAGGCCCTCTGCTTCTGTCGCTTTAATCGTAACGACTTCCGCCTCGCTCATGGGCTCCCCCACGCTCACTGAGGCGCCGTTGGGGAGGTCCAAGGTGCCGACCCACCTGACAGCGTGGAGGGGCTGAGCCGGCGACTCCAGCTTAACAGTGCAGCCCAGCGACGCCCAGAGGCTCCTGGTGGTGCCGTTAGCGTAAGTTATGCTCGCCAGGAACCTGGGCGAGTACTCGACAGGTATTGTACCAGGCGAGATGACCACCGCCTCCTCGGGCGACACGAGCTCGTAGGACACGCCGCTGCTCACGTTTATGGTAGTCGGGAACCTCAGCACGTAGCCGACTGGGAGCCAGCCCACGAAGGCCGTGCCGTTCGGCAGGGAGTAGCTGACCAGCAGCTGGAGCTGGTATTATGCCCAGGAGGATGCCGCCCAGCGCCGCAGACTTTGTCTGACGTCCCTCCTTTAAGCTATTGGCAGTTCCTCACGAAGAGATGTTAGCGAAAACGAGGCCCCAGTCGGCAGCGTAAATGTACCCAGTGCCGGCCCCAACCCCAAACGCGTACTTGCCTGTGCCTGGGGGCGGGAAGTAGGGGCCTACGTAGACCTTAAGGTAGGACACATAGAACGGCCAGTCCAGGTCCTGGGCGTAGCCGTAGAGGTAGCCGTTAGAGGGGTCGTACCTCACGCAGACCAGCACGTAGTCCCCTGCGTCGGGGACCCACAGGAACGGCCAGGAGCCGTAGCCGTCCCAGCCGCTCCAGGGGCTGCCGAGGTTGGGGCTCGGGCTGGGGGCGAAGCCTATCTTGTAGTAGGTGCTCTTCCCCTTCCCCGCCTTGGTCTCGGTGACGACCCAGACGTTCCACGGGCCCGTGGAGCCCGGCACGCTGGGGCCGGTGAGCGAGAAGTAGTTGTAGGCCCAGGCCGGGTCGAACTGGACGACTAGGTAGTTGACCGACGAGTTCGGGAATATCACGTCGCCCATGACGGGGGACGGCATCTGGCTAAGGGCCTCGGACGAGACGTAGACGACCGAGAAGTTGTAGCTCGGCTTGACAGACCAGCCGTAGGGGCTAATGAAGAGGTAGAGGACGAGGCCGTGCCCAACGTAGCCGGTGGAGCTGTTGGCGTACGTGAGCACCGCCTCCAGCGTGACGTTCTCCCCGGCCTTGTAGCTGTAGCTCCAGAACACCGCGCCCGCCTCGGGGACCCCGTAGAAGAAGGGCGTGAGGGTGCCCGGCGTCACGTTCATGACCGCCTGGGTCGCCGCGTTGGGGAACCAGTTGTCCCAGTAGTATGTTGTCGCCGCTGGCCCGCTCAGGTCGCGCGGCCACAGGCTGGTCGGTGTCGTGTCGTAGTCCCCCTGGTAGACGAGCGTCGCCTGGTACGACTGCCCGTCCACGAGGCTCAGGACGTTGACCTTCAGGGGCGGCGACACCGTGACCCTCCAGCCGTAGGTGAACCAGACGCCGGGGTAGAGCGACGACGTCGTGAAGTTCACCTGGCCGCTGTACGTGGCCGTGGAGGTGAGCGGCGAGCTGAGGCTGAGGTAGTCGTAGAGGTAGCCGTGGGGCGGCGGCGACACGTCGCCAGCCCACAGCAGCGTCCCGCTCGGGAGGTAGAGGCCCAGGACGCCGGGCCGCGTGACGTTGTAGAGCAGGACAGGCCAGCTCAGCAGGTAGTATGTTGAGCCTGAGGCAGACACGTTCTGCAGCGTGAATGCCAGTCCGCTGGCGCTGAAGGAAGCGTTGT
This sequence comes from Caldococcus noboribetus, assembly GCF_055389385.1. Taxonomy (NCBI): domain Archaea; kingdom Thermoproteati; phylum Thermoproteota; class Thermoprotei; order Desulfurococcales; genus Caldococcus; species Caldococcus noboribetus. The sequence continues at coordinate 7,769 of NZ_AP042475.1, read as the reverse complement.
AGGCGTTTGCATACCTCACCGCGTCGCCGCAGTAGGCCGGGGGCTGGGCGGGCGTCACAAAGTAGAGCGGGCTGGCCTCAGCTGGGAGCTCTGAGCTTAACCTGTAGACGAACACGAGGGAGGCCAGCGAGTCAATGAGCCCGGCTGCCATGACAATGACGAGCAGGGCAATCGCCATGGCGACTGCTGGCCTCACTGAGCTCCCCCCGACCGCTCAGCGCCCCCCTTATTGACGTGCCTCCTCAGGTACCTGGCCCTCTCCATTATCTCCTTGGCGGCCCAGGGCTTTGTCCTCTCAAGCTCCTCAATCCCCACGCCGAAGAGCCTCCTCGCCTCCCTGTCGGCGGCCTCCCTTATGGGCTCCCCCTTGCCGTAGAGGCCTGACCTCGCCTCGCCGTAGCCTGGGGAGTACCTTGAGTAGAGCTCAACGGCCCTTGCCAGCCCAGGGCTCCTCCCCCTGAGCTCCTCGAGGCCAAGCCTGAACCTGGCCCTGGCAAGCCTCTCGGCGGCCTCAGCTATCGCCCTCCTGGCCTCCTGCCACGTGGAGGCTACTAGGGCGGTCGCGGCCGAGGCGGTTAGCAGGGCCACCGAGGCGTAGTCAAGGCTTACAGAGGCACCCGGCACCACAAGGACTGAGGAGGGGCCGTAGTCTATGGCCAGGCCCCCAAGACCCCTTAGGCCCTCGGCAACCTCAAGGGATGCCGTGAAGTAATATGAGAGCGCCGCGAGGGCAAGGTAGGCCGCCCTGGCCCTCCTGTTGAACGCCATGTAGACCGCTGAGGCCCCCAGAAGCGCCTCTGGCACAGCCATGGGAGGGTACAGGACAACCCTGGAGTAGGTGGGGGTCTCCACCCTTGAGATTAGGCCCACCTCTATATAATAGTACCTGGCGTCGGCAACAACCGCTGGCAGTGCGGCCACTGCGCCAAGCGAGGCTATTATCAGCGAGGAGGCCACTGCCATTAGCAGCCTAGCCCTGGTAACCAAGGAGTCCCACCTCCTGGGTGGTGTTTCCGTAGGGCGAGAGGTAGGTCACGTTGGCGAGCGCCCTGACCTGGTACACGTCCCCTGGCGCCAGGGCCCTCAGGTTCTTATAGGTGCAGTTGAGCAGGGGGAGCTCAACTGTCCCCTGGCCCGCCGGCGCAGACTCCCTTGGGGATGAGCACCCGGACAGCACCAGGACCGAGAGGTTGTAGTTTATGTACGTCACCTGGCTTACAGACACCACGATGGGGAACGGGGAGACGTAGCTCAGGGCCAGGAACGGCCTGCCGTCCTCGAATATTATGTTGACGGGCCTAACAGACATGGCTGCAGTGACCAGCCTCTCGAAGTATGAGATGACGTAGCCCCTGTCCCCCAGGGACACGTTAACTGCAAACCTTGCCACGGCGCCGACGAGCTGGGGCTGGAGGGGCAGGACCACTGTGTTGAGGCCGCAGGTGGCGTTAAAGCTGCCGTACTCCACTGGCCTGTCGCCCAGGTAGACCTCAACGGAGCCCGCCAGGGGCCTCACTTGGCAATCGCTTATCGTTAAGTTAACGTAAAGCCTGTCCCCAACGCCGCTCACGTTATCTAGGCTCACGTTAAACGGGGGCTTCGGCAGAGGGCGGCCGAGGGGCCCCAGGTACTTCAGCACCACAAGTGCTCCTAGGACAGACACCAATATCACTACGGCCGCGTAGACGTAGTTTAGGCTGCTCTCGCTCAAGGCCTGCCCCGCCAGCCCCTGAGGAACCTCTTAAAAGAGCCTAAAAGGGAGCCTGTAGCCGTCATGAAGATGAGGTCACGTTTTCTACCTCAAGGTACAGCGTGAGCGTGCCGCTGCTCTGATAGGGCACTGGCAGGGCGGGGATCACCTTGAAGTCAACGTAGTAGGTTGAGCCCTGCGCGAGCGTTGCAGTGCCCGTGGCGCTGCATGACGAAGTTGACGGTGTTATGGTTATGTTCTCTCCCTGGCCGGGGCTGCTGCTGGTGGGGTAAATTACCAGGGTCACGCTGCTTAGGGTGGCTGAGCCAGTGTAGCTGCACGAGGCCACTGAGAGCACTGGGGTTCCTGTCGCAAAGACGTTGTTGACGTACAGTTCAAGCGGCTGGTACACGTACTCGTAGGTCGCGTTAGTGACCGGTATGGTGAGCGTTATGAAGGCCCCGGCAGTGCCCGTATTGCCTCCTGTCACGTTGTAGAGGCTCAGCTGAACGGCGCTGGCCTCAGGGCCTGCCTTGAAGATCACTGGCGTCACTGCCTTGAAGCTCACCTTTTCATTGTAGACAAATATTAGGTGAGCCGCAGCCATGGGGGCCGCCAGGGCCGCTGCCAGCAGCGCAGCTAGGGCCGCTGCCTTTACGTAGCTCCTCAAGCTGGACACCTAAACTGCCCTGGAGGCCCCACTCTTTAAAAACATTTTTACTAATAATTTGAATTTTGACAGTTATGCAGTTTAACCTCCCGCAGCCCTAAGTGGTCACCCGCCCAGGTCCCCCGGCCTCCCTAACTATGCCCAGCCTCTCAAGGGTCTCCCTTGTCGGCCTCCCCTCCTCGTCGTAGCCCCTTAGCTTATAGTATGTTGTTACCATGCTCCTCCACTCGTCCTCAGTAACAACGTAGCTCCTGCCCTCGAACTCCACGGGCTCCTTGAGCCACCTGGGGGGCAGCCTGTCGTCGTCAACGGTTGTGCCGTTCAGGTACCTGTGCAGCACTATTATCCTCTCCGCGGTCTCCCTGAGCGACCCCCTGTCGTAGCCGAACCCTGTGACGGCGTTAAGCGCCTGGACAAGCTCGTCCCAGCCGTAGGCGTTCCTGCCGAACTTGCAGAGCACCGCGCTGTCATAAATTGCGTTCCTCTCCTCGAGGTCCATCACCGCCCTCACCTTCTCCTCGCCTGTGGCCTGCCTTCCGCCCGCCAGGCCAGGTATGTCTACTGCGTACCCGCTGCTCCACAGGTGGTCGGCGCCCCTCTCGGCTACGGCGTAAGTTAATATCATGCCCTTGAGCGTCCTGGGGTCGTAGCCAGCTGGGTCAAGCCCCTTGACCTCCACCGCTGCCTCCGGGTGACCTAAGGCCCTGGCAGCCTCCCTGACGCCCATGGAGAGGACCTTCCCTATTCCCTCCCTCCTGGCTATCGCAGTTACCAGCTCCCTTAGGCGAGCTGCGTCCCCAAACCTCACGCCCTCCGCTGGGTCCACGTAGCCCCTCTCCGTCAAGTATGCCAGGAGCCCAAGGACGTTGCCAGTGCTTATGGTGTCAAGCCCGACGTCGTCAACAAGGGAGGCGAGCTGTATGAGCTCGTCGGGGTCAACGACGCCCGTGAGCCCGGCCAGGGCCATGGTGGTCTCGTACTCGAGCTCGTAGTAGCCCCCGTACCTCCTCGAGGTGACAACCTTGTGGCAGGCCACGGGGCAGTGGAGGCAGGTGGCCCTCTTGCCTGTGTAGTAGTACTTGCTCAGCACGTCATACCACGAGATCCTCCTCCAGCCCGGGGCGGACACCCTGCTCCAGTAGAGCGAGGGGAAGAAGCCGGTGCCGTTGGCCACGTCTATGGTTCCCAGGGTGCCGTTGTCCCTGTAGCTCTTCGCCGCAGCTGCGAGCCTCTGCGTCATATAGGCTATCACTGACCACGTCCTCTCCGGGTCGGCGACCTCCACGGCCCTGCCGCTGGGCACGAAGACAATGGCCTTGAGGTTCTTTGAGCCCATGACGGCCCCTCCGCCGGTCCTGCCGAACTGCCTCCAGGTCTCATGGTTTATGGAGGCGAAAGGCACCAGGTTCTCGCCAGCCGGGCCTATGACCGCCACCGCCGCCTCGTCGCCGTGGGCCTCCTTAAGGGCTTTCTCAGCGTCAAAGGTCCCCGTGCCCCAGAGGCCGGAGGCGTCCTTCACCTCTGCCCTGCCGCCCTCCACCACTATATAGGATGGCCTGGGGGCCCTGCCGGTGACCATCAGGACGTCGGCGCCTGCGTACCTCATTATGACGGCCAGCGAGCCGCCCACCGTTGAGTAGCTCCACCTCCTGGTCAGGGGCGAGAAGAACACCGCCGTGGCCCTAGAGGAGAGGGGGACCCCGCTGCCCGAGAGGGGGCCTGAGGCCACTATGAGGGGCAGCTCAGGCGAGAAGGGGTCCTGGGGCCTGCCGTAGCCTCCCTTGAGGGCCAGGAGCAGGCCTATGCCCCTGCCGCCAAGGTATGCCTTGACCTCGTCGTCCCTCAGCTCGTCGTACCTGGCCTCGCCTCTGGCCAGGTCAACCCTTATGAGCCTGCTGAAGCCTCCCAAGCCCAGCCCCCTTCCCCAGCGAAAAAGGGAAGTATTAAGACAGCGCCCCTGCGGCTCAGAACAGGGGCCTAGGTATCCTGGGGTACTTCTGCCAGTTGGTGGGGTCGTGGGTCATGAACATGTGTACCCTCTTAGATGAGGCCCAGAACTTCATCTTCCTTGTGAACGACTCGAACTGGTCCCCGTTGTAGAGGAGCCACCCCTTGCTCTCGGCCTGGAACTCCTCAGGCATGTGGAAGAAGTCCCCCATGAAGTACCAGGTCTCCCCGTTGGGGGCCTCCACCTTCACAACCATGTGGCCCGGCGTGTGGCCTCCCGTGTGTATGACCTCAATGCCCGGCAGCAGCTCAAGCCTCTCCTCGTCAATGAGTACCCACTTGGCCCCCTTGAGCGGCTCGAAGTCCCCGGGCACGTAGGCCCCGTACTTGCCCTCCCATATCTGCGTCAGGGCGTGCTGAAGCTCAAGCCTGTGGGCTATTAGGAACGCGCTGTCCCTGTACATGTAGGCCTGGCCAGCGTGGTCAAGGTGTAGGTGCGTGAATATTATGGCCCTTATGTCCTCAGGCTTAAGGCCAAGCTGCTTGAGCTGGTAGTCGGACCTGTTCTCCTCCGTGAACCTCACCACTGGGAACGCCTCGAAGGAGTCCTTGGGCCACACCTTGGCCGCGTCGGGGCTGGGGCCGCTGTCTATCATTATCCAGCCGTCCTCGTGCTCTATGAGGGCCCCGGCCATGGGGAACTCCACCCACCTCCTCGGCTTGTCCCTCTGGCTGTTGGTCGCCGGGTCCGGCAGGAACCAGCCCCACTCGGCCTGCATGAGGCCGTAGTCAAAGAGGTAGGCGTGCCTCACGCCTGTCTCGGCCAAGCCCTCTCACCCCTTGGCTTCCCCCCTTCTGTACTCTTATTTTATACATCTTGTAAAATAAATACAGTGGGAAATTAGTAGCGCAGGCCATGCCTGTGGCTAAGGCCTCGGGCGCTCATTGAAGCTCGGCGAGAGGATGGCGTACCTGGCTTACTCGGAGCTCACGGACTCCGTGTTTGTGATAAACCTGCCCTACATCAAGTTCGGCCTGGGAGCGTCAAAGGACGTGGGCTACGAGGCCAGGAGGCTCGGCATGACGAGCGTGCTCCTGGTCGTCGGCAGGAGGCTGGCCGAGAGCAAGCTGGCTGAGCAGGTCAGGGGAAGCCTTGAGTCGCAGGGGATAAAGGTTGAGGTCTTCACCGACGTCCACGTGGAGCCTGACGACGAGGCCATAGTTCAGGGCTTCTCGAAGGTCAAGGACCTGAGGGTGGACGGCTTCGTGGCCCTAGGAGGGGGCTCGACGATAGACACCGCCAAGCTGCTGAACCTGCTCTACAGCTACCCGGCTGACCTTATGGACTACGTCAACAAGCCAGTGGGCAAGGGGATGTCTCCCCCTGGGCCCCTGAAGCCTATGATAGCCGTGCCCACCACAGCTGGCACCGGGGCGGAGAACACCAACGTGGCCGTGCTTGACATAAAGAAGCTTCACGTCAAGACAGGCGTCAGCAACCAGTACCTGAGGCCCTCAGTCGCCATAGTGGACCCGCTTACCACCATAAGCATGCCGCCCACCGTCACCGCCTCCACGGGGCTTGACGTGCTCAACCACGCCATAGAGTCCATAACGGCGCACCCGTACACCGCGAGGCCAGCGGTGTCCCCTGCGGAGAGGCCTGTCTACGCAGGCTCAACCCCCATAGGTGACCTGTTCCTTCCAGTGATAACCTGGGTCGCCAAGTACCTAAGGAGGGCCTACGCCGACCCATACGACATAGAGGCCAGGTACTACATGCAGCTCGGCGCAAACCTCGCAGGCCTTGGCTTCGGGCACGCGGGGGTCCACGTGCCGCACGCCATGGCTTACCCGATAGCCGGCATGGTGAGGGACTGGCACCCGCCGGACTACGACTTCGGCTACCCCATAGTGCCCCACGGCATAAGCACGGCGATTCCTGCCGCCTACGCCTTCAGGTTCCTGGCGCCTTACAACGAGGACAAGTTCAGGGCGGTGGCCAGGGCCCTGGGCCTTGACGACAGCGGGACGCCGAGGGAGGTCGGCGAGAGGATATTCGACTTCTACATGAAGCTGCTCGAGGACCTACACGTGCCAACTAACCTCAAGGAGATAGGCTTCACCAGGTCCGACCTCGACGCCCTGGTGGAGGGGGCGTGGGCCCAGCAGAGGCTGCTGGTGCTCTCGCCAAAGACCATGAGCAAGGACGACCTCAGGCAGCTCTTCTCTGAGATGCTAGAGTGAGCGGCCCACCGAGCGGCTCAGCGCAGGCTTTCTTGACTGTAGTTGCCGTTGCCCTCTTTGCTTTGGCCTGTGGGCCTTGCGAGCCCAGGGCGATGGAGCAGCTCTAAGGGCCGCTAAAGCCAAACGCCCCTGTTGGCTCAAGCCGGCTGGGGTTACCACAAGCCGGGGGCTGCAGGGGAAGCCGCACTCCAAGGAGGCTGGAAAATAAGGAAGGAGGGAAACAAAAAAGTAAGTTGGATTGAGCCTTGCCTTTCACTTCAGGCCGCTGGCCGCTCAGGCTAAGAGCTGCCACCGCCGCCCGGCGGCGGTGCAGGCGATGATGGAGGGGCTGACGTGGGGTACCAGGCCGCGTTGAAGTTAAAGCTCACCAGCAGCGATCCGAGGTCCTCGCCAGGGGTGACCATCTGGTTTGAGTTGCCCACGACCGTTATAGTTACGTAGTATGGCATGCCGCCAGGCGACTTGCCCGTGAGCCAGCACTGCTGGGCCGATGTAGGCCCGGTTGTCGTGGTGCCCGAGGGGCTCACAGCGTAGGTGTACTCATAGTAGTACTCCAGCGGGCCGTTGCTGGTCTCGTTTATCTCAATTGTGCAGCCGTAGTAAGTCCCTGGAGGCAGCGGAGGGGTCCCGGCTGGCTCTATCTCTATAATTACTGACTTAGCGTATGAGCCGCTTCCCCCTATCAGCGACCCTGACACGCTGGCAACTGTTATCGCCAGCTGGTCGGAGTAGACGGTCATCGTGCCTATGTCGCTGTAAGCGCTCGTAGAGTTGTAGAGGGTTGCGTGGAGCTTGAAGCCCCCTGTGTAAGGCGAGGTCGTCGGCATTGTACTGAACGTAGCCCAGGGAGAAGCCACGCCAGGCCCAAAGGAGGCCGGCGCTGGAGGCGCGAACACGTGGAGCTTGCCCTGGTAGCCGTAGAGCAGGAAGGCGGCCGACGAGCTGGCCATTAGGAACACGGCGACTACCGCCGCCGCGGCCACGGCCAGGGTCACGAGCCTTATCCTGGAACTCATGCTCTCAGGCCAAGCTAGTTGGGTGTCAGCTGGAGGCCTTCTGACTGGGGGCTGGCGGCGCCTGTATCAATCCAGGAGATATACAAGTACTTTGTTAAGCCAAGGAGGCCGGGCGGGGCTGCGTAAAAGGATTTTCAGTAAAGCTTACAGGTTACTGAAAAAGTTCAGCCGCTGGGCCCCGGCCTTAAGTAAGCCTTCG